>NZ_BMYR01000003.1 GCF_014652375.1 Alishewanella tabrizica | reverse complement strand
TGCAGTCATTCACCGCCAAATTTGATCACTTTGTGCTTGCAATGGAGGGGGAGTCCATAGACGTTTGTTAGCGCTAAGTCGCGCGTGTTTTACCTGATCCGAGAAAGTCACAGCCTTTACGTATCGACACCCCGTCATTAGTCGGCTAATTACGGGTTTTTTGTTAATAAATTCAATTGTGAAAACGCGTTTTTTTGCTATGATGCAACCGTTTGCCTGAGTAAAGAACAGGCAAGCACTACGCCCGTTTTTTAGTATACCGCTTAGGTAACATAAAAGGCTTTTCGCGTAGACATTCACACCGTTGAGTTGTCAAATCTGCTGCAACGGTTTTGTTAACTTTTTGCCGGTTTACCGGACTTTTATACGAGAATAAAAACCATGTCAGCAGATGAAACCCTAGGGAGTTTGGCCGAGCCTGTTGCTGCGGCGGCCGAAGCGGCCGCGCTTGCTGCCCCCTCAGCACTTAGTTTAATCCCACCTTTAGTCGTACTTGTTTTTGCTATCTGGCTTAAAAGACCGATCTTGGCGCTGGTACTCGGCGCTGTTGCGGGATTACTGTTATTAAGCCCGAGCGAATCGCTAGGTAACTTTTCTGAAATCGCCGTAAATGTTATGCAGGACGAAACCATTGGCTGGTTAATTCTAGTTTGTGGTGGTTTTGGTGCCTTAATAGGTCTGTTAATTCACACGGGCGGAGCTGTTGCGTTTGGACGCTTTGGCGCTGAAAAAGCCAAAGGGCCACGCTCCTCCATGTTTATGACCTTTATAATGGGTTGTATCATCTTTGTTGATGATTACCTAAACGCCTTATCGGTAGGCGAGGCTATGAAACGGGTCACGGATAAGTTTAAAGTGTCTCGGCAGAAATTAGCCTATATCGTTGATTCTACCGCAGCCCCTATATGCGTATTAGTGCCTATTTCAACTTGGGCGGTATTTTTTGGTGGTTTGTTAGAAGATAACGATATTGCTGACAAAGGCAAAGGCGTCGCCGTGTATATCGAAGCGATCCCCTATATGCTTTATCCGATTTTAGCCGTTATTGTGGTAATGCTGGTTACGTTGAAATTACTACCCGATATTGGCCCGATGAAAAAAGCCGAGTTAGCAACTCAGCAAGGGAATCCTATCGAGTGTGAGCTGGCCGATCAACCCAGCGATGGTAAACGGATGTTGCATCACGCCTCTGAAGAAATGCCCTATCATACCAGCGACGATTATGCTGTAAGCTCGATAGAAGAAGAGTTTGAAAGCAGTAATAAGCAAGGTAAAGTGCATAACTTTATGGTGCCCATGCTGTCTCTGATCGTTTTTACGGTGTTATTAGGTGATTCACTTAGTGAGCCAGATGTATTAAAAGGCGTTATTGCGGCCTTAGTTTTCTCCATAATCTACTATGGTGTGCAAAAACTCATGTCATTATCTGAGATGATGGACGTGATGATGAATGGCTTTAAAACCATGTTACCGGCCATTAGTACGGTTATAGCTGCCTTTATTTTTAAGGATGTCTGCGATAAGTTGGGTTTACCCTTATTTATCATAGAAAATTTAGCACCTTATATGACGGCGCAAATGCTACCCGCATTGGTGTTTTTAGCAATGGCATTGCTGGCGTTTGCAACAGGTTCTAGCTGGGGTATTTTTGCCGTCTCTATTCCTATTGTAATGCCATTAGCTACCGCAGTAGACGCCAATATCCCACTGGTGATTGGTGCATTGTTATCAGCGAGTTCCTTTGGTAGCCAAGCCTGTTTTTACAGTGACTCTACCGTATTAGCAGCACAAGGAACGGGCTGTGATTTAATGAGTCATGCCTTAACGCAATTCCCGTATGCGCTTATCGCTGCCGTGATTGCGTTCTTTGGGTTTGTATTTATCGCCTAAGGCGCCATTATGTCATCAAGCTAACGGGGTTTAAGCCCCGTTAGCTGATTTAAAGAATGCCTCAATATGAGAACGTCTCTTTATAAACTGCGGTAAATATCCAACACCCCGTTTATCACAAACTGCACCGCGATCACCGATAAAATTAAGCCAAATAAGCGGGTAATAATTTCTTTACCCGTTTCGCCTAAATAACGCACCAAGACATGCGCATAAATCATCGCCAAGTAACAGGTAAAGGTGGTGATACCAATAGCCAAAAATACCGTAATAAAATGCCACAACGATTGTGCTTCACTCGTTAAAATCATCACCGTGGCAATAGCGCCTGGTCCGGCAATAAAAGGGATCGCTAACGGGATAATCGACACATCTTTGGCAATTTTCCCATCAGGATGGGGCTCTTTACCGGTTGCCTCCTCACCGTCATCTAAGCCTTTTTGCATCATGCTCATGGCGATACCAAATAAAATGAGTCCCCCTGCAATGCGGAACGCTTCTAAGGTGATGCCAAACACCTTAAAGATAAAACTTCCCAATAAGCCAAACACTAAAAAAATACCGGCAGACACCAGCGTGGACCGTTTCGCCGCACGTTTTCGCTGCTGCGTGGTCGCGTTAGGCAATAAAGATACAAAAATAAACGCCGTCGTCAGTGGGTTTACCACCACAAATAATGCCGTAATCGCAATCAGCCAATAATCAATTAGCAAGGTAACAGACATCTTTACTCCCTTTATTCCATGTTAAGACAGGCTATTCTACCGCTATTTTCACCATAAATACGCAGTGATCATAAACACAATAGCATCGTATCAAGAGTGCGATGTTAAAACCTTGACCCAAGATAAAAATTGTCGTAACCCGTACACTTTACCCGTCATAAATTTGCTACAATTGCTGACAATTTAATCATTTAAGGAATCTACTATGCCCGTAAGTTCGCAACATAAAGTGTATTTGCCCGCAGTGGCACGCGACAATCAATATGTGTTGGCTGAGTTTGTCCTCAGTGATGAGCTCGTCGCCCGCTTTCCTGCTGCATCAGACGCGCCTTATCAAGCCCTGTATCAAGACTTGGCGCAAAAGCTGTTTGAATTAACCGATCAATTTGGCCTGCGCAATGTGCATTTTATTGCTAATGGTAAAACACCCGTAGTGCGCTTTCACCAGGAAGCCTATGTATTACAAACCGCTGAGCAGATTTTGTTTTTCTACAATCCTAGCTATCATGAAGCGCATCATAGCTTTTTTGATGCCACAGTTCGGGCACGTAAAATCTCCTTACTCTTTTTAGCCACCGAGCAGCCACTGCGCTCTAATGCTGCCAGCTTCCATCAACAGGTGACGGCTTTACTTACCGAATTTAAAAATCGTTTAGCCTTGGCCGACTTACAGATTAAAGTACGAGATCACCAGCACCTTACTTATGATCTTTTTGCCAAAGCCAAAGGCAATAAAGAAAGCTACGGCTTTAAACTACGCTCAATTGATGCGCGCTATAAAGCTCGTAATTGCGAATTACCCAAGCACAGTGCGTTAACGTATGTGATTGTGAATTTGCCGCTAAGCCGCCGCTTAAAAGAACAGGTCGCGATTGATCTACAAAGCAATGCCCCTTACTTACCACTGTATCAACATGTCTATGATCAGTTTGTTAGCGCTTGCCAGCAGGAAAAGCTTAAACATTTAGCCGTATTGGCTAATGGTTTATTACCTTTAGTGCGCAATAGCCAATTCGATAAAAGCAGCCATGGCAAAGAACTGCAAATGCTTGGTTTTAATCACAGCATTGAAAGTGGCCAACTTATTAGCGATCTGCAAGGCGAAAAGCTGGTAGAAATGATGCAGCTGGTGATCTTTGCCACACCCGCAGATCAAACCGATATGGGCTATGGCCGTTTTATGAATGAAGTAGAAAGCGCGCTGCGCCGCTTTGCGAAATCCGTGAATCTGCAACCAGAGCGCGATGATTTAACGGTGCGTTTCCATCAGCATATTAGTTATCATAATTAACGACTGTGATAGCAGACTAGGCCGACATGTTAGCATGCCGGCCTATGCTTACAGCATCTCCTGCCGCCGCCACAGCCAATTACTATGGCGTCTTAGGTGGTTACTTGCCAAAATAATCTTTAAGTAATAGCGCTAAAAAATAGAACAAGGTCATAGTAGTAACACAAGCCACTTTTTCTTTTGTTGTTTTATATTTTCTTGAAAAAAGTAAAAAAAACACGGCAAAAAATAGAGCTGCAACAATATTTAAAATAATACTATTTAAACTGAGTGTCATAAACTTTCTCCACTGCCGGATATAAGTCGTGCTGAGCAAGTAATAAAGGCCTTTGCAGTTAATCTTTAAGATTAAATGCAAGCGACCACAAAGCAATAACCGTTGACTGTTAGCACAGGAAACCGGCTTTATCGTTGCATGGTTTACTGTCCTGCACCTTTGTGTTCTGCCGGAGCGACGAACTCGACAGTTAGATACCTTACCGTCATATCATCGCGTATCGCATACAGAAAATTTTCATACAGCACACTTTTTGGCACTGGACCATATTGTCTGGAATCTCGGCTTTGGTTAGTGTTATCCCCTAACACAAAATACTCATCCGCAGCGAGTTGCAGCTTACGGTACTCTCTTTGACACTGCGCAGCGTTTTCAAATCGAAAACCCACCCAATTATTTACCTGCTGATAGGCAATATCATTAACGTATACCAAACCGTCGCAGATGGTGATCTGATCTCCCGGTACGCCATGAATTCTCTTTATCATACTCTTACCATCAATTTCCGCTCTTACCATCACACCAGGCTGAAATGAAAGCGCAAAGTTCCGGCCAATAACCAGATCTCCTTTTGTTAGCAAAGGCCAGGCAGAACCTGAACCTAATATATTGCCAAGGACATAACCGATAGCCCCGGTAACCATGAAGGTAACCAGCAGCAGAATCGCAGAGATATAATAGCCAATACCAGCCAAAATATTTTTGCGTATGACAAAAATAACGCCCTGTCCGATAAGTAAAAATATTCCCAAGTAGAAGCAGGTTTGCAGGCTCTCGTAACTATCCCCCAGTTGAAATAGCCGCAGCGTAATAAGATACGAAATCCAGATAACCAGATTTACTAAGAAAAAGCACAATGGCTTGTTGGCCCAGTGCGACCTGTGCTCGGAAAACTGGCTTCTATACGGCGACAAGTTTATCGTCCTTAGTTCAATAAACGTTCAACTGATAACGACTGCACTCTTTCTTCAGCAATCATCGCTAATAACTTTACAAAAAAACCATAGAAAATCGGCAAGCAAGCTATTACAAAACCACTACCTATTGCATCCAACGAAGCCAGATGGCTTGCTAAGGCTATCGACCCAATCAACGATAAAAAAGCCCGGCCATTACAGCAGAGCGCCCAAATACAGAAAAAACTTGTATTGCTTGACGATACTGAACTTCGTTGCACGTCTTATCATTAGTTAACAATATAGAAAAAGCCTGCCTAACCCGTTTCAATAAGGTAGAAGCAAACATCATACTTATTGCCATTAGCACAACCCACAGAATAGAGAGTGCGTCTACGAAAACACTCACGTCACCGGAAAGTAATGTCGCATGCAGTGTAATTACTATAATTGCAAGGATTCCTAACCAAAACATTTAGCCTCCACATTTGCTTCTTGTAAGTTGATACAAAATACCGAAGCTTCTCACAGTTAAAAAACTAAAAATATGTACATTTCACAGTCATGCGGTCTATTTCAACAGTAACTAAGCCCGCTTATATTGAAGTCTTTAACTAACTACTTGCAGTGATAGCCAAAAGGAGACACAGCAGCGATACCAAGCTCACAGTTCCAATTAGCCAAAGCCTGAAACACATAAAACAGAATACTCAATGCAATAAAAATAAGAGCTACAATACCTAGAAATTTTTTCATAATGCCTCATGCGAATACCAATAACGTGTAAAAAGATAGTATTAGAAACGCTAATTAACAGGTGTTCGACTACTATTGTGAGTCTCGATAGAGCCTTGGTATGTTTACAAGTAAACAAATTTAACAATGAGATGTAAACTACATACTCATTTTTGTGAACGCAATAGATTGTTATATTCTATTTAGCTATAAAAATATGCATATTTTGGAATTGATTTTTTTTGGGGGGTAATAAATTCAATCACTTAGCCTTAGCGTAAAAGACCAAGAAATAAAATAACTAAAAACTGTTTGCTGAAAAAACCAACAGACTCTTGCTAATATTGCAGCATCAGCTAAAAAGTAAACAGGCACAAAGGAACCCTAACGGATTAAACCGCTGTTAGTTGGCGGTTACAGCGGTGACGCTTGTTAACGTACTCCTTACACCTTATTCAGTGCTGCAAGCGCCACTCCTCCCGGGCAGCATAGAGCACCGGTACCATAAAGACGCTCAGTAGCACAAACAGCATGCCGCCGAGCGTTGGTATTGCCATCGGGATCATCAGATCAGCTCCGCGGCCAGTGGCGCTGAGTACCGGTAAAAGTGCTAGTATCGTGGTGGCGGAGGTCATTAAACAGGGGCGAATGCGTTTGGCCGCTGCCGCACACACTAACTCGCGCACTTCAGCACGGCTGCTTGCTGGCCGGGCAGCAAATTGCTGTTTCAGGTAAGTCGCCATCACAATGCCATCGTCGATAGCAATACCGAATAAGGCTAAAAACCCGACCCAGACCGCGATACTCAGGTTATAACTTTGCAGATTAAACAACTCACGCAGATTGGCACCAAACCACTGGCTATTTAGAAAGTCCGGTTGTGCGAACGCATCCAGCGCAATAAAGCCGCCAGCCCAGGCAATGGCAATGCTGCTGAAAATCATCAGCGCGGTACTCACCTGTTTAAACTGTAAATACAGCAACATAAACACCAAGGTCAGCGCCAGCGGCACCAACCAGCTTAGTGTCGCCGCAGCACGTTGCTGTTGCTGGTAACTGCCGGCAAACTGATAACTGACGCCGGCCGGCAATGTCAGCTCACTGGAACTCAACAGTTGCTGCAAATAAGCCTCTACCTGTGCGACCGCTTCGACATCGGCGATACCCCGCGCTGCGCCAAAGGTAATGTAAGCGGTTAAAAAGCTGTTTTCCGAGCGGATCATCTGTGGGCCACGCTCGTAGCGGATCTCTGCCAGTTCAATTAACGGCACACTATAGCCGGCGGGCGTCGCCACTAGTACTTGTGCTATCGCCTCCACGCTATCGCGCTGTTCACGTTGATAACGCACCCGAATAGGATAACGCTCGCGCCCCTCAACGGTGCGACCGGCATCCATCCCCGCTAGGGCTGTACTTAAGCTTTGCTGCACCTGTTGCATACTTAGGCCATGCCGGGCGATTTGCTGTCGATTGGGCGTGACAATTAAATACGGCTGGCCTACCACCCGTTCGGCATTTACGGTGAGTGGCGAAATGGCCGGGGCGTCGCGCAATGCTGCCTCAAACGCCAGTGCAACCAGCTCCAGCGTGGCTAAATCTGGCGCCTGCAGTTTAACACCCATCGCCGCGCGCATGCCGGTTTGCAGCATCAGTAAACGGGTTTCTATCGGCTGCAGCTTAGGTGCCGAGGTTACGCCGGGCAACTGCGCCGCCTGCACGATTTCCTGCCAGATATCATCCGGACTTTTGATATGCTCACGCCACTGCCGGTAGGGCCGGCCACGCGGGTCAATAATCAGTTCACCCTGACTGTCGCGCACAAAACTATCAGTTTGCCGGTCATATTTAAAATACAGCCGCTTGCCCAGGGCATCGGTTTTATATTCGCTATGATATTGGATCAGCGTTTCAATCATCGATAACGGCGCCGGATCCAGCGCACTGTCGGCCCGACCAATTTTACCCACCACCGTTTTTACTTCCGGGATAGCAGCAATCGCCTGATCCTGCTGTTGTAAGATACTCAGTGCTTCACTGATAGCCGCATGCGGCATCACCGTCGGCATCAGTAAAAAAGCCCCTTCATCCAAGGCGGGCATAAATTCGCGACTTAACCCCGGAAAACGCTGTGCTAGGTGACTGTCGGCGTTAACACCCGGGATCACCTTGGCCGCTCCTAACCAAACCGACAGACCTGTTAACACCACCAGCAGCGGCAGCAACAAAAACGTCAGTTTAAAACGCAGACAAAGCCGCAACAGCGGCAGGTACACCTGCCAGAATAGCCAGAATACCAAGAGCACCAGCAATAATAAGCTACTGACGAAAAGCAGGTTATGCCAGAAGCCAGCACCCGGTCCCAGCGGTAGCCAGAGCTGGGATAGCCAAAACAATACCGTCAATAACAGCACTAGCATCAGCACACCATGGCCACGGCGTAGCAGCGTAGCGGGTATGGTTTGCAGGCGCGCAGGTAGCAGGTTATGGCATTTTTGCGCCAGCAGTGCCCTAAGCCGCGCCGGCTCTGCCGCAAAAAGCAAGTACAACACCACCGGCAGCAAGGTGACCGCCAGTAACACTGCGGCTAACAAAACAAAGGTTTTGGTATAGGCCAGCGGGCCAAATAATTTACCCTCGGCGCCCGTCATGGCAAACACGGGCAAAAAGCTAATCACGGTCGTACTGATGGCGGTGAGTAACGCAGGCCCGAGCTCGCGCCCAGCTTGCTGGATCGCCAAAGCCGCATTAAAACGCTGCCCCTGTTCCGACGCACCTTGCTCCGTCTGCAGCGACCTCTCTTCTTGCTGCAGTGCTCCGTCTTCTTGCTGCAGCGCAGCTTGCCGCTGTTGCAGCAGATTCTCGGTAAAAATAATGCCCAAATCGACAATGGTACCAATGGCAATCGCAATCCCGGCTAAGGCAACAATATTCGCCTCCACCTGAAAGTAACGCATCAGGATAAAGCTGACCAGCACGGTCACGGGCAGCATTAAACTCACTGCCAGTGCCGCCCTGAACTGCCACAACACCACCAGCACAACCAAGGTGGTCAGTAAAAGCTGTAACGCCAGCGTCGTCTCAAGGGTGGCGACCGTTTCATCAATCAGTAACGAACGATCATAGAACGGCACCAATTCGATCTTGCTAAGCGTTAGCCAGTCAGGCCAACTCTGCTGTGGATGTTGTTGTAACCATTCGCGCCAAGCCTGCTGTACGCTGTCGCTTTGCTCAGTAAACTCTACGCCGGGTAGCGGCAATTGCTGTAAGGCAGCAAAGTCACTGACTTGTTCTAAGCGGGTTTCTGCCCAGTTAATGACGGCTTTTGCCGGTAAACCGGCCCGTAGCTCACTGATGCGGGTTTGCACATTAGCAATGGCCTGTCTGGGGTTATAGCCCTCGCGCACCGTGACCACTGCACCCACCGCTTCCGCGCCAGCAACATCCAGCGCACCACGCCGCGGCGCCGGGCCAATGTTGACCTTAGCCACATCCTGCACCCGGATCGGCACATTGTCGGGTCCCAGCCTGACGACGGCTTGTTCCAGATCGGCCAGCTGTTTAACAAACCCCTGGCCGCGGATCAGATATTCAACACCATTGAGCTCACGGCTGCCGGCGCTGACATCTAGGTTCGACGCCATAACCGCTGCTGTAACCTGCTCCAGTGTCACCTCAAAAAGCCGCAGCAAATTCGCGTCAACTTCTACTTGATATTCCCGCTGATAGCCGCCGATCGCTGCCACTTCGCTGATACCTTCGGCCGTGAGCAAACCACTGCGTAAATACCAGTCTTGAATAGCTCGCAACTCATCCAACCGCCAGCCGCCAACAGGCTTGCCCTGCGGATCCTGCCCTTCCAGCGTGTACCAGAAAATTTGCCCCAGGCCGGTCGCATCCGGCCCCAGCGCCGGTTGTACACCGGGCGGTAAGGTATCAGCCGGTAAACTGGCTAGCTTTTCCAGAATGCGCGATCTGGCCCAGTAAAACTCGATATTGTCCTCAAAAATCAGCGCTATGCTGCTAAAGCCAAACATCGATAAGGAGCGCACATCTTTCACCCCCGGCACGCCCATCAGAGCGCTACTCAGTGGATAGGTCAGCTGATCTTCCACATCCTGCGGCGAACGGCCCGGCCAATCGGCAAATACAATTTGCTGGTTTTCACCCAGATTAGGGATAGCATCAACCGCCACCGGCTTAAGTGGCAGAGAGTGCTGCCAACCAAAGGGCGCGACGCCGATCCCAATGACCAGTAGGATGATGCAGGCAACAAACACCAGCAGCTTTTGCTGTAATAGCAGTGCAATAAAACGCGCGAAGCCCTGACTAGGCTCAGTTTGTCCCGGTTCCGGTTGCAAGGGAGTCGTCATACCTTAGCCCTCCGCCCCGAAACGGCGCACAATATCGCCACAGCGCAACATCATGGCGCCAAAATAGGGGTTGCGCAGCGCAGCCTCGCGTTGTAACCAACTGGCCCCTTCGCCATCGCGTGCCATCGGGCAATAGGCTTCATACCAGCCGTCAGCCAATACGCCCAACTCAGCAAAGCGCAATAAACCGAGGTTATGCCGGTAGAACAGTGCCCTCGCCTCTGCAAGCTCAGTCACTGCCTGAATATCTTCGGCGCCAGCCTTTAACGCACTGAGTACCCGGGGAAACCGATCTGGCCAGTCAACCGCCGCCACCGCTTGCTGCATAGACAAGGTTGCCTGCTGCCAGCCGGCCAGATCGTCAGCCACCAATGCCTCGTAAGCTTGCGCATACGCCTCCAGCAACACCCCTTGTGCTGCCGCAGGCACCACAAAGTCATCATGGTTTGGCACAACGTCGGCAGCGATCACTGCTGTATTTTGTTGTTGCGACGGAGTCGTCGCATTCGTATTGTGGTGATGTGCTGAGCCGATGCTTTCGGTGTGGCCTGAAGCAACAGCTGGGTTTAACATACTGGGCAGGCCGCGGATTTGCAGTTCGCTATCCAGTCGGAACGCGCCCTGCGTCACCACTAACTCACCCGCAGTGACGCCGGAGAGCAACTGATATTCCTCACCCAGACGCAGGCCAAGCTCGACCTGACGGGGTTCGTAGTTCGACTCTGCCGCATCAGGTTGGACATAAACTAGTGACTGTTTGCCGGTAAAGAGCACGGCAGATGCCGGCACTAACAATGTTTCGGCAACGTCAGCCTGAATACTGGCTTGTGCCAGCATACCCGGCTTTAATCTGCCATCCGAGTTCGCTAACAATACCCTTACCCTGGCGTTGCGATTGGCAATATTCAGTTGCGGCTCAATCAGTTCAATGCGACCACTCAGCGTCTCGCCCGGCAAGGCTTTCACACTCACCTCTACCTGCTGCCCGACTTTAAGCAAAGGTAATTGGGATTCAAAGGCGGCTAACTCCAGCCATAATGTATCTAGCGCCAGTACGGTAAATAACGGCTGGCCAGTGCTGACGTAAGCACCTTGGTTAACAAATTTTTCAGTGACAATACCACTGACTGGTGCACTGAGCGTCACCGTATCTTGTAACTGCTCACGCTGCAGGATCTGGTCAATTTGCGCGGCTGGCACCCCCAATAAACGTAAACGACGCCGGGCACCTTCCAGGGTACTGGCAGCAGGCAAACTGCTGCGCGCCGTTAACTGCTTGGCTTGCAGTAGCTCCTGCTGGATCACAATCAGCTCAGGGCTAAAAATTTCCAGCATCGGCTCACCGGCCTGTACCTGCTGCGCCGTGCGGTTAACATACGCCTGTTCGATGCGACCATTGGTCCAGGCGCTGATCGTTTGTACTCGGCTTTGATCGGCCACTAGCGTACCCGGTAAATTGAAGCGCTGAGTACTGGCAGCCTGCCGTACCGGCATCACTGCGGTTTGCAACAGAGCGGCGGCTCGGGGGCTTAAGCGCAGTTCTACCTGCTGTTCACTACCGGCAACATTATCTTCGGCGGCAACCGGGATCAGTGCCATACCACAGATCGGGCAGCGTTCGTTCGGATCACTAAACCGGATCTGTGGATGCATAGAACAGGTATATTGCTGTGTGGGTTGTAATGCTGCCAACGGATCCGCTTGTTCGCGACTTACCGCATTATTCTGTATCTGCACAGGGTTGTGGCCGTGCGCCTGCGCATTATTATGTCCATGATTGTGATCATGATCGTGACCATGCGGCTGTGCCGCGGCAGTTACTGCGACGCTAAGTGGTAACAACACTGCACAAAGCAAAGCAAACCTAGCAACATGCGGACGATAACACCAACTGCTCGCTGGCGTTGGCGCAGCGATAGAACCAGAAATAATATTACGCATAACACAGAAACCCTTTATACAAAACCCAAAAGACCGGCTGCAACACCGGAACGAGAGAGAAAAGTAAAGGGTTAAATTAACAGCAGATTTTTTGCTAAATACAGCGGAACAGCGGTTCGGGGTGGCGGTGTGGTTAAGGCAATAACCGGTATAGTGCTAGCAGGGATTATAGCGTCGGGCAAACTCGCCCAGCTCACTAATAGGCCAACCATGGCTAAGCTAATGGCGTCGGGGGTTGCAGCTTGATTATCACATCCACTGCAATGTTCTGTTATCAAAAGGTGTGTGAACTCCCCTTTTGACTCAACCTGATGCTCAAGTACAGTCGGCTGCTGGCTATGACAGGACGGTGTTGTCGTTGTTTGGCTGCTCTGCAGACTATCGATTGATGCAGGCGCAGCCTGCGCCAGATTTTGGCAAAGCAACAAGCACCAAGAAAATGCCAGGCTGATTAACAGCGGCACTGTCCAGATTTTTTGGCGCTTTACCAGAGTGCTTAACATCTAAGGTGTTTATTCCAAAATAAGAATTCAATAACACAATTATTATCGACTCTGGCGTTACACCAGAGTCAAGTTTTTATTCTACTGTCGCCTGTAGGTCCAAGGCTGCTTTAAATTCAGGACGCCGATACGCCGCTAGCTGTTGCTCCAGCAAGGCGGCAAGACGGATCAACTCGGGTTCTGACCAAGGCAAACCCACTACACTAATGCCAAGCGGTAACACCCCTGTTGCGCCTCCGGGCACCGTGATCGACGGATATCCCGCCACAGCAGCGGCAGTAGAGGTGCCGAAGTTAAATTGATCACCATTAACATGATCAATCGGCCAAGCAGGGCCATACGAAGGTAAAATTATAGCACTGTAGCCGTGCTGTAAATACTTATTTAATGCCCCCTCTGCTAAGGTGCGGCTTTGCGTTAACGCTTGTTGATAGTCAGCTTGCTGTGCGGTCACATCTACCGCAGCGGCTTGTACCAAATATTCTTGCCCATAAAAGGCTAACGCTGCAGTGCCTTGCTCTTGGTTAAAATCGACGATTTTCTGAATCGTATTAACAGACTCAGCCACCTGATAACGCGTTAACCATTGCTGTAAATCTCGCGCAAACTCGTAAATCAGTACTGAGAATTCCGCCTGATACAATTCTGCAGGTAAACTCCAGCTCTGTGTTTCAACAACCTCAATACCTGCAGCGCGTAACGCCATAGCTGTGTTGTCTAACATATTGACTAACGCCGGCTCACGCTCATCGTATGCCCGAACCAATAACACTTTTCCGCCATTAGCCGGTTGCAATGCCGCCGCCGTTAACGAGGCAGGAATTTGCTGGCGCGCTTGCGGGGTTAACATGGTTTCGAGCAATAACGCGGCATCATATACCCGCCGCGCCATGGGGCCGGCAATATCTTGCGCACTGGCAATAGGAATAATTCCCTCACCAGATACCGCACCTCGAGTAGGTTTAATGCCCACTATGCCATTAATTGCCGAAGGGCACATAATAGAGCCATCAGTCTCGGTGCCCACAGCCAATAGTGCGAAATCAGCGGCCACTGCAACACCTGATCCAGAGCTAGAGCCACAAGGCGTATGTGTGAGTAAATGAGGATTGCGTGTTTGTTCACCCAAGGCTGACCAACCACTGGCGGAGTTTTCGCCCCGAAAGTTAGCCCACTCGGATAAATTGGTTTTAGCTAGGATAATCGCACCGGCCGCACGTAATTGTTTTACCAGCTCGGCGTCTTCGGTAGTTAAATGCCCTTTTAATGCCAACGCCCCCGCCGTTGTTGGTAACTGATCTGCCGTAGCAATATTGGCTTTTAACACCACAGGTAAACCGTGCAAGGACGAGCGAATTTGCCCAGCTGCACGCTCTTTGTCCAGCATACGGGCTTGCACTAAGGCATCGTCATTCACATCCACTATTGCTCTGAGTTGATGCCCCTGCGTATTGTGCTTGGCAATTTGCGTTAAGTAATGGTTTACCAATTGCTCACTGGTTAGTTCGCCCCCTGCCAGTGCTTGTTGCGCACTACGGGCATCAATCCAGGCTAACTCTCTGGCAACCGTAGGTTCGGTAACGGTTTTTGGCTGGCACCCGACTAAAAATACCCCTAAACACAACCCAATTATTCGCATGCCTATTCTATCCTTTATCACATTTAATACTGTGCGTTTAGCATAATCATTACGCGCTGACGTTACATGCGGTTTCACCGCACACAGCCGTTATTGGTCGCAACGGCCGTTAATTGGAACTTAATCAGGCTCTGTCAGCCAAATAGCTTAGTATGCGATAGCGCTTTGCTTTACACTCTTAAGCGATTGCAAAACGAAAAACGTGCTAGTCACTCGGGTTTTGCTTCGCTAGACATAGGATGATAATAAACTTTTCCACATACCGTCCTGTGAGCGGTCATCGATAAACCTTAATACGCCTTGGGCGACGCCTTTTTAGATAAGGATATTTTATGAAAAAACTTCTCTGGCTTATTCCGGTTAGCCTCATAACACTGCTACTGATTAGCTGGTTACTGGCCAATACGCTGATCAAAAAGGTCATGATTAGTGAGCTAGAAAACATTACCGGCGCAGAAGTGAACATCGATAGTGTCTCGTTACGATTATTGCCTGTATCACTACAAATTAATACACTGCAATTAACCGATCCTGCAAAGCCTGACTATAACAGCCTAAGTTTTGCCATGGCTTACGCGCAGGTTGATCCTTGGCCAGCCTTAAAAGGATATTATATTGTTGAAACGCTTGAGATCTCTGAACTGGCTTATGGCAGTAAACGGCAACAACCTGGTCAGGTATATCGTGTACCACAACCGAACGACAATGCACTCGATCTCGCCTCGTTGCTGCAAGTCGATATTCCAACTGCCGATGCCATTCTTGCCCGTGCCAATTTGCAAACGCTGCAACAAGGCGAGCGCTTAAAACACTTTGTTAGCGAGCAACAGCAACAGTTTAGTGCGTTGCGCCAACAATTGCCAACTGCCGAAACACTCGCTGAATTTCAAACTAATATAAAAACCTTAACCGAAGGTCGAATCAATGATGCTAACGACTTAGCGGCGAAAACCCAACAACTTAACGCGCTGCAACAACAACTTCGGACTGAGCGCGACAAACTGCGTGAATTACAGCAAGGTTTTGTGCAGAGTCGCACAGCACTAAGCGAACACGTCGCGGCCGTGCGCAACGCAGCGTCAGCAGATTGGCAACAATTACAACAGTTAGCCAATATTCAAGATGGCGGTCTGGCCCCTATTTTTCAAATCCTGTTAGGCGATATTTGGGCGCGGGAAATTCAAAAATTGGAAGCGCTCTATCAATTAGCCAAACCCTATCTACAACAAGAAGGCGAGCCAGCACCGGCCAAGCCACTGGATCCTAACCAACCTTATCCCGACTTTTGGGTGAAAAACGCCAAGCTGCATTTGCTATTAGCGGGCACCGAAAGCACGATTACCATGCAAGATATTACCACTCAGCATCAATTGATTAATAACGCTGCGACGCGGTTTGCGCTGGATGTTGCCGGCTTACCCAAGCTCAATACCTTTACGCTAAACGGCGACTTTGCAATTTTAGAACAGATGATCACCAATCTTAGCTGGCAGTTAGACGGAATGGCATTAGATAAACTCACCATTGGCCGCGAGCAACAAGCCCTTACGCTATTAGCAGGCTTATTTAGTGCCAATGGTTCTTTAACACTCACTGACGATCAGTTAAAACAGCAAGCCAAAGTGCTGTTAAAAAATGCCAACTTTGAGAAAACCGGCAATCGGTACCTCGATCCGCTGGTCAACCTGCTAAATCAGCAAAGCCAGATCCCGTTTGATGTGTTAGCAGAGGGCGTCATTAGCAATCCTAAGGTGACAATACGCTCTTCCCTAGATCGGATGCTGGGCGATGCCTTGCTGGGTGAAGCGAAGCAAAAAATAGCAACATTGCAACGCCAACTCCGCACCGAGTTAGATAACCGCTTAGCGCAACAACTGGGTCCGCAACAAGAATGGCTAACGTTGTTACAACAGCAAGAGACAGATAGTAAGGCTCTTGAAGCCAAACTGGAAGAATTGGTTAACGCCAAAATGGGCAACCTACAAGATCAGGTGAGAGACCGCTTACTTAACCGGCTTGGAGGCGGCGAATAACGCCTAAAGGCCAGTGTCCGGCGACATGGCGCCATAAATAATTATCTTATGGCGCCTGCTGCACTCGAGGTAAAAACAGTGCCAACATGCCTAGCAATGGAAACCATGCGCAAAACTTGAACATTTGGGTGATGCTAGTCGCATCGGCCAGTGCGCCTAATCCTGCTGCTGCAATACCACTAATGCCAAACATCAGGCCATAAAAAACACCTGAAATCATCCCAATTTTGCTGGGAACCAAGTCTTGTGCAAACACGATAATTGCCGAGAAGGCAGACGATAAAACGATACCAATCAGTACGGTTAGCACAGCCGTCCAATATAAATTGGCATAGGGTAAGAGTAATGCCAGCGGCGCGGCACCTAAAATAGACACCCAAATGACCTGCTTACGACCAATACGGTCACCAATTGGTCCACCAATCAAGGTTCCTATTGCCACAGCCGCCAGAAATAAGAATAAAAATAGCTGCGAATGAGCTATCGATACCTGAAACTTTTCGATGAGATAAAACGTGTAGTAGTTACTTAGGCCTGCCATATACACGTATTTTGAAAATACGAGTAACGCCAGGACCAGCAAGGCTTGGCGTATTTGTTTTGTCGATAATCCACTGTTGCCCTGCGCATTTTTGCGCACATGCCCCATCGCTTGACGACTAACCACCCAACGACGCACGCGCAGTAGCACGATAATGCCAACGATAGCAAACAGACAAAACCAGGCGATACTGCCTTGACCACGCGGTATGATAATCAGCGCGGCAAGTAAAGGCCCTAATGCTGAGCCCGCATTGCCACCCACTTGAAAACAAGACTGCGCCAAACCAAAACGGCCGCCAGATGCCATCCTCGCCACGCGAGACGCTTCTGGATGAAAGGTGGAAGAACCTAAACCAATGAGCGCTGAAGCTAACAGTAATAACGGAAAGCTGTTGACGATGGCAAGCAGCAGTAACCCCAGTAAGGTAAACCCCATCCCCATTGGCAATAATGCTGGTTTCGGGTATTTGTCGGTATAAAACCCTACGGCAGGTTGTAATAACGACGCGGTTAACTGGAATACCAGCGTGATCAGACCCAGCTGCGTAAAACTTAACGCATACTGTATTTTTAACAGCGGATAGATTGCCGGTAACACGGCTTGGATCAGATCATTTAGCAGGTGCACAAAACTGATGGCACCCACTATCGGCAACATGAATAAGGCCGGTGCGGCGCCAATCGCTCCGGCTTGAGTCGGCTTAATCGGTTACTCTTCGGCGTCGTCTTCTTCCCAATCTTCGCCGTCTTCGTCGCCTTCAAAATAGGTCCCCCAGCCATCGTATTCTACGTGATGCTTTTTGGCTAAGGCTTCCAATTTAATGGCATCGGCCGTAATGGCAACGCCATCTAGCGATTGTTCACAGATGGCATCAAACACCCAAGCATTCGCACCATCTTCAAATTCCACCTCTTCGGCATCGGTAACTTCATAACCTAATTTAAACAGCTCTACAGCCAGTTTTTCTAGTTTATTAAAGTCTTTGTCGTAAAAGTGGTGTTCAATCGTATAAAGTGCATCCGGATCGCTGCCATCTTCTAATAAGGCCGAGATGGTTTCGTCAGTAAATTCTTTCCAGTTTTCCATAGTATCACTCTGTTGGCTGTGTTTGTTGCGCAGTGTAGTCGTTACCTAGCTCGGCATCAAGACGTTGTATTTGCTCAGCCATTTGCTGGCGAATATTTTTCGCAAACTGCCGCAAGTTGTCCTCTTTGGACAAGGCCACCGGCGCCTGCATCTGAATAATCACTTTGCCGTTATTCCATCGATTTAACTTGAACTGTTGATGTGTGCTACTCATACACACGGGAATTAACGGCACATTAGCTTCAATGGCAATATGAAAAGCACCCATTTTAAAAGGCAGTAGCCCACGACCATAGCTACGCGTTCCTTCAGGAAACATCCATACTGATATTTTATCGTTGGCAATACGTTCAGCTGCCGCTAGCATGGTGTTTAGGGCTTTAGTTTTATCGTCACGATCAATAAGCAAGTTACCGCTTAACCAATATAACTGGCCAAAAAAAGGAATGTATTTCAGGCTTTTTTTACCAATCGTTACAGTACGAGGTAATACTGAGCCACTGAGCGTAAATAAATCTAGATTATTTTGATGATTGGCAATAAACACATAGGGCTCACCATGAATAATAGCGGGATCGCGACGGATCTCTACCTCAATGCCCAATATCCGCGATACGCTGCCATACCATTTGCTAAACAGCGGTACATTGTTGGGATGAAACGGACGGAATAAACAGACCAGCAATCCCGCGACAGTACTGAAAATAAAAAAAACCACTAATAAGATTAAACGCAAAACCGCTATCACAAACCGCCCCTTGCAAGCTTGGGTGGACTCAGTATTTTAACCGCACACGCGTTGTGAAACGGGCTAAACCCTGCTGAGCCGACATCATAAAAGAAACCCACCTATTGGTGGGTTTGCTAACCAAGGTATTAGTATAGCGCTATTCTGAAACAGGGCTGGTTTGATCACTGTGCCCATTAACAATAATTTCGTCAATGCGTTGCAAGCCACGCGGCAGCTTGTTCCCGCGTCGGCCACGTTCACCTTGATAATGCTGCAAATCGGCCATTTTTAAACTGAGTTTACGCTTGCCTGCAACAAGCGTAACATGGCCATCCTGCGGTATCACGGCTAACAAACAGACATACTCTTCACGGCTTGCCGCCCGCGCTCCAAGAATAGACATCAGTTTATTGCCTTTGCCTTTGCTGAGTTTTGGCAGCTCGGCCACAGGGAACATTAACATCCGCCCTTCATTAGAGATACATAATAACCAGTCGGTCTCAGGCGTAGGAACCGGCACAGGTGGCAGCACTTTGGCGCCTACCGGTAAGCTTAACAGTGCCTTACCAGCTTTGTTACGGCTGAGTAAATCGTTAAACTCGGTGACAAAACCGTAACCAGCATCAGAAGCCAGTAGCAGGGTTTGTTGTTCATCCGCCATCAAAACGTGCTCAACGGTTTCACCGGCTACAATAGTGAAACGACCACTTAATGGCTCACCTTGGCCTCGCGCAGAAGGGAGCTCATGCGCTTCAGTAGCATAACATCGCCCAGAGGAATCCAGAAACACCGCCTGCTGATTAGAACGACCTTTTGCCAACGCTTTAAAGGCATCGCCCGCTTTATAACTTAACGAATTACCATCAACATCATGCCCTTTAGCACAACGCACCCAGCCTTTCTCAGACAATACAACACTGACCGCTTCACTCGGTAATAACTCTTTCTCAGTCAGTGCTTTGGCTTCTTCACGTTGTACAATAGGACTTCTGCGATCATCACCGTATTTTTGCGCATCGGCCACTAATTCATCGCGGATCAGCTTAGTGAGTTTTTTCTCAGAGCCTAAAATGGCTTGTAATTTATCGCGTTCTTTACTTAATTCGTCTTGCTCACCACGGATCTTGGTTTCTTCTAGTTTGGCTAAATGCCGTAATTTTAATTCTAAAATGGCTTCAGCTTGGCGCTCGGTGATCCCAAAAAACGCCATCAACTCCGGTTTAGGTTCATCAAAAGTACGAATGATCCGAATAACATCGTCGATGTTCAAAAAGGCAATTAATAAGCCTTCTAATACATGCAAACGATCGAGCACTTTATCTAACCGATACTGCAAGCGACGGCGCACCGTGTCGCGGCGGAAGCTTAACCACTCCGTTAATATTTCCAGTAAATTGCGCACACGTGGACGATGATCCATCCCTAGAATATTTAGGTTTACCCGGTAGCTTTTCTCTAAATCGGTTGTCGCAAACAAATGTTGCATTAATTGTTCTACATCAATTCGATTTGAACGCGGCACAATCACGATACGGGTAGGGTTTTCATGATCAGACTCATCACGCAAATCGGTGACCATAGGCAATTTTTTAGCCTGCATTTGTGCAGCAATTTGCTCCAGCACTTTGGCACCAGAAGTTTGATGCGGTAGCGCGGTGATAACAATGTCACCCTCTTCTTGTTGGTATACCGCCCGCATTTTTATGCTACCACGCCCCGTGTTATACACCGCGGCGATGTCGGCAGCCGATGAGATAATTTCAGCATCGGTAGGGTAATCCGGTCCTTGCACATGGTGTAGTAGGTCGGCCACGGTGGCGTGCGGATTATCTAATAGTGCCGTACACGCATTAACAACTTCACGCACGTTATGGGGTGGAATATCGGTGGCCATCCCCACGGCAATCCCAGTGATACCATTTAACAAAATATGCGGTAAACGGGCGGGCAGCACTTTAGGTTCCTCTAAGGTGCCATCAAAGTTTGGTACCCAATCTGTGGTGCCTGATCCTAACTCTGATAACAACACCTCACTAAAACGCGATAGTTTAGCTTCGGTATAACGCATTGCCGCAAAGGATTTCGGATCATCTGGTGCACCCCAGTTTCCCTGACCATCGACCAGAGGATAGCGGTAAGAGAAAGGCTGTGCCATAAGCACCATGGCTTCATAACAGGCAGAGTCACCATGGGGATGAAACTTACCTAACACATCACCCACAGTACGCGCTGATTTTTTAAACTTGGCTAAATGCGACAAGCCCAGCTCTGACATCGCATAAATAATGCGCCGCTGTACCGGTTTTAACCCATCCCCAATGTGAGGCAGTGCCCGGTCCATAATCACGTACATGGAATAATTTAAATACGCGTCTTCGGTAAAGCGGCGCAATGGCAGTTGTTCGGTGCCATCCGCCAAAAGTACGGTCTCTGTCATGCCTTATCCTGTTGTTGCGAAGTGGGTACAAGCGATTGGGCGCGTTTCTTCGCCGAAAAAATTGTCAGCGCGATGAAGACGATAATCCCTAAAACCAATATAAAACCCAACCACATCCCCTGAATTTGTTTTTTATGCGCACTTTCCACTGCGCGTAACACGTTTAATTGATTCTCTTGTTCCACCAAACTTTGCCGCACCGCATCACGCTCAGCGTCAAAGGTCATGCGCATTTTTTCCAGCTCAAGCTCATTTTCTTTATCACGTAACTGCTGAAATGCCCGCACAAAATCCATTAGGTGTGTATATGCGCGCTCATATTGCCCTTGCTCAGCCAATAATTCGGCTTTGAGCAATCGCAGCGCCAGCAACATATTGCCAGATTCATTGTCTTTAAGTTTTTGGAAAAACTCTTCGGCTAATAGTAATTGCTGAACCGCTTGCGCATTTTGTTGTAGCTTTTGAAAAATTAGCGCCTTTTCATAGTGATGGCCTGCTAAATAATAATCAGATTGAATAACGGCTAAATAGTCTTCAGCTTTTTGCATGTAATTTAGCGCCACTTGCGGCCGATCCATTTCATTGCTGGTAATCGCCAAACCACTGTACGCATAATACAAGTTAAGCACATCTTGCTCCGCCAACGCCGACTGCAACATGCGATCAAAATTTTGCATCGCCAGTTCATAGTTTTCTAAATAACTATAATTTCTGGCTAAATTGTACAACACCGAGATGCGATTTTTTTGCCAACCCAAGGCTTCATATATCGCCAATGCTTGTTCTAAAAATACTTGGGCTTCTTGTTCATAGGCTAAAGCAGAATACATCAAGCCAAGCTGGGCATTAACATCAGCCAGTAGCTCTTGATCCTGCAGCTGTTCGGCCAAGGTGTAGGCCTGCTTTAACGTTTCCAAAGCCTGTTGATCGCGATTTTGCAGCGAATCTATCGCTGCAATATTGACCATACCGCGAACCTGTAAGGGTTGATTGGCAATGTCAATCGCCAAGGCCAGCCCCTGCTGATACCAGCCTAACGCTTCGGTTAAGGCCAATTGCATTTCGCGAGCATAGCCAAACTCAAACAAGAGTTCTGCTTTTAAAGCCGCAGCATTATCACCAACCAAGGATAATCCTTGCTGTGCTAGCGCTTGCTGCTCTTGAAAACGCCCCAAATAACTTAACATCGCAGCTTGTTGATTCAACCAATACGCTTGCACCTCTGGTGCCAAATCAGCAAATTGCGCCTGATTCTCTGCCATTAACGCTAACATTTGCTCGGGGGCTTGATGCTTCTTTGCGGCAACCTGCTGCAGCCACTCTGGGGTATTCGGTGGCACAGTGGCAGCCTGACAGCAACTACTTAGCACCCATAGTAGTAATATCAGCAGTTTGTACATGCAACCTCCTGTAATAACGTGAAACACGCGACACTTTAAGCGATAATGGCACGATCACCTTTTAATTCCAGCCAATCACGCCGATCTGTCGCGCGCTTTTTGGCCAACAACATATCCATTAACTCCATGGTTTGGGCAACATCATCAATGGTTAATTGCACCAGACGACGGGTATTGGGATCCATGGTGGTTTCACGCAATTGCAGAGGGTTCATTTCGCCCAGCCCTTTAAAGCGTTGTACGTTTACTTTACCCCGCTTCTTTTCGGCCTCTATACGATCGAGAATACCATTTTTCTCTTCTTCATCAAGGGCATAATAAACATCTTTGCCAATATCGATACGGTATAACGGCGGCATGGCGACATACACATGCCCTTGCTCCACTAAATGGCGGAAATGCCGCATAAAGAGTGCACAGAGCAAGGTTGCGATGTGCAAGCCGTCTGAATCGGCGTCGGCCAGAATACACACCTTGCCATATCGTAGACCTGACAAATCACTGGAATCAGGATCGATACCAATTGCCACCGAAATATCATGCACCTCTTGTGAGGCTAAAATTTGTCCTGATTCAACTTCCCAGGTATTTAAAATTTTTCCACGTAACGGCATTACCGCTTGAAACTCACGATCGCGTGCTTGTTTAGCCGAGCCACCTGCTGAGTCACCTTCCACCAAAAACAACTCGGTACGCGCTAAATCTTGCGCAGAACAGTCGGCTAATTTACCCGGTAACGCTGGCCCAGAGGTGATCTTCTTCCGCACCACTTTTTTTGCGGCTTTCAAACGTTTTTGCGCATTATTAATGCAAAAATCGGCCAGGGCGACCGCAATATCAGTATGTTCGTTCAGCCATAAACTAAAGGCATCTTTAACAATACCACTGACAAAGGCTGCTGATTGACGTGACGATAAACGCTCTTTCGTCTGGCCAGCAAATTGAGGATCTTGCATTTTCAACGACAGCACATAGGCACAGCGATCCCATATATCTTCAGCCGACAATTTTATGCCACGAGGTAACAGATTTCTAAATTCACAAAAATCACGCATTGCCTCTAAGAGTCCCTGACGCAAGCCATTAACATGGGTACCGCCTTGCGCAGTAGGAATGAGATTGACGTAACTTTCAGTCACTAATTCTCCGCCTTCGGGCAACCATAGCAAAGCCCATTCCACCGCTTCAATACTGGCTGAAAACTGCCCAACAAAAGGCTGCTCAGGTAAAGCGATTAATTGTTGCACCGCTTCCGCCAGATAATCTTTAATGCCGGCTTCGTAACACCATTGGTATTGTTGTTGATTGACTTTGTCATCAAACTTTACTGTCAAACCAGGGCAAAGCACCGCTTTGGCTTTTAACACATGCACCAAGCGGCTTACTGAGAATTTTGGTGAATCGAAATATGATGGCGTTGGCCAAAAGCGCACTCGCGTGCCGGTATTGCGTTTACCTACCGTGCCGGTAACCACCAGATCGGACACTTTATTGCCGTGTTCAAAAGCAATTTCATACACTTGCCCATCTCGTCGAATACTGACATCTACCCGGCTGGATAATGCGTTTACCACGGAAATACCTACGCCGTGCAAACCACCTGAGAATTGATAATTTTTATTGGAAAACTTTCCGCCCGCGTGCAGGCGACACATAATCAATTCTACTCCCGAAACGCCCTCTTCCGGGTGAATATCAACGGGCATCCCACGGCCATTATCAATAACTTCAATGGACTGATCATCATGCAAAATCACCTGTACCAGATCAGCGTGTCCAGCCAGTGCTTCATCCACACTGTTATCGATAACTTCCTGCGCTAAATGGTTGGGCCGTGTGGTATCGGTATACATTCCAGGACGGCGTTGTACCGGCTCTAAACCGGTAAGTACCTCGATCGATTCGGCATTATAGAGTTGTTCAGTCATACGAAAATATTGCTTCCTGTTTGGCTGGGCATCGTTCGCAATGTCATGTGCCAGATTGAATCATAAGTTAACCACTTTATCGTAAGATAAGGGCGTGGCATAGCTAAGTATGTAGACAAAATTCAGCTATTTGCGGCAAATAGTGCTCAAATCCGACAAAACTATGATCACCGCCCGGTATCACCTGTATTTGTGCACCATGATAATACTGTACAGCTTGTCGATAATCTAATACCTCATCCCCAGTTTGCAGTAACACAAGATAGCGTGAAGGATCGCGTAATTGGGTTGGCATCAGGTGTTCCAACTGTTGCATATGTGCAGGCTGTACCTGGTAACGTTGCTGTAATACCGGATGATGGTATTCCCCGACATAGTTTGCTAGTACCTTGTGGGGGGCAACGGCGGGATTAATTAAACAGGCTCGACAACCCAATCGCTCGGCGAGTACTGTGGCTAAAAACCCGCCTAGCGAACTCCCTATAATGGCGTGTGGCGGTGCATCTAAGGCGTGCTCCAAGGCGGCCATCGCCTCGTCAGGGGTATAGGGGAGATCTAATGCACGCAGCCGTATCGACGGATGCTGCTTAAAAAAGGCCTGCGTCAGTAAGGCTTTTTCGGAACGACTAGAACTGGCAAAGCCATGTAAATAAAGTACTTCTTGCATAAAACGCTCTACATGCTCTTGTATTATAATGCCGTATTCTATCCTAAAAAACGGTTAGGCGTTACGTTAAGCCCACCCTGAATTACACCTGTGCGTTTAGTGCCCCCCCACTATTCTAAAGGCAACATGCTAAAGGCAGCATACTAGAGGCCTGAGCTATTTTAGCTTACCCATCAACGCACTACACGCTTACTGACTCTGCGCGAAGTGACGAAACGACCAACTGACCTCTCCATCGGCAGAAAATAGCCACTCGCACCATTGTGCCCCAGCATTAACGGTTTGCCAGTCGTCAGTGGCTAAAAACTGGACTGAACTGGCAGGGCAGCCTACGATTTTTCGACCAGCATAAGACGTATGATACGCTAGATGAGCATGGCCATGCCCTATGCCTTTGATCCGCGTTTCTGTATCAACCAGCGCCCAAAATGCACTGCGATCAATTAACCCATGCTTATCAATAAAACAGCCTAACGGCTGGGGATGATGATGCATAAACAACCAAAAATAAGCCTGAGTGCTCTGCGCGAATTGTTGCTGTAACGCCACCTGTTTATGCAAGGCAAAACTACCAGAGGGTGTAGCACCTTTGCTGTTAAGCAAAAACACCTGCCAAGGCGCTAACACTAACGCTTCGCATAATTGCAGCGTGGTGCGCGCAGCCAACGCCTGAAGTTCATCAATATCATCATGATTACCAGGCAATAACAACACAGGACACGTCAGTGGGGCCAAGATATCGGCTAATAATTGATAACTCGCGCAGCTATGATCTTGCGTAAGATCGCCGGTTAACACTACGGCATCAGGCAATGAGTGCTGTAAATGCGTGACAACTTGCTGCAAATGCACCGCAGGCTGGCACCCTTGATAGACGCCATCTATCTCAGCGAGCAGATGGCAATCGGTGATTTGTACTATACGATAACAAGGCTGTTCAGGCAGGATCACCTTCATAATACAACGGGCTCCGCACAATACCCTTGGCGCGAACAGAGATTTAACCAATCACGCAATAACAAATTAATTTGCCGTTTTTCATCGGGCTGTGACATCGTATTATTGGGATAAGGATACACCCCAATAAAGCGCCATTGTTGTTGTGCCCGCACCACTTCGGCTAATCGCGCATCATGATACAATTGCACATCAAAACTGGGCTGAAAAAAGTGCTGTTGGCCACTGCTTAATTCAATTTTTACGCGC
This sequence comes from Alishewanella tabrizica, assembly GCF_014652375.1. Lineage (GTDB taxonomy): Bacteria > Pseudomonadota > Gammaproteobacteria > Enterobacterales > Alteromonadaceae > Alishewanella > Alishewanella tabrizica. Next base: position 310,169 of record NZ_BMYR01000003.1, on the reverse strand, counting down.
GTGGTAAACGGCGCCGCTTCAAGAATCGTCACACGGTAAATATCATGCGCAGTTAATTGTATTAAGGCACTGGCTCCCACTGTCGTACTACTCGGTAACAAATGGTACAAGGCCGCATAATTACGTTCGCATAAACTTAAAAAATCCGGCAATTTGGGTATGTAAGGCGCTTTACGCAACATGCTCTCCCCAACGCTGTTGTACCTGAGATAAATTTAATGCCAACCATTGTAGTGCAATAACGGTCGCGGCGTTGTCAATTTGTTGTGCAGCCAATAGCTGCATGGCTGTTTGCCGTGACATGACATGCATTTTTATATCCTCATGCTCGCTGGCTAAGCCAAAGATCCCCCCTGTTGCCGGTTCGGTTAAGCGCCCAAGATATAAGCTGATTCGCTCTGTGCTACCGCCTGGACTTGAAAAGTAACTTAGCATTGGCCATAGCTCAGATAAGTGTAAACCGGCTTCTTCTTGCGCTTCACGAATGGCGGTGTCTTCGGCACTTTGTCCGGCGTCAATCACCCCAGCAATGGCTTCCAGTAACCAAGGGCTTTGACCATGGGTAACCGCCCCTACACGAAATTGCTCAACTAATACCACCTCGTCGGTGTGTGGATTATAAGGTAAGACAACGGCAGCTTGACCGCGCTCAAACACTTCCCTTACCATGGGCTTGCTCCAGCTCCCATCAAAGCACTTATGGCGAAGCTGCCAACGCTCGATCCGAAAGAAACCCTGAAAAACCGTGGTTTTATCGATAATATCCAGATCATTGGCTTGAAAAGATGGATAATGGTCTACCTTGAATTGCGACATCAGCGCCCTCACATTTTGTTACACTCTTCAGGGTAACTTTACGGTTTAATCGTTACCTAGTTTACTTTAACAGGTTATCATTTGGGCAGTTTCCTTATTCAGCCAGGATTTATTACTATGAAAAAAACCTTATTGAGCACCTTAATGCTCTCGTCCTTAAGTTTGTTCAGCTTAAATTTGCAGGCTGAAGATTTACAAACCATCTATCAATTAGCTACCCAAAAAGATCCTATCGTCCAACGTGCCGCGGCAAATCGTGATGCCGCTAGCGCCCGTATAGACGTTTCAAAAGCAAGTTTACTGCCAAGCGTGACCTTTGGCGCCGATGTTAGCCGTGCCAGTCGTGACAATCTGCGCTTTAGCGGTGCAAATTCTGTTGGCGCTGGCGTACAAGCTCGTCAATCATTGTTCAATTGGTCGAATTGGCAAAATTTAACCCGCGCTGAAAAAGTGGCGCTGCAAAGCCAAACGATTTATGACGTTGAAGTGCAAGATCTGATTTTACGCGTTACCACGGCCTATTTTAACGTATTACGCGCTAGCGACAACCTCACCTTTGTGGCCGCTGAAAAACGTTCAGTTGAACGGCAATTAGAGCAAACTAAGCAACGTTTTGCCGTTGGTTTAACTGCCATCACCGATGTACATGAAGCACAAGCCCAATTTGACAGCGTAGTGGCGCGGGAAATTCGTAGCGAAAATGATTTAGAAAATGCCCGTGAAGCACTGCGCGAAATCACCGGTATTTACCATGCTGAAGTAGCGCAATTGAATACCGACAAGTTTTCAGCCTCACGTCCTGTGCCAGAGGCCGCTACAGAGTGGTTAAGTATTGCTGAACAGAATAATTTGGTATTAAAAGCGCAGCGTATTGCCCTGGATGTCTCATCGTTAGATATTGATCTGGCAAAATCAGGTCACTTACCGACACTGGATGCTACGGCAAACCTAGGTGTAGATAAAGTATCTGGCTTTGACCGCGCCGACTCCAGCTCCATTGGCATAAACCTATCTGTACCCATTTACAGTGGCGGCGGCATTGAAGCCAGTGTGCGTGTGGCGCAAGCAAATTACGTTGAAGTAAGCCAGGCATTGGAGCAAAGCCATCGCTCTGTGGTTAGACAAATTCGCAGCTCGTTTAATAATGTGAATTCACAAATGTCGCAAATTCGCGCGTTAGAGCAAGCTGTTATTTCAGCGCAAAGCGCCTTACAAGCTACCGAAGCTGGATTTGAAGTCGGCACTCGTACCATCGTTGATGTATTACTCAGCACGCGGAACTTGTTTGATGCACAGCGTAATTTATCAGGCGCACGCTATGATTACATTATTGCGCAGCTGCAATTAAAACAAGCGGCAGGTAATTTGTCAGAAACCGATCTGCTGGCCATCAATAGCGCGCTCACCAACTAATCTCGACGAGGTATATCGTGCTACGGTATACCTCTATTTGCGTCAGTGGTTTAACCACTAAGCCAAATCACTTTCCTCCGCGCGTTTTTTCGTTACAATACCTGCACGTGTATTTTTGGGTGTTTTACTGTGGTTACTGCTCCCCGTTTTAGTTGGCGTTTTTTATTACCTCAATATTGGCTGTTATGGCTTGGGGCGGCATTATTGTATCTGATCAGTTGGCTGCCTTATCGGGTATTGATGGGCCTGGGGGCAAAATTAGGCCACGTATTATTTAAAACGCTCAAGTCTCGTCAAAAAGTTGCCAGACGTAATTTGCTGTTATGCTTTCCGGAAAAAAGTGCCGCAGAACGAGAAGATTTGCTTTGGCAAAATGCTGCTGAAACGGGCAAAGCCATGTTTGAAACGGTCATTGCTTGGTGGTGGCCAACTTGGCGAGTACGTCGTTTAGCCCACTTTAAAGGCCATGAACACTTACAAAACGCTATTGCTGAAGGCAAAGGGGTATTGTTACTGGCCGCACATTTTTTGCACTTAGAAGCAGCTGGTCGCGTGTTTGGATTAACCCATCCCAGCGTGGGATTTTACCGACCAAATAATAATCCCTTACTGGATTACCTGCAGTATCGCGGGCGCATTCGTAGTAACAAATATATGATCGGCAAACGCGATGTCAAAGGCCTGATCAACGCGTTAAACCAGCAAGAGGTCTGTTTTTATTTGCCTGATCAGGATTATGGCCGCAACAAAGCCGAATTTGTGCCTTTTTTTGCCGTGGCCGAAACAGCTACCACCACGGGTACCCTATTGTTCGCGAATGCGGCAAACTGTGTGGTGGTGCCTATATTCACGTCAAGACTCCCTAATTATCAAGGCTATCAAGTCGAGATTTTACCGCCCTTTACTCACTTTCCGAGTGGTGATAACGCAGCAGATGTGACCCGAATAAATCAATGGGTTGAGCAAGCGGTATTAAAACATCCAGAACAATATATGTGGTTACATCGCCGCTTTAAAACGCGGCCCGATCCCGACGCCCCCTCGCTGTATAATTAACAAAGCAGGAGCCCATAATGAAAACACTGATAAACCTAATATTGCTCGTCGTGGTCATCGTTGTGGTTATTTTATTGATAAAAAAACCTGATTTCTTGATTAATCCCGAGAAAACGAACGCAGCGGCCGAGGGCTTTAGCCGTTTTTATGCTAATTTTCGTAGCAGTGTTCAGCAGGGCGGTAGCAAAAGTAATAACATCGTGAATTTACGTGATACGAGTGAAGAACTGATTATTATGCTGCGGCGGCGGGAGCAACAAGTGTCACCGGCAAATCCAGCTTGGCGAGGCGAAGTGGTTCGTCGCCGCTTTCAGGAGGGCGTGACCCTTAAAACGGCGCTGGAGGAGTATGCACAACAAGAACAGATGCAGCTTTTTTGGACGTTACCGCGCGATTATGTTATCAAACAGTTTTTCGAAACCAATGGCACTTTACTCGACAGCTTGCAACAAATGGCTATTACAGTTGCCCCAGACTTCACAAAACCGGTAAAAGGCTTTTTTTGTCCTAAATCACGGGCATTAGTGATTACCGATTTAGACGATCCGTTTTTAAAGCAACATTGTCTTGTTACGGGGAGTTAAGCGCAAAACGCACGCTACCTCCCAAGCATTTTGGTTTTACATGCTAAACCACTGCGTCCAACACTTTTGCACCTGTTGTTGCAGGTGCGGTAAGCGTGTATCAACGAGCATCGTAGCTGGCGCTAGCGTTTGACGATGTCCAACACCCCGTAATACCTGATACGCCTCGATTAAGGCGTTGGCCTCTGCATCCTGCAGCAACCCACATGCCGTTGCCGCCTCTAAGATACGAATATTATCCGTAAACTGAAATAATCCCGGGTGTTGCTGGCTAAACGCTAATACTAAATACTGGCTAATAAATTCCAAATCAACGATCCCGCCTACGCGATGCTTGACATCATCTGAGCTTACACCATGATGTTGGCGCAATTTTTCACGCATCTGTAGTACATCGGTTTTTAACTTGTTGAGTTCCCGTGGTAGCGTTAACACCTGTTGCCGAATGGCCGCAAACGTAGCAAATAGCGCGGGGGAGCCAACTATCATTCTTGCTCTGACTAACGCTTGATGCTCCCAGGTCCAAGCCTCTTGTAGCAAATATTGTTGATAGGTTGCGATATGAATTGCTAACAAACCTGAATTACCCGAAGGACGCAACCGCGTATCCATTTCATACAAAACACCGCTATTGGTTCGGGTAGTACTTAAGTGCAAAATGCGCTGCACTAGCTTCAGGTAAAACTGCATAGAATCAATACTACGCTCCCCCGAGGTGGCAGCTTGGCTTTGGCACTCATGCACAAAGACTAAATCTAAATCAGAGCCGTATCCCAGCTCTAGGCCACCTAACTTGCCATAACCTATCACGGCAAACGCTTTATGCTGATCGGTAGTGCCTGCAGGCAATCCATAACGCGCGGTCATTTGCTGCCATGACAAATTTACCAGTTGCTCCACAATCACTTCGGCTAACCACGTTAAATGATCGCTTACTTTCATAAGCGGTAGCACGCCGCTGATATCAGCTGCAGCAATCCGTAATTGCTGTGCTTGTTTAAACTGCCTTAAGGTTTCCATCAGTAACTCAAGATCATCTTCCGGCACACGCATTAAATACAAACGTAACCGATCACGATAATCATCAATCGTCGCAACCTGATATAACTGCGCAGGATCAATTAACTCATCGAGCAACATAGGGTAACGGGCTAATTGCTCTGCAACCCAACCACTTTGTGAGCATAACAACACTAATTGCTGTAATGCTGGCGGATTTTCAAACAGTAATTCTAAATAGGCGGTACGTGTCACAATTTGCTTAAACACGCCCAAAATACGCGTTAATACGGTTGCTGAGGCTTGTTGCTGTTGTAAATAATGCAACAATTGTGGCACTAATTTGGCGAGATATTCGCGTCCACGAGGCCCCACCGAACGCCGTTGGCAATCTTGCTTAAACAGGAGTAGTTGCGCAAGTAATGCCTCGGCATCGACCGCGCTTAACCAATCGATATGCTCGGCAAGTTCCGTAATGGGTAAGTCACTGTCCCACAGTAATTTGCCTAAGCCTAATTCTTGCGGTTCAATATGATCTTCAGGCTCAATCACCAACTTAAACTGCTGATGAATACGGTTCATAGCCGATTCAATCGCCGATAATAATAATGGCCAGTCCGGATATCCCAAACTGACTAACAATTGCTGTTGGCCTTGCTGATCGGCAGGTAAGGTTTGGGTTTGCTTATCATCAATCCCTTGTAGTGCCTGTTCTACTTGGCGCAGCCATAAATAATCGGCTTGTAACTGTTGCACTTGGACAGTTGCTAATAAGCCATGCTCACTTAACTGTGGTAACGCCTTTAGAATAGCGGGTTCTTGTAATTGCGGGATGCGGCCACCACGAATTAATTGCAACGTTTGTACAATAAATTCCACTTCACGAATGCCACCCGCCCCTAATTTAATGTTGTCTCGGCGATTACGACGACGATTTTCTTGCTCAATCAATTGCTTCATACGGCGCAACGATTCAATCGCAGAGAAATCAATATAACGCCGGTAAATAAATGGCTTTAACAGCGATTGTAAGGCGGGAGCATGGATCTGATCGGGATTAAGCACACGGGCTTTTAGCATGGCATAACGCTCCCACTCCCGCCCTTGTTCTTGATAGTAATCTTCAAACGCTGCAAAACTGAGCACCAAAGGGCCGCTATCGCCAAATGGCCGCAAGCGCATATCCACCCGATAACAAAAGCCATCCGCAGTGACCTGATGCAACGCTGCAATCAGTTTTTGACCCACTTTGGTAAAGAATTGCTGATGTTCGACCGTTTTACGACCGCCTACGGTGTCGCCATTGGCCGGATAGGTAAAAATTAAATCGATATCAGATGAAAAGTTTAACTCGCCGCCGCCTAATTTTCCCATACCTAGCAACAACAGAGGCATTGGCTGACCGTGTTCATCTAATGGTGTACCGCTAAGCTGCACTTGTTGCTGATAAGCCCATTGATATGCGCTATTTATCAGCACGTTGGCTAAGCGTGAAACAGCCTCTAAACTCTGCTCAATAGACTGTAGTTTGAAAATATCTGCCGCTAAAATTTGCGCTAACTTGGCATTGCGATAGCGCCTTAATAATGAAAAGGCGACACTTTCTGTGAGGGCCGCATCTGATACCAAGGGATCATTAAAGCCTTGATCCAACGTGGTCGATAGCCACTGATTATCGCAAAACTGTGCGATCAAGTCGGGCTGTTGCTGCAAGGTACGACCGATAAAACTGCTCGCCTGTAACAGCAAACGCAATTGCTGTTGTGCATGCGGTTCGAGCCCAGCCGCCACAGCACTAAAACTGGCCTGCCAATAGGCAGTCTCCACGGCAGAGGCATTCGCGGGAGCTGGGGTATTCTCGGTCATGAGAGCGTCCTTATACTGATTTTAATAATAATTTTGAAAGCATTAACAACAACTGATGATAAACCGTGTTATTAAACACTAAGCCACCCTCCTCTGCCAATTTGCGGGCGAGGGATCTGGCTTCGCTTGCTAACAATTGCTGCCCGTCATCTTGCAAAATTCGCGCAAGCTGCTGTAACGCCTGCTCAGCTAACAGTAACAGCTCTGGCGCACCTTCTTGTAAAAAGCAGGTTTCTATCTGTTGTAAATACCGCACATGCTGGAGCAACTCTCCTGACTCGCCCAATGGTTCAGGTCGCGGGGTGGTGATATTTTGAAATAGCTGATAGCCCCTTGCCGCTTTACTCAACCAGCCTGTGCGCATAGGCAATGCTTTTAGTAGAAACTCGGCTAAATTAAACACCTGCTCTGCTTCACCCTCTATTAATTCAATTTCAATTTCAGAAATGGCTTGGCGCCTAACCCCGGCGCGAACTTCACCGTGATCGTACACCACTTCCAATACCGCATCGGGTAAGGTCAATAACCAGCGTTGACGAGTAAAATCCGTTCGAAATAATTCTATTAACTGCTGCTGTAATGCAGTCACATCAGTATCTTTAGGCCAAATCTCTTTTGGAAACGCCGCCAATTGTGGCACTTCATCATTGCACGGCACATTGTATTCAGGACGAATTTGTAGCGCGCCGTGCTGCTGGCCTGACAATTTGATCGTTTGCTCAAAACGCCCTTGTTTTTGCCGTGTACGCAGCCCCATATCATGCTGGCGAAACCATTTATCCGCAGTATCAAAATACGCATTAAGTAACGTATGGGAGGCTTGGCCAGTAGGTGTTGCATAAACTTGCAATAATTCAGCTAACTGCGTAACGTCTGCCGCCCCAATTAAATACTTCAATTCCAGCTCTAAGCTCATGTTCATTTCTCCGACTGGCCGGCCAACATCTGGCTATTAGCCCTTGTCAATTGCCACACAACTCCCTATCATCGCCAATAAAGCTTTAGAGCGTGTTTTTAAATTAACTCTCAGGATACCTATGTTTAGCTTATTTCGCAGCTCTGTTCGTCCGTTATTTTTCGTCAGTCTTATGCTGTTCTGGTTACCCGCACAGAGCCAAACCGAACAAACACCCGCGTTCATCAGTGATGCCTTAGTGGTCTATTTACATTCTGGACCAGGTAATCAGTATCGTATTATTGGCACCTTAGCGGCGGGTAGTAGTGTCGTTCGGTTAAGCGAACAAGATGGCTATGCCCAAATTCAATACGACTCAGACAAGACAGGCTGGGTATTAAAGGAGCAATTAAGCTTTACCCCAGGCTTAAATGCACAGTTAAGCGAGTTACAAGCCACGTTTACAGAACAAAGCAGCAGATTAGCGGAGTTGGAGCAAAGCACCAATCAGTTACAAACTGATTTGAATCGAGTGACGTTAGAGCGCGATCAGGCTCAGCAAGAACTCGCTAAACTAAGCCTAAGTGCTGAGCGCTTAACTCGTGAGCTCGCGCAAACTCAAGCCACGTTTTGGCAACAACCGATGGTTTTAGGGGGCGCCATTTTAGTGTTTGGTCTACTTTTTGGTTTAATGCTGCCAAAATTGATCCCGCATCGGCGCAATAGTGATCGTTGGATGTAATACACCCTATCAATTAGGCGGGGTGCTGGCATCAGCATGGTATTTTAGTGGCAGCCCCCTGTCGTTTTTAACTTGTTCAATCACCACATAAGTGTGGGTTTGTGCTACCCCAGGCAAATCGACAATTTGGGCCAAAATACCACGATACGCTTCCATGTTGGGCAAGCGCAGTTTCAGTAAATAATCAAAACCACCCGCAACCATATGGCATTCAGCAACTTGGGGGATCATCACCACCGCTTCTCTAAACTTATCGAAAACATCACTGGTTGTTCTATCCAACGTTACTTGGATAAAAGCGGCGGTGCCATACCCCAATTTGCCACTGTTTAAACGAGCGCCATACCCTTCAATAAAACCCTCTTTTTCCAGTCGCTTTACCCTATCAATACAGGGGCTGGCACTTAAATTAACTTTTTTTGCCAAATCAACATTGGCAATTCGCCCTTCTTTTTGCAACGTATCAAGAATACTAATGTCAATACGGTCTAGTGCTTTGGCTTTTACGCTTTGGTTCATGGCAGCATTTTTTCGGGTTTTAGTTAATTTATACCCGATTATATACGGTTAAATTGGAAAAATAACCACCCTATACTGTAGGGTTTTCACTAAAATGCCGCAGCAAACTACAGCCTCAATTCAGGATACCTTTTATGCTGTTTAATGGTTCATTGGTCACCACCGATCCGCTTCGTCAAACTATCCGCAATCATTACCGTATCGATGAAGATCAGGTACTGGATTTTTTATTGCCTTTGGCTGAAGTGGATGCAAAAACCCGTAGCCGTGCTTGGGAAAGAGCCCGACAATTAGTGCTCTATATTCGGCAGGCACAAGTGGGTAAAGGGGGTGTAGATGCGCTATTAAATGAGTTTTCATTGTCGACAGAAGAAGGCTTAGTACTCATGTGCTTAGCCGAAGCGCTATTACGAGTACCTGATACCACCACCGCTGATCGATTAATTCGCGATAAACTATCACAAGGCGACTGGAGTGCCCATTTGGGTAACAGCAGTTCCGTATTTGTAAATATGTCGAGCTGGGGATTATTACTCACTGGCAAATTAGTGAATTACTCTGACGATGAGAAAAAACAACAATTTGGTTTGCTAAAACGCACCTGTGGTCGTTTGGGCGAGCCGGTGATCCGCCAAGCAGTTCGTTATGCGATGCAAATTATGGGGTCACAATTTGTTCTTGGCACGACTATCGACAAAGCGCTGGACCGTGCTACCGAGATGGAAGCCAAAGGCTTTAGTTATTCTTACGATATGCTGGGCGAAGGCGCTCGTACTATGGCCGACGCCGATCGTTACTTTGACGCCTATATGCGGGCCATTCACGCTATTGGGACTGCCGCAAAAGGCCGTGGCCCTATCAAGAGCCCGGGTATTTCGGTGAAATTGTCAGCCATTCACCCTCGCTATGAATTTAGTCACTTAGATCGCGTGCATGCCGAATTAGTCCCGCGGTTAAAACAATTAGCACTCGCGGCAAAGTCCTACAATATTGGTTTTACCGTAGACGCAGAAGAAGCAGATCGCTTGGATATGTCATTAGACATTATTGCTACCGTATTTAGCGATCCTGAATTAGATGGCTGGGAAGGATTTGGCTTGGCCGTACAAGCGTATCAAAAACGTGGTATCCATGTCATTGAATGGCTGCGCGAATTAACCGTCAAAGTCGGCCGTAAAATGATGGTGCGTTTGGTAAAAGGGGCTTACTGGGATACTGAAATTAAAGTGTCGCAAGTAGAAGGCTTAGACGATTTTCCGGTATTTAGCCGCAAACCGGCTACAGATGTGTCTTATCAAGCCTGCGCTAAAAAGATGTTAAGCTACCGTGACAGCATTTATCCACAATTTGCCACGCACAATGCTTATACGGTTGCGACCATTATCGAAATGGCAGGCGATTTAACTGGCTTTGAATTCCAACGCTTACATGGCATGGGCGATGCGCTTTACGATTTAGTCGTTGCCAATGAAAAGATTCCGTGCCGGATCTACGCTCCCGTTGGCGAGCATGCCGATTTACTGGCCTATCTGGTACGTCGATTGTTAGAAAATGGGGCAAATAGCTCCTTTGTAAACAATATTATCGACGAGAGCATCCCTGTAGAATCCTTACTGCAAGATCCGGTAGAGCAAGTAAAAGGCTGGCAGAAAAAGCGTAATCAGTCTATCCCGTTGCCGGCTAACCTCTACGGCAGCAGTCGCTTAAACTCGCGCGGTTTAGATTTAACCGATATTAATTACCTAACCCCGTTGCAACAGCAAATGTCGCAATTTGCCAAGGCACTTAGCACGCAAACTGCCCCAGCCGATAGCGTATCCGTAGTCAACCCAGCTAATCTGCAAGAGGTGATTGGCTATTTACAGTACGCCGATGCGGCAGCGATGCAACTATTGCTTAGCCAAGCCGAACACGCTTTTGCTAGCTGGTCTAAGACCAGCGTCCAAGAACGCGCTACTCTGCTTCGTCGTTTAGCGGATGCCATGGAGCAACACCGCGATGAATTACTGACCTTATGCGTAAAAGAAGCCGGCAAGGTGCTGTCTGATGCCGTGGCGGAAGTTAGAGAAGCTATCGATTTTTGTCGTTACTACGCACATCAAGCAGAATTGCTGTTCGCACAACCGCAGCAGGCCCGGGGCGTATTCTTATGTATCAGCCCTTGGAACTTCCCCTTAGCCATTTTTATTGGCCAAGTTGCTGCGGCCATCGTTGCTGGCAATACGGTATTGGCAAAACCCGCAGAGCAAACCAGTCTGATTGCCGTACGTACACTAGAATTGTTATCGGCATGCGGTATGCCAGAGCATGTGGTGCAATTAGTTATTGCTCCGGGTCGTGAAGTTGGTGAGCATATTGTCCCTGATTCACGCATTCAGGGCGTGATGTTTACGGGCTCTACCGAGACCGGTTGTTGGATCGCGCGAAAACTGGCAGAACGCGGTGGCGAACCCGTACCACTTATTGCCGAAACCGGTGGCCAAAACTGTATGATTGTTGATTCAACCGCGCTGCCTGAGCAAGTTGTTGATGATGTTATCTCCTCTGGTTTCCAAAGTGCAGGCCAACGCTGTTCGGCCTTACGTGTCTTGTTTTTACAAGACGATGTGGCCGACAAAATTATTACCATGATCAAAGGCGCGATGGCTGAATTACATGTGGGCGATCCCGCTTGGTTAAGCACCGATCTTGGCCCAGTGATTGATCACAAAGCGCACGAGCGTTTAACACAACACATTCAGTACTTAAAAGACAAAGCCACACTCCACTATGCGTGTAAGGTGCCTAGTGAAGGCAAGCACTTCTTTTTTGCACCACACCTGTTTGAAATTAGCGATTTAACCGTACTAGAGCGCGAAGTATTTGGCCCCGTTGTACATATTATCCGTTTTAAAGCAGATGAGATTGACAAGGTCATTGCGCAAATTAATGCTACCGGCTATGGCCTAACAATGGGTATTCACAGCCGTATTGAGCAACTTACCCGTAAAATTACCCGTGATATCAAAGCTGGTAATATTTACGTTAATCGCAATATGATTGGCGCCGTGGTTGGCGTCCAACCTTTCGGCGGTCGTGGCTTATCCGGTACAGGCCCAAAAGCAGGTGGTCCACTGTATTTACAACGCTTGGTAAAGGACAATCTCAGCGTCGATTGCCCAGCACTAGACAGCGCCAAAAAGGCCCGTTTATTAGCCGAAACAACCAGCAGCGCAGTGGCTTACGCCATGCCAGCCGCGGCAGCTGCGCAACAAAAATGGGCATTAATCCCTATTCATCAACGGACCTCGGTATTACGACAGTTTTTAGCCACACTGGCATCAAATAATGTGGTAAGTCGGCAAGAGCCCGATTTAGAACAGGTGCTTAGCATGGCTCGCAGTAAATTACAGCGAGTAGAACTTGAGCTGTTAAGACCAATTAATTTACCGGGGCCTACGGGTGAAAGTAATACCCTTACGCTGGATCCACGCGGTGTTTTGGCATTATTACGTGATGACACCAGCCACTTTAGTCATTGGTTGTTAAGTATTATTACGGCACTGGCAGCGGGTAATGCAGTGATCACTGCAGTTGAAGAAGCTGATCTGGCAGAAGCTGAAGCCTGTATCAAGGCGTTAGTAGCTGCCGGTATGCCGCAACATTTATTGGCGGTTGTGCGTTTAGATTGTGTCACAACGCTGCTCGCACATACCGAGTTAGCGGGTGCCATCATTGAAGTAAGCAGTGCCTTAAAACCCCTCGCTGCAGAATTAGTTGCTGCGCGCGAAGGCGCTATTTTACCCTTGATTACAGCGCCTGCTGATGAACGTATGCTGCATCGTTTAGTGACAGAAAAAACCATCACCATTAATACCACCGCAGCCGGAGGCAATGCATCACTCATGACGATGGCCGATAATGTGGGCTAATGGCTCGTAATATGCGATGCCGGCTTAAGCATATAAGTCGCGTTATCGTTACGACATAAAACACAAATATATGTTAATTTAGCGTAAAAAGGCCCACATCTATGTGGGCTTTTGCTATATTATTTGCCACATGCCCATTATTAGGGCGTCGTTGCATATTGCTACAGGACGTAATACTCATTATGCCGTATCAAAAAGTGTCTATTGATCAACTTCAGCCTGGCAGCTATGTGGTGCAGGTGCTGGAGCAAACTGGCGAGTTAGAAATTAAACATGCTGGTTGGGTACGCAGTCGTGAAGCCATCAGTGCATTAAAAAATCAAGGCGTACGCGCTGTAGCAATTGATCCTGCAAAACAGCTTGTTAGCAGCGTTGCAGCCAAGACGGTGACAACAGAACCCGAGCCAGCCGCCTTTCGCGCTATTTTTGCCGATGAACAACCCAGAGCAGAACGCTGTTTAGAGCAAGGTAAAAAACTGCAACAGCAGGTGCTAGATGCGGCAGCCAAAGCGGAGCCTATCGATTTAAGTTTGGTACATGAAGTGAGTGCGGGTTTCTCCGACGCCGTAAGCCGTAATCCAGATGTGTTACTTTGCTTATCTCGTATCGCCACTCAAAGTGATCTGTTACTGCAGCACAGTATCAATTGCGCCGTGTATATGGCAGCATTTGCCCGCTTTTTAAATTACCCTAAACACAAAGTACAAGCGTTAATTACCGCGTCGTTATTGCATGATGTGGGTAAAGCGCAAAACCCCACCCTATTAACCCAACCTGATGCCGACGCTATTAGTACCAGTTTAGCGGTGTTACAGCAAAGTAGCGCCCTTGCTGGAGACATCTCGCTGTGGATCAGCCAACATTGTGCATATTTAGATGGCAGTGGTTCGCCACCAATACAACAGCAGCAAATTGATATGGGCAGCAGAATGCTGAACATAGTGAATTTATATGAGCAATTGAGCGCGCCTCAGCAAGGCTATGTCAATCCATTAATTGTGGTACGCCAACTGCTAGCTAAGGCTCCCCAGCAATTAGATAATGATTTGCTACAGCTGTTTATTAAGTGTGTTGGCATTTACCCACCTGGCACTGTGGTAAAACTATCGACGGGTAAGTTAGCCTTGGTACTAGAGAACAATGCGAAAAAACCCACTGCTCCTAAAGTAAAAGTGTTTTACCATAGCGTGCACCATCATCATATTCCACCCAAGGTATTAGATTTAGCACGCCAACAAGAAGAACAGATTGAGGCCTGTATCGATCTTAAAAAATATGGGCTAGAAGTACGCAATTATTTGTAAATCACCACTCACTTAATGCGCGCATACTAAACAATTGCTGACCGAATTCGAGTAACACGTATTGGGGTGTAATCTCGCGCAAACGCACGTCTGCCGTGATCCATTGCCCCTCTTGTAACGATTTACCATTTACTTTTACCCAACGTTGCGCCGGTTGGGTGGCATATACATGGGCTTCAAACCGTAACTTAGGCAATTGCCGTTGCAACGTAATATCTAAGGTTCCGATGTCTTGCGCTGGCGCACTATGGGTGGTTATTGGATTAGCTGGTCGTTCATTTCTATCCGCTGATTGCGCTAACGCGCTTGCAAAACGCTGACGCAATTCGGCTGAAATTTCTGGCTCAGGCTCGGGTTCTGCTTTGGGCGTGTTGGTGGTAACCGTCACCACCGTTTGCTCGGGAGGTAAGGTTTCTGTTACGGGCGGCTCGACCGGTTTTACTACAGCAGCCAACTCCGGCAGTTTTGGTGGATTTAACGTGCTGGCAATGGCCGAGGGCGAAGCAGGTTTGGGCTCAGCTACGGGTTGCGGTGCCGCGATCACTGGTGCAGCAACCTGCTGCTGCAAAAGTAAAAAATAGCCTGCTGCAAAACCAATCCCAATCGCTAAAAGCAACGCAAGCGCGATGGCGACATTTCGCCAAAAATGCGATGGCGCTGGGGCAACTGGCTGCTGTTGTTTTAACGCCTCCATTAAAATGGACATAAAATATTACTCTCCGCGAAATAAAGGCAGTAACTGCATAGCTAATAGAAACCCCAATAGTATACCGAATAGCGCTAACAGCGGCCATAACCAGCCTGGTAATGTTCGTGGGGCATGCTGAGCAACTGGCGGTAAAATCTCTGCGGCGGCGCGCTGCACTTCAATAGCCTCAACTAAGGGCTGTTGTTTACTGTAGGCCGCTAATAACGCTCTATCGGCTAATAAATTCAGTAATCGCGGGATCCCGCCACTGAGTTCAAACAGTTTTTTGACGGCTTTAGCACTAAACACCGGCCGTTGGCATCCGGCTACCTGTAAACGAAAACGCACATAATGCTGTACTTCGGCATAATTTAGCGGCAATAAATGATATCGAGCGGTGATACGTTGTGCCAGTTGCCGCAAATCGTTACGTTGCAATAACTGCTGTAACTCAGGTTGCCCAATGAGAATCACCTGTAACAGTTTTTTTGTGTTGGTCTCTAAATTGGTGAGTAACCGCAGTTGCTCCAATACCGCTGGCTGCAAGTGCTGTGCTTCATCAATAATCAAAATGGTTTTTTTGCCCGCATCATGATTTTTTTGCAATCGCTGCGTAATTTTATCACTCAGTAACTTTAAACTGGCATCGGTTTTTTTATAGCGGATCTTTAACTCATCACAGATAGCCGCCAAGAGCTCAAGCTCTGACAACGTCGGATTTAAGATAAAGGCAACTTCCGTTTGCGCATCTAACTCTTGTAGCAAGGTGCGTGATACCGTGGTTTTACCGGTACCCACCTCCCCTGTTAATAATACAAACCCCCCTGCATCTCCTAAACCATAACGCAAATGGGCTAATGCCTCAGTATGCCGCGGGCTTAAGTACATAAAGTCGGGGTTCGGCGCTATGGAAAATGGCGGGCTGGTTAAACCAAAAAATCCGGTATACATCGCTATCCTGTTTCTCAGCACTGCAATTTATGGCAAGAAGGGTATAATGGCAAAAAATACGCAATCAGGAAAGCATGTGCAGATATATCTTGTAGGCGGAGCGGTCCGCGACGAATTATTACAGGTGCCTTTTCACGAGAAAGATTGGGTGGTCGTGGGCGCTAGCCCTGAAGATATGCTTGCACAAGGCTATTTACAAGTTGGAAAGGACTTCCCTGTTTTTTTACACCCCAACACCAAAGAAGAATATGCGTTGGCCCGAACGGAGCGTAAAAATGGCAAAGGCTATACAGGGTTTAGCGTGTATGCCGCAGCCGATGTGACACTGGAGCAAGATTTAGCCCGCCGCGATCTAACCATCAACGCCATTGCTAAACGCGCTGATGGTCAACTGATCGATCCTTATGGTGGACAGCAAGATATTGCGCAACGTCAGCTACGCCATGTTTCAGCAGCCTTTGTCGAGGATCCCCTTAGAGTACTGCGCGTTGCTCGCTTTTATGCGCGCTATGCCCATTTGGGTTTTCAGGTGGCGCCTGAGACATTTCAGTTAATGCATCAACTAAGTGTGAGTGGCGAGCTTACTACGCTAAGCCCTGAACGGGTTTGGGTAGAAACGGCGAAAGCGCTAACGACTCAAAGCCCAGCAGCCTATTTTGCGCTACTACAGCAATGTGGGGCGTTAACGGCATTGATGCCGGAGTTAGCGGCACTTTGGGGCGTACCGCAACCCGCAAAATGGCATCCAGAAATTGATACCGGTATTCATACCTTGCTGGTGTTAGCGCAGGCCGCAAAACTGTCAGATAAACTAGAAGTGCGTTTCGCCAGCCTCGTACATGATTTGGGTAAAGGGATAACACCCAATGAGCTATTACCTTCCCATCATGGTCATGAGCATACGGGCTTGCCGTTGATAAACCAACTCTGTGATCGGTTACGGGTACCTAATCAATGTCGAGAGCTGGCCTTACTGGTGTGCGAATATCATCAACTTATTCACCGGGCAAAAGAGCTTAAAGCCAGCACTGTACTGGCATTCTTTAATGCAATTGATTTGTGGCGCAAGCCCGGACGACTTGATGATATTTTGCTGTGTTGTATTGCTGATTTACGCGGGCGCACCGGCTTTGAACAGGCTGTGTATCCGCAAGCGTCATACTTACATCAGTTAGCTGATGCCGCATTAGCGGTAAGCGCTAAAACGCTGATAGCACAGGGCATTGCAGGGCCTGCGATTAAAGATGCCTTGCAAGAGGCCAGATTAATAGCAATTAAAACTACTAAGCTGGCCAACATGGCTTAATTTTTTATACTGCTGACCAGCTAAGAAAAATAATTAAACCAACACCCAACAACAGCCGGTAGATTACGAAGGGTAACATACCCATCCGGCTGATAATTTTCAGGAAAAAATGGATACAAATTAATGCACTGAAAAATGCCAGAACGGTACCTAACAAAATACTTGAAACATCATACTGTTGCGGTTCAGCCAATAATTTACTGCCTTGATAACCACCACTAAGCACAATAATAGGGATCGATAACAAAAAGGAAAAGCGTGCAGCGCTAACTTTATCCAAACCTATTAACATCGCCGCGGTCATAGTGATGCCTGAGCGAGAGGTGCCGGGTATAATCGACAGTGCCTGAGCTGCACCAATAAATAACGCTTGCTTCCAGCTTAACTTATCCATGGCCTGCTGTTGCTTAGCCGTCGCATCAGCCCACCACAATGCCAAACCAAACACTATAGTAGTGCATGCAATAACCCAGGGCGAGCGCAGTAGCGTCTCAACCAGGTCCATTTTGGCGGCCACTAGGCCCGCCAACCCCGCGGGGATGGTGGCTAAAATGACCCACCAGGCTAATTTACTGTCGGTGCTGTGTTGCCCGCCCAAGCTTTTAATCCAACCAACAGTAAGATTACTAATATCTTGTCGAAAATACAGCATTACCGCCAATAATGTTCCAACATGCACGGCGACATCAAACGCAATACCTTGATCCTGCCAGCCTAAAACCGCTGAGGGTAAAATAAGATGTGCTGATGACGATACAGGTAAAAACTCTGTTAATCCTTGGATTAACGCTAAAATAATGACTTCAATAGTACTCAAGAACCTTCACTCCATGAAAAAGCCACTGGCCAAATTTTTTGTATTTTCGGATACGCTTGCCAAAGTTCGGCATAAGATTGCTGCGTAACAGGATGGATTAACTGTGGCGCGATCTCTGCTAAAGGCTGTAAGACGAACGCATTTTCAGTAATTTCTGCTCGCGGCAGTTGTACAGGATCGTCACAGATGCAATCGTCATATAAAAGTAAATCAAGATCTAAGGTGCGATTCGAAAACTTTTCAGAGCCGCGCACTCGCCCAAATTGATCTTCAATTTGCCTAAGGATACTGACACAATCGTCTAGGCTCAGAGTTGTTTCTACCCCAACAACCATATTATAAAAGGCATAGCCGCTGAATCCTACCGATTCGCTTTCATATACCGAGGACAATGTAAGCGCGCCAAAATGCTGCACGAGCATTTTTACGCCACCGCGAACATTCACGTCTCTCTCAATATTAGAACCCACACTGATATAAATAACCGCCATTAGGCACGTTCTCCCTTGGCGTAACGGGTAATTTGCACACCTACTGTAGCGGCTTGCGCTACGGCACCAGGCTTAGAGACGGTAATCTCGACGCGATTTGTCGCAAATTCCGTTAATAATAATTGCGCCACGCGCTCGGCGACGGTTTCAATTAATTCAATAGGTTGTGCTGTTATAAATTGGATAACGCGCTCAGATATTACCGCGTAGTCTAGGGTTAATCGGATATCATCCTGTTCAGCGGCAGCGCGTTGATCGGTCGCTAAACTGATATCGAGTACCAATCGCTGTTTAATGGTTTTTTCCCAGTCATACACGCCAATCACGGTATCAACCTGTAGTTGCTTGATAAAAACGATGTCCATCCAGTTAATTCCGCATTGCGTTATTTTTCGTTTCAGGTAGGCTGGCTAAGTATCAAAATACAAAACTGTTTTTGTTACCACACTAAATTTGCTGCAATAGTATCGTAAAAATGGGTGCTGAGGAACCACGGAATGACCTTGCTGATCCTGATAATGATGGTTATCGCTTACCTGCTCGGGTCTATTTCCTCTGCCGTACTGGTTTGTCAGCTTTTTCGCCTTCCCGATCCGCGTTTTCATGGCTCAGGCAACCCTGGTACAACAAATGTGTTACGTCTGGGCGGTAAACTGCCAGCCATAATGGTATTACTGTTTGATATTCTTAAAGGTACCATCCCTGTCTGGGGTTCATACTTTTTAAAAATAGAGCCTTTATGGTTGGGCGTTATTGGCATTTGCGCGTGTCTAGGACATATTTACCCGCTGTTTTTTGGTTTTAAAGGGGGTAAAGCTGTCGCAACTGCTTTTGGCGCTATGATGCCTATCGGCTTAGATCTTGCCGGCTTACTGATTGGTACGTGGCTAATAGTGGTGCTGATAACCGGTTATTCTTCTCTAGGCGCCTTATTAACCGTTGCTTTAGCCCCACTTTTTACCTGGTGGATAAAACCCCTCTACACCCTTCCCGTATTTATGCTGAGCCTATTAATTATTATTCGGCATCGCGAAAACATTTTACGTTTATACCGGCGCCAAGAAAGTAAGATTTGGGATAAATCTAAACGCGTCAGAGAGTAAAAAATAGTTAAATCGGGCTTAAGCGATCAAGTGGCCAGCGCGGCGTTACACCAATGGTTAAATCTTGCTGTTGGCCCGCGGCTAAACGCTGATAGCCAGCAAAAGCAATCATCGCACCGTTGTCTGTACAAAACGCTTTGCGTGGATAAAACACCTTGCCGCCCATCGCCCCTAGCATAATGCCGAGTTGTGTCCGAAGCTCTTCGTTGGCACTGACTCCACCGGCAATTACTAGACGTTTATAGCCCGTTTGCTGTAATGCCCTTCGACATTTGATTAACAACGTATCCACTACCGCTTGTTGAAACGACGCCGCAATATCTGCCTGAACTTGTGCCGTATTTCCTTCTTTTTGAATCACTAATGACGCTGCCGTTTTTAAGCCACTGAAACTAAAATCTAATCCGGGGCGATCGGTCATTGGCCTTGGAAACGTATATTTTTTGGGATCACCAAGCGTAGCGAGTTTGGCCAGCAAAGGCCCGCCTGGATACTCTAAACCCATCAACTTTGCGGTTTTATCAAAAGCTTCGCCCGCCGCATCATCAATCGATTCACCTAAAAGGGTATAGCTGCCAATTCCTTCTACCGCCACCAATTGAGTATGCCCACCTGATACTAGCAAAGCTAAAAAAGGGAATGCTGGTGCATCTTCCTCTAACATAGGCGCTAACAAATGGCCTTCCATATGATGAACAGCCAACGCAGGTTTTTGCCAGGCAAAGGCTAAACTACGCCCCAGTGTAGCCCCAACCAGTAAGGCACCGGCTAAGCCTGGCCCAGCCGTGTAGGCAACGCCATCGATATCCGCTGCGGTTAAGCCGGCTTCTGCTAGCGCTTGTTTAATTAACGGTAACGTTTTGCGCACATGATCGCGCGATGCCAGCTCTGGCACCACACCACCATAATCGGCATGCAATGGAATTTGGCTATATAAGACATGACTTAACAGTCCTTGCTCGCCATCGTAAATGGCAATACCCGTCTCATCACAAGACGTTTCTATACCTAAAACTCGCATTATCTTGGCCTCTGCTACCGCATAGTGGGCAATTTACGGTTTTGAAACACACACTTTTGTTTGTCCCAAAATCGCTTTCACTAAAAATAGGCTAAATAAACCTGCACGCATGGCGCTTTTTGGTTATCATATTCGCCCTGAAAACGCGCATTGTAGCGGCTTGCCCACCCCATAGCCAGAGGATCTGATTTAAGATCACTTAAGCGCTTTACTTTGGTGGTGCTTTTTGCGTAAAATACCGCACCATTTTTAATCGTATTGGTTAACGATAACCAGTTTTGGCCTGAGGTGAGAATTTAATGCCTGTAGTTAAAGTAAAAGAAAACGAACCCTTTGACGTAGCTTTACGTCGTTTCAAGCGCTCATGCGAAAAAGCCGGCGTATTAGCTGACGTTCGCGCTAAAGAGTTCTATGAAAAACCAACGTGGATTCGTAAACGCAAGAAAGCTGCTGCGGTAAAACGCCATGCGAAGAAGCTGTCTCGCGAAAATGCACGTCGTATCCGCCTGTACTAATCTACAGCGCTAGGATGCCGGCATAGGGTTTTAGCCGCAGTTTTTAACGTAAGCGGCCATAGCAAATTAACTTCGTTACATTTGCGACCCTACAAAATGCTTTATCTGCACACCGTGTTCCTGTAACACGGTTTGTCTTTTTCTGAAGCCTGAATAAAAAGGACAAGTGTGGCAGGACAAATACCCCGTCAATTTATCGATGATCTGCTTGCACGTACTGACATCGTAGAGCTGATTGACAAACGTGTCCCCCTTAAAAAGGCGGGTGCACGGAATTATAGTGCCTGTTGTCCCTTTCATAACGAAAAAAGCCCGTCATTTACGGTTAGCCCGGATAAACAATTTTACCATTGCTTTGGTTGCGGTGCGCATGGCAACGCCATCACCTTTATGATGGAGTTTGAACAATTAGAATTTGTTGAAGCCATTGAAGAGCTCGCAAAAGATTTACACTTAGAGGTTCCTCGCGAAAAAGGCTCACAAGCAAATCGCCCCGCGCCACAAGCCGATGATTATGCTCTGATGCAACAAGCGGCTGACTTTTACCAACGCCAGTTACAACACGATGCCAAAGCGCCAGAGGTGCAAGCGTATTTACAAAAACGCGGGCTTAGTGCGCAAACGATTAATGACTTTCAGCTTGGCTATGCACCAGAAAGCTGGGATGGGTTAATGAAGGCGCTGGGGGGCTACTCGGGTAAATTACAACGTGATCAGCTATACGAGTTAAAACTAACCAGCCGAAATGAAAAAGGCCGTGAGTTTGATTTTTTTCGCGATCGCTTGATGTTTCCAATCCGCGATAAGCGTGGGCGGGTTATCGCGTTTGGCGGCAGAGTGTTGGGTGACGGTCAACCCAAATATTTAAACTCACCTGAAACACGGCTGTTTCATAAAGGCCGTGAGCTTTATGGCTTATACGAAGTGCGCCAACAACCTGGGCATCTTAATCGTATTCTCGTTGTCGAAGGCTATATGGATGTTGTCGCCCTCGCCGAGCATGATATTAAGTTTGCAGTCGCCTGTTTAGGAACTGCTACTAGTTCAGATCACATGCACACCCTGTTTCGGTATGCACCGAAAGTTATTTGTTGTTATGACGGTGATCGTGCTGGGCGCGATGCGGCCTGGCGTGCGTTACAAAGCGCTCTGCCACAACTAAAAGATGGCGTAGAACTTAATTTTGTATTCTTACCCGATGGGGAAGATCCGGATTCATTAGTGCAAAAAGAGGGAAAAGCCGCATTTTTACAACGTTTAGATGCCGCGATGCCACTAAGCCAGTACTTGTTCCAGCATTTGCTGTCCGAATTTGATGCGAGCAGCGATGCTGGTAAATCCGCCTTAGCACAAAAAGGTACCGAGCTAATTAAACTGATCCCAGGTAGCTTTTACAAAGAACAACTCACTGAAAAGCTCGATAACTTATTGGGCAGAAAAACCCAACGCATAAAAGTGAGCAATACACGCCCTGGTCCCAGACCCGTTACCAGTACCTTAAAAGTTACGCCAATGCGCCGCGCTATTGCCTTATTAATTCAATATCCAGCTCTAGCCACACAGATGCCGTATGCGCCAGAACTAGCAGAGGCCAATATCCCTGGCATAACGCTATTACTGGCTGTGCAAAAGCATTTACTCGATAAGCCTGACTTAACAACTGCACAATTACTAGAATACTGGCGAGATTTGCCAGAGCATGCCATCCTATTAAAGTTAGCAACTTGGGAACATCAAATTGAACCTGAACAACTTAGCCAGGATTTCCTTGATACGTTTCACTCTATCGAGGACATGTATTTACAACAGCGCCTTGAAGCGTTAGAACGCAAAGATAAGCTTAAACAACTCACGCAAACCGAGCAACAAGAGTATGTTTTGCTGCTTAAAGCGTTAAAAAGCAAAAAACCGCGCTCAGTGAGCTAACTGCGGCTGGCTAGAAAAGCCGCGCTTTGTTATAATCACTAGTTCGCATTTTTAGATTAACAACTTTGGTGGAAGATAAGTCTCTATGGAGCAAAGTCCTCAGTCGCAGTTAAAACTCCTGATCCTTAAAGGTAAAGAGCAAGGGTATCTTACCTTTGCTGAAGTGAACGATCACCTTCCACAAGACATTATCGACTCTGATCAGATCGAAGATATTATTCGGATGATCAACGATATGGGTATACAGGTGTTCGAAAGCGCCCCTGATGCCGATGATCTGATTATGTCAGATGCTGCCGCTGATGAAGATGCCGCGGAAGAAGCCGCGCAAGCATTGGTGAGCGTAGATAAAGAACTTGGCCGTACCACCGATCCGGTGCGGATGTACATGCGTGAAATGGGTACAGTGGAACTGCTGACCCGTGAAGGCGAAATTGATATTGCCAAACGCATTGAAGATGGGATTAATCAGGTACAAACCTCGGTTGCCGAGTATCCTGAAGCGATTACCTATTTGTTAGAACAATGGGATAAATACGAAGCAGAAGAAATTCGCTTAAGCGATATCGTTTCTGCTTTTATTGATCCAAATGAAGTCGATGAAGCGCCCATCATGGGTAGCAACATTGGTTCAGATCTGCCAGAAGAACATCAAGCAGATACCCCTGATACCGACGATGACAGCGATGAAGATGGCGACGCTGACAGTGACGATGGCGATACTGGCCCGGATCCTGAGCTGGCGCGGATTAAATTCACTGAATTACGCAGCCAATATGAAACCACGCGCAATTCTATTGTGCAAAATGGTCGCGAGCATCCAACAACTAAAGAAGAAATTGAAAAACTTAGCGAAGTTTTCCGTTGCTTCCGCCTAGTACCTAAACAATTCGATCGCCTCGTTAAAAACATGCGCGAAATGATGGATCGGGTTCGGGTGCAAGAGCGCTTAGTGATGAAGCATTGCGTTGAATACGCCAAAATGCCAAAGAAAAACTTTGTTAAAGCCTTTACGGGTTTTGAAACTTCTACTGCGTGGTTATCAGCTGAAATCGCTGCCAATAAACCATATTCTCCCAAGCTTTTAGAGCTACAGGAAGAACTGGTGCGCAGCATTGAAAAGCTGAAAAAAGTGGAAGAAGAAACCGGCTTAAGTATCTTTAAAATCAAAGATATTAACCGCCGGATGTCGATTGGTGAAGCCAAAGCCCGTCGCGCCAAAAAAGAAATGGTAGAAGCAAACTTACGTTTGGTTATCTCTATTGCCAAAAAATACACCAACCGTGGTTTACAGTTCCTCGATTTAATTCAGGAAGGTAACATCGGTTTGATGAAGGCGGTAGATAAGTTCGAATACCGTCGCGGTTATAAGTTTTCAACTTATGCTACCTGGTGGATCCGTCAGGCGATCACCCGCTCAATCGCGGACCAGGCCCGGACTATCCGGATCCCAGTGCATATGATTGAAACCATTAACAAGCTAAACCGTATTTCACGGCAAATGCTGCAAGAAATGGGACGCGAACCTTCACCAGAAGAATTATCTGAACGCATGCAAATGCCTGAAGATAAAATTCGTAAGGTGCTGAAAATTGCTAAAGAGCCAATCTCCATGGAAACGCCTATCGGTGACGATGAAGATTCGCATTTAGGCGATTTTATTGAAGATTCGGGTGGTGAATCACCACTGGACTCTGCGACTATGGAAAGCCTGAAAAACGCGACTAATGAGGTTTTAGCAGGCTTAACCGCTCGCGAAGCCAAAGTACTGCGCATGCGCTTCGGTATCGATATGAATACCGATCATACGCTGGAAGAAGTAGGTAAGCAATTTGACGTAACGCGCGAGCGGATCCGCCAAATTGAAGCCAAGGCGCTGCGCAAGCTACGCCACCCTTCCCGCTCAGAAGTTTTAAAAAGCTTCTTAGACGAGTAAGTCGTTACTCTATGTCACTAAAGGCGCCAAGTTGGCGCCTTTTTGTTATTTCAGCATAAAATATAAGCAGTTGATTGCAGCTTATGTACGTTGCCAGATGACAAAGCACAAAAAAATTCATATACTGCTTGCCGTTACTTATCTCTGCCGAGCTGATAGCCGATAATCAGGGATGTGCAAACACTGCACTCAAAAAGTAAGTTTTAAAATGGCCCCATAGCTTAGGCGAAAGGCGGTCACCGCAGGTGATGAGAAGTGACTTAACGTCACTTCGAAAGACTTGAGCACGAGGCCGTGGATGGCCGAGCTGAGTGCCGATCATCAGGGATGTGTAAACACTGCACTCAAAAAGCAAGTTTTAAAATGGCCCCATAGCTTAGGCGAAAGGCGGTCACCGCAGGTGATGAGAAGTGACTTAACGTCACTTCGAAAGACTTGAGCGCGAGGCCGTGGATGGCCGAGCTGAGTGCCGATCATCAGGGATGTGTAAACACTGCACTCAAAAAGTAAGTTTTAAAATGGCCCCATAGCTCAGTTGGTTAGAGCGCTCGACTCATAATCGATCGGTCGCTGGTTCGAGTCCAGCTGGGGCCACCATCTCCCTCTAAAAACCCCCCTTAGAATAAAAGAGTTACTGAGATATTGGCAATTCTGTCGCGCCTTCTGTCGTGCGCCTATATCCTTACCTAGTTTTATTTTGATGTCTAGTTATGCTCTTTTTTACCTTTGTTGAGCACAATAATCACCTTACTGGCTTTGTACACATCATCTTGTATAGTAACAATATATCCCACGTCCGAGCTGTATTTTCTAATCTTGTGGCAAGCAATACACATAAAAAACGCGAAATTTATATATAACGCGATTTAAATGTATATAAAACAGCAGACGCTATGCATAAATTTCGATAGCACCAGCTTCAAGCACGTTAATATCCTGAATATGCGTTTCCATTTCAGCAGCCGACAACCAACTTATGCAAACGTGATGATCTGCCACTAACCACAGCCGTACTCAACATCAACATACAATGAAAGGGAAATCTTTATGCCGGTTTCAGTTTACACAAAACGCCAACAATGGTTGGCATTGCTATTGATCATATTAGTGACCTTTTGTGCTGCTGCCATTGGCAGTATTGGCTCGCTAAATGCGCCGCAGTTTTACCGAGAGCTTAGCTTGCCTACCTGGGCACCGCCGGGCTGGTTGTTCGGCCCAGTTTGGACCTTGCTATATAGCATGATGGCATTTGCCGCTTGGTTGGTATGGCGCACTGCTGCGCTTGGCAACACTAGCCGAGCGCTGCAGCTATATGCGTTGCAGCTTGGTCTAAATGCACTCTGGAGTTGGTTATTCTTTGCCTGGTACTTGGGTGCTGCAGCGTTTTTGGAAATTATTTTGTTATGGCTGGCTATTATTACCACGATGCGTAGCTTCTATTTACACAGCCGCTTGGCTTGCTGGCTACTGCTCCCTTATTTACTCTGGGTAAGTTTTGCGACCTTGCTCACCTTTAGTATCTGGCAACGCAATCCCCAGTTACTGTAAAAACTGTCATTCGGCAGCATTAGAAGCCGTCTGTGACTATGCCACAGACGGCTTCTAACGAATTACTCTTTAATCAATTAGCCTTTAATCAATTAGCCTTTAATCAATTAGCCTTTAATCAATTAGTCTTTAATCATTACGCTGATACGGTTGCCCTTGCTGCCACCACAGTGGTGCCGGCTCGCCTTTGAGGTAGTGATTAAAAAACTCCAGCATTTTAATGCTGTAATCGACCTTGTTGGCAAAATCAGCCAGATGGTGATCTTCACCTTCGTATTGCAGCATCACTACCTCTTTTTGTAACCGACGCAGTGCTAAATACAGCTCGATACCCTGCTCCCACGGCACTGCACCGTCTTTATCACCAAACTGGATCAACAGCGGCGTGTTAATTTTGTCGGCAAAAAATACGGGGGAATTATCGATATAGGGCTTGAGATTGTCGAACATCGACTCACCAATACGGCTTTGCCCGGTTTCATACTGGAACTGTCGCGCCAAGCCGGTTTGCCAGCGAATACCACTATAGGCACTGGTCATATTCGATACCGGCGCACCCGCTACAGCAGCGGCAAAACGATCAGTTTCCGTGATCACAAAAGCCGTTTGATAACCCGACCAGCTATGGCCGTGCAAACCAATGGCCTTAGGATCGGCAATTCTCAGTTCGATTAACCGATCAATCGCCGGCAGTAAAGACTCAGTGGCGCTTGGCCCAGGCGCCCCTTCACGAAAGCGGATATCCGGTAAAAACACCACATAATCCTGCCCTAAATAAAACGGAAAGTTCGGCCGGTGATTAACCCGCATCTGATTATAGCTAAACAAGCGATCGGAGAATTGCTCATAGTAATACACCAGCACTGGATAGCGCTTTGCCGGATCAAAGCCATCCGGCGTTAACACTACGCCTTGCAGCCGCTCGCCATCGGCGGTAACCCAGTCAATCA
Source organism: Alishewanella tabrizica (assembly GCF_014652375.1). Taxonomy (GTDB): domain Bacteria; phylum Pseudomonadota; class Gammaproteobacteria; order Enterobacterales; family Alteromonadaceae; genus Alishewanella; species Alishewanella tabrizica. The sequence goes on along the minus strand of NZ_BMYR01000003.1, from coordinate 282,812 downwards.
GATGGCTGTCGCCCCAGAGAAAATTGCGCTGCTGCGGATTAACATCTGTTAGCTGAGTTGTCTGGCTAAAATCAGGCTTCGCCAGCTTAAGATCCGGGAACTGGCGGAAGCTTTGCTCAGTAAACAGGTAGGCATTTTGCTGCTCCAGCGCTTCAACAAAATCATAGCGCGTATTGCCGCTGATCAGGGTTTGCCGTTCGCTCGTTGCCAAATTGAGCTGATAAAAGCCGCTTTGTTTGCTCTGCTCGTTAAAACCGTGTAATAGCAGCTTGCTATTTAAAGCAATAGCCTGTGCCTTGGCATCGGTTTGCTCAAACCGATAACGCCACTGAGTGTCGCGGCCATTAACCGTCAGATTACGGTTATCGCCATTTAAACCCAGTTGCCAAATATCAAAGCGATCATAAACCAGCACTGCCGATTCATCGGCTAGCCAGCCGGCTACGCCGTAAGCTGCGGCTGGCTCCGGTCGATCGTGCATTTCATCAACCCATGACACCTTAATATCCGCTGCTAACTGGCGTTTGCTGCCATCGGTGCTATCGAATAACCAGAGTTTACCCTGCTGCTGATACAACGCATAGCGGCCAGAGGGCGAGAGGTGCGCACGTTCGTAAGACGGGTTGCCAGCAAATACCTGCTGCCGCTGTCCGGTATGCAAATTAACATGCCAAATATCATGTAACCGGCCCTGCCAGGTCAGTTGCTGCAGATACGGCCGGCCATTGCTGAGTAGCGCCGCCTGCGGGTTTTGCGACGGGTACAACCTATCTTCGAGATCGGCACTTAGCGGGACCAGTCGTGGTGTGGCGCTGCTTGCCAGGCTACTGTTATCCACACTGCTATTATCCAACCAGAGCAAAGCCGGAGCGGTGCGGCGCTGTGCTTGCTGATACTCCGCTTTTTGCTGCGGGATAATCCGCGGATCCTGACCATGCCACACCTGCAGTTTTCGCCCAGCGGCCAAGCGAGCTAAATCAAATAGTTGCTCGTCCGTTTCCAGTGCCGCCGCAGCTTCTGCCGGCGCAACGAGCGGCCGAAAACCTAACAGTACCGCCCGGCTATCCTCACGCCACTCCGGTGCCTGCTTATCACTTAACAGCCAGCCATCTTGCGCTACGGCTAATGGCCGAGCCGAGTTTTGATTGCTGCTTGTTAAATCTTTAGCCGACCAATACCACAGTTGCTGCGCAACTTCCTTGCCTTTTTCGGCTTTAGCGGCGCTAAAAAATACCAGTTGCTGACCATCTGGGCTAAAACGTAATTGCTGTTTAACATCAGCATTCGCTTCAGTAAGTGCTAGGCTGCGCTGCTCGGCAGGGAAATAAACTACTACCTGCTGGCTTGGCCTGGCGTTTTTTGCCTCGGTGCCACTGGCGGCTTGCTCAATGACGGCTTTCTCTAGGACGAGGGCGATTAAGTCCGAGTCTTTGGCGGTAGCAAACTCCGTCACCTGCCCCAAATCACTCACCTTACCACTTTGTAAATCCAGTACTTGGAGCAATTGGCTGCTGTCTTTGCTATCGGCTTTACGCACCAGTAATAGTGCATAGTTACCGGCACCGGTAAAACTAAAGCGTTCGATATTGGCAAATACCTTTTGCTCGCCAGTGGCGGTATTAAGCAAAATAGCGTTCTGCGCTAAGGCATCACGTTTGGCTTTATCGTTTTTGGCCTGTTCACGCGCTAATAGCGGCGCCCGCTGGCGAAATAACGCAAAGCTACCGGTTTGATTAAGCATGCCACGATCTGCGCGCTCCACACTAAATTCGCGCTCGCTGAGCAAATGCCGCACATAGCCGGTACTGTCGCCAAAATCTGGCTCGGCGGTGTAAAGCAGCCACTGCTGATTGCCGCTAACCGCCCGCTCTTTGATCTCGCGAAACTGCATAATGTCGCTCAGGCTTAACGGTTTAAGAGTAGTCACATCGGCGCTACTGGCCGCAATCGTCACGGCGCTGGGCTGCAGCGGCGCCGGCTTAGTTGCCGTGCCAAACTGACTGCATGCAACAAGGGAAAACGAGAGTGCCAGCGCCAGAGCGACACGGCTAACAGAGTATTGAAGTCTTTTCATAGCAAGCACTTATTCTGGTTATTTTTTAGTGTTTACCCTAGCACAGGCATGAAGGTCGCAGCAGCAAAAATCCTACCAAGCGGCAATTTGCTGAGATAAATTATCTATAGCACTTTATAGTAGATGTACCGCATTGGCAGCGTGTGACGTCTTTTCTTCTAGTCCTAGCCGTATGTGGTGCCTTCGGCGCTTTTGTGGGTTTTAGCTTAGCAACCTTTTTTAAGGGGTAAACTATGCAGTTAAATACCACGTTGATACGCCAACTACGCGCCGAGAAAGGCTGGACGCAACAGCAACTGGCCGATATATGTAATCTCAGTCTTAGAACCATTCAACGGGTTGAATTACATGGCATTGCGTCATTAGAGACGAGCAAAGCGCTCGCCGTGGCCTTTGGCATAGAACGGCAACAGCTACTGCAAGAAGACCCTGTAACTGAGCATCAAGCAAGGCAATATGGTGTGCCGATTTGGGTACCTGTTGCTACCTTTCTGACGGGTATACTTGTTGGGTCGCTACTTTTATTGTTTTTAAATCGTTGATAACACCCTTGTGCTATCTAAATCTGTTGTTTTAAACATGAACGCTAGCCTAGATAGCGGGCTAAAAATACACGCTAATGCGCATTTAAAATTTTTATTAAACTGTTACACTCGATACATAACAATAAACCAGCAGTGGATCCCTTATGAGCAACCATAAATTTAGGCTTGTCACACGCAGCGACTTTGATGGGCTAGTGTGTGCCGTATTGTTAAAAGATCTCGATTTAATCGATGACATTTTATTTGTGCATCCGAAAGATATGCAGGATGGCAAAATTGCTATTACCGAAAACGACATTACCACCAACCTGCCCTATGTTGCAGGCTGTCATATCGCGTTTGATCATCATCTGAGTGAAACGGTTCGTAACAGCGGCGATATTAAAAATCATATTATTGATGCCAACGCGCCCTCAGCTGCTCGCGTAGTTTACGATTATTATGGTGGCGCAGCCAAGTTCCCCAAAATCTCTACAGACATGATGGATGCAGTGGATAAAGGTGACTCGGCGCAATTCTCCAAAGATGAGATCCTCAATCCTACAGATTGGGTACTATTGAATTTTATTATGGATGCGCGCACCGGGCTTGGCCGTTTCCGTGACTTTAAAATTTCAAATTATCAATTAATGATGAAGTTAATTGATGCCTGTAAAGATCACTCAATTGCGCAAATTCTGGCGATGGAAGATGTGGCGGAACGCGTGGCACTTTACCACGAACATAACACCTTGGCGAAAGCACAAATTGAACGGTGTAGCACCGTGCATGGTAATTTAGTGGTATTAGATCTTACCGCCGAAGAGACTATTTACGCCACTAACCGCTTTGTTATTTATGCCATGTTCCCCGATTGTAATATTTCTATTCATAAAATGTGGGGCTTAAAACAACAAAATGTGGTGTATGCCGTTGGTAAGTCTATTACTAATCGCAGCTCAAAAACCAATGTGGGCGAACTCTGTTTAAAATATGGCGGTGGCGGCCATTTAAATGCGGGGACTTGCCAGATTGCGACAGAACAAGCCGAAACGGTCTTGCAAGAACTGATTAGCACCATCCGTAACGATGGCTAAACACACCTAACACCCTAAAGCTGTTATGCAACTTCCTAACAATATTCTCAATATTCGATGGAAGTTGCGACACAGTGTTTTTCTTATTCGCATTTAAAAGAGTAACGTACCAAACATAACGTGCTGTTAAACGGTGCGATTATCCTAAAAATCTGCCTCTTTGACTAAAAGCCATTTGTATTAAAGCCGCAACACGCTAAGTTAAGACGCATTTTATTTAACCACATGAGGCATTATGAAATTTCTGGCTCTTGGCGCGCTCGCTGCTGTTATGGGCTTTAGCCCTCTGCTGCACGCGGCCTCTGTTACGACGCCCTTTCAGGCGGATGATATTTTTAAACTGGCGGCGACGAATGATGTGCAAATTTCGCCTGATGGTAAACATATTGTGTATGTTCGCCAACAAAACGACATTATGACCGACCGCACGCAAAGCAGTTTGTGGCTCATTGAAGTGGCAACTGGCCAGCATTATCCTTTGTTTGCAGATAAGTTTAGTTACAGCCAACCGCGTTGGGCACCCGATAACAATCGTATTGCCTTTGTGTCTGATCGTGATGGTAGCTCACAAATTTATGTGCACTGGCTAAAAGAGCAAAAAACGGCAGCAATAAGCCAAACGCAATGGCGTCCTGGGCAACTTAGCTGGTCACCCAACGGCAAACATATCGCCTTTAGTGCCGAAGTGACTGCGGCCACTACCGACTTTGCTAAAAGTGTGTATCAACCGAAAAAACCGGCCGGCGCCAATTGGTCAGCGAGCCCAATTGTGGTGGAACGCACCTATTATCAGGCCGATGGTCGCGGTGTAATGCGTTCAGCATATAACCAACTGTTTATTGTGCCTGCGGAAGGCGGCATTGAACAGCAACTGACCGACGGGCCTTATGCGCATCGAGGGCCATTAGTTTGGACACAGGATAGTCAAGCGCTGATTTTTTCTGCTAACCGCCATGCAGAGTGGGAATATCAACCTAACCAAGCCGACCTCTACCAAGTGAGTATTAATGGTCAGCAATTAACCCAACTTACCCAGCTTGATGGTCAAGAGAGTGAACCTACGCTCTCACCGGATGGCAAAACCGTGGCCTTTACCTTTACCAGTCCAGCGGCAGTCTCCTACAGCAATAGTAAACTGAAATTGTTGTCACTGGCGTCAGGCGAGATATCAGCACTAGCTGCGGACTTGGATCGTAGTGTTGAGAGCCCCAGCTGGGTAAATAACAGCACACTGGTGTTTCAATATGCTGATCAAGGCAAAACCAAAGTTGCGCAAATTACCACTCGCGATCGACGCACAGATCTCGTTGATGATTTAGGCGGCACCTCATTGGGTCGTCCTTATCTAAGCGGTATGTATAGCGTCGCGGAAAATGGCACCTTGGCGTATACGCAAGGGACGAGTCAACGTCCGGCTGACGTTGCCGTATACAGCAATAAACGTAGCCGTACCTTAACGTCTCTTAATAGTGGTCTCTTGGATCAGCGTAAACTGGGCGAGGTGCATGAAATTCGCTATACCTCAACGGCGGGTAATGAAGAGATCCATGCTTGGTACATTACCCCCCCTGATTTTGATCCCACAAAAAAATACCCGCTTATTTTGGAGATCCACGGCGGCCCGCATTTAGCCTATGGCCCGCAGTTTGCGGCTGAGCTGCAGCGCTATGCTGCAGAAGGCTATGTTGTGCTTTATAACAACTACCGTGGCAGTACCAGCTATGGCGAGCGTTTTGCGATGTTGCTGCACTATAACTATGCGTCCGAGCATGATTTTAAGGATCATATGTCAGGCGTTGATGCGATGCTGGCAAAAGGCTTTATTGATGAAAACAACCTGTTTATTGCCGGCGGTTCGGCTGGCGGTATTGGTAGTTTATATGCGGTGGGGTTAACCAAGCGTTTCAATGCTGCTGCCGCCACGAATCCAGTCGTTAACTGGACCTCAAAAGTGCTGGCAGCCGATAGTTATGTCGGGCAAATTCAAAACCAATTCCCGGGCACACCGTGGGAGCATCAGGCACATTATTGGCAACGTTCACCATTGTCGTTAGTGGGTAATGTTAGCACCCCGGTACTACTCTTTACCGGTGAAAAAGACCGCCGTACCCCAATGGCAGAGACTGAGCAGTATTACCAGGCACTTAAACTGCAAAAGGTCGACACGGCGATGGTAAGAGTGCCTGATGCTTATCATGGCGTAACCAATCGTCCATCATGGATGATTGCAAAAGTAGAATATGCATTAGCGTGGTTTAAGCGCTATAAAAAAGACGCCGAGTAATAACAATAAACGCCACATCAATTAAGAGGTGGCGTTTGCTTTGTTAACGGATGTTGTTAGCAATTTAAGCGCTTACACTAGAACGCGTTGGACACATATCCCAGTACAAGCAACTAATACCAAAAACTAGGTCCAAATACTAATACAAAAATTGGCACCCTGCATGAGTAACATATCTTAGTAGGGTGCCCTTCGCTTGCCTCAACGTTTGTATTGCGTGGGGCAATACGCGCGATCGATATCTGGATGGCGGAGTTTTAAATGTTTCGTTTTACGGCCTGTTACCCGCGCTCGCCAAAGCCTAAAACTGCTGGCTTTTAATTCACTGCGCATGAGTTTAATCACGGCACTTTCATTTATACCAAATAACCGCTCTATGGCTTCAAAAGGGGTGCGATCTTCCCACGCCATTTCAATAATACGTGAGCGTTGCTCTTCATTAAATTCAGACACGCTTAATCACTCCTCTGCCACAGCATAAGCTTGATATAAGGATAAAGGCGCAAAAGTCAGTGCACGTTCATGACAGGCAGACAACTTGAGCAAAGGCGCGGCACCTGCTTGCTCCGCTTCAAGCCAACGCAGGGCGCAAAGGCACCAAAAGTCACCGGCCTTCAACCCCGGGAAATTCCATTCAGGCTTGGGCGTGATCAAGTCATTGCCACGCTTAAGGGTATACTCCAAAAAATCGTCTGTAATTGCCGCACACAGTACATGACTACCGGTGTCCGCCCCCGAAGTACGGCAATAGCCGTCACGAAAAAAACCCGTTTTAGGTGCAAAACAACATGCCACCAAGTCACCGCCTAGTATATTCTTCTCCATGCTCATGATCCTTTTAAACTTCTACTCTGCTTAAACGTATACACTGACAAAACCGATTGCTAACTAGGATAGTTTTATGCGTATTTTTACCACTTTTATCGCCTTTATCAGCTTTATGCTGTTAAACGGATGCACCAGCGTACCCGACAAGGTGAATCCCGTTACCCCTTTTGAGCTTAATCGCTATTTAGGCACGTGGCACGAAGTGGCTCGATTGGATCATTCTTTTGAGCGCGGCTTAACACAAGTGACTGCAGAGTATACTCTGCGAGAAGACGGTGGCATTACGGTTATTAACAAAGGATATGATGCCAGCAAAGACAGTTGGAAAACCGCTGAAGGCAAAGCGTTCTTTGTTGATGAGCAGAACGTGGGCCGTTTAAAGGTATCGTTTTTTGGACCTTTTTATGGCGGCTACAATATTGCGATGCTCGATGACGATTATCAAATTGCGTTAGTCATTGGTCCCAACCTAAAATACGCTTGGCTGCTTTCACGCAAACCCCAATTGAGTGCGGCTGAATGTGCCCCTTACTTAGCAGAGGCAGAGCGTATTGGTATTGCAGTATCACAACTGATTTGGTTAAGCCCCTGCCAATAACGTCGTCATGGACTTGGCTTTAGCCCAATAAAAAGGCCTTTTTACAAAGGCCTTTATCACTATCGCTGACGTTAAAACAACAAATACGCTGTTATGCCGCCTTTGCCGGAATGCGCTCTAACACGGCCAACAACAGTTGCCAGTATTGACCAACCGTTTCAATATTGACCATTTCATCTGGACCATGTGGATAGCGGATAGTGGGGCCTATAGAAACCATATCCATATCCGGATAGGGTTTCTTAAATAACCCACATTCCAAGCCGGCATGAATCACCATAATAACCGGATCTTTTTGATAAATATCCTGATAGGTTTCTTTCACTATCGCCATAACTGGCGAGCTTGGATCGGGTTTCCAGCCAGGATAAGCACCACTGAACGTTACATTTACCTTTGCTAACGCCGCTAACGAGGCGAGCATTGATTCGATTTGTTCCCGACCAGAATCAATCAGTGAACGGATCAAACACAACACCTGTACTTTATCGCCATCTGTGGTGATAACCCCTAAATTTAACGACGTTTCTACCACACCCGCTATCTCATCACTCATCCGCATTACCCCATTTGGGCAGGCGTTAAGTAACTGCAATAGTGTTTGTTGCGATTCTGCGCGCATCACGTGCGCCGGCAGAATGGTCTCGGTGACATCAAGCTTCAATTTTGGCTCGGTGACAGCCAACTCGTGTTGTAACAAGGTTTGAAACGCCGCAACTTTTTCTTCTAACCTTGCCCGTTTGTCTGCTGCTAGGGTAATCACCACCTCGGCTTCGCGCGGAATGGCATTACGTAATGAGCCGCCAGACATTTCACTCAGCTTTACATCAAGCTCTTGTGCGCAATCAACTAAAAAGCGTGCTAATAATTTATTGGCATTACCGCGGCCTAAATGGATATTTACACCGGAGTGACCACCTTTTAGCCCGCTAAGGCTAATACGATAGGCTTGGTGTCCGGCTGGTAATGGCTGCCATGCGACGGGCACTGTAAATTGCGCATCTACCCCGCCTGCGCAGCCCATATAGATCTCACCTTCTTGTTCAGAATCGGTGTTAATCAAAATCTCAGCAGCCAGCACGCCAGGTTGTAATGCAAAGGCGCCGGTCATACCGGCCTCTTCATCCACAGTAAGTAACACTTCTAACGGCCCGTGCTTAATATCTGTGCTACCTAAAATAGCTAACGCAGATGCCATACCAATACCATTATCGGAGCCTAAGGTAGTGCCATTAGCTTTTACCCACTCACCGTCTACATAGGCTTCAATAGGATCTTTGGTAAAGTCATGCTTTTTATCCGCATTTTTTTGCGGCACCATATCTAAATGAGCTTGAATTACCACGGTTTTACGATTTTCCATACCGGTTGTTGCCGGTTTTTTGATAATCAAATTACCAACGTGATCTTCCAGTACGTTAAGTCCTTTATCACGCGCCCACGCTTGAATATGCTGGCTTAATGCTTGCTCATGTTTTGATGGATGCGGAATAGCACAAATTTGGGCAAACCACTGCCATAAAGGTTGCGGATACAAACTGGAAATAGCGGTCACGAAAACTCCTGATTACAACAATAGAATAATAACGCGATAGTAGCACATGTCTGAATCGGCTAAGAGCCCTGCCAAAGAACCTGCCGGTATGCTGCTTTAGCACAGTAAAAAAAACATTACAGGGGTATAAAATTATTGCCAATTAACCTAATAGCATCCACAGGGCAACCGCGAACATTAAACTGGCCGCAATACGATTGAGCCATTGCACTTTGCTTTGCTGGCGCAGTAATGCCGCGAGGGCTTTCCCACCGCTGGCATAAACCAACATTGAGCAAAACTCTAACGCCAGAATAATCGTTACTAGCACGAATAACTGCGGCCAAAACGCCAGTTTAGCGTCGATAAATGGGGGTAATAATGCCATATGAAATGCCCAGCCTTTAGGGTTTGATACCGCGGTAATAAAGCCTTGGCTAAATAATGTTGCTTTTGGCATCAGTGCCGGAACAGCACCCAATTCGGGCACGGCTAACTTGCCCTTAGCGCGCCACATTTGGACACCAACATACACAAGATAACAGGCACCTAAAATTTTAAACCACTGAAATACCGTCGGAAACTGCAGCATAAGTGCCGCCACCCCCAACACCGCGGCCACCGCCACTAGCCCTACGCCCAACATTTCGCCCCACATCATCCAGAATGTACGGCGCACCCCCTGACTCATTCCTAATGTCATGGCGAGCGTCATACACATCCCAGGAGTGATCGATACAAACAAAAAGGTTGGAATAAAGGCACCCAGCAATGTCAAATTAACCATAAAAACCTCAGTAAGGGACAACTGTATTTTCGCGCGTAAATCTACTGCCAGCAAGCATTTAGATAGGGATAAATGATGCGGATTATGCCTGTGTGAATACTTATAAAAACGCGAGAGCCGCTCACCATGGTACCGTCACGCTGCCCACGTCATAGCACTCCACAATACTGGCTGGCGAAACGCGCTACATAACTGGTATGCTGTTGACACATAACTTCGCTATACGACTCACACTTAATGAAAATTGTTGTAAAAAGTTTATTAAAGGGCTTGGCCATTATTCTGCCCTTGGTGATCACAATTGAATTACTCCGTTGGCTACTCCTTACTGTTGAAACCTTATTAACACCCGTATTGAAAATGGTGATCCCCGTAGCGTGGTATTTGCCGGGTATGGCTATTGCTGGCTTTGTTCTGGTGTGTGTCGCCATTGGATACAGTTCACGCTGGCCAAGTTTTAACTGGCTGTGGCAACTGCCTGGAAAAGTGCTGATGAAACTGCCGGGGACCAAACAAGTCTATGGTACGTTGCAAGATCTTATTGATGTCATGGCCGGCAAAAACTTCAGTGATGGCTCAGTGGTAATGGTGAAACTGCCCTCATCCGAGATCGAACTCATCGGGATTGTCACGAAACAAGGCGGACAACAACATGATCGTATGTCCGCGTTAATGCAAGAAGAACAGTTAGCCGTATTTATCCCTATGGCATACAACGTGGGGGGCTACACTATTATTGTGCCACGCAGTTATACCCGTAATATAGAAATGAAACCAGCCGAAGCGCTACAACTGGTGCTCAGTGGCGGTTTAGGCAGCAGCAAAGCACCGGGGGCATCAAAACCCGAATAATACTAGCATGGCGTTATTCGACATCAAGATTGAGCGTTCGTAACTCTTTTAATGTCTGTGTTTGTAACATGTCTAATGTTTTATGGTGCGGCTCCGGCCGCTGTGTTTGAGAATCGACTCGCACAAATACAATATCGTCGGCAAAGCAGATCGTCTTTTTAGTGGCTTTATTGCGTACCAAGCAACTTACGGTAATAGAGGTTCTGCCCACCGCTTTAGTGGTTAAGCCAAACTCCACCACATCGCCCAGTTTCGCCGGGCTTTCAAAACTGATCGCCCCCATGTGCTTAGTCACCAGGCTATTGGTTTCCAACTGACAAATCGCGTAAATTGCCGCTTCTTCGTCTATCCATTCTAATGCTCTGCCACCAAACAGTGCATTGGCATAATTTAAATCACCCGGCATCACCAGCCGACGACTAAGAAAGCGCATATACTCACCCATACTGTTATTGTTTAGCATTTAAGTATACCAGTAGCAACCTATAGCACCAATGCGCTACGCTTTTTTGTACGGACAGCCCTCACTACTAATGCAGTTTAGCTATCCCCACCATAAATGGTCCTACACACCAACTTTTTTTAATGCGACTACTGTTTAAAATACAGGTAAGGCCTTATCATCGGCACTTTATTGCGACGCACTTGCCTACCCTACCCACTATGAAAAATATGCTGCTGTATCTGGTTACCGTTTTAATCTGGGGCTCTACCTGGTTTGCTATTGAATTTCAGTTAGGCGTCGTCGCGGTTGAAGTGTCATTGCTTTATCGCTTTGCCATTGCTGCGGTATTAATGTGGTTATTTTGCTGGTGGCGTAAACTGGATATGCACTTTACCCTGCGCCAGCATGGTTTTATTTTACTGCTAGCCAGCTTGAATTTTGCCGTGAATTTCCTGTTTATTTATCAGGCGCAGCAGTATCTTACCTCTGCCATGACGGCCATAGCCTTTACCACCATGCTATTGATGAATATCGTCAATACTCGGCTGTTTTTTGGTAAGCCGGTGGCTAAACGGATCTATTTTGGCGCCTTGCTGGGTATTGCTGGGATCGTGGTGTTGTTCTGGCCAGATTTAGACGGCATCGATTTAACCAATACCAGTCTACTTGGCTTAATACTGATTTTATCCGGCGCCCTATCGGCGTCCTTTGGTAATATGGTGAGTGTACGCAACTCGCGGGAAAATATGCCCATTATGCAAGTAAATGCTTGGGGTATGCTGTACGGCAGCCTAGTTCTGCTTGCAGCAGTATTGTTTAAAGGGCATAGCTTTAACTTTAGTACTGAACCTTCTTATATTATTTCATTGCTGTATTTAGCCATATTTGGCTCAGTCATCGCCTTTGCCAGTTACTTTGCGCTGTTAAAACAAATAGGCCCAGAAAAAGCCAGCTACACCATCGTGCTGTTTCCATTGGTTGCCGTGGTGTTAAGCACCCTGTTTGAGGGTTTTCAGTGGACTAGCTACACCTTTAGCGGCTTTGCACTGGTGCTGCTGGGCAATGCCATCGTACTCACCCCATTTGATCGTATTCGGGCGCTATTTAGCCGAGAGCAGCCAAAGCTAGTCAGTTAAACTCCTACGTAACTTGGCACGATTGTCCTAGTTTTGCAGGATAAACCCTAAAGGTATACACCTAACATTTCAGCAGCGGTAATGTTAGAACGACGGCCTAACGTGTAAGAAACGGGCAAAACGTGGGATACCGTTATTGGTATACCCATTGTAGCGATATGTAATAGCACTGCCAATTTCTGGAGGATTGGCGCGTAACGCATCACTTAAGCCACTGCCTATAGCAAATTCTTTCCCCTCAGGGGTTCTTACCACTAATGCTCCCACCATGCCTTGGTATTTGCCCTTACCAGGGCGGTAACCAATTACAATGGCCTCGGTATCTTGATAGCTTTTTAGTTTTAGAAGATCATGACTTCTGCCAGTTTTATACAAAGCATCTTGATGGTGCAACATGAGCCCTTCCGCGCCATCCTGCTCTAACTGTTGCAACATAGCCATTAATGCAGCCTTATCGGCTACCCGAAATTGCTGTACAACGTGCAAATAAGGACTGTTTTGCTGCTGTACTAACGCGTGCATAGCACTGATCCGCTCGGTAAAGGTACCTGGCGCATCTGGCAATTCAAAAATATAATAACCTAGTTGCTGCCACTCGCTGGTAACAGGCTGCTGCTTGCTAACAATACTTAAAATGTGTTCAAACTGCTGGCGGGCAAACCACAGCTCGCCATCTAACGGCTGTGTAGGAAAATTGGCGGTAAACCAAGCCGGCGCCGCAATAATATTACCACCGCGCGATATTAACTGCTTACCATCCCAATACGCTCTTACGCCATCCAACTTTTCACTGATCCAATACTGTTGTTCATCAATATCGTCTCGATACACATTGGCCAATAACAAATCAGGCTTTACTGGGGAAGCGGTTGCTGATACGAGGAAATCCACATAAAACGCCTTACTGGCGTAAGCATCAGAGCAGGTTACGCCAACACTGATCAATAAGCATAAAATTAACTTTTTAATCACCTAAAATCACTCCCTTTACCGAAAAGTAAAAGTATAGTAAACGATGCAGGTTCGGCAAATGATTAGTACGAGCCCTCTTTGGTTCAGGATAAAGAGGGTTTAGCATGTGTTATCTGATTAAAGGTGTAAGGTATTTAAACGAAGGGAATACAAGTTAATCTAGAATAGGCTGTAAGTAATTGGGCCCTAACTGGCGCATTTGACGCTCGACCCAGCTAACTCGCTGCTGTAAATAAGGCGTTAATTGACGAGGATCTCGCTTACGGGGGCTTGGCAAAAGCACCGCCAACTGGGCTGCTTCATTCCGGCTAAGCCTTGCGGCAGATTTACCAAAATAGTGCTGGCTGGCTGCTTCTACACCATAAATGCCTTTGCCAAATTCGGCGATATTTAAATACACTTCCAGAATTCGCTTTTTGCCCCAGATAACCTCCAGGCTCAGTGCCAGTGTGGCTTCAAGTCCCTTTCGCAGCATACTGCGACCCGGCCACAACAGCAGATTTTTGGCCGTTTGCTGAGTAATGGTGCTGGCACCACGCAAACCACCGCCATCATCAAAACGCGCCAGTGCGTTGCGCAGCTCGGTAATATCTACACCAAAGTGCTCGGGAAAACGTTGATCTTCAGAGGCGACCATTGCCAATGCTACATGGGATGGCAATTGCTTAATACTGATCCACTGCTGCGTAACCGGATACGGGCTTTGCAGCATAAACGCGGTTGTAGGTGGTGGGACAAAACGTAGGATCAGTAATAGCGTCAGCACAAGCAATAAAAACAGTAACATCAGCTGCGACATACGCCAGCAGACACTTCCTACATAACCGAAAAAACCGCGTTGATGCTCTGTCATCCTACCTCTTTAAGTGATAGTCATAATGCATTTAAGAATATCGCAATAGATCGCACGTCTAACGCTTGTGTAACCGCCTTCCCCCCTGTTAAAACATCTACTCGTTGTGCTATTTCGAAGGAAGATCTTCGATCAATTCCCGATGTACGCAAACTGCGGTACTTTTCGGGCGGATCGGTTTACCTCTGCCTTCTAGATGCGCTCGCGTAAACGCCGCGCCAAAAAGTAATATCATTGAAGAGTAATTTACCCAAAGTAATAGCAATGCCAACGAACCAGCGGCACCATATGCCGACGCAGTGGCGGTATAGGCTAAATACACCGAGATAAACGAACGACCTATGGTAAACAAGATCGCCGTAATAAAGGCGCCAAGCAACACATCTCGCCATGACAGCACAACATCAGGCAAAATTTTAAACATAGATGCAAAAAGTAGCGTAACAACCAGTAACGACAAGATTAATTCCGTGCCTACCATAGCCCAACCGGGTACGGGCAACCACTCTTCAGCAAAGGCCATTACACCGCGTAACGCAACCGACAAAAGTAACGACACTAATAAAATAAAACCAATAGCTAAAATAATTGTTAAGGATAACAAACGACTTTTGATAAATACCCAAAGATTATTTCTTTTCGGACGGGGCGCTACATCCCAAATTTGATTTAACGATTGCTGCATTTGCGCAAACACGGTGGTGGCACCAATAATAGTGGCAATGATACCAACTAAGGCGGGCAGAAAGCCGCTTTGATCAATTTGCGAGTTCACTACCGCCGTTTGAACAACCCCCGCGGCATCTGCACCCAGCGTATCTTCCAATTGGGCAAAAAGCTCACCTTGTACGGCACTTTCGCCAATCACTAGCCCTACGACTGCCACCACCACCACCAAAATAGGCGCAATAGAAAACACGGTAAAAAACGCCAGCGCCGCCGCATAAATAAACGCCTGACTGCCTAACCAATGCTGCAATGCTGCCCCTAAAATGCCTAACCAGTGGCGTACCATTGCGGGAAGTGCGTCGTATAAATTATTCACTATCATCAAAATACCCTGCCATTACTGCTAATATTGCGTAATTGCTGCAGCTACATCCGTTCTATCACAGCAAGCTGCCACAACACAAATATAAGCCAACATCCTGTTTGTAAATGTAAACGTGGCTTTTCGTAAAGTCCACGTGAGGATTTATGGTGTTCGTCACATCAATCTTGAACGCGCAATGTCTCTGTTGGCTTTAAAAGCCAAGCGAGTTCGGTGGCCTGACACTGGCGTTTCAGACCGCCCTCCACGTCATTTTTCTCAACACAGTGAAGACTGTACACGGTATTATAATGTGCGTGTAGTTCTTGGTAATTCACCGAGAAAGGCGGCCCAGTTAGTAATTCTTGATCGTATTCAAAGCAAATGAGCAATTGGGGTGCCCCTTGACTAAGAGTAATAAGGTGTTTTGCATAGCGTTGCCGCATAGTAATAGGCAGGGCTACCAATGCCGCTCGATCATAAATAGCATCAATACTACCTATGAGGCTTGCTGACAACGCAAAAATATCACCAACATATACCTGCAGCATCTCCGTCTGATAACACAGAACCTCACCTACACAACTTATGGTAGGGGTAAGCCCTAACTCAGAGAAAAGCTCTTGCACAGCAATATTGCTTAACTCAGCGCCAACCACCCGATAGCCTTTTGATAGCAACCAGTGTATGTCGATACTCTTACCACACAGCGGCACAAACACTCTGCCACCAGGCGCAATAGCCAGTTGCTGAAAATAACGGATCAATAACGGATTGGCGGCTGCCTGATGAAAAGCAATGTCTTTCTTTTGCCATTTTTCCTGCCAGAACTCTGGATTCATTTACGCGCCTTAAATTCTATGGGGTTTGGCTAACAAGAGAGCCATACTGCTAAGAAAAACACCGGTTACTCTGGGCTCTGTCGTTTAGCATTGATCAGTTTTAACAATTCCACCGTGGCGGTAGCATCCGCAAGGGCTCGATGATGATTTTTCAGTTTAATCTCAAACTCCTCACATAACTTACCCAGGCTATAAGATGCTAATCCCGGATAATAGCGGCGCATATTCACCACGGTGCAAAGCTGCGGCATATCGAACGGCAATTCACAACGGGCGAATTCAGCGCGAATAAAACCGTAATCAAACTTAGCATTATGCGCCACAAACACCGCACCTTGTAAGAACTCGGCGAGCTTGCTGGCAATATCAGCAAAGGTGGGAGCATCGGCTACCATAGCATTGCTAATGCCCGTTAAGCGGCTAATAAAAGATGGGATAAAACGGCCAGGGTTTAGCAAGGTGCTAAAGGTGTCTAACACCTCGCCTGCCTGTACTTTTACTGCGCCGATTTCAATCACTCTGTCTGTCCCTGCCTTGCCGCCGGTGGTTTCGACATCCAGCACGACATAGAGCCGGTTAGGATCGACTACCCACTGCAATTTTTCAATACGGGCAGTAAAGCCAGCGTTGTTAAGGGCTAACAACCGGGCTAACTGATGGCGCTGGATTTTATCGCCGGGCGCTTTAACTTCGATAAACTGCAACTGGTTATCTTTGCATAACAACAGATCTGGGTAACCGCTACTATTGCGGTTAAAATCCTGCGCCATCGCGCGTAATATTGGTGCTAACGCGCTTTCACCCTGTTCATCGTTTTCGGCATTTTTGTGATGGCCGCGCGGCGCGTATTGCAGCAAAGGTAATAGCTGTTCAGCGAGATCGCCATGCCAGTAAAACAGGCTATTGGCTTTGCCATAATGCGCGGTTAACGCACTCAGTAGGATGGTTGCGGCATTTGGCGCAGCCAGTTGCGCTAATTTGTGCTCGATGGTTGCCTGAAATTGCGGATAAAAACCACCCGCACTTAAATTGCGCGGCCGCCGTTCAAAGGGGTTATGTAGCGCACTTTCTTGATGCTCAAACAGTTCATGCCAAAACCACAGACCAAACAACGCCAGCCAAAGATTGTTTTCGCTATGAAACGCCCGATAACCGCGCGCCTGATAATGCGCGATGAGCCCGGCTTCTGCTTTGCCTAAATAAAGCTCGTCTACACCAATTTGCGGAGCGGCATGCAGCAACTGCGTGAGTTGCGAGCGGCGCTGGCTGCTGTTACATACATGACATTTCCGCTGATAAAAATCGTCAGCAAATAACCATTCTTCATCACAGCTGGGATCGTCTAATAGCCTTTGCAGTAGCTGTTGGCACTGTGTTTTATCGCCCTGTTGCCAGTACAAGCGCACCAAGCGTTCGCTGGCCGGAAAGCCGTTACTTTGTTGATAAAAAGCCACAGCTAACGACAGCAACTTTTGCTGCTCAGCCAGTTTACCCAACTGATAACAGCGCTCGCTGCGTTTTAGGGTTAACGCTGGAATATGGGTATTCGGCCACTGTTGCACCTTGTCCAGCCAGCTACGTAACAGCGGCTCAGCCTCTGTTGTCTCGTGTTTTAGCTGTTTGCTTAAATCGGCCAGCGCCAGCTTGGCTTGCGCTAATTGAAAAGCTAATTCGGCCTCTGCCAAATCGGTAAAGCGCGGACTAAATTGTTGCTTAAACTGGCCCGTTTGTCGAATACCCAAATCGCGCAGGGTAAAGAGCGAAAGATTAGGCTCTACCCGCCCAAAATAAAGAAAATACAGATAATTAATTGCGTCTAAGCGTTGCAGCACTACATACTGCTGTGGCAACTGCGCAATCAAAGGTAGCCAATCGATCGGCAGCGCTAAGGCTGCACGCAGCAGTACCGGCTTAGTGTGGCTTTTTTTTACCTCAAGGGGAGATGCCAGTTGCGGCTGCGCCAGGTCAAGCAACTGCCATAGCGTATCTTTGGTGAGTCGCAGCCAAAAATCGGTTAGGACATCCTCAGTGACGGCGGCAATAAAGCCAGTATGTTGCAGCTCTGCCAATAGTGGCGCTACCGGGCCAATTTCGGTGTAAGACAGCTCGCTGTCGGCAAACACCCGACCTTTACGATTCAGCATCCTTACCAGCAATTGCTGCGCAGGCATACTTAGTTGCGCAAAGTCATCTAGCCAGGTGTTGGCAAGCGGGGTTAGACAAGCACCATAATGCGTTTTTACAAACTGCAGCAGCTCTTGAAAGTGCTGCAGATAGTAACGGGTATCCAGCTCTGGTCTAACCGACATAGGGTTAACTGATCACCGTGCTAATCAAGTAACCGGTATAACCAATAAACACGGCCAACAAAATCGCACCCTCTAGGCGGTTAATTCTGCCTTGTTTTTTGTAGCCATACCCCATCACAAAGACCGCAGCCGTTAATATGGCCATTAATGTCCAATCGCGGGTTAAGACTACGGCATCTACCGCCATCGGCTCTATAGCCGCAGCAATACCGACTACCGCTAACGTATTAAACAGGTTAGAACCAATCACATTTCCTAGGGCAATATCATGCTCACCTTTTTTAATAGCAATTAATGAGGAGGCTAATTCAGGTAACGATGTGCCCACAGCCACAACGGTTAACCCAATGACTAAATCACTTACCCCTAAACTCTGCGCAATAAAAACAGCACCATAAACCAGCATCCGTGAGGCGATAATCAATAACACTAAACCGACTAACAACCAAATAATCGCTTGTTTAAGCGTCATTTTGCCACTATCTGCCAGCTCATCCTGCATTTCTGTTGCTAATGCATCTTGGGGATTGCGCATGCCTTGCCAAACAGACCAGCCCATTAATACAAAAAACACGCCCAACAAACATATCGCATCAAAACTGTTTAATTGATGATCAAAAAGCAACCAACCGGCAAACAGGGTCACTAACATTAAAATAGGAAGCTCTTTACGTAGCACTTGAGAATGCACCGCAATGGGGCTTAACAGCGCCACTAACCCTAAAATGAGCGCAATGTTAGTAATATTTGAACCATAAGCATTACCTAGCGCCAAGGCCGGATTACCATCAGCAGCCGCCATAGCAGACACCACCATTTCAGGAGCCGAAGTACCAAAACCAACAATTAACATACCAATTAATAATGGCGGCATACCGGCATATTTTGCCGTAGCAGCAGCGCCATCCACAAAGCGATCAGCACTCCAAACAAGCAGTACTAAGCCAGCAATTAATGCAACAACAGCTAGCAACATTGAATAGTCCTTACTAAAAAATAACAGGCGAATGATCTTAGGCGAGTAACAGTGTGTAGCATAGCATGCGGCTATTTTGGCGCACAGCCAGCACAAGGGTTTTTGAAACAAATGTTTAAACAGCGTATGCTAGCAATCTAGGACCCATGGAGTACCTTATGCAAAATTTAGTAATGATACTGGCCTTGTTGTTTGTTGCCCTGTTTGTCGTAGTGAAATTGGCTGAAAAATTTGGCAGCCGCGACCAAGCAGAAACGGCTAAATATAGCCGTTTCTTGATGCCTTTGGTGGCCATTATTTTATTAGCACAATTGCTAAAAATGTTATTTTTTACTGATTAAGTCTTAGCCATTTGCTGCTTCCAGTTCAAAACGGTTACCAGCAACGCGGGCAAAAACGTTAAGCTAATTAAGGTTGAGAACAGCAAACCACACAATACGATGATACCAACCCCGCGATACAATTCAGTCCCCTCTCCTGGGATCAACACCAGAGGTGCTAAACCAAAAATGGTGGTTGCCGTTGACATTAAAATTGGCCGTAGCCGAGTTTCAACGGCTTGTAACACCGCCTCAAGCACCGTTATCTGTTGAGAGGCTAAATTGCGCCGACTTTGATCCACGATCAAAATCGGGTTATTCACCACGGTGCCAAGCAAGATCAAAAATCCCAGCATGGTAATCATATCAAACGGTTGATGAAAACCGCCTATGCCCACTACGGTCAGTAAGCTGCTCACACCATTGATCGTGGCTAAGCCTACCAAGGCCCCCGCTAAGCCCAACGGTACCGTGGCTAAAATAAACAACGGATAACCCCAGTGAGTAAAAATAGCCACTAACAACAAATAAATTAATACAATGGCTACAGCGAAGTTCCCCCCTAATGCTGCTTTGGTTTCATCGAGCTGATCAGAAGCACCTGAGATATCTAACATCACATTACTGGCGATAAGGCCCTCTCGCTGTAATTGTGGAACCAATTCTTCTCGCACTTTGGCCACTGCTGTTTCTAATGCCACGGATCGCGGTGGCACAATGTAGAGGGTAACGGTACGTCGTCCATCCACACGGCGTAAGGTATCACTGTCGGCAACTTCTTCTAAGCGCGCTAAACTACTTAACGGGAGCACGGCGCCACTGGGTGTTAGTACGGGAGTTTGTGCCAATTGCGATAAGCTTTGCTGTGCGCCAGCCTGACTAAACAGAAAAATATCGACTTTGTCATCCGCTAGAAAAAACTCATCGACGAAGGCGCCATCACTGAGTGCGGATACCGCAAAACCAAAGTCGGCCGCCGTAAAGTTTAACTCTGCCAGTCGCTGCCAATTCGGGCGGATCTCCACCAAAGGCTGATCAAGCGATAAAGACGATGGCTCAGAGCTCAATTGTGGCCGATCAAATAACTGTCCAGCAGCCACATACGCCGCGTCAGCGGTAGCATATAAACTGGCTAAATCGGGCCCAGATATATCTAGCGCCACGGCGCGCGTTCCACCATCGTTACTACTGATAATCGATCCTCTGGCCGAAAACGCGCGCATCCCAGGATACTGTTTAAATAACGTCGTCATTGCCTCCATCATGGCACTGATATCTTCCGGTCGCGTTGGCTCACTCAGTACCCGAATGCGCCCTACTGATACACTGAGTGAATAATATTGTAACGACGGCATCGTGGTTTCCCCACGATCAAATAAACTCGGATCCGCATTGACTTGAGCAGTAAGAAATTCTTTTATCTCAGCGGCGATGTTGGCCATTTCAGATAAATTGTACCCTGGCGGTGCAATCATCGACGAAAACGCTTTAGGTTCTTCCCCTTCAGGTAAATACTCCGCTGGAGGCAATAAATAACCAGCAGCACCCAGCGTTAATACTACCGTCGTGGCTAACACCCAAAAACGACGTGACGCGTGACTAATTAATTTTTCAACTACGCCCGTGATCCCTGTTCGCGTGGTTTCCCTCACCGTCGCATCACCAGAAGGCACAGAAGATTTGCCAAAACCCAAACGCGCAATTGCTGCAGGTACTACAAACACCGCAACTAACATGGAGGCAATAATCGCGGCGGCAATAGCTATGGCGATATCGGAATATAACTGACCGGCTTCTTGCTCAATAAATAAAATGGGCATAAATACCAGCACGGTCGTTAAGGTTGACGCAAGTACGGCTGGCCATACTTCTCGCACGCCTTGAATAGCCCCTTCAATCCGATCTAAGCCACGACGACGAGCTTGTTCGATACTTTCTAAAACCACGATAGTATTATCAACCGTCATACCAATAGCAAAAGCAACGCCAGCCAACGAGATCACATTTATCGTACGACCAAAGGCTAACAATCCTAAAAACGCTGCAATGGTACAAATTGGTACACCGATAACGCCAACAAGCGTTGCTCGGCCAGAACGTAAAAATAGGTACATTACAAACGTAGCCAGCAAGGCGCCCAACGCTAAGTTTGTCCACACGTTGGCAATAGAATCTTCAACATAACGCACATCATCACTGATCAGCATTAACTGCAAGCCATTCGGGCTTAGCATATCCCGATTGATTTGTGCGACAATGTCAACCATGCCCTGCTTGATGTTAATAACATTAGAACCTGGTTCACGCCGCACCGATAAACTTAAGGTTTGCTCTCCATCAGCATACGACAACTCGCGTACTTCAAAATGATCTAACACGATCGTCGCTACATCTTTTAAGCGAACCTGATTATCTCCTTGCTGGCTTATAATCAAATCTTCTAGCTCATCTAATTGATCAAAGCGGCCCACCATACGCAGTAGATAACGCCGTTTACCACTATCAATATCACCTGCTGAGCTATCGCGATTGCGTGCCCGAATGGCGTCTCTCACTTGAGTAAGGCTGATGCCACGCTGCGCTAACCGCATAGGATCCACTAGCACTTGAATTTGGCGCTCTGCACCGCCACTCACACCCACCTCAGATACCCCTGGCACACGCTCCATTTGTGGCCTGACATAGTCCTCGGCATAATCCCGCAACATGTCCATATCCAAATTTAATGGATTGCCACTAAGCGGCATCAGCCGAAAATACATAAAAGCATTATTGGAAAAGGAACTGCTAAATAAACGGGGCTGATCAACGTTTTCAGGATAGGAAGAGACTTGGCTTAATGCATTACTGACTCGAATAAGTGCTTCATTTACATCAACGCCAAACGGAAACTCTAATTCAATATTCGCAGAGCCCGTGCTGGCACGCGATACCATGCGTTTTAAGTTAGGTAGCGTGCGTAAGTAACGCTCTTGTTCAATTAAAATTTCTTTTTCTACATCTTGCGGGGTCGCACCTGGCCAGCCCGTTACCACACTGATCGTACGCACTTCTAAATCAGGGATCATTTGTACAGGTATGCGCAACGCTGCCACAATACCCAACACACAAATAATTAATACAGTAACCGTAAGAATAGTGCCGCGACGAATGCCTGCTTCCAGCATGAGTTATCTCCCTGAATGTGTGGCATTGTTAACAATCGTGACGGCTTGTCCCTCACGTAAAATCTCATTTCCTCTAACCACGACAGGTTGCGATATGGGTAAACCAGATAAAATCTCAATACCTTGCTCACTACTTCGCCCAACCGTCACGTTGTGTCTATACGCTATGTCATCAACAATACTAAACACGCTAAAATTACCATCAGGATGACGTAATAACGCATCGGGTGGCACCACTAACACGTTTTGTTCTGCACGTTCAAAGTAAAAAAGCGCACTTGCTGAAGTTCCGGGTAGCAATGCATACTCTGTATCATTAATTTCTAACCGCGCCAAAAAGCTGCGCGCGTTGTTATCACCTACCGGCACCATGGCCAGTAAACGCCCTGTAAATTTTTGCTCCGGCGCACTGTCAGCCGTAATCTCAATACGTTGTAACGACGCCAGCGCTGCGTAGTATTCTTGTGGCACTTGTACATCAAGTAGCAGCGGCGTTAAGCTGACTAATTGAAAAACAGGCGTACCAAGCGCTACCCATTCCCCCACATCAGTACTACGCCGAGCAATTACACCGCTAAAGGGTGCCGTTAACGTATGTCGTGCAACGACTTCTTGCTGTTGTAATACACTGGCTTGCGCCTGCTGATACAAGGCATTGGCTTCAGCTAATGCCGCACGGCGCAAAGCCAATTCAGTTTGCGGAAACAGCTGCTGCGCGATCAATTGCTCTGCCTCAGTGACTAAACGTTGTCGCTCATTCTTTAATACTTCTGCTGCATTTAGGGCTGCACGCTGTTGGGCTAATTGATGGGTTGCTAAGGCGGTATCCAGCGTTAATAACGGTTGTCCTTGTTTCACCGACGCGCCAGCATCGACGAGAATCTCAGCCACTAAGCCAGCCGTGCGACTCGATAAATTCGCATTTTGCTGCGCCGTTAAACTTCCACTTAGTTGTAATTGTTCTGACAGGCCTTTTTGTTGCGGCATGCTCACTGTCACGGGCACACGATCTTCTGCCGCAGCAAAGGGGAGTAAAACTGCATTGAGTAACAGCAACGTACTGCAAAAAATATAGGCGTTCCATCCAGACATAACGCATCCTAGAATAATAAAGAATAGATAAGTATCAACATTTAAATAAGAACAATTCTTGATAACAAAATAATTATGCAACAAACCTCAGGCTAGATCACTTTTATGACCAACTCAGTGGATTTAACCGGTAAAAACGGCTTAAAAGTTGATAAAGCTCCGGATGCATTTGCGCCAGTTTGTGCGGCTGTTCGAAAAACACTTCACTGATCACCGCGAAAAACTCTGCAGGGTGGGTTGCACCATAATAATCAAATAAACTGTGTTGCCCCTTGGCAGCCTGTTGCTGTAATACTAAAAACGCATCTTGCATTGTCGTCGACCACTGCTGATAATCGCCTTGGCGCGCCAACAATGGCGCACCAGTGGCTTGACCTTTTTCCTGGTCCAATTGATGGGCAAACTCATGAATAACCACATTACGACCGTCATTCGGGTGCGCCGCACCCTCTATAGTATCGGCCCAACTTAAGATGACTTTGCCCTGCCCCCATGACTCACCTGATAATACCCGTGGTTGCTCATGTACAATCCCTGTGGGATCAGCTTGCGGACTTTTAACAATAAACGCCGCAGGGTAAAGTAAAATTTGCTGTAGCTTGGGATAATAGTAATTTGGGCGATTGAGCAATAATAAGCAAGCCTGTGCCGCAATGGTAACGCGCATCTCGTCGGTAACGTCTAAGCCATCACATCCTACAAAGGTTTTTTCAGCAATAAATACGTTAATATGTTTTTTAAGCTGTAGCTGCAAATCGGCTGGTAAAACCCGAAAATAAGGCATCCGCTGTTTTAAAATTCGGCGCCATGCTTCAGGAAAGGGTTTTGCCATATGCTGCTTACGCTGCCATGCCCGCCAATACGGTTTACCTATAATAAAACCAATTAAGAGTGTGGCTAGTATAGTTAATATAAATAGTGGCAAGCGTTTACTCCACGTCAGTCATTGCGAACTCTTGTTGTGGGGTAAGGTCTGACTAAATTCAAGTCGGGGTAAAAAAGCGGTTGCGGGTTTACTATGCTGATATAAACACGCTGTTCAACAAGTTCACAACAATACACACACCTTCGCGTAAAACCAGAGAGGTTCAGTAACGTATACCCTATGTGCGTAGATCAGTTCCAAGGAGAAACGATGTTTAATTTTTTAAAAAATCTATTAGAAAAAGCCAGTAATGACTGGCCAAGCGCGGGGGCGACAGAATTGCCTTGGCGTAAAGTAGGGCTGAGCGAATCACAATTTATGGCTGTGGTGCTAATGTTACAACTTGCTGAAGCAGACTTTAATTCTGCAGAACAAGAGCACGATTGGGTATTAAATTACTTGTTGAAAGAGTATCAATTGTCCCCTACCGACGCTGAGATAGTGTTTAACGCGGCGGCCACTCAAGCTGCAGATGCAACCTGTTTGCACGCCTATACCAGTAAATTGAAGATGTTAACAGAACAACAGCGTATCGCGCTGCTCGAGCAATTATGGCAGGTAGCCTATGCAGACGGGCAAGTTGATCCCAACGAAGAGGCCATGCTGCGCAATGTGGCAGACTTGTTATTTATTAAGCACAGTGATTTTATAAAAGCAAAGCTGGCATTCAAGCCTACTTGAGGCGATAACCAGCTATACCATGAACATGATTTTCAGCGTTGGTTGTAGAAACAACACTAACGACGTTCATGTTCTTCTTTGTGCAGCACTTCACCTTCAATTATAGCACCAAGCTGGTCTGAGCGCGCAGAAGCATGTGATTGTGCATGTGCTGCGTGCTGGCGGAATTGGCGGAATTGGCGCATACGACGACGATGCCGATACAGTATAATTGGAATTAATACCCAGCTCAGCACCAGCGCAAACAACAAGAAAAAAGCACCAATCAACAAGATTACCCCTAGCAATAACCAAGCGAGTAGCCGCTGCAGCACACTACCCTGCTGCCGCATTCTAAACTGCTGCTGCCAAGCAGCAGCTTGTTGACGAAAGGATGAATCAAACATAACAACCTCATAAAAGATGCGGCAACATACAGCGCTATTACTGCATGATACGCGGGCTAAACGCGCGACGCTAAAAAACATACCCAACATAATTATGACACGTCAGGCTGACGTTAACCTGAATAGTTCAATCTAGCGTCGCGCAATAAGACGCGTTACTCGGTTTTTCTACTCATTGCCCAGCGCATAATATCAGCCCAACTGGGTTCTTTCCCGTACATTTGCATACCGCGTAAAAAAATCCGTCCCGCAACACGACGCATCCAATACAACATGGCCACCAATAATAACAACGATAACAAGGGTTGCCACCACGCTAACTCCACCATTGCTAACCTCACCGGCATGGCCGCAAATGACGTTATTGGTAACCAACTTAGCACTGTCATTCCCCAGCCCGTAGGGCTGTCTATAACCAAGTATGTAAAGAGCAAAGGCAACCAGGTAATCATCATGACCGCGCCTTTGCCACTAGTATTAGGATCATCGATGGACGCCGCTATTGCCGCCATAAAACACGCACACAACAAAATACCTAATAAAGCAAAAGGGACTAGCCAAGCAATTACGCCCCAATTAATTAAATGCCATGGTAGCGGTTTATCTGATAAAAATAAGACGGCTATCAGAATCCCCACAAACATCACTAAACTGGTGGTAAACATTGCTTTCATTGCGCTTAAACTATGCCCTAATACTTTGCCGTCAATCCATTGTTGCGGTGTTACAATGGCATACAATTGTTCGGTAACACGTTGTTGCTTTTCACCCGTAATGCTCATTAGTAACTGACCAAAAGCCGTAGTAAGACCAATCAGCAGCATAAATAACACCGCCAGCGCAATCCCTTTTTCAGGCCGATCATCACCTTTATAATCTTCATCTAAGAAACGCATTTCTAGCGATACGGGCTCTGATAAGCGTAAAAGTTGCTCTGGCGTTAATCCTTGTGCCAAGCCATATTGCTGCCGAAAATACTGCTCTAATACTTGCTCTAATAATTGCTGCCACTTTTTTCCAGCGGCAGTGTGCACCACAATACTCGCGTCTTCTTCCGTGACAACGGCATGCCACGTTTCACTGCTCATCAATTGATTTAACTGCTCGTCAATCGATACGGAGGGTCGTTGAAATTGAAATTGTGCAGTATTTTCTATGGTGAAATGCGCAGGTACCGCAATACGATACTCATCCCGACTTTCATCCACTAGGTATTGCCAAGTAAAAATGGCGCCCATAATACCGAGCATAATGACATAGGAAATTAATTGCTGTTTCCACTTAAAAAAACGTAAAAACTCCCATTTAGCGACGATTAAGCTTTGCCGAGAAATCATGCTATTTCCTCTTGCTGATGCGCAGACATGGCGGTTAAATATAATTGATGCAGATCGGGATTTTGCATAGACACGCTTTGCACCGTGAATTCATTTAGCAGGGTTTGCAAACAGGTTGATAGCATTGCCGTTGTAGGTAACGCCACGCTAAATCGGTGCTCTGACTGCAATGACACAGTGTAATCAGGCAACAATGTTGCGAGCTGCACCGCAGTTATAGCTTGCTGTGTTTCAATCACAACTACAGGTTTAGGCTGTGCCTGTTGCTTGATATCCATTAACGTACCGGCTAAAACCACTTGACCTTTCGCCATCAATAACATGCGATCGGCTAGTTTTTCTACCATGGCCATTTGGTGCGCACTCAAAATCACGGTCATACCTTTTGCGCGTAAGGTTTTTAGAAACTCAACGACTTTTTCCTGATTAATCGGATCTAAACCTGAAAAGGGTTCATCCAATATCACTAAAGCCGGTTTATGAATAACCGCAGCAATAAGCTGTACTTTTTGTTGATTCCCTTTTGACAGTTGTTTCAAATCTTCTTTGCGTCGTTCAGTTAGCTCAAAAATTGCTAACCAATGATCCATTTCCTGTTGCGCTTGCGCCTTCGATAGCCCATGCAACTGCGCCAAATACAGCAGATTTTTTTCTACGCTTTTATCAGGGTATAAACCGCGATCTTCAGGTAAATAGCCTAAATAACGTCTTGGCACGTGATCATAATGCGCCTGCTGGTGCGTCACGACTATAGTACCTCGGTCTGGGCGCGTCATTCCTACTAACATACGAATAATCGAAGACTTCCCAGCGCCATTCGGGCCAAGTAACGCAAATATCTCGCCGGTATTGATGGTAAAACTCACTCCGCAAACCGCGCTAACCGTAGCATAAGACTTTTCAATCTCTGTGACTGTAATGTGCATAAAAGGCTCTCTCATCATTTTACCGTAGAGTAACATTCATTAACGCAACAAGAAACATCACCAAATTTTAACGTTGTAACAATCTATTTGATGCGATAAAGCCCAGAAGCAGCAGTTTACCAGCTGCATTTAAGCTAAAGCTGTGATAAAAGTAGCTAATTAATTTTTATTGCAATTAACGTGGTAAAACGCGGGTTATTATTTATGCCATTCCAACTTGTATTTTTAGACGCGGCCACTTTAGGCGATGCGGATATTACACAATTACAACAACCCGATTGTCACTTAACTTTGCACGATTACACTGATGCAGCAGATATTGTGCCGCGCTTACAACACGCTGACATCGCTATTATAAATAAATGTGTGCTCGATGCGGCTTCGCTGCAACAACTGCCACGCTTAAAAGCCATTATGGTCACGGCAACCGGTACCGATAATGTTGATATCGTTGCCGCAAACAACGCTGGAATAGTGGTAAAAAATGTGCAAAATTATGCCGAAACTGCGGTACCGCAACAGGTTTTTGCTTTATTGCTGGCACTCACAAACCAACTGATTCAGTATCATCAAGCGGTGCAGACGGGCGTATGGTCAAAAAGTAAAAATTTCTGTTTGCTTGATTACCCAATTATGGAGCTGGCAGGTAAAACGCTGGTTATCATTGGATATGGTGCACTTGGTCAAAAAACAGCTGCGTTAGCCAACGCTTTTGGCATGAACGTAATTATTTCGGAGCGGCCAGACGCGGCGCATGCAAGAACAGGCAGAGTGCTATTTCGAACAGCATTAGCACAAGCCGATGTGGTCTCGTTACACTGTCCTTTAACCACTAACACGTTTCACTTGTTGGATGCCGAGCGCATGAGTTGGTTGAAACCTGGGGCAATTATCATTAACACAGCGCGCGGCGCCTTGATTGAGCCTAACGCCTTGATCACAGCACTACACAGTGGCCAGGTGCGTGCTGCAGGCCTGGATGTATTGGCTCAGGAACCGCCGCCAGCAAACGAT
Organism: Alishewanella tabrizica; assembly: GCF_014652375.1. Taxonomy (GTDB): domain Bacteria; phylum Pseudomonadota; class Gammaproteobacteria; order Enterobacterales; family Alteromonadaceae; genus Alishewanella; species Alishewanella tabrizica. The sequence continues at coordinate 253,823 of NZ_BMYR01000003.1, read as the reverse complement.
ATTTTGCTAAACAGTAAGCATCCAAACTTACTGATAACGCCTCATACTGGCTGGGCTAGTCAAGAGGCAAGAAAAAGAATGGTGCACAAAATCGCTGTAAACATTCACAATTTTATTGCAGACAGAACGGATAACTGAACTGCCTTGTTGTTGCCATTGGGAAAATACCACGCGATATATTAATAAGAGCACACGACACTATGCGTCTTTTTTTTATGATAATGACTGCTTTACTGTTTTTTGTTAGCACGATAGTTTTAGCAGACCCCCTAACAGAACGTCTAAAGTACGTTAGCAGCAGCCCAGAAAATGCAGAGAAAATTATTAATCTCCTTCAAGAGCAGGCCATTGAAAGCCTGACAACGGAAGATTATTTAGTTATATCTGAGGGGTATCAAACTCTTAATAATCGTGAAGCCGCGTTAGATGCCGTTAGTAAAGCAGAACTTCTTGCCAAAACACCTTATCTTCGCGCATTAAGCCTTTTTCACAAAGCCCAAGTTTACGGTATTTATTACCAAGATTCTGAAATGGCGCTGCAGCAGCTTATTCAGGCAGAACACATTTTACTTTCGCTTACCGATGCGCCCTCACGCTTACTTTTCAACGACGTGTTGACTAACTTCGCCTCGGCTTACAATTTACAAGGTAATATAAAGACCGCCTTTCAATACGCCGAACGCAGTTTACTTTTAGCACGAGAATTAGAAAACGCGCCACGTGAACTGAATGCCTTAATTTTAAGCAGCCGTATAGCCCTACAAAATAATCAATATCAATATGCTTTCACACATTTGCAACAGGGACTTACTCTTGCTACTCAATTAAAAGATGAAGAACAAATCGCGTCAATTCACTTTAGACTTGGCATGGCACATCGTAAATTAGATCAACATACAGACGCGCTTGAGCATTTCAATCAGGCCGCTGATCGCTATTTACAGTTAAACAAAACGCATAATTATAGTTATGTTTTAGTGTACCTAGCAGAAAGCTATTTAGAAAATCCTGATAAAATTGATCACGCTGAAACACTTTTAAAAGAAGCCTTAGCCATCGCGGAACAACATCAAAACACCTCACGCGCCGCAACCGTTTATTACAGTCTTGGCAGAGCAGCTTTATTACGCAAGCGCTATGCAGAGTCAGAAGCTTACTATCATCAAGCACTACAACACTTTAGACAGCTTAATTCTCGTGGGTTAATACTAGAAACCACGCTGGCGTTGGTACAACTGTTAATTGAGCAACAACGTTACAACGACGCCCAAGCGTTGTTAGATGGGATCGCAACTGACATTGTTGAAGCTGCAACATTTTTACAGTTACGCTTTAATACCAGCGCTGCAGCATTAGCCGTGGCCGATAACAAGTGGCAAGACGCCTTTAAAATTCAGCAGAAAATCACAGAATTGCATCAATTAGAGCTTAAAACACAGATGCAATATCAACTCACGGAGCTCAAAGACGGCTTAAATCAAGTAAGTGATGTTGAGCAACAAAATCAAGTAACCACCCAATTGAAACAGCAATTAGCGACAGCACAGTCTAGACAATTACTGTTGCAGGTATTACTCGTGTTGATGATCTTTGTCGCATTTTTTGTTTGGCAACTCTATCGACGCCAACATATACCCACAACCGTATTATCGGCGCCCGATGTCACCCCAAAACAATGGATACAATTCAGAGATAAGCTTAAAGCCGCCTCACAGCAGCAACCTATAACACTGTTAGTGTTACTACCTCGCGACCGCGCGTCACTTCAACGGCAATATGGTCACCAGATTGTTACTGTATTGTTTTCGCAAATCGAGCAAGAACTTCGCACCTCTGAGATTAAAGCAAGTTTTAGTAACACTGAAATGCTCTGGCTTGCTATCGGCTGTGATGACGCCAATTCAGAACAGCAATTGATTGAACAGGCAACGTTACTGTTACAACAAAAATTAACCGCTTTGGGGGCTGAGGCTGCCGTACTCGCTGCGCATTTTACGTTAGAGGATATGTTAGGCAAACATTGGCATAAAGATGATCTGAACGCCATAACAGAAGCCGTATGGTTTGGCTGGTCATTAGCCGAGCGTCAGCCTAGCCATGAGCAGGCTTGGCAACTCCGCTTTATCGCAGAACACCCTCGTCCCTGCGAGTGGCAGGTAGAAGATGTTCGCGCAGACATGCTAAATGCGTGTCGATTGGGTGAGTTAACCCTTACGTTAAATCATCAGCCATTGAAGATACCTCATTAAGCTTAAAGCTTACCCGCATTAGACATTTTTATGGCTGTCGTTTGTTACGTTAAACGTTCAGCCATTGAATATCCTTCATTCAGCGTGAAGCGTAATCGCTCGGGTAATTCAAATGACTGCTGTTTGCGACGCAAGGGGCAGTTAAAATGCAAACGTACGGCTTGTAGCGCTAAGCCGCTTTTATGCTTGTTATCTTTACCATATTGCGGATCACCTATTACTGGATGTTCAATCGCGGCAAAATGTCGTCTTATTTGATGCTTACGCCCAGTAATTAGCGCAATATCAAGCACACTGTATGCCTTCTCAGCCTGATATGATCTCAGCGTAAAGCGCGTTTCACACGGTTTTCCATCTAGCGGTAATTGAATGACACCTTGCTTAAGCAAGGTGTCATTCAATTGGCCTTTTACAGTGATTTGATAGTGCTTACTTATTTGCTGTGTCGCGATAAGTTGACTTAATGCTGCGGCCGCTTTTTTCGTGTGTGCTAGCATGACTAAACCGCTAGCTTCCCGATCTAATCGATGCAATAAAAAAACCTGTCGAAGCGGGGTAAAATATTGTTCGGCATGGCGCAGTAAACTGAGATGATCGCCCCATTCATTACCTTGCGATAGCATACCTGCAGGTTTAAACCAAATACTGTAGGCGACTTCATCAAACAAACACTCTGGCTGTGGACACTGCCGCTGCAGGAGATCATCATCGTAATGCAACTGCAACGTATCTCCGGCTTTTAACATAAACTGAGCACGTCGCAGGCGTTTAATCGGTTTACCTAGTAATTGAACAGCCCCTTTATTCATGGCATCTTTCAGACGCCCTTTACTAAGCTCTGGAACTGAACTCACCAATAAGGTTATGGCTGATTGCGACTCAGTGGCGCGTAGTTGTCGACTAAACTTCATTTTTAAGCTCTCTACTGACGCACGTAACGCCAAGATGTCAGGATTTTAAACGGCTGATCTTATCAAAAATCTCCTCCCAACCACTAGGGATATGTCTTACGCCACCTTGCTCTCGAAGCATGCGTTCAACATGAATCGTTAAACGCTTTACGGGTGCAACGATCTTTTGTTTAAGTCGATAAAGACACAACACCAAAAATACTGTGAGTACAGATAAATAACCCAGCCAATACGTCAAAAAGTCACGTCCGCCTGCCTGTAAAACGCCTTCGCGTTGCGCTAACATCACCAACGAAAAAGGGTGTTGGCCGATACGTTGTACCTGAAGCAATAACTTATCTGGAATCACACCGGCTTGCCCAGTCCCGCCTAATTGCTGTCCAGACTCATCCAGTAATAAAAAATCTGCTTCAGGTGATTGTTGTTGTAAGGGCTTCAACAAAGCAGCCACATCGAGTACAAACAAAATATACCCTACTTTCTCAGAACCTCGTTTTATTCTTCGACTTAACACAACGTTGTTATGCGACAGCAGTGTACTTTGCAATAAGAGGTCATCTTGCCAATCCGCCAAGTTGCGTTTTACAAACCAAGGCGCCAGTTCAGCGATTGCAAAGTCTTCAGTCGGTTTTGGACTAATGAACAAAAAGTCTTGCTCAGAAACATAAATGACTTGCTCAATGCCTGGCTGAATAATATGTAGGGTCGTGAAGGCCTGCGCTAAGTGTTGCAACCAGTTTAATTCTAATTGTATTTGAGGTGATTTCTGCTGCCAATCTTCAAAAACCAATGAATCACCCGCATGGCTAAACAATCTCATTGGTAATAAAGAACCTTGAGCCGAGATGCCAAGAGATGCTGATTGCGTTATCCAAGCGTTAAAATTAACAAGGGGTAACAACTGATTATCGAGCTGAAGGGCTTTGGCTTGTAATCGTTGTTCGGTATCGATCAATCGATTATCTATGGTCAATAGAAAATGTATTAATGCGGCACTCACGCTTAACAGTAAAATCAAAATTGCTGCAAGGTTACGGGTACGATGGTATTCAAAAATAGCCGGGTTCTGCATGCCCTGTCCTTTGCAGCAATTTTTTATATAGCTAAAGTAGCGACTTTTAATTAATAGTCAATATCACCTGTTACAAATTCGCCTCAGCAAAAGAGGCTAATCGACTGCGTACGACACCATTTAAATTAATCGTCGTACTGCCTTCAAAGTTTTTAAAACGCTCTACTATATAGGTTAACCCTGATGTCACAGCGGTAAGATAATTACTGTCTATTTGTGAAAGATTGCCCGAGCAAATTAACTTGGTGCCTTCACCACAACGGGTAATAATGGTCTTAAGTTGTGCTGCGCTCAGATTCTGACATTCATCTAAAATGACAATGGCATTTTGAATACTGCGTCCTCGCATAAAATTGACTGATTTAAACTGAATATTGGCTTTCTCCATAATGTAATTCACACTGGCATGAGGATGCTCGTCAGTTTTATGCAGCACCTCTAAGGAATCGGTAATCGCAGCTAACCATGGTGCCATTTTCTCTTCTTCTGAACCCGGCAAAAACCCAATAGACTCGGCAATTTCAGGGGTATTTCGCGTAACGATTACTTTGTCATATAAACCCTTTTCAATCACTAACTCCAAAGCTGCCGCCAAGGCAATCAACGTTTTACCGCAACCCGCTGGACCCGTTAATATCACCAGATCCATCTCCGGATCTAACAGCGCTTGCATCGCCATGGCTTGGTAAATATTTTTAGGATGGATACCCCAAGCTCGGCGATGCATTAAGCGTTCATAACCAAAGTCTATTATTTTCAATTCGTTATCTGTTATGGCTAACACCTTACCTGCAAAACTCTCTGCTTCATCAACCAAAAATTCATTAATGTAGGCATTAGGTAATACTTTTCGGCTGATATAATGCACTGTGTCGCGTCCTTCATTTACGCTGCGACACTCCCCTACCGAGCCCCAAAACTCACCTGGAAACGTAAAGTAGCCTTTGTATAAAAAACGCACATCATCAATAAGCTGATCGGTACGGTAGTCTTCAACTAGCTTAAGGCCTGCACCTTTAGCTTTGAGTCGCATATTGATGTCTTTTGTGACTAAGATCACCTTTACAGGACTTTTCTCACGCTGTAAATACAACGCGGTATTGATGATCAAATGATCATTTTCGCCTCCCGGCAATCCGGGGATCTCATCCTTTAAGTGATGATCATTGACGATAAAAATATGCCCAGCTGGCCGCTCCTCATGTTGCGAAGGTAGCGCTACCCCCCGTAACATTTGCTCTGGGCTAGCATCTTTTAAGACATCCTCGAGCGCACGTATAGCGACGCGTGCATCTCGACTGACATCTTTATGACGATCTTTTATATGATCGAGCTCTTCCAACACCGTCATAGGAATCACGACATCATGTTCTTCAAAATTTAAAAAAGCGAAAGGTTCATGCAGCAGAATGTTGGTATCAAGGACATAAATTTTTTTTTGTTTCGATTTTTTACGTGTCATACATACTCCTTTGCGCGGCAAAATACTGTTGATGGCCACAGGCTTGCCATTACGAATAGCCAAGCTGACGTTGGCCGTTTTGCTGCTATGCTTTTGACATCAATCACCATTAAAAATGTGTTCTCTTGAGCATAGTGCAACTTTGATAGACTGCTACACTAACATGACAGTTTATCTACAGGCGTATTGCAATTTTCAGATTATCTGTATGCTAGAGGTGCAATATAGTGTAAGAAAAACCTGCATGAGACTGATGCAACAAATCGTAATTCGCTGTACCATTACGCCCCGTTTTTTGACTGTTAGGGTTTAGAATGAATTTCGCATTGGGACAACGCTGGATCAGCGATACAGAGTCTGATTTAGGGTTAGGTACGGTTATCGCGCAAGAAGGCCGCATGCTTACGTTATTGTTTCCCGCCAGCGGTGAAACTCGGCTTTATTCTCAGCAAGAAGCACCGCTAACCCGTGTTAGCTTCAATATTGGTGATGAAGTAAAAAGTGCGGAAGGCTTTACCCTGCTTGTAGAAACAATCACTGAACAGCAGCAATTACTCAGCTATCATGGTACTCGGTTAGATACCGGCGAGACGGTTGTCTTGCGTGAAACCTTTTTAGATCACTTCTTAAGCTTTAACAAACCGCAAGATCGATTATTTGCGGGGCAAATCGATCGTTTTGAATATTTCCCTTTGCGTTTTCAAAGCTGGCAGCAACAACAAAAATTACAACAAAGCCCATTACGTGGTTTAGTCGGGGGCCGAGTCAGTCTGATCCCCCACCAACTACACATTGCACGCGACGTTGCACAGCGCCACGCACCTCGAGTGCTATTAGCCGATGAAGTTGGGTTAGGTAAAACCATTGAAGCTGGGCTGATTATTCATCAGCAGTTACTTACAGGGCTTGCCAGTCGTGTGTTAATTGTTGTGCCAGAATCGCTGCAATATCAGTGGTTAGTCGAAATGCTAAGGCGCTTTAATCTGCGTTTTGCTATTTTTGATGAAGAACGTTGTCAACAAGCGCAATTAGATGCGGATAATCCCTTTGACACTGAACAGTTAGTGTTATGCAGCATGGAGTTTCTGGCTAAAAAGAAAAGTTGGCACGAACAAGCCGTAAGCAGTCATTGGGATTTATTGGTGGTAGATGAAGCTCATCATTTGCATTGGCATCCAGAAAAACCCAGCATTGAATATCAGCGTATCGAAAATTTAGCCCAAGACACCGCGGGATTAATCTTGCTCACCGCCACACCAGATCAACTTGGTCATCAAAGCCATTTTGCCCGTTTACGCTTACTTGATCCTGAACGCTTTTATGATTACGCGCAGTTTCAACAACAAGAGCAGGATTATCAACACATTGCTGATTTAGCCCGCCATTTGCTTGCAACACCGATATTAGCTTCATCGCAAATTGCTCAGTTACAGCACTTATTAACTGATGACGAAAGCCAGCACGTATTAGCCACGTTGCCAACGCAAAACGCACTTAGCAATGAAAACAGCGCATTACTGGTACAAAAATTACTTGATCGACATGGCACAGGACGTATTTTATTTCGCAATAGTCGAAATAGTATCAAAGGCTTTCCTATCCGTTGTCCACAGCAGATCCCTCTGGCGATGCCAGAGCAATACCATAATGCCTTAAAAGTACAGCGCGCTTTGAACAAAGACGCCCCATTAGCCGCAAAGATTCATGCCAATTTGTTTCCAGAACAAGTGTTCCAAGCGTTTGAAGGTGATAAAAGTCAATGGTGGCAATTTGATCCCCGCGTGCACTACTTAGCTACACAACTTAAAAAAAACAAGCATGCAAAGTTTCTAGTAATTTGTGCCAAAGCCGCAACAGCTCTCGCCTTAGAAGAAGCGTTAAGGATCACCGAAGGGATCCGGGCGGCCGTCTTTCATGAAGGCATGAGTATTCTTGAACGCGACAAGGCTGCAGCTTATTTTGCGCAAGAGGAATACAGTGCACAGGTGTTAATTTGTTCGGAGATTGGCAGCGAGGGTCGAAATTTTCAATTTGCCAATCACTTAGTGTTATTTGATTTACCGCTGAATCCTGATTTGGTGGAACAACGTATCGGACGCTTAGATCGAATAGGTCAGCAACAAGATATTCAAATCCATATTCCGTATTTCGAACATACGGCACAGCAATTATTGGTTGAGTGGTATCAACAGGGTTTGAACGCCTTTGCGCGCACCTGCCAAACTGGCCGTTTGATTTTTGAGCAACAAAAAAATCAACTTGAGTTATTACTTGCAGATTACCAAACGTCTGCAGAATACCGCGAGCTAGGAGCAACCCTTATTAGTGAGTGCGCCGCGCTGCAACAACAATTACAACAGCAACTCGAACAAGGGCGAGATCAACTGCTCGAATTGAATTCGAGTGGTGGCACTAGCGCGCTCCAATTATGTGACGATGTGCGCCAAGTAGATGAAGACGTTAAGCTGCCTATGTTAATGTTTAAGGCATGGGATTTACTGGGCGTCGCGCAGGAAGATCGCTCAGATACCAGCATCATCTTGAAACCTTCAGAACAATTGCAAGCCAATTATCCGGGTTTAGATGACGAAGGCACTACGGTGACGTTTGATCGCGCAACAGCTCTGGCAGAAGAAGATATTCATTTTTTAACCTGGGATCATCCCATGGTATCGGGCACGTTAGATATGCTCACCCATGATCAACTCGGTAATAGCGCGGTGGCATTATTAGCTAACAAAGCCCTGCCTGTGGGGAGCTTTTTTATTGAATTGATTTACATTGCCGAAGCTACCGCCCCAGCCGCCTTACAACTTGGCCGCTATCTGCCGCAAACGCCTATCCGTTTATTATTGGATAAAACCGGTAAAAATTTAGCCGCCAAAGTGCCTTTCGATAATTTTAACCGACAACTTAAGCCTGTCGGTCGACAAACTGCGACCAAGTTGGTGAATGCCTTACAAAATATGATCCATCCGTTACTGGCGGGCGCAGAATTGCAGGCTCTACAGCAACTAGACGCTCTCGTTGTTCAAGCACAACAACAGATGCAGCAAGCTTTAACGGCAGATATTGAACGGCTAATTGCACTTCGCAAAGTAAACCCCTTGGTGCGTGAAGAAGAAATTGCCCATCTGGCCACGCAAAAAGATCACTTACAGGCATTTTTACAGAAGGCCAGATTAAAACTGGACGCAATCCGTTTAATTATCGTTAGCCACGAATAACAAAATGTTGATTGATTATCAGCCACCATTAACGCCCTATCTAGAGGTTATTTATCAAGATCACGATATTGTGATCTTGAACAAACCCAGCGGCCTACTCTCTGTGCCTGGTAAAGCGGCAGCGCATTTTGATTGCTTGCAGTATCGCGTGCAGCGCGTTTGGCCAACCGCGGTTGTGGTTCATCGTTTAGATATGGCCACATCAGGTGTGATGGTGATGGCGTTAAACAAAGAAGCACAACGCCAATTGAATCGGCAGTTTCAGCTACGTCAAACGGCAAAACGTTACATTGCTAGGGTGGCTGGGCAAATTAATGCCGCTGTTGGCAGTATTGAATTGCCATTAATATGCGATTGGCCAAACCGTCCAAAACAAAAAGTGTGTTTTGAACATGGCAAGCCCTCTTTAACGCATTTTACGGTGTTAAGCCGTGACCTAACAGAAACGCGCGTCGCGTTAGAGCCTGTTACAGGCCGCTCACATCAACTCAGAGTGCATTTACAATTTATTGGGCACCCTATTCTAGGTGATAAATTTTATGCTGACGCCCGCGCAAAACCGGCAGAACGCTTGCAATTACATGCTCAGCAACTTTCCTTGTTTCATCCTAGCCAAGGAAGCTGGCTGACATTTTTAGCACCCTGTCCGTTTTAATGCGAAAAGTATTTATTTGTTAACGCAACATTCAGTTAACTCAGGTATAATCTGAGGTAATTTCGCCAATTTAGAAAGAATCGCTATAAATTTGTACAAAACTAATAATACTTTCACGTCAATATGGTAAACTTGTCATAGTTTGCTAAGTTGGATGAATCTAAGGAGAAACGGATGAAACTTAAAGTAACCGCTATAGCAGTATTAGCAGCACTACCGCTGTTAAGCACGCAAGCATTTGCCAATTCGCCATCAGCACAAGATCTGGAGAAAAAAGTCTTCGGTTCTTTATTTGGTGAAGGTTACTGGACTGATGTGCGCAAGGCTGAATCAGCAATGTGGAACAATGCTGACAGTGGCTGGGGCGCAGGTTTGGAAATTGGTTATCGTGTAAACCAAACTTGGGGTGTACGTGCTGAATACGCACGTCAAAGTTTAGATTCGTTAACACAGAGCTCTCGCATTACAGGTGATCGTTTTGGCTTAGATGCCATGTATCACTTAGCGAACACTAATTTATATTTAGTGGGTGGCTGGAAACATTTCGAGCATAACATTGCATCTGATGCCTTAAACATCGGTGTGGGTTATCGTCACTTTATCAATGAAAGCGTTGCGTTGTATGCTGAAGGTAATCGTTTCCGTGGTATCAGCAACGGCGACTGGAACGACGCAAGCATTAAAGCGGGCGTAACGTGGATTTTTGGTGCAACACCTGCTGCTGCCCCAACGCCAGCGCCACAGCCAGCACCGGCTCCAGCACCAGTAGTAGTTGATTCTGATGGTGATGGCGTTCCAGATACACGCGATAAATGTCCAAATACACCAGCGACACACAAAGTTGACGCTGATGGTTGTACTATCTACACTGAAAAAGTGGATCGCGTAGGTGATGTTGATATCGAAGTTCGTTTTGCCTTTGACTCAGCTGTCGTGTCTGCTGATGGCCAAACTGAAGTGAATCAATTAGCTGCTTTCATGAAACGCTTCCCAGAGTCTGTTGTTGTTGTTGAAGGCCACGCGTCTAACGTTGGTAGCCCAGCTTACAACATGCGCTTATCTGAGCGTCGTGCAAAAGCCATTGCTGACTTGTTAGTTGCTCAAGGTATTGATTCTTCACGCATCACTTCACAAGGTTTTGGTGTAACACGTTTACGTGTACAAGGTAACACCAGCGCAGCTCATGCTGCTAACCAACGTATTGAAGCGAAAGTAACTGCGACAATCAAAGAGCCAGTATTACAGCCAGTATTGCGTTAATCGCCTTACATTGCATAAAAAAGCCGCTATCAAGCGGCTTTTTTTTTACTTTTATCACTTCATGCCAGAAATCTATTGCCGAGACGGATAATCGCTGCTAATTTTATCGCGTATTTGACTTCTTCAGGACAGAGTAATGATCTCCCTTACTTTTAAAGTTTTTAGCTTACTATGTTTAGCTACGTTTGCTGCTAGCTCTGTCGCAGATACTGAGCAAATGGTGCAACTCGATCATGCCGCCCATGTTTGTAATAACGAAGAAGAAACGATTAGACTTGCTGCAAACGATCACCTTCGCGAAATGGCTAAGGCTTTAGTTGAATTTAAGGCAACAAAATATTGTTTTATTATGCAGCCCTCGCAAACAGTGAAACTGCTAGAAATAAAAAGTAATTACATTAAATTCACACACAACAGCCAAGTATTGTTTACGTTTATCGAACACATTGTCGAGAAAGAGCAATTTTTATCACAACAGCGTTTATAACTCTAGTATTACGCTTTTCTGCCGATAACACCTTAGACTAAATACGCAATTTGCTTGGGGTTACTCGTGGGTAAGCGCTATAACTGCCTATTTCCAACTATCATCTTCTATTTGGCGACATTCCAAGTTTCGGCAGAAATTACTTGGCTTGATTTACAGCGCCAGATCCCTGATCTGCAATTGCAAACCTTTGAATCTGCTAATTTAACGGTTACCGTACACAATGCGCAAACTGCAGTACAGGTACCACGTGGGACGGTAGTCATTTTACCAGACCAACAACAACACGCGCTCAGCCCAGATCTGCTCAACACGCTGAGACTTAATCTCCCCATCGCTGGATGGAACCTCATCATTTTGCCGGCGCCTGACGCTCTCCCTGCCCAAACCACCGAGCAAAGGCTACAATTACAAAAATCACAATTGAGCCAACGCTGGCAACTTATCCAACAACAAGGCAATTTACGCCCCCCCGTTATTGCCATTGCTCAAGGGGAAGTGGCGGCAGTATTACGTGTTTTACTCGGCGAAGACTTAAGCAATCGACCTGCAGCGATGATCAGTTTAGGCGCTTATTTGCCTAATTATGAGCAACATAAGCAAGCACTTTCTGGATATGCTAGCGTATCATTACCCTTTTTAGATTTAATAACAGCGCAAGATCATCCACATGCGATGGCAGCATTAGAACAACGGATCACCTTAGCGAAACAAACCAATAATCCTCTCTATCGCCAGCGCTACCTTGCAGATGCCTATCATAATGCCAGTATGCAACAGTGGTTTGCTAACGAAATTCTGGGCTGGTTGAAAACTAACGGTTTTTAGCGCGATGTTGTTTTATTAGCTCATAGGCCGCTTGAATATCTTGTGTCCTACGCTTGGCTACATCAAGCATTGCCGCAGGCACACCTTGAGCCATAAGTTTATCGGGGTGATGTTGTGACATCAACTTACGATAAGCGCGTTTTAACTCCTGTTCAGAAACATCGTTTTTAATCCCCAAAACTTGGTAAGCAGACACCACAGCAGCTGCATCATCCGCGCCTTTGGCTTGGCCTTGTTGAAATCGTGACTGCGCTTGATAGGCCTGCAGAAGCTGCTCTAATGCCGCGGGGGAAATATGTAAACATTGCGCGACCTGTTTTACTAACTGCCATTGTTCTGGTGCAACCTGTCCAGCAACACACGCAATGCTTAATTGAATTTCCAAAAAAAGCTGCAGAACGTCTGGGCGCTGTTTATATCGTTGATAAAATTCGGTTATTTGCGCTTGAAAAGGAAAATTAACTGCCTTACCATCTCGAAATGCCGCCTGCGCTTCTTTTTGCTGCTGCTTATTAAGCCCCAGCTGCTGCATAAAATGGCTCGCTTGAGCGATGTGAGCTTTGGTCACCACACCCGTTGCTTTTGCAATATGCCCCATGGCCGCAAAGCTGGTATACATAAAAAGAGCCTGCTCATCATCTTGACCGAACACCCCTTGTAACCCTTCCCAATGACCTAACCGACGTTTGAACCATTGATCAAAAAAATGTCCAAGCACTATCCCTAACACTAAACCTGGCAGTTTAAGGAGTGCTAAACCAAACAAAGCACCAAGAATTTTTCCCCACACGTGTTTTTCTCCGTAAAACTGCTAAAACGGTGTACAACATAACAAAATGTAACACTAACAAGCGGTTTTGTTTAGTAATGCTGTGGCATCACTGGCATGACACAATAAACACAGGCACTATATCGGATTAGCAGGAATTCTAAAATTGATTTATCATTACCCCCCCGTGACGTATACCGGGAAACGAATCGTAAATATGAGTATCAAGGCATGAAACAAGGTTTGAGTTTAGCAGGGTTAATCTGGGCAGCTATGAGCTCATCGCAGGTACAGGCTGACCAGACTGCAATTCAGACCTGTTATCACCCGATGGTTTTACCTAACATTCTGCAAAATCTGGATAGTACCGATCAACGCATTCGTATTTACTCCGATCATGCCGCTTTACAAGATAGCCAGCATGCAGTGTTTTCTGGCAATGTTCAGATATTACATAAAGACACATTATTACAAGCCCCGAATGCCCGCTACAGTCCCGAACAGCAAAGCTTGGTAGCAGATGGCGGCATCGAATATTTTAGTAATGAGCTGTATGTGAGTAGCCGTTTTTTTAATGCTAATTTAGCAACGAATCAGGCAACGTTGGGCCAAGCGCAATATCAGTTTGTGGCACAGGCCGGCAGAGGTGAGGCCTCATCATTACTAGCAAGTGAACGCGCTCTTACATTAGAGAATGCCTTATTTACCGCCTGTCCAGAACAAGATACTAGCTGGGCCTTGCATGCAAGTACTATCAAGATCCCTGCTGATTCAGGGTGGGGCGAAGCCTATCATGCTGTTTTTAAAATCAAAGACATTCCGGTGTTTTATTTACCGTATCTAACATTTCCTGTTGATGAGCAACGGAAAACGGGCGTACTCATCCCGAAAATTGGCAGCTCACAACGCCGCGGTATTGATTTAGAAGTTCCTTACTATATTAACTTGGCTGAGAATTATGATCTCACACTCTCGCCACGTTATATGAGCAAAAGAGGCACGCAGCTCAAATCGCAATTCCGTTACCTCACTGAGCAACACCAAGGTGTTATGCAACTCGAATACTTACCAAATGATAGCGAAAAACCCAGTGGTTTTGGCAGCCGTTATTTGGGGCATTTAAATCATCGTTCAGATTTTACTGAGCGCTGGCGTGGTTATATAGATTTTACCGATGTCAGTGACAGCACCTACTTAACAGATCTCGGTTCTGATTATAATAACCAAAGTGATACACAGCTCTATCGTGAAGCAAGCTTAAGTTACTTTGGCGATCACGTGAATTCCCATTTAAAAGTGCAAGGTTTCGAAATTCTTGGAAACTATAACCAAGCCTATCAAGCATTACCACAACTCAGCCTAGCATCGGCAAAACCTATTGATCTGGGTAATGTGCTCCAAGCAAGCTGGTATAGTCAATATGCGCACTTTCGTAATGAACAGGCCTTTTACCATACTACGGATCGGGTACACGTTGAACCAACCTTACGTTTACCTTTTATTACACCTGCGTTTGAGATGACCGCAGAAACCAGCTTACTTTACACGTATTATCAACAACAAAGCCTCAGCATGTTGACAGCTGAGCAAGCCGATATTACGCGAACCATACCAAAAGTCCGTTTACATGCCAGAGTCAATTTAGAACGGGAGTACGATTGGTTTGGTGAGCAAGCCTTGCAAACCTTTGAACCACAAGTGCAATATCTCTACATCCCCTATCGCGATCAAAGTGAGATCGGTTTATATGACACCACTCGCTTACAAGACGATTATTATGGCCTGTTTCGGCAAAATCGCTTCTCCGGCTTAGATCGGGTAAATGAAGCGAATCAACTCACCTTAGGCTGGACAACCCGCTTTTACGATAATACTGAAAATGAATTATTCCGTTTTAGCCTTGGTCAAATTTTCTTTTTGAAAGAACCCGAATTGACAGACGATCTATTAACGCAAGATCTCACCTCTACAGAGTCCATGTTAGCGTCTGAGATGATTTGGCATTGGTATCGTCGCTGGTATGTCAGTAGTGCTTTGCAATATGATATTGACAGTAAAAAACTGATCAAAAGCAGTGCTAGCTTAGATTATCGTGGCGATGAGAATACCCTTGTACAATTGAACCATCGCTATAGTCGTGCGGTCTCAGGAGTGGAAATACAACAACTCGGGTTAATTGGGGCCGTACCTTTACAGCAAAACTGGCAACTCATCGCCAGTTACTATCGTGATGTGACAAATCATCGTATGATAGATGCTAATATAGGCTTGCAATATGAATCCTGCTGCTGGGCAGTTCGCTTTGTAGCAAGGCGACAAGTTAGAGCCGATTTAGACGTGGCCATTAGTAATGTTGAGCAACTCGCGCGCTTAGACAGTGGCTTTAGTTTACAGTTTGTCTTTAAAGGTTTTGGCGATAAAGCCGGATTTGGCGTTTCCGATATGTTATCGAATGGCATTTTCAGTTATCGACGTCCATATTTACTCACTAATTAATGTAGGAATTTATGAAGTTACAGCAATTAATCTGCGTGGTTATGCTTGGTTTTGCCAGCACCGCCTTATCTGCCAACGAACGTGAAATCGACCGCGTTGCTGCTATTGTTGATAGCGGCGTGATTTTGAAAAGTGATGTTGACGAAATTGTTACGCGTGTGAAACGCAACGCTCAAGCACAAGGCCAAACACTCCCCTCAGATCAAGCGTTACGCACTCAAGCAACAGAGCGTTTGATTATGACTAACTTACAAGTGCAAATGGCTCAGCGTATGGGATTACAAATCAGTGATGCGCAACTTGACGACACCATTCGCAATATCGCCCAAGGCGAAAATATGACGTTAGAACAATTCCGTCAACAAGTCACGCGAGAAGAAGGTAACTACGAGCGCTTCAGAGAAAATGTTCGGGAAGAGATCATTACTAATGAAGTCATGCGCGCAAATGTACAACGCCGAGTTTATATCAGCCCGCAAGAAGTCGAAAATTTACTAAAAATAATGGAAGAACAAGGCGCAAGTGCTGAGCAATACCAATTAGGGCACATTTTAATTGCTATTCCAAGCCAAGCCACAACTGAAGAAGTTAATGAATCACGTGAGCGAGCTGAACAAGTGATGAAATTATTGCGCGAAGGCAGTGATTTCCGTCGTATAGCTATTGCGTCTTCAAGCGGAGCTAACGCACTGGAAGGTGGCGAATTAGCGTGGATGAATATTAACGAAATGCCGACACTCTTCTCTGAGGGGATCCGTGGCCGTAAGAAGGGCGATTTAGTTGGCCCGCTGCGTTCTGGCGCCGGTTTCCATATTTTGACTATTTTTGATATCCGTGGCGAAAACGTCGCAGAACTCACCGAAGTTAAAGCCCGTCACATTTTGATTAAACCCTCTATCATTTTAAGTGAAGAGCGTGCCACGGCAATGTTAAGTGATATGGTTAGCAAACTACGCGCAGGCGAAGCCGATTTTGCTGAATTGGCGAAACAACATTCTGAAGATCCAGGGTCTAAATTAAATGGTGGCGAATTGGGTTGGAATGAAGCAAGTATTTATGTACCTGCGTTTCGTGACACGCTTAACCGATTACAACTTGATGAATTAAGCGAACCCTTTAGAACAGAACATGGTTGGCACATTGTACAATTATTGGATCGTCGTACCGTAGATGCAACTGCTGACAAAAAACGTGATCAGGTTTATCGCATGATTTTTAATCGTCGCTTTAACGAAGAATCAGCAAGCTTCTTACGCGAATTACGTGATGATGCTTATATTGAAGTACTGGCTGATAACTAATGATCTTACGGATTGCAATTACACCGGGTGAGCCGGCAGGTATAGGTCCAGATTTGGTTCTGGCGCTATCGCGCCAGAGCTGGCCCGTTGAATTAGTGGTTTGCGCAAATCTTAATTTAATGCAACAACGCGCTGAACTACTTGGTCTAGACGTACGGTTTCTACCCTATGATCCGAGCCAACCCGCGCAGCCCCAGCTCGCGGGTACCTTAACCCTTGCAGATTTTGCTCTTAACGAGCCCGTTGTTGCTGGTCAATTAAATGCAGCAAATGGTCGCTATGTTGTTGATACATTGCATGCAGCAGGTGAGATGGTGTTATCTGGTGAGGTTGCGGCTATTGTTACGGGACCAGTACACAAAGGGATTATCAACAAAGCAGGCATTCCTTTTAGTGGACACACCGAATTTTTTGCGCAGCAATCAAATACCCCTTATGTTGTAATGATGCTGGCGACGGAAGGCTTACGCGTAGCCCTAGCGACTACTCATATCCCGCTAGCCTATGTTGCAAAAGCCATTACGCGCGAGCGCCTAATAAAAGTGATCACTATTCTAGATCACGATCTAAAACAAAAATTTGGCATTGCAGAACCTAAGATTTACGTATGTGGTTTAAATCCTCACGCTGGAGAAGATGGGCATTTAGGCCGGGAAGAACTTGATGTAATCAGCCCAACCCTAGATGAACTTCGGGCCAGCGGTATTCACTTAGTCGGTCCCCTACCTGCAGATACGTTATTTCAACCAAAATATTTAAATGCCGCAGATGCGGTCTTAGCAATGTACCACGATCAAGGTTTACCTGTGTTAAAATACAAAGGCTTTGGTCGTTCAGTCAATATCAGTTTGGGATTGCCCCTGATACGCACCTCCGTCGACCATGGCACCGCTCTTGATTTGGCCGCAACAGGTAAAGCCGATCCTGGTAGCTTGTTTCACGCCGTTAGCCAAGCGATTCAATTAGCGCAAAGAACCCTAACCACATGACAGATAACGTACACCAAGGCCACCGTGCCAGAAAACGCTTTGGCCAGAACTTTTTACATGATCCCCATGTTATTGGCCGAATTGTAAAAGCCATCGCGCCAAAACCTACAGATTGTTTGGTAGAAATAGGTCCAGGCTTAGGCGCTTTAACCGAACCGGTTGCCGCAGCAGCAGGGAAACTTACGGTAGTGGAGCTTGATCGTGATCTAGCAGAACGGTTACAACAACATCCGCAACTCGCCAGCAAGTTACAGATTTTCCAAGCCGATGCGATGAAATTTGATTTCGAGCAATTGGTTCAACCTGGCCAAAAACTCAAAGTATTTGGCAATTTACCTTATAATATTTCAACCCCGTTGTTGTTTCATCTCTTTGAATTTGCCGATAGCATTGAAAATATGCATTTCATGCTGCAAAAAGAAGTGGTTGACCGCATGACCGCGCCTCATGGCAGTAAAACATACGGCCGGTTAAGCGTGATGACCCAATTTTATTGTCAAGCCATGCCGGTGGTACAAGTAGGTCCGGGCGCCTTTAAACCGGCACCTAAAGTTGATTCTGCTGTTGTCCGATTGATTCCGTTTAATAAAGCGATGCGTGCGGATGTTGATCCCGCTATATTGAATCGGGTGTGTTTAGAAGCCTTTAATC
Source organism: Alishewanella tabrizica (assembly GCF_014652375.1). GTDB lineage: Bacteria > Pseudomonadota > Gammaproteobacteria > Enterobacterales > Alteromonadaceae > Alishewanella > Alishewanella tabrizica. The sequence continues at coordinate 235,466 of NZ_BMYR01000003.1, read as the reverse complement.
AACGCCGTAAAACACTTCGCAATTGTTTTAGCAACTTTGCTACGGCTGAGCAAATCAGTGCTTTGGGTATCGATCCAACCTTACGTCCCGAACAATTACCCGTGTCCGATTTTGTAAAAATTGCGCAGTGGCTAGCAACGCAAGACGTGGCCACGATCGCTAACCTTCAGGATAATCTATTACTAGAGGATAACGATGAATCTTGAGCAGTACATCAACATTTCCGTTGATAGCTTTTATCTTGGCGCCCAATCTGATCCTGCCGCCCAACGTTATGTATTCGCTTATTGTGTCAATATTACGAATAACAGCACAGAATCAGTACAGCTGCTACGCCGGTATTGGCAAATCACTGATGGTAACGGGAAACAAACCGAAGTAAGTGGCGATGGCGTAATTGGTGTTCAACCTCATTTGCAACCCGGCGAAACTTACAGTTACACCAGCGGAGCTGTTTTTGAAACGCCACTTGGGAGTATGCAGGGACATTATGATATGCTGTCTGCATCGCAGATCGCCTTTCAAGCGCCGATCCCGCAATTCCGTATGGCCATGCCTCATATACTCAACTGATGGCCACTTATGTTATTGGCGATTTACAAGGGTGCTTTGAACCGCTAACCCGCTTACTAAACCATGTCGCTTTTTCACCTGTGCACGATCAGCTGTGGTTTTGTGGTGATTTAGTTGCAAGAGGACCTGATTCCCTTGCCTGTTTGAATTTTGTTAAAGGCTTGGGGTCTGGTGCGCGGGTGGTACTTGGCAATCACGATCTTAATTTTATTGCCAGCTACTATGGTTTTACTAAACTAAAACCTAACGACAATTTACACCAACTACAACAGGCTCCCAATGTAAGCGAATTGGTGACATGGCTATGCCAACAGCCCCTTATACACTACTCAAGCGATAAAAATACGCTAATGGTGCATGCTGGGCTAGCACCAGAATGGGATCTTGCAACAGCACTGCACGCCGCCGATGCGGTATCAACCTGTTTGAAATCACAACCTGAGCGCTTATTGGCCGTGATGTATGGTAATACACCAGCGCGATGGTCTGATGCGACAACGGAAGAGGCTCGCTGGCGTTTTACAATTAACGCCTGTACCAGAATGCGGTTTTGCCATGCTGATGGCAGTTTGGATATGACAACAAAAACGCATCCGTTAGCTGAACAACAACTTATACCCTGGTATGAGTTTTGGCGTAACAAAGCCCATCCGCAATGTTGTTTTGGCCATTGGGCGGCATTAGACGGCTTAAGCCCAGTGCCTGACATTCACGCACTTGATACCGGCTGTGTATGGGGAAATCGTCTTACCGCTTATTGCATTGAAACCCGACAACGCTATAGTGTTAACGCCTAATTAAACACAAGACGCATCTCGCTTTTTGCCTAACACTAAAGCATCATACTGACTGTCTATTTTGGCTTGCCAGCTTACTTTTTGGAGTTGTTATGAAGTTGACCGTTAAACTGAGAATCATTGGTGGCTTTAGCATCATCTCGCTTTTGCTAATCTTTATTGGCATTACTGCCTATGCCCAGTTGAACAGCATTAGTGAGTCCACCGCAGAGGTCAACGATGTCTCTATCCCTGCATTAGAAAACAGTGCATTAATGAAAAGTGAGTTTGTCTTAATGAGCAAAATTAGCTTACAAGCTTATAATGCAGACTCTAGGGAAAAGATTGCCGAGTTTCGTCAACAATTTACTATTGAACAAAATGCTTACCAAGCTGCAGCTGCGCTGTTAGATACCGCAGTCGGAAAACAACAGACCCTACGCCAGGCAACGTTACAGGTAAAAGGAGCCTACGACGCCTTTATTCCATTGTCTAATCAACTTTTTGATCGTCTAGATACAAATCAGGCTCTACAACAATCAATCAATACGCGTATGAATGAGCTTGAAGGGATAAGTGATGATATGGCTTCACTGCTACTTGATTTCAGTGATGTAACCAATGTGCGTAATCGCTATCCACGCGCCTCACAAGCCGCCACGCAGATGGAAACAGGCATTAATAGCCTACTGAGTGTGGTAGTCGATTTAAACCGAACTTACTCGGATACAACAGCCGCTACCATTAGTAACGATATCACTTTCCGCTTACAAGATTTACAGCAGCAACTGTCCGTAATGCTTACAGAAGCAGCAGACAATCCTATTCCCGCTGAGCTCTCTGATAAACTTAACCAAATTACAACTATGCTTACAGGCAACCAAGGGATCCCCACCTTAAAAACGCAATTGATCCAAGGTAAAGCTAATGCCGATCAATTGTTGCAGCAAGCAGATGAACAAACGAGTTTGGCATTAACCCGATTAAATACTCTATTAAATCAAAGCACGAGCGCGGCTGCAGACATTCAGCAAAATAGTCGTAATAGCGTAAGCAATGCAGTAACGGCAATCGTCGTTGTGATGTTAGGTTCGATAGGTATTGCTGTCCTTATTGCCTTCTATACGGTTAAAGCTATTGTTAATCCCCTTGAGAAAATTAACGCCATGCTGTCAGTTGTGGCATCAGGCGATTTGACGCAACAATTACGCGATCATAGCCAAGACGAATTTGGCGTGTTGTCACGCAATATTAATAAGGTCAACAACAGCCTTCACACCCTTATTCAAGGGATTATCGCTCGCTCTACCCAACTGGCGGCGGCCTCAGAGCAGACCTCAGCCATCACCATGCAGACGACTCAAGCGATTCGCGAGCAAAAGTCACAAGTAACACAAGCCGCCACGGCAACGACAGAACTCAGTAGCACGGCAAAAGGGGTATTACAAAGCTCAAACGATGCACTAGCTGAAATAAAGAATGCCGATAAAGAAGCAGAACGCGTTAGAGGGATTTCAATTGAAAACAAGGCCACAATCATTCAGCTATCACGCGAAGTTGAGCAAGCCTCTCTCGTTATTAATCAATTACATCAAGACAGTGCCTCTATTGGTAGTATTTTAGATGTTATTCGCGGCATTGCCGAGCAAACGAATTTATTAGCCCTTAACGCAGCCATTGAAGCGGCAAGAGCGGGCGAGCAAGGCCGGGGTTTTGCGGTTGTCGCAGATGAAGTGCGTTCCTTAGCCAGCAAAACGCAAGCATCGACACAAGAAATACAGGCAATGATTCAAGCACTACAAAGCGGTGCAGAAGCCGCAGTAGCCGCAATGAATAAAGGTAAAAAACAAGCCGAAGAGTGCGTAACTAAAACCGAGTTGGCGACGTCCGCGTTGGATAGCATCACCCATGCGGTGCATTTGGCCCATGATATGAGCGAACAGATTTCGACTGCGGCCCGTGAGCAAAATCAGGTTTCAGCTGAGATTAGTGGCTTACTGGAATCCATTGTGGCCATTGCTGAACAAACGGCCTCTGGCGCAGAACAAACGTCGGAATCAAGTCATGAAGTAGCTAAACTCGCGGATGAGCTACGCTTATCAGTAGATCAATTTAAAGTTTAACCCCACTCTCAACAGCACAACAGCAACCTCCCCAAAATAATACAGGCCAGCTTAGCTGGCCTGTATTATTTGAGCGCAATCTGAAAAGTGTCTCTGGCGAGACGCTTAAACGTATGTTACAACCGTGCTAACGTCAAAAATCGATAGGCCAAAGGATTATCTGCAGTAACAGGAAAAAACTCATTAGCCTGCTCTTGCCAGTTCGCCTCAGCCAAATAGTCTGGAAAAAACGCATCCCCTGTAGTGTCTAAATCGATTTCGGTCAAATAGAGCCGTGAAGCCAAAGGCAAGCATTGTCGATAAATGTCAGCACCGCCAATAATCATCACTTCGGGTACCGCAGCAACTAATTCTAGTGCAGCTTCAATACTGCTTACCCACTCTACCGGCACGTTGTCTGGTGCAGCTTGACGACTAATCACGATATTACGTCGCCCTGGTAAGGGACGGCCAATCGATTCGAAGGTTTTTCGTCCCATAATTACCGGTTTACCCAAGGTCACCGCTTTAAAGTGTTTTAAATCTGCAGGCAAATGCCAAGGCATCTGATTATTTAAGCCGATCACTCTATTTGCCGCCATAGCGGCAATCATTGCAATTTGCATCAACGCACCTTAACGCTGGTAAATAACTTCAACATCGTAGTCGTCGTCATCAAAATCATCATCATCGTCCAAATCGTCTTCAAGCGACGCAGCCTCTTCATGGTAATCATCCCATTTAAAGGTTACTGGATCGGCAATTTGTTCTGCCGCGACCTCAGCAGGTAACTGCTCAATGTAATTTAGAATTTCTTTGGATAAACGCTCGGTATTTTCACGTGAGGCGGCTGAAATTTTAAAGACTTGGCCGTCCCAATTAAGCGCTTCGGTTACCATCTGGACGATTTCGTCTAGCTCATCTTCTAGTACCAGATCCATTTTATTAAAGACTAACCAACGGGGTTTTGCCGCAAGTTTAGCACTGTATTTATGCAACTCTTGAATAATAGTTTGTGCATTTTCAGCGGGATCAGAGCCATCAGCTGGCAAGACATCAATTACGTGTAATAACAAACGACAACGCTCTAAATGCTTTAAAAATTGGATCCCCAAGCCGGCGCCTTCAGCAGCACCCTCAATTAAGCCAGGGATATCAGCAATAACAAAAGAACGATGCGATTCAACCCGTACCACGCCCAAATTAGGCACCAGTGTCGTAAAAGGATAATCAGCCACTTTGGGCTTAGCAGAGGATACCGCGCGGATCAGTGTCGATTTACCGGCATTGGGTAAACCTAATAACCCAACATCGGCGAGTAATAATAACTCTAACCGTAAGTTACGGATCTCACCAGGGGTGCCATTAGTTTTTTTACGGGGTGTACGGTTGGTGCTAGTGGCAAAACGCGCATTACCTAAACCATGCCAGCCACCTTTAGCAACCATAAGCTTTTTACCGTTTACGGTAAGATCACCGATCACCTCATCGGTATCTACATCAACCGCACGGGTGCCTACGGGTACACGCAATACTAAATCTAAACCACGTTTACCAGTACAGTTTACGCTGCCGCCATTTTCACCGCGTTCCGCTTTGTGGTATTTCTCAAATTGGTAATCAACAAGCGTATTAAGGTTTTCATCAGCTTGCAGATATACGTCACCACCGTCCCCGCCATCACCGCCATTGGGACCGCCCTTGGAAATAAACTTTTCCCGTAAAAAACTGATAATACCATTACCGCCGTCACCGGCTTCAACGCGAATTATCGCTTCATCAACAAACTTCATTAGGTGCGTCCTGATTAACTATGAACTGACTAGACTCTACAATATGTTTAGTATAACGCATGTCTGACAGTGGGGAAAATTTATAAAAAAACCCCGCACAGGGCGGGGTTTTTCTGAAGCCTGTTAGCTTATTCGCTAACAATGCTTACGTATTTGCGGTTGTGCTCGCCTTTAACTTCAAACTGAACTTTACCTTCAGTTAAAGCAAATAACGTGTGGTCTTTGCCCATACCAACATTGCTACCCGCGTGGTATTTAGTTCCACGTTGACGCACGATGATGTTACCGGCTAAAACTGATTCACCACCGAAACGTTTAACACCTAAGCGTTTCGCTTCTGAATCGCGACCGTTACGCGTGCTACCTACACCTTTTTTACTTGCCATGTGTCGATACTCCTATTACGCGCTGATGCTGGTAATTTTCACTTCAGTGAACCACTGGCGGTGGCCCTGCTGTTTGCGTGAATGCTTACGACGACGGAATTTAACGATTTTAATCTTATCGCCACGGCCATGATTGACCACTTCCGCCACTACCTTGCCACCTTCAACTAAAGGTGCGCCAATGTTGATAACTTCGCCGTTAGCGACCATCAACGGGGTAAATTCGATTGTTGCGCCGGTTTCTAAGTCTAGTTTTTCTAGACGAAGAGTTTGACCTTCCGTCACACGGTGCTGTTTGCCACCACTTTGGAAAACCGCGTACATAGTTAACTCCGTACAAAGCACGCCAACGCTTTTTAAATTTAAGGGGCGTGTTAATTCAATTCACAGGGCGCGAATTGTACGCAATTTCCCCCACTGTCGCAAGTACAATTATTAAAAAGATCACCTTCGCGACAAAAGGATCTAGATTTCATTTTTGCCAGCACGCGCAATAGTGTAGAATTGGCCTTATTCAAACACTTAAGCAGTTATAAGCAGATGACGCTTGATGAAATACAACGGCTTTCAGAAGCCGATATGACGGTCGTAAACCAGCATATTTTTTCGCAGCTTAACTCCGACGTTGCCTTAATTAATCAATTAGGCATTTACATTGTGAATAGTGGTGGCAAACGTTTGCGCCCCTTACTCGCCGTACTTGCTGCGCGAGCCTTGGGCTATCAAGGCGACCAACATATTAGTATTGCCGCCATTGTGGAGTTTATTCATACCTCAACGTTATTGCATGATGATGTGGTTGATGAATCAACTTTGCGTCGTGGTAAAGAAACTGCTAATGCGCTGTTTGGCAATCAAGCAAGCGTGCTTGTGGGTGACTTTTTATACAGCCGCTCTTTTCAGATGATGGTCTCCCTCAACAATATGCGGGTTATGCAAGTCCTTGCTGACGCCACTAATATTATTGCTGAAGGCGAAGTGCTACAACTAATGAATGTGAATGATCCAGAGACGACCGAACAAAGTTATATGCAGGTTATTTACTGCAAAACCGCTAAATTGTTTGAAGCCGCTACTCAATTAGCTGCCGTTATCTCTGGTCAAAGCACCGAAGTAGAAGAGGCTATGAAAGCCTATGGTATGCACTTAGGCACCGCATTTCAGTTAATTGATGATGTTTTAGATTATCAAGCAGACGCCAGCGAACTGGGTAAAAATATCGGCGATGATTTGGCTGAAGGTAAGCCCACGCTGCCGTTAATTCATGCCCTCAAACATGGTAATGCGGCTCAGCAACAATTAATACGTGAAGCCATTACAGAAGGCAATGGCATGCAGCATCTGTCCGAGATTATGACCGCGCTACATGAAACAGGCGCCTTTAGCTATACCCGACAAATGGCTCAGCAAGAAGCATTTAAAGCACAGCAGGCGCTCTTGTTGTTACCTGAATCTGAGTTTAAGGCCGCTTTATTCGCACTAGCCGATATCGCAGTTTCCAGAAGCCATTAAAAGATAAACACGCGCTTTTATGGCACTAGTGCGCTTTTTGCTTACATTCTCTTGTGTCAAAAAGCGCTCTAAAAAACATAGAACGTTAATAAAAAAGGCGCTATCAAGCGCCTTTTTAGTGTATAGCACAGAGCAATTACTGCTTATTAACGAACTCTTCACCCAAGGTGATATCCGCTTTCAGCGTAGCAAGCATATCGTGCATAGCTTTTTCTTCAAACGCACTTAAGCTACCGATAGGCAGTAATTTTTCGACACCATTTTTACCAAGCACCAATGGCTGAGCGAAGAAACGGGCGTATTCGCCAGCACCTTCAACGTAGGCATATTCTGTGACCGCTTCGCCTTGTAAACCTTTCACTAACGATATACAGAAACGTGCAGCTGCTTGACCCATTGATAGCGTTGCTGATCCGCCACCCGCTTTAGCTTCAACCACTTCTGTACCGGCATTTTGGATACGTACAGTTAACGCCGCAACTTCTTCATCTGTAAAGCTAACATCAGCCACTTGCGATAATAAAGGAAGAATAGTCGTGCCGCTGTGTCCACCAATAACAGGAACGTTAATGGCAGCAGGGTTTTTACCTTTTAACTCAGCAACGAATGTTTCAGCACGGATCACGTCTAATGTCGTCACACCGAATAAACGACGTGCATCGTAAGTACCTGCTTTCTTAAATACTTCGGCAGCAATAGCGACAGTAGTATTTACTGGGTTAGTAATAATACCCACTAAGGCTTTAGGACACTGTTCAACAATAGCTTCTGCCAGCGTTTTTACCACACCTGCATTAATGTTGAATAAGTCTGAACGATCCATACCTGGCTTACGCGGCATACCCGCTGGGATCATAACAATATCAGCGCCTACTAAAGCGGTGTTCAGATCTTCTTTACCATAACCTGTTACTTTTACTGCAGTAGGAATATGGCTTAAATCAACCGCCACACCTGGGGTAACAGGAGCCAGATCATATAAGGCTAAGTCTGTGCCGGCAGGTAGATCTAATTTTAATAACAGAGACAGTGCCTGACCAATACCACCGGCAGCACCTAATACGGCAACTTTCATGATTCTCTCCAATTTTACAGTTCAGAATGACCGCGCCAACAATACTTAAATAGCGCCCAAAATACAAATATCTTACGCCTAAAGTCTATGTCTATCGCTGTCTCATGTTATTGCCAGCAATACCATTGTTTGCATGAGACCGCGCTATTTCTCGGCAGGCTATTTTACCTCAGCCACTGCAATGTTGCGTTAAATTTGTTAGTATCACGATATATCTTCCCCATTTGAACAAAACATATGACAAAACAAAGCCGCCAAGAAGCCTTGATCAACGCGTTTAAAGCGCTGTTAAAAACGGAGAGCTTTAGTTCACAAGGTGAAATTGTAGATGCATTAAAAAATGAAGGCTTCGATAATGTAAGCCAGTCCAAAGTTTCAAGAATGCTCAGCAAATACGGCGCGGTTCGCACCCGTAATGCTCGACAAGAAATGGTGTATACCTTACCACCAGAATTAGGTGTGCCTACCACCAAAAGTCCACTGCGTCAGCTGGTGCTCGATATTGAACACAATGATGTGATGATCATTATTCGTACCAGTCCAGGTGCTGCCCAATTAATAGCTCGTTTATTGGATTCAGTTGGCAAAGCGGAAGGTGTTCTTGGGACTATTGCGGGTGACGATACCATTTTCATCGCGCCCATTAGTGTAAAAAATATCAACTTTACCTTGCAAAAAGTAACCGAACTATTTGAGAAGGTCTGATGTAGTCGAAGCAAACTCACCTCGCGCTGCGGCTTCAATGTAACTTAAAGAAGGCACAAAAAAGGCAGCAGCCAAATCGATTCGACAGAAATCTAATAGGCTATCGTAGATCCTTGGCTGTGTTAATCCCAATCGATGTTGCCATTGCTTTGTAAAGGCTTGACTGTCAGCACTAAAACTAAGCTGCAACGAACCTTGCTGCTTTAAGGTTGCAAAGGGCATATTTTGTTGTAACAGACTATACTCCCCGCCTTGTGTTGCCAGACAACAGGCATAATGACTCGATTCATCAATAGTGTCGCCAGCGATAGCCTTACCATCAATTTTTCGATACCCCATAATCTCTTCTTGCTGCGTCGTGTTCAATTGTAACCAATGTTTTTGATCCAACACTAAACGGTGAAAATGCAAATAGCTACTACCCGCAAACCGGGTAGACCGAGCATCCTCTACCAAAGCAACTTGACGACGACGAAGACCACGAGGATTGAAAGGAACATCTAAAAAGCCAGTAAGTTGGCGCCCGTCCAAGTATCGAAAACTGCTAAGGTGCTCTACCACTTCTACGTTGGGAATAATCAGCTGATAGATTTGTTGCAGGACTATATGAATAACATCCAATCGATCTGAACGTACCTGAATTAATAAATCGACGGTACTGTGCTGAACACTAAAATATTCAGACTGACTTTCCGGAAACGCTTGTAAACCATCAGGCCGATGCCAAGGATAGAGATGATCCCAATAGTGACTACTAACCGCTACAATACCGGTTAGCATTGCTTCAGAAAAGTGCTCCGAAAGCCGTTGCAGCATTTGCGGTATGCGCGCTAATTTTTGTCGCAGCATGGCTTCTTGACCATCTAAGGCATTGCATAGCAAATAACTGCCATGTAAGTTAGCTTCTGCGCAAATACCTAATTGTTCACGTGCCATGCCATTCCTTGTTGGTAAAAAGAACACAACTTAGTATAACGCTATTTCAATGTAAGCTTAATCCCCTATAAGTTTGTGAGATATCTCGCACAAATGATGTAGTCAGAACGTATTTTATCACATTACAAAACATAAAGTTTAAAATTAAATAATTGATAATAAACGATAAAAGTTAAATATCTCAATCTTACAATCTTATGACAGCGGTAAGATTTCGCTGACACATGATCCTAAACCGTCAAAATAGCGGATAATTATTCCATCGAAGCACAACAGTTGCTCGATAGCTGACAGGATGCCAGCTTACGTATGGATAAGCAAACCCGCAGGATGGTGGGGAGTACAAAAGGATTTAACACAAGCACGGAATGCTTATGGACACCTTCATGACGAAGATGGCTCTGCAGGATGAATGAGCACTAAAGGATTGCCTCGGATGGCGACATTTTTAATCAGTAACACAAGGCAGTGTTATGAGGTTAACAGGATGACCTTGTTAAGGATAACATCAAATGGAACACTGGATGGAACCAGTATCAAGGACTGAAAAAAGGATTGATGTTTATTGCTTTGCTAAAGGATGGCAGCAAGTAGGGATACATCACTTAGCATGATGCTAAGAGCAAGGATATCTGGCTAGGACAGCCCGCATAACGGGATGTTATGTTTAATGGATAGCTGCTATGGATGGCAAATGCAATGGATGATGCATTCTCATGATGGCCGCGTAGTTTGCGGCCAACACCTTCTTCCCGCCAATGCTTTTACAAACCTTACTTTTCCTTTCTTTTTGTATCATAAATACGAATAGGATAATCCCTTTACTCGCTACTCCAAATAGACACTCCAACTAGGTACTCCAACATTAGCCATGTGCGCTTCTTTAACCCTGTAACGTATAAAACAGCTAAAGAGTATCCCCGTCATTCATCCTTGCTCTACCCTTATTTACGGCTGCACCACTACGCAGTAAGCGCATCAGATCGCAACGCCAATATACAGAAACCTAAAATAGTTGCCAAAAAAAAGCCCCAGAACACAAGGCTATGGGGCGTCAGAATAAGACAAAGGACAAGGATAGACGTTTGGTGGTACTGGTTTAGTATTGGCTAGCGGTTATCGGAGAAACACTGGCCGCCAATACTGGCTCCCGGAGAGCGCCACCGACACTCTCCAGGCTGCTTACTTTACTGAAGCAACGAACTCAGGATAGGCTTCAATACCACACTCAGAGCTGTCAACACCTTCGTATTCTGCTTCTTCACTTACGCGAATACCCATCACTAGCTTCAGCACATACCATACAATAAAGCTTGTTCCGAACACCCAAATAAAGATTGTTGCAGCACCAATAATTTGCCCTACAAAGGTACTATCACTATTCGTTAACGGCACAAGTAATAAGCCGAATAAGCCGACAACACCGTGTACCGAAATAGCCCCTACAGGATCATCAATTTTTACTTTATCCAGCGCTAAAATTGATGCCACGACAATAACGCCAGCAATAGCACCAAACAGAGTTGCTTGTAATGGTGTCGGTGTTGAAGGCTCAGCCGTGATAGCCACTAAACCTGCTAAAGCGCCGTTTAATGCCATCGTTAAGTCTGCTTTACGGAATAACACAACCGACATAATTAACGCTGCAACCGCACCAGCAGCAGCCGCCGCATTGGTATTTAAGAACACTACCGCGACACTGTGTGCGTTGGCAATATCCCCTAATTTCAATACAGAGCCGCCGTTAAAACCAAACCAGCCCATCCACAAAATTAAAGTGCCTAAGGCTGCTAATGGCATGTTGGCACCTGGAATAGCATTGACTTTACCGTCTTTGGTGTATTTGCCTTTACGGGCACCTAATAAAATAACACCCGCTAACGCCGCTGCTGCACCCGCCATATGTACAATGCCTGAGCCAGCAAAGTCAGAGAAACCTAAATCGCCAAGGCTGTATAAACCAAATACGTCTTTACCGCCCCACGTCCATGAACCTTCCATCGGATAGATAAAGCCGGTCATTACTACGGCGAAGGCCAAAAACGCCCATAACTTCATACGCTCTGCAACCGCACCAGACACAATCGACATGGCTGTAGCGACAAACACCACTTGGAAGAAGAAGTCTGATGCTCCCGAGTACACTGAGTCACCCGTAAAATCATTTTGTTCTGCAAACGAAGCTAAAGTGGCATCAACATCAATGTCAGCAATACCTTGCAGGAAGAGACCACCGTCGTACATAAAATAGTAACCACACACTAAATACATAATGCAGGCAATTGAATACAACGCGACGTTTTTGGTCAGAATTTCTGTAGTATTTTTGGCACGCACTAAACCGGCTTCTAACATAGAGAAACCCGCAGCCATCCACATCACTAACACCCCACACATTAAAAAGTAGAAGGTGTCCATGGCAAACTGTAAATGATAAATTTGTTCTTGCATAATCAAGGCTCCTTAAATCGCTTCTGCGTCGGTTTCGCCGGTACGGATCCGGACGGCCTGTTCGAGGTCGTAAACAAAAATTTTGCCATCGCCAATACGGCCGGTATACGCCGCTTTTTGGATCGCTTCGAGCAAACGTTCAACCTGATCATCTTGCGTAGCAATTTCCAGTTTCACTTTAGGAAGGAAATCGACCTGATACTCTGCTCCACGATATAATTCGGTGTGGCCTTTTTGCCGGCCAAAGCCTTTTACTTCTGTTACCGTTAAACCTTCTACCCCAATGTCCGCGATGGCTTCACGAACATCATCCAGTTTGAACGGCTTGATGATGGCACAAACAAGCTTCATGATGGTTTTCCTTATCGAGTAATTTTTGTAATCGCCAATTTATATAAGAAAACCTTGTGCCAACATTTTTAATCAATAAATATCAATAACTTAGATAAAAGCACGAATAGCTGACGAAAAAAAACGCACTAATATAGTGCGTTTTTCCCTTAGTCAGTGCAGCTTATGTTGCTAAAAAATCTTGCCAGGCTTGCACTAATAGCAGCAAATCAGCTAGACCACATTCGCTTTCAAGTAGATGTTCGTCTAGCTGTAAATCGGCATCAGCGAGTTGCTCAGGCAATTCAAAGTGCTCAGTCGACAACAACGTATTGTGGCATATCCTCACTTCTTGCTGCTGCACCAGTAAACTGTACTCCCGCCCCAGATATTGCCAATCCTCAAAAGGTGTCATCGCACTTAGCTTAGCGATCAGTGGCTGATAACTGGCTTTATTGTGCTCGAATTCATCCATCAGAAAATGCTGCAGTGCCGCTTGCTCAGAAGCTAAAGCCAGCCGATAACGGCGATTATCTCGATCATATAGAAATTCGTACTCCATACGCTGCCTCCTCATCCATTGTGTTTAGCCATCTGCTTTGGCGCACGAGATCGCTTAAACACTTCGGCATCGCCTAAAACAAAAACGCCTGCACAAGGCAGGCGTTTTACCATTATCGCGCGTTTAAACCGCTTGTTGAATAATCACATTATCCGCTTTTTTGGTGTATTGCGGCATCTTGTGGAAATTCAAATAACGATAGGTATCCGCAGCTGTCGCATCAATTTGCTTAGCAAATTCCATGTACTCTGCAACCGTTGGTAACTTACCGATAATAGAAGCCACTGCTGCTAATTCAGCTGACGCCAAGTAAACATCGGCACCCTGACCTAAACGGTTAGGGAAGTTACGGGTTGAGGTAGAAACAACCGTTGAGTTCTCAGCAACCCGAGCCTGGTTACCCATACAAAGTGAACAACCTGGCATCTCAGTGCGCGCGCCCACTTTACCGAAAATACTGTAGTAGCCTTCTTCGGTTAACTGTGCTTGATCCATCTTCGTTGGTGGTGCGATCCACAAACGCGTTGGCAACTGGCCTTTGTATTTATCTAACAGTTTACCGGCAGCACGGAAGTGGCCGATATTTGTCATACAAGAACCGATGAAGACTTCATCGATTTTGTCGCCAGCAACTTGAGACAGTAAACGGGCATCATCAGGATCGTTAGGTGCACACAGCACAGGCTCTTTAATGTCAGCCAGATCGATTTCGATAACCTCGGTGTACTCGGCGTCCGCATCGGCTTCCATTAACTTAGGATCTTTTAACCACGCCTGCATCGCGTTGATACGACGCTCAATAGTACGTACATCGCCGTAACCTTCAGCGATCATCCACTTCAGCATGACGATATTCGATTCTAAGTACTCGGCAATAGAGGCTTCTGACAGCTTGATAGAGCAACCAGCAGCAGAACGTTCTGCCGACGCATCTGATAACTCGAATGCTTGCTCAACCGTTAAGTTTGGTAAACCTTCAATTTCCAGAATACGGCCAGAGAAAATGTTCTTCTTGCCTTTCTTATCAACGGTTAACAACCCTTTTTGAATGGCAACATAAGGAATTGCATGCACTAAATCACGTAGCGTGATACCAGGCTGCATCTCGCCTTTAAAGCGCACTAATACCGATTCTGGCATATCCAGTGGCATAACGCCCGTCGCAGCGGCAAACGCTACTAAACCTGAACCCGCTGGGAACGAAATACCAATGGGGAAACGGGTGTGTGAGTCTCCGCCGGTACCTACGGTATCAGGCAGCAACATACGGTTTAACCAGCTATGGATAATACCATCGCCTGGACGCAACGAGACACCGCCACGGTTCATAATAAAGTCAGGTAGCGTATGGTGGGTATCTACGTCTACTGGCTTAGGATAAGCCGCCGTGTGACAGAAAGATTGCATGGTTAAATCGGCAGAGAACCCTAAACAGGCTAAATCTTTTAACTCATCACGCGTCATTGGGCCTGTAGTATCTTGTGAACCTACGGTGGTCATGCGTGGCTCACAGTAAGTACCTGGACGCACACCTTTAACGCCACAGGCCTTACCAACCATTTTCTGCGCCAGCGTAAAGCCTTTGCCTGAATCAACTTTGGCTTGTGGACGGCGGAATTTGTCTGAATGCCCAAAACCTAAAAACTCACGAGCACGATCGGTTAAACCACGGCCGATAATTAATGGAATACGGCCACCGGCGCGTACTTCATCAATTAATACATCAGTTGCTAAGGTAAATTCGGCTAACACTTCGCCTGTACCATGACGCACGATTTTGCCTTCGAACGGCAGAATGTCGATCACATCGCCCATTTCCAGCTTGCTAACGTCGACTTCAATCGGCAGTGCACCTGAATCTTCCATGGTGTTGAAGAAGATAGGCGCAATTTTACCGCCTAACACAAAACCACCGCCGCGTTTGTTTGGTACGAAAGGAATATCGTCACCCATAAACCACAACACAGAGTTAGTGGCTGATTTACGTGATGACCCCGTACCCACTACGTCACCCACATAAGCCAGTGGGAAACCTTTTTCTTTCAGGGCTTCTAACTGCTTAATTGGACCAACAGTACCTGGCTGATCTGGGTTAATGCCTTCACGGCTGTTTTTCAGCATGGCTAAGGCATGCAGAGGAATATCTGGGCGTGACCATGCATCAGGGGCTGGCGATAAATCGTCTGTATTGGTTTCACCTGATACTTTGAATACCGTCACAGTGATTTTTTCCGCTAACGCAGGTTTGGCTTCAAACCACTCGGCATCGGCCCAGCTTTGCACAACTTGCTTGGCAAACACATTACCGGCATCAGCTTTTTCGGTTACATCATGGAAAGCATCAAAAATCAGCAGAGTGTGCGACAGAGCTTTAGCAGCAATTGGCGCTAATTTTTCATGGTCTAGCAGGCTGATTAATGGCTGAATGTTATAGCCACCCATCATGGTGCCTAACAATTCGGTAGCATATTCCGGGCTAATCAGGCTGCTAGTGACTTCACCATTGGCTAATGCGGTTAAAAAACCCGCTTTGACATAGGCAGCTTCGTCTACACCCGGCGGTACACGATTAACCAATAAATCTAAAATAAATTCTTCTTCACCTTTAGTTGGGTTTTTCAGCAGCTCAACTAAGGCAGCAACTTGCTCAGCATTTAAGGGTTTTGCCGGGATACCCTGGGTGGCGCGTTCTGCCACGTGTTCACGATATTCTTGTAGCACAGTAATGTCCTCTAGGTCGTTGCTTGCAGTCTGGTCACTGCAACGTCATTCTGGTGAATGAATGTAGGTAATTATAAGAAAGTTCAAGTGAAAAGCCTATTAGCGTTATACCTGACCTACTTATACTGGTTATAAGTTTGCTGAATACAAAGAGCCAGACATGATATTTTTATTTATAGTGGTCTGACCAACGCAAATAAAAAAGCTGCCGCGTCATCGGGCCAAATACACAGATCCCGTTTAACGCTGCAGCCGCAGTGTAGCAGAAATAGGCTAACTTTGCCTGCTCTGCTTAGCTTACCAAATTTTTACGCGCTGTTCAGGCGGTAAATACATGGCATCACCCTCTTTAATATCAAAAGCGGTGTAAAACTCAGGGATATTCGGTAACACCCCAATAACCCGGTAGTGCGCCGGAGAGTGTGGACCCGTGCTTAACTGGCGACGTAAAGCTTCTTCGCGGAATTTTGTACGCCAAATTTGTGCCCAGCTAATAAAGAAACGTTGCTCACCGGTGAAACCATCTAATACTGGCGCTGGTTGGCCGGCCAGTGACAATTGATAAGCTTTAAGCGCAACAGTCATACCGCCTAAGTCGCCAATATTTTCGCCTAATGCCACGGCACCATTTACGTTAACACCTGGAAGTGGCTCAAAACGATTGTACTGGCCAATTAACTTAGCCCCACGCGCTTGGAATTGCGCTTTATCTTGTTCTGTCCACCAATTACGCAGATTACCATTACCATCGTATTTCGCGCCTTGATCATCAAAACCATGACCAATCTCGTGACCGATGACCGCACCAATACCGCCGTAGTTTACCGCATCATCCGCTGCCATATTAAAGAACGGCGGTTGTAAAATCGCTGCAGGGAACACGATTTCGTTGTTTACAGGATTGTAATAGGCGTTCACCGTTTGCGGGGTCATAAACCACTCGCCTTTATCGATGGGTTTGCCTAACTTGCTTACCATTTCATCGTAACCCCAGTGACTGGCACGAATAAAATTACCCACTAAATCATCGGCTTTAATTTCTAATGTTGAGTAGTCTTTCCACTTATCAGGATACCCAATTTTAGGGGTAAACTTGCTCAGTTTTTCTTGTGCTGCAATTTTCGTCTCAGCACTCATCCATTCCAGCTCGTTGATAGACACTTCGTAGGCTTTGATTACATTCGCCACTAACACTTCCATCCGCGCTTTTGCTTCTGGCGAGAAATGACGTTCAACGTATAATTTGCCCGTTAATTCGCCTAATACTTGATCTGAAGCATCCACTGCACGCTTCCAACGTGGCTGCTGTTCTTGAATACCACTTAAGGTAGTGCCGTAGAAAGCAAAACGGCGATCGGCAAAATTACTGCTTAGTTTATCGGCGTAACTGTTGATAGTTTTGCTGGTTAAATAATCCTGCCATGCCACCAGATCCGTTGCCGCAACCACTTTCGCCAAGCCTTCAAAATAACTGGGTTGACGCACGATAACATCAGCTAAGTTGTCTAATTTTACGCCCGAGGCAAAAGCGGTCCAATCAAAATCCCCTACCAGCGTATTGAGTTCGGCTGTGGTCATTTTGTTATAGGTTTTATCTGCGTTACGGCTATCTAAACGCGTCCAATGATGCTCTGCTAAGGCTTTTTCTAGGTTATATACCCGTTCAGCAGCCGCAGCTGGCTCAGCGTGTCCGGCTAGCGTAAACATATCGGTTAAATAGGTTTTATAGGCGTTGATAATGGCAATCGACGCGTCGTCTTCGTTAAAGTAATAATCTCTGTCTGGTAAACCCAAGCCACCTTGACTTAAATAAACGGCATACTCAGTAGAATTTTTAGCATCGTTATTAACAAACCAACCAAAGGGTATCGCAATACCATCACGCTGTAAGCTCGCAAATAAAGCAGGTAACTGTGCTTTATCGGTAAGGGCCACTATTGCATTTAACTGCGCGGCTAAAGGCGACAAGCCCTTTTGCTCAATAGTTGCTTCATCCATAAAGCTGTTATAAAAACTACCCAGCTTTTGCTCATCAGAGCCTGCAACTAAATCGGTACGGGCGGCCACTTCATCAATAATATCTTTAACCGCTTGCTGTGAGCGATCGGCTAACAAGTGGAAAGAGCCATAGGTTGCTTTATCAGCTGGAATTTCAGTGTCGGCAAGCCACTTACCGTTAATGGCTAAGAAAAAGTCCTGACCAAAGGCGACGCTTTGATCAAAATACTGCGTATCAACACCTGAGACCAGTGCTGCTTGCTGTGTAGGGGCAGCTTGCTCTGCCACCGTGTTTGTTGTAGCAGAAGACTCAGGCTTGCTACAGGCCGAGAGGCTCAGTGCAATAGCAACGGCTGTCGCCACCAAGGTCATTTTTTTCATTGTTATTTCCTATTATACGTGTTGATGTGAGCTATTTATTCAATCTTACGCCCTTGACAGAGCCTTGCCAAACTCACTGTGAGGTAAAGTTGTAACAAGGTATTAAGACTTAAATACCTTGTTACAGCAAATGCCTATATTCTTGAGGGTAAATTTACTTAATCTAAGTAACTTGCCTGTTCCCCATGCTCAAAAATAATATTCGCCCGCCCAACTAATAGTGGATCGGGTGCAACTACTACGGCAAGATCTTTATTGGGATAAGGCAGTTGTTGCAGCACATAGCGCATCGCATTTAATCTAGCCCGTTTTTTGCAATCTGATTTAATCACCGTCCACGTGGCATAGTCAGTGTCTGTGCAAGCAAACATCTGTTCTTTAGCTTGCGTGTAAGCATCCCATTTATTTAATGACGCAAGGTCAACTGGACTTAATTTCCATTGCTTTAAAGGATGTGCTTCTCGTTCAGTAAAGCGACGCCGTTGCTCTTCTTGGCTAACGGAGAACCATAGTTTTATTAGATGAATGCCACTTTGTACCAAATGGCGTTCAAATTCAGGCACTTGCAGTAAAAATGATTGATACTCCTCATCTGAGCAAAATCCCATAACACGCTCAACACCTGCTCGATTGTACCAAGAGCGATCAAACAGTAAAATTTCACCTTTAGTGGGTAACTGGGCAACGTAACGTTGAAAATACCATTGACCTTTTTCTACTTCGCTGGGCTTTTCCAAAGCGACCACTCTGGCACCACGCGGATTTAAATGCTCCATAAAACGTTTAATAGTCCCGCCCTTGCCGGCGGCATCACGCCCTTCGAAAAGAACAACCACACGTTGTCCGGTTTCTTTAACCCAGCGTTGCATTTTCAACAGCTCTACTTGCAAATGGTATTTCTGCTGCTCATAGCTTTTTCGGCTTAAACGGTTTTTATAAGGATATCCGCCGTCCCGCCAATCTACTGCCAACAGCTGATCAGATTTAAGACGACGAGATTCTGTTTGAACGGGCTCACCTTTGTTCAAGGCTTTACTTAATTGCGATAAATCATCTGGAGATATACCCTCCAACATTGCCAGCAAATGTGCCGATAGCTGATGCATATCACCCGCCGCATGAGCTGCAATAATATTTTCAACTACTGCAACCTTGGCGTTTTGGCTGGCATTAAGTCTTTCATTAACACGCTCTTGTTCAGGATCTTGAATAAGAGCCTCACTAATAGGCTGTTCTTTTTTCATATGCACTCCATCATTAGCGTGGTTACTGCTCCGGGCACTGGTAGCAGCTTGGCGCCCTTGGACAGCGACCGCCTCTGGTACAAATTAGTTGCGCTGGCTTCGTCATACTGCGACTGACCCAGTTAATATTGAGAATATTGGCGACCCGCTTTAATGTACTTTGAATACTCTGTGGCACCGTAGCGGCGCCACCGTATTGGATACAGCGGGTTTTCATCTCCTGTGCCATGCTAGCGGCATCAATACCTTGTGCTGTAATTGCCTGATTTAAATCAATCCCTGCACAAAGAACATGATTGTTACCCGCCAAATCTTTAACCTTGGTCGATTCGCAGCAATAAATTCTAGGCTCTCCGTTTACATCTAGCAGTGAAAGCTGCGCTGAGCTACCAACGTCTTTTACATCAAACATGCGAAACACCGCCCAGTGTTGACAAGGATCAGTGACTTGCCGCATATTGCCCCAAGGCAACGGAATACCATTCCCTCGATAGACAGCTTTTAACTTCCCTGGACTGTAAGCATCAAAATAGTGCCAATGTGGATAAGGCGATACTGCTGTCATCCGCCGCATCGCAACGGATGCTGAAACTTCTGCTTGTAAATGACTGGCAATCTCATAACCACGTCGTTCTAATAATTGCCGAAACGCTTGCTTTGGGCACAATAAGGCGCCAGCAAAAAAACTGGATTCAAAATCACGCCAAGCATGCAAAACATCTTGCGGCGCCATGCTCCCATAATCAGTAAACACATCATCATGGGCGCCGCCTACCGCCATTGAGCTTTTTACACCATCTTTGTTATGAAGTACGGCATGGCCAATATGCACCGCTAATTCATATTTCAGTCGCGTAGGCCACTGCTGTAAAATATGATTTAAAAATAGCGTTTTGGGCGGGGTAAAATAGGAAGTACCAATATTTTGTGATATCACGCCTAACTCATCTAAAATTTCTCGCGGAGCCTCTTCATACCAGCGAATGGTTAAACCCAGCTGTTTGGCAATTTGAAGTAAATCGTCTACCGATAATGGTAAACGTTTTAACCCGATCTCTTCAGCGGCACGCTCTAACTCAGGAAAGTGATTTTGATGATGCTCTTGGTGTGCGCGAATCAATAACTGTGCAAATTGCCGACCACTGGTGCCGGTTTGTGCTAGAAGCTCAGGAATGGCGATTTGTAAAATGTCGGTATTAAATAGAAAACTGGGTTCCAATGGCATGCCGTTAAGCCCGCCTTTACTCTGTTTGGGCAATACTAGATCTTGCTCTTCCGCTTCACTATCTAAAAACCACCCCAGCTCTTTTTGAAATACTTGGGCAATCACTTCCAGCATCTCAACACTGGGAACTCGCTTACCACGTTCAATCATAGACAAATACGATACAGAAGGTGCCGCTTCTGGGTTTAAGCGAACACAGCGTGTAGATAAGTCTTCTATAGTTAAATTATTACGTTTTCTCAAATTTCTTATCTTTGTACCAAGAAAATGTGATTTACGTAGCAGGCTTTTGTTTATTTTCATTTTGTAAAATTCACACTGTAAAATTTTTATTGTGAAATTATGCTGAAATTTAATCTAGACTAGTTTTCAAGCAATAGCAAAAGCTATCGCGGGAAATCTGACAAATGAAATGCACTAAAACACTTTTTTTGCCCAATGGATTTTTGAAAGACAAAGGGCGTAAAGGAAGAAGCCTTATCAGAGGCCATTGATTACCCTACCCGATGAGGAAGAGAAAATGACGACATTAGCAAATTCACAACAACTGCAGATTCAGCATGAAATTAATATGATTAATCAGCTGAACGAAAGCCATGTAAAACAAATTATGGATTACTCAAAAGGCTTTTTAGATAAAACCTTTCCGCTAGCGCGGGGTTCTCACCAGGCAGTGGCCAGTTATGTCGTTTACTATCAGCAATTGTTAGCATTTTTTGCCGATGGTAGTACTAGTGGTTTGGCCGATCCCAGCCAATTTATTGGTTTAACCGGGCATCGCGAAGCGCCTGAAGCCTTGCTGTTACAAAACCAGGGCAGGCATGTTGAGCTAATTTTAAACCGAGGCGGCGAGCAAGGTAGCAGAGATGCAGCAGGTATTGATGATATTCAATTACAAACTACCGAGCCGCAATGCAGCTGGTTTAGTTTAGTTACTGGTCGTCAGGTGAGCTGTCGTAGCCGTGGCGACAAGAGCTTTACCGCTAAAGATGGTAGCGCTTTTACATTATAAAGACGAAAAAGCCCAGCATAATGCTGGGCTTGAACGCACATTCCTTTGCCATTACTCTGCAGCTTGCAGCGCAATTTCCTGAATATCATTACCATTAATACTTACGGTTAAACGCTCAAGATTTGCTAAAGTAAGATCTGAGTTATCTAAGCGTACTGCTTCCATAAAATCTTGTAGCGCCGCCACTTTGTCGCCTGCAACTAGGCTCATTACGCCCCGGTTGTTTAGGGCTAACGCGCGCATTTCACGTTTTGTTGAACGCGGCACAGCTTGTAAGGTTGCTGCTAATTGTACGGCGTCGTTACAAGCGGTTTCGGCCAGCTCAAACTGCCCAGTACGGCTGTATGACACACATAAGCTTACTTGACGATAAAAAGGTTCACTGTCGGCAATACGCGTACTTTGCGCTAACTCAATAGCTTGCGCAAACTGACCGGCCTTTATATATTCAGCCCCAGGCGCATCTTCAATTAACGCCATCTTATAGCCATTTCCCGCCGCAGAAGCGAGCAATGGACTTGACGACAACAGTACCACCGCCAGGCTGGTAATAAATTTACGAGTTGAAATAGTCATGTCTGGTCTCTCCTGCAAAAAAGTATGTTGTGTGCACCACTACTGCTGGTCACGTAATAAATTTACAAGATGCGTTACAAACTGACAAACGAGAAGAAATAATCAAACAGATTAATAATATTCACTTATACTGATCTTAGGGGGTTTCTGACAAAATCAGTCAGCGCAATCAAGGAAAGCAATTGATATACAAAGTAAAAAATAACTATGACTCTTGAAGAGACTTATATAATCGAAAGCATCAACAAGAAAAGCTGAAGTGTAAAAGCTCTATCTAAGTGTAATTAAATTACAAAATCAGGCTAACACATCACGCATTACGTTTGCGCCTTGTCCTTAAAAGATACCTCTGCAACACCTTTTTTCATAAAAAATTGATAATCGATGCATCTGAAAAAATAGTTGAATCGCATTTAAACCTTTTATCCATCCGTTACGACTAACTCGGCATACTTTCGATAAGGTTACTTCATGCAACAAGACGCCGACCTTTTACAGCTTGTCATTGCCGGTGACAAAACTGCCTTTGAACGGTTATACCGGCGCCATATTGGCAAGGTGTATGCCGTAACACTGCGCCTATTAGCTAATCGGGCAAGAGCAGAAGACGCCGTGCAGGAGATATTTATTCGCGTATGGCAACAATTACCCAGTTTTCGCGGCGACAGTCAATTTAGCACCTGGCTACATCAGATTGCGGTGAGAACAGCCGTAGATGTATGGCGGCAAGATAAAGTAACCCGACTCGTTGATGACAGCAATGTTGATATTCCTACTGACGTAAACGGCGCTGAACCCCATCAACTTGATAAGCTGATCTTCCGCTTGCCGGCGCAAGCACGTACAGTTTTTGTGCTGTATGCCATTGAAGGTTACCAGCATCAAGAAATCGCCGCGCTACTGCATATTGCCGAAGGCAGCAGCAAAGCGCAGTATCATCGAGCCAGGCAATTATTACAGGAGTGGTTAGATGCAGAACACTAAGCTAGATAATTTATTAGCCACACTACCGCAAGAAATCGAGCCTCCAGTAGATTTATGGCCACAACTTGCCCAACAATTAAAGGCGCGCCCTAAAAAGCGTGCCGTTTTTTGGCTACCCACGAGTATTGCCGCGGCAGTTGCCTTGCTACTCGTTACGTGGTGGCAACCTGTTAATCTCGGGCCCGAAACAGCAAACTTGGCACAGCTGCAGCAATTTTATCAGCAGCAATTAAGCCACCAGCTCGCCTCACTTGAATATATTGATCCTGCGTTTGGTGATTGGCAGTGGCAATTGGCGCTCTGGGATCAGGCGATAAACCACGTTCACGTCGCGCTCGGTTTTTACCCCGACGATGCTAACTTGCAACATCAATTGCTCGACTTGTATCAACAACAATTGGATTACGTCAGCATGATAGCTGTCGCGTCATCTCATACTTACTAACCCTGAGGAAAAATCGATGAAGTCATCTTTATGTAAAACAGCATTTTATAGTACCAGTATCGCAATGTTATTGATGAGTACACTGGCATTTGCAAACCAGCAAAATATCAATGAGGTGCGTGACGTAAATGGCAACGAGCGTATCACACTGGATGTACAGCGGGGAGATGTGCAAATTCGCCCTGCAACAAGTAACCAGTTTAGCGTTTCTGGCCAGTTGGATGAACGCGCGGAGGGCTTTGAGTTGGACTCTGCTGGAGGTTTTACGCGTTTTATCGTGAAAATGCCACGGCAAATGCAAGATTATGGTAACGAAAAAACCAAAGGTTCAAACCTGATCATCAATGTGCCCGCTGGCAGTGAAGTGGAGTTTAAAGGCGTTAATGTCGATGTTGATGTTGCGGGTATTAACGGTGGCAGTCAGTTCACCACGGTTAACGGTGATATCAAGGCCAAACAGCTTACTAATAATATCGAACTGACAACGGTGAATGGCCAAATAGACAGCGAGTCGTTACAAGGTCAGCTACGTTTAAAAACCGTCAATGGTAAAATAGAGGATAAAGCATCAAGCGGCCGTATGTCTGTAGAATCAGTCAATGGCACCATTGAGGTAGACAGTAACCCTGAAGAACTGATGGTGACCGTAGTAAATGGCGAAGTGGATCTAAAACTTGACGGTACCGCTCAGTTGGCCGTGTCTAGCGTAAATGGCAGTATAGAGATCGAATTAAAGAATCAAAACGCGCCCAGAATTAAAGGCAGCTCTGTAAGTGGTAAGTTTGAATTAACCCTGGCGAGCAATTTAGATGCCCGCGTGAGCATGAAAACCTCTGCTGGCGGCAGCATCAATAATACCTTAACCGCCGATAAAGCCAGCCGAGATAAATATGGCCCAGCATCGTCTTTACAATTTACCACCGGCAATGGCACCGGCAGTATTGATATCACCACAGTAAGTGGCAGGTTGACGCTGAAAAAAGACTAAACTCGCTCTGTATGCCTGAGCGTATTTTAGGTTGGGGCAATTATTTTAGTTGAGCTAGCTGTATCGAGTTTATTCGCGTCTTGCTTTTGCGAAGCGCGAATAAACTCGCTAGAGTCGTGTTTGGGACGACTAAAACGCGACACTTAGCCGCATACCAACACCTAACGGCGAAAAACGATCATACTCTTCTCTTAATTGCCAGCGATCGTTTTCATAGCGATCCACTAAGCGTCCCGTCTGATACTTAACACTGTACCACGTTCCATAAATATCCAGTGTGATTGGCGATAGCGGTGAAAAACTTACACCTGACTGTGCATTGATGTTACAACAGGAATCGCCGTACTGTTCAAACATCGATTTAACCGCATGGGCAACATCAACCCCAATCTGCACATAAGGGCTGACAGTGCTTGATAAACCCACTCTGCCTGCTACAAAAAAGGGAGAGAACGCATCGCGACGATACTCGGCGGGTGTATCACGCAGTTGCAATCGCTGATAACTTAATATCACATCAACATAATAGGGCGCAGTGTCGTCCGTGCGCAAACCTAGGGTAATGCCCTGACTACGCAAATCACCACTGCTTTCTGTAAAAGCACCAATACTGTAAAGAGGCGTCGCGGCGAGAGAGGAACTGCTTGCAAACACGAGTAAAAAAGATACAAGCCCTGAAGACAATGTTATAAAAGCCATCTATAATCCTTGGATATAAAAATGTATTACGTCAAAAAACAATTGCTTTTTTTAACATATAATACGCTTTTTACATACCTAGATTTAGCGTTTTGTTTTAAAGGGTTTAGCGATTTTTTCCAAGGCGAGAACAGCCCATTGCAGTTCAAAAACAGTATCCGCCGACAAACTGATTAAAAGTGTCACGAATTTTTACAGATCTGATCATGCACCTGCTTAAATCATTGAAAATGTTGATTTTAAATTTAGGCATACATGTTGCATAGTTATAGTATATTAGTATTATTCTTCATTGAGAGTTACCGCCTATGTTCGCTGTTCTAAAAACCGCTACGGTTAGTTTGTTTTGTTCGTTAGTGCTGCTATCCGGCTCGGTAACTGCTGCAACAGTTACCACCACGGAAACGTGGAGTTTTAAAACGGGTCAAACTGCTGTAAATGGTGCAAAGTTATCTTTGTCTTCTGATAAAGGCAGCTCGGCTCTTATTTCTGGTTGGTCATCAAGCTCCTCTCTGAGCTTATCGACTATTGTAACTGCTAGGCAACTTAGTTTAGATAGCCTCTATGGTACGCAATTATGGAAAATCGATGGAGAAAATCATATGGTAGACAACCATAATGGAGTTGATTTTATTCTTTTAGAGTTCCCAAGCCCTATTCAATTAACAAGCATAACTAACACTTGGCAGTGGTATAACACAAATCTATCGGTTGCTGCATTTAAAAACACCTTCTCTACTTCTAATCTCAACACTTTAACACTAAAAGAACTAGCAGAATCTGCAATTTTTAAAGCCAGTTATCTCAATACTGGAGCCCATTACTCATTTGCCAGTAATAACTCACTAACACCTTCTGATATTACTCAGGTTAGCAGCCAATATTGGTTAATTGGTGCTTATAATGCTGTTTTTAACAGTGCAAATTGTTCTAAAAACTGCCCAACAACTGTTAATGGGTTAAAGTTTGGCAGTATCACAACAACTAAAACTACAACTACGCCTACCCCAACACCAGTGCCAACCCCAGGCACCTTATCACTATTTGCTGTTGTGCTATTAGGGTTATCACTCCATAAGCGTCGTAAAGCTAAATAATATTATTCGTTTTACACAAAGGGGCGTAAGCCCCTTTTTCTTTGGTCGTGTTAGCTGCTATCTTTGCATAATACTATTCGTGCTTATCACGCAGTTCGTAATCAAGAGGCTTTTATGTTTCGCTGGGTTATTTTATGTATGTTACTTGGCACGTCTGCACATAGTCAGGCTAATGCTAAATATACCTATGACAACGCGTTACAGCTGTATCAACAAGGCGATACAGCAACCGCAGTTATTTATCTGCGAAATATACTTAGTGAAACGCCCGACAATTTAGCCGCGCAAATTTTGTATGGCCAAGTATTGCTGCAACAACAACAATTTGTGCATGCACTGGAGGTCTTTGAAGGGGCCTTAACCGATGGTGCCGATCTTAACTTAATTAGTGATGAACTGAGTTATTTGTATTTATTAGCAAGAGATCCGTTAAAGCTGCAAACGATGAATCGCAGTGGCACTATGCGTCCTGACAAACGTTTTAACTGGCTATTGGTTTCTGCCTCTGTGGCTCTACAGGATAATAATGTTGATGCCGCGCGCCAATTTATTCAGCAGGCTGCCGCACTTAACACAAACCCGGTCGCCCTGCTTAATGCACAAGCAGAATTAGCTATAGTAGAAAAAGACGAGCAAAGCGCTGCGAAGTGGTTAGCAGAAAGCCAAGCATTAGCCCCTGAAAATGTAGCGACCTTATTACAGTTAGGTAATTTAGCTGCACGCCAAGAACGTTTTGCAGAAGCAATAGCCTTTTATCAGCAAGGATTAACGCAAGAGCCGCAAAATCCGTTGTTGTTACGCGCTATTAGCACGGCCCAATTTGTTACGGGTGATTTACCTGCGGCAAAAACTGCGTTGACGCAATTAGCAGAGATGGAACTAAATGATCCCTACTTACGATTTGCACTGCCATTAGTTACCGCCTTGTTAACTGAAACGAAAATTGATGAATCGATCTTAACCTTACATGCTGACTTAGTTGGCATGCCGGCTGAATACTTTCGTACAGAACCGGCGCAATTATTTTTGCGGGGAGCGCTACATTATTTACAAAATGGCGAAGAGTTAGCCATTAAAGATTTTGAGGAGTATCTCAAACTCGTCCCTGATGATCTAAATGCTATTGTTATTGTGGCAGATCATTATGCGCGTACTCGCCCATTAGGGACTGCGGTAAAGTTTTTGGAAGAGAAAAAAGCGTTCTTTCAGCATCATGAACCCTTATTGATGCAATATGTTCTGTTAACGTTAAAACAAGGGCGCCCGACTACAGCCCAAGAAATGCTGACAGAAATGCGCGCTCGCTTTCCCGATAATCCTGAAATGGCGACCTTAGATGCCGAATTGAAACGCCAGACCTTGGGGCCGGCAGCTGCCATGCAATATTTAACCGATGCCAAGGTGAACGATACACCATCAATCCTGTTGACCAAAGCATTACTCGCGAAAGATCTACAAGACTATCCTCAAGCTGTTGCGCTTGCTAAAAAGCTGTTAGCACTGGATGCTGGCAATAATGATTATCAAAATTTGTATGCGGGATTGTTGTTACAAACTGGTGATATTGCTGCGGCAGAGGAATACATTAATCGGCTAACACAAAGTAGCCCAGAGTATTTCCCCGGCAAAGTAACGCAGGCCAATTTATTTATTTTGCAGCAGAATGATGTTGCTGCATCACAATTACTCACTCAACTTTTACAACAACAACCGCAGAATGACATGTTAAATGTCTTATTGGCAAGAGTTGAGTTAAGAACAAACGATGCAGCCAAAGCCGAAGATCGTTTATTAAAAATACTTAACCGCACCCCCTATCGACCGGCCTTATCATTATTATTACAGTACTACCTATCGGTTAATAAACAACAAGATGCCTTAACCTTATTACAACGCGCCTTAAGAAGGGACTTTATGGCGAAAGATCTATTGCTTGCTCAAAGTGACATTTATATCAATCTTGGTCAAAACGAGCTGGCTGCAGAAAACATCAAGACCCTGTTGTTATTGCCTGATCTTAATAGCAATCATTTTTATGAGCTAAGCCGCTTACAAATTCGTTTAAACTTGCCAAATGACGCGATACAAAGCTTAAGCAATGCACTCAAAGCTGAGCCGCAAAATTTGGTATATGAGTATGAGATAATTAGTTTGCAAATCGCTACCGGCCAATTAACTAGCGCTGAGCAACGTTTACAACAGCTTGCGCAACGCAAGCAAACCACCGCAGACTACTATTTATTAAGAGCACTGTTAGCAGAAACACGCCAACAAGTAAGACCCGCGTTTGAGTATTATCGACAAAGTGTCGACGTTGATCCCAGCTTTCAACGCGCCTGGGGAAGTATGTATGAATTATCCAGAAGGCAAGAACTGCAGCAGGCGTTTATTGATGTGGCAAAAAAACATATTCAGCAACGTCCGACAGATTATTGGTTGCAACGTTTACTGGCGGAACATTTTATAAACCATCAGTTATTTACTGACGCAGCACAAACCTATACCGCTTTGTTAGATGCCAACCAATATAACAATGATCCATTATTATTTAATAATTTAGCCAACGCGCTTTTATTGACAGATCCCGCTACTGCGCTTCAACACGCAGAGCAAGCAAATCAATTATCACGCAATCAGCCCTTGATCCTGACTACATTAGCTAAAGTATTAATGGCGCAGCAATTACATGAGCGGGCGCTAAGTACATTGCGACAAGCTTATGCACAACAAAGTGCTAATCCAGAAATTAACTTGTTACTTGCTGAGAGCTTAATTGCACTGCAGCGTACCGCGGAGGCTCGCCCTTTTATCGAGGGCGTGATACAGCAGAACACTAGCACTGAATGGGTTAACCGCGCAAAAGCCTTACTTAACATGCGCTAGAGATTAGGATTAAGAACTAACACTCAGCCTACCGAAATAAAAGTAGGCTGAGTGAGCTTTCAAACTACAACATTAATCCGCAAAACTGATTTTACCCATAGTCACTGCCGGGATCCCTTCTCTCACATTGCTGAAGGGTTGTTTACCCCCTACCAAACATTCATTGGCGAGCAGTGCAAAAAGCACCGCTTCTTTCGCATCGGGATTAATGGCCAACGCCTCGGTTGTTTTAATATCATGCCGAGTAAATACAGTGCGAAGATGGGCCATTAACAGCGGATTATGGATACCGCCACCGCTCGCATAAATAACACAAGGCTCAGTACCACAGCTTTGTTCAATAGCGCGAATAATATTATCGGCAGAAAAGCGGTTTAAGGTCGCCATCACATCCGCCGCGGATAATAATTGCGTATTACTCCTGCGCTGCGCGTTGGCTAAATAGCTGAGATTAAAAACCTCTGGTCCCGTCGTTTTAGGAAACGACAAACTAAAAAACGGATCTTGCTGCAATGCTACCAGTAATGGCTGAGACACCTGGCCTTGTAACGCCAATTGGGCGTTTTTATCATACAGCTGCCCTTGCCCCTGCTGCTGAATAAACGCGTCCATCAGGGTGTTTCCTGGCCCGATATCAGTACTAAATACCGCCTGAGCATCACGACTTTTTGGTAACCAGGTTAAATTGGCTATACCGCCAATATTCAACATGATCCGATTCTCTGTTATGGAACTAAACAACAGATAATCGCCATAGACGGCTAAGGGCGCTCCCTCGCCGCCTGCGGCAATATGTTTTTGCCGAAAGTCACTTATGGTTGTGATCCCCGCCGTCACCGCAAGATGATCGCCATCACCGAGTTGTAACGTTGCGTTTCCCCAGCGTGCATCTTGATGTTGGCGTAATGGGCAATGAAACACCGTTTGACCATGGCTTGCAATGACATCAATCTCTTCAGGTAACACCTGCCATTGCGCCAAACAGTGCCGTACCATATTGCCATGGGTAATACCGATCCACGGATGTAAAACCGTGACGGTTTGCAAATCCACCTCGCGCTTAGCAAATACTGCTCGTACCCGCTGCTGATACTCTTCGGTATAAGGCACGGTAGTAAAATGCTCAATGTTCACCTCTGTCGCTAAACCTTCACCGCGAATCGAACAAAGTGCCACATCTAACCCATCTAATGAGGTACCACTCATTAAACCAATAATTTTACGCCGCGGTTTTGCCGCGCTCTGATAGAGCTTTTCAATATGCTGATGCATCTATTTACCTTTCTAAAAAAACGGTAACAAGCCCCTAGGTGGCTGGCTAAAATTTGTCTCATTGTGAGAAAATCTTGAGGTAAAATCACGTTTCACTACATTATATCGCTGGCTTTACAGCATCGGCGGTCGATATTACGGGCAAAGGGCGAAGCACAAACCAACGTCCCAAATGCCATAACACATATAATGAGAGCAACGGAAAAATAAGCGTTTTTAAACTATAAATCACGATTAACTGTATTAACTTTTCTACCATATTGTCGGAGAAGGTTTTCACCGCCGCAAAGAGTTCATTCGCATTAGAGGCTAATTGTTTTAACCAGGCTAATGCCCCTGAATCCGGCGTAGCGAGTGGTTGATCGACACTTTGCAATTCAGCTGTTTCTTTACTTAGGGCCATTTCTGTTGCTTGCCGCTGTGGCTCCAACACCCATTCTGACAACGCGCCTACAGCAACGGCTCCCAACGGAATACCAATACGCACTAAAATCAATAACACCATAAACATACGCAGCAAATAAGTACATGCTGGACGCCAACTTGCAGGACCCAGCAGCCAGCCAAGGGCAGCAACTATGACACCACTTCCAAATAAGGGTAAGGCGGCGAGTTTACCAAACTCGACGAGAAACAACTGTAGCCCTACAGATGTCATCGCCAATACCATGATGTCAGAGTAACGCACGGCCATGTCTTGCAATGGTTTCAGTACTTGACCGGGTTTAATGCTCGCTACGCCAACGCTAAACTGGGCTTCTGACACAAATGCTATACCACGGTCTATCAATCGTGCGGTCGCAAATGAGGCACTGCTCAGCATTAAGCTTTGTTTTAATACATGCTGAGCGCGTTGATCAAGTGGGGCTAACAACGGATTTATCAGCCGTTGCTGCGCTACGCCACTGTAGAGTAATGATCCCAAAGCCACTATACCAAGTAACAGGAGTAACCGCTTTTTCCCTGTTGATAATGTGTACCAAAAACGCATATGACGCTCCATAATACTGATGATGATATGCTACTAGACAGTATCGCAATACTACCGAATTAAACCCATGACACACATTGCACGCTGCTGTTTTTTTGTGCTAAATTCAGTCCCTTATACTTGAGACCCCTTCTTTGCTATGGATGTATTAACACTCACCGTCGTCAATGCTTTTATCGCAGCAGTGGTTACTGGGGTTTTGGCTGTTCAAAATAAAGCAGACCGTCAGTTTCGCTATCAACGTTACTTTATGTTAGCGGCAATCTGTATGTTATTAAACGCCGCACTAAGTTCAATTCATTATGCGGGGTTTACGTTACCTTATTGGATTTTGCCTGCACTCACCAATTCCTTCAGCATTGGCGCACACTTAGCGCTCGCGGCAGGCATTCATCGCCATTTACAACGCCCAGGGAAACGCTATTGGCTACTCGTCATTTTTATTTCGCTTTATCTTTTACATCTCACTGAGTTTGCTAGCAACGCTATTGCGAACAGAATGTTACTCAGTATCCCTATCGTGATCCTCATTAATCTGTGGTGTATCGCAATGCTGTGGCAACACCGTCGCTCAGAATTAGGGAAAGTCTATTTAGCCTTTATTGTCTGTTTTGTATTTAATATTTCCCAATTTGTGCTGCGTTCAATCTACATGACGTTGGAATACTATGAACTTGTGCAAACACATCATACCGCAGTTATTTACAGTGTGGGGTTTTTCAGCCTCACGGCGTTTGCTGTGCTTATTTTCGGCTGTATCATTTTATTAAGCCACAACCTACAACAACTCGAATTGCAACGCATCTCAGAACGCGATGCCTTAACAGGATTATTAAATCGTCGCTCGCTAGAATTACGACTCAGCAGTGAACTTAGCCGCAGTAGCCGCCAACAACGACCGATTAGCTTACTGCTGATGGATATTGATCACTTTAAACGTGTTAATGATACGTTTGGTCATGCCGTTGGTGACCACGCCATTCGCCATATTACCGATATTGCAAACGAACATAGCCGTGATTATGATTTGCTCTTTCGATACGGGGGAGAAGAGTTCTTAATTTGTTTACCCGATACCAATCACGAACTGGCTGAGCATATCGCCAACCGCATACGGCAGGCAGTTGCGCAGCGACCTGTGTCGCTAGCAGAACCGTTATCATTAACAGTGAGTATTGGGGTAAGTACTTGCTCAGGTGAAATAGATTGGCAACAATTATTACAACATGCAGATCAAGCACTTTATGCCGCTAAACATGCAGGGCGAAATTGCGTAAAAACACACGCCAGCGCGGTCAATGCCAACACAACTGACTCTCTCAGCTAAGATTTCATAGTCTTTTTATAGATAAGCTATATTTCAGCGTTTTTCTTTCTATATTTTCTACCGGTGAACAGCTCCAACCAAAGAAAATTAGCGTAAGATAATATTGTTATTTACTTAAAACGTTTGGAGCTGGTAATGATTAGTTATGTAACTCTTGGTGTTAGCGATTTTGCTGCTGCAAAAACTTTCTATGGCGCGTTACTCGGTGAATTAGGCGCTAAAAAACTGCTCGATATGGATCGTATTACCTTTTTTGGTAAAAGTATGGCGCAACCTATGCTTGCCGTATGTGTTCCTTTTAATAAAGAACCTGCCAACCCTGGTAATGGCAATATGGTGTCGATTGCACCAGGTTCAAAAGAAGCCGTTGATAAGTTGTATCATAAAGCCATTGAGTTAGGTGCCAGCTGTGATGGCGCCCCTGGCCAGCGCATTCCAAATCAATTCTATGGTGCTTATGTGCGTGATGCCGATGGTAACAAACTCTGTTTCTGTCACTTCGGATAATTGGCATAACACATGCAACTAAATCATGATTTCAATCAACGGGTTGTTATTTTACCCGATGAATACCACTTCACGCCCTCTCCGTTAGCGGGCGTTGAACGGATGATGCTAGATCGAGCCGGTGCAGAAGTGGCACGTGCTACCAGTATTGTAAAATATGCTGCAGGCGCTGGATATACAAAGCATCAACATGATGGTGGCGAAGAAATCCTTGTATTAGAGGGTATTTTCAGTGATGAGCATGGGCACTATCCGGCTGGGACTTATTTGCGTAACCCTCCAGGCAGTGCGCATCAGCCGTTTTCAGAAAATGGCTGCACTTTATTGGTTAAGCTTTGGCAATTTAGTGCTACAGATAATACACAACTCGTCCTAGATACCCGCACAGCGCACTGGCGTCAGGGTTTAGTTGCTGGCTTAGCGGTTTTACCTTTGCATGAGCATGATGGTATTAATACCGCCTTAGTACGTTGGGATCCTAATACATACTTCTCTCCCCATACCCATCCTGGGGGCGAAGAGATACTGGTTTTAGAAGGGTGTTTTTATGACGAGCATGGGCAATACCCAACCGGTAGTTGGTTGCGCAATCCCCGCTACAGTAAACACCAGCCTTTTACTCGTAGCGAAGGTGCCCTGATTTATGTCAAAACAGGACACCTTGGGGCAAATGTATTAGGTGACAAATTTATTAATACGTCGTCAATGCTTGGCGCTTAACGGCGCCTAGCATTGTATTTCCTGTTAACGTCCTTGCCCCTGTTACAACAACATGAACAGATCAGCATCTGTTACCTATTGCACCTAATAACTAATACACCTATCGCACAGTAATTGGCTCTGTGGGTAAATGTTGCTTGAGAAAATGCTCCATTGCGGTAAATACCGTTAACCGATCTTGTTGCGTACTAAGATGGTGATCCCCTTTTTCTAGCTCAATATACTGCACGTGCGGATTATGTCGTTGCAGAGCTTTAAATAAGCTGCGACTTTGCTGCACCGGCACCGAACGATCTTGATCACCGTGCATCAACAATACGGGGATGCTAATAGCTTGCGCATGAGTTAACGGCGAACGCTGGCGTAAAAGTCGATAATTATCACCAATTTGTTTCTTAACAATTTCAAAGTTAGAAAAATACCGACTGCTTTTCACTAATGCTTCAACGTCAGTTACGCCAGCAAAACTGATGGCACACTGGTAGCGTGCAGGTGAACGTACAATACCCATTAAGGCGGCATAGCCCCCATAACTCGCCCCAACGATACAAATGCGTTTAGCATCGGCTATCCCTTGATCGATAAGCCATTGCGTGCCATCTTCAACGTCGTCTTGCATTTGTAAGCCCCAACCGCCCAAGCCAAGCTGCATAAAATCGAAGCCATAACCTGCCGAACCTCTAAAATTCATTTGTAGCACCGCATACCCACGATTAACAAAAAATTGTGTCCAATAATCAAAATCTTCATCATCAAACGCAATTGGTCCACCATGCGGAAACACCAAGCTAGGTAGCGGACCGTCGGGCCGATTTTTGGGCAGGCTTAAAAAACCTTCGATGGTTAGCCCATCTCGCGCTTTATAGGTGATTTTTGATTTAGCAACCATTTTTTCGGGTACAAGTTGCGCAAACTTTGGCAGTAAATACTCCAGACTTTTTGTGGTTTTATCCCCCAATAAGTAACTTCCCGCATCTGTCTCACTACTAGAGAGTACAATATAACGATTTAAATCATAGCTTTGGCTAATTATGCGATTATGGGTATCCGGCAGGGCCTTGTCGAGCGATTGCTGAAACGCGATATGTTTGGCACTCGTATAGCTATTTCCTACTGCAATCACTTCTTTGTCTTGCCACGAGTAGGTTATCGTTTCAGGCGTGTCATAGTGTGCATTCGCTTTAACTAATGTCATAGGTAGATCTACCGCTGTAAGATCAACCGTGAAAATCGCTAAACGCCCTTCATGATAAGCGGAGACATACAACATACTGGGATCTTGTCCAAATCCTAATGGCCAAATTTGCTGTTCTGAAAAGGCCTCAAAGCGCCATAACTCTCGAAACTTATTATTTGGTAATCGCTCAGATATCCAATATTCTGTGCCATCCCGAAACAATGCTATACGTGGTTGATGCTGGCGATCGGTAAGCCAATTGATAAGGTTTTTTCGGCCAGATGCCACTATCGAGAAGCGCTCGGTAGTTAAATTAATTTTGACCACACTCACGCCGGGTTCATTATGTAAGCCATCTAGCGCCAGCAAAATATGCTCATCATCTTCTGGCATGAGTGCCAAAATAGTAGTCTGAAACTGTGGGATGTACTGCATCTTACGCTGTAAACGATTACTGATAACATTGCGATGCTCGCCCGTCATCACATCGATCACCATTAAGCGACTTTCTGAAACGGGCACGCCACTGCGAGTTGACGCATACGTCGCCTTCATTAAAAGCTGTGTATTGTTTGCCCATACCAAGGCATATATTTGCATATCCTGACTATTGGCTTTGACCAAAAATGTATTTTTTTCAGTGACTAAGTCAACTAAGGTAACCAATGTTAGTTGCTCGTCATCCGTATTATAGGTTTGCAACATCGCGATCTTTTTGCCATCTGGCGACAAGGTCAACAAATCGGCCGTAGCATCGCTCGCAAAAGCAGAAACAGGTAATTCAACCGACAGCGCTGATGAAGGAGTTGCTAAGGGGGCATTGGCTACAATTGGTAGCGATAAAAAGCAGAAAAAACCCAAAAATACGATAAGAATCAATGAACGCATAATCCATCACGCTGACGATTAAAATATCGAATGACTCTAACAAGGCATATAGTAAATAGCAATATCAGTCATCAGCGGTGGTTTAGTTAGAAAAATTGCCATGTTAAATAAGCGTCACACTTGAGCCAAAACGCGGCTACGCCTACAATAAAGCTTAATTATTTTTAAGAGCATTCCCATGAACGATAGCACGACTAAACCGGTTTTACCTGATCGCTTATCTGTTAATCCACGCAGCAAATATTACAACGCAGCCATTTTCGAGCACGATGTTGGCATTAAACTTAACGGCAAAGAGCGTTTTGATGTTGAGGAGTACTGTATTAGCGAAGGTTGGGTAAAAATCGCCTCTGCTAAAGCATTAGATCGGCGTGGCCAACCGTTACTGATGACCGCAAAAGGGACTGTAGAGGCTTTTTACCGCTAAATCGCAACACTGGGCAATGGTCTTTGTTAGCTAAAGACGGTTTTGCTGCATAGTATTTATTTTGTAATCAACCTAATATTCAGTCGTATTAGGTAAACATTCGCCAGCCAAAATATGCTGGCGAATGTTTATAGATAAACGTACTGTCTTGTGAAAATAACGTAGTTATCGGTTACCGCGAAGGTTAAAACTCTTGCACTGTTGGGCGTAATACAATTTCATTAATATCGACGTTGTCTGGCTGCTCAATCGCATAGACTACTGCGCGGGCCACGGAATCAGCTGGAATTTCATTTTGCTGATAGAATGCTTGCACAAACTCGGCACTTGCACTGTGCGTACTGCCCTGCTTTAACTCAGAAGCGACCGCACCAGGTAAAATGGTGGTGGTGCGAATGGCGCCGCCCACTTCATGCCGTAAGCCCTCGCTAATTGCTCGCACTGCAAATTTGGTTCCGCTGTAAACCGTACCACCCGGGCTAAAGACTTTTACCCCAGCAACCGACGAAATATTAATAAAATGTCCGCTATTTTGTTGCTCAAATACCGGGAGCGCCGCAGCAATTCCGTATAAGACCCCTTTGATATTGATATCAATCATCTGATCCCATTCTGCAACGCGGCGTGCTGACATTGGAGCAATTGCCATTAATCCTGCATTATTGATCATGACATCTAACCGGCCAAAACGTGCCACTGCAAGCGCAACAGCCGCTTCCACTTCAGCGGCTTTGGTCACATCTACCACCTGATACACAGCCTGGCCACCGGCAGCGATAATTTCTGCAACTAATTGCTGTAAACGATCCTCACGACGCGCCACTAATACCAGTTTAGCACCACGACTCGCGAGTAAACGTGCACTGCTTTCGCCAAGGCCACTGCTTGCTCCCGTAATTAAAACAACTTTACCTGCTACTGCATTTACCTGATCCATACTATGTTTCCTCGTGCTTATATTCGATATGAATTTCAGTATAAACTGGCCTTTAACCGATAAAAATGGAACAATCAGCACTTATGAATTCCAAAAATAGGAATAATAAATGCGTGATAAATTAGCCTTATTGCGAATTTTTTGTACCGCGGCCGAATTACAACATTTTAAAGACAGCGCAACCAAACTTGCCATCTCACCACAAGCGGTTACCCGTGCGGTACAACAATTAGAGCAACTAACAGGCGAACTTTTATTCCATCGCAATACACGGCAAATCCAATTAACGCAGTTTGGACAGCGGTTTTATCATGATTGTCAGCAGCAATTGGCACAATTGGAACAGCTCCTTAGCCCGCATCAACAGGGATCCGGTTTAACCGGTGAGATACGGCTTACGGCCCCAGCGGCCATGCGCAGTATACTCGGTCCATTATTAATCACCTTTGCATCTTTACACCCACATATCCGACTAGACTTACGCTTATCGGATCAGCATAGCGCCGTGGTTGATGAACAAATAGACTTGGGTATTCGTGCGGGTGCACTGCGCGATCAAAGCTTTGTGGCTGTACCATTATCGAAAGTGGCACTGTGGTTGGTAGCGAGTCCAAACTACCTTGAACAACATGGTCAACCTGCATCACTTGAAGCGTTAAACGAACATCAACAAGTGAGTATGTTAGACCATGCTACAGGTAAACCTTGGATATGGTTTTTTAAAGACGGTATTACCTATCAGCCAAGACAAGTGCGTTTTTTAGTTAACGATGCGGAACAGGAACTGGCAGCCGTTACCGCGGGACTAGGCGTAGCCCAAGTAGCAGATTTCTTGGCCTTACCTACACTACAACGCGGTGAGCTACAACGGATTTTGCCACAGTATGATCCTACGCCTTGGCCATTATCACTATACCGACCACAACGAGGTCCAGTATCACCTCGCGTGCGTTTATTGTTTGATTACCTGCGAGAACAGCTAAGCAAATAACACTGTTAATTTTTACTACTCATACTAAAGCATTATATTCACACATGTTTTCAAAAACATTTTCATACGGCATTAAAAACAAAGCTGCATAACTTATTCTAAAAAGTTATAAACAACATGCTGCTTTAATCTACCAAAACGTCGATTTTTAAAGGGTTGCCGTTAGTGTAGTGAGCACTGTTATTTTTACAAAATCCTTTTTTTGAAACAACCTCCCTTTATCAGGTCCGCATGTTTTCTCACTCGTCTTTTGAGCGTCTTTACAATTTTTTCCCTTTGACCTAAAAATTGATGGTGATGTTAATGCTACTTCCCAGTTGAACACATCGCATCCACGGAACAATAACAATAAATAAGGTGTACTAATGCCAAAGAAAATACAAAACAAAACAATTAAAATGAAAGCGTTAGCCTTACTCTGTCTACCTGCTGCCATCATAGGAACGCCAGTATTAGCCAACGACGACAATAATAACTATCAAGAGGGCCCAGTTACGCGGCTAATTGTAAAATATAAAGAAAGTCCAACTGACAATGTTGCTAACAGTTTGCCCGCCACACTAGCCAAACAACGCCGTGCAGATCGCATGAGCATAAAAGCCGAACGATTTACGCAGCGCGCCGGTGAACGCGTAAAATTTGTACGGGAAACAGCGCTTACTCGACATGCGGTGTTCAGCGCTGAGCGACGCCTATCAACCAAAGAAACCGAGGCTCTACTTAATCAATTAGCTATTGATGATGAGGTTGAATGGGTTGAGGAAGATCGTTTACTGCACCCTACCCTCACCCCCAATGATACCCAATATGGCAATCAATGGCATTATTATGAAAACACGGGCGGCATTCGAGCTCCAGCGGCATGGGATCGTGCAACAGGGCAAGGCGTGGTTGTCGCGGTGTTAGATACCGGTTTTCGGCCACATGCTGATCTTAATGCCAATTTGCTGGCTGGCTACGATATGATTTCAGACAGCTTTATCGGTAACGATGGGAATGGTCGCGACAATGATGCGCGTGATCCGGGTGATTGGACCAACGCTGGCGAATGTGGCGGTGGTCAACCCACATCGTTTCGAGCATCTAGCTGGCATGGTACCCA
The DNA here is from genome assembly GCF_014652375.1 of Alishewanella tabrizica. Classification (GTDB taxonomy): domain Bacteria; phylum Pseudomonadota; class Gammaproteobacteria; order Enterobacterales; family Alteromonadaceae; genus Alishewanella; species Alishewanella tabrizica. The sequence continues at coordinate 195,673 of NZ_BMYR01000003.1, read as the reverse complement.
TGTTGCTGGCACCATTGCGGCAGTATCAAATAACAATACTGGCGTAGCGGGTATGGCCTATAACGCCAAAATTGTCCCTGTGCGCGTGTTAGGTAAGTGTGGTGGTTATACGTCTGACATTGCTGATGGCATTATTTGGGCAGCAGGGGGTACCGTAGCCGGTGTACCAGCAAACCCAAACCCAGCCAGCGTGATCAATATGAGTTTGGGCGGCTCTGGCAGCTGTGCCAGCACAACACAAAATGCAATTAACCAGGCTCGCTCACGGGGCGCTGTCGTTGTTGTCGCAGCAGGTAACAGCAATTCAAACGCTAATAACTTTAATCCAGGTAATTGTAATGGCGTTATCAACGTGGCAGCAACCAATCGTCAAGGTGGCCGAGCTAGTTACTCCAATGTAGGTAGCAGCGTCGATGTGGCGGCACCTGGCGGCCAGATGACATCAGCTAACGATCCAAATGGTGTACTTTCAACATACAACAGTGGCAGCACTACCCCCAGTAACGATAGTTACGGTTTCAGCCAAGGTACCTCCATGGCCGCACCCCATGTCGCGGGAGTCGCAGCACTGATTAAACAGGTTAAACCATCAGCAACGCCTGATGAAATTGAAACACTGTTGAAAAACACGGCGCGCACCTTTCCGGCTACGTGTAGTGGCTGTGGTACGGGTATTGTGGATGCGAATGCTGCCGTAATTGCCGCACTAGGCACTACTGGGGGCAATGCAGGAAGCAGTACCAGCTTAAATAACTTGGCTGCCACCACAAACAACTGGCTACACTATACGGTAACGGTACCTGCGGGGATGAGAACGTTAACGGCCAGCATCACTGGTGGCACTGGCGATGCTGATCTTTACGTACGGCGTGCCGCCAGACCCACTACGACAACATTTAATTGCCGTCCTTACTTACCGGGTAACACTGAAAGCTGCACAATATCCAATCCGGCAGCAGATGTATGGCATGTGAGTATTCGTGCTTACAGCAGTTTTACCGGCTTAACTTTAACCGTCAGTTATGCGCCGTAATTGCCATCTTAAATAAAACGTCTAAGCCGTTGCTTTCCACGCAACGGCTTTTTATATAAAAGGCATTTAATATATGAACTCAAAGCCTTTATTTAACTAAGGCTATCCTAAGTAAATACTGACTGGCAGTAATATACAACCAAGAGGCATCCTGACTAAGCGCCACATTTGCCGCGGGTACACCGGTGAGAAGGGTACCTAAATGTTCAGCCTCTGGCGTAAATACCCATACGCCACCAGGACCCGTGGCAAGCACGATACCGGAAGGTAAGACTTTCAAGCCATCGGGCAAGCCAGCAACCGTTTTTGCTGTAGCTGTAGCATCAAAAAATAGCTTAGCGTCACCTAAGGTGCCATCGGCTAGCACCGGATAACGCCACCATGTCGCCGATGCAGGATCAGAGTTAGCCACATACAACCAGCGCTCGTCAGGTGAAAACGCTAAACCATTTGGTCGCGTTAAATTACTGGCCAGTAAGGTCACTTGGCCTGCTGCATTAACGCGGTAAATACCATTCACGTCTTGTTGCTTTTGCGCAGACTGATCAGCGCCTTTTAGCCCATATGGCGGATCAGTAAAATAGTAATCACCGCCACTGTGTTGCACGACATCATTTGGACTGTTAAATAATTTATCCTGATAATGACTCGCCAGCGTAACATACTGAGGAATAGCAGAAGAGGCCTCTTGCAACATGGCTAAGCGTCTATCGCCATGCTGCGCTAACACCAACTGCTTATTCGCATTAAACATCAGCCCATTTGCGCCTTCCTGCAAATTATTATCCGGATATAGCCCAGTATAGCCTGAGGGTTTAAGATACACGCTCAGGCCATCAGATTCGCGCCAACGGTAAACCGTATTAGTAGGGACATCGGAAAATAAAATATCACCCGTAATCGGATCGGCAACCGGTCCTTCAGCCCAACGAAATCCCTGGGCTAATTGCTCCAACCGCGCATTAGGCGACATCACCTCTAACATCGCTGGCATAGAAACCACCACGGGCTGATCGGGCCATGGCATTGTAGAGATATCAGTTGCAGTTCGTGCATTGCCGGTTATGACGAAAAGCGTCATTAATAAAAATACATTGCATCCTTTCATCGCGTTTTCTCCGCTGCGTTTGACCTTACGTTATTGCAGCTTAGCAATAAAAGTCTCTGAATAACATAAACACATACTCAACCATTACTGTTTAGTGCAAACACCCAAAACATCGCTGTTCAGTGCGTCCTCAGTTCATGTGGAGTAAAAGTGATACATAAGTTTGGTTTAACCGTGCAAAGCGCTTATGCTACGTCTTTTAGATTACATTTCTGCTCCCGTTGCAGCAGTATGACGTTAAAGCATCTCTTAAAAGCGCTATGGAATTGATACCGATATTATGCTAACCGCTATCCACAGAATCATTGCTATCATGCAACGCTTTCCTGGCTTGATGGCGTTACTCGCTTTTGCGAGTGGCGTTGCTAGCTATATTTTGGTAGAGCGCAAAACCGCGTTAGCACAAATCATCGCGTTACTCTTAGTGTTAAGTTGGTTGTGGCTGTTACTCGATAACTGGCTACGAGAACGAATTGAGCAACGATTTGGTATTGCTCTCTCCCCAAATGTGATGAGATTTGCATTGCAAATGCTCCACCAAGAAAGCCTATTTTTTGCCTTACCTTTTTTCTTAGCGGTGACCAGTTGGCATCATGGACAAGCGATTTTCACCCTACTGCTGGTACTGTGTGCGTTAATCTCTGTTGTTGATCCCTTTTATTACAGAAAGCTTGCGCCACAACGTACACTGTTTGTAGTGTTTCATGCTTTTACTTTATTTGTTGTCCTCTCCATTATCTTACCTGTTTTACTGCAACTGACCACAAGCCAAAGTATGGCGGCAGCATTAGCGATTGCCATTATGCTCAGCTTACCTAGCCTAGGTTCATTAATGCCAGGGAAACGCTGGTGGCGCGTGCCTTTTTTGATGGCGTTATTATGTCTACTGGCTACTGGAATGTGGCAATTACGCAGCTTTGTCCCGCCCGCCGCTATGCGGCTTAACACCATCGTATTAACCCAAGAAATGAACACCACAGAACGTGAACCTGGGGAAAACATTACCCAACTCACCACTAACGCACTGTCGCAGGGGTTATACAGTTTTACAGCGGTAACCGTGCCGCGCGGCTTAAATGAGGCAGTTTTTCACGTGTGGCGACATAACGGCCGAGAAGTCGATCGTATAAAACTCGATATTCGTGGTGGGCGTGAAAGTGGTTATCGTGCATGGAGCCGCAAGCTGAACTTTCCTCCTCATAGCCAAGGGCAATGGCAAGTTGAGGTAGTAACGGAATCTGAGCAACTCATTGGGCTAGTACGTTTTACTGTGCTTGAATAAATTGCAATATTTAAAAGTCATATTGAAAGGTGGATAGATGCTAATGTACCCAAAAAATAGACATAAAGAATATGTAGCTGATGTGAAGAAATGGCTGATATTTGTAGCGGTATTCAGCATACTTTCGCTTGTATTGTCGAATAATGCTTTAGCCTATTCGATTGAAACAAAATCTATCGCATCTTCGCACATGGACAAAAGTTTCCCTGCAACCATTGTTTTACCAAGCGCTTACAACAATCCCGCACAGCGGTTTCCAGTATTATATCTCTTGCATGGGCATGGCGGTGATCACACCGATTGGCTGAATAAAACCGTTGTCGCAACACTCGCGGATCACTATAGCATGATCGTTGTGATGCCCAATGGCGATAAAAACAAATGGTACATGGATAGCCCAATTAATAGCAATTATCGTTATCGAAGCTATATCGCACAAGATGTTGTGCAGTATGTAGACCAACATTATCGGACAATCACCACTCCAGCAGGGAGAGCTTTAGCTGGTTTAAGTATGGGCGGTTATGGCGCCTTACATATCGCCTTGCAACACCCTGACATATTTGGCGCCATGGCAAGTACCAGTGGAGGTGTTGATCCCAGACCTTTTGTTGGTTCGTTTGATTTAGACAGTGTGCTCGGCGATGCTAACACTCTATCAGAGAATTGGCATAATGCCGCTATCATCTCGCAGATCGCCCGCCTCAAAATGCAATCTCAAGCACTCTATATTGACTGTGGAGATAACGATTTTTTTATTGACGCAAATCGTCAACTTCATCAAGCGTTGCGTGCGAAAGAAATCCCCCATCATTACGCCGAGTGGCCAGGTGAACATAACTGGGATTTTTGGCAGCGAAGCATTCATCATCAAATGATTTTTTTCAGCCAATTTTTTAAAGTGGAATCGCAATAGTTAAAGGCCAAAAACGATTAAAAATGCATAAAATTTATTGTTTGCTAAAAAAATAACGTTTATTTCTTAAGCAGCGCTTGACGAAATCCTGTTTTAGATATAAAACGTTTAAGAGCGCACATTATACTAATAAAAAATAGACGCAAAACAATTAAAACAAGCAGAAGGCAACGACCCTCTGTTTTTTTTAAAGACAAGACTTAAACGATTAAGACACCCAGACAGGGGGACGATATGTTCAAACAACAAAAACTTTCACTCGCCGTAAAACAAGTATTATTCGCTTCTACGCTTCTTGCCAGTGCACCATTAATTGCACAAACCAGCGAAACAGCCGAAGAGCAAACCGAACAAAAATCTGAACAAAATAAAGGCTTCGAAACCATTGTAGTAACTGGTAGCGTGGCAGGAAGAACGCAGATTGAATCTGCTGTGTCTGTAACCAGTGTCGATTCAGACATGATCAAACAGTTCCAACCGAGTTCTGAAGCAGAAGTGTTTCGGATGATTCCAGGTATTCAAGTTGCAGGTACCGCTGGCCCTGGCGGTAACTCGAATATTGCCGTTCGTGGTTTACCTGTTGCAACAGGGGGTTCACCTTTTGTTCAAATTCAAGAAGACGGCCTACCGACCGTTTTATTTGGTGACATGAATTTCGGAAATAACGATTACTGGACACGTTTTGATGCAAGCGTTGACCGTGTCGAAGGTGTACGTGGCGGTACGGCAGGCACCTTCACCTCGCAAGCCCCTGGCGCAATTATCAACTACATCAGTAATTTTGGTGAAGTTGAAGGTGGGTTTGTTCGTTTAAGCTCAGGTTTAGGTCACGATGAAAAGCGTGTTGATTTCCGTTATGGTGGCTCTGCCAGTGATAGTGTTCTCTATCATGTCGGTGGTTATGTCAAAAACGGCAAAGGCCCTTTAGACACTGGGTTTAATGTTAGCGAGAGCGCTCAAATAAAAGGTAACTTGACTAAGTTTTTTGAAGATGATGTTAGCTATATTCGCTTTTTAGTTAAAGTTGCTGATACGCAAGAACCAAATTACACAGGCGCACCTGCACTTGCCAACTATGATGGCAAACGCTTTAGTAATATTAAACCCTATCCTGGCTTTGACGGTCGCAAACAATCGGCTTACTCCATCCACAACCAAGATTTCCTGATTGTTAACCGTGAAGGTGATTTAGAACGTGTTGAAATGAGTGGTATTACCACCAAATCTTTAGCTATTGGTAACGAGTTACACGTTGAGTTTGAAGATGATATTACTCTCGACAATAAAGCGCGCTGGACCAGCATGAGCGGAAGTTTCACCTCTCCATTCTTAAATGCGGCGACAACGTCAAGCGTTCTTGGCTCACAGGTTAATGGTGCAACCGTTGCCGCCATTCGTTATGCAAATGGTCCTTCTGCAGGCCAGTTGTATCAGTCAGACTTTTTAAATAACAATACAAACGTTCATACCAACATTCGTGATGTCGGCAGTTTTGTAAACGATCTGACCATTTCAAAAGAGTTCTTTGTTGATAGCGGCTCCTTCTCTGTTCGAGGCGGTTACTTCTTCATGAACCAAAATATTGCTGCTGATTGGCACACCAACCGCACCTTTAGTGAGTTAAGTGGTAACAATCCTGCGATGCTTGATTTGTTCGATGATGAAGGCAACAAACTAACAGCTAACGGCATCGCCGGTTTTAATAATAACTGGGGTGACTGCTGTAGCCGTGATTACGATTTATCGTATACCAATACCGCACCTTATTTAGCATTAGACTATGACACCGATTTGTTTACTGTCGATGGTAGTGTTCGTCGTGAAACAGTTGATGCGTCAGGCTGGGCTTTTGCAGGTGGCAGTGAGTTCAACACCATCGTGGGTGGAGTAGCTATTCCAACTATGTTAGCTAATGGTAACCGTGAGAGTTTAGATTATTCAGTAAGCTACACCTCTTGGACCGTTGGTGGTTTGTACAAACTGAATAGCGACACCAGCTTATTTACACGAGCGTCAAAAGGTGGTCGTTTTAACGGTGACCGTCAAATTGTAAGCGGTAAAATTAATGCCGACGGCTCATTAAATCAAGCAGGCCAAACCGCAGCGGTTGACTTTGTTAATCAATACGAAATTGGTCTGAAACGTCGTGGTTCTATTTTCGACGGCTTCTACACCTTTGAAGTAACCTTGTTAAAAGGCGATTTTAAACAAAGCACCTACGAATTATCTGCTACACAATGTGGTGGCGTAGCAGGTGGTTGTATTATTGATGCCGAGTACAAATCTACTGGCGCAGAAATTTTAGGTACAGTGCGTTTTGGTGATTTCTCAATGGTGGGTAACGCTACCTATAGCGATGCAGAAAAATTGTCAGCGGGTTCGTCAAATTGGACTCGTGCAGATGGTATTCCTGATCTGATCTATACGTTGTCAGGCAATTATTATTTACTAGACAATTTAATTGTGGGTGCTAATGTTACCGGCCAAACCACTGCAATTGATAGTGCAGGCAATGAATACCCAGCAGCTATGACGTTTGGTGCTAACGCGCGCTACACGATGTCTGAAAGATTAGAATTTGGTCTTCAAGTGTACAACTTAACCGATAAATTCGATCTTCGTGGTAATGGTGCCCTAGCTAACTCAGCTGTCAATCCAACTGTGATTTCAGGAAATCCAGCGATTGGCAGAACTGTTACGGCTTCTGTTACAGTAAACTTCTAAGCGAGCTAACACACTATGTGTAAGTGATTGTTCGCCTAAAGCGGTGGTTTTTAACCACCGCTTTTCTTTTTAAAAAGAAGGAGTAAGCCAATGCAAACTAATGAGCTTGGTGCAAAACCCATAAAAAAAATTGTTATTGTCGGTGGCGGCACTGCAGGTTGGATGACGGCAGCTGCGCTAAGTAATGCCCTACAACAAGGTTGCCAGATCACATTAATTGAATCAGATGACATTGGTACAGTTGGTGTTGGCGAGGCCACTATTCCCCCGATCCGCGTATTTAATCGTACGTTGGGTATCGATGAGAATACCTTTGTCCGAGAAACGCAAGGCTCATTTAAGCTAGGTATTCAATTTGTAAATTGGGGCAAACAGGGACATCGTTATTTCCATCCCTTTGGTAATTACGGCCGACAATTTGACATGGTGAATTTTCATCATTACTGGCTTAACGCACGGCAGCAAGGTCAGGCAAACGAATTAGATGATTATTGTATGGCTTGGGGTGCTGCTGAAACAGGCCGCTTTGCTCCTCCTATTCAAGATCCACGGAATGTGCTCTCAACCTATGAGTATGCCTATCATTTTGATGCCGGTTTGTACGCGCGCTTTTTACGACGATATGCTGAAGAACGAGGCGTTACACGTATTGAAGGTAAAATTACCCAGGTTAAACAGCACGAAATAACGGGATTTGTCGAATCGGTTCAATTAGAAAGCACACAGTGTATTGAGGGCGAGCTTTTTATAGATTGTTCGGGCTTTAAAGGCTTATTGATTGAGCAAACACTGAAAACCGGTTATGTCGATTGGTCACATTGGCTACCTTGCGATAGAGCATGGGCTGTGCCATCAGAACGTGGCGAATTTACGCCCTATACCCGCTCTACCGCACATGAAGCAGGTTGGCAATGGCGGATCCCACTGCAACATCGTACAGGCAATGGTCACGTATTTAGTTCACATTTTACGCAAGAACACACTGCTCGGGAGCGATTGCTACAACACTTAGATGCCAAACCCTTGGCTGAACCGCGGATGCTTAAGTTTGTGACCGGCCGACGCCAACAATTTTGGCAGAAAAATGTTGTGGCTATTGGACTATCTAGCGGTTTTCTTGAGCCTTTAGAATCAACCAGTATCCATTTAATTCAAGCTGGCATTGCTAAGCTCTTAGCTCTGTTCCCAGATTCCTCTTTTTCACAAGATACCATTGATGAATATAATAGAATTGCTATCAAAGAAATCGAAAATATTCGCGACTTTATTATTTTGCACTACAAACTCACCACCAGAACTGACAGTGAAATGTGGCGTTATTGCGCGAATATGCCCATACCTGACGCATTAAGCTACAAAATAAAGCAATTTAATCATGCTGGGCACTTAGTCAGTGGCGACATGGATTTGTTTGGCAACGCCAGTTGGTTAGCGGTACATATTGGGCAATTTAACTTGCCACAACGCCCAGATGCTTTAATGCATTACAGAACGATTGATAGCGTTAATTGGTTAGCTAAATTACGCCAAGGTATTCAATATGCAGCCAAGCAATTACCTACGCATCAGCAATACATCGAGAGATACTGTGCAGCGCCCGCTTCTAAACTTAACGTTTAAGTTTAGATGTATTATTTTGCAGGCTGAAGAGTAATAATGGCAGATTACCTATTGCTAAAATGCAGTGAGCGCCTAAACGCGTTATACGGCTGCCTATAAACGAGGATGTTTCCATGGCTAAAGTCACCCTAAAATCGCTGGCGCAACATCTTGGGGTATCGGTTGCCACCATTTCGAACGCCTTTAATCGACCCGATCAACTCTCTACCGATTTGCGCAAGCATATTTTAGAAGAAAGTGAAAAGTTGGGCTTTAGTGGCCCTAACGCCACAGCGCGGAGTTTACGCACTGGCCGCTCAGACATGATTGCCATTTTGTTATCAGACACTTTGGAATACTCCATCAGCGATCCTGTCGCCAATCAGCTCATTAAAGGCATTGCCGAGGTGCTGCAGGCACAAGGTAAAGATATGTTGTTGTTGTCGGGTGCCAAAGCCGTGCATAGCACTGCTGAAGCCCTTCCTGATGGCTTTATCATTTACGGCAGCCCAATGAATCATGAACAACTCGACCGAGTAAGGCAAAGCGGTAAACCCATGCTTAGCGTAGATTGTAATTTACCTGGCATGGGATCGGTTAATATCGACAATACGCGCTACGCTTATGATATTGCACATTATGCAATGCAAAAATATACCGGAAAAGTTGCCGTTTTAGGATTGCGTTTAATCGATTCTGATCGCGTGTGTCGCATGCAACCGGCTGAGCTTTATGATCAAGATGAAGCGATTTCTCGCCGCCGATTAGATGGCTATTTAGCAGCGGCAGCAGAATTACAACGAGACTTACCTGCAGATCAGATCTGGCATATCCCGGTGAATACTCATCAATATGCCGAAATTGCGGCGCGTGAAGCGTTAACCCAACATCCAAGACCTCAGATTTTACTCTGTATGAGCGATCGCATCGCCCTAGGCGCAATGAGTGTCGCTCGCCAACTGGGTATTCGCATCCCTGAAGATCTTTGTCTTGTCGGCTTTGATGGCATAGAAGAAGCAGAACGTGCTTACCCCGCACTAACCACAGTGGCACAGCATAGCGATGAAAAAGGTCGAACAGCAGCGCGTTTATTACTAAGTGGCGAACATCAACAAAATGTCATGCTGGAATGTGAATTACGTTTAAGAGCTAGCTGTTAACTAATTTATTCGTATTAAATCTGGTTTTTTCGCAAAAACACCCGATCTTGACTTGCAACTTAAACGTTTTAGTTGTAGTTTTATGTTCATAATAACAACATAATTCACCAAGCTATTGGCAACGCCAAGCTTAGGCATAATAAAAAGTTGGCGTATTAACGCGAACATCGACAGGGTAGAAAAATGCAAAAAACACAACCGCTCAATGCTGCTGTGGTAGATAACCACACCCACGCTCAGGTAAAGTGGATGACTTGCCTGATGTTCTTTGTTTTTGCCATGACAACTGACGCTGTTGGCGTCATTATTCCCGAAGTGGTAAAGCAGTTTAATCTCTCGCTAACCCAAGCGGCGGCCTTTCATTATGTGCCAATGATTTTTATCGGCTTATCTGGACTTTTTCTTGGTCAATTAGCCGATCAAATTGGCCGTAAAAAAATTATCTTATTTGGTCTGCTCATTTACACCTTAGCGTGTGTCGCCTTTGCCATTGGCCAAAGCTTTACCTTTTACCTGTTATTACTCGGCCTGTGTGGTTTAAGTATTGGCCTATTTAAAACTGGGGCTCTGGCGTTAATTGGGGATGTAAGCCCCAACGCAAAAAGTCATACGGGCTTAATGAACCGTGTAGAAGGCTTTTTTGGTCTAGGCGCTATTGCTGGCCCAGCGCTGGTAGCCGTGTTACTCACCTACGATATGGCATGGGAGCAACTGTACTTATTGGCAGGGTTAATTTGTGCCGTATTACTAGTCATCGCTTGGCGTATGGAGTACCCCGCCTACACACCTCAAACACAAAGTTCTATTTGGGATTGCTTAGCGCTGGTTAAAAACCGTTACGCGCTGGGGTTTTCATTAGCCATTGCCTGCTATGTTGCTACAGAAGTGGCCGTATTTGTTTGGTTACCTACCCTGCTGCAACAATACGAAGGACAATGGACCACCTTAGCCGCACACGCTATTACGGTATTTTTTATTCTACGCACCGTGGGTCGCTTTTTAGCAGAATGGCTACTGAGTAAGTTTAGTTGGACCATTTTGCTTGCTTGGTTCAGTACAGCCATTGCGATATGTTTTGTCTTAAGCATGGTGAATGGCGTGGCTTGGGCGCTGTGGTTAATGCCTTTTTCTGGTCTGTTTATGTCTATGATGTATCCCACGTTAAATTCTAAAGGCATTAGTTGTTTCCCTCGCAACAAGCATGGCGCTGCAGCAGGGCTGATCTTGGCGTTTACCGCACTCGCGGCAGCTTTAGGCCCACTCTTAATGGGCATTGTTGGCGATATTTTTGGTAATGTGCGTTATGGTTTTTATCTGGCGACAGGTTTTGCACTGATTATGGCAGTGGGCTTATGGTGGAACCATTTTGCCAACCCTGCCGAACAGCAGTTAGAAAAGTATCAACATTAACTCCCTCTTGGAATAGCGCTCTCTCGTTGTTCTGTTGCCCCGCTTTGCGGGGCTTTTTTATGGTAAAGTTACACGCTGTTTTTAGCGCTAGTGAGTACTAAGAGAGAATACCTATGCGTAAGATAATTTTAGGGTGTTGTAGCGGGCTTCTACTCAGCAGTTTAATGGGCTGCGATGCGTTTAAAGGCCTATCGGAATCAGAACAAATTGAACGCACTATACGCCAAGAAATTCAACGTAACGAACAGGGTTTAACCGCACTTATTGCCATTGCCAATAACACAGACTTTGATGGTTTTGCATGGCGCCGAGGTGAACCGTTACAAGTGCGTAAACGCACTGCTGAAGGCTTAGCGCTATTAACCGATGTAACGGTGCCTGAGATTATTACCAGTGCAGTAGCCAACAATGTTCCCAGTTTCAGCTTAGTACGCTATCAGCAAGGATGGTTGGTTGTATTTCGCAACTATCTAAGCCCACATTGCCAAGCAGTGTATGCATACGCCTATCAAGGCGTGTTAACCGACACGCCACAATGCGATGAACAATTATTCGCAGCGCAGGCTAATGGCCAGTGCCAAGCGCCAATAAATGCACAATGGGTGATCTTTAAAGAATGGTTTTTTGCTGAGACGCTGGCTGACGAAGGCAATCCAGTCTGTCAGCAAAAAGCCGCTGCTGGTTGGGAAGCAAAAGGAAGCTAAGTGTATAGTTAAATGTGTAGCTTATTTTTCATTACACGCGCCCTTCCTTGGGCGCGTTACGCATAGCATCAGCTTAATTAGACGGAATAAGCCACAATACTTGATAAGGCTGCAACGTAATGGTGGGAGCTTGAAAATGCTTTGCCGTTAATACATCTTGCCAATGACTTGCAGGTAAGCTGGTAAAGGCTTGCGGCGTTTCGCTAAAGTTTACCGCACATAACATACTATGTTGATCCAGCTGCCTACGATAGACAAACAGATGAGGATTACCACTTTGTAAAATCTCAGTGGTACCAGAGCCCAGCACCGGGAAACGACTTCGCACCGCAATCAGCTGCTGTAATTGCTCGTAAATTTTACCTGATAACGTGTTTTTATCCTTGGCGCTGGCTAGCTGCTCCGCAGACACCTTAACACGGTTAACCCAGCGACTATCGTCTTTTTTCGCAGGATCATGTTGGTAGCTGTAATCATTAAGTAATCCCAGTTCATCACCCATATACAACAAAGGTAAACCACCGATACTTAAAATAACGCTATTAAGTAAATAGATACGCGCTAACGCATTGGCAAGATTCGTGTTGTTATCGTTGCTCAGCGCTTGCTCTACCCCGGTTAGTGAAGCCAACATACCGGCTACCCGGCAATCACCCGTAACGGGGTTTTGTTGAAATGGCACACCATTGGCAAAACTGCCAGCGAATTGTCCTGTATAAAACTGGTTTAAAAACTGCCGATGATGATCTGGATTAATACCAAGCTGCCACGCGACATTATCGTCAAATGTCCAACCAATATCATCATGACAACGAATATAGTTTACCCAGCTACACTGCGGATTAATAGCAAAGCGCCGCTGCAAAGACTCGGTTAATAAACGAGTTTTACGTGTCGCTAAACTGTTCCACAATAAAGCCATTAACAAGGGGTTATAAGATAATTGACACTCTTCTGGCGAGATATATTTTACGACTTCATCTGGGTGTACTATCGCTTCAGACTTAAATTGTAGTGCGGGTGCTGCAATACGTGCTACGGCATTAAATGCCTGAATAAGCGTGTGCGCCTTGGGTAAGTTTTCACAGTTTGTCCCAGCTTCCTTCCAAACAAAAGCCAGTGCATCCAAGCGAAGCACCGCAGCCCCCTGATTGGCTAAAAACAACATTTCTTCCGCCATCGCGTTAAATACTTCTGGGTTGGCGTAGTTTAAATCCCATTGAAAACTGTTAAAGGTGGTCCACACCCAGCGACCAACCGCGGGTTCAAAAGTAAAGCAACCACGGCGGATCTCAGGAAAAATTTCTCTTAACCACGGCGCATACTGTTCGCGCTCTTGCTCATCAAAGAAGAAGTAATAATCTTGAAACTGTAGATCACCTGCTTTGGCTTTCTCTGCCCAGCGATGCTCGTCAGAGGTATGATTAAACACAAAATCAAGAACCGGCCGAATACCTTCAGCATGCAACTTTTGCATAAGCGCCGCTAATTCTGTCATCGAACCCAAATGCGGCATTGTTTTACGATAATCCGAAACCGCATAACCGCCATCGCTATTAGGCTCTGGCGCCTTGAAGAGCGGCATTAAATGCAAATAATTGATACCAGTTTGCTTTAAGTAAGGAATACGCTGTTCTAAGCCGCTAAAATCATCTGCAAATAAATCAACATAACACGCTGAACCTAAAGCTGATTGTGCTTTATGCCACTGCTGGGGCATCTCATCTTCAGCAAATAAATACTCTGGACGTTGCACAACAGCGCGCGCCAGCAACTTCAACAATTGTTCCAGATGATAGTAGCAATCGTAGCGATCACCATAGAGGCGTAAATACAGTGGCAATAGCTGAGGCAACAGCTGCTGTAAACGTATTTCAACAACTGGCCAACGCCCTTTTGCAATAACTTTTAATGAGCCACTAAAACGTTTAAGTAAAATCTGACACTCTTGGGTCAGCTTCGATGAATTTTCTAGCAATTCGCGGGATGTTTTTTTCATAATAACCTGCTGTTTTTATCTAGCCTTGTACCTGCTATATTTGCTTTATTCCAAGGGAATTTCAAGTAAAAGCTAAAAAATAATCAATTTAAACGGCCGAATTCTTTACACCGATGCGCCAATCAGCTAATTTAAACTTAAACAATTAAGCCCGTATAAAATCAAACTGACTTTTCAGAGGCTAACGGCAGTCTATTGTTTCACTTAGGTATGGTTAGCATTAAATGTCGATACGATGATAATACGTGGAAATCCCCCCCACTTAACGTGACAAGAGCAGGATAAATATGACAATTCCAGTTTGCTGTTTTGGCGAAGTACTTATCGACTTTTTACAAGATCCACAACAGCCGGCTAATTTTCGGCGTTTCGCTGGCGGCGCGCCAGCCAATGTCGCGGTAGCTGTAGCAAAGCTTGGCGGCAAAAGCCAGTTTGTGGGCATGCTTGGGGCAGATATGTTTGGCGACTTTTTGCAAACAGAACTGGAACACTACGGTGTAGATTGTAGCGCCACCGCCCGAACCAGCGCAGCTAAAACGGCGCTCGCGTTTGTTGCCTTAAACAGCGAAGGTGATCGCAGCTTTTCGTTTTATCGTCCGCCCGCCGCAGACTTACTTTATACAATGGCACATTTACCTGCCGATTTTTGGCGTAATCGGGGGATCTTACATTTATGTTCAAACAGCCTTACCGATGCAGCTATTGCTGAAACCAGCTTCGCCATGGTAGCCGAGGCAAAAGCACGTGGTTGGCTTATTTCAGTAGATGCCAATCTTCGACACAATTTATGGTCTGAAGGCCGTGCCGATCTTGGACTGGTTCACCGACTATTAAAGATGGCCGATTTAATTAAGCTCAGCGATGATGAGCTTACGTATCTTGCCGCGGGCCAATCAGAACTGGCCTTGCTACAACAATTACAGCAACATGCAACGTGGATTGTCGTTACCGCAGGCAGTAAGGCCGTCACCAGCTATGTCGCAGGACAACAACTCTCAGTCCCCGTCTCACCAGTGAAAGTCGTCGATACCACCGCTGCCGGCGATGCTTTTGTTGGCGCTTGGCTTTATCAAATTAGTCAGTTACTCACGCAATATGAACTTAGCGCACTTGCACAAAACTTAAGCTTACAACAGCAAGTGTTAAATAAGTCGATCAGTGCTGGTTCATTAACGTGTCAGCATTTTGGATCCTTTACTGCATTACCTACACGTTTTGAATGGGAAGCAGCAAATTAATGACGTCATTCTCTAAGCGCTTTGTTTCCAGCGCTTTATGATAAACGCTATTCTCTAAATACTTTTCTTTGAGCAGCAGGCTATTGGCTAGTTTAGCCTGCTTTACCAGATCATCCAGCTATAACACATTAGGCAAAAATGTGTTTAAAGCCTGTAACGCCTTGCTGTAAAGTACGCGAAAGATCTGCCGTCACATCTCGCTCAACAAATGCATGCTGCAAGCCAGCGATCTCAGCGCTGGCTACTGCAGGCGCAAAATCAATTATACCTTGGCCTAAATCAGCAAAACTCCCATCGGTAGCCATGTCTTTCATATGCCATAACGGGAAACGCCCAGGATAACGCTTAAATAACGCTGGAACATCGACCTGCATCTTCGCGGCCCAATACAGATCCATCTCCATTTTTACTAAGTTCGCATCGGTTTGCGTCAGTAACACCTCATAAGGTGAACTTTGCGCCATTTGCACAAACTCAAAATCGTGATTATGGTAAGCCAGTTGCAAACCGACCGCTTGGCAACGCTCGCCAACCTTATTTAATTGCTCGGCTAATTGCTGATAGCTGCGTAATCCCTCACTACGTTCGTGATCAAATAAATACGGCATAACGACATACCGATGCCCCAAGGCAAGCGCCTCATCTAATACCCGAGTAGTATCTTCAGTGAGAGGTTTTAGCATGGCATGGCCTGCTGGGGCGGTTAAGCCAAACTCAGTTAGCCAGCGTGCAACTTGTGCTGCAGAGTGTTCATATAAACCTGCAAATTCAACCTCTTGATAACCCAAACTTGCTAATAGCTGTAAGGTTGTTGGCACATCTTGCTGCATTAAGTCGCGAACGGTATACAACTGTATACCTATATTCGCGCGGGTGTTCGCAAACGCCAATTGCTGAAATATACCCGTACCCATTAACACGCTAGTGCCCAGTATCAATTTCATAAATTGACGCCGCGGCAATGTTTTTGCCGCGGAAGGCGCCAGTATTGGGGATTGAAAAGCCATTATCATGCTCCATTAGTTGTTGAGAGTGGGCTCTCAAGGCTGCTTATGCAGCGGCCCAGTACTGTTACGGATCACCAACTCAAAGGGCAGAATCACTTTCGCTGCCTTGGTTACGCGCCCTTGTAAAACGTCAATAAGCAAACTTACGGCGGTACGCCCAAATTCTTCTGCGGGTTGGGCTATCGTTGTCAACGGCGGATCACTGTATTCCGCAAAATTAATGTCATCAAAACCTGCCACCGACATATCTTCAGGAATGCGTAGACCCATTTTTTTTAAACATTGCATGGCACCCATAGCCATCTCATCATTTTCACAAAAAATGGCTGTTGGCCTTTCTGCTAACGTCAATAAATGGGCAGCGGCCTCATAACCGGATTTAAGGCTAAAATCGCCCGCCACCAGCAATTGCTCATCAAAATTAATACCCACTTCGTTTAACGCATCGCGATAACCAGCAATACGATCACGCGTCAGCGGACTTCGTGCGGGCCCTTTTACTAACGCGATACGATTATGCCCCAGCGCCAGTAAATGGCGTGTCATGGCGGCCGCAGCGGCGCGATTATCCAGCATCACTGTTGGGCAAGCTACCTCATCTAAAACTTCACACGCATTTACCATCGGGTGTAATTGATGCTCATTCACATGCTCACGTTTGAAAGGATTAAACGCCCGCAATTGAATTACACCATCCGCTGCTGCTGATTCAACCATGCGTGCGTAATGGCATTCGGTTTGCTCGTCCGCTTGGGTATTTGAAAGAAGCAGCGTAAAGCCTTTTTCATGAGCCACCTGCTGCATTCCCGAAATCACTCGAGCAAAAAACACGTTTGCGATAGTAGGCACCAACACCACCAAATTATGCGTTTTGCCAGAGCGTAATCGTGCAGCTAATTGATTTGGCTGATACCCCGCTTGCTGGATCGCATCGAGCACCCGATGTCGTGTTTTTGGCGAAACCGACTCGGGTTGCTTTAAGGTACGCGATACGGTTGCTACCGATACACCAGCAAGTTCAGCAACAACTCGAATATTGGACATAACAGCTCTCTATAAAATAACGACCAAAAATAACGATACAAAATGTAACCGTTATCATTTATAGCGACTTAACCCCGTAAAGTGAAGTGATTTAAGAAAAAATAATCGCCTTATAAAAGAACATAACGCCCCAAACTTGGGCAAAACTTCCGCTTAATGGTGAATATATCACCAAATAAATCCCTATTTTGTTGCAAATAAAGTTGACGACCGCCAATGTAATCGATTACATTTTTATGATGATGAGTTTCAGCCTTGCGTAAACGCGCGGCGAGGAGAACCTAGAATGCGTTTTGAAAAACATCGCCCTATTCGGGCGGGAATGATTGGCGGCGGCGAAGGCGCCTTTATCGGCGCAGTGCATCGGCGTGCCATGGCGATTGATGGTCAATATCAATTAGTGTGTGGCGCCTTTAGCCGCAACAGCGACAATAACTTACTCACTGCGGCACAACTTGGTATTGACGAACATCGGGCTTATTCCAGTTGGCAACAACTGCTTGCTGCGGAAGCGTTGCTGCCTGAACAAGAACGTATGCAAGTGCTGATTATTGTTACGCCTAATCAGCTCCATGTACCGATAAGCCGAGCGGCATTACAGGCTGGATTTCATGTGTTTTGTGAAAAACCGGCTGGGGTTTCGCTCGCTGAAACGCAAGAGCTGGCGCAAGAATTAGCGCAATCGCATTTGCTCTATGGCTTAGCGCATACCTATCTTGGTTATCCCATGGTCTGGCAGGCAAAACAGTTAATTGCAGACGGTGCAATTGGCACGCTGCGCAAAATAATTGTCGAATATCCGCAAGGATGGTTAACCCAAAATCTAGAAGCCAGCGCGAATAAACAAGCAAGCTGGCGCACTGATCCTGCACAAGCAGGTGCCAGTGGCTGTATGGCCGATATCGGAACCCATGCGTTTGGCTTAGCTGAGTTTATCAGTCAACAACAAATCACTCACCTGTGTGCTGACTTAACCAGCCACATTACTGGACGGCAGTTAGATGATGATGGTGCAGCACTCTTCCGCACCGAACAGGGCGTGTCTGGCGTGCTATTAGCTAGCCAAGTGTGTGCCGGCGAGGAAAACGCCTTAAGCATTCGGTTATATGGTGATAAAGGCGGCATGGAATGGCAACAAATGGAACCTAACAGCTTGATCGTTCGGGGAATAAATAGCCCATTACAGATTTTACGAGCCGGCAAAGGTCAACCAGGGTTATGCCAAGCCGCATTAGATCGTTGTCGTTTACCCGGCGGCCACCCCGAAGGCTACCTTGAAGCCATGGCTAACTTATACCATGATTTTGCTAAGGCCATTCGTGCCGGCGCGCATGGCACCGCCGCAGGTGTGCCCGGTATTGATGCGGGATTACGCGGTATGGCGTTTATCGACACTATTACTCAAAGCAGTAATAGCGAACAAAAATGGCATACGTTACCGAAACAATTACACACGGCGTTTACAGGAGTCATTTGATGACACAATCCAGCCAAATATACGGCCCAGCGATTTTTCTGGCACAGTTTTTAGCGCAATTCCCGCAAACAGAGAGCAAAGTAAAACTGCAAGCCATGGCACGTTGGGCAGCGTCGCTAGGCTATAAAGGGATTCAACTGCCAACAGATCCGTCAGTATTCGATTTAGCACTTGCGGCAGATAGCCAAGCGTATTGTGATGACATCATCGCGCTGTGCCAGGCAGAAGGCGTCGTGATAACAGAGCTCTCCACGCATTTACAAGGGCAATTAGTTGCGGTTCATCCAGCTTACGATGAATTATTTGATGGTTTTGCACCCGAAGCCCTGCGTGGTAAACCCGCTGAACGCACCGCATGGGCAGTGCAACAACTAAAATATGCGGCTAAAGCCAGTCAGCGTATGGGGTTAAAAGCGCATGCTACGTTTTCAGGGGCGTTGTTATGGCATTTAGTATACCCCTGGCCACAACGTCCGGCAGGCTTAGTTGAGCAAGGATTTGCCGAACTAGCTGCACGTTGGCTACCTATTTTAGATGCTTTTGCTGAAGCTGGCGTGGCCGTATGTTATGAAATTCACCCTGGCGAAGATTTACATGATGGCGCGAGCTTTGAACGCTTTTTAACTGCAGTAAATCAGCATCCCGCTGCCAATATCTTGTTTGATCCCAGTCACTTTGTCTTACAACAACTGGATTACCTGGATTTTATTGACCGATACCATACGCGCATTAAAGCCTTCCACGTTAAAGACGCTGAATTTCGTCCAAATGGCCGCACCGGTGTCTATGGCGGCTATCAAAATTGGCAAGATCGTGCAGGCCGTTTTCGCTCACTGGGCGATGGTCAGGTCGACTTTAAACAAATCTTTAGCAAACTCACTCAATATGGTTTTGATGGCTGGGCCGTGTTGGAATGGGAATGCTGCTTAAAAGATGCCGAGCAAGGTGCTCGTGAGGGAGCGCCTTTTATTGCCGCACATTTAATAGAAAAAGCTGGCCGCGCCTTCGATGACTTTGCGGGTGCCAGTACAGATACACAACGAAATAGACGTATTCTTGGCCTAACGGGTTGAGATGGCCTTCGGTGCGGCGACGATATCGACGCACCCTATGTTTAACATAAGTAAAAAACAAAAATTAATAACAACAAAAAAAACGCAATGCATTCATCGTTGGGTAAACAACCCTAGCAACGAAATCAGCACGTGTTTAGGCAAAACGGGGACAGGTAAATGAATACAATAAAAATGCGGTTAAGCTGCATGATGTTCTTACAGTTTTTTATCTGGGGTGGTTGGTTTGTCACACTAGGTACTTTTTTAGGTCAAAACTTACAAGCCAATGGTGGTCAGATTGGCATGGCGTTTTCAACCCAATCTTGGGGCGCCATTATTGCACCGTTTTTTATCGGTTTAATCGCCGATCGCTATTTTAACGCTGAACGCTTACTGGGTATTTTACACCTATGTGGCGCCATTCTGATGTTTTTGATGTATCAAGCAACCGACTTTAGTACCTTTTATCCACTGGTATTAGGTTACATGTTAGCGTACATGCCTACGCTGGCTCTGGTAAACGCTGTATCATTTCGTCAGCTATCTTCGCCAGCTGCAGAATTCGGACAAATTCGGGTGTGGGGTACCTTGGGTTGGATTATTGCTGGTTTGGTCATCAGTTATATCTTTAGCTGGGATGCGCAAGCCGCCATTGCAACAGGCGCCTTGAAAAATACGTTTTTAATGTGTGCAATGGTGTCACTGCTGCTAGGTGTATACAGTTTTACTTTGCCAGCAACGCCACCTGCTGGCAAACAAGCAGGGCAACGCCTCGCAGATATTTTAGGCTTAGATGCCTTAAAACTCTTGAAAGATCGTAACTTCGCCATCTTTTTCATCAGTTCAATACTTATTTGTATTCCATTGGCCTTCTACTACCAAAATGCTAACCCGTTCTTAACCAATATTGGTGTAGAGAATGCCACCGGCAAAATGACGCTAGGTCAGGTTTCCGAAGTGTTATTTATGCTGCTATTACCCCTGTTTTTAAATCGTTTTGGCATAAAGTTAACACTGTTACTGGGGATGGCTGCTTGGGTACTGCGTTATGTCCTGTTTGCTTATGGCGATGCGGACAATGGCATTTGGTTACTGATTTTAGGCATTGCGCTGCACGGCATTTGCTACGACTTCTTCTTTGTAAGCGGCCAGATTTACACCAACAGTAAAGCCGGTGCGGCGATTCAAAACGCTGCGCAAGGGCTTATTACACTTGCAACCTATGGCATTGGTATGCTGATTGGTTTTAGTGTTGCAGGAATGATTACTGAAAACTACACCACCGCCGCCGGTATTGCGTGGCAACCCATTTGGCTATTCCCGGCAGGGTTTGCCGCCGTGGTGTTAGTGCTGTTTGCGCTTACGTTTAAAACCGAAAAACAACGCTAGGACGGCATGATGACAACACATAATTTTGGCAGAAGAACCCTATTAAAACAGGTTGCAGCCATGACAGCACTTGCCCCACTTAGCGCATTGGCGCAAAACGTACCCGGTGAGCAGGTGATAAACACTTCCCTACAAAACGCGGTAAAGACACCGTTGAAGGGACACATTAATCACTCAGTCAGTCGATGGACGTTTGGCGATCTTAGCTTAGAAGAGCTTTGTTTGCTGGTGAAATCACTTGGTTTTAGCGCCATTGATCTGGTGGGCCCTGCGGATTGGCCAATACTAAAACAACATGGCATCGATTCTTCAATGTGCAATGGTGCCGAACTAAATTTAGAGGATGGCTGGTCAGATAGCCGCTTTCATGCACAGCTAATACCACGTTATTTAGAGCATATTGAACTAGTCGCAAAGGCAGGCTATAAAAACCTGATTTGCTTTACCGGTAATGCCCGCGGCATGAGCCGAGAGCAAGCGCTCGATAATGCCGTTGCTGGCCTCTCTCAAATCTTACCTAGCGCCGAAAAACATGGCGTGATCATTCAGTTAGAGTTATTTAACAGCAAAGTCGATCATCCAGATTATTTAGCCGATAACACGCCTTGGAGCATTGAGCTGTGCAAGCGACTCAATTCACCCAACTTTAAATTGCTCTACGACATTTATCATATGCAAATTATGGAAGGCGATATTATTCGCACCATTCAGCAGCATCACCAATACTTTGGCCATTACCACACTGCTGGAGTCCCTGGTCGACATGAAATAGATGATAGCCAAGAGCTTAATTATGCGGCTATAGCCAGAGCCATTAAAGCCACCGGATTTACGGGCTATGTAGCACAAGAGTTTATGCCAACACCAGACACTAAAACCGGTCGCGCGCAATCGTTGGCGCAGGCCATTCAAATCTGTGATGTATAACGCCGATTAACACTGTAATCACACAATCGGCTAAATCATATGCTCATTGTGTCGTTGCACTAAATAATAACAAACGAGTTCTACCATACGAACACGAGACACACACTACATGGTTCGTAGGACAGAAATCGACAGCAACAGGTAGAAGATTATGATAACAGCACAAAATCATTATGACGCCATTGTCGTCGGCTCCGGTATTAGTGGTGGCTGGGCGGCCAAAGAGCTCACTGAACAAGGGCTAAAAGTTTTATTATTAGAACGTGGCCGCAATATTGAGCATATCAAAGGCTATACGAATGCCATGAAAGAAACATGGGATTTACCGCATCGAAATTTACCCACACAAAAAATGAAAGAAGATTTTCCTGTATTAAGTCGGGATTATCCGTTGAATGAAATCACGCAAGGTATGTGGGCTAATGAGCAAGAATCGCCTTATGTAGAAAAAAAACGCTTTGACTGGTATCGCGGTTATCACATGGGTGGGCGTTCTTTACTGTGGGGCCGCCAAAGCTATCGCCTGAATGAATTAGACTTTGAAGCGAACTTACGTGAAGGCGTGGCTGTTGATTGGCCTATTCGCTACAGCGATTTAGCACCTTGGTATGATTATGTTGAACGTTTCGCGGGTATTTCAGGTAATCGTGATGGGCTAGATGTATTACCCGATGGTCAATTTTTACCTGCAATGGATTTAAACATCGTCGAAAAATCCGCCGCTGCGCAAATCCAAAAAGCGTTTGGCGGTAAACGTCATATGATTTGCGGTCGCACGGCCCACTTAACAGAAGCCCGTCCAGAGCAAAATCGCGTCAATTGCCAATACCGTGATAAATGCTGGTTGGGTTGTCCTTTTGGGGCGTATTTTAGCACCCAGTCGGCCACGCTGCCCGCTGCAATGAAAACGGGAAATTTGACCGTGCGTCCGTTTTCAATTGTTACCCAATTACTATACGACAAAGATAAAAAACGCGCGCGTGGCGTAGAAGTATTGGACAGTGAAACCAATCAAACTTATGAGTTTACCAGCAAAATTGTGTTCTTAAATGCCTCGGCGTTTAACAGCACATGGATCCTTATGAATTCGGCTAAAGATGTGTGGGAAGGCGGCTTAGGCAGTAGTAGTGGCGAACTTGGTCATAATGTTATGGATCACCATTTGAAAATTGGTGCCGGCGGCGTGATGGAGGGCTTTGAAGATAAATATACGTTTGGCCGTCGTCCCAGTGGTTTTTACATTCCGCGCTATCGCAATTGGCAAGATGATAAGCGCGACTATTTACGTGGCTTTGGTTATCAAGGCCGTGCCAGCCGCGATAGCTGGCAGCGTGGTGTGGCTGAGCTTGGTGTAGGCGCCGATTTAAAGGCCGCGCTCATTGAACCCGGCGCGTGGAGTATTGGCATGATGGGCTTTGGTGAGTTTCTACCCTATCACGAAAATCGCATCTTCCTAGATCCTACGGTAAAAGATAAATGGGGCTTACCGGTGTTAGCCATGGACGTGGAGATGAAGCAAAACGAATTATTGATGCGTCGGGATATGAAACAAGATGCGGTAGAAATTTTAGAGGCCGCCGGGGTGAAGAATGTGCAGGCCTATGAATCACCCTATGGTCCGGGTATGGGGATTCATGAAATGGGTACCGCGAGAATGGGACGCGATCCTAAAACCTCCGTCTTAAATGCACATAACCAAGTGTGGGATGCCTTAAATGTGTTTGTCACCGACGGTGCTTGTATGACGTCAGGTTCTTGTGTTAATCCCTCGCTAACCTATATGGCATTAACCGCTAGAGCCGCAAAGTTCGCGGTAGATGCGCTAAAAAAAGGAGAGCTGTAATGGATCGTCGTGATTTATTAAAGATGATTGCTGCCGCAACTGGCATGGCCATGGTCGCGGGTGATCTGTTAGCACAAGGCTTAACGGCAGCCGATAAGGTCCCGGTGACGCATATCTTTAGCGCAAATGATATTGCCTTATTAGACGAGATTGCTGAAACGATTTTACCGCAAACGGACACCCCCGGTGCCAAAGCAAGCGGTGCTGGTGCACAAATGGCAGCTATTATCAGTAACTGTTTTGATCAAAGCCAGCGCACCTTGGTAACAGAAGGCCTGTTGGCATTACAAGCCCTCGCTCTACATCGGTTTCAGCACTCTTTTCAGGCTGCCACCCCTGCACAAAAGCTCGCCTTACTGACTGAATTAGATAACGAAGCCAAGGCTCAAATTGCCAAGGCCAATGCGCAGCAGCAAACTCCCCAAGCGCATTACTTTACAGTGTTAAAGCAACAAAGCATTTTTGCGTTTTTTACCTCTAAAGTGGGGGCCACAGAGGTGCTTCGACACGTCGCGATCCCTGGCCGTTGGGATGGTAATTATCCTTACAAAAAAGGCGAACGGGCCTGGTCTCTATAAAGGAATAACTATGAAATTAATCACATTTTTAGGTAACACCTCTTCTGCTTTAGCACTGCTAACTCTAGCAAGTTTAGCAGGCATAGCACAGGCGCAAACGGCAGCTGAACTTGCAGCAATGACCGACGCAGAACGGATTAAACTCTCCGAGAAAACCGAAGTATGGGAGCCGGTGCCAGCTATCATAACCGCAGCGCCGCAAGCCGCTCCTTCAGATGCGTTAGTGCTATTAGATGCCAATTTAAGCCAATGGCAAAGCCTTAAAGGTGGCAAGGCGCCTTGGTCGATGCAAGATGGCGTGCTGACCGTTACGCCGGGCAGTGGCGACATTACGACATCAGCATCGTTTTGCGATATTCAACTGCACATGGAGTGGCGCGTGCCGGCTGAGTTTGGTGAGAAAAAAGGCCAATTACGTAATAACAGCGGTATTTTCTTACAGCAGCGTTATGAAATTCAAATTCTGGATTCATATAATAACCCAACCTACCCTAATGGCCAGGCAGCATCTGTTTACAAACAAACGATTCCGCTAGTAAATGCCAGTCGCGCCCCGGGAGAATGGCAAACGTACGATATTATTTATCGTGCGCCACGTTTTTCGGGCGAGCAACTGAGCAGTCCGGGGTATATCACCGTGCTGCATAATGGTGTGTTGGTGCAGAATCATATAGAAATTCAGGGAACTACAGAATGGATTGGCGCCCCAAAATATCAAGCGCATGGCTGTGCACCTCTGCAATTGCAAGATCATGGAGATGCCGTGTCATTTCGTAATATCTGGGTTCGCCGCCTGTAACACACTACTTTTTGGCCAATCCAACAATTATTAGACAAACTAATATATTAATAAAACATGGCAATTCTACTATGGGTAACTACAATTAAATTGTACCGTTACCTATAGGAGTTTTGCCATGCGCAGTCTTCCTCTGTTCCTAACGCTAACCTTCTGCTCCAGCCTATTCATTCTGCTTTCCAGTTGTAAACCTGTAACTGAACAACCTATATCGCCCAATGCAACAACTAGCACTTTGCCTACAACACCAACTGAACCCTGTACTCTTAAGGTAGGGTTTGATGCTTGGGAACCCTATCATTATCTTGCGCCAGGACAGCAAGCCACAGGCTTAGATATTGATATTTTACAAGCACTGGCGACTGAATTAGGCTGCGAGCTTACCTTACAACAAGATACATGGTCTGTGCTTCTTTCAAAGCTACAACAGGGTGAAATTGATTTACTACCGGGCGCATCACGTAGCCAAGAAAGAGAAAACTACTCCTGGTTTTCAGATCCTTACCGTCAAGAGCAGTTTGTGCTCTACACTAGAGGCGATGCCACCCTAGATTTTACAGATTTAGCCAGTTTGCTTGCAGCAGGTCATAAAGTCGGTTTAGTGAACGATTATTACTATGGTGCAGACATTGATGCTTTATATGACAGTAACCCGCAGGGTTTTGTAAATGCCCAAATTGCCGAACTGAATTTAGCCCGATTGCTTGATGAAGAAATTAGCGCAGTGCTTGAAGATAACTATGTTGCAACCGCTATTCTACGTAGAAAAGGCCTCGATCGGACAATCAAAGCCCTTCCGATAACATTAGCTCCCTCGGATGTTCATCTCATGCTAAGTAAAGCCAGTGTGAATGAAGCGAAATTAGCCGAGGTAAATAGCGCCATAGAACGCTTGAAACAAAATGGCACCTTACAAAAGCTATTACAGCCTTATCAACAATAAACACACATTGACACATTTTACGCTGCCAGTTTGCGCCCTAAACTGAGCAGCGTTCATTTGTTATTTTATTCATAACTAAAAGCTCGCCGCCCCACCAGCCAACCGACTAGGTCACATTGTCTACAACATAAACGCGTCACTGTTTAATAATCAGTTCAATAACACGATTATTGACATATTAAACACGTAAACGCTTAAAACTGACTGCTGATTACCAAATACCAAATACCAAATACCAAATACCAAATATGGAATAACGGCAGCAGAGTATTGCAGTCAATAACACAGACAGCGTAATGTTATCAGCCTAACTAAGAGTCACTAGTAAAGTGCCAATTTACTTTACTATTACCTGTTCTATTTGAGAATGAACACAAACAAAGGACTTAAGATGCAGCAAACCAGCAGGTTATATCGCGCGTTCACCTTACTCGCCGCACTACAATTTCTTGCACTAACGCCAGCTTGGGCAAATGCTATGCAAGACGATAAACTAAACACTGCTCCCGTATTAACGGAGGTATGGCAAACATCGGGCTTACGTGTTCCAGAGTCGGTTTTAGTCCATCAACAACAAAACGATCGTTATTTATTTGTCTCCGAAATTGAAGGACAGGCAAACAGTGCAGACGGACAAGGCGGTATTGCCATTCTTAATCTGGATGGCAGTATTCGGCAGCAAAATTGGCTACGCGGCTTAAATGCGCCAAAAGGCATGGCCGTTTTTGAGGGTAAACTTTATGTGGCGGATATTACAGAGCTGGTGATCATTGATATTGCACGCGCAGAAGTTATCAGCAAAATTCCTGCACCGGACGCCGTATTTTTAAATGATGTCACCATTGATCAACAAGGGGTTGTTACGATTTCAGACACACGTAAAAATCGTCTTTATCGCTATCAAAACCATACACTGTCTATTTGGCTTGAAGATATTGATGCTGCTAATGGTGTAAAGGCTATTGCAGACACGCTGTATGTTGCCGCGAACGATCGCTTACTAAAAATAGATCACCAGAAAAACATCACCCTTGTTGCTCAAGGCTTTGCTGAGCGTGCAGATGGTTTAGTGCAGGTAGCAGAAGGACACTTTATTGTGAGTTGCTGGGCTGGCCTCATATATTACGTTAATGATAAGGGACATATCGTTGAGCTTTTAGATAGCCGCGAAACAAAACTTAACACAGCCGATCTGGGGTGGGATGCAGAATCTAACACCTTGTATGTTCCTACTTTTTTAGGTAACTCTGTACGCGCTTTCCAGTTAACACGGCCTTAATCATACGCACATTTTGCAGTAGCCCAGTTCCTCAGTGGCTGCTGCCTAATGCTTTCATTTGACATTACAGGATAAACTGCGTTAAACCTTGAATAACTAAGGGATACTGGCATAATCTTAGTATTATCTGATCTGAACAGTTGCCAGGATAGAATGCCCTTATGGCGGTTAACAGCAAATCTACTCTTCTTAAAATATTGATTCAGCAAAGTTTTATCGATGGGGATAAAGCGTTGCGTTTGATAAATGAAAAAGGTCGACAATATCGTACCTTGCCTGAGCTGTTAATCACTGAAAAACTGATTTCACCACAACAATTAGCAGAAACTGCGGCGACGATAAATCAGCATCTCACCTTAGATCTAGAATATTTTAATCCTGCATCTATTCCTGACGAGTTACGCAACGAGAAACTGACACGCAAAAGCGATATGCTGCCGCTCAGTAAACGTGGCCGCACCATGCATCTTGCTGTCGTTGATCCCACCAATATTGCGGCTATCGAAGATTTTGAATTTAACGCCGGATTAAATGCCGAGATTGTCGTTGTACAGTACGATAAGCTACATAAATTGTTCGATAAATTGTTTGAAAATGCGTACGACAGTTTAGGCAATGGCGACAGTGAATGGGATCTTTCCGCCATGGGCGTGGTGGAGGAAGAGGCTGAAGAATCGGTTGGTATGCAACCCGATAAAGAAGATCAGCCCATTATTACCTTTATCAATAAAATTCTACTGGACGCCATTCGCAAGGGCGCATCAGATTTACACTTTGAACCCTACGAAAAGCAATATCGGATCCGCTTTCGAATCGATGGCATTTTACATGAAGTGGCCAGCCCGCCAGTGGCTTTATCTACCCGTTTATCTGCTCGATTAAAGGTCATGTCACGGTTAGATATCGCTGAAAAACGTGTGCCACAAGATGGCCGAATCAAACTAAAATTGTCTGCAAAAAAATCCATCGATTTCCGAGTCAGTACCTTACCCACCCTTTGGGGTGAGAAAATCGTTATGCGGATCCTCGATTCAGACAGTGCCATGTTGGGTATTGATGTACTGGGCTATGAACCAGAACAAAAACAGCGTTATATGGATGCCCTATCCCAACCACAAGGTATGATTTTAGTCACCGGCCCCACCGGTAGCGGTAAAACAGTCTCCTTGTACACAGGTTTAGCCATTTTAAATACCGAAGAAACCAATATCTCAACTGCAGAAGATCCGGTAGAAATCAATTTACCGGGTGTTAATCAGGTGCAAGTAAATCCAAGAGCAGGTTTAACGTTTGCTTCTGCATTAAAAGCATTTTTACGCCAAGATCCTGATGTGGTAATGGTGGGCGAAATTCGCGATTTAGAAACCGCTGAAATTGCCATTAAAGCCGCGCAAACAGGCCACTTAGTGCTCTCTACGTTACACACTAACTCTGCCCCAGAAACGCTAACGCGTCTATTAAATATGGGGGTTCCAGCTTATAACGTCGCCAGCTCAGTCTCATTGATCATTGCACAGCGGCTGGCTCGTCGCTTGTGCCCAAAATGCAAAAAACAAGAAGATATTCCCCAAGCTGAACTGCTACGACAAGGTTTTCGCGAAGACCAGCTTGATAACATCACTATTTTTAAGCCCATAGGGTGTGATTACTGTACCAATGGCTATAAAGGACGCGTGGGTATCTATGAAGTTATGCCTATTAGTCCTAAAATGGCTGATATTATTATGGAAAATGGTAATTCACTGGATATTGCCACCCAGGCGCAACGTGAAGGTATTCATAATTTGCGGCAGTCTGGTTTGATTAAAGCCGCTGCAGGTCTCACCAGCCTCGCAGAAGTTAACCGGGTAACCAAAGGATAATTAGGCATGGCGCAGGCCCAAAAATTTAAAATAAAAGAGCTGCATGTTTTTACCTACAAAGGCATCAACCGTAAAGGCGATCGCAAAACAGGTGAAATTAAAGCCACCAGCATTGCTGAAGCCAAAGCATTATTACGTCAGCAAGGGGTAACACCCTCTGGCGTAAAGAAAAAACCGCGCTCCTTATTTGGTGAAGGTAAGCGCATTACGGCCGCAGATATTGCTATTGTCACACGGCAAATTGCTACCATGTTAAGTGCCGGCGTACCTTTGGTACAATCCATTGATCTTATTGCAAATGGCTCGGATAACAAAAGTTTACGCGAGTTGATGCAAAAAATTTCAGTAAAAATTCAAGCCGGTTTACCGTTATCTGAAACCCTGCGCGAACATCCAAAATATTTTGATGATTTATACTGCGATTTGGTGAAATCAGGTGAACAATCCGGTGCATTAGATCGCATTTTTGATCGTATCGCTATCTATAAAGAAAAAGCAGAAGCACTCAAATCTAAAATCAAAAAAGCCATGTTTTATCCGGCCGCAGTATTAGTTATTGCGGCTATTGTTACCTCAATATTGCTTATTTTTGTTGTACCGCAATTTGCGGAAATATTTGGCAGTTTCGGCGCAGAACTCCCCGCCTTTACGTTGTTTGTTTTGGGCATTTCAGAATTAATGCAAAAATATTGGTGGGTTGTCTTAGGGTTGGTTATTTTAGCTGGCTATTTGATGGCAAAAGCCTATCGCAATAATCTTAAATTTCGCACTGCAGCCGATGCAATGTTATTAAAAGCGCCCGTTATTGGCAATATCTTAAATAAAGCGGCAGTGGCCCGTTACGCTAGAACATTGTCGACGACCTTCGCTGCGGGTGTGCCACTGATTGAAGCCTTAGAATCTTCAGCCGGTGCGGCCGGTAACGAGATATACAAAAATGCCATTTTAGAGGTACGCGATGAAGTATCTTCTGGTAATCAAATGCATTTCTCTATGAAACAAACCGAGCGTTTCCCAGAAATGGTCATTCAAATGGTTGCTATCGGTGAAGAATCGGGTTCGCTTGATGGTATGTTGGCGAAAGTCGCCAACATCTATGAACAAGAAGTAGACGATGCGGTAGATGGCTTAACCGCATTATTAGAGCCGCTGATTATGGCGGTATTAGGGGTAGTGATTGGCGGGTTAATTATCGCCATGTACTTACCTATCTTCCAATTAGGAAATATTGTCGGATGATGGAACTGGTTAGCCTGTGGCAACAGATGCCGTGGTTATTTGTCGGCTGTGTCGCCGCATTAAGCTTGGTGATAGGGAGCTTTTTAAACGTATTAATTTATCGTTTACCTATTATGATGGAACGTGAATGGCAAAGTGAGTTTCAAGCGTACTTTCAAGCTAATCAATCTCAGGTGACACCAGAACGTTTTAACCTAGCCGTGCCACGTTCAGCCTGCCCTAAATGCCAGCATCCTATCGCCGCTTACGATAATATCCCCGTACTCAGTTGGTTGGCATTGCGTGGCCGCTGTCGCCATTGCCAAACGGCTATAAGCGTGCGCTATCCGGCAATAGAGCTGTTAACCGCTGTTCTTAGTGCCAGTATCGCTTGGCAACAGGGTCCTACGTTAACCGCAGCCCTATTAATCCTTTTAACCTGGGGGCTTATTGCATTAAGTTTTATCGATATTGATAAAATGCTTTTACCTGATCAATTAACCTTTCCCCTGCTTTGGTTAGTGTTACTGTTTAGTTTATCGGCAGGCGCGCTTGTCACGCCTGCACAAGCTATCATTGGCGCTGCAGCAGGCTATTTAAGTTTATGGAGCGTTTACTGGGCTTTTAAACTCTTAACCGGCAAAGAAGGCATGGGCTATGGCGATTTTAAATTATTAGCGATATTTGGTGCGCTCTTAGGATGGCAACAATTACCCCTGATCATTTTACTGTCATCCTTAGTTGGTGCTGTTATTGGTATGAGCATGCTGGCAATTCAGGGCAAAGATAAAGCAACCCCTATTCCATTTGGTCCCTATATTGCTGCTGCTGGCTGGATTGCCATGCTATGGGGTGAGCATCTTACTGGCGCTTATCTGCGCTACCTCGGATTATGAGCAAGATGCACGATAGCGCGCCCCCTTTAACCAAAACATCATTACTGATTGGTTTAACAGGGGGGATCGGCAGTGGTAAAAGCACCGTTGCCGAAGGCTTTAAAACACTCGGGGCAAATTATATTGATGCTGATATTGTCGCACGCGAGGTGGTTGCGTTAGGCACGCCGTGCTTAGCCAGCATCGCTGCGCAATTTGGTCCCACGATCCTACAACAGGATGGGACTTTAAACCGCGCCGCACTGCGCCAGATTATTTTTCAAGATAATACAGCTAAAGAATGGCTTGAAGCGCTATTACATCCTGCGATACGCCAAGCCTTGCTACAACAATTGGCTGCCAGCCAAACCCCTTATACCTTACTGGTTGCACCTTTACTGTTTGAAAACGGTTTAGATAAACTCGTACAGCGCACTGTGGTGGTCGATGTCGCTGAGGAAACGCAGCTCGCACGCGCCACGAAACGTGACAGTAGTAGCCAATCACAGATCAAAGCCATCATGGATGCACAAATGACACGTTTTCAACGGCGACAACGTGCAGATGAAATTATTGATAATAATGGCGATGCCACGCAACTTTTTGCGCAAATTAAGGTTTTACATGATAAATTTCTTGAACTTGCAGCCAAACTAGCGCACTAATGAGCGTAATGACTGCTGAAATAATCTATGAACATCCACTAAACGAAAAAATTCGCACCTATTTGCGGATCGAACATTTATTATCTCAACTTAGCGCTTTCTCACCCGCTGCAGAGCAACCACAACAACTCAGTTTTTTTACCAGCTTATTTGCTTTACTAGATGCTTTGGAACGCAATGATATTCGCCCAGATCTGCTGAAGGATGTTGAGCGCTGCGAAACTCAATTAGTGCAATGGTCCAGTCATCCCTCTGTATCAGACAAAAAGTTACAACGGCTATTACAGCAAGCATTGCGCTTACAAACTGAATTGATGCGCAGTGGTAAACTCATTGGACAATTAAAAGAAGATAAGTTTCTTGCCCCCTTACGCCAACGCTTTGCGTTACCGGGCGGTTGTTGCTTCTTTGATATGCCACAATTACAGTATTGGTTAAATCTCCCTGAGCTGGAACAACAACAGCAAAAAAGCGCCTGGTTAGCACAAGTACAACTTGCACAACAGGCAGTAGATTTTGTACTGGGTTTTATTCGTGAGCGTGGGCAATTTAACGACGTTCATACCGATAGCGGCTTTTACCAACAAAATGCAGAGCAATTCGAATTGCTACGGATCAAATACGGGCTTAATTGCTGTTCATTTCCAACCGTAAGCGGTAATCGTTATCGCTATGCCATTCGCTTTATGCAATTGTCTGAAGATGCCGGTCGCAGTGCCTGCGCCGATGCGGTCAGCTTTCAGTTAGCATGCTGCTAACTGCGTCATACCACTAACAGATCCATACCACCTTCCCTCTCTCATCTTTACAGCGGATCTGCTACAATAACCCTTTCTCAGTTCCTTAACTTACTGTCGAGCTCAGTAAGGTTTAGCCATAAAAGCAACAAATTGGAGTAGTCTGTGTCAGTATCCGTAAAATGTCCTATCTGTGAAAAAGCAGTGCTTTGGGTAGCAGAATCGACATTCAGACCCTTTTGCAGTGAGCGCTGTAAAATGATTGATTTAGGCGATTGGGCGGCTGAAAATCATCGTATTCCAGATAAACTGCCAATAGATCAGCAGTTATCTGAAGAGTATTTAGCCGAATTAGAACAAGATATGTTGCAACAAGATAATACGTTTTTTAAGCCGTAAACTGTTGTTGTAAACGCGCAACGATGGGCTGATTCGCATCTGGAAAAGTTAACGTATGCAATTGGCTGATTTCAGCCCATTGCAACGGTTGCCCTTCAACCCCAGTAGGTACGCCTTCAAACGCCGTTACTAGCCAAATATCCAGTAACACATCCCGCTCTGGATACGCATGCTGTATTTGCATAAAAGGTTGACACGCTGTCAGGGTAATCGCCAGTTCTTCTTGAAGTTCACGTTTTAATGCCACGTCGACGGTTTCGCCTAACTCGACTTTACCGCCAGGAAACTCCCACTTATCACCTTGGTGCTGACTGGCATGACGCAGCGCCAACAGCACTTGCTGCTGGCGTTTAATAATACCAACTGCAACATGCAGTTGTGGTTTAGACGTGTGATTAGGTGAGTTGACCATGACAATGCTTATATTTTTTACCTGAACCACATGGACAAGGATCATTACGCCCAACTTTAGCACCATCACGTAACACGGGCCCCGTGTTTTGTACGCCAGGTGGTAGCTCTCCCACAACTTGCTCAGCCTCAGCATGCTGATAGCTGTGTGGTACATTATCAGCCTTACGACGTTGCTCTTCAACCGCTTCAACATCTTCAGCTGCACGCACCTGTACGCGGCTTAGCACGCCAATAACATCTAGTTTTAGCGCTTCTAACATGGTTGAGAATAACTCAAAGGCTTCGCGCTTATATTCTTGTTTCGGGTTTTTCTGCGCATAACCACGCAAGTTAATCCCTTGACGCAAATGATCCATGGCCGCGAGATGTTCTTTCCAGTGTGTATCTAAGCTTTGCAACATGATGGCTTTTTCAAACTGCCGTAGCACTTGCGCACCGACCATTTGCTCTTTTAAGGCATAGGATGCAGCAACATCTTGCTGGATACGCTCACGCAACTTCTCTTCAAATAGTTTACTGTCTTCTTTTAACCACTGACCAATCGGCAACTCAACGCCGAAATCAGCTTGTAAACGCTGCTCTAAGCCAGGAATATCCCACATTTCATCCAATGATTGCGGCGGAATATAATCATTGATCACGTTTTCAACGACATCACTACGTATCGCATGAATAGTCTCGCTAATATCGGTTGCATCAAGCAGATCGTTGCGCTGTTCATAAACGACTTTACGCTGATCATTGGCAACATCATCAAACTCAAGTAATTGCTTACGAATGTCAAAGTTACGAGCTTCAACTTTACGCTGAGCATTTTCAATCGCACGGCTTACCCAAGGATGCTCAATCGCCTCACCTGGCGCCATGCCTAAACGACGCATCATACCCGCCATACGATCAGACGCGAATATGCGCATTAATGCATCATCTAGTGATAAATAGAAACGTGAAATCCCCGGATCACCTTGACGACCAGCCCGACCACGCAACTGATTATCGATGCGCCGCGATTCATGCCGCTCCGTACCAATAATATGTAAGCCGCCTGCGGCTATCACCGCATCATGGCGTTGTTGCCAATCCGCTTTCGCGGCAGCAATCGCTTCGCTACCAGCTTCAGCACCTAACGCTTTTAGCTCTGTCTGTAAACTGCCACCCAGTACAATATCGGTACCACGGCCTGCCATATTGGTCGCTATAGTTACTGCACCTGGACGTCCTGCATCGGCAATGATCTGTGCTTCGTTAGCATGAAACTTTGCGTTTAATACTTGATGCTTAATTTTCGCTTTGTTCAGTAAACCCGATAAATATTCAGAGCTTTCAATAGAGGCGGTACCCACTAATACCGGACGTCCCGCATCGCGCGCCTTTTGTACATCTTCAATAATCGCTTTATATTTATCTTCTGCCGTTAAATAAACCAGATCAGCCAAATCTTGGCGGACCATCGGTTTATTGGTCGGCACAACGATAGTTTCTAGGCCATAAATTTGTTGGAATTCAAACGCCTCAGTATCTGCTGTACCGGTCATACCTGCCAGTTTGTCGTATAAACGGAAGTAGTTTTGAAAGGTAATAGACGCTAAGGTTTGGTTTTCATTTTGGATCCGCACGCCTTCTTTGGCTTCAACGGCTTGGTGCAAGCCCTCAGACCAACGACGTCCTTCCATGGTGCGGCCAGTATGTTCGTCAACAATAACAATTTCACCCTCTTTCACCACATAATCAACGTCGCGTTTAAACAATTGATGTGCGCGAAGGGCCGCATAAACGTGATGCAGCAATGTGATATTGGCTGCAGAGAATAAGGTGTCGTGCTCGCCAATCATACCGCGTTCACGCAGCATGTCTTCGACTTTAATCTGGCCTTGCTCAGTCAGATAAACTTGGCGGGCTTTTTCATCTACCGTAAAGTGGCCTGTACCATGGTTATTTTCTTCATCTTCTTTCTCTTGCTTTTCCAACTCAGGCACTAACAAATTAATCTTTTTATATAACTCAGAGCTGTCTTCGGCAGGACCAGAAATGATCAGCGGTGTCCGTGCTTCGTCGATGAGGATAGAGTCAACTTCGTCAATAATGGCAAAGGCGAGATCACGTTGTACCCGATCTTGCGGAGAAAACGCCATATTATCGCGCAAGTAATCAAAACCGAACTCATTATTAGTGCCATAGGTAATGTCGGCAGCATAAGCTTTCTGTTTTTCTGGATGAGCCATCCCAGGAATGTTCACACCCACCGTCAAGCCTAAAAAGCTGAATAAGGGTTCATTCGTTTGCGCATCACGCTTGGCTAAGTAATCATTTACCGTAATAACATGTACTGATTTACCACTTAAAGCATTTAAGTAGGCAGGCAAGGTTGCGGTGAGGGTTTTACCTTCACCAGTACGCATTTCAGAAATTTTACCCTGATGCAGTACCATACCGCCGAGTAACTGCACATCGAAGTGACGCATAGAAAAAACGCGTTTACTGGCTTCACGAACAGTGGCAAAGGCTTCGGGAAGAATGGCGTCTAGGCTAGCGCCTTCGGAGACACGTTGTTTAAATTCGCTGGTTTTATTTTTAAGTTGTTCGTCACTCAGCTTTTGATATTCAGCTTCTAGTGCATTAATTTGCTGCACGTGTTTTTTGAGCTTCTTTAAAAAACGGTCATTACGGCTACCAACTAATTTGGCAAAAAGTTTTCCAAACATTATCCAGATACCATTTAAGTTAAAACTGCTATGCAGCCCTGGCCATGCCAGTATTATAATAATTGTTAAAGTTAACAGGATATGGTGGTTAATTACCCTGCTTTCAAGAGGCGAACGCTACTGTGCTCGCTGAAAAACTGATACACTTTATTTGCCATTATTTCGCTAGTACAGGTTAACTGCTGATGAAACGTTACAGCCATAAACCAGAGGATTTAGCCAAATTATTTGGTCAAAGCCCACTTGCAGGTGTGCAGCAGCAACATCAGCAAGTTGCTCAGCTCAATGCCGAACTCTGTCACATTTTGCAATTATCGAAACTCAGTTTTTGCCAAGTTGCCACTATTAAACAAGGCCGCGCTATCATACTTTGCAGCTCAGCAGCGTGGGCAACTCGGCTTAAAATGCAACGCGATGCCATTCTAGACAATTTTCGCAGAAAAATCTTGCCTGATTTAGCCGGGATCGATATCGAAGTATCGCCAAATGGACAAAGCGCGCATTATAGCGTGCAAGAAACGCCGACTAAGCCTTACGTAGCCGTGATGAGCGATGAGAGCAGAGAAAAACTACAACACGCCGCCTTACAAACTCATGGTCCGGTGCAACAAGCTTTACAGCGGTTGTTAAAATAACCTAGTCCATGGGGCAGACTCTGCGTTATTCGTCGCTTGCCATAATAAAAAAAGCCGCAAAGCGGCTTTTTTACAATATCAAATCGTTACGCTAATTGTGGTGCTAAAAACGAAATAGGCATTTCTGCTTTATCATCAAAGGTAACGAATTCCCAGTTTTCCTGGTTCGCTAACACCGCACCTAACAATTGATTGTTTAAGGCATGTCCTGTTTTAAACGAACTAAATTCGCCTAAAATGCTGTAACCGGCCATATATAAATCACCAATTGCATCAAGAATTTTATGTTTAATAAATTCGTCTTCGTAACGTAAACCATCTTGGTTTAATACGCGGAATTCATCTAACACGACCGCATTATCCATGCTGCCACCCAGTGCTAGATTATTTGCCCGTAAAAATTCAACTTCGTGCAGGAAGCCAAACGTACGGGCACGGCTAATCTCTTTAATAAAAGAGGCAGCAGAAAATTCCATCACCATATGCTGTGTGGTTTCAGAAATCACGGGATGATTAAAGCTAATAGCAAAGTCTAGTTTAAACCCATTATAGGGTTTAAATTCTGCCCATTTATCACCGTCTTCGACCCGAACGGCACGCTTAATACGAATAAATTTTTTCGCTAAACGCTGTTCTGCAATTCCTGCTTCAAGCAGCAAATAAACAAAAGGATTAGCGCTACCATCCATGATCGGAATTTCTGGTGCATCAACATCAATCACTAAGTTATCAATGCCTAAGCCTGCAATGGCCGCCATTAAATGTTCAGTAGTTGATAATCGCACACCCTGCTCATTAATTAAACAGGTACACATCACGGTATCACCCACTAAAGAAGGAGTGATTTTAAAGTCTACCACCGGGGTTAAGTCTACACGACGGAATACGATACCCGTATTGTCAGGTGCAGGCCGGAGAGTAAGCGTTACCTTTTCACCTTTGTGTAACCCAACACCTACGGTAGTAACAGTGTGGTTGATGGTACGTTGTTTAATCATAAGTTTTTCCTGCTCAATTAGTAAGCAACGATAAACGGGCGCGAAGAATAGCATAAGCTGGCTACGATGCCAACTCACAGCATGCCAAAAACTGACTTAACAGCGGATGAATAACGTCAGCTGTTGTCGGTTATCTTAGCGGCCAAATTAATACATATTAATCTGCCTGTTTCCGCAAAAACGCCGGAATATCGAAAATATCAATTCCACCTTTCGCTTCAGCCTGTGGTTTACTCAATGGCAACTCTTCACGCTGCAACGCACTGGCCGGAACCGCTTGGCGCACCGCATTACCCTGTTGCACATAGCTTGTGGTAACAGGCTCTACGCGATGCGTTGGCACAAGACTGATGTCTGGCCGACGATCTGCACCAATGCCGGTAGCAACCACAGTGACACGTAATTCATCATGCATTTCTGGATCAATTACCGCCCCAACAACCACGGTTGCATTTTCAGACGCAAAAGCCTTAACTGCGTTACCCACAATTTCAAACTCTTCAATACTGATGTCTAAGCCTGCGGTGATATTAACTAATATCCCTTTAGCACCAGACAAATCAATATCTTCTAACAAGGGGCTAGAAATCGCTTGTTCAGCTGCTTCTTCTGCCCGATCTGGACCACTGGCACGGCCAGTACCCATCATCGCAGTGCCCATTTCAGACATTACGGTGCGAACGTCAGCAAAGTCCACATTAATTAAGCCAGGACGTGTAATTAATTCTGCGATACCCTGCACGGCACCCAGTAATACGTTGTTAGCGGCTTTAAACGCATCCAGCAAACTGGTGCCTTTACCTAATACTTTTAATAACTTATCGTTAGGAATAGTAATTAACGAATCAACATGCTTGCTTAATTCTAGAATACCTTCGTCAGCATAAGCGGTACGCTTTTTACCTTCGAACGGGAACGGCTTAGTCACTACCGCAACCGTTAAAATACCTAACTCTCTCGCAACTTCCGCGACGATAGGCGCTGCACCCGTACCGGTACCCCCCCCCATACCCGCCGCGATAAAAATCATATCTGCGCCTTGTAAGGTTTTTTTGATGGTTTCACGATCTTCTTCAGCAGAACGACGACCAATTTCTGGATTTGCGCCCGCACCTAAACCTTTTGTAACGCTAGCACCTAATTGCAAGGTCACATTAGCAGAAGAATTCCGCAAGGCTTGCGCATCGGTATTAGCAGCAACAAATTCAACACCTTCGATATTGCTGGCAACCATATATTCCACAGCATTACCGCCGCCGCCGCCAACTCCAATCACTTTAATAACAGCTTCTTCGCTGTGGTTTTCCATTAACTCAAACATAGCACTCTCTCCGTTTTTTACGCTTACTTAAAACTCACCCTTAAACCAGCTAGTAATTTTTTTAATAAAACTACTGACTGGATCCCGGCTCTGACTAGCCGCCTTGTTTTGGCTGCGCACATCTTTGCCATAAAGCAACAAACCAATGACACTGGCATAAGCCGGATCATTTACGTATTCTCTTAAACCGGTAATATGCATGGGATAACCTAGGCGCACCGGCATTTGAAAGATATCTTCAGCAAATTCGATTGCCCCTTCCATCTTGGCTGTACCGCCCGTTAACACCAACCCAGCGGCAATTTGTTCTTCTAAACCACTGGAACGAATTTCTTCTTGCACCAGCTCAAATAATTCTTGATAGCGCGGCTCCACCACTTCAGCCAAGGTATGCCGCGACATTGAGCGCGCAGGCCGCCCCCCTACACTGGGAACCTCAATGCTTTCTTCTTTACCAACCATACTGCGTAACGCGCAAGCATATTGCACTTTGATTTCTTCTGCATGGCTAAGCGGCGTCCGAAAAATCTTGGCGATATCGCTAGTCACTTGGTTACCAGCTACCGGAATAACCGCGGTATGACGTAAAGCACCATTAGTGAAAATGGAAATATCGATGGTGCCGCCGCCAATATCCACTACACAAACACCTAATTCTTTTTCGTCGTCGGTTAACACCGCATAACTGGATGCCAAGGAAGAAAAAATTAATTGATCTACCTGTAAACCACAACGCTCAACGCACTTTTCAATATTTTTGGCCATATCATTAGCACAGGTAATAATATGCGCTCTGGCTTCCATACGAACACCAGACATCCCCACCGGGCTTTTTATGCCTTCTTGCATATCAACAGAAAACTCTTGCGGTAACACATGCAACATGCGGCGCTCTGCCGAAATAGGCACCGATTTAGCCGCATGAATCACATTTGCCACATCCTCGTTGGTGACTTCCGTATCATTAATAGGCACCATACCGCTTTCGTTTTGACAACGAATATGTTTGCCTGTGATCCCTAAATACACCGAGGAAACTTGGCAATCGGCCATCAGTTCAGCTTCATTTATTGCACGCTGCACCGTTTGCACGACCAGATTAAGATCGTTCACACCGCCTTTATCCATGCCACGTGAAGCATGACTACCCACACCCACTATACTGAGTTGGTTATCCGCAGTGATCTCTCCTACCACGGCTTTTATCTGAGCAGTCCCGATATCCAGGCCAACAATCAAATCTCGTTCTAACGACTTAGTCATGTTTTTCTCTTTGTGTCTGTTGCTGCATATCGCACGGCAATACCCGTGTCATAACGTAAATCTACTTCAGCCATCCCGGCTGCATTATGTTGTTGCATGGTCGGATACACATCAACAAAACGTTGTAATCGTTTTAAGGTATCCTCACGACCTATTTGTAACAGCAAACCATCTGCTAATTCTAAACGCCATGCGAAACGTTCAGTTAACCACACTTTGCGTACGGTAAAATCATGTAATTGCAACAGCTGCTGCATATTACTAAACATCTTCAGCGCATCCTGCTCGGCACCTTGTGGCCCATAAAGTAAGGGTAAGGTATCAGCAACCTGCGCAATGGGTGCGGTAAACACTTCCCCTTTTTTATTCAGCAAATGCTCGGCATTCCAAATTGCCACCGGCTGTTGCTCTGTCACAACCACAACTAAAGTTCCGGGCCATTGTTTGCGCACAGCGACCTGATAAACCCAATGTTGCTGATGCAAAAATTGCTGCACATCATCCACATTAACCGTAAAAAAATTCCCAACATATTCCTGCTGTAAACGATGCTGTAATGCGGGTGCATCTAAATGCTGGAAATTACCATATAACTTCACTTGAGAAATGGGTGCGTTTTGCTGATCCTGCACCCAATTCACTAATGTCCAACTTAAATACCCCAAAAACACCAACGAAAAGCCGAAAAACACCAGCCCACTGATAAAAGCAGCGCGACTTTGCGTTGGCTGAACAGCAGGCTCGGCAGTCATTTTAGCCCCGTGCTGGTCCGGCTTGACGTAAAATCGCCAGCACTAACTGTTGAAAGCTATAACCCGCGGCTTTTGCCGCCATCGGTACTAACGATTTTTCCGTCATGCCCGGTACGGTATTAACTTCCAGTAAATAATGCTGACCTTGCTCGTCAAGCATTAAATCGACTCGGCCCCAACCACTGGCACCTACCGCTTTGAATGCGGCTAACGCGGTAGCTTGCATGGCTTGAGTTAATTCTGCCGTCAACGGTGCCGGACAAAGGTACTCGGTACTATTAGCTTGATATTTTGCTTCATAATCATAGAAGGCACGTGGCGTACGCATTTCGACAATAGGTAACACATCATCATTCAACACGGCTATGGTGAATTCGCGGCCATTGATCCAGCGCTCCAGCAAGACTTCGTCATCATATTGATGGGCTACAGCAATTGCACTGGCCAGTTCATCCGCCGTGGCAGCCGCACTCATACCAATGCTTGACCCCTCGTTTGCCGGCTTCACCATCACCTTACCACCAAGTTGCGCTAACATGGCGGCATAATGCGTATCCTCAGGACGCGCAACTAAAAACGGTGCTGTTGGTAAGCCTTGTGCTTGAAATAGCCATTTACACCGAATTTTGTCCATTGCAAGTGCAGAGCCCAATACGCCACTGCCAGTATACGGCAATCCTAACAGCTGTAGGGCGCCCTGCATCGTACCATCTTCACCACCACGACCATGAAGCACAATAAAGGCATGATCGGCCTGTAAACTGCTTAACGCCTGTTCTTTTGGATCAAAGGCGAATGCATCAACGCCAGCCTCTTGTAAGGCATTTAATACTGCCTTACCAGAACGAAGCGATACTTCACGCTCTGCTGAATGTCCACCTAAAAGCACGGCCACTTTGCCAAACTGACTCATTATGCGACTCCTTTAGTGGCTTTTAATTGTTCAATATCAAGATTCATGGCCGCCAATTGTTTCACTAAACTACCAATATTGCCCGCGCCTTGTGTTAACACCACATCTCCGTCTTGCATCACCTCTGCTAAGCTAGCAGCTAAGTCGCTTGGCTGGGCCACATAAATGGGTTCAAGCTGGCCACGCGCTCGAATAGACCGCGCCAAACTTCGGCTATCCGCACCGGCTATTGGCGCTTCGCCTGCAGCATAAACCTCTAACAGTAATAAGGCATCAACCTCAGATAATACTTTGGCAAAATCTTCATATAAATCACGCGTACGGGTGTAACGATGAGGTTGATAACACATCACTAAGCGACGCGTCGGCCAGGCATTACGAACCGCCGCCACCGTCGCGGCAACTTCTGTTGGATGATGACCATAATCATCTAACAATAAAACCTTTCCCCGACCCGTTTCAAATTCACCGTATTGTTGAAACCGCCGACCAATTCCTTCAAACTTACTTAATGCGGCTAAAATAGCATGTTCAGCAATACCCTCGTCTTGGGCCAGCGCAAAGGCAGCTGTCGCGTTTAGGGCATTGTGTTTACCAGGTAAATTCAAACTAATTTCGCGCTGATTACCTTGAGGATCAGTAATCACAAACTGGGTACGGGTCCCTTGTTGGCTAAAATCGCTAATCACGTAATCCGCATCAGCACTGAAACCATAGGTCAATACCGTACGACCAATTCGCGGTATTAACTCGCGTAGCACGGGATCATCTAAACACACCACAGCAATACCATAAAATGGTAAGTTATGAAGAAACTCAATATAGGTCGATTTTAACTTCTCAAAGTCACCTTGATAGGTATCCATATGATCAGCTTCAATATTGGTTATCACTGTTGCCATAGGCTGTAGATGCAGAAACGAGGCATCACTTTCATCCGCTTCCGCAATCAGGTAACGCCCAGCACCCAAGCGAGCATTAGAGCCCGCCGAATTTAACAAGCCACCAATCACAAACGTCGGGTCCACGCCTGCTTCCGCAAATATTGAGGCCATTAAACTGGTTGTTGTCGTTTTGCCATGGGTACCCGCAATTGCGATACCATGACGAAAACGCATCAGCTCTCCCAGCATTTCAGCACGGCGAACAACCGGCACGCGGGCTTCGCGGGCGGCCAGCACTTCCGCGTTGTCCGCTTTAATCGCACTGGAGACGACTACAACACTGGCACCTTGGATGTTTGTTGCATGGTGCCCAAAAAATAACTCTGCCCCTAAACCACGCAATCTATCTGTGACAGCACCTGGTGCAATATCGGAACCCGATACACTATACCCTTCATTAAGAAGTACTTCCGCAATACCGCCCATGCCAGCGCCGCCGATGCCTACAAAATGAATGCGATCGACTCGGCGCATCGCCAGTTTTTTCTGTTGTGGTGTCGTAATCATACTGCTTGTCCTGTTACTTGCCGACATAAGGCAACAATTTCAGCGGTGGCCTGTTCGCGCGAGAGCTTGCGCGCTTGCGTGGCACGTGCTTGTAAAAGTGATCTATTGGCTAAGCAAGGTGCCAAAATGGGCACTATGCCAGAAGCCTGTAATTGCGTTTGCGGTAATAACCATCCGGCATTCTGTTCGGTTAAACTTTTGGCATTAGCCGTTTGATGATCATCTATCGCTGATGGCAGCGGCACAAATATCGCAGCCACGCCTACAGCAGCAACCTCACTCACCGTAAGCGCACCGGCACGACACACCACAACATCTGCCCAACGGTAGGCCGCTGCCATATCGTGAATAAAGGCGGAAACTTCTACGTTTACCCCTTGTGCCATTAATTTTGCATAAGACGCTTGCACGGCTGCATGCATCGCTTCACCTGTTTGATGACGCACAGCAATCGCCCCTTGCGCAGCTAAAGTAGCAAACTGTGCAGGCAAGTGCTCGTTTAACGCTTTTGCCCCTAAACTGCCGCCAATCACTAGAATCCGTAATTCAGTATGCTCAGGGCGATTATCACGGCAGGCTAATAATTCTTGACGCACCGGATTACCCACAACATGCTGTTTTGCTGAGCCTGCAAACGCTTGTGGAAATGCCACCAAAACCTTTTTAGCTAGCCTAGCCAGCAATTTATTGGTACTTCCCGCTACAGCATTTTGTTCGTGAATGAGTAAAGGAACTTGC
Organism: Alishewanella tabrizica; assembly: GCF_014652375.1. Classification (GTDB taxonomy): domain Bacteria; phylum Pseudomonadota; class Gammaproteobacteria; order Enterobacterales; family Alteromonadaceae; genus Alishewanella; species Alishewanella tabrizica. Next base: position 151,216 of record NZ_BMYR01000003.1, on the reverse strand, counting down.
GCCAACCATGCAGCAAGCCCTCCTGGGCCGCTGGCATAACCGCCAAACCCCAACACACATTGCGGTTGTAATTGTTTTATAAGCGCGCGAGCCTGTCGAATTGAACGCCACAACATCGCTGGCGCAGCCACTAAACTGCGTAACCCTTTGCCACGTAAACCCGCAACCTTGATGGGATAAAAATCCCAACCAAAGGTAGGTACTAACTGCGCTTCCATGCGATCAGCGGTACCAAGCCAAGCAATGTCCCAGCCTTGTTCACTTAACGCTTTAGCCACCGCTTGCGCCGGAAAAATATGCCCACCGGTACCGCCAGCCATAATTAACACGCGGGGTTTATTCATGCTTTACCCCACTTAACGCTTGCTTGCCCTGTACGCGCACTTCAAAGTCGATACGCAATAAAAGTGCGGCGGCCATCAACATAATAATTAAGCTACTGCCACCGTAGCTTACAAAGGGTAGCGTCATCCCTTTGGTTGGCAACATACCACTGGCCATGCCCGCGTTTACTGCAGTTTGAAAACCAATCCAAATGGCTAAGGCGTAGGCTAAGAAGCCATGAAAACTCATGCCTTTTTGTAAAGCACGGTTTCCCATCATCAACGCCCTAAACACCAAAATAAACAGCAAACAAAGCAGCACAGCAATACCCAAAAAGCCGGCCTCTTCGCCAATTACCGCAATAATAAAATCGGTATGCGCTTCGGGTAAGTACTCTAACTTTTGAATACTGTTGCCAAGTCCCTGCCCAAACCAGCCGCCACGACCAAAAGCCATTAACGATTGTGTCAATTGATAACCACTGCCAAACGGATCCGCCCATGGATCTAAAAATGCCGTTACCCTACGCCAGCGATACTCGCTGTAGAAAATCAGCACGCCAACGGCCGCTAGCCCTGTTAACATCAAACCGATAAACTGCCAAAGTTTGGCACCCGCAAGGAACAGCAACACCACTGCAGTGGCAAACATAACGATAACGGTACCCAAATCTGGTTGCATCAGCAGTAACACGGCAAACACGAACAGCATTATTAGGGGTTTAATAAAGCCCATCAGGTTTTCCAGCACTTGCTCATGACGCCGCACTAAATAGCTGGCTAAATAAACGAAAAAGTATAATTTCGCGGGTTCAGCGGCTTGAATATTGATAGGCCCGAGCGCCAACCAACGCGTTGAACCATTCACATTGCGACCAAAAATCAGCACTAAAATCAAAAGCAACAGCGCTGAAAACAACAGGTGCATATTATAGTTATGCCAAAAACTGACGGGTAAGCGCATTACCACTAAGGCCATACTAAAACCGATCCCCAAATACACTAGATGGCGGATAGTAAAATGCAGCGGATTATCATAGAGCCGCTCGGCAACGGGAATAGACGCACTGGTCACCATCACAAAACCGATGGCTAAGACCAACATTAATACCGTTAAAAATACGCTATCGTAATGCCCTTGATCTTTGCTTTGCCACCACGCATCAAAACGCGGTAAGGGATTAAAACGGCCGCCTAGCATGATCGCTTTCATACTTTAAGCTCCCTTACGGCTTTAGCAAATTGCTCACCGCGATCAGCATAACTTTTAAACATGTCTAAACTGGCACACGCCGGCGATAGTAAAACCATATCGCCAGGCTGGGCTAACTCAGCGGCCACTTTTACCGCCTGTTGTAAGGTTTTTACTTCTTTCGCGCTCGACATCAACGCAGCAATTGCTGGCCCATCTTGCCCTAACGTAATAAGGTGCTGCACATCACGGCACAGCACTGGCTGCAATTCCGTTACATCAGCACCTTTGGCATCACCACCCGCAATTAAAATGATTTTTCCAGTTACGCTACTACGTAAACCAGCAAGGGCCGCTAAGGTGGCACCAATGTTCGTCGCCTTAGAATCGTTTACCCAGCGAACATTATTGTGTTGCAACACCAGCTCGCAACGATGAGCAAGCCCCTTAAATGTGCGTAAAGTCTCGGCAATAGCGGTTTTAGATGCGCCTGCCGCCAACGCCATTGCCGCAGCAGCTAAGGCGTTAAAATGATTGTGTTCACCAAATAAACTCATTTCACTCAGTGGCAGCAACGGCTCACCGTCGACTTTCAGCCAAGGCTGCCCCTGCTGCAACATGATGCCATACTCACTGTTAGCAAGCCCCTGATGTGACTGCAAGCTCAGCGCCAATGTTTGACGAGTCTCGCCAGATAGGTTGTCGGGAGTAGGCTGTGTTAATGCGTCATCCGCATTGAAAATTGCAGATTGAGCATGTCGAAAAATGCGACGTTTGGCTGCGGCATACTCTGACATATCGGTGTACCGATCGAGGTGGTCTGCACTCACATTTAAATTGGCACTGGCTAATGTGCGTAAGCTTTCAGTTGTATCTAATTGAAAACTAGACAGCTCCAACACAAATACTGCCACCTCGGATTGCGCGATCGCATCCAGTACGGGCAAACCAATATTTCCTGCCGCCAAGGCAGCAATACCACTTTGGCGTAGCATTGCCTCGGTTAACATTGTTACCGTAGATTTGCCATTCGAACCGGTCACTGCCACAACCGGTTTGGTATTTACTCGCGCAAATAATTCAACATCGCCGATGATCTCGGCACCTTGTAGCTTGGCAAAGCGCAACGCTGGATGCTTAATAGACAAGCCAGGGCTAACAATAATCAGATCCATTTGCGCCAGCCGATTGGCGTCCAATTCACCTAAATAAATACCATCAACCTTTTCCGGCGTGATCTGATCCAACCCGGCAGGCTGTTTGCGAGTATCCATCAGCACAGGTTTAACCCCTTTTGACAACAAAAAGCGTACTGTTGCTAGACCCGACAGGCCCAACCCAACAACAGCGATACGCTTAGCGGTCAATAATGCATGCATGATGCTATCTCAGTTTAAGGGTGGCTAAACCCACCAGCACAAAAATAATGGATAAAATCCAGAATCGCACAATCACGCGCGGCTCTGGCCAGCCTTTTAATTCGTAATGATGGTGAATGGGTGCCATTCGAAAAATGCGTTGTTTACGTAGCTTGTAAGACCCTACCTGTAAAATGACCGATAAGGTTTCCATCACAAAGATACCGCCCATAATAAATAAAACGATTTCTTGGCGAACTAAAATGGCGATAACGCCTAGCACCGCGCCTAACGCTAATGAACCGACATCGCCCATAAAGACTAAAGCGGGATAGGTGTTAAACCACAAGAAACCTAAACCCGCCCCAATTAATGCGGCACAAAACACCACTAACTCGCCTGAGTAAGGTAAAAAAGGAATGTTAAGATAATTTGCAAAGTTAACGTTACCGCTGGCGTACGCAATAATGGCAAACGCCGCTGCAACCATAATGGTGGGAACGATAGCTAATCCATCCAAACCATCGGTTAAGTTCACTGCGTTACTGGTACCAACAATCACAAAGTAACTTAATGCAATAAACAACAACCCGAGTTGTGGCATAACATCTTTTACAAATGGAATCACTAAGGCGGTTTCTGCAGGGCGTTCAGCCGTCGCGTAGAGAAAGAACGCCGTTAAAATGGCAAAAACCGATTGCCAAAAATACTTCCAGCGCGCAATTAAACCCCGTGGATCTTTTCGAATGACTTTACGGTAATCGTCTACAAAGCCAATAGCACCAAAACTCACTAGAACAAATAACACAACCCAAATGTATTTATTGCTCAGGTTTGCCCACAACAACGTTGATACCACTACCGACGCTAAAATCAACAAGCCACCCATGGTGGGCGTGCCTTTTTTAGAAAAGTGACTTTCAGGGCCATCGTTCCGCACAACTTGACCAATTTGCATGCGCTGCAGCGCCGCAATTAATTTAGGGCCGAAATACAAGCTTAACAATAACGATGTTAATACACCCAATATGGCTCTAAACGTTAAATAACTAAACACGTTAAAGGCACTAATATATTGGGTTAAGTATTCCGCTAACCACACTAACATGAGCTTGTCTCCTGCTGACAACGTTCTAGCAAGTCTTGTACAACTAATTCCATTTTCGCACTGCGCGAACCTTTTACCAGGAGAGTGACGTCTTGCTGAGCTGAGATTATTGGCATTAACTGGGTGATAAGCGCTTGCCGTTGACTAAAGTGTGCACTCGATGTTTTGCTGGTCTGATCGGCGAAGACATCACTGGCGTGCTGTGATAACACGCCCACGGTGAACAATAGATTAATACCGGAATTTTTTGCGTAATTACCGATTTCTTCGTGATATAAACGCGCATCCGCGCCTAACTCACCCATATCGCCCAACAGTAACGCTCGAAACCCCGCATAGCTTGCTAACAAATCAATCGCGGCTTTAACCGATTCCACATTGGCATTGTAGGTATCATCAATAATCTTAAGATGGGGACTTACCTGCAATAGATTCGTGCGGCCTTTAACCGCTGACATCGTTGCTAACCCCTGTTGCACTTGAGCTAAACTGATCCCTAATGCCAAAGCAGCGCTGGCTGCGGCTAACGCATTCGCCACATTATGACGTCCAGGTACATTCAGGGAGATAGGCTGGTCACCTGCGGGGCTATGCAATATAAACTGAGCACACCCTTGCGCATTTAACTGAATCGCGCTGGCATAACAATCGGCCTGTGGATTACTTAAGCTAAATGTCATCAGCGGCTGAGACTGCACTAACGTTAACCAGTATTCACTGTATTCGCTATCAAGTGATACCACCGCCATACCTGCAGCACTCAACCCCTGGTAAATCTCTGCTTTAGCTCGTGCCACGCCCGCTACATCACCAAACCCCGCCAAATGAGACGCGGCAGCATTGGTGATCAGCGCAACATCAGGTTTAACTAATTCCGTGGTGTAAGCAATTTCACCATGATGATTAGCGCCTAATTCAATCACCGCATAACGATGTTGCTCCGTTAGCCGGAGTAAGGTTAATGGCACCCCGATATCATTATTAAAGTTACCGGCGGTGGCTAATACGGCAGCAGAAGTTGTTGTATTAGGCGTGTTAAGCGGTAAGGACGAAAGGGCGTTTTCCGCTCGCGTTCCAACAGACAATATGGCATACAACATTTCTTTTACTGTCGTTTTACCCGCACTTCCCGTAATAGCAACGGTTTTGGGCGCTAACTTATGCTTTAACGCAGCCGCTAATTGGCCCAACGCTATACGCGTATCAGGGACTAAAATATAGGGAACGTTCAATCCCGGAGACGGAATTTCACTACAGATGAATGCAATCGCCCCTTTACTGGCAACGTCCGCTAAAAACTGGTGCGCATCAAAATGTGCACCTTTGAGCGCAATAAATAACGCCGCACCGCCTAACGTACGACTGTCGGTACTCACCGTATCAATAGCGACATCTTCGCCATACCATGGCGCCTTGAGCAATGCCGCAATATCAGAAAGGCGCAGCCGAATCATGATTCCATCTCCGCCACGAGCTGCTGAACATAAGCGCGCTCATCATAAACATGCGCGGTAGTACCGATAATTTGCTCAGTCTCATGCCCTTTACCAGCCACTAAAATAATATCGCCACTTTGCGCTTCAATCAGCGCTAATTTAATGGCTAAACGGCGATCGGGTTCTAGCGTGTAATTACCTTGTGGATGCATGCCGGCAGCGATATCTTGCAAGATGCTCAAAGGATCTTCAGTACGGGGATTGTCTGAGGTTAAAATAACATGATCAGCTAATTGTTCAGCGATTTGCCCCATTAGCGGTCGCTTACCTTTATCGCGATCCCCGCCACAACCAAAAACACAACGTAAATGATTGGCACAATGTGCGCGTAATGCTAACAACGTTTGTTTTAGTGCATCTGGCGTATGCGCATAATCTACTACAATGGTAACACCGGTTTTTAACGTATATTGCTCCATACGCCCAGCAACCGGTTTTAATGACGCTGCTGCTTGAATTAATAAGGGTAAGGGTTGCCCTAATGCGTGTAAGCAGCTAATTGCCGCCAACGCATTTTGCACATTAAACTCACCTAGCAGCCCTAACTGCAAAGCAAAACTTTGTCCATCATAACTAACCTGACAATGCGTAGTTGCCTGCTTTGGCGCACTATCTTGATAACTCAGTGCATGTGTAAACTGCGCACAATCCTCTGTCAAACCATAGGGATATACAGGGACTTGGCAACTTTTGGCGTAAGCATAACCCGTATCATCAGACACATTAATGACCGCAAGCGTACTTTGCTCTGGAACAAAAAGCTGCGCTTTTGCCTCCGCATACGCTTGCATGCTGCCATGATAATCTAGATGATCACGGCTTAAATTGGTAAAAACGGCCGCAGCAAAATGCAATCCAGCCACACGTTGCTGCACCAGTGCGTGCGAAGACACTTCCATCGCGACTAATCGCACACCGCTGGCGACAAACTCAGCAAAAATACGTTGTAAGTCAATAAAATGAGGAGTTGTGTTATTAAGTGGCGTTAAATGCTGCCATGCGCCATAGCCTAGCGTACCCACCACCGCACTTTTAACACCCAGTTGCTCCGCTAATTGTGCAATAAAACTGGTAACGGATGACTTACCATTAGTGCCTGTCACACCGACTAATAAAAGATGCTGTTGTGGCTTACCATAAAAACTGGCGGCTAATTCAGGTAACAATTCAGCTAAACGTGGCAATACCAAAACCCGTTTATCCGCAAAAGTTCCTGTACTAGTGAGCACCAAGGCCGCGCCACTTTCTAGCGCTTGTTGAATATATAAGTTGCCATCTGTTTTACTGCCGGGCAACGCAATAAACACATCACCCTGGCTGACAAGTCGGCTATCAATACGTAAATGATTAAGTAACACACTGGGCACATCGCCCACGATCTGTCCCAACCAATGTAAACTATTAACCAGCATTCTGACCTCCCTTTACAGCCGTAATACGTGGTAGGGTTTGCGCATCGGGGGGTAAATTCAACAACTGCATCGCCGCACCCATAATATTGGCAAACACCGGCGCAGCAATTTCACCACCGTGGTAAAAATCGCCAGCAGGTTCGTTAATCACCACAACACAGGCTAAACGCGGATTACTAATGGGGCCTACTCCCGCAAAAGAAGCGATATAATCATCACCATAGCCACCTGCTACCGCTTTACGTGCCGTACCTGTTTTACCACCAACACGATAACCGGGAATTTGCGCCCGTGTTGCTGTGCCCCCTGGCGCGATACTGGCTTCCATCATTTCTAACATGGCGAGCGCATATTCTTCTTTTAGCGCGCGCTCACCCGGTTCTGGTTCACGGGTTTTCAAAATCGTCAGAGGGCGATTAATGCCCCCGTTGGCGATGGTGGCATAAGCTCGCGCTAATTGGACTGCCGTTACCGATAAGCCATAGCCATAAGAGTAAGTTGCTCGCTCAAAATCCGACCAGCGCTGACGAAAACTGAACATACCGGTGCTTTCGCCGATGATGTCGGTACCAGATTCCTGTCCTAACCCCATGTTATGATAAGTACCAATAACATGCTGATGTGGCACCTCTAACACTAACCGCGCCACACCCATGTTGCTCGATTTTTGAATAATGCCCGATAAGCTTAAACTACCGTAGTTATTAGGATCCCGTACCCAGCTTCCCCCTATCCTCATAAAACCGGGGCTTACGTTTACTACCGTATCCAAATTAGCCGTGCCAAATTCTAAAGCACTGAGTACCGCAAGGGGTTTCATGGTAGAGCCTGGCTCAAACGTATCGGTAATAGCACGGTTACGAAAACGGTGTACCGGCGTATTGCGCCGATTATTGGGGTTAAATGACGGGCTATTTACCATCGCTAAAATTTCGCCAGTGTAGACATCAATTACCACTGCTGAACCCGACGCGGCGCCATTAGACAAGACGGCCTTTTTCAATTCCCGATACGCAACAGCTTGAATACGCTGATCAATGCTTAATTCAATATTGGCGGGCTCTTGTGACTGCTCGCGCTCTAGCACTTCAATTTCGCGGCCTTTGGCATCCTTACGGAAGACTTTACGACCAGCAGTACCTGTCAGTAAGTCGTCATAACGCTTTTCTAAGCCCTCTACGCCCACATCATCAACATTAGTAAAGCCGATTAACTGCGCAGCGACTTCACCTGCAGGATAATAACGCCGCGATTCCTGCCGAAAGTGAATACCTGGAACTTTAAGCTTACGCACATAATCGACTACAGCAGGATTAACTTGACGCTGCAAATAGACAAAACGACGTTGTGGATTATCGCCAATACGACCAGACAGCTGCTGCGGTGACAACTGAAGAATTTCAGCCAAGGCATGCCAACGACGCTCATCAGCACTGGCATTGCGCTCAATCACTTCTTTAGGATCAGCCCAAATGGCTTCTACCGGCACACTCACGGCCAGTGCTTCGCCATGACGATCTAAAATCATGCCTCGCATCACTTTGTCTGACTCGACCCGTAAGGTGCGCAAATCGCCTTGGGTGACTAACATATCGGGCTCTACGACTTGCAACCAAGCCGCACGCGCCACTAACGCCACAAACACCGCGCTAATACTGATCATGACAAAAGCAAAACGCCAGCCAAGTACGGCTGGGTGCTTATTGGTTTTTGCTTGAGACTTCGCAGCAGGACGTTTCATGGTAACTGCACCATCACATCCAACTTGCCGGTAGGCCGCTGCATGTTTAATTGGCGTCGTGCGATTTCTTCAACCCGACTGTGTTCTGCCAAGGCGCGCTGTTCTAATAATAAATTGCGCCATTCCGTATCAAGTTGATCACGCTGTTGGTAATTTACCTCTTGCTGAATCGTTAGCTGACGATTTAGATGCGACATTTGCACTACAGCCAAGGCTGAAAAAATACAGGCCAACAACAGCAAAATCACCAGTTTGCGCTGGCGTAGCTCTTGCCCAATAATTTTTATCAGCTGCATTTGTTTCATGTTGCCTGCCTCTGAGCAATACGTAATACCGCACTGCGGGCACGCGGATTTGCCGCTAACTCCGTATCAGATGGCATGATGGCTTTGCCAATCAATTGCAAAGGAATCGCTTTATAAAGCTGTGCATCGGTTAATGGCATGCCCCTTGGTACCGGCTCTGCTTTGGAATGACGCCGCATAAACTGTTTTACTAAGCGATCTTCTAAAGAATGAAAACTAATAACACATAAGCGTCCACCCGGTTTTAATGCTGCCATCGCACCTTGTAGCGCAAGGTTAACTTGCTCTAATTCGCTGTTAACGTAGATCCGAATCGCTTGAAAACTCCGTGTTGCGGGATGTTTTTTTTCTTTAGCGCTTTTAGGCACGACCTGACTAATTAAATTAGCCAATTCAGAGGTTCGGGTTAATGGGTGTTCCACACGATGCGCGACAATGGCATTGGCAATGCGCCAAGCAAATTTTTCTTCACCATACTCGCGCAGCACAAAGGTGATATCCTCAACATCCGCAGTGGCTAACCAAGCCGCCGCCGATAAACCGCTTGTGGGATCCATCCGCATATCTAAAGGACCATCACGCATGAAGCTAAAGCCGCGTTCTGCTTCATCTAGCTGCGGCGAAGATACGCCAAGATCTAATAATATACCGTCAATTTTACCGAAAATAGCTTGATCTTCAGCAATTTTTGCCAGGGCGGCAAAGGGGCTATGAGTGATATGAAAACGCGCATCGGCGAGCAGTGGGGCTGCAGCAGCAATGGCGGAGGGATCGCGATCAATCGCGTACAATCGGCCTGTCGAGCCGAGTTGTTGTAAAATTTCTCGGCTATGACCGCCACGGCCGAAGGTGCCATCAACATAGATGCCATCAGCCTTGATTGCCAAGCCTGCTAACGTTTCAGCCAGCAGTACCGAGATATGTGAACTGGTTGTCATTTTACAGTACAAAATCCTGTAAGCGTTCTGATAATTCCACCGTACCGGCTTGCGCTTGCTCCAGCTCTATATCAGCGGAGAGACGCGCCTGCCAAGCGGCTTCATCCCAGATCTCAAATTTATTCAATTGACCCACCAATCGGACGTTTTTCGTTAGACCTGCATGCTGGCGTAACGATGCCGGTAATAAAATACGGCTACTCTTATCCATCTCGCAATCGGTGGCATTACCCAGTAACACACGCTGCAAGCGGCGCTCCTGAGGGTTTAAGCTAGACAGAGACTTTAACTTTTCTTCTATTTCTTCCCACTCTGCCAGCGGAAACAGTAATAAACAGGGATCATGCAAATCGATAGTGCAAATCATTTGTCCCTGACATTCAGACAAAAGGCGTTCACGGTAACGCGCTGGAAGCGCTAACCGGCCTTTTTCATCTAATGTCAGCGTAAATGATCCACGAAACATCGCTAATTTGCCTATATCAAGTGTTTGTCTTGCGTTGGTGAAACATCAGAGACGCAAAAAAGGTGTCGGTGTTACCACTATCACCACTACTTCGCCAAAATGATCCACAATTACCCACTTATCCCCACAACTAGACAGTTTAGGGTGCCACTTCTACTACTGTCAAGGTAAAAACAAGGGCAAAGATCGAATAAGATCCTTATAAAATACGCGTTCTAGCGAAGTGGATGATTTTGGTAGCAAATTCGTTTTTGCTTGTGTAAGCAAACCCAGCCGACTATCGTACTTGCTATCTTGGAATAAATTATTCAATATTGATCGACGCTTCGCATATACAAGGTCAACGCAATGCTCAGTCTGTTGAAAATTAAAGGAATGTTGGATCAGCTGTCGGCAAGTGAGCGGAAACTGGCTGATTTTATTTTAGATAATTCACATTTACTGCGGGATTACTCGTCACAACAGCTGGCCGATGCCGTCGGGATAAGTCAATCGAGTGTGGTAAAGTTTTGTCAAAAGTTAGGGTATAAAGGTTACCCTGATTTAAAGCTGGCCATTACCGAGGCATTAGTTACCGCCACGACCTTGCAACGAGAACACCCCGATTCATCACGCGAAGAAGGTAGCATGGCGCAACTCGCCGAGCTACTGCAACAAAATATGGTGCAAAGTTTACGTAACTTGATGAACGTAAATGCCGAAAGTACCTTAAAACACGCCGCGCAGTTATTAGATCAAGCCGATAAAATCTTAGTGGCAGGTAGCGGCCACTCAGCCATTGTAGCGCTGGATATGCAATGCCGCTTGTTGGAGCTTGGTAAACTTGCGCTGCATCACACCGATCCCGCTCTGTGTTTGCAACTGAGCCGCACCTTGGGTAAAGAAAGTGTGGTAATGCTGATTTCAGACTGTGGCCAGAACGCCGATATGTTGCGGTTGGAGCACTTTGCCAAACAACGTCAATTACACATTATTTCGTTAACGCAATTTCAAAGTAATGCCCAAAGCGCTGCGGCTGATATCAGGTTATTTACACTGGGAAGCGAAGCCAATACCCCGTTCCAACACGTGATGACCCAGCAAGCGCAACAGCATCTCTGTCATCTGTTGTATTTATACTTAAGCCAGCGTTCGGTCAACCAGCAGCACCTTAGTGAGCTTGCGCCACTGCTGGCGCGCTTAGAAAAAAACTAAGGCAACATTTTCAAACCAGCGATATGGGTTATGCCTAAACCTGGCGCATCGCCAATGGTGATATCCGCTTCATTAAAAGTAACGCTGCTAGTAACCGGATTAAACGCACATAAAGAGGGACCATCTAAATCAATCTTCGTTATCACATCCGCTTTGGCTACTGCCACATGCACCGCCGCCGCAACACTGATACTCGACTCTAACATACAACCTATCATGCATTGCATATCGTAAAACGAGCAGATATCCGCAATCTTAATTGCATTTGAAATCCCTCCCGTTTTCATCAATTTAATATTTATAATATCGGCAGCCCGCATCTTAATAAGCTCTATGACTTCTCGTGGCCCAAAACTACTTTCATCGGCCATAACGGGGGTATGCACACGCTCTGTAATATACTTAAGCCCCTCTAAATCGTAATATTTAACGGGTTGTTCTACTAATTCTAGCCGCACACCGGCATCTTCTAATTTGTGTAAGGCATATACCGCCTCTTTAGCTGTCCAGCCCTGATTAGCATCTAACCGAATTAACGCTTTACCCGCAACGGCATGATAAATGGCTTTAACACGCTCAATATCGACCCCAATATCTTTACCCACTTTTACTTTTAAGGTTTCGAAGCCACGGGCAACCGCATCTAATGAGTCTGCAACCATCTTATCGATGTAATCGACACTGATCGTGATATCAGTTGTTAACTTGGGTACGCCGCCGCCTAAAACCTTATACAAGGGCGCCCCATATTGCTGTGCAAAAAGATCATACACAGCCATTTCAACTGCCGCTTTTGCACTGTAGTTTTTCATAATGCAATTTTGGATCATGCGGATGATATGGTTCAAATCGCTAATATCTTGCCCCAGTAACTTTGGCTTAATAACAGTGCGAATAGCTTCTATGATCGAACCGTGAATATCGCCAGTGATCACTGCGGTGGCCGGCGCTTCACCATAACCTTGGTGGCCGGTATCGGTTTCAACGATCACAATCACATCTTCAATTTCATTTACGGTGCGTAACGCGGTTTTAAAAGGTGTTTTAAGCGGCACCTTGAGCATCCCTAAGCGGATATCGGTAATTTTCATCATAACCTCAGTTAACGCAACGATTTAATAGCATAAAGCCGATCGAGATAGCTCTGCTCTGGCGTGAGATACAAGGGTGTTAATGGCGTCACCGCCACACTATTTAATACACCACGATAAAACGCACCTTGTTGAGTAAAATACGCTAAATCAAAAACAGCGTGAATAACAAAGGGCTCACCGTGACTTTCGCCTAAATACAACATCACATGGCCAGGCCGATAAATAAAATCGCCGGGCTGTGCGTGGCGAAGCGCGGCTAATTTTTCGGCATGGGGAGCATGTTCTGCAAACCGAGTATTCTGGCCAAAAGCGCCATACCCCTGTTGCCCAGAGTTACGTGGCATCAATAAGCCAAAAGTGCGAAACACATCAACTAAAAAACCGGTGCAATCAACACTGTTATAATCATATCCCCAGCCATAACGCTGGCCCAAATATTTAAATGCCTGGCGCAATACGTGTTCCGTTGTATACGGCAAGTAACCTTGATGTACATCTTGATTACGGGCAATCAACGCTGGAGTAAACTGTAATAGACCATTGGCATCACGCGTCGGCAATTCCACTATAATACTGCTATGCGGATTTTGGCCGTGAATATTGTGCCCAACCTGTGCTGGATGTAACTGGGGTAAACGAACGCCCATATCCAGTTGTAACTCAGAAATTGCTGGCAGTTGCGGCACATAATTTGTGATGGCTTTCGCGCCTGTGATCACTAAAAACGGCTCACGATTCGCATAGTCTAATACTTGCTTACGCGTACCTAGCGCAAGTGCCTCAGCCTTCACCCACCCCGTGTAATGGTAATTTTGCACTAACAACCATTGTGCGTCGGTGCTTTGATGCAATACCGCAACGGGCTCACCCACAAAAACGGCCGTTTCTTGTAATCGATTTAAATCTAACGCCATCGCATCGTTAAATACGCGTAACTCAGTTGGCATCGCTAACATCAGTGCACGTTGGGTTACTAAGGCAAACCGTGTAGGATTTTGTGCCTGAATGCCCGCACTATTTAACTGCTGTTGTATAGAAGCCCATTGTGCCGCACTCACCGGTGAACCATCGGCTAAAAAACGCGGTGAGGTGGGTATGCCACTCACCTGCTGGATACGTGCCGTTAATTCAGCTCGGCTAAGTTGCAAAGGTATTGCTGCTATTTCACGCATTTCTGGCTGTAATGCGAAGGTATCGTTATTCCGTTCAGCAATTTGTTCGGGCGTCAGTAGCACGGTCTTTGCCTGCGGCAAGCGTTGCAACCAATACTCCACCTGCAGGTGCTCGACCGTTAATAACGGAATATCTGACTGCCAGGGTTCAGCATCGGCTTTAAACACAACACAGCAATAGCATAGCCAAAAGATCAACAATCGACCGGTGTGATTATAGGTACGTACAGGTAGGGCTGTTAGCAAAACCGACTCCGCGGAATGAAATATTCCAAATATTATTATTTTTTAGCATAAATTATTTTCAAAACCAATAAAAGATTGCTATGTTAATTTTGTGCAGAAATTCAACACCCCTGCACAACGCGCCTCAACTGGGCAGCGTAAGCGAGAAATAATTATAAAGGGTGACATATCCAGGAGAGAACGCAATGAAGTTGAACAGGCTAATTCAGTCCATTGCCCTTGCCGGCTTGGGCTCAAGCGCAGTAATCGCACAAGAAACTGCGCTGCCGGACGCGGAGGGTGCCAACGTTGAACGCATCCGAGTTACCGGTACCAATATTAAAAGAACGAACATTGAAGGCTCTCTGCCACTGACCGTGTTCAGTAAAGCCCAAATCGATGCGCAGGGTATCACCTCAGCCGAGCAATTGTTAATGCAACTAAACATTGCCGGTAACGCATCAGACAACCTCGCCAGTAATGGTGGCATCGTGTCAGAAGAGCAACGAGGCAATAATGGCGTATCAGGGGCAAATTTACGCGGCCAAGGTGCCGATGCGACCTTAGTCTTGTTAAATGGACGGCGTGTTGCCACACATGGTTTAAAAGGTCGTGCAGTCGATTTAAATTCAATCCCATTTGCTGCGCTAGAACGGGTAGAGGTATTACGCGATGGTGCATCCGCCATGTATGGAACGGATGCGATTGGCGGGGTAATTAACTTTATTACCAAAAAAGATTACACCGGTGGTGAAGCGTCAGCTTTTACCGATGTAACAGAAGCGGGCGGTGGTAATATTTACCGTACCAACTTACTACTTGGTGCGGGAGATATCGATACTGATGGTTGGAATATCTTTGGCACGCTATCGTATAAACGCAATGCCACGTTAAATGGCACTGATCGTGCGTTTTCGAATACCTTTCAACCTGAACGTGGCTTATCACCCGATACTCGCGGCACCCCCTTTGCAACAGTATTTAACCGCCCGGCCAGCCAAAGCAATTTAATTGGCACGGGATTACGCGATCCCCGTGATGGCCAATCAGTTATTGCTATTAATATTCTGGATTTACCTGGGGCAGCAGGCTGCGCCAGTGGTGGCGATATGATGGGCCCTTATGATCAACGGCTTTGGAGTTCAGAATCATCACGTTATGCCTGTGCTTGGGATTACCCAGCCGCTGCTCGCATTCAGCAGCCTCAAGAAAGTGTTGATTTGATCAGCCGCGCATCATTTAAACTTAACGAAAATCATACGGCTTATTTAGAATTGGTCGCCTCTAAAGTTGATGTTAGCAAAGCCTTTGAACCTAACCAAATATCACCTGGTAACGTATTTGGACCAAATACGTGGTATCCAAGTACTGGTGAGTCTTATGATCGCATCTACAATGCACTGGCCAGTTACTTTGGTGCTAGCCAATTAAACTATGGCCAACGTATTGCCTATCGCTGGCGTTGTATGGCGTGTGGTGAAAGACAAATCGATACGGAAACCACCTCATACCGTTTAATGGCGGCATTTGAAGGCATTATCAGCGGTATTGATTGGGACTACACGGCGGGCCTGTCTCGGGCATCCAGTGAATCAGATTCAATCTTGGGTAATGGCTATCATTATCAAGATGCGCTGCAGCAAGTATTAGGCAGTGGCTTAATTAACCCCTTTTTATTACCAGGACAAAGCCAATCTGCTGCCGGTATCGCCGCACTTAATGCTGCTTCAGCCACTGGTGTAAAACTGTATGGCGGTGAGTCTATCATGACTCAGCTTGATGCGACCTTCAGTGGAGAAGTGGGGTTTGCCTTACCTGGTGGCGAAATTCAAGCCGCCATTGGTGCTGACTTACGCCGCGAAGAATTTAAATTTAATGGTGACGAACGTGCTGAAATGCGGGCGATTTTTAATGCGCCGTTCGATAATGCTAACGTATTAGATAAAGTAAGCCGCGATATTAAAGCGGTATTTGCTGAACTGTATTTACCCATTCTAGACAGTTTAGATATTAGTTTGGCAGGTCGTTATGACAAATATGATGGCTTTGGCAGTACCACAAATCCTAAAGTTGGTTTTACTTGGCGACCTATTGAAGGATTTTTAGTACGCGGCGCGTACAGCACAGGGTTTAAAGTACCGTCGTTTAACCAACTTTTTAATGGGAACACTGAATCACAGTACACCGGCTTAGACTTAGCCGATCCTGCAACCTGTCCTAGCGGTGTAGCTAGTGAAACCATTGCCGGCTGTGCCTCTATTCGCCCAGTTGAAATCTTTGGGGGTAAAGAGGATCTTAAAGCCGAAGAGTCTGAACAAAAAAGCATAGGCTTTGTTGCTGCCCCCTACGACAATTTTAATATCAGTGTTGATTGGTGGGAAATTGAGCGTACAGATACTATCCGCTCAGCCCCCCGTGATGTGTTAATTGCTAATTACGATGTCTTTCAAGCAAATTGGCTACGTGATAGCACGGGTCAGGTCGTTGCTATTGACCGCCGTTTCATTAACTCAGGCGGTACCTTAACCAGTGGGATTGAAGTGGATGCCAACCTCAGTGGTGACTTTGCCAATGGCAAATGGCGCTTAAATATGAATGGCAGCTATATCGATAGTTTTAAATCAAAAGGTTTGGAAACGCTGCCCTACAGTGGAAACTTGGTAGGTGAGTATGTGCGCTACTTTAACTTGCCGATAAAGTGGAAACACACGTTAAACCTCAGTTATGTGAAAGGCGATTGGAGCCATACCTTCAGCCAAATGTATCGTGATGGCTACAAAGACGAGTTACCGGTAAGCGTGCGTAATGGCAGCTATATTCCAGCCAATTGGAATCCTGATGTCAGTAGTTATACAACCTACAATTACAGTATGAGCTACGCCGGAATTAAAGATGTAACCTTTACCTTTGGTATTAAAAATATCTTTGACGAAGATCCGCCATTTACTGCACATCAAAACGACTTTGCTGCAGGCGCTGCGTGGGAACCGCGCATTGCCGATCCACGGGGTCGCGCTTACACCTTATTGCTGGAATACAAGTTTTTGTAATCCCATTTAAGAGACTACCGCCCAATAAAAACCCCCGCTACATGCGGGGGTTTTTATTAGGAACATTCCAGAAAGAGTGGAGTTGGCCGATAAGCCGGGTTTTGTGCTCTGTTGCCAGAGTAGCAATCATTCCTCTAGGACTTAAGTCACCTTAAGCCTCAAGCAATCTACCCGCCCCCAACGCGGGCCGCGCCAAAGGGGGCCTATTTGATCTTGCTCCGGGTGGAGTTTACCGTGCCACGAACTGTTACCAGCCGCGCGGTGCGCTCTTACCGCACCCTTTCACCCTTACCTGATCCCGAACTTACGAACGGGCCATCGGCGGTTTGCTCTCTGTTGCACTAGTCGTAGGCTCGCGCCTCCCAGGCGTTACCTGGCACCCTGCCCTGTGGAGCCCGGACTTTCCTCCCCTTGCTTGCGCAAGCAGCGATTGCCTTGGCTAACTCCGCGACGGATTATACGTGAGAAAAACGACGCTGGCTAACCTTAATCAGTGTTGCCAACTCAACGCCAATTGATAAAGCGCATTTTTCTTTTCATCATGAATTTGCGCCGTTAAGGCCGCGGCTTGTTTTAGCGGTAACTCTGCCAACAGGATCTTTAAGGTACGCTGCACCGCTTCGCCTATCGCTTCATCGGCTTTGGCCGGCGCAGGGGCAATCATCAACACCATCTCACCTTGGCAACGTTGTGGATCTTCAGTCAACCACAAGGTGATATCCGCCGCTGTACCAAAGGCAAAATGCTCAAAGGTTTTGGTGAGTTCTTTTGCTAACACTAATTGCCGTTCCGCACCAAATACGGCGACGACATCTTGCAAGGTATCTAAAATACGCCGCGCGGTATCATAACAAATTATGGTACCAGCGTTATCAGGCACTGCTGCCAGCTGGGTTTGCCGCTGGCTAGATTTGGCGGCTAAAAAACCGATAAATTGGAATTTATCGGTTGGCAAACCTGCGGCACATAAGGCGGTAATTAACGCACAAGGCCCAGGGATAGGCACTACCGGTACACCGGCTTCGCGGCATAATCGCACTAAGCTATAGCCAGGATCACTAATCAGCGGCGTACCCGCATCTGAAATAAGCGCTACGTTCTCGCCCGCCAAGCATTTTTCAATAATACTGGCGGCACGCTGTTTTTCATTATGATCATGTAGCGCCAACAATCGATTACTAATACCCAGATGCTGTAAAAGTTTACCACTGTGTCGCGTATCTTCAGCTGCGATACAGCTAACCTGCGTTAACGTGCTAATGGCGCGTTGGCTAATGTCGGCTAAATTGCCAATTGGCGTTGCCACAACATATAAAGAACCGATTTGTTTGGTCATATTTCGCTATTTATTTGAGCTTAACGGGTAGTGTCAGTAAGATAACACCATTCAAACTCTATGGTACTGTGCATTGTGAAAACCAGCAAACTTAAGCCACTATTTCTTGTTACCGCTGCGACGCTGCTAAGCAGTTGCGCACAAACGCCGGTAACACCGACGACGACATTGACGCCAGCGCCCACAACGCTAACGCCCAGCAAGCCGGTTGAGCCCATAGTACAGGATGCCGAATCGCTGTATCTCAACGCACGCCAATTTCAAGGTGAAGCGCAGCAAATACAGTTACTTAAGGCTGCTGCAGCCGCCTTGCAAGAACAAAACAGCACCTTGGCCCTAGCCATTACCGATACCCTACGCCAAAGCGAATCCACGTTAATTCGTCAGCGCAATCTGGTGCTGTTATTGCAAGCTTATGTTCAACACAAAGAACTGGCTTTGGCCGAGCAGCTCATTCAACAAACCACGCTGTCGCAGATCCCCGCTGCTGATCAACCCTTGTTTTTATGGACCAGCGCACAACTCTATCAACAACAACAACGCGCCTATCCTGCTGCACGTGCACTTTTGCAATTAGATGCACTGCAAAGCCGAACCAATAACGTTACTGCGACCTTTCCCGAGTTACACGACGCATTATGGCAACAATTAAGCGCGATCAGTCATGCAGAACTCACCAACTTAAAAGTGGGTGCCGGCCAACGTACCTTGGGCTGGCTTGCCTTATTAGATATTGTACGTAGCTATTTAGGCGCACCAGAGCAGTTAAATTTTGCATTGGCTGAATGGCAGCAACGTTATGTTGATTTGCCAAAGCTGGCGCAATTTCCGTTGTCATTGCAACAACAATTGGCGCTAAAACCCTATCAGCCACAACGTATCGCAGTGCTTTTACCTTTAGCTGGGCAATTTCAGCAGCATGCTAAAGCCATTCAATATGGCTTACTGGCTGCCGCCACTAATGAACAAAATAGCCAACGACAACTTATTTTTATTGACAGTCAGCAATCTCTGCCAGAATTACAACAACAACTTGCCGCACAGCAAATTGATTTTGTCATAGGCCCGTTATTGCGTGATCAGGTAGAGGCCGTAAACCAATTAGCCGATTGGCGTTATCCCACGTTGTTTTTAAACAGCCGTGATAGCCGCTGGCAAACTCAACCCGATCGTTTTTATTTTGCCCTAAACATGGAAGACGAAGCGGCACAAATGGCGCAGCTCTTTGCGCAAAAAAACTATAAACGCCCTGTTGTGATCAGTGCTCGCAATAGCATTAGTCAGCGCATGCAACAACATTTTGTGCAGCAATGGCAGGCATTAGGTCATCCTATTCCAGAAAGCCATCAGTTTGAGGCCAAGCAAGAATTGGAAGCACTGATCACCAAGTTACTGGAAACCGACAGTAGCCGTGAACGGATCCGATTAATTTCAGGCTTAATTTCAGGAAAGGTTGAGAGTGAAGCGCATAGCCGTCAGGATATTGATGCTATTTATTTATTGGCCGATCCCATTCAAACCAGAATGTTTAAACCCTTTGTTGATGTATCATTGAGTCAAAACGCGCCGCGTTTACCTATCTACGCCAGTTCACGCAGTTACAGTAGTGGCGGAGATGCCAATGATCTGCGCGATTTAAACGGCTTAACCTTCACCGAAACGCCGTGGTTATTAAACGAACAACACATTCAACAAGTACGTGCACAATATGTGCAGCTATTTCCGGATCAAGATGAGACGCTACAACGCTTATTTGCCATGGGCTACGACGCCTATCAGTTAATTGGCAGCTTAAAGCAACAGCAGCAATTACCCAGTTTAAGTTATCCTGGTTTTACTGGTCGACTGAGTGTGAACCAAGACGGCAGCATTCACCGTCAATTAAGCTGGGCCAGTTATCGTAATAATCGTCTTACTGCCGTACAAGAGCCATAAGTGACAGGTGAAAACCACGTATGAATGAGCAAGGTAAGCAGTATGAACACCTAGCGTTGCTGTACTTGCAGCAACAAGGGTTACAGTTAGTAACGCAAAACTTTAGCTGTAAAGCCGGAGAAATTGATTTAATAATGCGACACCAACACTACTGGGTGTTTGTTGAGGTAAAATACCGCGCAAGTACCGCTTATGGCGGGGCCCTTGCCGCCGTTACCCGCAGTAAACAGCAAAAACTGTTGCGCGCCGTGCAATTTTATCAACAACGCCATGGGTTAACCCAACAACCTTGTCGCATCGATGTATTAGGTATAGAAGGCCAAGCACCCTATCAATACCACTGGCTACAAAATGCCTTTAGTTAACAGGAATTAGGATGCAAGAACATATCAGACATCTGTTTAGCGAGAATATCCAAACCATGATCGCGACCAGTGAAGCATTAGCTGGCCCGATAGAAAGTAGCGCACTGATGATCGTCAACACCCTGATAAATGGTGGCAAAGTTATCTGTTGTGGCGAAGGTGCCAGCGCCAATTTGGCCAGCCATTTTGCACAATTATTATTGGACCAGTTTGAAACCGAACGCCCGTGCTTACCGGCTTTTGCGCTGCAAGCCGATAGTTCCAGTTTGCAACCGATTAATCAACAAAACTACGATTATCTAGCACGGCAAGTAAGAGCGTTAGGCCAAGCAGCGGATATTTTAATTGTGATCTCGTTAAACGGCGCAGAGCAAAGCCTGATCCGTGCCACCGAAGCCGCACTGACCAACGATATGAAGGTCATTGCACTAACAGTTGATAATAGCAGTGAGCTATCGGGGCTATTAAATCAACAAGATATCGAATTAAAAGTACCGGCCCACCGGCCAGCACGCGTTATAGAATGTTACACCTTTTTACTACATTGTCTTTGTGAACTGATCGATATGACGCTGTTTCCACAGCAAGGAGAGTTTTAATATGCTTAAAATCGCCGCAATTTTAGCTGCCATTGTTTTACTACAAGGCTGTGCTGCTGCCGTTGTTGCTGGAGGCGCATCAGCCGTCACCGCAGCCAATGATCGCCGCACCTTAGGATCACAAATCGATGATAACAGCATCGTGATCAAGGCGCGTCGTGCTTTGAGTGATGATCAAATGACGGCAAAAGGCAGTAACTTAAATGTCACCAGCTATAATGGTGTCGTGCTATTAACTGGGCAAACCAGCAGTGAGCAAGTACGTGAACAAGCGCAGCGGTTAGTGCAAGATATCCCCAGCGTGAAAACCGTCCATAATCAGATCCGGATCAGCAATAACACCTCTATGACCACGCGGACCCGGGATAGTTGGATTGGTACCAAGGTAAAAAGCCAATTACTTGCTGATGAGCAAGTCAGTGGTTTAAATATCAAAGTTGTTACAGAAAACGCTGAAGTGTTTTTAATGGGGATTGTCGGCGGTTCTGAAGCAGACAGAGCCGTTAACATTGCGCGTAATGTGGAAGGTGTGGTGCGCGTAGTAAAAGCATTTGAAAACCCCTAACCTGAACACATAAGATCGATATACTCAGCATAACGGGCCGCCTATTGCGGCCCTAATTAGTAGAACACCTGCCTAGCTCTATTTTTTCCACTAACACTGCTGCAAAGACTTAAGCACTTTTGAGTGAAACTCTCGATGCTTTAAAATCATGATCACAACTACTGTCGCCGCAATAAACAACACACTATCAATAAACCACGTTAATGCCGCTAACGAAAAATACACGGCACGTAAACCATAATTAAACGAATGCCCAGCCTGATCAATCACTTTCGCCGCACGATTAGCATAAGTTTCTTGTTCTTCTTGAGGCATTGCTCGACCATCAGGCGCAGCACCAATTAACACACCACAAAACCCATATTGACGTAACGACCACGTAAATTGAAAAAAGGCAAATACATAGATAAACGCTAACAATAAAATCTTAATTTGGATCTGGGTTTCCGTTTGAATACTCCACGGGATTAAGCTGCTTAACATCACACTTAAGCGCTCACTGGAGGTAAGCACGGTAAGTAAACCTGCCAATATGAGCAAACAGCTCGACGCAAAAAACGTTACGTTTCGCTCCAGCGTTGAAATAAGCCCAACATCCGCCATCTTGTTGTCGCGTTTGAGCATTTGCTGCATCCAATCATTACGCTTACGCCGCATTTCAAAGGATAAACAACTTACCACTTTCGCGCGGCGCCTGGCATACATGGTATAACCGCCCCACAACACACTAAACCAAACAAGCGCTGCAATATCAATGATATTTAGCATTAAGGCTCCCTCCTGATGTATAAAACCTGAGTGTGCATCCACAATCATACTACGCGATACTCTCGCAAAAAACCTAACGCGCTTGCCTTGCCCTACACGCCTTTGATAACGCGCATTGCTCAACTACATAACTTAGGCTTAACTTATCCCACTAAATAAGTACCCGTACCCAATGCAATATGAACGCCTTGTTCGTTATGTAACTCCATACGACACACCGCCACCTTATTCCCGGCGCGAATAACCCGTGCCGTAGCAGTAAACGCTTGGCCACGACCCGGTCGTAAATAATCAGTCCGAATATCGATAGTACTCATTTTGCCAAAACGTTCTTGCAGCTGCTCAGGTGCGATTTGGTGTACACGATCTAAGGCACTTGCCACCGCCATTAAGCCGCCAGCAACGTCTAGCACAGAGGAAATAACCCCGCCATGCAAGATATTCTGCAGCGGATTACCCACTAACTGAGGCGACCACTCAAAACGCACTTCTGCCAGCGCATCATCAAAACGCGTAACCTGCAGTCCTAAAAGTTTATTAAAAGGCATGTCGTTAAACACGCTCGCGATATAGGGTAAAAGTTCTGCTGTTGTCATATTTTTATTTACTCAAAAAAACATTTTATACCACGTTTTACCGTTATCGTGGCCCGCTAGCCCCGTTTGGGTATAACTTTACAGAAAATCTGCATACAATACGCTTTCTTTTAATGGAGAACGTCTGTACGTGCTTGAGCAACTGTTACCTACTTTAAAACAAATCTTTGGTTACGACACCTGGCGTGACGGGCAAGCAGAGATTATTAGCGCTACCCTAGCACAACGCGATAGCTTTGTATTGCTGCCAACGGGCGGTGGAAAATCCCTGTGTTACCAGTTACCCGCGCTCCATTTACCGCACGTCACCGTTGTGGTGTCGCCGCTTATGTCGTTAATGAAAGATCAGGTTGATGCGTTAATTGCCAATGGCATTGCCGCTGCATTTGTTAACAGTAGCCAAAGCCGAGAAGATATTTTAGAGGTGTTTGCCAAACTGCGCCGCGGTGAATTAAAACTGCTGTATGTTGCGCCAGAGCGCCTATTACAAGCCACATTTTTAGCGCGTTTGAGTGATGTGGGTGTCAGTCTGTTTGCCATTGATGAGGCGCACTGCGTTTCACAATGGGGCCATGATTTTCGTCCAGACTATATGGCACTGGTACAATTAAAGCAGGCGTTTCCGCAGGTGCCCGTAATGGCCTTAACCGCCACGGCTGATCCGGGTACACAGCACGATATTGTGCAGCAATTGGGCTTACAGGATCCGCTGATTTATCGCGGCAGCTTTGACCGACCTAATATCCGATACACCGTACAAGAAAAGTTTCGCGCGCTCGAACAGCTTTTAGCCTATTTAAAACAACAAGATAATAATAGTGGCATTATTTATTGTAGCTCACGACGTAAAGTGGATGAGCTTGCCACACAATTACAAGAACGCGGTTTTCGCGTGGCCGCCTATCACGCTGGGCACGACGCACAGCAACGCGAACAGGTTCAGGATGCCTTTAAACGTGATGATATTAGTATCATTGTGGCCACTGTCGCGTTTGGTATGGGCGTAAACAAACCCAATATCCGCTTTGTGGTGCACTTTGAGTTACCACGTACCATTGAAGCTTATTATCAAGAAACCGGTCGCGCTGGACGGGATGGCGTTAATGCCGAAGCGCTCTTGCTGTTTGATCCGGCCGATATTGTGCGTATGAAACGTTGGTTAGAGGCTGAAGAAAATCCAGCGCGTGCAGAGGTTGCGCGGCAACGTTTTCAATCTATGGCGGCTTTTGCCGAAGCCCAAACCTGTCGGCGTTTAGTGCTGCTAAATTATTTTGGTGAAGCTCGACAGACGCCATGCGGTAACTGCGATATTTGCTTAAATCCACCTACTCAATTTGATGGCACTGAAACCGCACAAAAAGCGTTATCTTGTGTGTATCGGGTAAAGCAAAACTTTGGTTTGCATCATGTTATTGAAGTATTACGAGGCAGCCAAAATCAAAAAATTCAAGAGCACGGGCACGACAAATTATCTACTTGGGGATTAGGGAAAGCCTTAAGCCACGATTATTGGCTCAGTATTTTTCGACAATTAATTCACTTTGGTTTACTACAACAAGATATCACTCAGCATTCGGTATTGCGTTTGCTACCTGCAGCAAGGCCCATTTTACGGGGTGAACAGCCGCTAATGTTAGCGGTGCCACGCTTACAAACTACTGAGAAAGCGCCGAGCAAAACCGTGCAACAACACTATGATAGGGTTTTATTCGCACGTTTAAGAAGTTTACGCAAAACGCTGTCAGAGCGCGACGATGTGCCGCCATTTGTGGTGTTCAGCGATGCTACACTCATTGATATGTGTCATAAACTGCCTACTGACAATGCCGCTATGCTCGCCGTATCGGGTGTGGGCTATACCAAATTGGGTCGCTACGGCAAAGAATTTATGCAAGAAATTGGGGATTATCTGGCCAATTCGGCGTCTTCTCTGCTAGAGTAACTGTGAATAAGACGTTTCTATTACGTAACATTAGAGGTTTATTTTGCTAAGGATTGCCAAGTGTTTTAGCATGTTGTGGCTATTTATCAGTTTCTTGTCTTGTGCCAACGTTACCTCTGTGCCGATAGCGCAACAGGCTAAGCTTGAACCGGTTCGCTTAACAGCATTACACTATCAGTTGCTTGATGCCGCGATCACAGTAGATACCTTGGTGTCGGATCCTGCACTCTTCCATAATTTCAAACCGCTTAATGCCACGCAGTCAACACTACGAACGTCTGAACACCAAGCACTTTGGTTACTGGTAAAACTTACCAATACCTTACCAGAACCGTGGGAAGCTATTCTGAGTTATCATTTTCTACCAGCTGATCGCGTCAGTTTTTATCAATTAGCCACCGATTTGCCAACGGCTGTACACTTAGGTGACACCGGGAGCGATCTGCCCTTTGTAGAACGCGCGTTGCCCTTTTTGAGTTTTTCACAACCCATCACACTGGCGCAAGGCGAGCAAGGAACCTATTTAGTTCGTTTACAAGATGCCGCCTTATTGGGCACTGAACTTACGGTGGCTAGCTTGCACGCGCTTTTAGTTGCTCAGCAGCAACAAATGTTGTTAGCAAGCATGATTCACGGTGCGTTGATCCTGCTTATCGTGCTTGCACTTTGCCGAGCTTGGCAACAAAAACAACCCGCTTTATTTTTCTTAGCAAGCTTTTATGTGGCATTTTCCTTAATTTTAGGCACATTAAATGGGCTCGCTTTTAATTTATTATGGCCACTAAACCCCGAAATAAACCCGGTAATTCTCTATATTGGGGTGGGTTTAGCACTGGTACTATTAACGCTTTTTCATCGCGTTAGCATGCCAATCCCCATTAGTCGCTATGCAGCGTACTTAAATACGTTCTGCCTCTTCTTGGCGCTCGCATTACTCTTCAGCCCGCTCTATGCCAACGGTAAACTCAAGCTAACCTTATTATTTATTTGTATTACCATCGTACTAGCCATTAGCGTGATTCAGGCCATTTTTACCAGTTTAACCAGCCATGTGCGCTACAGTTCGCGTTTTTCATTACTTAGCGCACTAGCCACCCTAAATTTATTATTGGTACAAACACGCTATTTAAGCCATAAGGTGTATTGGTTAGACATGGGCTTGCTGATCCTATTGTGTAGTAGTGCCATGGTATTGCTGGCCATTCCCAAACGAACCGTAACGCGCTGATTATATTTTCTACCTCCTATTGCGTAACAGCGCCATCGCCACATAAAATGGCAATGCGGCATGTCGCCGTTCCTTATTGCTTATCAACTTAGTTATTTCGTTTGGAGTCTTTATGCAACGGCTGCGTGAATTATCGCGTCGTGTTGAGGCTGTGTACGGCGAAATAGCGGACACATTTTCAGGCTATCAGCAAGCAAGCGGCTTAAATTGCCGTAGCAGTTGTGGAGAGTGTTGTACTCAACCCACGATTGAAGCGACCGTGCTGGAAATGTTACCGCTGGCATTACATCTGTTTGATCAGGGTAAAGCAGAGCAGACACTGACACAACTCGAAGAGTTTCCAGAGGCTTCTGGCTGCTTTTTTTATCACCGCTTATCCTTTGATGGCAAACAAGGGCAGTGTTCGGTTTATCAGCAACGCCCCAGTATTTGCCGGGTGTTTGGTGCAGCGGGTTACCGTGACAAAATCGGAAAAGCGTCTTTATCTGTGTGTAAAATCATCAAGCAGGATAGAGCAGAGAAATACCAACAGCATTTAATTATGCTTACTGAACAACCGCCACCGATGATGATGACGGCGAAAGAGCAAGTAAACCAACTTGATTATGACTTGGGAAGTAAACATTATCCTATTAACCAAGCCATGTTTTTAGCGTTAGAAAAAGTGCTGTTTAAAGCGTATTACAGCAACTTTACTGACGATCAACAAATTGCCTAAATGCCAAAAAGACAGGCACATTACACCCTGTAGTGTGCCTGTCGATGTTTTACACCGAGATAGCGTTAGTTAAATCCATGCAACACAATTTTGCCTATGGCCTTACCGCTTTCAAGTAAGGCATGTGCTTTACGCAAATTTTCTGCGTTAATAATACCAAACTCTTGTTGCAAGGTACTTTTTACTTGTCCTTCTTCAATCAAGCGGCTTAAGTCTGTCAAAATGTGATGCTGCGTGATCATATCGTCCGTGTTAAACATGGCGCGCGTAAACATAAACTCCCAATGCAAAGAAATGCTCTTTTGCTTTAACGGCATAATATCAAGTCCATTAGCAGGATCATCAATTAGCGCCAATTTGCCTTGCGGCGCCAAGGCTTGCACCAGCTCGGGATAATGCAGATCGGTGTGGGTTAAACTGGCAACATGACTCACAGCGTCAATACCAAGATGGCGCAGTTGTGGTAACAGCGGTTGGTTATGATCAATCACATAATGCGCCCCTAAAGCGGTTACCCATGCTTGCGTCTCGGGCCGAGAAGCGGTGGCAACAATCGTTGCCGTTGTAAGCTTACGTGCAAGTTGCACTAATATCGATCCTACGCCCCCCGCTGCGCCGGTAACCAATAATACCGGCTTTGGATGCTTTAAGCTGGGTGTCGCTAATTCTAAGCGATCAAACAACAGCTCCCATGCCGTTAAGGCGGTTAACGGTAAAGCCGCTGCTTCAGCAAAACCTAAATTGGCGGGCATTTTGCCCACAATACGCTCATCAACAACCTGAAACTCAGCATTTGAACCTTGCCGTTGTAACGCGCCCGCATAGTAAACCTTATCACCCACAGCAAAACGGGTAACCTGTTCGCCTATTGCGACCACTTCACCTGCAGCATCCCAACCTAGCACCTTATATTCACCAGCTGGCGGTTCTGCTCTTTTACGTACTTTAGTGTCAACCGGGTTAACCGAAATAGCCGCCACTTTTACCAAGATATCGAACCCCGTTGCCACCGGTTGCGGTAACTCAATATCTAATAATGAGGCAGGATCAGTGATCGCTAACGCCTGTTGATATCCTACTGCTTTCATAGTGTCCTCTACGTTGTTCGCCATTACAAAATGGCCAGTTGCACTTGATTGCGCCCTTGCGCTTTAGCCTGATACAGGGCCAGATCTGCTTGCTGAATTAAATCGGCTGCAAGGATATGCCCATCATCACTTACCGCCACCCCCAAGCTTGCTGTGACATGCACGGCAGTGTTATCAATACTAATCGACATTTGTTGAACCAGTTGTCTTATTCGCTCGGCAACTTGCATCGCCCCTGTAACGTCGGTATCGGGCAAAACGATGACAAATTCCTCACCACCATAACGCGCAACAAAATCAGCAGGACGTTGCAAAGTATCACGCATCACACTTGCTACCTGCTGCAAGCATTGATCACCTGCCAGATGCCCGTACGTATCATTAAACCGTTTAAAATAGTCCACATCCAGTATTAACAAGGCCAAGCAGTTTTGTTGTCGGGCGGCAATCGCAAGCTCTTGAGATAAACGCTTATCAAGGTAACGTCTGTTAAAACAGCCAGTTAGTGCATCCAACATAGTGAGTTGATAAAGCTGCACATTGTCTTTTTGTACATCCCGATATAAGCGGTTCATTTCCCACAACAATACCCCTAATATTATCGTTGCCGAAAAGGTACTGCTTACACGAGCCGCATACCACCCCACACTGTAACGTTGCCCAGCTAAAAGGGTTAAGGTTACGTCAAGCAAACTTGCAAACAGTGCCAAGCTTAACCATACCGGCATAATACCGCCGACTTGACTGCGTCGGATCAAACATAATAGAGCTAATATATTTACCAACCATACAATAATGGCGTAGGGGCTATGTAATAACTGCTGATAATTATTCGCATCGATCAAGGTAGGCAACAGATCACTGTGCCACGTTGCAAATAGCGCGAAGACCAATCCCAGTGCTAATGGAACTAACAAAAACCCCCAAACCCAAAGCAGATTGTTACCTGCTGCTTGCAATTGCACCCCACGTCGCTCAGTAAGCAGGGTTAATAAGATAATGGCCGGAAAGCCGCCATGCCAAAATACCCAGATCCATACTGCACTTTGAGTGCCCGCATTTAACAACCCACTTGGACTAAACACCCCTGGAAAAACCATAAGCTGAATAATCACTAACGGCAGCATAAACAGATAGGCCGCGGCTACTGCGCCAAAATACAGTAACCGGTTTGCAATAAAATGAGATAGCAGCAAATATGCCGTAAGGCCTTCTAGTAGCACCATACACGTAGCATAAATAGGCAAAAACGGTTTAACTTCCGGTAATACCACATGTAAAAACGGCGCCAAACACAGGGCAATCACCAATAAAACTGACGCAATGATCAACGCGGCTAATTGATGGTGCTTAGTATGCTGTTCGTTGAACAATGTTGACATAGCTCACCTTAATTAACGCCTATTGCTGTTCTTATCAGCCATTACAGTAACAGATAGCCCATGTAGACACCAATCATGCCAATAGCCCAATTAAACCATAGGGTTAAAGCAAGGGATGGACAGGAATCATTTACCTATTCAACACAATCTCTACGTATTACTGGACGCTAATAAAGCCAATTGTGCCTGTAAGTACTGCATCCGCTCTGTCAATGTTGCGGATAATGGACGTATACCTATTTTTAAGCCTAATACGGTTAACGCCATGCCATTACACGTCTGTAAGCATTGTTGTATCGCTTGCTCGGTTAACCATGAGCCGGGCTCACCTACTAACAAGGTCTCACTGTTTTTTATCGGTTGATGGCTATCTTGCCAAGCGCCATACGCCGTGGCTTGATCTGAAATCCCCGAAAACATTATCCCTTGTAACACGCCGTGAGCTTTTGCTGCCTCGATGTGCTGCAAAGCACCGGAGGGATCACGGGTTTCTAGCACCGAACGCCCCCAATTTATCACTATGCCAAGTGGCTTTAAGGGTCGAACTTGGCTGTTCACCGCGGCCAGCACCTGTAATTCGTCCTGTAATGATAAAAAGCCTTTAGAGGGCTTTTGCCCTGGCACAAGCGCATCACAATGTTCTAGTAATAATTGGGCGCCATGCCAGTCCCAACTGAGCAAGACCGCTAATGACTTCTCCAACGCTGCGGCACTGCCATCCGCTTTATGCCGAGCTGGTGCACTGTGCAGCATAATTGCCGTAACTGCCGCTCGCCCCACATGCTGATTCAACGTCGCCACTGCCTGATTAGCCTGCCACATAAAATCAAGGGCGGCCTGACGCCCGGCTTCATCCAAAGATGCCAAACCAAATGACGGATTTTGCGACAGCGCATTCATCACACCCGGTATCGTGGTAAACACATAATCCCATGCCGGATCAATATTCGTTAAAAACCACTGATCATCGTGTGGATGTAAGCGCCCGACGAAGGGATGCTCTAAGCCTTTAAGATGAGGTAATTGCTTTAACTGCTGATAATAGGCTGTTTCCAGCACCGGATCCCAGCCAGTTACGTTGGGAGAAGCCGCATAGGCCCCGAGAAAATATGTCATAAACGCCATTTATCTTTACGTAAAACGCTATCATACCTCTAAGCGTAACAAAACGGGAGTTCGACAGACCGCAAGAGAATTGTGCTTAGCGCCTAAACTGATTACACTCAGGCACTTTCGTTTTTTGTTGTAGGAAACCGCATGCGCTTATTATCGTTATCTGGGCTGACTCTTGTTACTGTTTTAATGTTAAGTGCCTGTTCGCCAGAACCCAATCCCCCAGCGACGGTGACAGAAAACGCCAGCGAAAGTAACAGCGCCAGCAACCAAGCCCCGGCAAGACAGTTTAAAGAGGGGCAACATTATAACCTATTAGCCAAACCGGTGATTGAACCGCAATTGCAACGTTATCTAACCGAATATTTTTGGTTAGGTTGTCCGCATTGCCAAAATTTTGAGCCGTTGTTAAAAGGCTATTTAACCAACAATCCTAATGTGACCTTAGTGCGCAAACACCCCGCGTTAGGTGATCGCTGGGCCATTGATGCCAGCATTTTTTATGGCTTACAACAACATGGCCACGGGCATTTAGTAACCTTATTACTCGACATGTATCGGCAAACACGGCTTGAAAAAAACGCCTTACCCGATATCAATGCCATTAATGCGTTTTTACAACAGCATCAAATTGATCCTGATACCTTTGCCGAGCAACTTAAATCTGACAGTATCATTACTGCGATGGAGCAAGCTAATCGTGAAATGCTAGACAATCGCTTATCTGGCGTACCTAGCTTGGTGGTAAACGGTAAATACTTAGTGAATGGCGAGCAGCCTGACGATGTGAAAACCGCTGAAGATTATTATCAATTGCTCGATTATTTACTGAATAAAAACTGACGGTTAGTCACAGTTAAGTGATTTTAGCCCACAGCATACTAAGCATCAGGATCGTTTAGCGTAAACACTAAATGTTTGCGTAAATCTTTTAGTACTATGCCCTTTTTCAGCAATAAACCACTCAACCGCTTTTGCCATGGCAGCAACAGCGGTTGAGCAGCATCCAAAGCCGTTTGCTCGCTAAATTGGACGCGAACCAATAAAGATCCCGGAAAAGCTTCATACTCCATACTAAACCAACATTGCACTGAGCCAGTTAGCTCGGTTAAGGCTTGCTGCTCCAGCGCAGTCACCGCCGCCATTACCGCAGCTTGTTGTTTTAGTTGTACTTTAGAAAGCTTTTTCATCTATTAAATCCAGGGTCTATTTACTACTATGATCGTTATTCTACATGAATACCCGCTAAGCCAATAGTCACGCTACTCTATGGCGCATACTCCAGACGCCTTCCACGCTATAGACGACACACTAAACAATATCATTTTAACAGTACATAATAGACAGCGTAGCGGTATCACAACCCAGCCTGTACCAAGTTATACTGGGCGGTGTTTACAAAAAATCACCAAGGCTATACCAGCACAAATAGCGACGGCAGCACTGAGCAAGCGCACCGATACAGGCTCATTTAATAGCACTATACCTGCTACTGCCGCGAATAACGGCACTGTTAATTGTAGCGTTGCGGCACTGCTAGCCGCCAGTTTTGGTAGAACACTGTACCAAATGGCATAACCTAGGCCTGAAGTAACGATGCCAGATAACAGCGCATACATCAGCCCCATCGCATCCCACCGCGCGTGATTTAGCCAAAGCAAACTAAGCAGTAAGGTTAGAGGTACCGCTAACAAAAAATTACCGGCTGTGACCTGCAAAGGATGCCCAGCGCCTTTACCGCGTATCGAGTAAATCCCCCACGCTATGCCTGCGGCTAACATTAATAACGCAGCGGGCAGCGATGCTGCAGCCTCACCCGGCCATAACAGTAAGGCTAAGCCCACTAAGGCTAACGCTAAACCAAACCATTGCCACAGCGCTAAACGCTCGCCGCGCCAAATACCATAACCAATCATGCTGGCTTGTACTGCACCAAATAAGATCAGCGCGCCCATACCGGTATCCAACTGGGTATAGGCAAAAGAAAACCCCGCTGCATAACCAAATAGCGCCAGCGCCGAAAGAGCATTACCTCGCCCGCTAGCCGCCGTTTTGGCAACATGCAGACGCGCCAACAGCCACAGTACCAAGGCGCCAGACACTAAACGTACGGTGGTAAAACTGGCGGCATCTATCGAGGTATGTGCCAACGCTGCCCGACATAGCAACGAATTACCGGCAAATGCCAGCAGCGCTAAGAGGGTAAGAAGCGCCAAATGCAGAGAACTCAGCTTGCTGGTCATCACGGTAGGTATCCTGTAACAGCATCATGTTAAAAGTGCTGTTACATTAACGGCTTAAAACATATAAATAAAGCCAATACCCACTTCTGCTTCAAAGTCACCACGGGCAATCGGGCTTTTGCGAACAGCACTGCTAAAATGCTCATAAAGCGCTTCGCCGTAAATCTGCCAGTTATCGCTTACATAATGACGATAATTATAATTGATGCCAATAGAACGAAAGCCTCCGCCGATATTCGTGGCCGCTAATCCCGATGCCGCCGCTTGCTCAGCGGTGATCCCGAAATCTTTATTGGCATATTCACTGTCGTGAAATACTGCAACAATATTCACCTCAGAACCTGAACCATCCAACTTCTCGCCAAAGCGCCGCCCCACACCAAACAACCCCAAATTGCCATTACCGCCGGTAACAACACGCCCAACCAACCAATACCGCCAATCGCTATCAAAGGCACGACGGCTTTGCAGCACCAATTCAAAGCCCTCATCACTTTCACCAAGCCCATCCAGATAGCCTTTTTTAGAATCATTTTCAGCGCGGCCCTCATCAAAACCTACAAGGGCTTCGAATAACCAGGTGTCTGCACGCAAGCCGCGCCAGCCTATGGCTTCACCAACCCAATAAAATACATCATTGCCGCGCCGCCATTGCAAACCACCCGCAGGTTCAAGTTCTAAGCCAAACTCGTCCGAACCTTCATAGGCCGTTTCGTACTCAATCCCAACGCCTAAACCAAAACTCCAGCCATCCTTGCCTTTGCTGAAGTCATCAATTGAAGGTAGAGGAACTAAGGCTGCTTGTGTTTCTTGCGCAACAGCCACTTGAAAGGCACTGCTGCAGATAAACAGTGTTAATAATAACCGTTTACGTATTTTCATAGAATAGCTTTCCTGTTTAGTTTGAATGAAATGCCAACTCGCGTTACGACACTTGTTACTGTTTTATTTAAAAATTATTTAACTGCGCTTAGTCTTTGTTGACACTCAGTCTTGGTTGGCGCTTAGTCTTGGTTGGTACTAAGCGATTTTGTGTCATGCTCTGGCCATGACAAACGTGCTTCAACATGGGTAGACTGGCTTAGCAATAAAAACGACCAACCATGGCGCTCACACAACCGCTGCACAATCCCTAACCCCAGCCCATAACCATGTGTTGACACGGTTTCTGTTCGCAAACACTGCGTTGTATCGTCATTACTTACCGGGTTTATAATGATCAGCTCGTTCGGTTTAATACATACGGTGATGGGCTCTTGCCCATCGAGGGTGTATTCAAACGCATTGCGTACCAGATTATTCACTGCAATCGAAAAAGCCTGCGCATGACCACAGATTTCTGGGGCAGCGAGTTCATCAACCTGCACGGCAACACGCTTGCCATCGAGCAAAAAGCGTTGCTGCTCTATGGCCTTATTAACCTGAGGCCACACTAAAAACACCTCATTATCAACACCGTCGTTAGCCTCGCGAGCAAGACACAAAAACAGCTCAATCGTCGTTTTTATGTCAAGTGTTGCCCGTTTTATGCGATCTAAGGCCTTAACATCGTTCGTGCTTAACGCACTGTGTTCAAGTAACTCCAGTGCACCCATTATTACCGTGACAGGGGTGCGCAATTCATGGCTAACAGAATCGGTAAACTCGCGCTCTCTGGCAATAAAAGCACTGATACGCTGAAGTGTTTTCTCTATGGTTTCAGCCAGCACGCCTACTTCATTATCGCCAAACTGATTCGCACTAATGCGTTTAGCATCCTCAGTCGACAACTTCGCTAAATCGATGTCGGCAACAATGTGCGCAAGCTGGGCGACCGGCGCGATAACTCTACCCATCACCATCATACCCAGCACAAAGCCCAGCATGCCAAGGGTGCCGACAACACCAGCAATAAGCAGGAACCACCAGCCATCCTCAGATGACGCAGCTTCAATGCCAGCAACATCGAACACGACAAAGGCGCGGCGCTGGGCGTTATCTACTGAAAAAACTGCAACGTGCAATTCCTCAGGTTCAAATTCGTATATACCCTCATCAGGGTGCGTTTGCGCCCATACTTGTAGCGACTCAGGCAAGCTTGCAATATCGTCGTATCCACGAATATCGGCTGTTAATTCGGGGTAGTGTTCAACGGCTCGCTGCAACTGATTCACCACAACGCGATCTTCACTTAATTTTATGGCGGCAAAAAAAGCAAAGCCCCACAGCACGCTAAGTAAGGTCATACACAGTGCAAAAGCAAAGGCAACGCGCTTGCGTAAACTGCGCCGATTCATCGTTAATCAACCTCGCTTATGCGGTATCCAATGCGATGCACTGTGTGGATCAGCGGCTTATCAAAGGGGCGGTCAATAACTTGCCTTAGCTTATAAAGATGCGATCGCAGCGCATCACCGTCGGGTGGCTCATCAGCCCATAATAAGGTTTCCAACGTGTCGCGTGTGACAACCGATGGCGATTGCTCTAGTAATCGTTGTAGTAGTATTAGGCCCGCCGGAGTAAGATCGATGGGCTTCCCTGCACGATGCACCTGCAATGTGGCTTTATCCATCGTGAGATCAGCAACTGTTATTACGTTATCGGTTCGGCCGTGGCTGCGTTTGTTCAACGCCTGTAATCGGACATGCAGTTCTTGCAAGGCGAACGGCTTCACTAAATAATCATCGGCCCCCGCCGCAAAACCTCTTAGCTTATCGTCTAAGGTTTCTCTAGCCGTAAGCATCAGTATCGGCGTACTTAATTTGGCTTCTGTACGCAGCTGTTCACAAACACGTAAGCCATCTACCCCGGGGAGTTTTAGATCCAGCACAATCACATCAAAGTGCCCAGCTTGCGCCATGTGCAACGCAGAAATACCGTTATAGGCAAAATCCACGATATAGTTATGTTTTGCCAGATAAGCTGCAATGTTCTCGCAAATATCGCGGTTATCTTCAACAACTAACACGCTTATTGTTGCAGTACCAAGCGTAGTCACCATCTGCGGTTCCTTATTGGTTTACCTAAGGTAATGCCCTTATCAGCCAATTGATGGCTCGGTTTGGCTGCCAGTTTTAATTTGACCGACATACTCGCATTATTACTGGCCGTGTGCACACTCATGTGGCGCGTCTTATCACAATCAACACTACATCATTTCACTACACGAGTAAGATTAGCAGAGAGAATGTCACCAAAATGTCGCCGTCTGGTGAAAATAGCAATGAAGTCACCCTTTACTGGCTAAGTACATGGCTGTTTCACCGAAAGCGCAACGGTAAAAGGTGAAGGCGGTAAGTGTCATGGACTTGCGGCCAATTAAGCTTGTCTTAAGGTGTATGAACAGTTAATGGTTGACAGTTCTTAGTCGCTTTGTAAATGTGCATGCCTATTTAAGATGTCTTCTGCTTTCTTTATTAAGGGCATTTGTGCAGGCAACAATAAAATCGTTCAAGCTAGGCTGGAAATTATGGTTGCTGCCGTTAGCTCTGCTACTGATAGTGATCATACTGTGGTTAGCTCGTGCAGATGAGGATCCATCTGTTAACCCTATCCCGCATCCAACCCCCCCATCCCAACATGATACTTCAATCAACATTGTGCCTGTGGCAGAGCAAATTGCTGAGAGAAAGAGCCTAGACTATGGTGAGATTGTTACAGACAGACAAAAACCCCATTCTCGCTTGCTAAGCATAGTACATAGGCCAAAATGGACATTAGAAAGTACGCTATTTGAACAACTTGACAGCTTAATACTAGCCGCTGAAAGCGGCGATAACGAGGCGGCTTATATACTGGGAATGAATCTGCGGCATTGTAGTTTTGCGCCGGTAGATGACGCGGGTTTACAAGAAAGACTGAAAGAGGCCTATCAGTTTAATAACTATGGCGCTGCAGTAACCGCTATTACCGCACGCTATGAGTTTTGTTTAGGTGTTGATAACGTGCAGCGTAGCCAGTTTTATACTTACCTAGCATTAGCGGCCAGTCGTGGTTTCGTCCCCGCTCAAGAAGCCATTGCAATGATAACGCCCGAGCAATATATGCAAGCAGAAGGCTATGACAGGCTTAATCGTAACGAGTACCTTACCCAACGCTCAGCCTTTGTAAAACAACAAGTGGAATTTTTGAGCTCTGCCGCACAGCACGGCAGCATCAAAGCGCTGATCAGGCTATCGCAACTGCATTACGCGCAAACGGTAGGCGAAGATGGTCGCTTACAAGCTTATGCGTTTAATCAAATCATTTTACACCTTACCGACGATAACGAGCTGTATAACCGCTATAGCTGGTTTCAGGAACAAGCGCAGTCAGTTTTTACACAAGAAGAAATGGCTGATGCAATTGATAAGGCAGAACAATGGCTAAAGATCATCACCACGAACGGGACCTTATATCTAGAGACTGACTAGGCATGACCAAATCGCTGACGATTAGAGAAAGAGCCCCCCGAGTTTAAACAGCAGGTGAAATAAACTAGATGTATCCCCTGTGGCACGAATAGATCTTCACTATGAGCGAAAAGCAGAGATTCAACCCCACGCAATAACCCTGATATAAATGTCTAGTTTTAACGCAAAACCGGTCATATTGTCCTTAATTAAGTGGCTGTAAGCATAACCTGTCTGAATCAATTTAAGAAATGGTGGTAAGGTCTTTTAAGCCCTACAGTGTCAACAATCTAGTGATTTACTGAAAATCTCAGTAATAACTGATAACACAGAGCTCGAAAGTCCAGTAAGCGGATACCGTGGACTGATCCAGAAACACAAGAAACTCACTTTGCGAAAATTTTTGTCAGTGTGGAAGGTTACGTCAGGCTTATTTTACCAGTTAATTTGATTATAAAAAAATAGCGTTTCGGTATTCCGAGCAGCTATCTCGGAAAACAGCTAAAAGTGATCTGATTCATCCGAAACATGCATGCTTCAACTTTCG
This sequence comes from Alishewanella tabrizica, assembly GCF_014652375.1. Lineage (GTDB taxonomy): Bacteria > Pseudomonadota > Gammaproteobacteria > Enterobacterales > Alteromonadaceae > Alishewanella > Alishewanella tabrizica. Next base: position 113,347 of record NZ_BMYR01000003.1, on the reverse strand, counting down.
ATTAGTGGAAGATGCTTTCCTCACAGGCTTTGAGTAGTTTGCCAAAACTTGGTATTACACATCAAATTGAAATTATTAAATACTTCTTTAGTTTTGAGAGTATGAAAGAAACCAATCATCATAAAGTTGTAAATCAAAAGCTATAGGACCATTACGCTTTCTAATCATATCGAAGTTATGTTCATTTTCACTATAAGGTATGACAACAGGTTTATTGAAGCTATAGTTGTACTTAACTCCGCTACCTGCAAACCCTCTAACATAATAACCAACAACTAAACTACAACCATTAGATTCTGTAAATTTATAGTTGACAACGTAACCGCCGATTTCTTTTAATAAAATATCTAACTCGCCAATTCTATCATGCTCTTTTATCTTTTTAGGACTATAACTATAAGAAGAATCTGTATAACTGAATGCTTGTTTTTTTTTACCAAGATTGCACGAGAGCTCAGCAAGCTCATTAAAGTAATGGTTATTTTTATAAAAGTTTGTTTTAGCTTCTTCAATTGTTGGCTGACTATCACATGCAACAAAAAATGATGCCAAAATAAGGATTAAGAAAAATCTCATATTTTTACTTCTCAGTTAAGTTAATAGTCTGGACTTCCCAGCTTTTACTAGACAGTTAGAGTTCAAAATTTTCTGCTGCTTCCAAAGCATCGAGCACATTAATCCGCGAATAGGTTAGGATTTGATTAAAATTATTGTGCAAGTTAAAGTCGTCGAACACATTTGGTATTTGCTAAAGCAATGACCGCTTTGCAATGTATAACAGTCATTTCTTTTTGTATCTGGAAATGTCTGCAATTGACACAAAGCACCTATAGAACAAAGCACTTTATGCCATCTATCAAGCCTGCTAGCAGTGGTTACTGCTCAACAATACTGCCCTGCCACCCAGCCAGACGCCCACGCCCATTGGAAGTTATAGCCGCCTAACCAACCGGTTACGTCGACCACTTCACCAATAAAATACAGGCCGAGTTGGTTTTTTGCTTCCATGGTTTTGGAGGAAAGGCCGTTGGTATCTACGCCGCCTAACGTGACTTCGGCGGTGCGGTATCCCTCGGTGCCATTGGGTTTAAAAATATACTGGCTTAAGGCTTGGTCAAGTCGCTCAATATTTTTGGCATTAAGCGCTTTTAGCGGTTGGTTTGGAAATACCTGTAGCTCTAGCAATTTTTCAACTAAACGTTTAGGTAAGATTTTCGCTAACGCGGTTTTCAGCTCTTGGGCTGGATGTTGTTGCTGCTGTTCGGTTAAAAATTCACTGATGTTCTGTTCTGGCGCGAGGTTAATTATAAGTGCATCGCCAGGTTGCCAGTAATTAGAAATTTGCAGCACCGCCGGGCCACTTAAGCCACGGTGGGTAAAGAGCATATCTTCCGGGAAAACCACATCATTGGCTTCTGCCGTTACTGGCAATGACACGCCGCTAATCTCTTCAAATACCGCTTTATCGCTGGGTTGCCAGGTTAGTGGCACTAAGCCAGCACGCACCGGCAGCACGTTTAAGCCAAATTGCTCGGCAAGTTGAAAACCAAAAGCAGTGGCACCTAAGTTGGGCAAACTTAAGCCACCACAGGCCACCACCAGGCTTTGACATTGTCGGGTAAGTTGCGGCGTGACGACCTGATACTGATCATCGGCAAATCTTACTTCGGTGATCTCTTGCTGAAGCGCAATTTGCACGCCAGCTTTATCGCATTCTTGTTGCAACATATCGACAATATCTTTGGCGCTGTTATCGCAAAATAGCTGCCCCAGTGCTTTTTCATGATAAGGAATGCCATATTGTTGTACCAGCGCAATAAAATCCCACTGGGTATAACGGCTTAATGCCGATTTACAAAAATGCCGGTTTTCCGAAAGATAATTAGCCGGGCTGGCATAAATATTCGTGAAATTACAGCGGCCACCGCCCGACATCAGAATTTTCCGGCCAATACGTTTGCCGTTATCCAGCACTAAGGTTTTACGACCTCGCTTAGCCGCTTCAATAGCACAAAACAAACCCGCCGCACCGGCACCTATAACAATAACATCCCACTGCTGCATCTTAAATTTGCTCTGTTGTGGCTAACGGCACGGCTGCCGCTAACGGCTGTTGATAGCCTTGTTGCAGGCTTTGCCAATCGGCTTCTTGCCAGTTAAATACCGCCAGCTTGCCCTTTTCTTTATTAAAGGAGCGTAATAGGCGTGCTAAATTTTGCTCAGTCCATTCCCCTGGGCTACGGCGGCTGCACTTATCAAAATCAATCAGCCACACTTTGCCACTGGCATCGAGCATTATATTGCGGCAATTGAGATCCGAGTGATACACCCCAAGCTGATGCATTTGCGCAATGGCTGCACCTACTGCTTGCCACTCGCTTTGAGTTATAGCGCGCTGCTGTAATATTGCCGCTAAATCTTTGCTATCGGGAATTAGCTCAATCAATAAGTCGGCGCGGTAAATCAGGCCACTCCGCTGATAACTAGCAGCAACGGGACGCGGCACGGCTAAGCCTTGTGCACGCATCCAGCTTAATAATTGGTATTCCTGCATGGCGCGGCTTTGCGTTACAGGTTGCAGCCAGAATTGATCGTGTAGCACCTTGCCCACTAAACCACCACGGTAATAGTGCCTTAGCACCAGCTTATGCTCGCCATGCTGAACAAAATAGGCGGTATTGCGGCCGGTAGAGCTGCCAATAACAGCTTGCTGCTGTTGCCACCATGCGCTTTGAAAATGCTGGGGGCGAATGTCGCTGAAAAATTCCGGATCAAACCAGTAATGCGCGCCATGCTGTTGGCTTTGCTGATAACCAGCGTGTTGCAGCTTTGCAGCAGCGGTTGAAATATCATGTGTAGACATGCGACGTCCTGTTAAAAGTGAATCTATTGTAGCTAGCGTGCGGGCTGTAGCACCCTGCTGCTGCAAGAAAAAGTGCTGAGCGCGTTGCCCCTGCGCCGCACGAGCACTGGCATCGGCCAATAACAGATGGCAATTACTTAATAACGCCTGATTGTTGGCAACCAGCGCTACCGCCTGCTGTTGCTGTAATTGCCGATAAGCCTCTTTAAAATTAAAAATATGTGGCCCGCTTTGTACCGCTTTGGCAAAGCAGATAGCCTCCAGCGGATTATGACCGCCCCGCTCAATTAAGCTGCCGCCAATAAACACCAAATCGGCCAATTGATACCAGGCCAGTAGCTCGCCCATAGAATCACCTAAGGCAACATCAGCATGGATATCTGCCACGCTCGGTGTTGCTCCGGTAGTATCTTCAGCACCGTAAGTTAGCGGTATGCTACTGCGTCGCCATAAACTTAAACCTGCATGCTGAACTAACTCGGCCACAGGCTCAAAACGCTCTGGATGACGCGGCACAAGCATTAGTAATAAGGCGGGAAACTGTGTTTTTAATTGCTGATAACATGCAATAAGCTGTTCGTCTTCGCCAGCATGCGTACTGGCAGCTACCCACACTAAACGTTTAGCAAACGCAGATTGAAATTGGTTAAGCAAGCCTGTCATGGTAGCAGGAATGGCCAGCTCAAATTTAAGGTTCCCCGTTACCGATATGGCACCACGATAACCTAAGGCATGAAAGCGCCTGCGGCTAGCATGGTCTTGTGTAAGTAAGCAGGTGATGTTTTGCAAAAGGGGCTTGCTGAATGCTGCAAAGCGGCGATACCCTTTAGCCGAACGCGCCGATAAACGGGCATTTACCACCACAACAGGAACACCCCGCTTCGCGCACGCAGCTAATAAGTTAGGCCATAACTCGGTTTCAAGAATAATCAGCAGCTCGGGTTTAAGCACGGTTAGAAACCGCCTAACAGCGCCGGGATAATCCAACGGTAGATAACAATGCTGCACACTGCTCCCTAAGCGACGTTGAATAGCGGCAGACCCCGTGGGTGTCGTGCAGGTCACGGTTATCGTTTTTGCTGGATACTGCTGTTGCAATTGCTGAATCAGTGGCGTGGCGGCAATCACCTCACCGACCGACACCGCATGCACCACAATACTGCCAGGTTTTAGCTGTGTTGATTTTAAACCAATAGCAAACCGCTCTAGCAAACGCTGCCGATAAGCGGGATCTTTGCGCGATCGCCACAGAAAATACACTACGATAAGAGGAAGTGCAGTATAAAGTAGTAATGAATAGACAAGTATTATCAACGCGGTTAATCACCTAAAACCATTTGTCATAAGGCTATTAGCAGCAGACTTTAGCCAAAAGAGTAATTAGTATAACATGACATATTATTTGGTGCTGTGCCCACCTAGCCTGCTAATTTAAGAAACCCTACGATGAAAATTGTACACATCATTTTGACTCATAGTTTTGCTGGTAGCGAACGCTATGCCGTTGAGCTCGCAAATTTACAAGCTGAGCACCATGACGTTACCCTGATCTTACATAAACGCGGCGCTGAAGATCGGCCTAATGCTATCGCGCATCGCGTTTCTCACAAGGTAAAGGTAGTACAGGTTGCTGGTTTTAAATGGCTGGCCATTTACCGTGCTCGCCAATTATTGCGCCAGTTGCAGCCTGATGTAGCACATGCCCATTTAAGTGCGGCGTGTAGAGTACTTCATGGGATAAAAGGCCTATGTTTACGTGTTGCCACCTTACATATTCATTATAAAAAACAACAACACGCCAATTTAGACGCACTTATTGCTATCGCGCCATGGCAACTGGCAGCGATCCCTGCACATTTAAAACCGTATAGTACGCAGCTTGATAATTGGTCTCTTGCTCGACCAGCAGCGCCAAATGCTCGCCAGCGCTTGCGCCAGCAATATGGTATTGCAGAAAATGAGATTGTATTTGGTACGTTAGGGCGAGTGGAGCAAAGCAAAGGGCAAGATGTGCTGTTACAGGCGTTTTTGCAAGCTGCGATCCCGAATAGTCGTTTAGTGATTGTTGGTGAAGGTAAAAGCTGGCAGGCGCTACGCAACAGTGCGCCAGCAAGTGTCATCATGCCTGGCTTTAGCACCTGCCCGCAAGATTGGCTGGCCTGTTTTGATGTGTTTGTGAGTGCCGCGCAAACAGAACCTTTTGGTTTAGTTTTTTTAGAAGCGATGCATGCCGGTTTACCTATCGTGGCAACGGCATCAGAAGGCGCAAAATATTTACAACCGCACTTTGCTACCCCATTAGCGCCGCTAAATGATCCTGCACAATTAGCACAATGTTTACAGCAACAGCAGCATGATATTGCAAAACGACACTATGCTATGGCGCAATTTGATCCCAGCACCAAAGTGGCTGAGGTTTTACATTTTTATCAGCAACAACTTAAGGCGCAGCAGAAGCCCATGCATAAAACGTAAAAACCTTATCTATACAATACAAAACCGCGCATTTCGCGCGGTTTTGTATTTAAAGTGCACAACATTCTATGCCAAGGCTATTACCGCCATAAATCGGCTACCCACTGCACTGGCATTACCCGGCGATACCATTTACCGCTTACGCCGGCAATCGCATCTGGCGGATTAGGCTTACCATGAAAGGCGACTATTTTAGCCCCTTTGGGAATGGTAGCGGGTTTAAACCAGCACATTAAGGCGCCAGGTAAGCAATGGCGTTTAAAACTCACGCACCAGCCTTCAGGCCAATATTGCAATTTGCCTTGTTTAGACAGATTTTGCGTAACAAATTCCTGTTCATTGCGCACCTTAGCCAACTCGCGTTCTTTGTGGTTTTTCAATAAATCAATTAAGTCGCTGTGCGCACCAATGTCGTAGCGGTATACCGAGGTATTACCGGTGTCATCTGATTTGTCCCACTCTTTAATCACATAAAACTCGCCCTTGGGCTGGAAGAAACAATCGATATTATCGACAATAACCACATCCAAATCGATAAAGAGTGTTGGGCCAGTTAAATCATACAGTGGATCGGCAAAGCTGGTCACTTTCAACCAGCCATGACCAAAGGTCCAAGGTTGGCGCTCATCAAAGTCTTTAAAACCTACCGCTGGAATATCTTTTACCTCAATGTGGCTATCAATGCCTACCGTGTCATCGGTTAAACAAATAAAGCGAAAGGGCAAGGTCAGATTACGACTCACCATGGCATGTAGTTTGTTAACGTATTCAGGGCCATACTTTTTGCCCCACTTAATACACAGCACATTTACTGTAGTCATAAAATCCTCTATTGCAGACGGCACTTTGGGTCAGTTCTGAGCCCAATAGGCAAAAATGGTTCGCGAAAAACGCGTTTTTTCTTCGTTACGGACAATAATACCTGTTCAGGGCGCGCTTGACACAATATTTTCAAATTTTGTCTTTTGCTGTGTTAAGCCGGTTGCAGTGATGATCTGCTTCTAAAATGCTGCTAGCATGGTTTGATATTATGTTTATTCAATTAGCAGTTATTTGATGGACCAGACAATCTCTTTATCACTTATTGTCCCTTTTTATAATGTTGGCGAAAACTTTGTCCCTTTACTGGCGTCGTTAGAACAGCAGTTATTGCCAGGGGTAGAAGCCGTGCTGATTTGTGATGGCGCTACCGATGATAGCCTTGCGATAGCCCAGCAACATATCGCAGCGTCTCAAGCGCCGTTTCGCTATCAACTTATTGTGCAGGCGAATGCGGGCGTTAGTGCCGCCAGAAACAGCGGGATTCAACATGCACGGGGTCAGTATATTGGATTTGTTGATGCCGATGATGTCTTGCTCGATGATTATAGCGAAAACGTGTTAGGGGTTATCAGCAAGCATCAACCTGATTTAATTGAAATTGGTTATAAGCGCTTTCGATCGCTGGCAGATTTACCACACAGTAAAGCGCGCTATTTACATCGCTATAGCGGCTTACAGCCGTGTCGCCAGGTGGCACTTACCGTGTTTAAAGCCAATCGTTGGTTTTCAGTATTACGCTTTTATCGCAAAGATAAGATCCCTCACTTTGCTTTTCCATTGGGCGTCGGTTTTTGCGAGGACCTTATTGCGATTCCTGCATTGTATCAGTACGCGCAAACAGTATTTTGTATTAAAAAACCTTTGTATGGCTACAGAGAACATGCGGCCAGTGCCACGTTTAATGTAAAACCGGCTTCGCTACAGGCGCTAAAAAGCTTTAGTAGCGAACTGGCTAATCAACAACACTATGCTGCGTTACCCTCACAATGGTGCGGTATCTTGCAATTTAATTTGGCCTATTTATTACTTAAACTGCATAAAACAACACAGCAACAAGAGGCGCTTTCACCAGCGTTTTTAGGGTATATACGAAAACTCGCGCTAACCCATTGGCTAACACCGGGGTTATCGATACGTAAAAAATGGCGCTTAACCTTTCCGGGAAGCGTCTATCGCCCGAATAAATCCGAGTAGTATTTTCATGTGCTATGATTTCGGACTCTATCCGTGCACTTTATCCTTGCACTTTAGCTATGCAGTTTAGCCGTGCAGTTTGGTTGTGCATGATGACTGTGCGTCTTAGGGGTGTTCTAACATTAGCACTTATAAATAGGCCACATAATCCTGTTTTGAATAGCAAATGGGGCTATAGTCACCCGCGACTTAGCCCCACCATATGACGACAACGTCTATCGTCGTGTAACACTATCGTTTATAGCGCAGCTAAGATGATCTCAGCTTTGCTTACTTCAAACGTCTTTGGCGGCTCGATATTTAATAAACTAACCACACCATCTTCAACCACCATGGCATAACGCTGTGAGCGCACACCACCAAAATCTGCAGTCTCCATGGTCAGGCCAATGGCTTTATGAAAGCTAGCACCGCCATCGGCTAAAAAGGTAATTTCTTCAGCGTTTTGGCTATCTGCCCAGGCTTTCATCACAAACGCATCATTTACCGCAGTACACACTATAGTATCTACACCCTTGGCTTTAATTTGATCGGCCAATGCGATATAACCAGGTAAATGTGCCGCTGAACAGGTGGGCGTGAAGGCACCCGGTACAGCAAAAAGCACCACTTTTTTACCAGCAAAAACATCGCTAGTTGTCGGGTTTTTCATACCGTCTGCCGTTAATTGTGAAAACGTGACTTCGGGTAATTTATCGCCTACTTTAATCATGAGCATGTATCCTTATTGGGTTAGTGTTTGAATCTTGATTCGTACTCAGTACTCTTTAATCTGTACTCTTTAATCTGTAATTTTTATAAGCACTTAAGCGTACTTCGCTTATTTAATGGCTTGCTTTATATAAACATCAAAACGATTATTTTTACCTTTCACCACCAATTGCGGTGTAACGCCCGCTAGAACATCAGCATATCCAGGACGTTTAACCACAACCCGGTAGCTGGCTAACGCTAGCGCAGCGGGAAGTAATGCATCCGCATCCGTATCGTTCCCGACAACATCATGAAAAGCGCGCATTTCTTTTTTGACCAAGGCCGATTTTTCTCGGGGTGGGAACATCGGATCCAAATAGACCACATCGGCTGCTGGCAGTTCAGTCAGTGCGGTAGACGCGGCAGAAAAACATAATTGCATCCGCTCAGCAAGTTCGGCAGTGGCGGGGAGCAATGCTGCACGTCGTAACCCGTCATGCAATAGTGCCGCAACCAACGGATTGCGCTCAACCAAGGTGACACTCGCCCCTAAATTAGCCATCACCAACGCATCTCGGCCAAGGCCTGCGGTAGCATCTATAATACGTAAATCGCGTTTTTTGTTTAACCCACATGCTTTGGCAATAGCTTCATCTTTACCACCACCAAATTGCCGACGATAATTGGCTGCACCACTGGCAAAATCGACCAGAATATCGCCCTGCTTGGGCAAGTCAGTATGGCGTAATACCAATTGCTGCGTGGCCCAGGCTAGGTGCCAACCGGAAGGACGTTCGGTTGCGGGATCTAATCCAAAACGCTGGATCAAGTGGTCAGCATAGTCTGTGGGAAGACCATCAAGCCAAAGCGTAGCAACGCTCATTGCTGCATCCCTACGCTATTTTCACCTACGCTGTATGAGATGATTTGGCTGATCTCTTGCAAACTACGACCCGATTCTTGTTGCCACCGGTTAAATTGCTGCTGGATCTGTTGCTGGCTGCGCTTGCTGTTAATCCCACCGTCAAACACGCCATACGCTTTTAAGTAAGCTTCAACATCCTGCGTCAGTAAAAAGGTATCTTTACCCATCGCACGCAATGCATAAGGCCCTGTGTTACCGCCAAGCCGTGCACCGTGTTTTTTTAAATATGCCCACAGCCCAATAATGTCGTTAGTGGGCCAATTGGCAATAAACTTAGCAAAACTGCCATGCTCACGTTGCACATGGTAAATCATTAAGGCATTGTCGCGAATGGTAAATACTTTACTTAAATTTCGGATAATGCGGGGATCTTGTGCTTTTTGCTCGAGCATTTCGTCACTAAGCAGCAACATCTTTTCAATGTCAAAATCAAAAAACACCTCACAAAAACTAGGCCATTTTTGCCTTACTACGCGCCATACAAAACCAGATTGAAAGACTTTTTTTGTTAGCTCAGCCAATAATATATTGTCTGCAACGGCAGCCAAGGTTGCCACCGGTAAAGGTTTACTCACTAAGGCAGCCAACGCCGCTGGCCCACCTTTCCGTGCTTCTGCACGCTGTAAAATTGCCGAAAACGTTTCCACTTGCCCCACTTGTGGTCTCCCTTACAAAAACGGGGCCCTTATAGCCCCGTTTATCACCGCGTGTACGTTATTGAGTTACCGCAGAAACTAATACACATTTGCCATTTACCAGTTGTACCGCCGGTTTATCTTCAACAGCACAATTCGACATCAGGCCTTTTCGAAGATTATCTGCTTCCGCAGCCTGATTATACGCACTGATTTTTTGTAAGAGGCTGCCTTCGTCTTTCCCCTTTATCGATACCGCCACATACTCTGCTGGCCCACCACAGGGTTTATGCCCAAGCGGCAAGACTAGGCATTGCTGCACGTTATCTGCAGCAGTATCCCGTATTAAACGCATTACTTCTGCGCGCAGTACGGCTGGATCAGCTAACTCTGCTGCCTGCTGTTGCCGGTGTGCCTGCATAGCACGTACCGGATCCGTTTGTGGATCAATTTGCTCAATCAAGGGTTTCGGCGCAATACGCTCCTCCCCTATCACTTGGCTTTGCGTACACCCTAAAAGCGGTAATGTTAACCCCAAGATAGTGATTGCTTTGAACAATCGCATAATAAAGTCCTTAATAGTCGTTTGCTTGCGTCATAATTGCGAATCAACCGCTACACCGCATCGAAGCATCCGACCACAGTGCACGTTTACGCCTCGCTAGCTAGCGATCCCCATATGCCTTAACAAGGCTTCATTAGATGGCTCGCGTCCGCGGAAGCCTTTAAACAGCTCCATCGGCTCAGCACTGCCACCCCGCTCTAAAATCCAATGCAAAAAGTCTTGTCCGGTAACAGGGTTAAACACCCCTTCTTCTTCAAACCGACTGAACGCATCGGCCGACAGCACTTCTGCCCACAGGTAACTATAGTATCCCGCGGCATAACCACCGGCAAAAATATGGCCAAAGCTGTGCTGAAAACGGTTAAAACGTGGCGGAATGATCACCGAGACTTGGCTTCGCACCTCGTCAAGTACCTGCTGTACCCGTGCCCCTAAGGCAGGGTTATAATCCGCATGTAAGCGCATATCAAATAAGGCAAATTCTAATTGGCGCACTAAAAACAACGCCGATTGAAAGTTTTTCGCTGCTAGCACTTTTTGCAATAAATCGGCGGGCAAGGGCTCGCCACTCTCGTAATGCCCAGAGATCAGCGCTAAGCCCTCTGGCGTCCAGCACCAATTTTCTAAAAATTGACTCGGCAATTCAACGGCATCCCAAGCAACACCATTAATTCCGGCAACAGCCGCCGCATCTACTTGCGTTAGCATATGATGTAAACCATGACCAAATTCATGGAATAAGGTAATCACTTCATCATGCGTAAATAACGCCGGTTTACCGCCTACCGGTTTATTAAAATTACAGGTTAAATACGCTACAGGGCTCTGTAATTGGCCATCAGGTAACAGGCGACGTCCACGGCAATCATCCATCCAAGCACCACCGCGCTTTTTACTACGCGCGTACAAATCTAGATAAAAACTGCCACGCAGGGTGCCGTCGGCAGCAAAAATATCGTAAAACTGTACATCGGGATGCCATACATCGACTCCGTCGCGTACCTGCACACTAATACCTAACAATTTATTTAGCACCGTGAAAAGTCCTGGCACCACTTTATTCGCGGGGAAATAAGGCCGTAATTGCTCATCGGATACTGCATAGCGAGCTTCTTTAAGCTTTTCTGCATAATAGGTAATATCCCAAGGATTCAGTGCACTTACGCCGAACTGTTCTTGCGCAAATTGGCGCAGCTCAATTAGATCGCGTTCGGCTTGCGGTTTAGCGCGCTGTGCTAAATCAGTTAAAAAATCTAATACCTGCTGTGGTGATTCCGCCATTTTTGTTGCTAGCGATTCTTCAGCCGCATTGTTAAAGTCTAACAATTGCGCTAATTCATGCTTCAGTGCCAGGGTTTCTTCAATAATGGCAGTATTGTCGAATTGGCCTGCGGTTGGCCCTTGATCAGAAGCGCGGGTGCAATAGGCACTGTAAAGCTCTTGCCGCAGTGCCTGATCATCGGCATAGGTCATTACGGCAATATAGCTGGGAAATTCTAAGCTAAACACCCAGCCAGTAAGCTCACGATTTTGTGCCTCTTCTGCGGCGGCTAAACGCGCATCTTCGGGTAAACCTGCCAGTTGGGTCTCATCAGTAATATGTTTAAACCAGGCTTGAGTGGCATCTAAGGTATTGTTAGAAAAGGCCGAGCTTAATTCTGATAAACGGCTTTGAATTTCGCCATAGCGCTGTTTTTTGTCATCAGCTAAACCAATGCCCGATAATTTAAAATCGCGCAGCGCATTGGTAATCACTTTTTGCTGTGCGGTAGTTAAACTGGCAAATTCGTGGCTTTGCGCTAATTGCTGATATTTTTGGTAGAGGCCTTCATGTTGCCCAAGCCAAGTACTGAAGTCTGATAGTAATGGTAAGCAACTTTCGTAAGCCGCGCGCAGCTCTGGGCTGTTTGCGACCGAATTTAAATGTGACACCGGCGACCACAATTTACTTAAGCGATCACTATCTTGTTCTAACTCAGTAATTAAGCTCTGCCAACTGACATCTGGCGCCGCAACGACCCGCTCAACAGCGTTACGAGCAACCGTAATGGCGTGTTCTACAGCGGGCTTCACCTGCTCTGGCGTGATCGCAGAAAAAGGCGGTAAATCGGTAAACGTTAATAGCGGGTTTTCGATATTTTCACTGGCAACCGTGGTCATCACATCTGCATCCTAATAAAACATTATCTTAGCAATGTTGGGCTTTGGGCTGCTTTTGTCAAGGTCGCCCATCGATTTAGCCTTGCATTCTGTAAACCTGCACCCTATATCTACACGTATTGGCTTCGGTATATTTTCTAATAAGGCTACTTTATGACGCGTCATTATAATTATCTTGCAATTGGTGCTGGCAGCGGCGGGATTGCCTCAGCCAATCGTGCGGCTATGCGTGGCGCGAAAGCTGCCGTGATTGAAGCAAAAGCCGTTGGCGGTACCTGCGTAAACGTAGGTTGCGTACCCAAAAAGGTGATGTGGTACGGCGCGCATATTGCTGAAGCGATTAAATACAGCAACAGCTATGGCTTTGACTTAACCCAGCAAGGGTTTAATTGGGCGACCTTAGTGCAGCACCGCGAGGCCTATATTGAACGCATACATGGCGCTTATCAGCGCGGCTTTGCCAGTAATGGTGTTGACCTGATTGAGGGCTTTGCCCGCTTTGTAGATAAAAATACGGTAGAGGTGAATGGCGAACTCATCAGCGCCGATCATATCACTATTGCCGTTGGTGGCAGACCTAGCCGACCCAATATTCCTGGTGCCGAGCTAGGTATTGATTCAGATGGCTTTTTTGCCTTAACCACACAACCCACCAAAGCTGTGGTGGTTGGAGCCGGTTATATTGCAGTAGAAATTGCTGGGGTATTACATGCACTGGGTACGGATACGCATTTATTAATCCGCGGGGATCGGCCACTTAGAAGCTTCGACACAGATATAACTGATGCGCTACTTAGCCGTATGCAGCAAGATAAACTGCAATTACATACTCAAAGCGACGTGGTAAAAGTTGAAGCTGCCGCGGGAGATCGCTTAACCGTGCATCTTAAAGACGGCAGTATCTTATTTAACGTTGACTGTTTGATTTGGGCCATCGGCCGCGAACCCGCCACGGACAAGATTAACTTGGCTGCAGCGGGCGTGAAGACGGATGAACAAGGGTATATTCGTACCGATAAATATCAAAATACCAATGTGTCAGGGATTTACGCTGTAGGCGATATTACCGGTGAAGCACAGCTTACTCCGGTGGCGGTAAAAGCTGGCCGGATGCTGGCCGAACGTTTATTTAATAAAAATATGCCCGATGCGCATATGGATTATGACCTTATTCCAACGGTGGTTTTTAGCCATCCGCCTATCGGTACTATTGGCTTAACCGAAGCCGAAGCAATAACCAAATACGGCAAAGAGCAGATCAAAGTGTATCGTTCTAGCTTTGCCGCCATGTATAACGCTATTACACCGCATCGCGCATTAAGCACGTTCAAGCTGGTCTGTCAGGGCGAGAACGAAAAAGTGGTAGGTTTACATGGTATTGGTGAAGGCATGGACGAGGTGCTACAAGGGTTTGCCGTTGCCATTAAAATGGGTGCGACTAAAGCCGATTTTGATGCCACTGTAGCGCTGCATCCAACGTCAGCCGAAGAGTTTGTGACGATGCGATAAACCAACTGCTCGCGCAACCTGGTTTTAACGACAAAAGTTACGCTGTTCTGTCACTGTACAGGCTGTCGATCTCCATCATGCGACGCTTTATTATTTTAAACGTGAGTCATTCTTGCCCAAAACGGCTGGCGACAAAGCAGAACTAAAACAGGTAGTTAAAGGCGTAAAAAAGCCGCAGTGTTTAATGACTGCGGCCTTATAGGTTTTAAACGCCCTGTAACATCAAAACCTTATTGTTTAGCCATGGTTTTTTGGAACTCGGCTATATCGGTAACCTGCTTCTGGTTTGGCAAGGTGGCAAACGGTTGTTCGCGGAAGCTGGTGCCACGCATTTGCACAGAAATGCGGGCCGCTTGCGGGTTCAACAAGGTTTGCTGGTAAAACGCTTTCACATCTTCTAATGTCACTTGCTCTACCGCAGCAATAAGCTTGGCTCTGGTATCAAACGTAAAGCGCTCACGATACCAATCACTTACAATAGGTTGCATCTCTTCTGCTAAATTCTTTGGTGGCTCGTTTAAACTCACCAACAGACTTTGTTTTAACGCTGTAAATTGTTCAGGCGTAACCTGCTGTAAGGTTTCCCAGTATTGCTGTTTAAACTCGTCAAAGCGTTGCTGCATATCAGCTGGGCCTTTAACTGGCGTTTGAATGTACAAACCAAAACCAGTGTAATCGTTAAGATCAATCGCCGTGCCGCCTACCGCATAAGCTAATTGTTCTTCGGTACGCAGCTTATCAAACGCCTGATTAGAAAAATGCGAAGCCAGTACGCTGGCCGCAGCACGCGCTGCCATGCCTTTTTCTGGATGTACATGCATGTCAACCAAGGCCACATCAGTTACATCAATATCACGCTGTAATACGATTGTTTGCCCTGCAGCAGGTAACCAAAATGGGCTTTGCGTATAATCTGTAGTTTGGCGCTCTTGCGGGAGAGCAGCGCTTAATTTTGCGACTAAATTCGTCACATCTTGCTTATCATAGTTACCAAACGCGAAGACCCGCACCTGATTAGCCTTTAAGGTTTGCGCAATAATTTGCTGCAGATCTGCTGCACTCATTGCCTTAGCGGTGGCGATTAATTGCTCTGGGTTATAATTACCGCCGCGGTATAAGCTACTGAAGGCCCAGAACGCTTGTTGGAAAGGCACTTGTCGGCTTTGGTTGGCTAACCCACGCACATAACGATCGACGGCTTGGGCATAACCATCAGCTGTGATATTTGGCGTTAAACCCGCAAGTAATTGCTCAAGTAATAAAGGCTGTTTATCCGTAAAACCATCCAGATTAAGTGTTAATCCATTACCATCACTTAACCACGCAACGATACCCGCCGCGCCAGCTTCGGTACGCAGTGCACTTTGCTCTAAATTATACAAATCACGCCACAGTGAGAAGGCAACACGCGCCTTAATATCCTGCTGCGCTGCTGGACTGTTAAAAACAATATCTAAGCGCCCTTTAGGCTGATCAGCAAAAACTTGGCTTGGGTAAATCCACGCTTTAATACCGGCTTGCTCTAATACTAACTCCGGTTTTTGCTGCGCTGAACGTGCTTTAATCGCAAAACTCTCGGGTAATAAACGGTTAATTTGCGGCAGGTTTAATGGCACTAACGGTTGCTGCCATGCGGCACGCTCTTCAGCACTAATATCGACAATTTTGTATTTACCCACATGGCGGATCAATTCACTATCATGCGGCTCTTGCTTACTGATATACCAAACACGCATATTTTCTGGTATCAGTTGTTCTAGCACAGCATTAATTGCTGCAGCGTCAAACCGCTCGTAAATATAAGGCGCAGCAACGGTATCTTTAACCGGAAGCTTTAACATAGACGCCGCTAATTGCGAGGCATAACCAAAGCCATCGGTTTTTTCTAAAAACTGGAATTGGTTGTTTAAGCTGGTTTTAATTTCGCTATAGTACTTGCTGTCTACACCTTGCTGCTTAATTAAATCTAGATACTGCATCACCACTGCGGTAATGGCTTCACGTTGCTGCATACCGGCATCAGTGAGATTGATATCGATAGAAAGATTTCCATAGTTACCATATAAATCAGGGGTTACTGACGCATTCAAACTGGAAATAAGCCCCGCGGCTTTTAACTGGGCAGCTGCGGTACCAGGCATTTCTGAACCCAGCAAATAGGTAACAAATTCATTAGGTTTTACTGCATACTGGTTCGAGTTATCTCGAATGGTAAAGTCCAGTCGTAACTGCTTTAAGTCTTGGTTTGGTACATAATGAATACGTTTATTGCCGAAAAGCGTATTATCCAGCTCTGTTGTCACTTTCGGGATCGGGATCTCTTTGTTCTCAATCGCAGCGAAATGCTTCAGTGCTAATAGCTCCATCTCTGCCAGTGATAAATTGCTGACCATCGCCAGTTTCATATTATTAGCTGAATAATAACTGTCGTAATACTTCAACATTTCGTCGTGCAATTTGCTGTCAGGTTTGTCACTTAAGCTTTCTAAACTACCAGCCAAAAAACGATTGGAGGGATGATCACCAAACATACGGCGCATAAGCTCAAATTGCGCTAAGAAATCTTGCTCGCGACGCATGGATTGTTCAGCATTTACCGCATTACGCTCTTTGTCAGAATACTCTGGGTAAAACTTGGGGGATTTAAAAAAGTCAGAAAAACGATCTAGCGCTTCATCATACACATTGTTATTAATTTCAAACATATAGTTGGTAATGTCCAACCAAGTATAGGCATTGTATGCCCCATTGTGTTGGCTCATAAAGCCGGCATATTCGGCGGGATCAGGATAGCGTTCGGTGCCCATAAACAGCATATGCTCTAGATAATGCGCCAAACCTTGCTGCGTCATCGGATCTTGTAGCATACCAGCGCCAACACTTAATGCCACGGCAGATTTCTCAGACGCGGGATCGGAGACTAAAATCACTTCTAATTTATTGGGCAAGGTGAGGGTTTTATATTGGCGCTGATCATTGGGGCTAACCAGAATGGCGGCGGCTTGCTGTTGTTGCAACTCGGTTGCAGCGGGGATGTTGCCCTGCTGTGCACAGCCGGTGATGACAGCTAAGGCTACAGCACTGATTACAAATAGTTTTTTCATTACGCTATCCTTTTTTACTTTAAATGTAAAAATTAAGTAGCGTAATACTAACGAAATAGCTAACAAGAGGCCAGCACGAGAGCGCTGGCTTTTGTAAGAAAGTGTGTCATGGCTTGGCTAACAAGCTTTTGGCAATTATCCCAGCAGCCTGTTAATCGGGCTAAAAGTTTAAACGCAACCCTAGCACCAACTGCCTACCGGGCAAGGGCGCATCTTCTTTAATAAAGGAGCTATGCACAAAACCCAGCCGGTTCGTGATATTTTGCAGCTTAGCAAAGGCCATTAGCTCGTACTGTTGCCAGTCAAGATAATAGTTAACCCCGGCCTCTGCCACGGTATAACCAGCAGTGGGGGTTTCATTTTCGGCTAAGCGATCTTGTTTACCATAATGCGTTAATCCAAGCTGCCCGCCCCAACTATCAGCCCGATAAGCATATTCAGCGCCTAAACGGTAGGACGGAACCCGCGGTAAGTAACCGCCATCACGCAAACGCGCGACCACGGTATCACCAATTAAGGTAACTTGGTGCTCAGGGGTAATTTGCCAGCTGATACTGGCTTCTATACCGTGCAAACGGGCATTTTGTTGCTGATATTGATAAGCCGCAAAATCGGCAATCTCAAAACCAAGGTTAGCTAAAAAGGCGTAGTTATCAATTTGGTTGTAAAACAAATTAATGTTGGTGCTAACATCAGCAAATTGGCCGCGCCACCCCAAATCAATATTGTTTGCCTGCTCAGCTTTGGCAAGATTAGGATTATGGATAATCTGCGCAACACCATTGGTATTGGACACATCATAACCTACCCCAATCTCATAAGAGCGGGTACCAATGTGGATACCGTTAGCATACAGCTCATTTGCTGCTGGTGCGCGCTGCGCTTGGCTATAAGATAAAGTCAATTGCTGGTTGGGCTGGACATCGTACACCGCGCCAAAAGACCAGCTGAATAGATTAAACTTTTGCTCAAGATCGCGGCTACCTAGGCTATCCTCTAACTCATAGGCTTGATGGATAAGCTGCTCATAGCGGCTACCAAACTCTAGCTTTACCACGCCAAAGCGTTTTTCATGCAGCATAAAAAGCGCATGGCTGTCGGTGTCGGTATTTGGGGTAAAGGTTTCATCGCCTAAGGCCTGATAATCACGTAAATTACCATGATAACCGACAATACCGCGCCAGCTTTCTGCTAGCTCGTAGGTAGCGGTACTGCGTAACTCTAACGCTTCACTTAAAAATTCAGTACCTGGTTGACCGCCTTCATATTCCGCATGATCATAATCCGTTAAGGCAATATCGGCAGTAACACTTTGCCACAGGCTGTCTACTGGCCGATATTCTGAGGCCAGCGCTACACGCTGCTGATTCAGCTTAATATATTCGCCTTCTTCGTATTCTGCCGCGGGACCTTCTGGCAAACCGTATTCGGTTTTAATCACGCCATAACTGACGCCTACAAATCCCCGCTCAGCAATATAACTGGAGCCTAGATTAAGCACTTGATGCTCTGACCAAGAGTTGCGCAAACGCTTGCTGCTATCACCTGCATCGTTTTGATATAAAGGGACTTTATAATCATTACCCTTGCGCAGATTACCATCAATATGCCAAGCAAACAGCTCTGCGCCGTTATCGTGGGCAAAGCTTAAGCTACGGTCACTGGCGGCAGTACCAAAACGGGTTTGTAGAATAGTGTCACTTTGCTGAGGGATTTGCTGTGGGATACGATTATCGACCACGTTAATCACGCCACCAATAGCGCCACTGCCATACAGCAAGGTAGCTGGGCCGCGTAATACTTCGATTTGCTGTGCCGTTACGGCATCGGCGGTAATAGTATGGTCTGGCCCTTCGCGCGAGACATCGCCGGTACCCATGCCATTATGCACCACCTGCACCCGAGCGCCATCTAAGCCGCGGATCACCGGCCGTGAGGCGACAGGGCCATAGTAGTTAGCATGCACACCCACTTCATATTTTAAGGTTTCACCAATGCTAATGTCGGTCCGGCGCAGCAACTCCTCGCCGCTCAATACCGTGACAGGACCGGCCATTTCCACTACTTCACGTTTTAAGCCATAGGCCCTGACTTCAATGCGTTCTAGCTTGCTATCTTCTGCTGATGCTATTGTTTCGGCGTTCTCAGCATAGGCTAATTGGCTTTGCGCCAGCACGGTAACGACCGCAAACGAGATTTTGGCTACTCTAAACATCACAATTAATTCACCTTTTAAAAGTTGCCGCATACTAAAACGAAGCGAATACCACTGCAAGTATTGCCCTATCAATTGGATAACAGACAGGTTGTAACAAAAACTAGGCAGTTAATATGCATTAGACATCATATTGAAGAACGGCTTGGTACACGTTGGCAATGTGATACTATCACGATATTGATTTAATTTAGAGATGGCTTCGGTATATTCATCGCACGTAAACTCCACAATATCGCTTATCGATATAACGGCTTTAATGTCAATAAACCACGCCCTATGCCATTACCTTATTTACAAACAATTACCTAATGACAACCTGGTTACTATTGATACTTTGCAAAGAACTAAATCCCAAACGCATTCATGCCATCATTATTCGCAGAGGTTAACTACTGATATTTGCAGGAGATAACCTCTGTTCAAAAGAATCTGCTGGACTTGCCCTGCGCCAGCGCTATAATTGATACACTATAACATATCAATATTTAGCAGGTTTTTGCACTATGACTCAGTTGGCCTTACCCGTTACCGTCTTGTCTGGGTTTTTAGGTGCAGGTAAAACGACCTTGCTTAATCACATTTTGCACAATCGTGAGGGCTTGCGTATTGCCGTAATCGTGAATGATATGAGCGAAATTAATATTGATGCCGCTCAAGTTAACAAAGATGTTAGCCTTAACCGCGCCGAAGAAAAGCTGGTCGAAATGAGCAACGGCTGTATTTGTTGCACCTTACGCGAAGACTTACTGCTGGAAATTGGCAAACTGGCCAAAGCAGGCCGCTTTGACTATTTGGTCATTGAATCCACTGGCATTTCCGAGCCACTGCCGATTGCTGAAACCTTTACCTTTGAACATGAAGACGGTAGCCGACTATCGGATATCGCTCGGCTGGATACCATGGTTACCGTGGTCGATGCGGTTAACTTTTTGAAGGATTATCAAGAAGCAAATGATCTGGCCAGCGCTGGCGAAAGTCTCGGCGAAGATGACGAGCGCAGCATCGCCGATTTACTAATTGAACAAGTCGAGTTTTGTGATGTGCTGGTGATCAGCAAAACCGATTTAGTCGATGCAGCGGAGCTGGCACAATTACAAGCCATCTTAAAATCGCTAAACCCCAGAGCCAGACAACTGTTAGCAGAACACGGTAAGGTGGCACTGTCGGAGATGATCAATACCGGTTTATTTGACTTTGAACAGGCCGCACAAGCGCCAGGCTGGTTGCAGGAGCTGCGCGGTGAGCATACCCCAGAAACCGAAGAATACGGCATTAGCAGCTTTAGCTTTGTCGCGCGGCGGCCGTTTCATCCACAGCGTTTTTATGACTTTTTACATCAAGATTGGCCAACAGGCAAACTACTGCGCTCTAAAGGTTATTTTTGGCTGGCCGCAACGCCCGATTATGCCTGGCAATGGCATCAGGCCGGTGGCATTGCCCGCTATGGCATGGCGGGCTTGTTCTGGCAGGCCGTGCCGCGCGATGAATGGCCAGAGGATGCCGAATCGCAGGCAGCGATTATGGCGCAGTTTACGGAGCCCTATGGCGATTGTCGTCAAGAATTAGTGTTTATTGGCCAACAACTGGATAAACCCGCTATGCAAGCACAATTAGCGACGGCACTACTTACCGACAATGAGCTCGCTATGGGTATCACCCGCTGGCAGCAGTTAGCAAACCCCTTTGAGGGTTCGATAGAGACTGAATAACGATGCGTGCAGCTAGCTTTAAAATCCTGCCCCCTGACCTGCAATGGCAAAATGCTAGGCAGTCTCAGGGCAGTGATATTACGGTGTTAACCGATATCTTTGAGGCTGATGTGAATCTCAGCGTTTGGCAGCGGCAATTGACTGAGCCAGTGCAGCAGTATGCTCAGCACTTGCTGGTAGCACTTAAGCTACCTTTACAGCGCCGATTAGCTTTGCACGAGATTAATGAGGTACTAGATAGAGTTCTCCCCGAGGTAATAGGGAAAAGCGCATTTATTAATGATATCCAACAGCTTGCCGATATGTTTGGCTGCTTAATGGACTGCTCTGAGATTGGGCTACGTTTAAACGTTTTACAACAGCCGATGTGCCCAAAATTTCATACCGATCATCTGGTATGTCGTTTAGTCAGTACCTACGTAGGCCCTGCCACTGAGTGGCATGCTGGGCCATTAGATGTAGCAGCGCCTTGCCAAACTATGCAACATGGCGATGTCGGTTTATTAAAAGGAAGTGGTTGGGAAGGTATGCAAACTTATGCCATAAGCCATCGCTCGCCCAGTTTGGCACTGCCTCGCTTGTTACTCACGCTCGATCCGGTTTGGTAATACGGTAAAAGTCGTCATTGTTAACCTGTTTTTCATGATCATCGTGCGGCGAATCTTTATACTGAATACTCAATAATTGTTGAGTATCGTTGTTATGTATCTGCGCAAACTGGCTATAACCCTCTGTATCTTATTGGCGATCATGTTACTGCAGTCGGTTATCGCGTTTTGGGCGCATCAAAACTCAGAGTTTCATACAGAACGTAATCGCGTTGCGAATCAAATGCTGTCAGAGTTTATTTCTTTGCGTGCAGATAAACAGCGCCTAAAAGTATGGCTAGCCGAATACCTTATTACCGAAGATGCCAATACGTCATTTCGGGATACCTTGTTTGTGCGTATGCAGCAACAATTGGATGCCCTTGATAAACTCGCTATACGTGATCAAGTATTAAACAATCACGAACTGGACTTACAGCACACCATGCAGCAAGTCAAAGTGATTTCGTTACTGCAAACCAATCTACAAACATTAGAAAATGCTTTAAAGACACGTGAAATTGCACAATATCAAAATGATACCGAGCGCTGGCGTGTGTTGATTAGTTTGTTTGATAAATTCCAAGATACAGACTTATCTGAGCTGCTACAGCAAGCTATTGCTCAGCAAAAACAACGCGCGAGTATTACCGAACAAGAAGCCTTAACAGCGGTAAAACGTGTCAAACTGACAATTGCACTGATTAGCCTCGCCGGGGTTATTTTTGCGATTGTAATTGGCTATCATTTATCGAAAGCGTTAAGCCGTCCATTACAACAATTACTCAATGGTACGAAACAACTCCAACAAGGGCATTTTCATCATCGAATTAGCGAAACCGGCCCGGCTGAATTTGCTGAACTTGCCCGACAGTTTAATTTAATGTCAGGGTATATCGCCGATTTTGCTGAGAAAGAAAAGCAAAGTCAGCATATTGCCGAAAAATTAGTGCAAGACCGCACAGCACAATTACAACATGCCTTGGAGCAATTACATCAAGCCGAGTTTCGCCAAAAACAATTATTAGCCGATATAAGCCATGAACTCCGTACGCCAACCACCACAATTCAGGGTGAAGCCGAAATTAGCTTACGTGGCCACGCCAAAAGTAGCAGTGAGTATCAAGAAGCCTTTACGCGTATTTTGGCGGCAACGCAACAATTAAGCCGGCGGATTGATGATTTGCTTATGCTGGCGCGGGGCGAGGATAAATTACTGCAAGTCCAACTGCATGCCCTAGCCTTACCGGTATTTTTGCAGCAAACGCAACAAACGGTACGCCAACAATTAGAACCTGTGTTTACGGTGAGTTGGCAAGTGCAAGCGCAAGAAATTGATGAATATTGGTTGCTACTGGATGCTGAAAAATTTACCAGTGTATTACGGATCATTACCGAAAATACCAAGCATTACGCTAAGCAAACTCCGCATGTGCAATTACTTATTAAGGTTTCTGAAGCAGAGCTGACATTAACGTTGATTGATCAGGGCATTGGTATCACGCCTGAAGATAGTGCCCGCTTATTCGAACGTCATTATCGTAGTAGCGAAGCCAGACAAACTCGCCCAGATGGCTTGGGTATTGGACTCTGTATCGCCCGTGCGATTATGGAAGCACACGATGGTGCGATTACTTTAGCCGCCAATACCCCTAACGGCACCCAAGTAACACTTACCTTGCCTTTATTTTACGGAGTAATAGATGAAAGTTCTCATTATTGAAGATGATGAAAAAGTGGGCAGTTTCCTATCCCGTGGTTTAAAAGCAGAGGGTTACCTGACCTTACTATTAACCGATGGCACCCATGCCCTAGACACAGTTAAACAATTTGAACCCAACGTTATTGTGTTAGATAGAATGCTGCCTAACTTGGATGGCTTAACGATTTGTCAGCAACTGCGCAGCCAAAAAATCACCGCGCGTATTTTAATTCTGTCCGCACTGTCTGAGGTGGATGAGCGGGTAAAAGGTTTGCGTGCAGGTGCCGACGATTATTTAGGTAAACCTTTTCATTTTGAAGAGTTACTTGCCCGCATTGAAGCTTTAGCCAAACGCAGTAACCATACCGAACATAAAAGACAATTGCAGGTCGCCGATTTAATTCTAGATCTCGACACCATGCGGGTGCAACGTGCTGGTCAAGATCTTAGCTTAACAGCCAAAGAATTGGGCATTTTAGAACTCTTGATGAGCAATAGCGGTAAAGTATATAGCAGAGAGCGGATTTTAACGAATGTGTGGGGCCTAAACGAAGATCCCTTAACCAATATCGTTGACGTGTATTTAGCGCGTTTGCGGAAAAAAATTGACGATGATCATATGGTTAAATTACTGCATACGCGTCGCGGGTTAGGCTATGCCATTATGCAAGAATGAGTGGGTTTATTGTGCTGCGCGATAAGGGTATTGCTGCAAAATTTAGGTAAAAAAAGGGCTGGTAACCAGAGGGTATTACCAGCCAAAGCATCAATGGGAACTCGTGGCAAAAACGTTACACTTAGTTAGCGCTGTAGGGTAACGAAGAGTGATGCAGCACAATGCGCAAGGCGCCGTTGTCATCTTTCTTGAAACCCCACGTTTTATCTACCGTGGTTACACTACCGTCTTTGTTAGTCAATTTTACATGGCCCATGGTTAAGGCTAAATCGCCGTTCATATGCACGGCCGCGTTAGTAAATTCATACCCTTGCCACCCTTTTAAGGCAAAACCGCTATCAGTTGCATAAGTACTGTTGCCACCGACAAAGTACGCTAATGCCCCGTCATAAGTGGTACGAAACGTTTGTTCACCACTGGTTAGGGTAGGTTTAAATAAAACAGCGCCTAAATTATAGCCGTAAGCTGCATCTAACACGGCGCGTGCGGTTTGTTCTGCTTGCGCACGACCGCCTTGCGTGTATGCATCGCTGATACTAATTAAGGCTTTGCCCCACGCTTGCTGAGCGGCTTGTAACTCTGCCTCCGTAATTGGGCTTTTGTTGGCTACTGTGGCATGGCTCAAGGTTGCAAAAAACAGTGCACTGCTGAGTAAAGTAAGTTTTGTGAACGTCATCATCTATACCTTTTACGTTTGCTAAAAGTAAACCCTAACTAGGGCACCGAGCTATTGCTTGATGAGATAAGTATAAAAGACCAGTATTAACGTCAAAGCGGACTTAAGATGAACAGAACGCGGATAATAGATTAAATTAACATGAACGCGCACAGCGCTTGCTTGCCATCCCTACGCTTGCCGCATAAAAAAACCGCGCAACACAAGGCTACGCGGCAAAACAACACCAAGGAACTACATTATTGGAGCGCACAGCCAACATTGCTATGTGGCAGCAAGCGTTCAGCAACCTTTACTTAGAAACACGCATCGCTACACGCACTAGTAGGCGTACATTAATGATCGTGATGCGCGTCTGCTGGACTCGCAATCCCCAACCACACTAATTTACCAGGGATATAAGGTAATGGTTTTTCACTCACCATTTCAGCGTCATGGAGATCAATCGTCATTAACTGTCGTGTTATCGGATTGGTCACGTACACTTTGTCATCACTTGCCGAAATAGCTAACTCAAAACGACTCCCCGTAGGTAAGGCATTAGCACTAGTGTTTAATGCAAGCTTACTGTCAAATTCAAACGCATTTTGTCCCGCATGATCATGGCCATGGTAGTTAAAAATGGTTAACGTGCCGGTATTGTCTAATAATACAAACTTCTCACCTTGTTCAGCAAAACCATAACCGGTAATCGCCGTGGCATTACCCGGTTGCCAATCTAACGCCACCATTTCACCCTCCTCTGGATGAATGGCGAACATGCTTGTACCCGCAAACCCCACGAAATGCTCAGCCTTATGGAAGCCGCCTAAAGAACCAATACGCATCGAACCGGTTAGCGCGTCGGAATTTGCCAATTTACTTGCTGTAAATGTCGAGCCCGTTTGCGCGATTAATAACACGCCATCAGTACAGCCAAAAGCAATGAAATCATGGTTTTGTGCACTACCATGCAAACCAGGGCACGTTTCTGTAAAGGTTTGCTCTAGGTCGTAATGCTCACTGTGCTGATGATACAATCCAACCTTATCAGGCAGTGTGGTACTGCTGTTGACATCACGAATTGTACTAATTAAAAATTCACCTCTTGGCTGAGCTGCACCATGCTGATGCGTATCATAAGTGAGTTCTGGATAATCTGTACGATCTTCACCAATATCAGCATCAGTTAAAACCGCCACACCTGCGGGGGTTCCCGTTACACTGTTGCCGTCAAAAAATACGGCTAATTGACCTTCAGCTTGCGTAAAATGTGTAGGGCGAACTTGCGTTAACTGGAAGGGCATTAAGCGCGGTTCTGCTTCGTAATCGTGTAAATGATCGGCGTGATCTTCTTGCCATAAACCGCCATCAATAAAGTTAACCCGATCTTGGGTGCGTTGCACCACTGCGGCATACCGATAATCACCAGAAGCATAAAGCGCACTTGGCGTTGCCGTAACTAAAAAGCTGTCAAGTTCGGTTTTAGCTGGCAGCGCTAATACTTGCACATACGCAGAATCTAAGGCTGAAATCACT
This sequence comes from Alishewanella tabrizica, assembly GCF_014652375.1. GTDB lineage: Bacteria > Pseudomonadota > Gammaproteobacteria > Enterobacterales > Alteromonadaceae > Alishewanella > Alishewanella tabrizica. The sequence goes on along the minus strand of NZ_BMYR01000003.1, from coordinate 87,316 downwards.
AAACGACCGTGGGTATTCACGGCATCGTGATCATGTTCAGGATTTTCAATAACGACTGGCTCGCGTTCATTGATATTGATTTCTGTATCGCCACAAGCAACCAGCAAAGCCGCACTCACCGCTATTGAAATAGCCCGTAAAGGCGTTGTATAACGCATAAATATTTCCTCTAATTCTCACTGTTATTGGCTGCTTTAACCAGCAGCCTTTTCGTTATGATTTAAAATGTGCCACGAATACCGACTGAGAAATTCCTACCAGGTAACGGTGTGATATCGCGCAAAAAGGAAGTGTGCACTAACGCCAATTCGTCGGTTAAGTTTTGCGCTTTGACATAAGCAACTAGGTCTTGTGCCCCTAAGTTAAAGCGGTAGCTAACACTGGCGTCAACCAAGGTGTATGCAGCAGATGCGTCTTCAAACGCTGCAGTTTTTTCTTGCTTAAAGTAGCGACTGATACTGAAATCGGCATCAAAGTGATTACCTTGATAAGCCAATTCGGTCATCAAACGCAAAGGAGGTGTACGCGGTAATTCACCGCCATCACGAAGGCGAGCACGAATATAATCACCTTGAACCGTTAAACGATAAGGCTCGCTAAGCTGCCAAACAAACTGTGCTTCAAAACCATGCAAATCAACATTTTCGTTAGCGAATAAGTACACAGGCAGTTCATCGCTATGACTGTGGCCATGGTCGTGGTCGTGGTCGTGTTGATGATCATCACTATGATCATGCTCTTCTTCGCCATGCTCATGCGTAAATTCAGCAAATAACCCGGTATTACGTTGATAGAAATAATTATCTACGCGATTGTAGAACGCGTTTAATACGAAACCAAAATCGCCGTTAAATTTGCGTAGGGTGAGGTCAAGGTTACGCGATAATTCCATATCAAAAACATTTCGGTTTAACTCAAAGCCATCTTGATCGGCATTAAGTTGAAACAATGAACCAATTTCATAACTACGCGTACCAATGTGTGGCCCAAACGAGAGCAATTCTGCCGCACTAGGTGCGCGTTCAGACCGTGAAGCCGACACACCAAGATTATAACCTTCAGCAAAATCCCATACTAAACCGGCTGAAAAACTGGTAGGCGCATAACGATTGTCCACAGCAAAAATGCGTGTAATCTCAACACCAGAACTATGATCATGATCGTGATCATGCTCATGGGCATCCCCACCATGGGCATGCAAGGGTAATTCTGGCAACCGCACCTGTGCAGCCGTTAAATCAACTTGTTCAACTCGGGCACCTAACTGCACCAACACTGGTCCGAAATGCCGTTCAGTCATCCAACCTAACGCTAAAATGGTTGTTTCTGACGGTGGTGTAAAAGCCTCGCTGCCTACCGCTTCAAAATCACTGTATTTGTAATGCACACTCAAGCCACCTTTCCAGTGATAGAACGGTTGATGCAATACTTCAAAACGTGCTTCGTGGCTTTTATTTTTAAACACCGTGCCAACATCGCCATTTTCGATTTCAGCATGCTGATAATCGGTAAAGGCTAAACGGCTATTCACTTGGCGGATCCAAGGATGGGTAAAAAACAACTCGCTTTGCAATTGCAGGCGATCTTGTTGCTTATCTGCGAGTACTTCTTCTTCCCCTCCACCATGGCTATGGCCGGGAATGCCGTACTCACGATCTAATCTGCCGTAAGAGAGCCCCACAAAGCCGTTCTCTAGTAAGCGACTCCCCCCCACAGTGAATCCTTTACTGGTGCTCGCCGTGTTAGCAATGCGGCGGGCAGCAGCAGAGTCATGTGCATGCTCATCCTCATGATCGTGTTCATGGCCATGATCATGATCCGCATGCTCATCATGCTCGGCATGCAACTCGCCCTGCCAATCACCTGGTGCTTTGTAATTAATGGTGTCACGCCAAAAACCATCTAAATAAACGGCGTACTTATCATTACCATTAACTAATGAGCCAGCGACTAACTTAGCCGAATCAACACTTTGTAATTCTGCTAGCCATTCAGCACGAGGTGTACTGCTAGTGGGCACGCGTTCATCTACAATATTAACCACACCACCGATGGCACCACTGCCATAAAATAATGTTGCTGGGCCACGTAATACCTCTATTTGCGTTGCAGTACTGGCTTCGGTTGCCACACTGTGATCAGGGCCTACTCGAGAGGCATCACCGGCATCAAGGCCATTTTGCATAATCAGTACGCGAGGACCATCTAAACCACGAATAATTGGACTACTGGCAACACCGCCATGAAAATTAGAATGAACCCCTACTTCTTTACGCAAGGTATCCCCTAACGTTGCTGCCTGCTGCATCTTTAAACGATCACCTGCTAAGACACTCACGGGTAAAGCCGATTCGGTTATTGAAGCATGTAAGGGACTGGCAGTAACATCGATAATTTCTAGTGTGCTTGCTTGGATAACCAATTCGACATTATTTACACCTGAAGAAGGCACCGTTAATTCAACATTAGCATGACCATAGCGTCTTGCGGAAATATGCAACTCGACCTGATTGACCGGTACGCCAGTTAATGTAAAACGCCCCTGCTCATCAGATACCGTTCTGGCAGCTGCTCCAATTACATTAATTTCGGCATTGGCCACAGGTGCACCCTGCGCATTTTTAACGACACCACTAATTGAATTCGCCCATACCGACGGTGCGTTAACCGCTGCCGCAACTAAGAGTGCTAACGCACTTTTCTTAATCATTTTTCCTCCGAGAAGAATATCATTAGCCATCAACACAATGTTATATCATAACAATATAACAGCAATGTGATAACATAACAATACAGTACTTTCGTTAGTGGAAAAAGAGAGTCAATCTAAGACTTGAAGGAAAAGAGGTAACAATGCACCGTCTAATAACAGCCCACAACCGAGATGATCACTTGAGACACAAATATATAATAATGATAATCATTTGCATTAATGCAGTAAATGATTATACTTCCCATTAACGGATGTCGAGAATCAATAAGAGATTTTTTTGATCTTTGTGGCTCGCACTGCATCTTCGGGGTAATGCAAATCCGCGCATTTTTGAATAGTTTACCCCCTGTGCTTTGGAGAAATGCATTGTTATTCAGTAAGCCGATGCTCAGAAAGGTTTTCGGGTTGGTCGCGGAATGCTGGCCCTCATTACAACGTGACCCAACCGCAATACAGCAGCCTTGCCAGCAGCATCGACTATTTCCGACCGATGCGGGTTGGTACCATTTGCGCTTCTTAGATTTTCGCTGTTTAAATGAATGCTATCTAGGCTATGAGTTTGAAATAACGTTGGAAAGTGAGCAAAACCACTTTAACTCAGCATCCATACTGGAGGTACAGCCACAGAATAGTTATAGCAAAATTGCACTGTGGTTAACCCAACAGCACTTAACCGGTTGCCAAGCTGTGCGTTTTCAATCGCAACAGGTGCCACTATGTCAGGCACTGGCATCCTTAGAACTAATAAATACTGGGCAAATTGCTCCGGCAAAGTTGTCAGAATGGTTAAGTCGGCAAGGAACAATGCCAAAAGGACATTTTAAAATTCTGCAGTCGTGGGAGCATGGCAATAGTCACACTTTACACTGTCAAACAACCGATTGCTTATCGCGTGCGTGTTATCATTGGTTACAACAACAGGCAATCCGCTTTCAATGGTTATATATCCGTATTGAGCAGCACTGAAGAAGCTTGCTCAAGTAACAGGTGATAACACAACGTTTGTCATGAAACGTTGTGTTAGAACTGCTCATCCATGCACTTTAACGCTGTTAAACATACTAAACAAACCAAGTTAAAACTTATAACTGCGCCTGTAGATAATTTGGTAAACCCAACATTTTAATTAAGCGTAATTGCTGCTCCAACCAATGCGCATGGTCATTTTCTGTATCATCTAGCAATCCCTGTAACATATTACGGGTAACGTAATCTTGTTCCTGCTCACATAACGCCATAGTCTGCTTCAGCAGTTTTTGCACGGTATATTCAACATTTAAATCGTTTTGCAGCATGGCAGGAACATCTTGCCCAACATGAATGGCATCACGTTTCGTCATGTCTGGGGTGCCACCGAGAAAAATAATTCGCTCGATTAGCGCAGAAGCATGACCTTTTTCATCATCAAACTCATGATCAATACGCACAAATAACTTTTGTAAGCCCCAATCGTGGTACATGCGAGAATGGATAAAATACTGATCCATTGCTGCTAATTCATTCGCCAATAATGTGTTCAAGGCAGCAATGATCTTTTGGTTTCCTTGCATTATTCACCCCCTAATTGCGCTTGCAGATAATTCTCTAAACCTAATATCGTGATCTGATGTTGTTGCGTTTCTAACCAATCTAGGTGCTCTTCTTCATCTTCCAGAATGTCTGTTAGCAAATCGCGGCTAACATAATCTTGTAGGCTCTCGCACAGGGCTATAACTTCTTTTAATAACGGTAATTGCTCAATCTGAAAGTCTAAGTCGCATTGCAACATTTCAGGGGTATCTTCACCAATGCGTAATTTACCCAGCGCTTGCAGATTTGGTAAGCCTTCTAGCATTAAGATACGTTCAATTAAGGCATCAGCTTGCTTCATATCTTTAATCGATTTTTTATAGCAAACATCATTAAGGGTTTTTAACCCCCAATTTTTATATATCCGAGCATGTAAAAAGTACTGATTAATGGATGTGAGTTCAGCGGTAAGCACTTCATTTAATTTACTTAATATCTGTGGATGGCCTTGCATAATCAACTCCTGCTAACGCATACAGTTTGCAAGCATAGTACAATGAACCGTTTTTAGCAAAAATTTGTTTAATATCATGGATATACAATTAAGAATGCTTTGCATTACTACTGGTGATTTTGTTAACTCCTGCGACCTATCTTATAAATCGGTTACCAATCGCAAGCCGCTTCGTTTGTGATATTTTTAACGTTATGGTGAAATGGTATTGTAAAGCGCCAAACTAAAAACTTGCTTTTAGCTTAGCACTCATTGACTTATTTCACTGGAACACACTATGCAAGCAAAACGTTACCTCGTATCAATGATATTGGGAACCAGCCTAATATTGGCTCAACCCACGCTGGCCAACACCGCCCCCCACCACAGCGGTCAACAGAAGAATCACGCCATCAGTATTGATGTAGACAGTGCAGTCGTCACGGAGCATCGTACAGAAATTAATGGCCAGCGCGTAAGCTATAAAGCGCACACGGGTACTCAACCGGTGTGGGATGAAAATGGTCATCCTACCGCAACGCTGTTCTATACCTATTATCAGCGTAGCGATATTAAAGACAACAGTAATCGCCCCTTACTCATTTCATTTAATGGAGGTCCTGGTTCTGCTTCCGTATGGATGCATATTGCCTATACCGGCCCTAAATCATTAGTGATTGATAGCGAGGGCTTTCCTGTGCAACCCTATGGTGTAAAAACCAATCCTTACTCGGTACTGGATGTCGCCGATATCGTCTTTGTGAATCCGGTTAACACCGGTTATTCACGGGTTCTCCCGGGGCCTGATGGTAAAATGCCGTCTCGCGATCAACAGCAAAAAATGTTTTTTGGTGTGAATGCCGATGTGAATTATCTGGCAGGATGGATTAATACCTTTGTACATCGCTATGAGCGCTGGCCCTCACCAAAGTTTTTAATTGGTGAAAGCTACGGAACTACCCGTGTCGCGGGTTTAGCCTTGGCCCTGCAAAATAATGAATGGATGTATTTAAATGGAGTGGTATTAGTGTCGCCAACCGATATTGGTATTGAGCGACAAGGGCCAGTTAAAGCTGCGAATCGCTTACCGTATTTTGCTGCCACAGCTTGGTATCACAAAATGCTGAGTGCTGATTTACAACAAAAAGATTTGTATGACATTTTACCCGAAGTGGAAAACTTCACGCTCAACGAATATTTACCAGCCTTAGCGCGAGGCAATTCTCTGTCATCTGACGATAAGCAGCGTATTGCTGAGCAAGTCAGTCGTTATTCTGGCATCAGTGTCCAAAATGTATTGCGTGCCAATTTAGATATTAGCACTGCCTATTTTTGGAAAGAATTATTACGTGATCGTGGCCAAACCGTCGGGCGCTTAGATTCGCGCTATCTGGGTATTGATAAAAACGATATTGGCGAGCGGCCAGATTATTGGGCTGAACTTACGTCGTGGTTACATTCTTTCACCCCAGCAATAAATCATTATTTACGTACCGAACTCAAGTACAAGACCGATGTTAAATACAATATGTTCGGTAATGTTAATCCTTGGGATCGCAGCAACGATAATACTGGCGAAAACTTACGTCAGGCTATGGCACAAAACCCCTATCTGCGCGTATTAACCCAAGCTGGCTATTACGACGGTGCAACCAATTACTTTGATGCTAAATATAATATGTGGCAGTTAGATCCCAGCGGGAAAATGAAAGATCGTATGAGCTTTAAAGGATACCGTAGTGGCCATATGATGTATTTACGTTATGAAGACTTAAAGAAATCGAACGATGATTTACGTGAATTTATTTTACAATCGCTACCAGCAGCTGGACAACCCGCAAAATACGAGGCGAAAACGTCGAATCAGTAACGTTTTTAATGGGTAACCCAATGTAGATCATACCCTTTTGTAACATAAAAAATGCCCCTGTTATGGGGCATTTTTTATGTCTGAGTATTAGGCCTAATTCAACCGTATCGGTTTAGCGATTTCTATTCAACCTTACCCGCCAAGCTATCAAGGTTACGATGTCTAATGCATCAATCTCAGTTAATCCGCTGCCGACTCTTCAGTATTACTTTGTTGTTTAGCGAGTAATGTTTGCTGGTCCATTTGCGCGGTTAACTGTTTCACCCTAGCTGCGAATGCCGATTTAGATTCAGCAGGAACAGGCCTTGCTAACGGAATATGCGCAGTCATTGGATTAACGGGTCTATTATTGATGTGCAATTCATAATGTAGGTGGGGGCCAGTTGAACGGCCAGTATTACCAGATAATGCGATACGTTGGCCACGTGTTACCCGCTGCCCACGTTGCACATTAAACCGACTTAAGTGCAGATAACGGGTTTTGTAGTTACCAAAATGCTGGATCTCAATATATTTGCCCGCGAAAGGATGGTTTTCAATTCGAGTAACCACTCCGTCTGCCGGTGCTAAAATAGGTGTACCTATGGGTAATGGGAAATCGGTACCGTTGTGTGGCGAAATCCGTTTGGTGATGGGGTGTAAGCGTCGGGGATTAAAATTAGAGCTGACACGAGCCTGATTTGCCAACGGAACACGCGAAAAGGCTCGCTCTAAGCTGTCTCCATTAGCATCATAATATTGGCCATCATCATGCATGAACGCGGTTAATACTTGACGCCGGTTTAAAATCCGAATGGCTTCAATCCGACTTTGGCCGGTGGTTTCTTCACCAACATAATTTTCGCTACGTAATACTTGAAACTGCGCCCCCGCTTGGATGTCACGAGCAAAGTTCAGACGATCTTTAAACAATTGATTGATATTATAGATGTCGGCATCATTTAAACCTGCGCGCTGTGCAGACACATAAAAGCTGCCAAACACATCCCCAACTAATATATCTTTTTGCCAAACACCTTCGTCGAGCAATTCTTGGTAAGCAAATTCATCTTCAGCAACACGTTGGTAAAGTACTTTTTTCCCTGCGTGTATGTACAGCTCCATACTTTGTAATTGCCCAGCGTCATCTAACTGCAAAGTAAGTTTATTACCCGGTCGAAGTACATCCAGCGCCAGCAAGGATTCATCAGCTGCCATAACTTGTTGTACGGTTTGATAACCCAAATTATAACGAGAAAATATACGGCTTAAGCTATCGCCCGCCGAGATGTTGTAAATCTTAATAAAGGGATCTTCAACGGGGTCGGTTTGTAATTTATCACCGATCCATGAACTAAATTGATTGAGTGGCAACGCATCCAACTGTTGCGGCGCATGCTGTAACCCTATTCCCAGCAGTAGTGGCATAACACCCATACCACTTTGCGCTTGACGCTGTGGAGATGGCCACAATAACAAGACACTGATACTGAATAAGCATAACAACATTAAGCGTTGATGGCCTCGCGGCACGCGACGTCGAAAATCAAGAAATAGGCTGTTTAACATTAATAGGCTTTCTTATTCATTATAGTTAGACATAAGTTGTTTTAAGCGCAAAAAAACGGCGTTTAAACGGATCCGAAGCGTTGCCAGAACATCAGAGATAGCTGGCGCAAGAAAGTTCATTCTATGTGATAAAATAACTTTTTGCACCCTCACGCATTCCACAAAAAGGCAAAAAGGAAAACTTTCCTCAAGCAGCTTAGAAGTTTTATACCAGATACGAAACTTTTACCAGATAACAATGCAAACGCCCACAAAAAAATTGTGTTTATTACTCTCTTTAGCCATAAGAAATACACTGTCGGGCCATCTTAAAACAAAACGTATTTTTTAAACAAAAAATGCCACCGGTAGACAGGACGGTAAAACGTATTGCTTTAACGCAATAAAAATAAAATTATTAAACTAAATCAGCAAGGTAGAAAAATGTATCAGAAAACACTGTTAACGCTACTCCTTAGTAGCCTACTCGTTGGCTGTAATAACAACGATCCTGTAGAAGGGGACGCGGTGATCATCACCCCGCCCGTCGCACCTCCTAATACTAGCGCGGTGATCTTAACAGACTTAGATACCGTGTACGGTTATGCTTCAGAAGAAGGCGGCACCACAGGTGGTAGCGGTGAAAATCGCGTTGAAGTTATTGCATGCACCGGTGAAGAAATTATCGAGGCGTTAAAAAGTAAAGATCCCGCCCGTCCGCTTACCATTTGGGTAAACGGAACCATCACATTACAAAATGCCAAAGATACCCGCATTGATATCAAAGATATTCAAGATGTGTCGATCATTGGTTTGGGAACACAAGGTGAAATGGCCGGCATTGGGTTTAACATCGTTAGAGCACGTAATGTTATCATTCGTAATCTGCGTATTCACCATGTACGCGCCAACATGAATGCCCCCGGTGATGGTATTAGTATTGAAGGCCCTGCCAGTCACATTTGGATTGATCATAATGAGCTTTACAATAGCCTAACAGTGGACGATACCAGCTTAACACTTGATCAAGTAAAAGATTATTATGATGGCTTAATTGATGCTAAGGGCGATGCCAAGCATATTACTATCTCGTTTAACAAGTTTCACAATAGCTGGAAGACCTCTTTAGTCGGTTCTTCTGACAGCGACAACTACGAACGCACACTCACTTACCATCATAATCATTGGTATAACGTTAATTCACGTTTACCGCTGTTTCGTTTTGGTAAAGGCCATATTTATAACAACTTTTATGACGGCGCTATAGAAAGTGGGATTAACTCACGCATGGGGGCGGTTATTCGAGTAGAACAAAATCACTTTGCCAATATGAAAAACCCCGTAATGTCGATGTTTAGCCAGCAAGTGGGGTATTGGCAGTTGATTGATAACATTTTTGAAAATATCACCTGGGAACCGGGCGCACCTGGTTCAGTTATTGCTAATGACAATCAATCTACAGGTGAGCTAAATGTTCCCTATCGTTACCAGCAGAGTTTAATTCCGGTACATCAGGTGAAAGAAACGGTACTACGCTATGCGGGGGTAGGAAAAATTAATACTCCGCCCAGCCCAGGGTTATGCCCAGCTCCCGCACCTGCACCAGTTGAACCTGAAGAGCCGGCACCCGAACCCGTTCCTATAGATCCCACCCTGCCACCGACCCAAGTCGATTGGGTTAGCTATAGCGCCGACACCGATCCATTTACTGCAGGCGCCCTAATTCTAGCCGACGGTAGTGCGAGTCAATTTGTTTTACAGCAAAGTGGAGGTGTCACTGAACCCAACTTATTCACGGCTAATGGCAATGGTACGGTAACCTTTGATAGCACCGCCGCAGGCGCTGATCGTAGCCGCGCAAAAATTGAAAGCATCCTCAGAGCTGATGGCGTCTATCCAAAATACTTTACCCTATTGATGGGCATAAAAGGCAATAACGATGGCCAGCGTATGCTTGAAACGGAAATCGCCTTTGGCGATACTGCCGCAACCACACCCACCAGCCGTTTGAAAATTGTTTTGCGTGGTGATGGTAACAATGCCGGTATTCAACTTGAAAATGCCAATAACGGTTCATCTGTCACGCTAGGCAAAGCAAATGAACCCGATCCCTTAGATATGACGCAGTACCGCGTCTATCATTTCACCGTCGCGTTAAGCTCGCCAACCACAGGCAATGTCGCTGTGTATGTTGCGGGTAATAATACCCCGCTAGGTGTATTGGAGAACGTGACCATGCGCCCAGCGAGCAACGCAACAGATAATTATTTACAACTCGGCGATGCCGGGAATAGCAGCTATAAAACCGATATCGATTGGGTGATCTGGACCGATGCAGGTGCTTACACGCCAACCATGCTAAAAGGCTTATTACCACCAGGAATTGGTGACATTCAAGGGTACGAGAACTAAAGAGAGGGTATCAAGTTATACTGTCTAAATCTTCGCCCGGCGTTTCGTCGGGCATTTTTGTCATTCTGTAGCGTGGCATGCCCTAAATGAACAAGCCCTGATATAGTCGAACAATCATTTAATCTGTTTTCTGGGTAGAGTATGCAAATTAAACCTTTGGTTCTGCTTTTATCGTTATGTAGCTTAAGCAGCTTGGCTGCTCCAGTGGTACTTCACAATATTCAAGGCTATGGTTTTGACGAAAATCGGCAATTGGTAAATTTTCAGGCATTAGCATTTGATGATGAAACTGGGGAAGTGCTTGCGCGTGGCGATAACAGCTTGATAGCACAGTATGCAACCGCCAAAAAACTTGATGGGAAAGGCCAAACTGTTTTACCCGGTTTAATTGATGGACATGGTCATGTGTTAGGGCTGGGAGAATACCTTAATCAAGCCGATTTACGTGGTATTGTCAGTGAACAACAGTCGGCTGCCAGCGTCGCGACATTTGCGCAAAACAATCCACAGCAACAATGGATTATTGGCCGAGGATGGAATCAGGTGTTGTGGGAGAGTAACGCTTTTCCCAGCAAAAACAGCCTAGATGAGATGGTTGCCGATAAACCAGTGTACTTAGTGCGGGTCGATTCACACGCAGCATGGGTTAACAGTAAAGCACTGGCATTGGCCGGTATTACCAAAGATACGATTGATCCACCAGGCGGCGAAATCATTCGAGATGCCAATGGCGAGCCAACTGGTGTATTAATTGATAACGCTATGTACTTAGTTCAGCGCAAAATCCCTGCCCCAACGCCAACCGAAAAACGTGCAGCCTTAAAAACGGCGTTTAACCATTTACATGCAGTGGGGATCACCTCGGTTCATGATGCTGGCGTGAATACTGACGTGATGAAGCTTTACCAAACGCTACAACAAGAAAAGCAACTTGGTGTGCGTATTTATCCTATGTTGTCGGCTAAAGATCCTGAATTACAAAACTGGTTTGCACAAGGTATCATCGATGATCCAACTGACTGGCTAGATATTCGCTCGGTTAAAATCTATGGTGATGGCGCACTGGGTAGCCGTGGCGCTGCATTATTGGCCGATTACAGCGATCAACCAGGCCAACAGGGATTACTGGTTACGCAACCCGATGCCCTTACCGAAATTATGCGTTTAACCCTTGCCGCCGGTTTCCAAGCCAATGTTCATGCTATTGGTGACAGAGCCAATCGATTGGTGTTAGACCGTTTTGAACAACTGAGTACAAGTGAGACAAGACAACTGAGTCGGCATCGGATTGAACATGCGCAAATTGTTTCACCACAAGATATTCCGCGCTTTAAGGCATTACATGTATTACCGGCAATGCAAGCCGTGCATGCCACTTCAGACATGAATATGGCAGGTGATCGTTTAGGTGTTGCCCGCTTACGGGGTGCTTATGCATGGCGTACCTTTATTGATCAAGGCAGCATCATTGTTGGTGGTTCTGATTTCCCCGTTGAACTGGCAAATCCCTTCCATGGTTTACACGCATCCGTTACCCGGCAAGATCAGCAAAATCAACCGGTTGGCGGTTGGCTGCCAGAACAACGTCTCACCTTAGTCGAGGCGTTACGCTCTTTTACCGTTGACGCCGCTTACGGTGCTTTTCAGGAAGACAAAATGGGCACTTTAGCACCGGGCAGTTGGGCCGATTTTATTCTGGTTGATCAGGATATCTTTTCTATCCCTGCCGAGAAAATTTGGCAAACCACAACCGTTGAAACCTGGATACACGGCCAGCAGCGTTACAAAAAGCCGCTATAACCTCTTAGCAACATAACCACTACGCACCGACAAAAACGCCGCCTAAATTAGGCGGCGTTTTTATAGGCAGAGAACTGATTACGCAACTTCGTCAGGCTCAGCAAAATGATGCGTATCAACACGACCATGCTTATCGCGTAACTTACCAACAAGCGTACCTAGTTTGCGCTGCATTTTATCAGCAGCCCCCGAGATGGCTTGTCCCACTGTGGCAGCATGTTCAGTTACCGCAATCGGCTCTTGGCCTTCAAAACGCGCTTCTATCAGGCAACGTTTGTCTGCACCATCTTGTTTAACGCTACTATTTTCATCACTTAAATGCACTTCAATACGTGTGAGATGATCGGCAAAACGGTTTAACTTACTTTTTAGGGTATCGCGAACAAATTCGGCTAAACGCTCGTCGGCATGTATATGACGATCAGTGTTAATTTGTACTTGCATAGGCTACTCCTGTTTACAACGTTACGTCGTGACTTTAAGTCAGACCTCTGTTTTATCAAATGGTTTCACATTGCCTTAAAACATACGTGGAGACGATACCTGCTATCATCAAGGGGGTGTGGCAAAATTAGCAGACCCTTTGGAGGGATTAGGGTAAAATAGCCCTATCGTTATTTACTCAAGTTCACCGTATGATCAGTCAAAAATGGGTCAAGCTTATCAAATCGCTGCATACCAAAAAGTATCGCAAAGCCGAACAGCTGTTTTTTGTTGAAGGCGAAAAAGCGGTACTTGAAGTCCTGTCGTCATCATGGACAGTGCAAGCGCTTTTTGCGACGACCTCTTTCTTGGCTAAACATACGGATAGGCTCCATACCGTACCTTTAGTGCAACAATGCACAGAAGATGAATTAGTCAAAATTGGTACTTTTAGCAGTAACGATGCCGCCCTTGCAGTGGTCGCCATGCCACATTGGCCTGAGGTGGACCTTGAGACAACGCCGTGGACGTTAGTATTGGATACTATTAATGATCCAGGCAACTTGGGCAGCATTATTAGGATTGCTGATTGGTACGGTATACATCAGATTGTTTGCTCACCTGAGACTGCCGATTGCTTTAATCCTAAAGTGATTGCTGCAGCAAAAGGCTCGTTTTTACGGGTACAATTGCATTATTTACCGCTGACCACGGTGTTATCTCAGACAACACTGCCTATTTACGGTGCCTATTTAGGGGGCGAGAATGTGCACACACTCCCGCTGCAACAAACAGGCGGATTAATTGTGCTAGGTAATGAAGCAAACGGTATAAGTACAGCAACAGGCGCCTTTGTAACGCGCAAAATCACAATTCCGGCGTTTGGCGCAGCCGAGTCGCTGAACGTGGGGATTGCCGCTGCGGTTATCTGTGATAATTTGCTCAGACTATCTGCCGCTTGTGCTAAATAACACTAGAATTAACGAGGCATATTATGCAATTTCCTACTATTGAAGCCTATGTTGGCAATACACCGTTGGTGCGGCTACAACGCTTAGCCAGCCATACCAACAGCGTAGTGCTGTGCAAACTTGAAGGGAATAATCCAGCAGGATCTGTCAAAGATCGCCCTGCTCTCAATATGATTATTCAGGCCGAACAACGTGGGGCCATCAAACCTGGCGATCGTATTATTGAAGCAACCAGTGGTAATACGGGTATTGCATTAGCCATGGCGGCCGCTATAAAAGGCTATCCCATGACATTAATTATGCCGGCAAACGCCACCGAAGAGCGCAAAGCCTCGATGCGTGCCTATGGCGCTGAGCTGATTTTGGTCAGTAAAGAACAAGGTATGGAAGGTGCTCGCGATCTCGCTTTACAACTGCAAGCGGAAGGCAAAGGCATTGTATTAGATCAATTTAACAATACCGATAATCCAGCCGCGCATTTTGCCAGTACGGGGCCAGAATTGTGGCAACAAACCGGTGGTACTATCACCCATTTTGTCTCTAGCATGGGCACCACAGGGACTATAATGGGCACGTCGCGCTATTTAAAAACGCAAAATCCGGCTATTCAAATTATTGGCTTACAACCTGCCGAAGGCGCCAGCATACCGGGAATTCGGCGCTGGCCTGTAGAATATTTACCTGGCTTTTTTGAACCCGCCCGTGTTGATCAGGTGATTGATATTACGCAAGATGATGCGCTAAATACTATGCGCCGTTTAGCGAAAGAAGAAGGTATTTTTGCCGGTGTCAGTTCTGGCGGTTCGGTGTATGCGGCTTTGCGTTTAGCTGAACAAATAGATAATGCGGTAATTGTGGCAATCATTTGTGATCGAGGCGATCGCTATTTATCATCAGGCATTTTCTAATTTATCTTTTTAACAACTTGCAAAGTGGCTATTAGCAGCCATGCTTTTATCATCATATCTCTGACTGGATACCGTATGAAGATAAGCGCATTGACCACAGCAACATGGCCACTCTTACTGCTTATCAGTTTGCCTACCCAGGCAGATTGGCAAGGCAATGTTACACTTGGGAGTGATTACCTATTTAACGGGGTAAGCCAAACACTCAACCGCCCAGCGCTACAAGCAGGGCTAACGTACAGTTTTGAAAATGGCCTGTATGCTGGAGGCTGGACCTCAAATGTCGATTATGACGAAGGCACCACCCTAGAACTGGATGGCTATGTTGGTTATTTTTGGCAACTGAGCGACGATATCGCATTAGATGCCATGTTTTCGCAGTATACCTATCATGGCCGAGGCTACAGTGCTGATTTAAATTTTCAAGAAGTGTCTCTTAAACTCACGTATGGGCAATGGGGTGTAAACGGCTGGTATACCTGGGATTATTTTGGTTTTGGTGGCGCACATTACGTGTTACAGCTAAGTCGTACCCTACCACTTAATGAAAACTGGTCTGTATTCGCAGCAGTCGATACCTCTATCACAGGTGATAAAACGGCTTGGGATTGGGAAGGAAAATCTCACTTTTGGCATGGGCAAATTATGCTAAAAACGCGTTGGCAATTCATTGATATCGCTTTTGGGTACCATGTCACAACCCTCAAAGAAAAGTGGGGGCGAGACACCCTGTTATTGCAATTGGCATACAATTTTTGAGTCATTCGATATCGGGCGTGTTCACCATTTACATATGACACGCCCTAGTATGATGAAAAATGGCGTTTGCCTTAATATTTAAAACGCCCTATTTGGTTTTTAATATCACCCGCAACCCGTGCGATAAGATTGCTTTGTACAGCCCCTTCTGTCGCACTGTTACTTAAGCCAGTCACCGCGCTACTAATTTGCACCACATTTTTACTAATATCTTCACTGACGACACTTTGCTCCTCGGCCGCACTGGCGATTTGTGTTGCCGCATCGGTGATATGCGCCGCAGATCCAATGGCCTGTTGCAGTTTGTCCTGCGCACTGCGCACACTGCGTTGACATTCGTCTGTTAATTGCCGATTTTGTTGCATAGCACTGACAACCGATTGCGTTTTTGTGGTCAAATCAGTAATCAGTGACTGAATTTCACCGGTCGATTGCTGCGTGCGTGACGCAAGATTGCGCACTTCATCCGCTACCACCGCAAACCCTCTACCCATTTCACCGGCGCGTGCTGCTTCAATTGCGGCGTTTAATGCCAGCAAGTTGGTTTGTTCAGAAATATTACGAATCACTTCAACAATATTATTGATGCTGCTACTGGACTGCTCTAGCTCTGTCATCATTTTTGCTGCTTGTTGCATACTGCTCCCTAGAGAGACAACAATACGATTAGTATCGGCTACCGCCTGATCACCAAACGTCACCGCGGCCGAAGCGCCTTGTGCCAAGTCTGCGGTTAGGGAGGCTTGAGTTGCCACTTCTGCCGCCGTACTCGACATTTGGGTAACCGCAGTGGCCACCTGTTCAATGGCCTTTTGTTGATGGGCCACATCTTGATGCGTACGCTCGGCAATATCTGCGCTAACCGTAGCCGATTGTTGTAATTCAGCCACTAAGGTCGCAGTATCCGCAACAATACGATGGGTTTTTAATAAAAATACATCGAGCGCCCGCGCTAATTTACCGATCTCATCTTTACGATCATTGGCTAAACGTTGTGTGAGATCGCCATCTGATTGCGCTAATTTATCCACCATTTTGGTTAAATGTTGCAGCGGCTTAACCAATTGCCCAGAGAAAAACGCTAATACGGCGGTACCTGCTAGCGCAATAAGTGCCCCTAACACTACTTGCCAATAAATACTTTGGGTAAAGTCATCGGCTAAACGATCATTGAGTGCATTAATGTCTGCCAAGGCAACGGCTGTTGGCAATTGGTATTCTAGTAGCCAAGGGGTACCGAACGCAGTTAATTTTATGGGTACAGATACCCGTAATTGCTCACCTTCTTCCGCAACCTTACTTAATCCGCCTTGCACCGTTGCGCGCAATACTTGCCATTCAGCTTCAGCGAGCGCTTCTCCTACTTGACTCGGCCGTTGCGTATCGGCGGCAAGGTAACCATGATGGGAAATAATCCGTAATTCACCCACGCCATCAAATAATTGTTGATCTAATAACTGTAAACGCTGCTGCAAAAAGGCCATTGAAATATCTACACCGGTAATACCAATAAAACGCTGCTGCTGATAAAGCGGAAAAACAATAGAAGTCATCAGAGTAGGTACGCCTTGCACTTGCCACACGGCCGGATCCACGACGCAAGGTGTTTTACGATCTCGTGGACATAAGTACCATTCGCTGGGCCTTAAGCCCCGTTCGTTTTTCGTGTCATCGTAAAGCAGCTGCGTTTCGACAGGCTGTAAAGCTATTTGTCCCTGTGGATCACGCGTCCAATAGGGGCCAAATTGACCAGCCGCCGTCGAATGCGCGTTATTGTTGAGAAAGGCCGTATCTTGTCCATCAATCGCATTGGGCTCCCATACCAAATACCCCCCTAATAATTGTGGGTGACTGCGTACAACCTGTTCCACTAACTGACTATAATGCTGTCGCTCTAACCCCATATTCATGGCAAGCATGGCATTCATGCCATCGGCAATGGTCTGCGCTCGCGCCAAACCTTCATTAAGTAATAATTCCACCTGATCGGCTTGTAATTGTAATTGCGTAGTCAGCCGTTGATTAACTTGCTGCAAAAAAAGCTCACTGCCTTGTTGTCGATTGACCTGAAATAATTTTTGTGATGTCCAAACACCAAAGACAATACTTAATACTACCGCGATGACTAAACAGCTCGCGGCAACCAACGCGATTTGGGTGCGCACTGACGTTAACTGCAATATCGCCATTCAATGTTATCCTCAAAGTGTTTTAAAGAGTATTAGCGTTAAATTAGCCGCTTGCCAGTCCATGCCTGACTTAATTTTTTACGCTGTACAAGCCGGTCAGGCAATCTTTAGTGGAGTCCCTGCGCGCTTCCTTTTATACTAGGATTTTTCGGTTGGTATCCCCCTTGCCCTTTGAATATTTAGCATTACTGGCAGCTGCATGTTGGGCTTTTGGTAGTCTACTCTCAGCTCAAGCAGCCACGCATCTTGGGGCCTTTGCGTTTACCCGCTATCGAATGCTGATCGCCATGTTACTGCTGTGGGCACTGGCTTGGGTTAACGATGGCTGGCAAAGCCTAACGCTAAACCATATTGGATTATTAGCATTGTCTGGCACTATCGGGATTTTTATTGGTGATACAGCACTCTTTGCTGCGATGAATCGATTAGGACCGCGGCGTGCCGGCGTTCTCTTTGCCACACATGCATTGTTCTCGGTATTGTTAGCGTATTTTTGGCTAGGCGAAACGCTGTGGGGTTTAAGCTTAGTGGGCAGTTCACTGTTGGTTAGTGGCGTTATGATTGCGATCCTTTTTGGCAAACGTCAAACAGAGCAACATCGTTGGGAGAATCAGCAAACCGGTTTTACCAGCGGCGTCGCGTTAGCGTTATTGGCAGCGATCTGTCAGGCGGTTGCTACATTAATGTTGAAACCCTTAATGCTCACCAATATCGATGCGATAGCCGCCTCTGCAGTACGTATGAGCACAGGTTTTATCCTGCACCTCGCCATTTTTTTGCTTGGGTTTAACATTGCACGCAGTCATTTACCCCTAACACGACGGATCTTTTGGCTAGTAGCAATAAATGCGACCTTGTCGATGGTACTGGGCATGACCTTTATCTTAGAAGCGTTGAAACATGGCGATGCTGGCATGGTCGCCATGTTGTCTTCGGTAAGCCCAGTACTGGTTTTACCGATGCTCTGGCTGGTATATAAACGCAGTCCAGCTTGGGGCGCCTGGGTAGGCGCCCTGCTTACCGTAGTTGGGACAGTGCTGATTATCCGCCATTAAGCTTTGCAGCTAGCGCAATACCTTGCCAAAGCGAGACGACTTTTAACTACCAATCTTTTAACTAACCACTTTAACTGCCAATAAGGCCGCCATCATCTTTCGTAATAACCACAGTGGCAGAGCGTGGCCGACGCGTGCCACGATCAGGCCAGGTACTGCTAAAACTGTAGGGACCAGAGCCTTCACCCGGATGCTGAATATTGACAAACATGGTGCGACAATCAGGCGTCATAACCACTCCCGTTACCTCACAGCCGATTGGCCCAACTAAGAAACGCTTAATTTGGTGTGAGCCAACATCCGCCACCAACATTTGATTATTACCAAAAGTGCCCTCCCGCAGTTGGCCACCAGACATATCGGTTTGGATCCATAATAAGCCATTTGGATCAAACCAGAGGCCATCAGGCGAGGCATGATGATTCTCTTCAGTCAGCATAAACTGATGATGCGGCGTATAAGTGTAAGCTTCACCACTTAACAAGAAAATATCCCAATCAAAACGCGTAATCGACGCTTCGCGCCAACGAATAATATGGCCCTGAGTGTTATTGGAGCGCGGATTAGCGGGATTCAACTGCGAATTGTGACGCTGACTGTTATTGGTTAAGGTAAAGTAAACTTCGCCCGTTTCAGGATGTACAGCACCCCACTCTGGCCGATCCATTTTGGTCGCGCCGGCGATATCGGCCGCTAAACGGGTATTTAGCAATACATCAGCCTGATCAGTAAACTCTACCTTAGCTGCAGCGGCTTTGGCTTTAAAATCGGCACTGTTAATATCGAGCGGCAACCACTCACCACTGCCATCATCATTAAAGCGCGCTGCGTAAAGGGTGCCGCTATCTAATAAATGTGGGCCAGCGGTAGCAGGATCATACAACTCGGCGCTCACAAATTTATAAATATATTCAAAACGTGAATCATCACCTGAATAAGCCACTAGGGGTTTGCCAACTTCTGCCTTGGCAAAAATAATCCCCTCATGGGCAAAACGTCCCATAGCCGTATGCTTTACTGGCATACTTTGCGGATTGAAGGGATCAATTTCCACTATCCAGCCAAAGGTATTGGGCTCATTACGAAAATCTGCCGTGGCACTATCAGCAATACTGGATGCATCAAAGCGCTGTAATACAGCATCTTCGCGCGCTGCTGTTTCCCAGTACATAATGCTATGCTCTTCAGAGACACTGTAGCGACGATGCTCCCGCGGCATGCGGGTATCACGATTGACGAAAAGTAGCGCCCAGTTTTCTTCACAGGTTAAATAAGTGCCCCAGGGCGTTACACCATGCGCACAGTTATTTAAAGTGCCCCGAGTAGCGATTCCTTCTGGACTATACTGCGTTTGAACTTTCGCATTGCCGCGCACTGGCCCAGTTAACTCCATCGGTGTCATACCGGTGATCCGCCGGTTATATTGACTCTCTTGCACTAATTGCCACTGACCATCAGGCTGTTTTTTAATATGCGCGACACTGACACCATGCGCCGCCAACTCTTTATGCACTTGTGATGCAGGCCTTGGTAAGATCTCTTCAACAGCACCATGTAGGATCTTTGGATCACAGTATTCGTGGTTCATTACCAGCAAACCTTCTTCGGAATTCTGGCCACCTTGCTTTAAGTCGATTGGAAAAAAATGCATGCCATCATGGTGCGAGCCAATTTGCATGGCTTGCTCTGCCGCGGTGTTACTGCCGTCACCTTTATAGGCCGCGGCATTGGGTAATAAGGGTGTGCCCCAAGGTAAAAAAGGTTTAGCGCTGTAACCTGCAGGTACGGTTACCGTATCAAAGCGGTTGGTCGAAATGGCTTCAAAACCTAACAAGCCCTTTTGTACTGCCGCACTTACCGCCGCCACTTTGCTATCACAGCCGGTTAAACTTGTACCAATAAAACTGCCTACCGCCAGTGCAACGGCACCTTGCAAAAAGCGCCGACGACTCAAACGATTGTCTAATACTTGCTGAAACTCAGGATTGGCTGAAAAATTTGCCTGTGGCTCAACGCCAGAAATATCGAATTGGGTTACTGTATGTTTTGCCATTTTAGTTGCCACCGTAAGAAAAAATACTGCATAGCTTGCCAGTTGCTCTTTGCAGTTTTATGACGAAAAAAGGAAAAACTAAGGTAAAGACGCGTTTTGCCGATTTACGGCAATAGCATCAAGCGCCTATGCTCTGATATAGTGCGGTATCAATAGCAACAAAAGGGCGGAAAAAGATGCAATGGCAGGTGCTCACCTTTACTGAGTTAGATACCCTAACACTTTATTCACTGTTACAACTGCGGGTAGACGTGTTTGTTGTAGAGCAAAACTGCCCCTATCCTGAATTGGATGACAAAGATTTACACCCTGAAACTCGTCATATTTTGTTAAAAAAAGGCGATAAGGTGATTGCCTATTCACGAATCTTGGCACCGAATGTCAGCTTTGTGGGCTTTCCTGGTATAGGACGGATCTGTGTATCACAAACCGCCAGAAGACTGGGATTAGGTAAAATTTTAGTTGAAAAAACCCTCGCCGAAACCACTGCTTTATGGCCCCATACGGATATCCATATTTCAGCACAATGTTACTTGCAACGTTTTTATCAGGAATTAGGCTTTAACGCCGCTAGCGAGCCCTATTTAGAAGATGATATTCCGCATTTAAAAATGATCAAAACAGCCGAATAAGGTAGCCATTTCTTTCTTAGCAGCATAACGTGGCGAGCTTTTGGCCTACCACGTTATCCCAAGGTGATCACATTTTACTTATGGCACGCCAACTTCAAAGGTTAAGGTAAGCGAGGCTCGTTCGTTGTCTGCCAACGCTGTAACCGTATTGGCTTGATAGCTTGCCTCTAATAAATAACGCCCTGCGTGCTCTGGCGTAAACTGCAGCTTGCCCTCAGTATCGCTCTCGAGTGTAACCCGCGCAGCATTATTACGATATAACTCACCTTCACGAGATAACTCAACTTTTACGCCCGCTGCGGGTTTGCCTTCTATTAATAGCTGCCACTGTATTGCATCTTCTGCCACATAATCTGCAGGATGAGTCACAAAATTCACTTCAAACCCTTCACCTTTAGGGGTGATTGCCTTGCGATTAGGTGCATTGACCGTTACAACAGCCAAGGCTTTGCTCTGACTGCGGCTAGTCGTGATCTTGGTGGCATGTTTAGGCAACTCACTCATCGCCGCTTTTTTATCTGCCATAATACGTTTACGTTCACCATTGACTTCAAACAAGGTGAAATAACGGGGGGCACCGCCGTTTTCAATTAAATACGTTCCATCTGCCACAAGCTGATGATCGGCCTGTGACTTACGCTTACCTTGATACTGTTGCGCAAACGGTTGAGATTGACCATCGGGAAAAATAATACGTAAACTGTCAGGTGAAACGCCTTTATCTGCAACAAATGTCATGTTCGCCGCAGATACATCTACTGAAATCCAGGTATCTTCACCCGATAACACAAAATGACTGGGCATCACCCATAAGGTATGCGCTAACACAGACTGACTAGACAGCGTAAAGATTGCGGCAAGTAAAAGCTTTTTCATTCAATTTTCCTTTTAAATAATATAGGGGGTATACAAGAAGTACTTTAAAGATTGGTGCCTATTTGATAGTGAACACTAACTCGCCTAATTCCTCTAGCGCTGTAGCACGAAGCTGATAAGGCTTACCATCGAGTTCAAACGCTATTTTTTGTAAACTTCGTCCGCCTTGTTCACGCGACGCTTCTACATAGAGCGTATATTTCCCCTTAGGTAAGGCTTGGCCTTGATCATCGTCACCCTGCCAATGTAAGCGATACTGACCTGGCGAACGCGTTGCGCCTGTCATAGCATCAACCAAGGCGGCATCACTGCGCCCCAGTTTGCGCCAAAACCGCCGAATATCTTTTAACCAATCTGGCTCTTTGCGCCAAAGCGCCACGAGTTTCACAGGTTCTTGCTCAGCATTCTCGATCCAGACAGCAACATAGGGTCGATAGTATTGCGCGGTTTCAATCTGCGGAATATGCACATTAATTTCTGCTTCTACTGCCTGTAATGGGCTACAGGCAAGCAATGCGATTGCAATACAACTTTGGGGGATCCTTCTCATTGTGCGTGATTCTCCTAGTACAATTAATGTAGCGATATTAGGTAAGCTAAAACTGCCATCATGCCGCCAAGCAACGCCAGGCCATTACCAATAGATTTCTTGGAGGGCATTTTTAACAGTAAATAAAAGCCCGTTAAGGCAAAAAAGAGGCAAGCTATTGCGGTAATATCAATAAGCCAGCGCCAGAGCAAACCGCTATCACGACCTTTGTGCAGATCATTAAGCAAGGCTAAATACCCACTAAACTTCTGCTCTAACTCAATTTCCTGATGCTGAAAATCGACAATCGCCAACGCATAACCGGCAGGTCTTTTAAAGCTCAGTTCAAGGGCTAATTCATCCGTATCAAAACGAGATTGCCAACTCACCGCTTTTACCCCCTGCCCGAGTAACCATGTCGCTAACGCGTCGGTGTACGCGGCTTGTTCGGCAACGGTAGGCCAGGTTCGCAGCGTTTCAGGTAAAGGATACACACTGATACTTTGCGTTGCGCCAAGCTGGCTTTGCCATTCAGGGTGGTTTAGTGTAATTCCGGTTACTGAAAAAAAGAGCAGCAATACTAATACCCACATGGCACTGTATGTATGAGCCACTCGCATTAAACGATTAAATGCGCCCTTTCTTTTTACATCCGAGTTTTTATTCAGCATGGTATTTCACGTCATACGTTCAGCATTAAACACGCTCTGGCGCGTACCCATAAAAGCGTATGATAATAATTCTCAATTGCAAAAGCAAATGATAATACGTATTATTTGATTTCAGGAATAAAGGAAGGTTGATGATTCATCGTAGCGATAACTAATGCCTGTTGCTAACAGGCATTATTCTATTCGCCAGTGACAAAAACAAACCACCCGCCATTGGCGGGTGGTTTTAGAACGTGATACCGAATGTGATAAGCTAAGCGGGAGGATTTACCATCAACACGTTCTTAGAAACGGTAACGAAAGCCCGCTTCTACCGTGCGTTCTGGACCAACATAAATACCTTGGCGTAAACCACTGATATACTGTTTGTCAGCAATATTTTTTACCGAACCATACACCGTTAGACCGTCCAATACGGTGTACTGTGCCAGCAAGTCATATACGGTATAAGCTGGCAGTAATCCGCCCCAAATACCGCCAGCCGCATTGGTTGGGATCGCTTCACTATTGCTTGGATCGGCATATTGCTCACCACGATGATGCGCCATTAATGCCACACTGAACGCCTCCGCGCTGTAGCTAAAAGCAACGTTAGCTAACAATTTAGGGGCATAAGGGATCCGATTACCTGCATTAACGCCGGTTTTAAATTCTGATGTTGGTACCCAGGTCGCGTTTGTATCTAACTGGAAACCGCCACCAAAATCGTAATTAAATACGAACTCCATGCCGGTGTGTTCTGTTTCGCCGGCATTAGATTGCGATAAATTCGGATCGCTATTCCCTGTTACCACCTGGTTAGCAAAATCCATATAAAATGCAGAAACTTCATAAGCAATAGCGCCGACTGTGCCGCGTACGCCCGCTTCGTAATTTACAGAGCGTTCGCCGTCTAATTGCTGATCGGTTAAGCCATCCAACGCAACGCCGTTAGACGCTGGCGAAAACGCTTTATACACGCCACCATACAGCTGCGCATTGGCAGTCAGTTCATACGTCGCGCCAACACCAGGTAAAAACTCCGTATTGGTGGTTTTCGCACTGTCACCATTTTGCGTCAGAATTTCACGCTTTTGCTCGTAAGATTCAACACGTAACCCCGGTGTAACGGCTAACTCATCGGTAATTTGCATACGCGTTTGTGCATAACCGGCTACGCTAGTGGCGGAATCAATAATATGGCGATCATTGTTACCTGAACGATCCGCAGCACGTGTTGCCCGAATACGCGTATCATTTGACTCTTCTTCCATTAAGCGTAAGCCAAATTCTGAGGCGGCAGCATAACCGAATAATTGCTGATCGAAGCTCAAGCGGCTTTCAATGCCTAACCGTTCAAAACCACGATTATTGCCCACAACATTGTTTGTATACACCCAACGCCCTGCTGCGTTTGATGCAGCCGTGTTTACGTCATAGCGCCAGTAATCCCGTGTAGTAGTACTCCAATACACTAGGGTATTCAGTTTGGCATTATTATCTAAAATAACTTCGTGATTAATATCTAAAGCAGTACGATCGGTAAGGTACCAATCATCAGGTGCAGGGTTATAACGCTCGCCGTTTAGATAATCTGCAAGCAACAAGCCGCGATAAGAAATATTGGCTTCATTTTCATGATACGCGAACTTCACCCCCACTTTTTGCTTATCGCTAATAGCCATCCCCGCTTTTACCATAACATCTGACATGTCATAGCCTTTGTCCATAAAGCCGTCGCTTTTCGCGGTAGTCGCTACCACACCGACAAAAGCATCTTCTGAAGGATTGGTTGCACCCGCTTCGACACTTAACTCACGCATGTTAAACGAGCCAGCTCGGGCCGACAGCTGCACGCCATCATCTGGTGTTTTGGTAATGTAGTTAACCACACCACCTATCGTGGAAGGGCCGTAGCGCAACGAGGCAGAGCCTTTTAAGACTTCAACAGATTCAACTCGCTGAATACGGGTATTAAAGTAACGATCATTACCAATAAATAAGCCTGGCGCAACAGGCACACCATCTTCTAACAGTAACGACTTTGATTCACCCGCCGATAAACCACGGATACCAAAGTTGGCGACAATCGAGGTTTCTTCTTCACCTTTAATATTAATGCCTGGAACGCGGCGTAACACATCTTCGGTGGATAACGGCTGCACTTGCTCAATTTGCTGACGATCAATCAAAATAACCGCACCGGTTTCATCAAACCGATGACGCTGTTGCTCGCCTTTTACCCGAATAACCTCTATCGATGGGGTAATAGCACTGGCTTTACCGTCAGGTGTTGCCGTTTCTTCAGCCATGCTGCCGATGCTTATTGCACCTAAAGATACTGCCACGGCAAATGCCACCGGATGCTGCTTACTCGTAAACATAATTCCTCGCTACAATAAAAATCTTACTCAATGTTTTATTGTCGCGAATATTATCAATACGTAAGTTAAATAGCAATAATTATCATTTGAGTTGGCAGTAGCTTTACTGTCATGATTACTCAATTGTCATGGTTACTTTACTGCTGTGCCATACAACTGCTCTGCCCGATTAAATAAAATCCAACTGGTTAGGATATATTTATCCGCTGACACTGGCGTACATCCACGATGAGTATGGGTAAAAAATGCTGGGGCAATAATCATACGTCCTTGAACCGGTTTAATCGCTTTTTGTTGATAAAAAAACTCCGTTTGTCCGCCTTCGGCGACATCGTTTAAATAAAACATAAATAATAAGGTGCGATGCAAAGCCTCATTATCGGGTAATTGCGGGTAAACCTCACAATGCCAGTAATTGTAATTTCCTTTGCCTGCAATATACTTTTGCGCCTGTATGGGCCCTAATCGATACAAGGTACGCATAAAATCAAAGGTTTTATCCGCA
Source organism: Alishewanella tabrizica (assembly GCF_014652375.1). Classification (GTDB taxonomy): domain Bacteria; phylum Pseudomonadota; class Gammaproteobacteria; order Enterobacterales; family Alteromonadaceae; genus Alishewanella; species Alishewanella tabrizica. The sequence continues at coordinate 61,058 of NZ_BMYR01000003.1, read as the reverse complement.
TTAAACTGGCTAAAGTTATCGTGGTTTACCGCAATAGCTTGCCCTGTCAAAGGATCTTGCGTAGTAATCGCCACGGGGGAAATTAGGGCAAAATGGTATTTTTGAAAATACTGATGGGCGAAATGCGAGGTCACATTTATAACTTGCTGCAATAAATGCTGATATTCAGCATGCTCATTTAAATACAGATCCGTACTTAACTTTTTGCTAGGATCAACGCCACCGCCTGTGCGACCCGGTTTTTTGTGCGGACTTTTTTCAAACGCTCGGATCAGCTGTTGGCAAAGCGCAGGGCTTAACGCATTATCATATACCTCAATAAAATCGGTCATTAGGATGTCCTGACTATGTTTACAGAAAATGTTACGCCGCGCTTCTCAGAAACCGACGCACTAGGCCATATTAATAACACAGTGTTTGCAGTGTGGTTTGAAAGCGCCCGCCAAGGGATCTTTCGCATCTTCACACCCAATTTAGATGTTACACAGTGGGCATTGATTATCGCTAGCATTCAAATAAATTACCATGCCCAAACACACTATAATGCACCAGTCGAATTGCGCACTTGGGTCAGCCGTATTGGTAACCGCTCGTTTGAAGTGTATCAAGAGGCATGGCAGTTGGGGAAAAAATGCGCTTCTGGTACTACCGCCCTAGTTAAGTTTGATTACACCCAACAGCAAGCTGCTGTATTAACTGCGGCAGAGCACGCTGCACTAGAGCAACATTTTCTGACCTCCGCTGAGCGTTAACAGCCTACCATTGGTCGAAACAGGCTGGTAAGCCGTAAGGTTAAGGTTTAGCGTGTAAAAAAACTCGGAGCATTAACCAATGAAAACAAAGCCCATGAAAAGAAAGCTAACATTACTATGTCTAAGCCTTTTTATTGTTCTTCCTTTACAGGCTTACGACCGCATTACCGGAAAAGATTTTGCCAGTCGCTCTGAAGTGATTGCCACAGAGGCGATGGCGGCCACTAGCCATCCTTTAGCAACACAAATTGCGCTTGATGTGATGAAGCAAGGTGGTAATGCCATTGATGCAGCTATTGCCGCTAACGCAGCCTTGGGATTAATGGAGCCAACAGGTAACGGTATTGGTGGCGATCTTTATGCCATTATTTGGGATGCTAAAACGGGTACTTTACATGGATTAAATGCCTCAGGCCGATCCCCACTTGGCTTAAGTTACGATACGCTAAAAGCAGAATTAGATAAACTTGGCCGGCACGATTTACCGCCACATGGCATGCTCCCCATCAGTGTACCGGGCACGGTGGATGGCTGGTTTGAAATGCATCAAAAATTTGGCAAATTACCCATGCCAACCCTGTTACAACCCACTATTGATTACGCTGAAAAAGGCTTTCCAGTAACCGAGTTGATTGCCTATTACTGGAATCGTAGCGTCCCGGTTTTAAGCCCGCAGCCGGGTGATTTTAAAGGCGCTTTTACGCTCAATGGTAAAGCGCCAGCTAAGGGCGAAATTTTCAAAAATCCGGCCCTAGCAAATACATTAAAAGCGATCGCTAAAGATGGGCGCGATGCGTTTTACCGTGGCGAGCTTACGCGCCAAATAGACAGTTTTATGCAGCAAAATGGCGGCTATTTGCGCTTTGCCGATTTTGCCAATCATCGTTCTGATTGGGTGGAACCGGTCAGTGCCGATTACAAAGGCTATACCTTATGGGAGCTGCCACCCAATGGTCAGGGTATTGCCGCCTTGCAAATGCTGCAAATCATCAAAAACTTTGATTTGGCCGCCATGGGGTTTAATAGCCCAGAAAGTATTCACATTATGGTTGAAGCCAAAAAACTCGCGTTTGAAGATCGGGCCAAGTTTTATGCAGACACCGATTTCAAAAAACAACCTATCGCCGGACTTATCTCAGCCGAATACGGTAAAGAACGCGCTAAACTAATTGGTGATCGCGCAGCACAACGCGTTGATGCGGGGAATCCTCATTTATACGAAGGCGACACCATTTATATGACCACAGCTGATAAAGACGGCAATATGGTCTCACTCATTCAAAGCAATTATCGCGGGATGGGCTCTGGGGTTGTAGTACCAGGCCTAGGCTTTGTTTTCCAAGATCGTGGCCAGCTGTTTTCTATGGATAAGAACCATGCGAATGCCTATGAGCCAGGTAAGCGCCCGTTTAATACGATTATCCCAGCCTTTGTGACTAAAGACGGCAAACCCTTGATCAGTTATGGCGTAATGGGCGGCGCTATGCAACCGCAAGGGCACGTACAAATACTGGTTAATATGGTGGACTTTGGCATGAACCTGCAAGAAGCTGGGGATGCAGCGCGCTGGCAACATTTAGGCAGCACTGAACCCACAGAGAGTCAGGAAGCCTATCTTAAGAATGGTGGCTATATTGAAGTAGAACGCGGCATTCCGTTTGAAACGGTACGCGAACTACAAAAACGAGGTCATGAGGTGCGTTATGGTTTGGGCGGCTATGGCGGCTATCAAGCTATTATGAAAGATCATATAAATGGTGTATGGATTGGCGCATCCGAATCACGTAAAGATGGCCAAGCTGCAGGTTATTAAGCACACTAATCAGCCATCATTAGGCGCTTAGGATAACGTTAGCATCATAATGCTGCTGAATATGACATATCGCTTGTTCTAAGCAGCCGGCAAAAGGCTCGGCCGACGCAGGCCGCTGCTTGCGTAAAGTAATACGCTCAGCGGCTTTTAAATATCGCATAACTTCTTCTTTGGTTTGTAACACTAAACGCGGTACGGCAACAGGTTTTCCGGTTTCTGTGTCTTTGGCAATCATCGTAAAATAAGAGGAATTACAATGCTTGATCTGTCCGGTTTGAATATTTTGCGCGTCTACCCGGATCCCAACCACCATAGAACTTTTACCCACATAGTTGACCGACGCATTTAATGTCACTAATTCACCGACTTCAATTGGGTTTAGAAAATCGACCCGATCTACCGAGGCCGTAACGCAGTATTTACCGCTAAATTTAGAGCCACAAGCAAAAGCTATTTGATCCATTAACGACAGCAGATAACCACCATGTATTTTGCCACTAAAATTAGAATGTGATGGCAACATTAATTGTGACAAGGTGATATGTGAGCACGAGACGGTTTTACTTTCTGCATCCATGGCATTACTCCTAATTAATTCAACTGTGTCGTTAGTGGTTTATCTTGAACCAATACCCATGGCGATACCACCACGGCCCAAAGTTCGGTTTTGGCCTGGTACCACGCTTGCGCGTGCCCATCAAAGGTGCGGCTAATCTGTTTACTCGACAACCATGCTGCAACCTGCGATGCCTGATCTTGGTGAAATGCAAACGCCACATCAATTAAATCCAGCGTTGCTTCAACGTGGATGACATTACCCGCGGCATAAAATTTTTGTAAATCTAACCAATTAATTCGAGCGGTTTCTGCAATAATTTTGGCGCGAATCAGCTCGGGGCTTTCTGCCTCTTCAGCAAAATGCGCATCAGCTGGCGTAATGCTACTCATCTTATCCTCATTACCTTACACACTAGGTTATTCAAGTTCATCACTTTGTTCTGCAACCTGTGCTGCACTTAGCTCATGTTTCTTCAAGAGCTTATAAAAATCAGTTCTATTGCGGCCCGCTAACTCGGCTGCGCGCGTCACATTGCCTTCTGTCATTTGCAATACCCGAATTAAATACTGCCGCTCAAATTGATCGCGCGCTTCGGTTAAGGTGGGCCAATAGCTACTATTTTGCGACAAGGCCTGCTCAACTAAGGATGCAGAAATAATTGGGCTCTGCGTTAAAGCGACACATTGCTCAACCACATTAACTAATTGCCGCACATTGCCTGGCCATTTAGCCGTTGCCAACATTTGTAGTGCATCATCAGAAAATCGCGTTACTTTCACATGATGCCGATCAGCACTTTGCTGCAGCACATGCCGTGCTAGCAGAGGAATATCTTCTGCGCGCTGTTCTAAACCGGGTAATTGTAAATTGACCACATTGAGTCGATAGTAAAGATCCTCGCGAAAGGTACCTTCGCTCATGGCAAGTTGTAAATCACGGTGTGTTGCTGACAACACCCTTACATTTATAGGAATACTTTTCGCACTGCCTACCGGGCGAATTTGTCGCTCTTGCAGAGCACGTAATAATTTTACTTGGAGTGCAATTGGCATATCGCCAATTTCGTCTAAGAAAAGTGTGCCGCCATCCGCTTCGCGAAATAACCCGCCATGTTCCGTTACCGCGCCAGTAAAAGCACCTTTACTGTGACCAAATAATTCTGACTCTAATAAATGCTCAGGCAAGGCGCCACAGTTTATCGCCACAAAGGGTTTACCGCCGCGCGGGCTCGCTTTATGGATCGCATTGGCTAACAGCTCTTTACCTGTACCACTCGCTCCTGTTATTAGGACACTGACGTCACGCTGTGCCACCCGATAAGCTTGTTCAAGCAAATCTAACATCAATTTACTGCGGGTAATGATAGCTTCGCGCCATTCGGCTTGTTCCGGCAATGATTGATTAAGCGCCCGTTGTAGCACCTCACGTAGCTCGGCTGGATTTAGCGGTTTCGTTAAAAACCCAAAGACGCCGCGCTGTGTGGCAGCAACTGCCTCGGGGATAGAACCGTGTGCGGTCATTAATACCACTGGTAGTCCTTTGTAGCGCTTGGCGATTTCATCAAATAAGCTCATGCCATCTAAACCTGGCATGCGTAAATCGCTTAGTACCACATCTACACTGTGCTTAGTTAATAAGGCCAGCGCGGTCTCTGCACTGTCGGCATTAATAACCTGATAACCCTCACCTTCTAAACGCAATGTTAATAAGCGTAATAAACTCGGATCATCATCTACCAAGAGTAAACGTGGATTATCTCTGGCCATTGTTTACTCCAGTATTATTTTCCGTTGCTGCAGGCGTGTTTAGCTCGGCTTCAATTTGAGTAAGTGCATCAATCTTTTTCTGTAGATCACGATTGGTTTTTTGCATTCGCTCCAGCGCATCTTGCTGTTGCGCATTTAATCGGGTTACCGCAGTAACGGCTGATTCAGCTTCGAGCAGTTTCTGATTGTAGGTTAACGCCCAACTAAACATGGACGCTAGGCGCGGTGGAAAACCTGAAACCATTTCAGCGAATTGAGTTTGGATCCGAAACCGTGTGACATAAGGCATATCGGGGTGCAAACTTAATAACGCTAACTGTAATTGTGCGACTTCATCAAAGACGGTTAAGGCCCTTAACCGAGCGCGCTCTGGATCAGGATCAACTAGAATTTGCTGTTGATAATCAAGCCAAGCCGCTAAGGTATCAACCTCTTCATTAATAGCTAACAGCACTATGGGCTCGGGATCAACGTTGTCAACCACCAGAGGTGGTTCGATAACCGGTTCAACAATTGACTCTGTTACCGGCGGTAGGGGCACTGGCGCCATTTGACAGCCCCATAACAAGGCCAGCGCAGCCACTAACACAACATTTTTCATACCGGTTTTTCTCCTAATAATGGCAATCGAACCCGAATACAAACATCCGCATAAACAACATCGACGATATCTGCATGCCCACCCAGTAAGCGAGCACAGTCGGCGACAATGGATAGTCCTAAGCCAGAACCTTGCACAGAGTCAAAGCGTGGTGTGGTGCCTCGCTGAAACGGTTCAAACAGTTTTTCCCTTAATGATACCGGGATGGGTGTACCGTTATTGGCAACATCTAGCATAATAGCATCCTCTTGCCGATAGAGTTTTACCCATACCGGACTTCCTTCAGCACCATACGCCTGCGCATTATTGATTAAATTGTCTAAAATACGCCTAAATAAGGTAGCATCGGTATATAAAGCATTTAACTGGCAATCAAGTTTTACTTGTTGTTGCCGCTGTTGTAACGACAACGCATGATCACTAAAGCACTCTTGCATCAATTGCTGTGGTATTTGCTGACTCCACTCGGGCTGAGCTTGCTGTAATAAACGGTTATAATCTAAAAGTTGCTCGGTCAACACACTTAATCGATCAGCGCTACCATTTAACAAGGTTACCACTTCAAGCTGTTGCGGTGTTAAAGGCCCAACCAGTTGTTCAGTTAACAACGCGCACCCTTCACGAATACTCGATAACGGTGTTTTTAATTCATGCGAAGCATGCCGAAGTAAAATCAAGCGTAAGGCTTCTAGCTGTTGCAAACGTGAACTAAGCCAGCGTAATTGCTCGCCCAACTCAGTAAGTTCACGCGGACCTTGAAGCTTTTCATCTGGAAATTGATGTTTCGGCTGGGCAATGGCACGGATCATTCTATCCAATTTTTGCACTGGCGCTGTGATACGGTTCGATGCCCATAACACCAATAATAAGGTCAACAAGACCAGACCAAAGGTTTGCCAAGCAAGTTGCTGCTTAGTAGTAGCAACTTGTTGTTGTTGGTTTTGTAATTGTTGCTCTAATAAATCCCATATTTGTTGGGTAATTTGCTGCTGTTGTGTACGAATTTGCTGTAATAACAGCTCCGGAGTTTCCAATACAGGTTCATTAAAGCGTTGCTTTAAGGCTTCGAGCGCTGCGCGTTGTTCATCACACAACGTTAATTGCGGCAATTCAATACACACTTGATTTAATAAGTTGAGCTGATTATCTAAATGGGTTCGGGCAACCCGTTGCAAGGCATCTGTACGTACTACAACGTATTGCCGCACCGCACGCTCGATATCAATGACGATACTTTGCATACTCTCTGATTGTCTCACCGATGATACGGCTTGCTCTGCCGAGGTAATCGCATAGGAGCTTACCCCACTTAACGATTTATTGCTTTGCCATAACAGCACAGCAACGGGGATCAATGCTAAAAAGAAGCTAAGTAATACTAATTGACGCAACGAAGCGGTTTGAATTGAGAAACGCATAGCTCACAGTGTATTGAAGTAAAATACTAGCTTATCAGTTTACGAAAAAAAACGCTGTTTGTATTGAGACAAAATTACGGCTTACGACAGGGGGTACACGACATGACAACGTTAAGAGTAACCGCTAGCAATAAAAAAGGCCAGACTAAGCTGGCCAAGGCAGATTCAGTACAGGAGAACGTGCGTGACTGTACTGACTTAAAAAGTTACTGAGCTAGTTCAGTATTTAAGCCTGGAACATAAGCAGGTTGCGCCACGGTGATTTCAGTTGCTGCTTGTGCTTGTTCCCACGCTTGCACGCTAGCATTGTTTAAGTCGATACGACGTAACAGCGTGAATACGATAGCCATGTTGGCAACCAGAAACAGGGTAACTAAGCTTAAAAACATATCCATGGTACTTCTCCGGTTAAAGCTCCTGAAAATGGAGCGGTCCGTGCTGTCTCAGGAGAATGTCGTAAAAGTAAGATTCGTACTTTTGCGATATTCCCCTGCAGCCGTACCATAAATAATGCATGCTCTGTGCCAACTTTTAAAATCACCTTAATTTCAATAATTTAGGATTAATCTGGACGTTTATCTATAGGAGATGAAGCTGGAAGTGTTGCAAATTAGAGACACATAAAAGCGTGTAAATAAAATATCATTAAAAATCAAAAACTTAGCCTGTATGCCTTTTGCGACACACAGCCTAAATGATTGTTTTAATTAGATAAAACCATAGCGCTGCGCTACCCGATCAAAATATTCCAGACATTGCTTAGCATATTGACGCTTTTCCACATAGCTACCCGGGAAAAAGCTTTTCTTAAAACCGTAAGCCACCATATCTTTTAGACGTTTTAAGGGCACGTCAAAGTTATCCAGTGCCAGCTGGTATTCTTTACTCACGGTGGTATTAGATACCAAACGATTGTCGGTACAAATTACTGTCGCAATACGGTGCTCCAGCATGGCTTTAAATTTATGTTGGCGAATATCGGTAATGGCCGGATTAGTTTGCAGATTACTGGTTAAACAGACTTCAATAGCAATACGCTTATCAGCAATATAGGATGCCAAGTTACTGATATATTTACTTTTATCGACGATAGCCGGATCTTTAATCATCTCTGGCATAAACATCGAGTAGCCGTGACCAATACGATCAGCATAACACTCGGTAATCGCTTCAAATACACTCTCGGCACCGTAGGCTTCACCAGCATGCAAGGTCTTCAGTAAAAAGTGTTGATGGGCATATTCATACACTTCTTTAAATTTGCCCGCCGGGTAACCGGCTTCCTGCCCGGCTAAATCTAAGCCCACGATAGGTATGCCTTCTTCATCCCGCAGCCTTACACTGGCCCGCACCAACTCCATCGCCGCCAGTTTAATCACGTCCATCGGTGCAAAGTCACGCATCAACTGAAATAAATTCGTGTAATAGGGCGAGAAGCCTTTATTGCCAAACATGCGCATCGCACAATTGATAATGCCGTAATAAAACGGCGGCTTTTGGCCGCTTAATACGGCTTCGGTAGCATTATACTGCTGCATGGCACGCTTTAAGCCCTTATTTACCGCATGCATTATTTGGTCAAAATCAATGCCGCGACCTAAATCAATTAGCAGCTGTGGCGCAAAACGCACCTCGATATAATTTACTCCTTCGGCTTGGTTATCGAGCGCCAGCTCATAGGCCGCTTGTTCCAAATTTTCCGGATCGCGCAATACCGCGCAGGTATACTGAAAACAGTGCAGGTATTCACCGAGATTTTGATAACGATCTTTAAATACCAACTCTTTTAAACCGGCAACGCTATCTGATGGCAAGCTAACATTACTGCGCTTGGCCATTTCAATCAAACTGTCGAGCCTGAGGCTACCATCCAGATGCAAGTGCAAATCGGATTTAGGCATATCTTTAATAAATTCGGCTGAATATCTGGGCATAGTCTTTCCTTCTTTTGCTTTATGCAGAATAGCATGAAAGGCGCTTTTCCGAAAAACCTGAGTACAAGGTACTGCGCCAATGCTTAATCTTTGTGGCAGATCAGCTAAAGGTGACTTAAACATTCAACGCCGAAGAATTCTTGCTAAGCTGTTTATATCGAGTCTTTTACCTCTTCTCCATCCTTAGCTATTTTTGAAGCAGCTTCTGGAGGAAATAACTCAACATGGAGCAAAGCAATGCCTATTTGGTTAAAAGCACTACTACCTGTGCTATTGGCGGTGGTAGTTCTGTTACTGCCGGTTCCCGAAGGCTTAGATCCCCATGCTTGGCGTTTCTTTGCTATTTTTATTGCAGTCATTGCAGGGTTAATACTTGAACCGCTGCCGGGTGCAGTTGTGGGTTTATCGGCAGTGGTATTGGTGGCAATTGCTGCCCCGTGGATGTTATTTAGCCCCGCGCAGCTTGCTGCGCCTAATTTTAATAGTGCAGGTACTGCTTTTCGCTGGGCGGTTGCCGGCTTTGGTAATGCTACCGTTTGGCTAATTTTCAGTGCATTTATATTCGCTGCGGGTTATGAGAAAACTCAGTTTGGTAAACGATTAGCCTTATTGTTAGTGAAAAAAATGGGGAAAAATACTCTGGCTCTGGGTTATGCAATCAGCTTTGCTGATTTATTGCTCGCCCCATTTACACCATCGAATACGGCCAGAAGCGGTGGTACTATTTTCCCTATTATTTCTAACCTACCCGCCCTGTATGGTTCTAAACCTAACGATCCTAGCGCCCGACTTATTGGCTCTTATTTGATGTGGGTAGCCATTGCAGCTACCTGTGTCACGAGCTCGATGTTTTTATCAGCATTGGCCCCCAACTTATTGGCCACTGCTCTCGTTAAAAGCCAAATTGATATCAGTATTAGTTGGGGCACTTGGGCTTTGGCTTTTTTGCCGGTAGGGGTAGTGCTGCTGCTACTGACTCCGCTGCTAGCTTATTGGTTTTACCCGCCCACCATCAAGAGCAATGCTGAAGTGCCGCGCTGGGCCGCCGCAGAGCTGAGCAAACTCGGTCCGATGCAACTAAAAGAATGGTTACTGGTGAGCTTTGTTTGCTTGGCACTGGTACTGTGGATCTTTGCCGCTAAATATATCGAACCAGCGCTTGCTGCGCTGTTAGTTATTTGTTTAATGCTGTACACCAAGGTTTTGGATTGGTCAGATATTACTGGCAATAAAGCCGCCTGGAATACACTGGTATGGTTTGCCACCTTGGTAACACTCGCGGGTGGCTTGTCGGATGTCGGCTTTATTCGCTGGCTCGGCATATTAGGTGGCGAATGGTTGGGCGATGTCTCACCAGTGGCCGCAACACTGGTTTTAGTCATTGCTTTTTACCTGCTGCACTATTTATTTGCCAGTAGCACCGCGCACACTACCGCTTTACTGCCGGTAACGCTGGCAATTGGTGCGGCTATCCCCGGCATGAATTTACTGATCTTCAGTTTATTACTGGTCACCTCGCTAGGTTTAATGGGCATACTTACACCATACGGTACTGGACCCAGCCCAATTTACTTTGGCAGCGGTTATTTACCAGCACAGGATTACTGGCGCCTTGGCAGCATGTTTGGGTTATTTTATTTAGCCATCTTGCTCTGTATCGGCTATCCATGGCTACTGCTGCTATTTTAGCAGTAAGCATTTAGTCTAGATGTAAATAAGAGGCTTGCAGCTGGCAAAGTGATGTATCGCCGCTTATGCTAATATAATTATGCGCCTCTATTAGATGTGGTTCTGTCTTAGCCTAAAAGCCAATGTCAAACCTAGATAACAGTGGTCAGGTTTTATATTTTAGTATTCACCGGAGGCACCAGCAACATGCAACTTAATAATATCTCTATAAAAAATAGACTAATATCAATAGCGGCTGTTGCGGTCATCGCACTGAGCTTAATGCTAGTTCTGATGCAATATCAGGCAAAAACGTTGGGCAGTTTGGCCTCTGCCGATAAACTAATCGCTGAACTGAATACCGATATGTTGATGCTGCGACGTCACGAAAAGGACTTTATATTACGCCAGGAATTACGCTATTTACCACGGCACCAGGAAACACAGCAACACCTGGAACAAAAACTTGCTGAACTAAAACAATTATTAACTAAACTGAACTTGCCCGATCCCCACACCACTGAGTTTGCACGCTTGGTAACAAACTACGGTAATGAGTTTGCTGCACTGGTTGCCTTACAACAACAAATAGGTTTAACCGCCACGGATGGATTGCTAGGTGAGCTGCGCAATAGTGCGCATCAGCTGGAGCAGCAACTTAGCAGCTCTTTAGAACAGCAGGTGTCATATTTACAACTGCGCCGCCTAGAAAAAGATTTTTTACTCAGACTAACTCCAGAAGATCTTACTAAACAACTCGCGATTGCTACAAACTTGCAAGCGGAATTGTCAGAATCAGAAGTGCGTATCTTACAAGACTATATGCAAAGTATAAACGCTTTGGGTAAAGCAATGGAGCAGCGAGGCTTAAACCAAAATCAAGGGGTAGAAGGCCGGATGCGCCAACAAATTCAAGCTACCGAAAGCCTGCTGAAACAGATGTCAGAGCAACTTAGCGCCAGTTTTAGCGACGCGGTGCAACAGATCAATCGGTTAAGCCTGGGTATTTTTGCCCTAATCATTATCTTAGTGGTGTTACTGGTCAGCCTGATTGCTCGCAGTATTCAAAAACCCATTCAGCAGGCCTCTGCTGATTTGGCCCGTATTCGAAATGAAAAGGATTTTACCCTAAGGCTTCAGATACTTGGTAAAGATGAAATTGCCTTTTTGGGCGAGAATGTTAATACCCTACTCTCCGATATTCAAACCCTCGTAAAATCGGTTAATCATTCACTAGAAACACTAGACAGCGTCACGGAACAACTGGCCAGCGCCGCAGCAGGCAGCGCCACACTGATGCGTGAGCAACAATCAGAAACTGATATGGTAGCCACCGCAGTTACAGAAATGGGTGCGACTATTCAGGAAATTGCCGCAAACACAGAGATGACCGCGAGCACGGCTAACAGCACCAACTTAAATGCACAACAGGGTCAGCAGCAAGTTAGCGATAGTGTGGACTTTGTGAAAGCACTGGCGACGCGTTTGCAAGATGCCAGTAAGTCCGCCTTAGAACTAGAACAAGACAGTATCAATATCGGCTCTGTACTCGATGTGATACGCGCCATTGCTGAACAAACCAACTTGTTAGCGCTAAATGCGGCAATTGAAGCGGCCAGGGCCGGCGAACAAGGTCGTGGTTTTGCGGTTGTCGCTGATGAAGTTAGAACCTTGGCACAACGCACCCAGCAATCTACACGGCAAATAGAAGCGATTATTCAAACGTTACAACAGCGCACCAAAGGTATTGCTATTACTATGCAAGAATGCCGTGATAACGGCATGCAGAGTGCCGATCAGGCTAGCACCGCAAAAGAGCTGTTGCAGCAAATCACCGCGAATGTCAGCAATATTATGGATATGACCACCCAAATAGCCGCAGCAATAGAAGAACAGAGCCTAGTAGCTGCTGAAGTAAATCGTAATGTGGTCAAAATTAGAGATATGTCAGAAGAAACCGCCGGTACAGCTCGTCAAACTAATCAGTTAAGCGAAATGGTAGCGGGTCAGGCTCGTGAATTGCGAATGGAAGTAGAAAAGTTTCGAGCTTAAAGTATGTAATGACTTTAATAAAAAAGTGGCGCTAAATAGCGCCACTTTTTAACAACGATATGCACAATACGGCTTTAACAGCGCAATGACGTTAAACCTTAAAGCGATTAACCAATTCATTTAACTGAATAGCTAACCGAGATAACTCTGAAGCACTGGCTGATGTTTGGTGCGAACCAGCTGAAGTTTGGTTTGCTAAATCACTAATAGTAATAATATTACGATCTATCTCACGCGCTACCTTAGATTGCTCTTCGGCTGCACTGGCAATAACATGGTTTTGATCGCTAATGCTGGTAATGTTATCGGCGATTCGCGTTAAAGCGCCTGCAGCTTCTTCTGCAACACTTTGCGCATTGTCAGCATTTTGGCTTATTAACTGCATTGCGTTTACTGCTTCTTTTACCGAACCTTGAACCTGACTAATCATTTGTTCAATTTCGCCGGTCGACGTTTGAGTACGGTACGCTAAACTACGAACTTCATCCGCCACCACCGCAAATCCTCGACCTGCATCACCCGCACGTGCGGCCTCAATCGCCGCATTTAAAGCCAGTAAATTGGTTTGCTCGGCCACATTGCGGATCACTTCAAGCACTTGGTTAATCGATGACACCTTGTCAGCCAGTACGTTAATTACATTGGTACTTTGCTGCACGTCGGCGTTCATTTTGCCAATCACTGTGCGAGTTTGTAGCACTTTTTGGCTACCATCTTTCGCTAATGCCGCCGATTGAACAGACGCTTCCGACGTTTGCATCGCCGTTGACGCGACTTCATCTACCGCAGAGCTCATTTCGGTAATTGCTGTTGCCGCTTGCTGCACTTCATCATTTTGTAACTGAATAGCGCGGGCCGATTCATCGGTAACCGCATTCAATTCTTCCGCAGCAGAAGCAAGTTGGCTGGCTGAACTGGCAATATGACTAATGGCATCACGCAACTTCTGTTGCATTTGCAACAAGGCATTGGTGAGCAGTGTCAATTCATCCTGACCGTCACTTTCAATGCGCTGCGTTAAATCACCACTGGCTACGGTTTGCGCCGAACGAACCGCCTGCGCCAAAGGCTGATTAATACTGGCTGAAATAAACAATGCGATTGCAATAGCGATGATTACAGCCAATATAATCAAAATTATCACCAGTAATCGCGCTTTTTCAAACCCTGCTATAGAATCCGCTCGAGCAGTAGCTGCTGCAGCTTCATTTAACTGGGTTAATTTGAGTAAATTAGCTGCCATTGCATCCGTTAAGGGATTAATTTGCTGTAATAAATCCAATGCTAAGCCAGTTTCATCTTGTTTTAAAAACTCAATCGATTGCTCTTGCAAGCGCAGGTATTGCGCTAATTGTGCCTCAAACTCATCATAAATTAGTTTTTCTTCTGCACTATTAATTAATAATTTATAACGTTGCTCAATTTCCAGCGCTTGTTGCCTTAGCTCAGTCACAAGTTGTAAAGTCGGCACTTCGTTATTGATGTCAGTAGTTAACATTAAACGCAGTGTTTGTACTCTTAATCGAGTTACAGTATTGTTCAGCCCAGCGACGTTCGTTAACGAAGGGATCGTATTTGTTTCTAGCAAATTTGCCCGCGCACGAATCTCAGACATCGTCGATAAATTATATAGACCCAAAGCTCCCAGCATAAATGCCAAAAAACCAAACGCAATGAGTAACCGTTTTTGAATACCTATTGTTCTTAACATAACCAGCCTCATCCTTAAATTGCCACCTAATTACGACAGTGTCGCATATCAGGTGCTCGCGTACTTTCATACCAATTAACGCATTCAGGTTACTTTAGCAGTAATCTGGTGTGCTGAAAGGTTACTTTAGCAGTAATCTTAATTGCTGACAGATTTTTGTTACACTTGCAAAATAAAAAAAGATAAATGTTGATCATACGCTTGCACTACCAAGAGTATAAATGTGCAATATGAACTCGGTAGAAAGATTTTACCACTTAAAATTCTATCTTTGCCGAAAAAACCAACGTAGTAAAACCACGTTGGTTTTGTTGGGTGCATTATGTGCATGCCCGCAATAGCATACGGGCAAATTCGACGGGAGCCCGCCGCTACCTTAATACAAGTGGCGGTGAGCATTACATACTGAATCTCACCCCCAAATACGCCGTCCGCTCTGGTGCAGGCTCAATACCGTCCGTTCTCACGCGACTATAATAGTTTTCATCTAACAGATTATTAATACCGGCATACAATGCCCATTGCGCAGATAGCTCATACTCGGTACTTAAATCGACTACCTGATAAGAGGGGATCTTGGCATCAATCATCGCAGCACCTGTGCCACGAGGTAGATTAGAATCTTGCCAGTACTGATCGCCGACCATAGCCAGGCTAAGCGCGGCAGTCAAGCCATTACTTGTATAGTTTAGCCCAGTACGTACTAGGTAATCTGGTGCAAAAGACACAGTGTTGCCCACCAAGCTACTCGTAACACTGCGGGTAATTTCCGCCTCTAACCAAGAGGCGTTTGCAAAGGCAGTTACATTATGACCTGGCGACAATTCAAACGCATATTCTAGGCTTAACTCAACACCTTGATGACGCGAATCGCCGCTATTTACCCGCTCAATATCCGTAATATTCACCTGAATTTGTTCAATTTTGTCTTTGAAATCGATACGGAATACACTGACATCAAAAGCAAACTGCTCTGTTACCTGACTGCGATAACCCAATTCATAGTTCATCGCTTTGGATACTGAGGGATCGTTAGTACCCGCTAACTCTGAGGTGGGGTTAATTAAATCATCAAAGCGTTGTGGGCGATAGGACTCTGACATATTGGCATAAACTTCAGCGGTATCAGATAGCGTATAACCTGCACCCAGACCAAAGAGTAACTCATTGTACGTTCGATCTAAATCAATCGTATCACGGCTCAAACCCGGGCTTTTCACTAACTCCACCATATCGTAATTGATACGCTCATAGCGTACAGCTGGCGCTAAACTTAGGTTGCCAAAACGGAACAGATTTTCCGCAAATAGCGCAGTATAGGTGGTGACGCGGTCTTGCTCAAAACGTAAATTCGCAGCATTTTGAGCGTCAGACGTCAGATCGCTATTACGGTGTTGAGTACGCGGGCTGTCACCATGGTAACCAGAACTTCCTGTAGTAAGGATATGGTTATCCCCCCAAGCTAGGCTATAACGCAGATCATAACCTAGGTTACGAAATTGCTGCTCATCAATGGTTGTCGACGTAGGCGCTGCCGCAGGCGCTACAAAAGCGCCAGAACGACGGCTAAAACGATCCATGCCCAGATACCAGATTTTGCCATTTAGACTCGATGCGGCATCGAGCTGCTGCTCATAGGTTAAACTCGCTAGCGTTTGATCAATCTTGACACGGTTAAACGGCGTTTTCACTAAATCACGATTGTTGGCAAACTCGGCCGAGGTTAAGCGACCCGCTTCACCCGAGTCTGAGCTATACACATCCAGATTGGCGCCGATTTTGATGTCTTTAAAGCCTTCGTAACTCAGCCCTAAATAGCCAGAACTAACATCAAAATCTTCGTTGTTACGTGGGCCATCGGCACGACGATGATCAAAAGAGGCCATAAAACCCGTATTGCCTTGTGACCAACTCGCTTCATTATAGGTACTGTACAGTGAGTTACTCCCCACAGCATGCTCAGTGACGATACGAGTTTCAGCTTGGGCAGAAGGACCACGGGTAACAAAATTGACCACAGGACCGATTTGCGGGCCGTAAAGCAACCCTGAGCCACCACGAATAAACTCAACACGTTCGATGCGCTGACCACCCGGCATATAGTACATAGTGGCATAACCAAACATGTTAGCACCCAGCGGTACATTATCTTGATAAAAGGCGACAAATTCAGATTCATGCGGATCGCCTAAGCCACGATAATTCACATTGAAAATACTAGGAATTTTCTGTTCAGACACTAATAAGCCCGGTAAGGAAGCAAACATTTTACGTAAATCGGGTTCAATCAACGTTGGCTGTTCGCTTAAATCGACTATTGATGTTTTTTTCCCGGCAAGCAACATGCCTTTTTGAACATCAGACAGGGCGGAGACCGATTTTTCTACCGTACCGCGTACTTTTAACACTTCGACATTGTCGTTGTCTTGCATGGAAGGTAACGAGGATGAGAGCACAGCCGTGTGCGCTTGTGCCACAACAGAAAACAGCACTAAAGAGACCGCCGTAGCAACATATTTTTTTTGCATAATAGAACCACCGACCAAGTTAATGTTTATGAGAATAATTCATATTAACATTTAACTTTAGAGATAGAATGCTCATTCGCGGTTTTTAATGGTTCTTTAATCTAATGTTCATAATAAAGCGCGCCACCCTTTGCAAAACGGCTAGCACCTTAGAAAAGGATGGTTTCGCAATATGCAGTGCCGTTAATATCCGGTCATTTCCAAATACCCTTTGCCCGAGTGACTTCCTGTAAAGCGAATAGGCCCTTCCCAGTAAGCAATGCCCGTCCCCATCCAGGCATTGGGATTAAGCGCCTGCGCTTGAATGGCAATACCGAGATCCGCTACCGTTAACTGCCATGCTACGGGGACGCGCTTCCCCGCGACACTATGCTGTTGTATTGGCTGCATAGTAATTTGCTGTGATTGTAATGGCTGAGTGCGGCCATCAGCCGCAATATAAGTACCTGAAAAATAGTGTTCAGCATCTGCGTGGCGCAACCGAAATAACATCAATTTATCGCCATTCGCTAGATGCAGGGAAAACCAATCCCATCCCAGCTGATTGGCCGCTAACGGCTGGCTACTCCATTCCCGATCCAGCCAGGCGTCACCTGTAACGGCTAACTGCTCATCTCCTATTTTTATCTCTCCCGACACCGCTAGAAAAGGCAAACTTAGGTAATAAGAGGCTTGGCCTGCAGACGATTTTACGCTGACACCCTGCTCACCATGCAAAATAGCGGGTCCCTGCTTTTTTAACGTTAATGCATAGCTAAAGTCGGCAGTGTCGGCATGCAAGGTAAAATGGGTTGCATCCGTGTCGCTAGCAACAAAAGACCAATTATCGATCCAAGCTTTAAATGGCTCTGGGCTGACCCCCGCTTGGTTAATGCCGCCGCGCGCATAGGTATCCGCAAAAAAATGTTGATTGGCACGGGTTAGCCCTACATGCCCAAGCCAGCGCTGTTGACTTGCCCACCCTTCGCGCTGCGGTGCCGGCGCATCCGCATACCGAAACAGCGTCCACTGAATTCCCAGCTGTTCGCCAAACTCTGTCTCCAGATTAGCCGTCACATACCACCATTCAATACGATACTCAGGGTGCTGATCCAGCGCCGCGGGATACTCGATGACATTGCCTGGCACAACCTGAGCGAATTCATCGGCTGTCGCGCCCAGCCCCGCGAAACCTTCACTGGGCGGCACCGGCTTACAACCAAGCAGCGCAAGCTGCACAAGCAAAACCAGAAGTAAGACAACTTTATTGCTCATCACGAAACCCTTTTAACAGCGAGCTAGGCGAAGTGAACTGCAGTGTTAACACCGGAATAATGGCCGCTAAGAAAGCACTTACCAGCGCAGCCATGGTTAACAGCAACCATTGCGACGGAAAAAACTGCCAAGGCAGCGCCCAACCAAAAGAACGCACATTAATCACCGCCACTAAGCAGTAACTGATCAGTAATCCCAGAGGTATGGCTAATAGTGCAGTAAGCAAGGCTAACGACAGTAACTTAAGCAACTCGGTGCCCACCAGATAGCGTCTGGACAGGCCACAGGCCCAAACAGGGGCGAGGTGTCGTAAACGCATGGTCGATAATGTGAGTAAACTGCTAAATAGCGCAATCGCGGCAATCAGTAACACCAACACATTCAAAGCGTTTGTCGCAGCAAAGGTGCGCTCAAATAATTGTAGCGAGTAACGTTTAACCGCGTGTTGATCGATAACTTGCGTCTCGTTTAGCGAAAATTGCGCTGTTAACGCCGAGATCAGCTCAGCCACAGCCGTGGGTTCAACCCGCAGTGCCGTGCTGCCACGCTCGGTGTCTGCCCAATTACGCTGTAGCGTCGCCAACGACAGCAACACCTGTCCTTTCGGATTACCATAATCACTGAATATGGCACTGATTTTAAAGTCAGTTTGCTGCATTCCCGACAACGGCAGTGTATCCCCTAACTTCAGGTTAAGTTGCCGAGCCAATTGTTCGTTAATCATCACCGCAGCATTGTCGGCCATCGCTTGCCACGCATCAGGGGTGCTGCTAAGCAGCGGCCAATGCTCACTATAAGTACTGTGCAGTTGTATGCCACGTAATTCGACTGGGATACCCGCTACCTGACTGTCGATACCCGCAGAGGGCAGCAAAGCAGAAACATCAGGGTGTTGTAATAGCCAAGCGTCCACCTGCTGCGCTTGCGCTTCGTCATCAATCCGCAAATACACCTCTGCCGCCAGGCGCTGATCAAGCCAGCCGGTAAAGGTGTTACGAAATCCTTCCACCATACCGCCAACACCAATGCTGGTGGATAATGCCAGCAACAACGCCACTAATGCCACACTGAGGTGAGACACCTGCATACGTGCGTCTGCCCATAGCCATTGCACCACCGCAGAACGTGAACAACGCTGTCCTAGCCGCAAACAGGCGTTTAACGTGGCGGGCATTAACAAGGCCGCACTGATAAACATCAAGGCCAGCAATAAGAAGCCACTGAATAGGGATTCGCCAAACCAGGCAATACCCAGGGCCAGCAAAACGCAGATGCTACCCGCGCCCGTCAACAGCGCAGGATGATCTAAGCCCTGTGCATTGCTACGAGTTTGACTTAGGCTAGTATTCCCACTAATAAGCTTAACCATTGGCACTATGGCCGCCAGCAATACGCCTCCCCAGGCAATCACTAAACCCTGTAGCCACCACTGCCAAGATAGCGTCAACTCGCCCAGCGCACTTGCCCCATACAAGCCGGTTAAACTGGCTGAAAAATCCGGTAACAGCAGCACGGCAATCCAATAGCCTAGCGTTAACCCTGGCAGGGTGATTAGCCCGCTCAGCAATAATAATTCTATTAGCAGCCAAAACGTTAATGCGCGTTGACTTACGCCACAACTGAATAAAATTCGCCGCAACACAGCACGTTGTGCCATGGCCAAATGGATAGCGGAATACACCATCAAGAGCCCAACTAAAAACGCCAACATACTCAGTGCGGTAAGATTTAAATGAAAACTGGCGGTGAGCCGCGAAATGTCATAATCACTCTGCGGGATAACGACGCGCAGATGTGCAGATAACTCTGCCGGTAGTGTTTTGGACGTGTTGGTATCAAGCAGCAACAGCCGGGATAACTGATCGGGTTGTTTTAGCCAATATTGCGCGAGATAAATATCCGTGATGATCTCGTTATCAGCAATGCTGGAACTCACCCTAAGGTTAACCAGGTTGCCGTCTGGATTATACGGAAAACCGGTTTGTACTGCCGCATCAAACCAGGGTTTAATCTGCTCTGCCGTGGCCGGCGATACCCAGATCTCCCAAGGCGGCGTTAAAAAGCGCGTTAACGAAAAGGTACTGGGCAAGCCAGTGTCTGCAGCAGAAGATACCCCGCCATGTTGCAGTGTCATCGGCTCAATACCAATGATATTAAGCGTGTCGCCGGCGCTTATATTGGGTAGCGCACCCTCAACCACCGGGGTTAGCTGCCAGCCTAAGCGCCGCAACATAATATAGTCTGACTCGGTAAGCGGCTGTTGGTTAACCGGCACAATTTGCGCTTGGTTAATGCTGCTAAAGCGGCTAGCTGCTTGATCGTAACTGGCGCGTGCGTGTTGATTTAAAGCTTGCACACCACTCCAAAGCGCAGTGGCGGCCAACAATCCCAACATAAAGGTGCCAAGCTGCACCGGATGCCGCAGCCAATGGCTGAGTAACGCATGCAATACCCACATCGTGGAGTAACGCCTCGGCACTAGCTTAACCGCCCTTGTTTTAAGATCATGGTGCGATCCAGCTGGGTCGAGAGTAAGGCACTGTGCGTGACCATCAGCAAGCTGCTTCCGGTTTCTTTAATCAAGGTTAGCATCAGCGCCATCACCTGCTCAGCATTGGCTTCGTCCAGACTGCCGGTGGGTTCATCCGCCAGTAACAATGGTGTTTTTGCCAGTAAGGCGCGGCCAATGGCCACACGTTGCTGCTGCCCGCCTGACAGCTGTGCAGGATACCGCTGCAACAAGGCCGCCAGCCCCAAGGTTGATACTAGGTGTTGTAGCCAGTCAGCGTCTAGGTTGCCAGCCAGACGGGCTTGAAAGGCTAAGTTATCCTGAATGCTTAAACTGGGGATTAAATTTAATTGCTGAAAAATCACACCAATATAATGACGCCGCAGCTGCGCGCGCTGCCGATCCGGTAATTGCGTCAGATCTTGCTGGTTAATCAGGACTTGGCCATGATCGGCTTGCTCAAGCCCGGCCAAAATATGCAGTAAGGTCGATTTTCCACAGCCCGATTCGCCCATCAAGGCCACACTTTCGCCTGGTTGGATGTCAAAACTGACATCACTAAACAGCGGCAGTGGGCCTTGTGAGGTAAGGTAGGTTTTCGCTAAACCAACAACGTGCAGCATAACTTTCCTAACAGCATTAACAGCAGTCTGTATTCTACGCGCCGGTATGCCGTTTGGGTTTAAGTAATCCGATGCCCAGTGCCGCCATGGCCACCGCAATAACCGCATTTAAATAATTAAAAAAAGCATAAGGCGCAAAATCCAGCACATCCACGCCAAGGGTTGCCGTATAAAAAGCGCCAGCCGTCGTCCATGGGATCAGGCCAGTGGTCATGGTTGAACCTTCCTCAACCGAACGCGATAACACAGCAGGATCCAGCTGTTGTTGCTGGTACTTAGGTTTAAACAATTGGCAATTTAAAATAATCGAAATATAGGCCTCGCCCATCGCCACATTGCCTAAAAAGCCTGAGACGATGGTGGTGGCGACCAGTGAGGCCGTACGTTGCACCCGTTTGATAATCCCCGCCAATAAAGCAGTTAAAAATCCCGCGCCATGCAAAATGCCCCCCAGTGCGATTGCCATTAAGGCTAAAAGCAAGGTCCAGCTCATACTACTGATCCCGCCACGCCCTAGGAGTGCATCGAGGCTGGCAATACCGGTATTTTGTGGGCTGTTCTGCCAGAGCGCGTTAAGCACGCCGATGGTGCTGCTATCTTGATAAAAAATGGCAATCAGCACCGCCAACACAATGCTGCATGACATAGTGACTTCAGCAGGGACTTTTTTGATACTCATTACGGCCAATACAACTAGCGGCAGTAAGGTAATAAATGGCGCCAAACTAAAATGACCAGCCAATGCCGCTTGGAGTGCACTCACGTCGGCCAGATTAATATGCTGTTCGCCATAACTAAAACCTATGCCAAGAAAGATCAAAAAGGTCAGGATAAAGGTTGGCAGCGTGGTAAATAGCATAGAATAAATATGCCGGTAAAGATCGGTGCCTGCGCTCATCGCGGCCAGGTTGGTGGTATCAGAAATAGGCGACATTTTATCCCCAAAGGTGGCACCACACACCACCATGCCCGCAATTAAGGGTAAAGGAATATTCATCGTTGCACCAACGCCCATCAGCACCACGCCCAAGGTGCCCACGGTACCCCAGGATGTGCCTGTTGCCACCGACATCAGTGCACACAGCAATAGTCCCACAGCTAAGAAAATACTAGGATTTAACCAACTCAGCCCGTAATAAATTAAAGTGGCAATAGTGCCACTGTGCATAAAGCTGGCGATAACCATCCCAATCAAAATAAAAATATAAATGGCAGGCATCGCGCGGGTTAAAGCGCTAGTCATCAGTTCGCGGATCTGCGCATACCCATACCCCAGGCTAAAGGCATTTAGCGCGACCCAGAGCAGGCATAAAAACATCAGCGTGTGCAAACTGATCCCCAAACCAAACAAACCACCGGCGATCAAAACCACAACAACGCTAAAACAAAGTAGAGACTGCAAAAAACCAGGACTACGCACAGCGGTAGGCGATGTTAAAGACAAGATTGCACCACTAGGTAAAAGGGAAGGTAATCAAGAGTATATCAGCAGAACATGCTGGCGCGTAGATAATTTATACAAGGCAGCGCCTGAAGAAAACGTCTATTACGCCTGACAACATTACAGGAAACTTATCTAAACAGGTAAAGGTACTGACTAAAATAAAACGTCTGATATTGCGTTTACACTGTATTAGTTAACAGCCACAGTGGGCCACATCGATACGATGCAATACCAAGCAGTAAACGCATTTAGCCGCCGCTTGTTGCTGCGATGTTGAGCAACCCCTGCCGCCTTTCCCCCTATGTAGTCATGTCGATGGCTAAGGAACAATGATGCAAAGTAACACAGCGCAACAGATCCGAGCGGCAACCGCATTAAAAACCAGCTTTATTGCGGATGCCTTAGCAATGCCGGTGCATTGGTTTTATCAGCCCATGGAAATAACCCGCGCCTTCGCCGGAGGTATCCAAGGCTTTGCAGCCGCACCAGCTTTTCATCCCTCGTCTATTATGTCTTTACACTCGAAACAGACCGGCGGCAGGCAGTCTGCGGTAAAAAACCCTAAAGGCCAAAACGCGAACGCTGCCACGACACAAATTGTTGGCGACGTTATTTTAAAAGGCAAGGCGCAGTTTTGGGACAAACCGAATGTGCATTATCATCAAGGTATGCAAGCAGGTGAAAACACCCTCAATGCCCATTGTGCGCGTGTACTGATCCGCACCTTGGCTAGCTTAAATGGCCGCTACAATGCAAAAGCCTTTATTACCGCCTATATCGACTTTATGACGATGAGCCCAGCTGCACACCCTGATACCTATGCGGAGTCTTATCATCGGGGCTTTTTTGCCAATTGGGCGCAAGGACGCGATCCTGAAGCCTGCGCCATGCTGACCCATGATACCGCTTCTGTAGGCGCTCTGGTGACCCTAGCCCCCTTAGTGTTTGCAGAACGCCTGAGTGGCGCCAGTGAAGCCGAGATAAAAGCCGCGTGTAGAGCGCATTTGGCCCTAACACACCCGGATGAAGCCTTAATGCGAGTGGCTGATCACTATGTACAACTGTTATGTGCACTCTTAGCTGGGCCAGACAAAACGCAGGTTAAAGCCCTCTTGCTTGGCGCCAGCAAAGCGGTGCCGGGGGTAGATTTAGCGTCCGTACTGCAACGTAACATGCCCGATAATCAGGTGATTGGTCAGGTATTTTCCAGAGCCTGTTATATCAGCGACTCGTGGCCTATCGTGCTGTATTTGGCCTGCAAATATCAAGATGATCCCTGGCAAGCGCTGCTGGTAAATACCAATTTAGGCGGCGATAACGTACATCGCGGTATTATCTTAGGCACCCTGCTGGGCTTACAAAGTGACCTTGTGGCGACCCATTGGTTTGAACAATTGGTCGACCACAAGGCGATTGCACAAGAAATTGCTGCGCTGTTTACTCTGGCAGACGCTCCCAAATAGTCAGCTCAGAGAGCGTATGCTGAAACTTGTGCTGCGTTTCGCGGATCACAAAGGGCACTTTGCGCGGCTCACCGACTAACCTAAAGTGGCGCGATAGATGCGCCTTTAGGCCATCCAAGGTGCTGTAACTTTCGCCATCCTTTTTAAAGCCACCAAGCCATTCATGCTTAGGCGTATGCTCTTCCAGCCAAGTATAGGGAGACGCAATAATGAGCAAGCCGCCCGCATTAATGCGCGGTGCCATCTCAGCCAAAAAGCGGCTCGGCTGGTATAAACGATCAATCAGATTCGCCGCCAGCACAAGATCGTACCCAGTAAATTGCGGTTTTAAATTACAGGCATCACCTTGATAAAAGGCCACACGATCTGCATAGGCATCTAACCCTAAGGCATTTAGGGTGCGGGTATGGTAACTGACCAAATCCCCTTCCTCGACACGGGCATAATGCACTTCGCCTTGCTCTGCCATTCTTGCGGCAAGCCCGATAAAGTTCGCAGAAAAATCCACACCTTCTACAGTGTCGAATTGTCGGGCTAATTCAAAGCTGGCACGACCACAAGCACAGCCTAGATCCAGGGCTTTGCCTGTTACCTTACCCTGCATTGCCTCAATCGCAATATCAGCCAAGGCTTTTGGAAAACTCTCTACGCCATACCAGGTATCGCCAAAATGAAACTCGGCATATTCTGATAATAGCTTATCGCTTTCATAGTATGCGGTTGACGACGATGCCTCGGTATTAGCAGCCACATAACGAAAACCGGCATGCTGAAAAAAGTGGCGACGAAACGCATAGCGCGCACTGAGCCGGGCTTCATTACCGGCAGAGATCCACGAGCCACCCTTGATCAGATTGTGCTCACCATCAAAGGTAGGGGTAGTAAAATCATCATAAAGCGGATGTACTTTGAAATGGTTAAAAGGATAGATCGCGGTTTCAGTCCACTGCCAGACATTGCCAACCACATCGTACCAACGGCCATGCTGAAAGCGCGTTACAGGGCAAGATGAGGCAAAATGATCAAGATGCAGGTTCGCGGCAGCAGGTGCCTCGCCCACTTCATTAACCCCTGCTTCGGCACATAATCGGTACCATTCATCTTCGGTAGGCATACGAATTTTTTGCCCACTCTCGGCCGTTTTCCATGCGCAAAAGGCTTTGGCCTCATGATAATTTACTTCAACAGGCCAATCCCATGGCATAGCAATTTCTTCGGTCATTAAGCGCAAACGCCAACCATTGTGCCAGCGCCAAAACGTCGGATGTTTGGCCTCGGTATACTGACGCCAAGCTAGCCCCTCCTCAGTCCAAACATGATCTTGGGTATAGCCGCCGTCTTCAACAAATTCTAAAAATTCTTGGTTACTCACCAGGTATTGACTGGCTTTAAACTCTGCCACCTCGGCCTGATGTTGGCCATACTCGTTATCCCAACCATAAAAGGCGCTATCAAAAGCTTTGCCAATATTCACCGCACCCGCCGGCACGGTTATCAGCTTGTTTTTAGGCGCCTGACCGGTTTCTTGACAGATTGGCCACTCAGGTAATGACTGCACTTTCGCCAACACCTGCTGTCGGATCAGCACTGTAGAGGTTTCAAGATGAATACGCTCATGCTCAATGCCCATTACAATAGGCCACCAGCTGTTGTCCCAATCAATCGGCAATACCAGCTCGAGCGTGTTGATGAGATCCAATACGGTCGCACGCACCTTGGCACGATACTCACGCACAGCATCCACACTGGGCCAATCGAAATGCGCTTCAGATAAATCATCCCAGCTCATTTCATCCACGCCAACAGCAAAAATAGATTCCATGTGCGGGTTGATGCGCGCGGATATCAGCTTCGCTAAGATGAGTTTGTTGATAAAAAACGTGGCGGTATGACCAAAATAAAAAATCAGCGGATGGCGCAGGGCGATAGGCTTTTGGTAAAACCCAGTATCGTCGCGCAAGCAATCAAACAGTCGGGTGTAGGTGTCAAAGGTATTGGTAAAATAACGGGCAATTTCTGCCCGCTTCTCAGCTATATTACCGTCATTAAGTTGTGGCGTTCTGCGTAATGGCATAACGTTGCTAGAGCTGATAGCGGTATTTGCCATCGCTTCAAGGTGATGTATAGGTAATGTCATTGTCAAACACAATCCTTTTAATAGTTTGTGGCGCAGAAATAGGATAAATCCCCAATAAATGACCAACGTTTAGCGTGAACTCAGCATTTATCAATGTCGGCACTTTTGCTTGTTATCAATTGCTTGTTATCGCGGGGATTGCCCCGCAGCCGGTTTACGGCCTCTTCTAAGTACGCCCGTGCGCAGCCATAGTTCAGACGAAAAAAATCTTTATTACCAAAAGCGCTTCCAGCCGAAGGGCCAACGCCTCGGGCTTCGCACCAGGCTTGGGTATCAGCAACACCTAATTGGCTGGCATCGACCCACAATAAAAAGGTGGCGGCAGGTGAAATTACCTGTAATCCCGCTATCTGGTTAATCTCATCGACTAAAAAATCACGATTCTGTTTTAAATAGGCTAATTGCTGTTGATGCCAGAGATCGCAATGGCTAAACGCTGCCTGCGTTGCCGTTAACCCTGTTATCGTAACCCAAGGTAACACCCCTTGCGCCGCCTGATTAAAGGCCGCGCGTAATATTGGATTGGGAATAATGGCAAAGGCCGTACCCAAACCCGCAACATTAAAGGTTTTACTGGGGGCCATTAATGTCACAGAGGTATCGGCCAATAATGGATGTGCACTGGCAGGAAAATGTGGCACAGCATCTAAAATTAAATCGCAGTGTATTTCATCAGAACACACTAAGACGCCATGCTTATTGCAAATTTGCGCAATGCTGTCGAGCTCCTCTTGCCGTAACACTGAACCTTGCGGATTCATGGGATTACATAGCATAAATACACGCGCTTTGGGATCTGCGGCCGCCTGTTCTAACGCAGCAAAATCCAAAGTCCATCGCCCGTCAACTAACACAGTGTCGATGCAAATGCGCTCCATATTATTGAGCGCAGGTGCGGCTAGCATCGGCGGGTAATTGGGCGTGGGTACTATAATTTTATCGCCTGTTTGGCATACTGCTTTAATAAAGAGGTTAAATGCCGGCACAATGCCAGGCGTCCACACCAGCCAACTGGGATCAATTTGCCAGTTATACTGGCGTTGACACCACGCAACTACGGCGGCAATCGCCTCAATATCATGCTCTGGCAGGGTGTAACCAAAGATACCCTCGTCAATTCGCTGATGTAGCGCCGTTAAGATCGGTTCAGCACAGCGGAACTCGGTATCGGCAATCCACATGGGTAAGATGTCGGTTCCCTTGTAGCGCTCCCATTTATAGGCTTTTGAGCGAGAACGATCGGGTTTTTCATTAAAATCCATTGTTTGCCTTAATCGTCCTTATCGCGTAATTGACGATGGTATGATTAATAGTAAGGTATATACGATTCATTGGACACGCTTATAGTTATATACTTTCTTTACAGTATTCCGAACGAAAGCAAAAAATGGCTTATAAAAATGTTTCTGCTAATCACATTATCAGATTCATCTTATTTAAACAGCGTTTCTACGTTTTGCTTCGAGCAATAACGGGAAATGGCTGTCTTGTTAGTGGCAAGTGGCTCAAGTGCACAAACATTGGAATTTACCCATGCAAGATTTTTTAAATGCACTAGTTGCCGAACTTAAGTTGATAACACAACGAGGTAAGGTTGCCGATTATATTCCTCAACTTGCCAGTGTTGATCCCGCTCAATTTGGTATTGCTGTTTGCACACCATCGGGCGACAGCTTTACCGCAGGAGACGCTACTACGCTTTTTTCTATTCAAAGTATCTCTAAGGTTTTTACCCTGACCATGGCACTGGGTAAGATCGGTGATGGCCTTTGGCAACATGTAGGCAGAGAACCCTCGGGTAATCCTTTTAATTCGATTGTGCAACTTGAACATGAAATGGGAAAACCTCGCAATCCCTTTATTAATGCCGGCGCAATCGCCGTTGTCGATGCCATCATGATGGGGCATGAACCCAAAGAATGCCTAGGCGAGATCCTCAGTTTTGTCCGCTATCTGGCTAAAGATGACAGTATTTGTTTTGACCGCGTCGTTGCTGCGTCTGAAATGCAGCATCGGGATCGCAACGCCTCTCTGGCACATTTTATGAAAGCGTTTGGCCGCTTACGACATGATGTTGATAAAGTATTAGGCACGTATTTTCATCAATGTGCTATCGCCATGAATTGCTTACAACTGGCACAATCTGGATTATTTTTAGCCTCTGACGGTATTGATAAAACCATGGGACAGCGCATTGTCTCTGCACAACGCGCCCGCCGCATTAATTCATTAATGATGATGTGTGGGCACTATGATGGCTCAGGGGAGTTTGCTTTCAGAGTAGGTTTACCCGGTAAAAGTGGCGTGGGGGGTGGTATTCTTGCTATCGCGCCAGGTAAAGCGTCTATTGCCGTCTGGTCGCCTGGTTTAGATCAACAGGGGAACAGTCTTATCGGGACACTCGCGCTGGAGCGCTTGGCACAATTTACCGGCTGGTCAGTGTTTGGACAAAAGTAGCGAGACGTTTCTCTCAGCCAGCGTAAGTCAGATCACCCGCTATCTTAAAGCACACATACCATCGCCAATAACATCACTAGTAATCATCTTAGATAAAGGTGCTTGGCTTGAACCTTTTAACTTTATTTTACGTAATTGATTACGTGTTTATAGGGAATTGCCATGCTTTAGCATGGCTAAATCCGCCGCATCTTGGGTTGTTACGTTGTGCCATAAACACACCGTGCCACAAAATCAAGTGATACCACCAATATGGACAACACAGCAGCATTAATACAAGAGTATTTGACACTTACACGCGAGGTTATGCCCCAATTAGCGCAACAGCTAAATAGAGCACAGGGCCAAAAAAGTGTTAGAAAATGGCCGGTTGAGCACGATCATTGCTTTCAACGGATCGTGCTAGATACTATTTGTGAAGGGGTATGGTACGACTATATCAAGTCACCTGCCTACAAACATTTAAACGCGACGCAAGCAACAGCAGCGGTTCAGTTATGCAGGCGCATTATTAGTGGTCAGGAAGACTTAAAGCAATTAAACGAAAATTCGCTTAAATGGCGGCAAAAACAACACACTTTTTCATTCTAAATACGAAGAATAAACAATGAGTAAACGAACCTCTCCCAAAGATGCCGTAAACGTTATTTTTGCTGACGACATTGATGATATTGTGGTGGACAAGCGTAACCAATGGCGAGCAAACGCAGCAAAAGCTAGGCGCAGACAGCGTCGTTATAAACGTCTAATCACAAAAGAAATTTTTCAAGACGCTCAGCAACAGATCGAAAATGAATAATTTCAGAACAGTTAAAGCGGCAGTAACGACGTTGCTTGCGCTGTGCCAAGTTGCTCTAAGCAAAATGGTGTCAAACACAGATTTTCATCTGTAAAGGCATTATGACTTTCTGTCTTTAGGATCAACTCCCAATATCCTCAGCAATCCACTTCTAGCTGAAAAACGCTAAATACAAAGTGCGGCCACTGAGCAGTAAGGTGGCGGAAAACACAGCAAATCCTAGCAGGTTTTGGCGCCTGCTGTTGTGATAGGCGCCCATTAGCGGTGAATTGACCGCGGCGAGCAAACACAAAGTAATAATGGGCAACAAAATACCGTTTGCTACCTGAGCAAACCAAATAATACTCAGCGGCCGCAGCCCAAGACTCGACACCACGATACCAATCAGCATAATCAGTAACCACGTTAACCGGAACTGCAATGGGCTTAACTGAAGTAAACCACGTAGTGCATAGGCGGCAGCTAACGGTGCGGTAATCGCCGACGACAGCCCAGCCGCCAACAAACCCAGCGCCATTAAATAGGTAGCCGCTGCGCCAAACAGCGGCTGCAACGACAAGGCCAGATCGCCAGCGTTATTCAACACTAACCCTTTGCCAAAATATGCGGTAGCCGCAGTAGACAGCACCGCCAGAGTGATCAAACCACCCAACGGAATCGCGGTGCGTAAATCGGCCGCTGACTCGGCAAGTGCATTAATTTTATCTGGCTGTTGCTGCCATTTGGTAGCCGAGCTAGCTGCGTGCAAGAACAGTGAGTAAGGCACCACCGTTGTACCAATTAGCGCAATCACCGTAAGCGTGGCTCCCGTAGGAATTACCGGTAACAACAAGCCGCCGAGCATGGCGCCAAACGCCGGCTTGGTTAATAACATGGTGCTGATAAACGCTAGGCTCATCAGTAACACCAAGCCAATCAGACAACGTTCAATTAGCCGATAGCGGCCATGCCATAACACCGCTACAGCCACTGCCCCCAACAATAGCGCCCAAGGGTTCAGCCCAATCAATTGTTTTAAACCAACGACAACGCTGTGCTGGCCCCAAATGGCATCAGCCCCCAGACTGGCACCGGTTAAATTGCCGCCCTGATAAGCGCTGTTGCCAATGATCACCGCGGCCACCACCAACGCATACAACAATGCTTTAAGTATGGGCTGGCGCACCATCTTACGTAAATTTTCGCCCAGCCCTTCACCGGTAAAAATACCAAGCCGCGCCGCCATCTCCTGCAAAATCATTGTCGCAACAACCGAAAACAATAACGCCCAAAGCAAAGCATAGCCATAATTCGCGCCAGCTAGAGACGCGGTTACCACCGTGCCTGGGCCAATAAATGCCGCAGTAACCAACGTGGCTGGGCCTAACCGGAACAGCGGACGCTTAGCCGGCAAGGGCAAGGTTACAGCCATAAGTACTCCGTGAAGATGGCGAAATTAACAACTCAGACTATAGTTGATTTCGGATATGGCAGTAAACCATCAATAAGCCTAGCGCTTTAAAAGAAGATCATGACGAAAACCGGAAATATGGCAAAGCGTGGCGAGCAATCTTCATAAAACTGCCATTATTGCTGCTGTTGATTACGCTATGCTGTGATTATTCGAGTATTGCGATTTGAGGTCGTATTGTCTCAGCAGGATATCTTGCCAGAGTTGGCGCAACTGCAGCAATTACTAGCCACGGCACCACCCGAGCTGCATACTGAAGTGCTCTGTACGGTGCCACATGCTTGCGGCCCCTTGCCGGTTTATGCGCTGCGTTTTGGCAATCCGCAACCTACTTTACCGGCTATAGCGCTTATCGGCGGCGTGCATGGGTTGGAACGCATCGGTACTCAGGTGATTTTGGCTTACCTACAAACCTTGTTACAGCGGCTGCCATGGGATCAGTGTTTACAGCATACGCTTGAACATTGCTGTATTTATGTTGTCCCCCTGTTAAACCCTGCAGGTATGGCCAATGGCTGGCGTTCTAATGGTAACCATGTTGATTTGATGCGAAACGCCCCACAAGATTGCACTGAAGGTGCTGCCTGGCTGGTCGGTGGTCATCGACTGGGTACAGTTTTGCCTTGGTATCGAGGTAAACCTGGTGTAATGGAGGCAGAAAGCCAAGCCTTGGTGAGTTTTGTCCGCCGTGAGTTGTTGGCCCGGCCCTGTTCGCTAGTACTGGATTGCCATTCCGGTTTTGGCCGCACCGATCGCTTATGGTTTCCTTATGCGAAAAGCCGCCGTCAGCCGATGGCACATCTGGCAGAAATGTACCGCTTGCGCCAGCTGCTGTTGGATACTTATCCGCATCAGAATTACATCTTTGAACCCCAATCGCAGCATTATTTATGCCATGGCGATTTATGGGATTATTTGTACGATATGGCATTACGCCAAAACAGCCTGCTATTACCCTTAACGTTGGAAATGGGCTCGTGGAACTGGGTCCGCAAAAACCCCTTTCAGTTATTATCGAGCTTAGGCATGTTTCATCCGATTAAGCCGCACAGGGTAAAACGGGTTTTACGTAGCCATCTGATCCTGATTAATTTTTTAATTAATGCTACGTTGTCTTATCAGCAGTGGTTACCAGTCCCTCAACGCGAGCAACTTAAGGCTGAGGCCATCTCGTTATGGTATTAACTAACGAGCAATCTTTGCCAGATCACACGCCGCTGCTTCTGCTACGTGGTTTAACCCGTGAGCAGCGGCATTGGGGGGAATTTGTCCCAATACTCGCGGAGAAACTGCCTAATCCGGTGTTATGCTTTGACTTTGCGGGCGCTGGTGAGCTCTATCAAGAACGCTCACCTACCACGATCAGCGGCCTGCGCCAATCTGTGCGCAACCAATGGCAACAGCATAAATCTGCACAGAAGACCGCACGGGTGCACCTCGTGGCGCTGTCATTAGGCGGGATGCTGGCGATTGACTGGGCCTTAGCTTATCCTGACGAAGTCGCCTCAGTTACCTTAATTAACTCAAGCGCCCGCCCATTAGCACCCTTTTATCAACGGCTGCGTTGGCAAAATTATCCGGCAATCGCCAGCGTGTTCTGGTTATCGGCTGCCAGTCGAGAGCAACGTATTTTGCAACTGACCAGTGCCCGCGCTTACCAAAACCCAGCTATTGTGGCCAACTGGCAGCGCTGGCAACAGCAAAAGCCGGTATCCATGGCAAATGCGCTACGTCAATTATTCGCAGCCAGCCGTTTTACGTTACTGCAGCCGCTACTATGCCCGACGTTGGTGCTCAGCAGTCAGGCTGACAAATTGGTTAATCCACAGTGTTCCGTTGCCTTAGCGAATTTTTTACAGGCGCCACATCAGCAACATCCTTGGGCTGGTCATGATATCGCACTAGACGATCCTAATTGGCTGGCGGCACATATCGCGGCTTTTGTTTCTCAGTCTGCTTAAATACCGCTGGTTTACTGGCATTAAAAGTATACTAGACTTACGCTAATCCAAGGAAGCAAGTATCTCGGCATATGCTATTGATATGTCTATCATTGCTCCAAAACGAGCAAACCCTTTTCAAACAGCTTTTTTAATTGTTTAACCAGTTGTAATTTATGCTTTTTGCTAGCAGTTATTAAAAGTAGCAAATGGACATAGTAAAAATGTATAAACGCTGGTAACACGCTGCGCAGCTTTCCACGCTTAATTTTGGCGTTAGATACCAAAGGAATCATCATGGATAGATTAGAACTAAAAGTCCCACCTATTATTCAAATGGTTATAACCGCAAGCCTCATGTGGATATTGGCAGTTCTATTACCCACTATGAGTATCGCGTTTTTCGCATCGGCGCTCGTTGCACTTGTTTTGGCATCAATTGGTGTAGCTGTCGCGATACTTGGTGTTCAGGCGTTTCTTGCTGCTGACACCACCATCGATCCGAGAATACCGAATCAATCATCTAGCCTCGTTACTAAAGGCGTGTATAGTATAAGCCGAAACCCAATGTACGTTGGCTTCTTGCTCATGCTGGTTGGTTGGGGTGTTTTTCTTTTTAATATCGTGAGTTTTTTGCTACTGCCGCTTTTCGTGATGTATATGAACAGGTTTCAAATCACTCCAGAGGAGCGATACATGCGTAAAAAATTCGGACAGGAGTACAGTCAATACGCAGCAGCGGTACGCCGTTGGGTTTGATGATTTACTAACAACATGCTAAATCAGTTATTGAATAGCAATACTGATACCCCTAGAGTTTCAACGCACGCATAAAGGCTGTTTGCAGAGAAAAGGATTTACCTTTGTATGACAAACACTTCACAAAATAGCCTAAACACGACTTTATGCGTACTTTTAGGCATCAAAATCGCTTATAACCGTTTTTAATTTATCCGAACCTGAATCTTAGAATTCATCTTCATGGCAGTCACTTAATACGTCAAGCAGCCGCATCACACACATCCTGTAAACGAAGCAGTTTCATAGCAACCACTCCTTGGTAAATGAATAGAAACAACCTACCATAATAGAAACTTAGCGCAAGGGTTAAACCCTTAATACACTTAGAGGCAATAATGGCTGCTGAGAGCGGATATCACCTACTCGTACCAACCTATAGCAGTAGCTTTAATACCTGTTTTTACTGTGGTTGTATTGCTGCTGAATTTGATTATGCCCCTCCAGTACAATATCGTGATTTTTATCTTGCGACGAAAGAAGCCTCGGAGTTCCTGAAAATACCAACATGCGGCGAATGTCATGAGCATTTAAAAGCATGCAAAGCTGGTACGCTTGAAGAACGAAGAACGTTTGCTAAAGATAAATTAGCTAAAAAGTACGCAAAAGCTTTAACCATATATGAAATGTGGTCTGAAAATGAATTAAACGATCTCGATTTTAGTCTACGCCACAGCATTGAAGCAGGTTTGACCTTAGGTGAAGAGACAACTGAAAGGCTGCGCTATCCCGGTTTTGATTATGAAGCTGCTGAGCACCAGCAAAGTGTCCCCTACAATACTCCAAAATATTTTGAAGTGTTTGGCGATCAGTTTACTACATTCAGAGAGGCATTAGATTTTGCTAGTAAAGCGTATCGTATTCCCAAAAACACCTTAAAAGAGTATTTTGCTGATAATAACAATAGCTTTGAAGAAGCCATACATGCTATTCACAAGGAGGTTGCTGAAAAGGAATTTACTAAACAGCTTAAAACCTTATGTAACGCTTTTGCCAAAAAACACAAACAACCTATCATATTTGTGCACAAGCAAGTTGAACGTTACTTAAGCGAAAACGAAGAAATGACAATACCTGAAGCACTAGAACATTTGTTTTTAACTCGCGTGATGCCACAACAAAAGATTATAAAAGGCTAAATTTCTCTAAATTTTAGATTGAACGCACTGATTACTCGAAATGAACCTCAGTTACCATACCTAAACGTTAACTCTTCATATCCTTGCTCCAATCACTAGATCACCATTGCATCTTATACACGCAATATCACAGATACAATTGCACACTTGTTTATTTGACCGTCTCATAGTTACTTATTTACCTTTCTGCACGCGGGAGAAGGTAAGATCTCTGCTGGCTCCGGCACAAATACTGTCTTTACCGAATTTTTGAATCTCTGCACAACGTCCAGCCAATAATACTATTACAAAATCTGCTGATTCAATGCATCATAAAATTAAAATCAGTCTATGTAATTGCCTATCACCGTTAAGAAATTCATGATATAAATATAAAAAAATTTTTTAACTTCAAAGGAATTGAAAATGCAGTTTTACACCGCCCTTGATTTATCTGAACCAAATTCCCTAGATTTAGACAAATCCCTCGTTCTTCGCTATGGTCCAAATGGGATTTCTTTTTATAATCGTGAACACGATTTCACTAATTATGTAAACTCTAACGTGCCTAAGATAGCCAATGCATTTTGGCTTGGTGAGCATCAAAGACTACTAGTCCAAAGTGATAATCACGAATTACATTTTCTTGATACCAATGCACACAGCATTTTAAAAACCGAAACAGTATCTGACTCTATCAAAGAGATTGGCATTTCAGATAATTTATTGTTTGCATGCACATTCGAAAAATTAATGGTGATCTCTTTATCAAAAGCCTCTCAACTCTTTTTAACTCAAGCTGCAGTTCGAAGCCTTAAAGATATTATAATCACAAATGACAATAGATACATTGGAATAGTATCAAAGCAGGAGTTTTCTCTTTATAATCTAGATGGAAGTAAAGCAGTTACTTTTAATAGAGATAATTTCATACCCACTGCAGCTCACCGCCTTTCTGATAATAGTTGGCTCACACTAGAACAAAATAATGATATTTTCTGGTGGTTGCATGACGGGACCGAGGCCTCCAAATTACCATGGTCAGTTGATATTCATAATGGTATACGTTTACTCGACAATGGTAACTTGCTATGTACTGATGGCAATTCAGTTATATATGAAATTACCAAGAGCGGTAATTTGGCTGCCGAATACGTACAGTATGGTTGTGAGTGGTCTCAAATTAATAATATCGCTCCAGTTGCTAAGGGACTCCATGAGACAATTAAAGCACTTAATTTGATTGATACTAAATCCAATACAAATCAAAAACTCACTCGGTTTCCACATGCTTACAATCTTATTGGCCACAATACTCCCAATATTGAGGATTCAGAGGGCCAAATTATTGCTGGGGCATCAATTAAACGAAAGGCTATTAGAAACCCTAGAATTTGGAGCTTTTTTTATCGACCAATTGAACGAACTCTGCGAAATCAGCTAGCTGATGAAATGCGCGCAATTTCTATCGTAGATGATCAGATAGCAAATGAAGATAAATCTCTTAGAAAGCTTGAGTCTGAAAAAATTGCATATGGAGCTTCGAGGAATACTATTGGCGTATTTTGGTTATTACTGTTGATAGCAAGCGTAGTGAGCGCAGTATGGAGCGACTGGATTACAAGTATGTCGGATATACCTGAATTTGCTCCTGTAATAGGTATTGGCTTATTTGCGATTCTACTAATCACGTCCTTAACAGCCGCTCGCAAGTCATATAGACATGCGAAAGAAATAGCCAGTGCGCTTAAATTACTAGATACAGTAAAAAACCAAACGATTGAATTCAAGAGCAAAGTAAAAAATTACAGAAGAACACTGCTCAAACAACTTATGCTTGTCAAAGAAAATCGTATTAGTGATTTTGATATGGGCAAACATGTTGAGGAAATACTATCAAAACAAATTCGTCAAAAAGCTTTAGATGAATGTGGTCTAGATGAAAGTGAAATAAACTCATTAGATGCTGATGGTAACGAAATTCGCACTTACATAAACGAACCAGGCTATCTTCAGTTTAGTGATGTTGAAGATATACCACCCTCAATTAATAAAACAAATTTATATTCTTTTTATCTTGATTCAGATAACAAGCCAATTTTTGCGGTACAGTACATTCAATACTTTTTCCTCGGTAAGAATAAAATAGATGCTTTTACTTGCTTCTATGACTTTATTAACGATGAAATATTTTCAAATCAGTCACACACATTTTACTACCGGGATGTAACAAATATTAGCAAGCGGGAGATTGATTTATCTCAGGAGAATGGTCCCTCTAATCTTAACAATGCGAAGCTAGGTATTGAAATGAAACTTGTTGTAGCTAGCGGAGATATGATCAGAATCAACATTGCCACCGATGAAACTTATCGAGAAATGAATAAAGAAGTTGATGCTAACATTCACCAATTAAATACTAGCAAAAATAATATTAAAGATGAAATCCGCCAGATTGAGCAAAATTCAAATTTAAGTATAGAAGAAAAAGAAGAAGAGCTAAATGATTTACGAGAAGCTCTTGAGAAAATAGATATAGATTTTAGTCGAAGGATCTCAGAAACTGTGAGCACTCACACAAAAACTAGTAATCAAATTATTCAGCATGTCCGCGGTCGCTTAAAGGAATTGAAAGAATTATAAAATGGTGCCTAAGAAAATATTCATATCATTTAGCAGCAAGGACATTGACTACGCTAGGGCTTTTAAGCAAGCCTTAGCTCAGCACACTGGAAATGACTGTATTTTTTTCTCACCCGATACAATTGATGCTGGGGATCAGTATTATGATCGTATAATGCAATTCTTAAGAGGGGCAGATGCATTAATTCTTCTCGCTTCAGCTCACTCTGTCGGATGTAATATTTCTAATATAACACGCTCAAAACATGTGATGCGAGAACTCAAAGAGTCCGATGATCTCAACATCCCAATTTACCCTATTGATGTTGACGGTGTTTTGGAGCGAGGAAGTTATGATCAGGGTACCCGTTATATTATAGGTTCTTACCAGTTTATAAATGGCCAAGAAAACCTTTCTACCAACTCATTTTCTAATATAATTGAACAATTATTCCATGTATTGAAAAATAATCATGCTAAGCATGCTATTCCAATCGAGGATCAAATACATGTAGCCCTTCAAGAAAATCGCATTCAAGATGCAGTTTCAATAACTCGAGCTTTAGATATTAGTAAGTTGAATGGAAATGCGTTAGTTCTCTCAATTATTGTATCTCTCTACGAGCAAGGCAATATCAACTCTCTTAAATTAAATGATGCGATAAAAACATGTAAAAATATTCAAATATCACTTGAAAAAGGATGTAGTCCGGATAAGCAGTCGTTAGCTTTGTATGTAGCTGGTGTCTTGTGCAAGGAGTATTTTCATAAGCGTGTAATTCAATGTCCTCTCGGTAATTACTCACATCTTAAAAGAATCGCACAGCAAACGGGAAGGTTAAGTGTCGCTGACAAAAAAATAGTGCGCTCTCTCAGTAGCGATTTCAGAGCATTCGAAGCTGACTGGTTTTTTGGCACTTAACCATACTCTGATAAAAGGCTGAGTGGACTTCCCCTAAAACACTAGACAATCCTTAGGGTAAAATACAACTTTAGGAGGGCATCATGACCAAACAACGTTTTACACCAGATGCAGAAGCACTTCGTAACTTATCATTGTTGATACGCAGTTAAAATTATAAACATCCTTCTTTCCGGTAACCGAACAAGCTACTCCCTAGCCTCTTTAATCAGTCGAGGCAGCACTCGGACAATAGATTCATCCTTAATTTCCTCTTTCTCAGGAAGCTCCTTGTAGGGCACCATTGTTTCGTTAATTTTTAATGCCCTTTCTGTAGTGGGGCCATACACCCAGCCGTCAACCAAACGCTCAGCAACAAAGCGCCGATGTTCCAGCTCTTTCAGTTGCTCCAGATTGTCTGCGATAGCCTCTTCTAGTTCCTCCATATTTTTATCTGCTTCACTAATATACTCATTAAGCTCAAAACCGATATCGCGAATCTTGATCGATAGGTGATCAGCAGCAGAGCAGCTAGACCATATAAATTCAGGGGCAAGATGACTTTGCCACTCATATTGAGATAGCGGATACAATGCAGACGTGACGTTTATAAAGTGATCCCAATTTTGCAAATCAAAATTATTAATTACATTCCAGCTTTGCTCGAGCAGACTTCTTACTAACACATTGAAATTATTAGAGCTAGCACACTTTTTATACAATTTTTCGAGCAGAAGTTCTGCAACAATGACCTTATCTCGTCCATTGAGCCTTGCCAGCTCATATCTTAGTCCGTTGGCTTTATAAGCATTATGAATAATCAGCCCAAGCCTATCCATTTTTTCTCCAGGGTAATTTTCTCCACTTTGTACTAATGACTCTCTGCAATGGAATAAATAGATGTCTTTGTAAACTTCATCGGATTTTGATGTAAAAGCTTGAGCATCTTGAAGCCTGAAAAAATGCGAACCATTCATCATACAGACTATCCGGGATGACAGCCCTAAAGATAGGATTGCTTGCTTAATACGCTGGCTATGAAACAACGCGTTATAATCAGTTTCTGCATGCACATAAACTATATCGAACGAGTTACCGACAAGCTCTACGGCTTTTTTTACCTGCTGTTGCTGTGTTGCAGAAAGGTCAGTTACAAATAGGTTAAGCGTTGCCAACGGCAAAATACCCGGAGACTGCAAATGATCTTTGTCCCCAGAAAATAGTGATGCATGCTGCATCACAAAGCGATGATAAGTATCTACCTCTGCTGTGAACACACTAATATGAAGTTTGTTGGCATGCAGATAGATGCTCGTTTGCAAAATTTGCTTAATCACATACTGTTGAAAGTCATCAAATCCTACTATGGCTACATGCACTGTTTGTTGTGGATTGCTTGGCTTATCCAGAACAGAAAACTGTTGCAGCAAGGCTCTTGCTGCTTTTCTTTGCGCACTAAACCACTGTATTTCGCCACCTTTAGCACGATAATAAGCAAAAGATGGTTCTGACTGAGCCATCTGTAACAGAATATGATCGTCAACATCCACAATCAATTTTGGTATAGACGTTTTGTCACTTGCTTGGCTATTTATATGCTCACAAATCATCAACGCGATATCCAAATCCTTCTGATCATCCCCAGTAAAAATGTAAATATCCTTTGTTTTCATTAATGGTAGTCGACTTAATACCCTGCTGCTTGTTGCGTCAGCCTCAATGAATAATATTGTATGCATACTCATTAATCGCTCAATAATATCGTTTTTTGATGTTAAATCGACGACTAATAATCTACGACTTTTTGGAAGGCTTATTGAAATTGCATGAGCTGTACGACCGATACCGAAAAAAATAGCATCCGGTGAAAAGAAATGGCTCCTCAAGATTAACCATTGTCGCTTGAAATAATTTAAAAGCAGACCTACTACTGCCAACACTGGGAAAAGAGGTAAGCAGAATCTGGCTATTTCTAGCTGCCAGCTCATAGGCAGTGAAATTGCGTCGAAATTAGCATTTAATACCAGTAACTGAATACTTCGATATACGGCTTCAAAGAAGCCAAGATTTTCTAACCAATAACCCCAAACACTAATTGAAAAGCATGTAATAAACAGCGTTGTAATGGCAACGATATTCAAGATATTTCTTTGCATTTCATCTCCATTATGCAGCTACAGGTTAAGAAAATGGTTAATTGCTAATGAAAAATTCACCAAGACTATTTAACTCATTATTTAAATTGGCAGTCCAAGTTACTTGATTATCATTAGCGGAGATTTTTGATATTTTCGCAGAGATCTCGCTAGAACTGGTATCTAGCCATATAACACGTTTACCTATTTTTATTGCGCTCTCTACGATGTCAACCGTGCCGCCTTTTCCTTTTGATTCACCGCCATCCCAAACTGCAACTAACATATCGCAATTATCGAGCAGATACTTTCCTAGCACCTCATGTGATTCGTCAATTGACGTTAAAAGACCCAATGCATCCATTTCAGTAACATTTGATGCATCAGCTAAAAATTGAGTGAATTCGTCGATATCTTTAATACTTGAAAACGTTTTAATAAAATCATTTCTATTGTATGGCAGAAGTAAATGCAATCTCCAACTTAAGTGTTTAGCAGCATGTATTGCGGCTAAATCAGCACCTGCAGCCATGCCTGAAACAAGAGTGAAACCAACTTTTGAGGAGCTGAAATAGATTTCACTGTCCGCAATCGCCATGTACAGTTTTTCAAAAACGTAAATCAATCTGCCTCGGATAGCCAACATATGCTCTGGTGATAGTCTATTAGGACGATGTCCCGTAAAACCTAGTCGTATTTCAGTCATAAAATCCTTTTAAGTCGGATATAAAGTGTATGACACGGAACTGTAATGGTCTCGGCAGAAAAAGCATTAAACACCCGTATCAAATCCCAGCTTACCATCAGCCACTAAGCTGTGATTTTTTCGCATTAAGTTTCTTTATTGGGGAAAAACAGCTTCAATTTCATCAGCATAAAGTGATTCTTTTTGGTACAGCAACTCCGCCAACTGCTGCAGGCGCTGTTGATGCTTGAGCAAAATTTCGCGTGCATATTGCTGCCCCTCACCTAACCAAGCGCGAACACGCTCTTCTGCCAGTTCATGTATTTTGGGAGAGTATGTTAGAGCACTGATTTCTTTTAGGTTAATTTGCCCAAGCTCTGTGTCCAAACCATAAAAGCATACCGCGTGATACGCGAGCTGAGTGGCTCGTTCAATATCACTTACCGCCCCCGCGGACACGTCGTAATCACTTAACTGCAGCCGCTCTGCTTCGCGCCCGGCTAAGCAAACCGCGATTTGCGCTCTGACCTCAGATTCCGTCATTGCTCCC
Source organism: Alishewanella tabrizica (assembly GCF_014652375.1). Taxonomy (GTDB): domain Bacteria; phylum Pseudomonadota; class Gammaproteobacteria; order Enterobacterales; family Alteromonadaceae; genus Alishewanella; species Alishewanella tabrizica. The sequence continues at coordinate 19,371 of NZ_BMYR01000003.1, read as the reverse complement.
AGATTGTCGTCACGGCTAATGGCAACGAAGCCCAGCGCTTTATTGCGTGGCTCTATGGTGGCGAAATCAATTTTATGATTAGGCAGCAAAATCTTTGACGCTAACAGGTGCCCGGCTTCATGCCAGGCGGTTTGCAATTTACCTTCGTCAGTGAGGTTTTGCTGCTGATTTATGGCGCCATAGCGTGTTTCGGTGATCACGTGACGCATCACTTCATCAGAGATTGTTCTAAATTCAGCGTTTAGGTATTCATCAGAGGAGGCAAGCGTATAAAGATAGGTTCTAAATAACTTATCAATATCTGCACCACTCATCCCCCTGGTTAAATCAACATAGAGTGATAAAGACGTCTCCATTACAGTGAGCTGATACTTTTTCGCGAAGTGCTTAAAGAAGGCTTCACGTGCCGAGCGATCAGGCAAATCGCAATAGACTATCTCGTCTAATCTTCCTGAGCGCACCACTGCGCTGTCTAAGAAATCAATATGGTTAGTTGCAGCTAACACAAAGATTGGCTCTGCCCGCTTTTGAATACCATCCAGATGCATCAACAGCGCATTAACCGCATTGTTTTGACTGCTCTCTTTTTCGCTGCGCTTCATAGCGATGGAGTCAATTTCGTCTATAAACAGGATACAAGGCGCAATATCAGAAGCCTGCTTAAACGCCTCGTCTATTTTAATGGCCGAGCCATTCACATACTGGCTGAGCAGCTCGCTTACAGAAAGGCTGATAAAAGGTAAATCTGCTTCACCTGCCAGAGCTTTTGCCAGCATGGTTTTGCCTGTACCCGGCGGCCCCGTTAGCAGCAATCCTGCAGGGAAGCCGACATTTTGACTGGATAAACGCTCGGGCTCTTTTAACCACTGCAATACCCGGGTCAGCTGTATTTTGGCACGCTGCAAACCTACGACATCGCTAAGTCGTACGTCAGGTCTTTCCAGCATCAGCCCCTGCACTCCCTCCACCGCACGGGCTACCGAGATCTGCGATGTAAATTGCGGCTCAGTGATACTAAAACAGACACGGCTTCCAGCTATTTCCTTAAGCTGCAACTGATAGCTAAAGGCTTGTTGTTTGTTTTTGGCCGCCATTAAGCGCCAGTGCACCCCAAGCAATAACTTAATGTAGTTAATACTTGCCAACAATTGCTCTGGCGTTAATGCCAACCAAATGTCTTCGGCCAGCGCGTTATGCTCTGGCGTGCTATCAATGACGATGAATATACTTTCAGGATAATAACGCTGAATAAGCCGGCGCTGTGTATTTACCGCGGCCTCGTCTAACCCAGCGGTATTTAAGAAAACCGCTTCAACTTTTTTCTTTTGTAATTTGCGCTGCTCTTCATGCAGCGACTCTACTGATTCAACTTGATATTCGTAAAGGCCAGCCTTTAAGCTCAACAGCTCCTGTTGAGCTAAATTAATAGCCAGTAACTGACCACCAACCGGGCGGGCGAAACAGCTGGGCTCTACCTCTAAGCGAAGTTCGCGCAAAGCATCAAGCTCAGAGGAAGTTAGGGATGAAGTAAAAACTTTTTGCTTAGCTTCAGTGAGAAGCTGGGCACATTTCGAACCAATAGCCCGCACGACCGGCGACGGCAGCTGCGTTAATAACAGCATGGCAGCAAAATCATCGCGTAGCTGATAATCAAAAATACCATCATCATCGGCATCAAGCGCAGCCACATGTTGTTTGGCAATGCTCAGCATTGAGTGCGTATTTAAGGGTTTAAAGCGAACCGCTACCCCAGAAGCCAGACGATTTACCAATTCTGGGCTTAGCGCCGAGGTTTCTCTACCTGGCTGCTTGGCTTGGCGTAGTACATCAAAAATATCCAGTGCGCCAATATCTTTAGCTGCTTCAAAAATACTATGGCCAAGGTTAGAGGTAAAAATAACAATACACTGTGAAAAGTCGACCTGTTGCCGGGTCGTTTCATCCATCATCACGCCGGAATCTAACAGCGTTAGCAACAGCTGTATGACATAGGGGTGCGCTTTTTCAATTTCATCAAACAAGATGACACTGCGTGGATGTATACTTACAAAATAGGTTAGCGAACCCGTCGCAGCATCATTAAATTGAATACCAGAGCCAACCAGACTCATTTGCGCACGCTCATCACTGAAATTTTCCATATTAAAGGTGATAAAGCGGTAGCCGGTGCCTTCAATCTCAGATAACGCGTTAACATATTGCTTCGCTAAATGTGTTTTACCTACTCCGCTAGGCCCGAGAAAGGTAAATATCTGACGCAGTCCGCCACGGGTTTTAAAATGAGACCACATATCGGCATTCATTACCTGACGCAATGCTTCCGACTGCCCTTTGACGCGTTCTTTTAGAAAAGCAGCTATGCGTTGATTCTTATTGCTAATTTCAGATAAAACACCAGGTGGGTTGAGCGCTAAAAACTCCTGCAGCAATGGATCATCTTGTGTAGCAAAGAAGCGCCATAAATTTTGCAGCATCTCAGGTGTAGTTGTAACCGAAGTTGAAAATCCAGTATTCCGCAATAATTTTAAAAGCGAGGCCTCGACATCACTTTTAAATTTATTAAGCAACGCAAAATAATGTACTGTGCCACCATAATTTGGGTAGTCAAACGTTCTAACAGGGATGTAATTTGGCAGCTTTTCAATTAGTTGATACACCGCTTGCGGATAAATAAGCGTTGCCGCCGTTCTTTTGGTTAATACGGCAAGTGCTTCGGTAAGCTTGGCATTAAACAATGTAGCCATTACCACATCTTGCCACCGCATCTCTTCAGATTTGGCTTCAAAAAGCTTATCGATTTGGATTTCACCCGCCACGAATAAACGCCCAATTTTCGCGAAGGCAAGGTGGTACAAAAAGGTTTGGAATAGATTATCGTTCGGAAACACTATCACTGGTGGTACTTTATGGACACGTTTATGTTGCACATAAGGTTGTGAAGTCGCTTCCGCCTCTATGTCATCGTCTGTAAAAAGAAAGTCTAGGGACACATCGTCCGAGGACTTTGGTTCAAAAGTCTCTCTCTCCTGCAATTGATATGCATCAATTTCCTCTTCAAGTATTTTACTCCAGGAGGATAAACCTGCACTGTAGCCATTCGGGCTAAAAGGTAGTGACTGATTAATTGATCCTGATATCTGACTGAGACACTGACTAAATTGCTCAGGCTTACTAAGAAATAACACCAAATCATTGCGAATACCGGTAACGCTTAATTGCGGTTCACCGAGTATTTCAAATTCAATTTTGTTATAAGTCGTCTTCCCCCACCCCAGAGCACGATATTTATCACTGCAAAATAATAATAAAAACACTCTTAATGCGCGCAACGCTATATCTAAATCAGGCTCATTTCCGCTAAGCGTTAACTGTCCAAAGAGCGACGTATCACGCTCAAACAGCTCATAACAATATTGTAAAAAGTTATCTTCTAGCTGATTAAGATGAACGCTGCGATAGTTTAAAAACTTTTCAACCTCAGGCTCATCATCAAAATGCAACAGAACCTCACACCCTAGCGCCTCTGCTGGTTTATACGAAAACTCTAATAACATATCCGATGCATCAAACAGCTTTGATTCGAAAAACACTGAGGCAATAATCAGATTATAAATAGGTGAGAATATCGGCTTACTAGCTAAGATATCCTGTGGGATCTTTTTGCCATCAAGCTGAAGCTGGAATCTAGTAAATACCTTTTGGTTCGCTTTTTGATGTAAATCCTGAAAGTAATCTTGAATAGTTTTCAATGCAAACCTCTTGCAACGTAAGGTCTAAAAGAATGCGAAAGTGGATTTAAAAAGCAGCAAGGACAGCTTTGCGTGTATTGCTGATTCACTGAGGAGTAGGAAAAAGAAGAGAGTAAATATCCATATTCGCATCGATTAACACATCGCTCATCCTGAAAGATAAATCTAATGTAATGAGCTAAAGGTAAATTGTCTAGCTTTAATTTAAGCTTGTATATGAGCCATGAAGAGCCGTAACTGAGGAGAGAGTTTGCGCAAAGATTGGCAATTTTATTGGTGGTGATCTGAATTTATCTTTTACCAATGCTAAAGTTTACACTACTTAAAACTTTAATAATGTGTCTTAGCTTCCTGTAAATATCTTTTCAATCACATGGTTCATGGTTTATGAAGTTCAACTGATCGTGAACGACTTTATCGAATTAATCATGTAGCCCCCAATTCTCAGAAAGTAGCATTAAGACTATCAATTTGCAGAAAATCCAACTAAAAAATAACAAAATACCTTTGTGTTAATTTTTCTCCACTTTTCTGAATATTCATGATAAAACTACAAATGGAATAATCGTATTTATTCACAACAGCTTCACAACGTGGCTAATTCCACCGCATCGGCCGCATGTTTTTCAGGTGACATAATAAGGACGTTAAGCGCATGAACACACCCAAATGCCCCGAATGCAGCTCATCTAATACCGTATTCAAACAAAAAGCCCAGCAGTGGGAGTGCGGTGACTGCGAATCTCGCTTTGTTGATACGCAATATGACGCGCGCCCTCGGCGTATTTTCCTAAGCTACCCCCATGCGCCGGATAAACACTCTCAATTAGTTGAAGATGTTGCCAAGGTTATTACTGCTAAAGGTCACCACCCCTGGTTTGATAAGAACAAAATTAAAGAAGGCTATGATTGGCGTGAGAGCATTACCCAAGGCGTACTTGACGCCGACTGGCTGATTATCTTTATGTCTCAAAAATCTCTCGCCGCCGGCGGTGTGTGTTTAGAAGAGGTCGGTATCGCTTTACAAAAATCAGGGCATGAAACACTGCTGACCGTACTACTTGAAGATGAAAAAACCGTCAACCCGCCCATTAGCTTAACCCACGTGCAATGGTTGGATGTTAAAGATTTTGAAGACGCGTACCCAGAAGACAGAAACAATCCGGCCGCAATGCAAAAATGGGCGCAATGGCTTGATGAACGATTCACGCGCTTAATTCGCCACATCGAAAGAAGAGGCGACATCCAAGGTGACATTAGCGCGTTACGCAATCGCCTACAGCCAGCCTCCTTTGTCGGTCAAATCGCTCATAGTATTAAAGGCTTCGTAGGACGGGAGTGGGTCTTTGATGAAATTCAGCACTGGCAACACCATCACCGTGAACGCCGTACATTTGTGATTGAGGGTGCTGCAGGCATTGGTAAAAGTGCAATTGCCGGACAGTTATCTCAACAGCTGCGGGATGTGATAGGTATTTATTTTTGCAAGCATAACGATGCCACCACCCGTGATGCCAATAACTTAGTGCGCACCATGGCGTTTCAGATTGCCTCGCGAGACCAGGCCTACAGAGCTTGGTTGAAAAACAAACTCACTGAGTCGGCATTCGAAGGCGACAGGCTGCTCGCCATGAATGCGCCGGAGCTCTTTCGTGAACTGATTGTCAATGCTCCTCGCATTAATGAGGAAAACAAAGCGCGCCTAATCTTGATGATTGATGGCTTGGATGAAGCCAGAGATGAAACCGGACACAATACAATTTTAGATTTGGTCAGCAGAGAGTTTAAAGCGCTGCCGAAGAATATCGGTGTTGTTATCACCACGCGCCCCGAGCAAGGCATTGTATCTCGGCTCGACTTCCCTTATGTGTTATCCACCGACGATGTTCGCAATATCAAGGATATCGAAAACTACCTCGCCATGCAGTTTGATTTGCTCGAGGTGTTTAAGGCGCAACCCGATGCAAAAATGAAAACGGTAACAAGCGCGGTTGATAAGTCGCGCGGCGTTATGCTGTATGCCTCAGAGCTTGTGCGTAGTATCCGAGATGGACATATTAACCCGCTGACTCCCGAGCATTTCCCTATTGGCTTAAGTGGTATTTATCATGGGTATATGCAGCGTGAATTCGCATCCGCAGAGGTATTTCATCAAACCTCCGCTAAGCTCGCAGAGCTCATTGCCGTAAGCCCTTTACCGCTTACCGAAGCCTTGATGCGGACTATCACTAATCTAACGAAGGTGGAGTTTGCGCGCTACATCAAGCCCCTATCCTCTCTACTGGTAACTGGTGAGCGCAATGACGCAACGACCTACGCCCTCTTTCATAAAAGCTTTGCTGATTGGCTCGTAAAACCAAGCCGTTTGCATGACTATCGACTCGAAGGCGATGGCCTCAAACGCATGGGGGGGTTCCTGTACGACTGCTTTTTAGAGCAGGGCCAAAAGGTTAAATTTGATAGCGCAGAAATTGAATGGGGTACAAGAGAGCTCTTGCCGCTGTGCTTGCCTGATATGGCATTATGGAATGATACTGAGGCGCTTGAAACCTTAGGGATGGCATTTGACGAGCGAGGCTGGTATCGGGCTGCCATTGTGGCACAAACACAGGTACTGTCGGCAGAAAAATCTACCTTGGGTGACGCTCACCCTGACACTCTGACCAGCATGGCCAACCTGGCAAACACGCTTTCTAAACAAGGTGATTTGTCCGGCGCGCGGGCGCTTGAAGAGCAGGCGCTGGCGGCACGAAAAGCCATACTTGGTGACACCCACCCCGCTACCCTGATCAGCATGGCAAACTTGGGAAACACACTTCATAAGCAAGGAGACTTGGTTGGCGCGCGAGCGCTTCAGGAACAGGCGCTGGCGGCAAAAAAAGCAATTCTTGGCGACGAGCACCCAAGCACCCCGTTCAGCATGGCCAACCTAGCAGGAACGCTTTTTGCGCAAGGTGATTCAGCCGGCGCACGGGCGCTGCAGGAGCAGGCGCTGGCGACACGAAAAGCAACCCTCGGCGATAAGCATCCGGATACCCTAAACAGCATAGCCTATCTAGCGCTCTCACTTAAGGCACAAGGCGATTTAGCTGGCGCGCGAGCGCTTCAGGAGCAGGCGCTTTCGGCAAATAAAGCTATGCTCGGTGACGATCATCCGGACGCGCTCACCAGCATGGCCAATCTTGCGAGCACACTTCGTGCGCAAGGCGATTTAGCTGGCGCACGAGCACTTGAAGAGCAGGTACTAGCGACCAAAAAAGCCATTCTTGGTAATGAGCACCCCAGCACCCTAATAAGCATGACCAATCTAGCTGTAACATTAAAGGCGCAAGGCGATGTGGCTGGCGCACGAGCACTTGAAGAGCAGGTTCTGGCCTTACAAAAAGCCACTCTCGGCGACAAGCATCCCCACACCATAACCAGCATAGCCGGCTTGGCAAACACACTTCATGCGCAAGGCGATTTGGCTGGCGCGCGGGCGCTGCAGGAACAAGCACTGGAGGTATTAAAAGCCACTTTCGGCGACAAGCACCCAGACACCATGACCAGCATGAACAATCTTTCAAACATACTTCATGCACAAGGCGACTTGACTGGTTCACGGGCACTTCAGGAGCAGGTACTGGCGGCACAAAAATCCAAACTTGGTGAAGCCCATCCCGACACCTTGCACAGTATGTCCAACTTGGCTGGAACAATTAGGGCGCAAGGCGATATAGATGGAGCACGGGCGCTGCAGGAGAGGGTTTTGGCGGCACGAAAAGCCATGCAGGGTGACGAGCACCCTGACACCCTAAGAGGCATGACGAACCTTGCAAACACACTTTATGCGCAAGGCGATTTGGCTGGCGCGCGGGCGCTTTATGAACAGGCGCTTACGGCACAAAGAGCCAAACTCGGTAACGAGCACCCCAGCACCCTGATCAGTATGAACAATTTAGCGAGCACGCTTTATGCTCAAAATGATGTGACTGGCGCACGAGCGCTTTTTGAGCAAGTGCTGGCGGCACAAAAAGCTATGTTGGGTGATAAGCACCCTCATACCCTGGCCAGCATGACCAACTTGGCAAAGACGCTTTATGCACAAGTTGATTTGGCCGGCGCGCGGGAATTGCAAGAACAGGCGCTGGCAGCACAAAAAGTCATTCTGGGTGATAATCATCCTAACACTTTGACCAACATGGCTAATCTGGCTAACACGCTTTATGCACAAGGTGATTTGGCTGGCGCGCGGGCATTGCAAGAACAGGTGCTAGCAGCACAAAAAGCTCTGCTGGGTGATGAGCACCCTGACACCCTAACAAGTATGGCCAACCTAGCTGAAACACTTAGTGCGCAGGGCGATTTAGCCGGCGCGCGGGCGCTTCAGAACCAGGAGCTGGATGTTCAGAAAGAAACCCTCGACGACTTTCATCCTGACACCCTCACTAGTTTGAAAAATCTTAGTGATATGTTCTATAAACAAGGCGATTTCATCAAAGCTCGCGAACTTCAAGAAAGTATGCTGGAGATTTATAAAACATTAATGCATCCGACTCACCCCAAAGCGATGGTATGCGTTGTAAATATTGGTTATCTAAGCCATCAGATGAACGATCATGCCTATGGCTTAAAGTACATAAACGAGCTAGCGGTACAAATCCAGCCTTTACTTGAGGGTAGCGCCGCAGAAAAACTAAAAGCCTTTAAGGAAGGGCTAACCCAAGCAATAGCTGAGAGCAATGAAAGCATGGAGGAGATGTATCTTGTACTTGTCCAATTTTTGCAGCATATCGTTGAACTCTTACAAGATCAGCACAAGTAAGCTTGGCATCCAGAACTATAGAAAAAAAACCACCGATGAAAAACGAATGAAACAATTAATGAACTTGCTGCAGCTTATGAGACTCTGGGTAAAATTGAGGATGCCGAAGTACTTCGCGCTATTCATTAGCATTTGAGCAATTCAGGAGAATAAATAAAGTATTTCTCTTCGCAAGGCTACCTGACTGATGTAAGACTTCTGATAGAGCAGTTATTAATTGGCGGCACTGCTCATCAGAACTCATCTAATATCATGATACTAATCAGTAACATGCTTCATTTTTGCTAAGACAACTACATCATCATTCACTGTAGAACGAATTGTGATATGCGTATCTTCTGTTAAAAAGCCATGGATGCGGACGTAATGCCCTTGAGGAAAGCTATTTAGAGCAGCAATTAATAACTCGCGTTTAAAACAAACACTTGTCCAAGCGTCTGAACTTCACCAGAGGATATGACCAATTCTCGATCAGCGGCCATTGCTTCAGTGTTAATGAAACCATGTATTTTGTTTTCTGAAATTGTAAATTAGTGCTGGGTCTAAATCTTGTGGTCGGTTCGTGGCAGCAATAATGAATACCGGTGGAGATAAATTAGTATTAAAACCATCAATTTCAGTTAACAGCTGATTGATGATGACATTAATACCTCGGCCCTCGCGGGAGCCTAAGACATCAATTTCATCGATAAACAAAATGGCAGGAGCATACTTCCTAGCTCGGGCAAATAGCGTCCTTTACAAAGTTATGATCGAGCAAGTCCGTGCCACTTACACTGATAAAAGGAAAATCAGCTTCATTGGCAAAGGCTTTTGCCAGCAAAGTTTTTCCCGTGCTTGGTGGGCCATAAAGTAAAAGTCCCCGCGGCAAAGACACTTTATGGTGCTTGATCAGCGTTGGGTTATTTAGCAGTTTGATTGTTTGCTGTAAGCGGTTTTTCACCAGATTGTGACCCACAATATCAGCGAAATTGACTGCGGGAACCTCAATACTTATTGAGCCCAGACCTTGCAAATCAGCCTGAAGAAGCTGACGTTTATAGGAAGTGAAGTGATTCGTGCAAAAAATATCTCCCCTTACTTTGTTTGCTGACCCAAAATCGTTATTATAGTTATGTTACTACTGACCGAGACCGGACAACTGGGGTAGTGATGCCGGAGCTTTTATAGTTACCCTTAGCCTGTGAGCAAGATAAAAAGGCGCCTCGGAAACCAATTACACCTAATAGCATTAGATCTTTAACGATCCTACATAAATCGGATTGCGATTATAAACATTTAAATGTGACGTATCACAGCAAAAGCTTTTTAAGGCAACTGCATGAAAATAAATCATAATTGTTCAGAATTGCAACTCGAGCATGAGCTAAACATCTTCTTCAATAGTGATAAAGCCAAGTTAGATGAATGGTTTGATACGCCAATCACGAGACTTGATGGTCAATGCCCCCGAACTTTTCTTTTCACTGAGGAAAAACGTAGAGAACTGTTAACAGTTCTTGAAGAGATGAAGTTTGGTGAAATGGCCTGATTTGACTGGTATGAGCGAGTTTAGGAAATAATGTGACAAGTAGCTTGAAAAACGCCGGTTAGTCCGAAGATTGTTTGACTCGCAAGTTAGGTGATATTTCAGTCAGATGGTAGAGATTTAATTTTATAGGTATGGCATGACGAAACCTCGTAAATACTTACCAACTCAGGCTTCCAATTCTATTTGGGCAGAACTTAAACTGCCAAATGAAGATCATAAAGTTCGAGCATTGGTAAGATCAGGTTTCAGTGTTGAATTACTGTCCAATTTAGCGAACATAATTGGTTTTAGATTAATTTCAGTAGCACATTCACTTGGTATCACCCGTTCAATGCTAGCACGCCGAAGAAAACATGGTTGCTTCAACCGTGAAGAAAGTGATCGTATCTTTTGTTTGATCAAAGTAATAGAACGAACAAATGATTTTTTTGAAGGTGATCAAAAATCAGTTCGCCAATGGTTGCAAACATCGTTACCAGCACTCGGGCAAAAGCAGCCGATTGAAATGCTTCAAACAACCGCAGACACCATGGCTGTCTTAAATCTAATTACTCGGCTCGAGTTTGGTGTTCATTCCTAACTAAAGCGGTTATTCGTAACCGGTGAAATTTAGAATAAGAATGTCCGTTTTTCTGCTTCTGGCACCAAGCTACCTAAGCTAACCTGTCACCGGTTCTGTTTAAGTGAGGATCTTCTCGGGTTTAGTGTGCATTTTGCTCGAGTGAGGAGTAAAAAGGTGGTTATACTTTCTATACTAACTCACCAAGGTTAATCCATGTGCTTTATGAGAAGCTCGCTATTAATAGTGCATTAATTACGCTCAAATTAAGCTTGGATCAAGTCTTTTGCTCTCAAATTAAGCATGAATTTGAATTTTCCTGCTCAATTTATACATGACATCGGGCTTTTACGCTCACAGACAGCATGAATTTGAAAAACCTGCTCACAGTTATCATAAAACCTGCATTTGATATGTAAAACAAGCTATTTGGAACTCAAAAGCATAGAATACTTGAAACTATAAAAATGGATTTGTTATTACCTATGGATTAAAATTAGCTATGAATCTAAATATTGGAGATAATATCTATGACAGCTTTTGGCTGGTTAATTCTGGGTATTGCAGCTAATTTAGCGATCGTTATTTATATTGCCCTTACAAGTGATATGACTCCCCCAAATTAAGCGTGAGATTAATCACATAATGGCTTACAGTAAAATTATCTTAAGGTTTATTAATCAACTGTTGTTTATACTTACTATACGCACTAAAGATTTTGCTTAATCCTTCTTCCTTCTGCTTCTTGCTAATAGTGTTAAAAGGGGATAATCAGTTAAGTCGTTAAATAAACCTCTTGTTGTTTAATTTGTACTTAACCAATACATATTGAGAACGACCAACAATTTGATCTTTGTGTATCGAAGTAAAGTACCTTGAGTCAACGCTCTGGTTTCTGTAATCCCTCACGACAAAAAACTGTCTTTAGGCACGGTATAGATGAAGCTTAAATTAAGTTTTCAACAATTTCATCATCATCGCCCATCGTTGAATCGAATCAAGCGTGAGCCGTGGTGTAGCTTACGCCATTTGCTCAGATAGGCCGCAGATTTGCATATCTATCCTTACCATTTTCCTTTTACGAGTAATGTCTACTCCGGCAAACAGTAAAAACTGCCAAAGTCCATAAAAAAAAGAAGGAAGAACAAAATGGCAGGATAAGACCGAAAAGGGTGGCCGACTCATGCCGAAATCGCTGGCTGGTTCATCCCGAAATACGCAATATGGATGCGCAGAGCACAAGCGCAACTTTCGCTACCCTTTATAATCTAAGCAAACAAGACTAAGTTCTTTGAGATTAAAAACTTAACCGTTAACAAAACTTACCCCTTGTCATGAAGCTTCAGTAACATGCGTCATTTTTGCTAGGACAACTATATCATCATTCACTGTAGAACGAATTGTGATATGCGTATCTTCTGTTAAAAAGCCATGGATGCGAACGTAATGCCCGCGATGAAAGCTTTTTAAAGCAGCAATTAACAACTCGCGTTTGACATCAAACACTTGCCCAAGTGTCTGAACTTCACCAGAGGATATGACTAATTCTCGATCAGCGGCCATTGCTTCAGTGTTAATGAACCCCTGTATTTTGTTATCTGAAATTGTAAGCTTGACTACATCGTCGACTTTTTTTGAGCTGACGCCTAATCTGTAGAGCATACGAACAAGCTTCTCAGGATCTTCGTAAAGCCAACCGCTTTCAGACTCGTTAATAAACGGTGCTGTAAATGTCTGATCTAGTCCGATGCAGGGCAATTGGGCATTTATGGTATCTTGCGAGAGAATCATTTTGTTCTCTGCCGCATAGAGCGTCACCCCCTTCATTTTGGTTTTTAGCATGGTTTTAAGGACATTCTTCAGGGCCTTAAAACCATCAAAATCCATAACCGTTTTAAACTCGTTATCTAAAGGCTCCTCCGATAATTGAAATTTTCCGTACACTTCTCCGGATTGTAATTCAATAAACACCCCTAACTCGTTATGTAAATATAAAAAAACAGTATTAGCCGGCTGATGATTCGAATATGCTATCTGATTGAGATTAGAAATTACTTCAACATGTTTATACTTTATTTTTAGAGCATGTTCCGGATAACAATCAGGCTCAGCAGTATAATTAGTTAATACCTCAGGTTGGGAACTTTTTGAAAAGTAGTTTGAGTTCTCTTCAATCGGTTTAAGCTCCACATCTTCATCCAGTATACTGTTTTGTATCGCACTAAAAATTCTAATATTCGAGTTTATAACTTCTAAACCGATAAACTCACTCTTTGGCAAATACCGTAAAACGCTACTAACCCCTGAATATGAAATTGTTTGGCAAAAACCCATTTCGCAGACATCAGTCAGCTCGAGAGTAACGGTTGCCTGAACAGGTTTAATATCAAAACGAGTCTGAATTTTCATTACCTTACAACCAGGGTTAATGCTTAACAGTAATTCTGTACAGCTAGATAACCCAACATCGTGATGTGTTGACTCTGAAACAACCCTAATAAAATTTTCAAAAACTTCCCGAAGGATATAATATTTAATTAGCATAGTTACTCCTTGCAATATTCTAGGTAAATCTTGATGAGTGGGATTAACTGGCAAAACAGCATAGTTTTTTTTGATTTGCTTTTTAAAAATGGGATTTCAACCGTAACTTTCTTAGCTTCATGCTCTTGTATTGAATATTTAAAACGGGCCAGTGTATGCAACCACGATTGCGGAATATCTGTTGCTTTAGAGCATTTGATGAGTAATGAATTGTCCTGATATCCGAGCAAGCTCAGAGTGCGCAATACACGCTGTAGCGTTCGAATATCATGAATTATTGGATTGCTGCTAATCCCAGCGGCGGTTAAAACAGCATTTCGATTGAGCTGAATCCACTGGGTCTGATTTACTCGCTCCAATATCCTCAACCATGCCGGCTGATTGCTCACAGTTTCGACGAAGGAGACATCATAATCCCTAAAATTTTGGTAAAAATGTGCCTTCAAATGCTCATTAATGACTGTCGATGGAAGTGTGTGATATTCCACCAATAATCTGACGTATTCTGAAAACTCTAGAACTGATGATTGAGCAACGCTCGTATTATCAGTATCGTCAGACTCACGACAGACAGATTGCACACCAGTCAAACCTCTGCTTACATGAGCAAAAATTCTCGCCTCATCGTATTGGGCATGTTTTGGCCAGACAGCAAATCGATAGTTATTATCAGCTAGTAACTGCAACACTACATTTCTGTCGGGCGTTAATGTACGCAGATGACTCTGCTCAAAACTCAGCAGTGACAGCAGATGCCAGTAGGATGAGGCGGTGATAGCAGGTGATGAATGTCCCAGTTGTGTCGCAACAAACTCCAGAACGGGGATCAATGTTGACACCTCCCTACCCAAGCTCCTGAACAAGAGGTTAACTCGAGTTAAATTTTGCTCGTCAAATAGAGATGCTTGGCAAAAATAGTATCGCTGACGCCAATCAAGCCGCTGACTAACGGCCAGAGAGATTAACCAGAGCATACTATTCGCGGCGCAATGCCGCAGTGAGTGGACTACGAAATCGGGGATACCACACCGATCACGAATGATTTGCAAAGCCTGAATTAAAGAAAAGTCGATTACAGTTTCATCAAATAAATAGTCACACACTACCTTTCTACTATTAACCCAACCCAAAAACTCTGCATAAAGATGCGCCGGCATAAACGCGGTCGAAATACGCCTGATGGCATAGAGAGTTTTTCTGCGCTCTCGGCGAGAAACATAAATCCATTCGGAAGTGACATCGTCAATATGCAGATGAGCCGCTTCGGTATAACGCAGCCCCAGAAAATAGCAAATCTGCATAAACCAATAGGTCTGTACCTTTTCTGGCGCAGGACTATGAGTCAAAAACTCTGCAATTGCTGATTCAAATAGTTGAGGCGGAATATAGTGAACTCGAGTACCACTGGCCCCAGCGCCCAGATAATCCAACAGGTTACTATCGTAAAATTTCAGTTTTGACCGCTGCTCTAAAAACTGACAAAAAATCGAAACGGTATTCTGCCGGTCCGGCGCAGAAATATTTTCAAACGCTTCGATGACTTGCTCTGTAAGACTAAATAGTTTGGCCTCACATGACTGAGCCGCGTTTATTAAATGATTATCCGACCAAGCCTCCTTCGTAAAAACTTTCAATGTTGACGCATAGTTTTTTACGGAAGATGCTGCCAAATTCTCTTTCCAGGCCGACCCTGTCAGAAATAGATTTTTGCAATAAATAACAATCGAATACACAATTAAGCTGCAATTTTTACGGCAATTTGTCTCCAGAACGTCTAAAGAACGCCTTGCTTCTTTGAAAGCTGACGAATTTCTGAGCCCCTTTGGTTCATCGTGCTCAAATTTTGTCAGAATAAAATTCAGTTCGCGTAGTGCATCGATATCGTACTCGCCAGTTCTGAAACCGATTCTGGGCAGGCCCGTGCTCTCATCATCAGCGCTTTGAATGATGTGTTCTGAGCGCGGGCATTTTGATGGCTCAGGCTGTAACGCAATATTAGGGAGAGTTCCCGTTAGTGCTAGCAGTATTAGCGGCGATGGTAACGATTTTGACAGCGGATTGAGTGTCTGACTATAAATCGGAGCATCCAGAAAAACTGCCGCTTTTAACAGAGCTCGCCAGTCCCCCTGATACTCCAATAGCGAAACACTACTAAGCCATTTTTCAAAAAATTTTCCGGGCTGCCTTACAAACTGCTTAATGCAGGAGGAACTCTTTAACTGTCTCAGAAGTAACAACCCCACAGTATCTAAAAAAACCAAATTTAGGTCATTTTGAAAAACTGCTCTTTCGCCATCTTTTAATACTGTTATTGAATCTGATTGCAACAGCACTTTTAGCTCTTTAAATCGACTGACCCCTGTATACCTCGCTAAAAGCAGCAGCATAGACGGCAGCCTGAGGTCTTCGTCGTGATGCGAGATGCCCTGCCGCGCCGCATCAATTACTCGTTCACAGAGTGAGAGCCGCGGATTGTCACTATTCCAAAAGGGCGGGAGCTTCTTAACTGGGAAAAATTGTGGCGGTGGTAAAATGTTGGGTTGTTCTATTGCGTAGTATTCATATAACACCCACAAACCTCGCTGCAACGCGATGAGTTCATTTTCTGTTGACGCTGCCTCATAAATAGTTGACGCATTATTCACCAGCAAGCGCTGCGCCACCCTTCCTGTTCTGAATAGATGATGGCTCTCTAATACATTGATAGCGAATGGAATTTGCTCTCTAACCGCGCGCTCCTCATCAGCAAGCGCCGTTACTAGTAGTTCAGATAACTGCATTTTTACCCCCAGCTAACTGAGTCAGACTTTTATGAATAGCCTCATCAAATTCGGCATACTCATGCTCAACACTATCTAGCAGCTGTTGCTGTAAAAGAATCAGTTGAGCGGGTGATGACTGCGCAAACCGATTAAAAACACTAACGCCTGCCCGGCTGTGATTGAGCAGCATATCCAACAATGACTGTTTAAAATCAGGAGAGCTTTGAAGATACCGCTGTGCCGCAGTATGTCTAAAGCTATGATTTATAATGCTTTCATTAGTTAGTCGGGCTAGTTTGCCATTAACCACGGCCCTGTCGAAATGTACCCATTTTTCATCCCAGTGCATTAATAGATGCGTTGGCACCGGAGCATTATTAGACATCGAGAAAGTTTCAGCACAGCGCCGCCACAAAGTTATCAATTCGACTAATCTGCGAGGCAGAATGATTAGCCTAAGCTCGTTTTTTGAGCGAACGGATTTATCTGCAACAGTGAAACAACCAAATTCCCAATTCATGTTTTCAATTGTTGGAAATGGCATTTTTGTAGGCCTAAGTCCCACAGTGCTAGCAACTCTGATGTATAAATAAAACGCGGTAAGATTAATACAATCTTTAGCAGAACCGATTAATCCATTGATCAAACCATGAAAAATCGCATTTAACACTTCTTGGCGCAAAGTGATTTTTGAGCCAATTTCAGTGTAATGACGATGGCTTACGGCTAATTCCCCAGCCTCATAAATATTTGCGTTCCGCCAGTGGAGCCCTGCTTCAACACAGAATTCGCGCCAGGCAGAGGTAATCGTTTGTGACAAAGTGAATATAGAAACAGAAACATAATGATTCTGGACGCAGAGCTGGCCGGACAAAAATCTGAAATAGGTTTCTGGGACGCTTTCGCGGGCATACTGTTGAAAGGATTTCTCGATAGCCCTTTTTGTTATCCCCTTAATATGTAATCCGGAGCACCTCAGAATTTCATTTAACCAATGTGTATATTTTGAATCTGTGATATGACACAATTCAGATAAAGTATTAAGATGGCGTCGATTTGATGGAATACCACGCAACAATGTATTAAGCAGGAAAGTTGCTGGGTAGGGCAAAACGATAGATAAACTCTCTCCAGCTATATAGTGCACACGTGGATCGTGCGTTTTTGGTTCAGCTGTTTTAAGCAAATTAGCAGGTAATTGTAATGAAGCCCTGACGAAACCAGAATCACTCCGAAATTCATAAACTAAATAGCTTCCTCCCTTCTCCAGCTCAACATCTATTTTAGTTAATTTATTGACTAATATAATGTTTGCTGGATTCGAAACGCCAATTAATGCTAAAAACAAAATGAGCAGGTTGCAAGCCGTATCTGGTTGAATTTTAGACATCTCTCCTGACAGCAGGTATGGCGCCGCGTGTTGTAAAAACATATTAATTTCACTTGGCAACGCAGTATGAATGCCAGCTACAACCGCAGCTTCACATGCATAATAGGCTCGCTGTGCACCATTTAATCGCCGCTGAAACCGTCGTCGTTGCTGCTCTGTCGTGAGAGCAACTTTGCTGTCACATCCGACAGTTTCGTTAATTGTCTCTGCGTTTTCATTAGTTGAATGAGATGCATACAATTCTAAAGATGGTGAGTCATAAATCAGCTGCTTATGCTGGTTATTGGCACGTGCCATTTCGCTCTGATTGCGAAGTTTGACTGGTGCAAAAAATGGAACAAGCAGGCCCGTCTGTGGATAAGAGTTCTCTGATCGCCGCAGCCTCAGCTGAATTTCTAAGGCCGTCAAATCCAGTAAAATTGGAAGCGTAAGCAGCGTAGCTTTTGATTCAATTACACATTTTCTGAAAGCCAGAAATGCGGCGTAATCCTCAGCTCCGCGGCACTCAAACAGGTGCATTAATAGCGCAATCTGTCTGTTGACCTGATCATCAGCATAAGGATTATCGTGCGGCTCACCTATTTGCATCAGTGTCGCTAAAAACGGATGATTTTTGAGATGGTTATGAAGTTCATTTCTGCTACGTGCCTCTTGAGGCGGAGTGCGCATGCTCTCCAATACGTTGTACATATGTTTTAGTTGATCTCGCTCAGCTTCCGAACAAGGCGAGATCTGCATTAGATAAAAAACGGATCTGCGTATTCGCGATACTACTAGCCCGAACGCGAAATCTTCTGGAATGTCAAAAAAGAGAAAAATTTCTGAAATCATGAGAAGCTCCGATTTTTCGGAAGTGGAATTTTTTTCAGGGCCAGGCAAAGGTCCACAGGTGCAGCTATGTGATGAGAATCGGATTTTGTTGATTTTGGGTAAAGGGTTGTGCGATGGACACCTAAATTTTCTGACCACTGTGCTGCATTAAACATCGCAACAGTTTGGTGCTCCCTGCTACAACTGCGTTCAAAGACTGGAATTTTCGTCGGTTTAATAGCACATAGACTATTGATAATCAGTGCATCTACAACACGCTGTTTTAACTCTTTCTCTGTTTTAACAGGGATCTCAAGAACTGAAATTTGTTGTTGAGGGAATTGTGCTGCCAGCACTGATATGAGTAGAAAATTGTCCAATGCATAAAATTCACGTTGAAATTTGATAACGCGACAGCAGTCCAGCTGACGCCATAAAATATCTAATTTCTGGCGTTTCGACAGCGCTGCTACTGCTCGATGTAGATGTAAATGAGTATCAGCAGGCACCTCAATCGGCAAAATGTTTATTTTATGTAACAAAACTTGTGGCATAAGTGCTATCCCAAAAAAATTTAGACAGCACCTATAATATGTCATTTTTTCGGGGCACTTTGATCACAGAGATATCAAAAAAGGGGCCTCTAAGAAAATAAATGGCATTTTTGGCCCCAAAAAATATACAAAATGCTCAATTAAAGCTTTTATGAGTGTTGATTTGGAAATTTCAAAATGAAGCGACTTCTTCAGCAGAAAATCCAACATGAAACAAATTGATAACAAGCGTTCTAATTCAAAGTGAATTTCGTTCTGGTTTTGAGTGAAATCAATTCTGATTTAATATGAACACTGATTTCAGAATCCCCCTCCCTCGTTGATTGTTTTAATTTATAACCTGACAATCTTCACTATGAGCGCAGGCTGTGTAAAAACTCAATATTTCCTGACTTTTGATCAGGTCAATCCAGAGCATCGGTAAAATTTTGCTGTATCAAGCTAACTAAGAGCAATTTTGACTTTTAACGTGTTTGATTTGAGGGGATCGACATAATTAAGTGGTTTTTGTAACTGGCTGGGCGTTAAACGCAATACAACCTGCCTATTGATAAAGCTCCTTGAACTTCATTTGTAACCCCGCAACACCCCAAATCGATATCATCCGTTTCAGGTTGTATGCCAAGATGTGTAAGCTGATTTCAGTACTGACATTTGTAAATCGCCGC
>NZ_BMYR01000002.1 GCF_014652375.1 Alishewanella tabrizica | reverse complement strand
TGCCCACACAGATAATTGATTGCTAATTGTTAAAGAGCGTGCTTTGAACTTCAAAGCGGGAGGCGTATATTACACTTCCCAGATTTTAAGTCAAGCGTGAGGAAGATTCTTTTTTAAGACACTTCGTCACGTTCGACTTTATTTTTACTTCACTTCGCTTTTCGAGGCTTTCGTTAGCACCCTGAAGCGAGGCGGCCATTTTAGTGATTTTAAACTTGCTGTCAAGCGTCTTTTTAAAAGATTTTTGCAACTCGCTTTATCACTCGGCTACTGCTATGTTTCTGGTGAAGCGCAGTGCCTCGTGGCATGGCGCGCATTATAGGGCGTTTTAGAAATGGTGCAATAGTAATTATCAGAATTTCTTTAAAACCCACACCAACCGCACAAAAAGCAACCGAAACGCACATTTTAACGACAAAAGCTCATGCTTATAGTTCTATTAAGGCTATTTTATGGTTAAACACCATCATAAATAAAAGCCTTCTGCCCTACGTTGTACCTTATACAGTTGATATACCGTTAGCTCGAGTTAAACCATATCAATCTTAAACTCTCCCCTCTTTATCTGTAGCCAAAATATCAGTAGCCAAAATTATTGTCGCTATAACCAGTCTTAAAAGGATGGCTCCATAATTATCGCTGTTTATATGATGGGAGAGAAACTGGCGTTCATGGGAGTGAAACTCGTAAGTTAAGTTCGTAAGTTAAGTTCGTAAGTTAAGTTCGTATGTTAAGTCATACTGCAGCTTTGACAATAGTGGGTATATAGTAGTTTACGATAGCGCTTGAATTTCATGGTCTGATCTTGTTATAGCAATTCTTGTTATGGCACTAATAGCTACCTTTATTAACTATCAATTTTTGCGCTCCAATCCTTAAGAGCCAATAGATGATAACTGCTATTGTAGTTATCCCCTCTTACTATGCCCTGCCATTTCTCAGCTTTGGTTTTATAAAAGAACAATAAGTAATTTAAGCAGCTTTAGGTTTGTTAGCGTCCAAAGAAGAAGTGTATATAAGGAAAGATAGGTAGTTGAAACTTGTTGAGCAGCCGAAGGTTGGTCCCGAAGGGATGCCTGCATGGATTGCAGGTACACAAAATTGCAGGAGCAATTTTGCACAGCTTCAGCTGGCTTTCGAAGCAGGTTTTTACCATGGACGGCAAAACACAAAAATGTAGGGAGCATGTTTGGACAGCCAAAGGCTGGTCCCGAAGGGATGCCGGCATGGATTGCAGGCACACAAAATTGCAGGAGCAATTTTGCACGGCTTCAGCTGGCCTGCGAAGCAGGTTTTTGCCATGGACGGCAAAAACAAAAAAACCGGCCTAGGCCGGTTAATTTGGTGCAGATGGAGAGACTCGAACTCTCACGCCTTTTGAGCACAAACACCTGAAGCTTGCGTGTCTACCAATTCCACCACATCTGCATATATCAAGCAGCTAGTGCTCAATATGGCGTGCAGTATAGCGACTTTAGCAAATCAGTCAACTATGAAATAACACTATTTAACTGGCTAAAGTTTATTTGCCCAAATACTAAACATGTCTTGGGCAATGGGGTAGTTACTTAGCTTTTTTTAATAAACCTATCTCTTCTAAACGCTGCATTAAGTAGTCATTAGAATTAATTGGCTCTGGATAACGATTAGGTTGTTCACTCGATACGCAACTGGCTAACGTTTCAATCACATAATCTGGATTAGGGTGCATAAAAAACGGAATTGAGTAACGAGGCTCACCCGCAGCCATACCGGCAGGATTGATCACGCGATGCGTGGTTGATGGCAATAAGTGATTAGTCAAACGTTGCAACATATCACCAATATTCACCACGATAGTGCCTTCAATAGTAGTTACAGGTAACCAACTACCATCACGACGAAGAATTTCAAGTCCGGCTTCATTTGATCCGACTAACAGCGTAATCAAATTAATGTCTTCATGCTGACCAGCGCGAATAGATTGCGTAGACGTGTCTTTTATCGGCGGATAATGAATAGGACGTAATATGGAATTACCATAATTCACTTTATCTGCGAAATACGTCTGTTCTTGACCAAGAAATAACGCAAGCGCTTCTAAAACCCGGTTACCCAACTTTTCCAGTTCGGTATACAAGTGATAAGTTGCCGCTTTAAATTCAGGCACCTCTGTTGGCCAAACATTTGGGTACAAACTTGGGTGAGGTGCGGGACCATCCAACTCGCGACCAACATGCCAGAACTCTTTTAGATCAGGATGATTTGAGTCTTTTGCTTTTTCTACCCCAATACCCGTGTAACCACGTGCGCCACCCTGACCAGGTTGAGCATAACGCGCTTTCACATCATGAGGTAAAGCAAAAAATTGTTTAATTGCTTTATATGTATTCTCTACCACTTCATCAGGAATACCATGGCCACTAATGCCACAAAATCCAAATTCAGTGTAGGCCTTGCCAATTTCGGCAACAAAGTTATCTTTGTCGGTGGCAAACCGTCTTATATCTAACGTTGGTACATGCTGTGTCATATAAAAGACCTGTTTTTTAGCCTAAGTAAAAAAAGAACCCTGCTATCGCAGCGCTCATTAAGTTCGCTAATGTTGCAGCAAGTAAGGCTTTTAACCCTAACTCAGCAATATCAGCGCGGCGACTTGGAGCCATACCGCCCAAACCACCTAATAAAATGGCAATAGAAGAAAAGTTAGCAAATCCACATAAGGCAATAGTAACAATTACCTGCGTGTGTGCACTTAACTGATCTCGTACTTCCACAAAGTCGAGGTATGCGACAAATTCATTAATAACCAACTTCTGACCAATAAAGCTCCCCGCTGCACGGGCTTCATCCCAAGATACACCCAGAATAAAAGCTAAAGGCTGAAACACATAACCAAAGATGAGTTGTAACGTTAAATCGTCTTTACCAAACCAGCCGCCGATACCACCCACGATACCGTTAACCAAGGCAATTAATCCAACAAAGGCAAGTAGCATCGCACCAACGTTTAGTGCCAGTTGCATACCGCTTGATGCACCAGCAGCAGCAGCATCAATTAAGTTTGTATGTGGTTTTTCTCCACCAATTTCAGTTAATTCGTTTTTAGGCGTTTCGGTCTCAGGCAAGATCATCTTTGCCATTAAGAAACCACCTGGTGCAGCCATAAAGCTGGCCGCAATCAAGTACTTTAACTCAACCCCTAAACCGGCATATCCGGCTAAGACGGAACCAGCAACAGAAGCCAATCCTCCCACCATTACGGCAAAAAGTTCGGAACGCGTCATAGTCGGAATAAAAGGCCTAACAATTAATGGAGCTTCAGTTTGCCCAACAAAGATATTTGCAGCGGCTGACATCGACTCAGGACGACTTGTCCCCAATAATTTCTGTAGCCCACCACCGATTAAACGAATAACCCATGTCATGAGTCCAACGTGATATAAAACGGCGATTAAAGAAGAAAAGAAAATAATGATCGTTAAAACATGTATGGCAAAAATAAAGCCTTGAGAGAAATTCCCAAGATCGCCAAATAAGAACAAAATACCCGCATTGGCATAACTTATTACACTCGCCACCACTTGCGAGACGTTATACAAAACATCTTGTCCAAAAGGAACATAAAGGACGAATGCACCAATAGCGATTTGGATGGCAAAGGCGCCACCTACCGTTCGCCAATTTATCCGGCTTCGATTTGCTGACGCTGCATAAGCGACTAATAACAGGGCAACGATGCCCACTAATCCCATCATAGGTGTCTTCCCAGGTTATTATTCTGCCAAGAGCTGGCGAATTTTTGCTTTTATAATATCGATTGCGATTTGATTTTTACCGCCACGGGTAACCACTAAATCGGCATATTGTTTGGAGGGCGCTATAAATTCAAAAAATGCCGGACGTACCGTACTTTCGTATTGCTCCGTAACCGAGGCTAAACTTCGGCCACGATCTTCTAGATCCCTTTTAATTCGGCGTAATAAACAGATATCAAGAGGTGTATCCATAAACACCGTGATATCAAACTCGTTACGAAGCTTTTCATCAGTCAAGAGTAAAATACCCTCTACTAAGATCACTTTCGCCGACTGTACTTTAATGGTTTCTTCTAAGCGGGTATGTAACTTATAACTGTACTGCGGCATGGCGATATTTTGGCCAGCACGCAATATCTTTAAATGTTCAACTAATAATTCGTGCTCAAACGCAGAAGGATGATCATAATTCGTAAGGATACGTTGTTCAAAAGACAAATGACTTTGATCACGGTAATAGGCATCTTCTGACAAAATAGCAATACGCTCGCCGCCAAGCTCCGCCACCAGCTCTTGATAAACTGTTGATGCAAATAAACTTTTACCCGAGGCTGACGCACCCGCGATAGCGATAATGGTATTTTTACCCATAAAAAAGCCTACTAAATTTTAAATAGTGGGCGATTATCGCTAATATCGTGACGATTAGGAATAAAAAAATAAAAAATGCCCACATTATGTGGGCATTTGATTTGCAGATGTAAATTAGAACTTGTAACTTACACCAATTTTTATACGCCAAGCTGATTCTATGTTCCTAAAAGCTTGGGGCTCAGTAGTTCTTGCTGTGGGTGCAGAATAAACGTACTGATTATTAGCTGCATCATATGAAACGTTTGCTATACGCTGGTAACTAGGAAATTCAGTTTCCCATGCTCTACCCGCGCTACTATCGAGTAGATTCAGCAAGTTTTTAATTTCAAGGTAGACAGAACCTTTATGTCCTTCCATAAAACCTGGTACTTGTTGTTCAAATTTAAAATCTAAGCTGTTGGTATAACGGCCTGATTCGGTATTTCTAGGCATAATTTGGCCAGCATACTTATCAAGACCTGCAGCCACAAAATTATCCCAACCAAAACTACCATTATAACGTACGTTTGTATCATTGGGGCCTGTTGGAATATATGGTAAATAACCATTACGATCATCACTACCACCATTACTATTGTTATCACCAAACGCACTACCTGGACCAACAGTCCAGCTGTATGGACGACCTGATCTGCGTTCACCGTAAAGAGTGAAAGTAGAATCGTATCCAGCGAAAAATTCTTGACTGTAAATCATTGTGAAGTTGAAACGATGTTTAATTTCGAAGCCAGCGGTACCAACTGTTGATGTATTCCGATCTATGGCAGCATAACGTGAAAAATTAGATGCGGCCTGAGCAGAGGTACCTGAAGATAAATCTTTAACATTCTGATGTGCATAACCAAAACGTAAAGATAAGTTATCAAATTTAGTTGCAGCACCTAACGCATAGATATTACTACGACCGCCATCACCGTTTACAAATAGGATATCGTTGCGATTTGGTACACCAGATGCTAAAACGCCAGTATAGATATTTCGACCATCAGGTCCTTTTACTATCTGGAAATTTTCACGGTGTAAGTCTTTCCATATAACATCGCGATCTTTATTTGAATGAATATATTCAGCTGTCAAATCCCAATTACCATATCCAGATTCTAATAGGTAATCTACTGCTAAGTTATATTTCCATTCTGATGGCAACTTAAAATTTGGGTCTACGGCGTTAACATTACCATCACCCGGATTTAATGATTGTTTTACCGAGTCAGGAACATTAGCAAAATCAACATTTACTTGATTCGCGGTAGCACTGCCCGGTGCTTGAACTAAAATAACTCCATCATTTGAGAAACTATTTGCAATCCAAACATTAGGACGTCCACCGCCAAAACGTCCTAAGCCACCACGAATAACAGTATTGTCCAAACCACTCCAATTAAAGCCAAAACGAGGCATCAGCAAATCTTTACCGTCCATGTTTTCAGTATTAACTATACCGTAACGCTGTTGAAAATTCGTATTCAAACGAGGAACACTATCAGAACTATAACGCTCATAACGCAAACCAAAATCCAGTCTTAAATCATAGTCAAACAAATCCCAGCTGTCCTGCAAAAATAGTGCATCAGTACCCAATTTGAAAGCAGCAGCTGCGTCCTGAGGATTTAATGTAAAGGCATTTTGATAACTAAAACCCGTTGAAGCTTTTTGCTGAAAACGGTCAAAACCATTAACAGTTATAACACCATTTGAGATGGTATTATGAAATTGCCAGGTACCTTTACTGTTTGGGACAAACAGATTGTATACATCAAGCTTCTCGTGTTCCCAACCAAAACTAATTGTATGGTCATTTAATAAATATTCACCAGCCAATCTAAATTGAAACAAATCGTTGGTAAGTTCATTGGCGTGCCGGAACGTGTCAGGACCAAACACAACTCGACCAGATGGCATATCTACCTGTACCTGACCATAAGTGTTACCACGCAAAGGGTCTTGACCAACTTCTACATCTTTCCATGAAACTTTGATTTCTGTACTGAAAGAGTCGGACCAATCAGAATATAAATGGCCTGCATAAGCCACTAAGTCTTGCTGATTTTTATAAAAGTTAGTGTCTAACGAAATTTGCCGAGCATTAGAGCCAGCGCCAGCACTTATAGCGTTGCTCTTAGTGTTTTGATAAGTAAACGAAAAACGATGACTGTCGTTAATATTCCAATCTAACTTGGCAAGTAACTTTTTGTCTTCTAAATCATCGTTAATATCCCACTGACCTGCATCAACACCGTATAAATCTCTTGCTAAACGGACTACTGTATCAATATCAGCCTGTGTTACGCTTGCCGAGTTAGCGGCATTTGAACCTTGAGGACCACGTAGAGTATTGTATGGCTCGGTAAAGTCCTCATAGGCGGCAAAGAAAAATAGTTTATCTTGGATAATGGCACCGCCAAGACTAACGCCCCAAACGGTACGTTCAAAATCATTTAAACCAACTTTATCACGACCAGGAGCACCAGATTTTCCAGATAATGAATCGTCCATATACTCATAGAAAAAAGACCCAGACAATTCATTTGTGCCGGATTTAGTTACAGCATTAATACCTGCACCGGTAAAACCACCCGATTTAACAGTAAAAGGTGCTGTGCTTACAGTAATTTGATCCAATGCTGACATTGGAATTGGTGAGCGTTGTGTTGGATAACCGTTATCGTTTAAACCAAAGTCATCATCCTGACGCACACCATCGACAGTCAAACTATTGTATCTAGGATTTGCTCCAGCCACTGTCATTGAAGAATTATTATCACCAAGCACTACAACTAACGGGTCTTGTTTTATAACATCTTTTAAATCACGCTCAAACAGAGGCATACTATTAATGTCGGCAGCATTGTAAGTGGTTGAAGTTCCCATCTTACCCGCATTTAAAAAACTGATAGAAGAACCCGTAACAGCAATACGCTCAATACTACTACTTTCTAACTCAGCATTTAAACGAAAGGTTTCACCTAACGATAGGTACACATTATCAAATTCTCTAGTGCCCTGCTCACTGATAATAGAGATTCTGTAAGGACCACCAACCCGTAACCCACTACTTACGAAAGCACCAGACTCATTAGTGGTAGCAGAAGAACGAGTATTTGAAGGTAAGTGTAAGATTTCAACTCGGGCATTGGCTGCTGCTTGCCCTTGTGCAGTAACAACGTTACCGCGAATAGAAGAGGCAGTATCTGCAAACGCTATATTACTTACGCCTAACGCGAGAGTAACAGCCATCGCTAAATGTTTAATTTTCATATCGTTTTCACCTGGTAGTTGTGAGTTCTAAGCTAAATCCGATTTAGTTATTTACTGAGATTGCTTTCAATCTGGTACAGAGACTAAACGATAAATATTTCATTTTCGTTACAGACACCAAATCACAGGAACTTTTAAGTTCTTTTATTGTCAAAGCCAACCCGTCATACAAGTGTAACATGACTGATTTGTGATGCGAATAAGTTGACCATAAATCGGTTAAAAAATATCGAATCACAGCAAAATAGGAACAGTTTTAACTTATTTCGCTGCGAAACGCCTTAAACGTTAACAGCCCACTCACTATATTGCTTTAGGATCTTATTTATGGGTTCTGCTGTTGTTAGCTAGATTTTGTTATTAGTGATGGTTATGCTGAAAACCTCTTTTAATTCGGTTTAAAACACTTTATGTCAGCACGATTACTCAGTACGCTTATTGTCATACTACTTAGCATGTTTATCCCAACACTCATGGCAAAACAGATCACCGTAGCTACATTTAACGTCAGTATGGAAGCTGAAAATTACCTCGCGCGCGGCGAACGCGGTAATAATCAGGTATTACCCACTATTTTGGCTGAAGGGCAACACCCTCAAGTAAAAAATATCGCAGCCATTATCCAACGTGTTAGGCCAGACATTTTACTGCTAAATGAATTTGATTATATTGACGATCCTAAGCTGGGTATTGAAGCTTTTATTAGAAATTATTTGAATAAAGCACAAACCGGATCGCAAGCTATTGATTACCCATACTATTACTACAACACTGTGAATACAGGCCAACCCAGTCCTTTTGATTTGGATAATGATGGTGAGGCGTCAGGGGTGGGAGCGGATGCATGGGGTTATGGTTTTTATCCTGGTCAATATGGCATGGTATTATTATCTCGTTATCCCATAGCAGTGGATAACGTTAGAACATTTCAGCACTTTAAGTGGCAAGATATGCCGAATCATCTTATCACCACCAAAGCAGATGGTAGTCCTTGGCACAGTAAAGAGGCTTGGCAACAATTTCCGCTATCATCTAAATCTCATTGGGATATTCCAGTAAATATTAACGGCCAGACTGTTCATATTTTAGCTAGCCACCCTACCCCTCCGGTATTTGATGGCCCCGAGAATCGTAACGGCAAACGTAACCATGATGAAATCCGTTTCTGGGCCGATTACTTAACGCCGCACAAAGCAGCTTATATTTACGATGATAACGGCCAAAAAGGCGGCTTAGCAGAAAACGCTCACTTTGTGCTGCTCGGCGATCAGAACGCTTCAGCGGATAACGAAGGCAATGCCTTAAATAGTGGGATTAACATGCTGTACAACCATCCTCGAATTAACAACAGCATGCCACCCGCTAGCCAAGGCGGTGCAGAACACACTCCGGATAACCCGAAAGCGGCATTTCATACGGCTGTCTGGCGGATGCGTGCTGACTATGCATTGCCGTCAAAAGCGGGCTTGGTGTTAAAAGACAGCGGCGTATTTTGGCCAGTAAAAACCGATCCTCTTTACCCGCTTGTTGGTTCACGAGACGCCAGTTCGGATCATCGTCTGGTATGGGTAACTGTAGAATTACGCGCTGACTAATTCAGCGCGCTTTTCCCTATTCTACTTTTCCAAGGCCAGTTTTCCTGCACTGTTTGTTCTACTGCACAACTGGCCCAGCGTTTCGCTGTGAAGCCACACTGATCAGCTGATTAGAAACGTTGTACCAGATTTTGTATGTGTACCGTAACTTCTTCCCTGTCATGGTATAAATGTTTTGCCTGAAGCTGGTATTTGATACCGGAATCAACCAGCCGCTGTTCAAGTTGCTGCAAAATATCTGTTACCGTTTCAAAGCGCTTTTTCATTGGTAATTTAAGATTAAAAATAGTTTCCTGACACCAGCCATTTATAAGCCAATCAGCAACTCGCTCAGCCACCCGTTGTGGTTGCTCTATCATGTCGCAAACCAGCCAATGGTTATTCTTTTTCTGTGGCTCATACTTAAAGCCATCCACCATTAAATGGCGCACCTGACCGGTTTCCATTAATGACTCAGCCATAGGACCGTTATCAATAGCAGTGACCATCATACTGCGTTTTACCAGCTGATAAGTCCAGCCACCTGGGCTAGCGCCAAGATCTACCGCATTCATGCCACCAGACAAGCGTTTATCCCACTCATCTTTAGGAATAAACTGTATAAAAGCTTCTTCAAGTTTTAAGGTACTGCGACTTGGTGCTTCGTTAGGAAACTTCAGCCGCATAATGCCGTTTTCGAGCGGACTATTGTTCTCCGGATACGACAAGCCGACGTAACCCTGCTGACCCGTTAATAAAAACAAATGTAACACCGGTGCCCGTTTTTGCTCTTTTGGCAATAACACCCCAGCCTGTCGTAATGCCTGGCGCAGCGGCACTGTAAGTTTGCGTGCCAGAGTGGATAAGGTTTTCCCGTCATTCGTTTCCGGATACTCTACTCTTATTTCACCACAACTACTGAGTTCAGCGCTAAGCGCAGCGGCAATTACTGGTGCTATCCGATCTGCCGGCGGCAACTCAAGCAGGTCGGCAAGTAACAGGCTCCACTGGCGGATAAAGATAAACTGTTCAAATGGATAGTCACGATAAAACTGCGCTAAGCTATCGGCATCGTAAGCTTCAAAAATAACGTAGGCGCTATCAGCACTTAACTTGCAGTAACCAAACACATTATGCAAAGAGGCTTTATGCTGAATTTCCGCAGCACACTCTTTTTCAAAACCGGCGCGACAATAAAGTAGTAATTGTTTCATATTAATTCCTGCGCCAGAGAGCTATTGCCAACACCAGCCAACCTAAAATAAAACTTTGGCCCCCATAGGGAGCTAAAGCAGAGAAATAAAACGGTAACTGAAGCGCTCCCGCGAGTAAGGTATAACAAAACAGCCAAATGCCTAGATGCCACAATAATGCTGTAGCAATAAATAAACGCCCCACGTTCGGTAATGTCAGCAGCGCGATACAATGAAATGCAAGTAAACCCAAAGCAGCAAGCATCCGCGCACTTGCTTCAGCATCTAAATTTGTTTGCCACACATGCATAAACGCAGCAGCTAAGCCAACAACAATCGCACCGTAAAGCGCGGCTATGACACCGCTAAGTTTTCGAAATAATTGCATCTATAGATTCACTTGTTATCAAAGCCGCTTGCGCTATGAGTTGTGCTTGATTAACACCGCTACGCTGAAGCGGTTTAAAGTCATGATCGGCAGTGGTTAACCACTGCAACGTTACCTTTGGCCAAAGGTGAGCTTCAACCTCAAGCCGATGACCAAAAGGATCGCGCTCACCTTGTATAATACACAAGGGCATGGACAAATTCGAAAAATGCGCAATTCGCCACTGCGTTTTTTTGGGCGGGTGAAAAGGATAGCCGTAAGCGAATACCCCCTGCACCCGCCGAGCCGATTGCATTTGAATATCGGGTTCAAGTGCCGCCCACAACGACGCAATACGTCCCCCCATCGATTTACCACCGATAAACAATGGCAAGTCTCCTGGTAGGGTTGACAACACCGAACTAAGCTCGGGCACTAGCAATGCCGCTTTGGGTGCAGGACGCTTGCTACCCGAAATTTCGCGCTGTTGCATATAGGCAAAATCAAACAAGCTAACCTGAATGTTATGCTCTGTTAACGCCAACGTTAATTGTTGCATAAAAGGGCTTTGCGTCGATGCGCCTGCGCCATGCATCAACAACAGTTGTGCTTTCATGTTAGTCATCTAAGGCAACAGCATTGGTAAACTGTTGTTCAGCAAAATCAGCTTGCTCAGCTAATACCATCTCTAGCATCCATTGCCGAAAAGCCGTGATCTTACCCAGTTCTGTTTGGCTTTCTCTACACACCAGATAATACGAGTCTTTACTAATTAACACATGATTAAACGGCACAATTAAACGACCTGACGTAATATCAGGTCTAGCTAACACATTATGGGCTAACGCAACACCTTGACCATGGATCGCGGCTTGCAACACCATGGAAGAATGGCTAAATATAGGCCCTTGATTCACATTGAAACTTTTAAAGCCTTGCGAGGTAAACCATGCTTTCCATGCCCGCCTTGAGCCATCATGCAATAAATTATGAAAACGTAAATCGGTGGGTTCTTGTAATGGCTTACTACTCGATAACAACAGCGGCGAACATACTGGTAGTAAGTATTCCGTGTGTAGTTTATCCGCATGCAAATTACGCCAGCTGCCGCGTCCATAGTATATTGCGACATCTACATCGTCGGTCAAGGAACCTTCATCTAAGTCTACCGCTTTGATACGTACATCAATATCCGGATGTTGCTCACTAAATTGGTTTAAACGCGGCACCAGCCATTGAATGGCAAAACTTGGCTGCAAACTTACGGTTAATGATCCTTTAGCTCCCCGCGCCAGCAGCTTTTCAGTCGCCTCATGCAGTTGCAAAAAAATCTCTTTAATATCCAGAAAATAACTCTGCCCTTCTTCAGTAAGCAACAAAGCACGATTTTTTCGCATAAACAGCTTTAACCCTAAATGATCTTCTAGGGCTTTAATTTGATGGCTGATCGCGGCTTGTGTAACATACATTTCTTCGGCAGCCTTAGTAAAACTAAGATGCCTAGCAGCAGTTTCAAACGCTTTAAGCGCATTCAGTGGTGGCAAGCGACGAGCCATAAGAATCCAGTAATAAGTATCGATCAGTAAGTTTGAACTGCTTACAGCTTAAGATTGTGGCTTATACCCTTCAATTTCAACGTCTTGTCCATGAAACAAAAAGGCTTCCATTTGTGCTTCAAGCAATTGACGATGCTCTAAATTCATCATGTTTAATTTCTTTTCATTAATCAGCATGACTTGTTTGGTTTGCCACTGCGCCCAAGCCTCTTTACTAATATTATCAAACACTTTCTTACCTAACTCTCCAGGATAAAATTGAAAATCCAAGCCAGGAGCTTCTTTTTTTAAAAATTGACAATACACGTTACGGCTCATGGTAAAAGTCCTTAATCTATAATTGGTGCAGTGAGTTGCGTGAAAAGCGATTTTGCGGGCGCAGATAATCCCACTTCGGGTATGGCAGATATTGTAAACCAACTTGCTGCCGATTGCTCCTGTACTATCTCCGGTAATATATCCAATTCAACAATCAAAGGCTGGATCCATAAATGAAAATGACTAAAAGTATGGCGAAACGCTGGCAGTTCTTGTTGTCGAGTGTATTTAATCTGTTGAATTAACAAATACGCGTCACGCTCACGGGGGGTGTCAAACTCCAGAAAGCCATATAAGCCCCCCCACAAACCAGAACTGGGTCGCTGTGTTAAATATACGTGCTGCTGAAAACGTAACAGCAACCAGTAGCTTTGACGTTCTGGCAGGGATTTTTTTGGCTTTTTACCAGGATACTGCACCTGTTCGCCACGTAACGCCGCGACACAATGCAATTTTAACGGACATTCACTGCAACGTGGTTTACTTCTGCTACATAACGATGCGCCCAAATCCATCATAGCTTGATTAAATTCAGCAACCGTTTCCTTGGGCGTTACCTGTTCTGCGAGATGCCATAACGTTTGCTCCACGTTTTTTTCACCTGGCCAGCCATTAACTGCCGCAAAACGCGCTAATACGCGCTTACAATTACCATCTAAAATAGGGTAATGTTGCCCTAGCGATAAAGAAAGTATAGCACCCGCGGTAGAACGACCGATCCCAGGGAGCGCCAAGACATCGGCAAATTGTGTTGGAAAAACACCTGCAAACTTCTCAACAATTATTTTAGCGGCTTTATGTAAGTTCCGTGCTCGAGCGTAATAGCCTAAACCGGTCCATAAGTGCAGAACATCATCAATAGGGGCATCAGCCAAAGAAGCCACATCAGGAAAACGACTTATAAAACGTTGAAAATAAGGAATAACAGTTGCTACTTGTGTTTGCTGCAACATCACTTCAGAAAGCCATGTTTTATATGGGCTTTTTTCTATTTGCCAGGGTAATGTTTTGCGGCCATAAATTCGGTACCAATTTACTAATTGTTCGCTAAACCAACTTGCGTTTTGCAAAATATATTGCTCCTACAATCTTAGGGGGAATGAAAGCCGGCAAGCGCAACACTGGCGTATTGCGCTATGGTAGCAGATAGCGTGTATTTTATTAGGTTGAGCTAAGCTGCTAATCCAAGGATATACCCGTCGTATTTCTAAATGCACGGGTGTTGGCTGCGCCCGTCCACGTGCATTTGGAAATTCATTGGGTATAATACGCCGCTATTTTACTACATTGGAGCAGAGCATGAACACAGAGGCCAATACGCCAACAGATAATTCGCCAGAAGACGACACTACAGCCACGCCCTATCTGCGACGGATCCGTTCTTTTGTGCTGCGTGAAGGGCGTTTAACCAAAGGCCAACAACATGCTCTGGAAAACTTTTGGTCTGACTACGGTATTGATTACCAAAACGCACCTTTGGATTTAAACCACGTTTTTGGCCGCCAAGCGCCACGCGTTCTGGAAATTGGTTTTGGTATGGGTAAATCATTGGTTGCCATGGCTAAAGCCGCACCAGAACACGATTTTATTGGTATTGAAGTGCATCGCCCCGGTGTCGGCGCTTGTTTGTCAGAAGCAGAAGCAAACCAGGTTACAAATTTAAAAGTTTTTGAACATGATGCGGTAGAAGTGCTGGATCATATGATCCCTGAGCAAAGCTTAGCTACTGTGCAGTTATTTTTCCCTGATCCTTGGCATAAAAAACGTCATCATAAAAGACGCATAGTACAACCCGACTTTGTGCAGGCGCTACGAACTAAGCTCGAAATAGGGGGTGTTTTTCATATGGCTACCGATTGGCAACATTATGCCGAGCATATGCTAGACGTTATGCAAGCCGCTGAAGGTTTTGAAAATCTTTCGCCGAGCAACGATTATGTTGAGCGTCCCGACCATAGACCACTCACAAAGTTTGAACAACGCGGCCAGAAGCTTGGGCATGGTGTTTGGGATTTAATGTTTAAAAGGATCCGTTAATGCTTGCCAATACCAGCCAACTTATTATGCGCAATCTTGCCGATTTAAACGGCAAGGTACTTTTTGTTGAGCCTGAAGCGGATCAACTGGCTCGTCAGTTGCCAGCGCTTAACACAGTAAGTTGCTTTACTACCGATGCCGCCGTAAAAGCACAATGGCAGCAAGCCGGTGCGACAGTTTACTTTAGCACGCAACCCCACTTTACCGAACAGTTTGATACTGTCGTCGTTTTTTACCCAAAGAGTAAAGAACAACTTACCGGTACCTTATCGCTTATACATTCAGCATTAACCGCAGAAGCGAATATCTTCGTGGTTGGCGATAATAAAGGGGGTATAAAAAGCTTGGTTGCTCATGCCGAAAAAATTGGTCTGCATGCGCACAAGCTCGATAATGCAAAACATTGTTTGTGGTTTTCGTTAACAGGCGATTTATCAACGCAATTACCCTCAGCGTTTAGCACGTTTTCCCTGACTTTTTCGCAGCAATCGTTAACCATTTGTTCATTACCTGGGGTATTTAACCATGGTAAGCTGGATAAAGGCACCGCATTATTACTGCAGCATTTAGGTCATATTCACGACGGCAAAGTGCTTGATTTTGCCTGTGGCGCGGGAATTATTGGCGCATATTTAAAACAACAAGCGCCCAAAATAGATCTCTACTGCTCTGATATCAGCGCCTTAGCTGTTGCTGCGACCACAGCAACGCTTCAGGCAAATAACTTAACTGGCAAGGTGATTGCCGCTGACGGACTGCCCACAGAGCCTACTTTATTTAAGCATATTGTGAGTAATCCGCCTTTTCATACGGGCATAAAAACGGATTACAGTATTAGTGAGACTTTTATTGCGCAAAGTGTACAACGTTTGCAATCAGGCGGCAGTTTGACACTGGTCGCGAACAATCATTTAGCCTATCAAACCTTGTTGGAGCAGGCTTTTGGCAAAGTCACTATTCTTGCCAGAGCACAGGGTTTTATTATATACCGAGCTATAAAAGCTTAATTATTATTGCGGGCTTAGCAATATCACGCGCAGCGTCGAGGAAAACGTTTATGCTTCGAGTACTTTTAATAATTTTTATGACACTTATTTTAAGTACTCCGGCTGCTATTGCCCGTGACAATGTGGCATGTATTCAAGCAGAAAATCGAACAAAAGCCTGCCCTCATCAACTTTATCGTGCAATGCAACTACCCGGTATGACGCAACCGGCTTTACGTTGTATCTGTGTCACCGACTTTGCTTCTCTGCTAAAGGCGCCTACATCACCCGAGCAACGTTTAGAACAGCTCCGATTAAAACAACAATTTACTCAACAACTGCAGCACGACATAGAGCCCATACTAGAAGTGCTTAAACGTGAACGCTAAACATCTATGCTTAAGATGGCAGCAAGACCATTCGGCTATGAAATAAACCTAAATTTTCTTCTGGCAGGTTTAACAACACCGGTACCAAAAACAGCTGATTTTGCTCAATCCAAAAAATGGCATTTTGCGCAAATAAGCGTGCAGTGGCTACCGCTTGCGCTTTGTCGCAAAGCACCATCCAACTTTTCTCTTGGACACTTAAATCCGGAGCGGCACCAATTACCGAGCGATAAGGCACGCCTATTTGCAACAAGTGCGCCTGAAGTTTTTTATCCAGTAATTGATTGGAAACGTTGCTGGTGACTAAGCCAGCAGGATTTTGCGCACTAATAATG
This sequence comes from Alishewanella tabrizica, assembly GCF_014652375.1. GTDB lineage: Bacteria > Pseudomonadota > Gammaproteobacteria > Enterobacterales > Alteromonadaceae > Alishewanella > Alishewanella tabrizica. The sequence continues at coordinate 399,759 of NZ_BMYR01000002.1, read as the reverse complement.
GCGAAATTTACATGTTCAGCTAACCGCTGATGACACAAGAAGATGCTGCGTTTATAACAATCCCATAGTTCCATGACACACCTACTTTAATCATTTCCTGATTACTATAAACTGGGTTAATAATTTTTCCACTATCCCTTTGCGAAAAAGGTAATATCTGGTTAGCATCATATAATCAATAAAAGGAGCAACGATACGGATGATGAGCCCCACTCGCTCGGCCTCAATGAAAAGCGCATTGATTTGGCTCGTCATGTTAATTTGCAGTATTACCTTGGCGGTGGCATTACTCCTTTCAAATTACCTCAATTACCAACAGCAGCAGCAAAACTTACAAGAGCAACTTTCTGGGTTGTTGGAGATCATTGCGATAAATGCGCAATCGAGCTTGGCGAGTAATAATAAGTTTCGTGAAGAACAACGTTTAAGTGCGCTTAAAAGCATCCCGTTTATTAAAAATGTACATATTTATCAACTGCAACCACAAGATCAGACACTTACTTTTTTTGCCAGCTATAACAAAGCGGACACCGGCCCATTTCCTCCCCAATTCACGCGTGTCAGTGTATTAACTAACCCCGTAAGTAACAAAGATAGCATCGAACAAGCCAAGGCTGTGCAATTCGATAATCAATTATTAGGCTACGTATATTTACGTGCTAGCACAGAGCAATTGCAAGCGGCCCAACGTACTCAAATTCTTATCACAGTATTAATTGCCTTTGCAGCGCTTGCCATAAGTTATTTATTAATTTTAAAATTACAACAACGCTTTACAGCACCATTAAGCACCTTACTGGATTTAGTTCATAAAGTTGCTCGCAGTAAAGATTACCAAGTACGCGCCCCTTCGGCAGAACTTCAAGAATTCAATTTACTGAATCGCGCGTTTAACACTATGATGGATCGCATTGAAAGCCAGCTACATAAGCGTGAACAAGCTGAACATGAGATCACACTATTGAATCAAAGTTTAGAGCACAAAATCCTAGAGCGTACGGCCGCCTTAAAAGAATCAAATCAGGAACTGCTTAATACCCTTGCCACTTTACATAAGTATCAAAACCAAATTGTTGAAACGGAAAAAATGGCCAGCCTCGGTCAAATGGTCGCAGGCATTGCGCATGAGGTGAATACTCCTATTGGTTTAGGCGTAACAGCATCTACCCTGCTCCAAGATAAAGTGCATGATATTGAGAAAGCCTTTGAGCAGAAAAAGCTGACCTCAAGCCAATTAGAACGCTTTCTGGCAGACAGTAAAGAAAACCTGGGTATTATTTATCGTAACTTAGAACGAGCCGCCGGTTTAATCAGCAGCTTTAAACAAGTGGCGGTCGATCAATCTAACGACAGTATGCGGCAATTTAACATGCAACAATTAATTAACGAGGTATTACTGTCACTGCGCCCCAATCTGAAAAAAACCTTACATAAAATTAAAGTCGATTGTCCTACTGCATTAATGATCACCAGTAAGCCTGGGCCAATTAACCAAATTCTTATCAATCTTATTATGAATAGTTTGATCCATGCCTTTGATGAAACAACCACTGGCGAGATAAACATCACCATCGTGCTCGATAATCATCGTTGTTATCTAGATTATAGTGATAATGGCAAAGGGGTTCCGGAGCATATCCGTAAACGTATCTTTGATCCCTTTGTTACTACTCGTAGAGGGGAAGGCGGAAGTGGCCTTGGACTTCATCTAGTCTATAACCTTGTTACTCAAGCACTTAATGGTAAAATTCAATTAGAAAGCCGTTTGGGTGAGGGTATTCAAATCCATATTGACTTTCCTGTCGGTAACGTTAGTCCAACAAAATTAAATAACTAACAACTTGATCTATATAGAATAAAGAACTATTAAAATTAGAAAACTCTAATTGTTAACAAAAATCTTGTTAACAATTGACCCAGTAGTTTATAATTACACGTAATTTGACAAAGCACTGTCAATTTAGCTGTTTTTGACATGCTTAATTTTTTACACTTCTTAAATAAGGTTTAACTCCAATGCAAACACCTGTGATTCTAGTCGTTGAAGATGAAGAAGTTACCCGATTAAATCTGGTAAGTCTGTTCCAGGGAGAAGGTTATGATGTGATCGAAGCCATTAATGGCGATGAGATGCACAGAAAACTGGAGGAAAATCGAGTCAATCTTATCGTAATGGATATTAATTTACCGGGTAAAAATGGCTTGATTTTAGCAAGGGAATTGCGCCAAAAAGAGAATATTGGTTTAATCTTCTTAACTGGCCGCGACACCGAAGTCGATCGTATTCTCGGTTTAGAGATCGGCGCAGATGATTATTTAACTAAACCTTTTAATTCTCGCGAATTAACCATCCGTGCCCGTAATTTATTAGGGCGCACTTCAGCTCAACCTGTGATTGAAGAACATAAAAGTGTACTTAAATTTAATGGTTGGACGCTGGATGAAAACAGTCGTAACTTAACATCGCCCGAGGGCGTTGCACGTCGTTTACCGAAAGGTGAGTATCGTGCTTTACGATTGATGTTAGACACACCAGGTAAAATATTTACCCGCGAACAGTTAATTCGTCATATGACTGGCCGTGATTTACGTCCAAATGATCGCACCGTTGATGTTACCATTCGTCGTATTCGCAAACACTTTGAAACGGATTTAGACAGCCCAGAGCTGATTAGTACGATCCATGGTGAAGGATATCGCTTCGTAGGTAAAATTGATAAGTAACTTCCAATTACCTATCAATACTGTTCAATATATTGTTGCAGAGTAGTTAAATGCTGCTCTGCAGTAAAATGTAAATCTAAAATCCTTCTTTCTAGCCCTGCACGAATTAATGGCGTTTCTTCTAATAATTTAGCTTGCTCTTGCACCCAAAGTAACCCAATTGCCGCTGCAGCACCTTTGAGTTTGTGTGCATTACTTTGTAATTCAGCCTCGTGCTGTTGTACGGCCGCTTCTAGCAGTTTGTTAATATAACCAGGTAAGAGCTGGGCAAACAGCTTAATACTGCGCTGCATGCCTTCTTTACCTAAGGATTGCAAATAACTTTGCAGCGTCAGTAAATCTAAAACGTCTGAATGCGGCTCTAATACCTGTTGTGTATCAAGTCCTCGAGAGGATACCCCACTGCCCTTTTTCTGCCGTTGTAATAAGCTTGGTGCAAACAACTCTAGCAGTAAATAATCTAACTTATCGGTATTAAGGGGTTTACTCAGAACACCATCCAAACGCACATCACTGAGCATATCTTGTGCTTTGCGCACATTTGCACTTAGCATCACTACCGGTAAGTTAACTAATCGGGGTTCTGCACGAATATAACGGGCAATCACATCCCCATCCATATCAGGCAGTTGCATATCGAGTAAAACCAGATCTAATTCATCCTCGGTTTCAAGTAACGCTAAAGCATCTTCTCCCGTATCAGCATGGATCACCGTGTGGCCGCGCTGCTCAAGCAAGGCAATCGCAATATCAGCATTCAACGGCACGTCTTCAACTAGCAATATGGTCAATGAGGGGCAACACATACCAATAGTGTTCATGGGCGCACTCGCCAACACGGCAGGTAACTGTAACGTAAACTGGCTGCCTACGCCTCGCTCACTTTGAACGTTAATACTACCCGACATGGCTTCAATTAATGAACGTGCAACCGATAAACCAATGCCAGAACCGACAATACTCAAACGCTGTCCATCTTGCGATTTGTAGTACATATCAAAAATACGATCTAATTCATGCCCAGCAATACCGATACCAGTATCTGCAATACCAATGCATAACTGCTCGTTTTGCAATGCACAACTCAACGTCACATGCCCCGCACTGGTAAACTTTACGGCATTGCTGAGTAAATTCCATAACACCTGTCGTAACCGCGTCGCATCAAGTAATAAGTAACAATCCAGTTCACCAGACGTCTCCATCACAAAATCTAACCCTTTTTGCTGGCAGATTAGCTGTGCAAAGTTCGCAATATCTTGCAAAAAGCGCTGTAAGTGAACACTCTCATAGATAATATCTAGCTCACGTCTGTCAATTTTATCCAAATCAATAATATCGTTAAAAATATTCCCTAGTGTCTCTGAGCTGGTAAAAATGGTGTTCGCCCAACTGAATTGCTCGGCATTGAGCTCACTGCCTAATAGCCGGCGCGTTAATCCAACAATACCATTTAAAGGTGTACGCAGTTCATGGCTTAACGTGGCAATAAATTGTCCTTTATCCTGGTACGCCTTTTCTAGCGCTTGTTCAGCTAATTTTCGAGACGTGATGTCGCGGCCAAAGCCTAATAAACCGATATAGCGTCCTTGCCGATCATAGAATGGCAAATGCCGCATCTCAAACCACGTTACTACGCCATCAAGTTGTTTAAACTCAATATCTAAGGTTAATTCTGTTTCTGGCGCAGTTTGCTCGTATTCCGATAAAATGGCGGCTTGAGGGCTATCATGCGCATATAACGTGGCTAAGTTCTGGCCGATTAATTCTGCCATTGGCTTTTCCATAATACGCTCAAACATTTTATTACAGCTGGCCAATAACCCTTTCTCATCACGGTAGTAAAACAAATCGGGCGAACTGTCGACGATCGAGCGGATCAATAAACTCTGCTCAGCTAACTCGTGCTCTGTTTTACGCCGTTCACTAATTTCTCGTCGTAATTCCTCAATAGCCCGACGTTTTGCTTGAAATGCTTTTTTCCGCTCTTCAATCTCATAATGTAATTGCCGAATATTTTCTTGCATCGATTGATTAAGTTGGCGCTCCGCTAACGCCGACTCATCCACAAAACGTAGCGCGTCATCTAACTTTAAAACCAAGTAGAACAAAACCGGAAAGACAACCGAGAGTAAAGGTACTATATAAATAAGCAGCAGTTGTAATTCATGCAATACCACTTCTCTAGCGAACACGGCGGTGTAGGCTAAATAACTGAGTAAAATCAGTGTGGACATCAACACAATCAACAATGCACCAAGTTGCCAGCGGCCCCATTGACGTACTCGACTGGCAAAGGCTCTAACTTGAGGATGAACCGGGTTTTGCATAACAACCTAACTTAAATTGAGTAAAGGGTCTTTTTAGCGCTTTGTGTAACGTACTTTCTCATTCGCCAACATCAACAACGGTCACTATACTGATATGTATTGGCATAGCAGATAGAGTAACGGTTATTACCCCGCTTGCCAATGTTGCAGGACATGGAAGCCTGACATCGCTGCCGATTGATTACAAAGTCGATTACGCATAATTATTTGCTCTATGCAGTTAATAGCTTTAATTTATTAAGTGTTTTCTTTTACAGTGCAATTTAATTTCTTATTTAGCATTCAGACCATGCGCATAGAAATAAGCTTAGTGGGTAATTCGGGTAAAAACACAGTGTTTACGCTTGATACGTTCAAGAAATCCTACTTGCAATTTGATAGAAATATCGGTATACCTATTAACCTCTAAATGTATAGACGGCCAAATAAATCAAATAAACGTCCGCAGCACATTGACCTCTACTAGAACAAAAGGTATTTTCTTGTCACGCAAGCAAAAACCATTATAAGAATAATAATTCAAAAAATTTAAATAATTATTTATTTCAGGATAAGTTTGGAGGCGAGTCATGGCGTTATATCACCATAGTCAGGCAAGAGAAAACTGCGGCTTTGGGCTGATTGCGCACCTAGAAGGTGTCGCCAGTCACCGCATAGTCAGAACCGCGATTAATGGGCTGGATCGAATGCAGCATCGCGGCGGCATTTCCGCAGACGGAAAAACCGGTGATGGTTGTGGCTTATTAATGCAAAAACCAGACAGTTTTTTTCGCGCCCTGGCCGATGAATATCAATGGAATCTGGGCAAAAAGTATGGCGTAGGCATGATCTTCCTCAGTCAAGATCCGGTTAAAGCCGCCCTAGCAAAAGAGATCATCAATAAAGAAATCGCCAGAGAAACACTGACGCTTGTCGCATGGCGTAGTGTGCCTATTGACGCAACGGTACTTGGCTCATTAGCACATGATTCAATGCCTAAAATTGAACAGGTTATTGTGAATGCGCCACATGGCTGGGGCGATCATGATTTAGAGCGCCGCCTTTACATGGTGCGCCGTCGCGTTGAACAACAGCTTACTGCTGATGAAGATTTCTATATTCCAAGCTTTTCATCCTTAGTCACGGTATTTAAAGGCTTGATGATGCCGGCCGATTTACCGAAGTATTATCTCGATTTGGCCGATATTCGCATGGAAACGGCCATTTGTGTATTCCATCAGCGTTTTTCTACTAATACGATGCCGCGCTGGAAACTGGCGCAGCCATTCCGCTTTCTTGCGCACAATGGTGAAATCAATACCATCACAGGTAATCGGCAATGGGCGCGCGCCAGACAATATAAATTTGCGTCGCCATTATTGCCCGATTTACAAGATGCCGCTCCCTTTGTTGGCCAAAGCGGCTCAGACTCCAGCTCGCTCGATAATCAGTTAGAATTATTACTAGCTGGTGGTATGGATTTATTCCGCGCGATGCGTTTGCTCGTTCCACCAGCGTGGCAAGGCAATAAGGTGATGGATGATAATCTTAAAGCCTTTTATGAATTTAATTCCATGCACATGGAGCCTTGGGATGGTCCAGCAGGTATTGTTCTGACTAATGGCCAGCATGTTGCTTGTAATCTAGATCGCAATGGCTTGCGTCCCGCTCGCTTTGTAATTACGCGCGACAAACTAATAACACTTGCCTCTGAAGTGGGTATTTGGGATTACACGCCAGATGAAGTGGTCGAAAAGGGCCGGGTTGGGCCAGGTGAGATGTTAGCCATCGACACAACTACTGGCAAAATTTGGCGCTCAGACGAAATTGATGTTGATTTAATGCAGCGTCATACGTACCGCAGTTGGCTAAACGACAACGTGCAGCGGTTAGTACCCTATGAGCAATACGAAACCGATTTAATTGGTAAGCGTGCCTTCACCGACGATGAAATGCTGGTGATGCATAAGCTATTTAACTACAGCTATGAAGAAATTGATCAAGTGGTTACTGTGCTGGCTAAAGATGCACAAGAAGCCGTGGGTTCAATGGGTGATGATACGCCAATGGCAGTATTGTCGAAAAAACCACGTACCTTGTTCGATTATTTCCGCCAACAATTTGCGCAAGTCACTAATCCGCCGATTGATCCATTACGCGAAGCACATGTTATGTCATTAGCGACCAGTATTGGCCGTGAGCATAACGTGTTTAAAGAAACGGCAGGTTATGCTCGACGTATTCAGTTTGAATCACCGGTGCTAATGTACTCTGATCTAAAGCAGTTAAAACAAGCTGATGAAAAGTACTATAAACACCAGATTTTTTCACTCAACTTTGATCCATCAAAACACAGTTTAAAAGAGGCAGTAAGCCTGCTGTGTGCCGATGTGATTACAGCGGTGCGTGAACAACACGTGGTATTGGTGATCCTAACGGATCGTCGAATTGCCCAAGGCTTATTGCCTATTCCAGCAGCAATGGCCGTAGGTGCCGTGCAACAGGCGTTAGTCAATGCACAGTTACGCTGTGATTCGAATATCATTATCGAAACGGCCGCAGCCCGCGATTCACATCATTTTGCCGTTTTAATTGGCTTAGGTGCTACGGCAATCTATCCGTTTTTAGCTTATGAAACGGTTGAGCAATTGGTTGAAAAAGGCAATATCCCACTCACCGCGCGACAAGCAGTGCTCAATTATCGTAAAGGCATCAATAAAGGCCTTTATAAAATTATGTCGAAGATGGGTATTTCAACTGTTGCCAGCTATCGCTGTTCAAATTTATTTGAAGCCGTGGGCATCAACCAGGAAGTGATGCAGCAATGCTTTGCTGATATTCCATCACGTATTAGTGGTGCGGGCTTTACGGATTTTGAGCAAGATGTCCAACAACTGGCCAATATTGCTTGGTTAAAGCGCAAACCCATGAACCATGGTGGCTTGCTTAAGTATGTGCATGATGGTGAATACCATGCTTATAACCCTGATGTGGTGCAAACGCTGCAAAAAGCCGTGCGCAGCGGCAGCTATGAAGATTATCAGCACTACAGTGCCTTGGTAAATCAACGGCCCATTGCTCATATCCGTGATTTATTTAAAGTTAAACAAAACACCCCTAACGTGGCCTTAGATCAAGTAGAAGCGGCAGAACTACTTTATCCACGCTTTGATAGTGCTGCGATGTCCATTGGTGCCTTAAGCCCCGAAGCACATGAAGCGCTGGCAATTGCCATGAACCGCTTAGGTGGCCGCTCTAACTCTGGTGAAGGCGGTGAAGATCCACGCCGTTTTGGCACCGAGAAAAACTCGAAAATAAAACAAGTAGCTTCTGGTCGTTTTGGGGTAACACCACATTACTTGGTTAATGCCGAAGTTATTCAAATTAAAGTGGCTCAGGGTGCAAAACCGGGCGAAGGCGGCCAGTTACCGGGTGAAAAAGTGACGGCTGAAATTGCCCGCTTACGCTACTCTGTTCCTGGTGTTACGCTTATATCGCCACCACCCCACCATGATATTTATTCAATTGAAGATTTAGCCCAGCTAATTTTTGATTTGAAACAGGTTAACCCACAGGCATTGATCTCGGTAAAACTGGTATCCGAACCTGGTATCGGCACTATTGCTACCGGTGTAGCGAAAGCCTACGCAGATCTTATTACTGTATCGGGTTATGACGGCGGTACCGGCGCCAGCCCGCTTACTTCAGTAAAATATGCGGGTAGCCCCTGGGAGCTTGGCTTAGCAGAAGTTCACCAAGCGTTAGTTGAAAACGGCCTGCGCGATCGTGTGCGGTTACAAGTGGATGGCGGTTTAAAAACCGGCCTCGATGTGGTAAAAGCGGCTATTTTAGGGGCAGAGAGCTTTGGTTTTGGTACAGGTCCGATGGTCGCATTGGGTTGTAAATTCCTGCGTATCTGCCATTTAAATAACTGCGCAACAGGTGTAGCCACGCAAGATGCCACCTTACGGCGCGATCACTTCACTGGCTTGCCAGAAATGGTGATGAATTACTTTATCTTTTTGGCACAAGAAGTACGCGAGCTAATGGCGCAATTGGGTGTTACAGAGCTAACGCATTTGATTGGTCGTACAGATTTACTGGAATACCAAACCAGTGAAACGCAAAAACAAAGCCGTTTAGATTTGTCGCCTATTTTGGCGGCAAGTGGCGTAACGTCTGAAAAACCGTTGCATTGTGTACAAAACAATACGCCTTTTGATCCGGGTGTATTAAACCAATTACTGGTAGAAAAGTGCCAAGACATGGTGACACGTAAAACCGGTGGCCAATTACACTTTCCTATCCGCAACACTGATCGCTCAGTGGGTGCCGCGTTATCTGGCTTTATTGCCAAACAGCACGGCAATCAGGGCATGGCGACCGATCCCATCCGCTTAAAATTTATCGGCACCGCTGGACAAAGCTTTGGCGTATGGAACGCAGGGGGCCTACATTTATCACTGCAAGGTGATGCCAACGATTATGTTGGTAAAGGCATGACGGGCGGCCAAATTGCTATCTATCCAGCCAAAGGTGCTAGCTTTGCTAAAAATGGGTTTACTATTGCCGGTAATACCTGTTTGTATGGTGCCACCGGCGGGCGATTCTATGCTGCGGGTCAGGTCGGTGAACGTTTCGCGGTACGCAATTCAGGTGCGCTTGCCGTAGTAGAAGGTACCGGCGATAACTGCTGCGAATATATGACAGGCGGTGTGGTAGTGGTTCTCGGCTGCACGGGTGTTAACTTTGGCGCTGGTATGACTGGTGGCTTTGCCTACCTTCTTGATGAACAAGATGATCTGACGCTACGGTTAAACCCTGAGCTTGTGGAGGCGTTGAATATTGAAATGCCGATCCTACAGGAACACTTACGTAGCCTGTTACATCAACATTTAGAAGAAACCGGTAGCGAAAAAGCGCAGCGGATCCTGAATAATTTCAGCCAATATTTACCTAAATTTAAGCTGATTAAACCTAAAACAAGTGATGTAAATACCTTGCTTGGTCACCGCGCTCGCTCATCTGCTGAGCTGCGTGTACAAGCGATGTAAGGGAGGCGTTATGGCACAGAATGTATACCAATTTATCGATGTTAAACGGATTGATCCGCCAAAACGCACGCACAGTGAGCGAACTATTGAATTTGTAGAAATTTATCAGCCGCTGACCTCTACACAAGCAGCTGGCCAAGCTGATCGTTGCTTGGATTGCGGTAACCCATATTGTGAATGGAAATGCCCCGTGCATAACTACATCCCACAATGGTTAAAACTTGCTAACGAAGGCAAAATTATTGAAGCGGCAGAGTTATCACATAAGACCAATAGCTTACCAGAGGTTTGCGGTCGGGTTTGCCCACAAGATCGTCTTTGCGAGGGTGCCTGTACTTTAAATGAAGGATTCGGCGCCGTAACAATTGGCAGTATTGAAAAATACATTACTGATAAAGCATTTGAAATGGGTTGGCGTCCGGATCTTTCTGCTGTAACTAAAACCGATAAAAAGGTGGCCGTTATTGGTGCAGGACCGGCAGGATTAGCCTGCGCCGATGTGCTCGTTAGAAATGGTATTTCGCCAGTGGTATTTGATCGTTATCCAGAAATTGGCGGCTTACTGACCTTTGGTATTCCACCATTTAAACTGGAAAAAGGCGTGCTGCAATTACGTCGGAAGATTTTTACCGAAATGGGCATCGAATTTCGGCTGAATACCACCGTTGGCGTTGATGTCAGCTTAAATAGCTTGCTAGACGAGTACGACGCGGTGTTTTTAGCGCTGGGGACGTACACCCCGATGAAAGGCGGCTTAGTGAACGAGGATGCGCCTGGCGTGTATGAAGCCCTCCCCTTTTTAATTGGTAATGTGAACAATTTAATGGGATGGCAAACTGAGCATCCATTTGTCAGCTTAAAAGACAAGACTGTTGTGGTGCTAGGAGGGGGCGATACCGCTATGGACTGTGTCCGGACGTCGATTCGCCAAGGTGCTACCAAAGTCAGCTGCGCCTATCGGCGTGATGAAGCAAATATGCCAGGCTCACGCAAAGAGGTGCAAAATGCCCGTGAGGAAGGCGTTGAATTTTTATTCAACTTACAACCACTGGGCATTGAACTTAACAGCGCTGGACAGGTTTGCGGCGTAAAAGTCGTGACAACAGAACTGGGGCCCGCCGATGCAAAAGGGCGTCGTAGCGCAGTCGCGGTTGCCGGTTCAGAGCAAATTTTACCAGCGGATGCCGTGGTTATCGCTTTTGGCTTTCAACCCAGCCCACCACAATGGCTGATTGATATGGGCGTGGCCTTAGATGCCAAAGGTCGTGTTGTTGCCAGTGAAAAAAGCACCTATGCCTTACAAACTAACCAGCATAAAATTTTTGCTGGTGGCGATATGGTATTAGGATCTGATTTAGTGGTAACTGCAATCGCGCAGGGCCGTAAAGCTGCCGAGGGTATCTTAGATTATCTGGAAGTTTAACGGCGAACCGAAAAACACTCACCTGTTTACGTGATTATTGCGGCCTCTTAACGTTAGCCCATGCTGCGGCGTGACGCTAAGAGGCCTTTTACCCGCCTCTAATCAATACCAAAAAAAAATGTTAGCTTATGGCGTTGTTTGTAGGCTTAAATCCTATAACATCATGATACAGCCTGTGCATACTCCCTCTAACTCTTGGTCCTAAACACAACGCTAAGCGGGTGTCTGTATTCGCTAAGATTTATTTTAACAAACGTGCATTTGTTGCTTGACAGTTTTCGATAAGACAAGTAAATCTATTAGTGCGGGTTGGTTATTTAATCGAACCATGATGTAAGTGTACTGCCCAGATGTTTTGGCAAAACGTTTAAAGTTTACGCTATAAATTGTTTGCCCATCCAATATTAACGCATTCTTATTAAGTAGCGATATGTTAAAGAAAGCCATCCAACTCGGATCATATCACTACTCGTCATACTACCTCTCGGAGTGGTTTAACGAGTAGAAACGCACCAGGTTACTTTTGCTTAACCCTGTAATAGGGTGTTACGCATGGTTACCTGCTTCTACTGGTTTTACTCAGCACCACTAAATAAAAAACTAAAAAAGCATTGATGAAGCCTTCAGCTGCATCAGCATTCTTGCGCCTTACAACATTTTACTGTTGGCGTTAGCTATGCGGCTGACTTTATCCCAGGGGTATAAAAATATGACACAATTCACTTCGCTATCATTAGCTATGGCTGCCGCATTTGCTGTAAGTTTTTCTGCCAGTGCACAACAAAATCTGAACAATACCGACATCGACGACACCACTACCGAGCGCATCACTGTTACCGGATCCCGCATTAAAGGTGTGGATCTTGAGGGCGCACAACCCCTTGTTGTGCTTTCAGCTGAAGATATTAAAAACTCAGGCGCCAGTTCTTTATATGAGTTATTACAAGATTTAGGGCAGTTACGCGGAGGCAGTGGCACCTTTTCAACCTCCGAAAGTGGCGCGACGTCAACCTCAACCCCTGCCGGACAAGCAGCAGCCTCATTAAGAGGCTTAGGTCCCGCATCAACCCTAACGCTAATTAATGGGCGACGGGTTGCCGCGTCCTCGTTTGCCGCCGGCACACAAAACTTTGTGGATATTAACAGTATTCCATTAGCGGCCATTGAGCGAGTGGAAATTTTAGCTACCGGCGCCTCAGCGATTTATGGTGCGGACGCCGTTGCTGGGGTTATTAACTACATTTTAAAGAAAGATTACGACAAGGCAGAAGTAAACGTTTCTTATGGTAATAGCACGGCATCAAGTGATGAAGGTACCGCAAACCTGAATATTATTTGGGGACAAGCGCTCGCTGGAGGAAACTTAACCCTGTTCGCCGATATTTTCGATCGCCAAGATTTTCGTTCGACCGATCGGGCCTTCACGCGTGCGCCCATTTTACAGAGTAACTACTCCTATTTACCCAAAGGCACGCCAAATATTTATTATCTATCCACGCTTAGTGGCGATGAAATAGCGACGCCAGGCTGTGCCACTCCGCTTGTTACCACTGAATTTGGCGAACGTATTTGTGCCTACTATCCTAATGAAGATGATGTGCTACGTAGCCCGTTTCAAAGCGCTGCTGCGGGATTAATGTTTAATAAAGACCTATCTTCTACTCTGAATTGGCAAACGGACGTTATTTATACCCGAACCAAATCAACGGCGGTATCTAGCCCCGCACCGATTAATCAGCTAAATGATGCCGAAGGTGCTTGGGCGCCAGAATCATCGCTAGATATTTTCCCGGGTACCACGCGCGATAATAGCTTTATTACGTTTGGTGATGATGACATTTACCTCGATCCCTTTTTATCACCCACGGGCCGCAGACTGTTTGGTTTTCAATTTGATGCGCGTTTTAACACGCCAAGAACCATTGATATAACCACTGAAGCCGTACGTCTAGTCTCTGGTTTATCTGGAACCTATCGAGAATGGGATTGGGAAAGTGCTTTATTACTTTCTCGTTCTAAATCAACGCAAGAGGCTGTTGCAGGGATTTATAATCGCTACAAATACCATGCAGCGATAGCGGGCGAACTTTGTTCAGATAGTAGCATTGCTAGCCGAACTGGCAACACGCTAAGCTGTAATACCGGGGCCAATTTGGTTGGATTATATAATCCGTTCTTACAAAACGACGCAGTAAATGAGGCCCGCTTGGCCTTGGCACAAGAGGTGCCGACACGGGATGGTTTGAGTACACTCTATGGTTGGGACGCTCGGATCAGCGGCGAGCTATTTTCCTTTAATGAGCAAATGGTTCGAGCCGCCTTTGGTGCAGAGCTACGACGCGAAAAAATCACTGACGAACCGTCACTTAATGCGCAGGCTCGCTTTGAAAATAATTATTTAGTCGATGTGTTTGGGTTTGGTTCCAGCCTCTCGTCTGCCAGTCGTAACCAAGCGGCAGTTTTTACCGAAGTATACGTTCCGTTAACCCAACAACTGGAGCTATTGGCCGCAGGACGCTATGATCACTACAACGATTTTGGCGGCACTTTTAATCCGAAAATTGGCTTTACCTATCGGCCTACCGATGAGTTAGTTGTGCGGGCATCTTGGGCTAGCTCCTTCCGCGCGCCCTCTTTAACACAATCCGGGGTGAAATTGCGTACCACCACCGCCCGTTATGATTGCTCAGCCAATGAACTAGTCAATCAATTTTATTGTGGTGGCTTAGGCGGTACCAGTAGCGTTAATGTGTTAGAACTCGGTAATCCGGAGTTAGATGCCGAAACGTCAGAATCCGTTAGTGTGGGCTTTGGCTATAGCCCAACTAGTAATACCACGCTTACCGTTGATTATTGGCAGTTTGATCATAAGAAACTGGTTGATACCGATTTAACTGCTGCCATGGCACGTAGTATCAGAGATGTGACGCAACGACATTGTGGTTTAGTGCCTGAAGGGCAAACAGGTATTTCGTTAAATCCCAATTTAGCGGTGGGACGTGATCGCTTCAATATTTGTCAGGTGCTAGATAGCCAAGGTCGTAATTTAACCAACGCCGACGCCAATATGACGCAAATCCTTAACAATTGGGTGAGCAGTACGCCGGCAAGGATCACCAGCTTGCCATTGCAACGTGATCATGTCATTTTGCTAGACAATGTCGGTCGTCAGCAAGTGAAAGGCATTGATACCCGTTTAAGCCATACTTTTGAACTCCCCCAAGGTAAGCTTGGCGTAGACATCGATTGGACGCACTATTTATCTTTTGAGCGTAACAAAGCGGGCTCAGATGAAATTGAATCACTGGTTGGAACCTATCGCTATCCGCGTAACATTGCCAACTTACGCGTCTCGTGGCGTGCCGATAATTTCAGCACCGGTTTAGCCGCTAATTATACAGCTTCTTATGCAGATGATATAAGCCGCTTACGAACCCGTGATCTAGCCGAGATGGCAGCGCTTGGGGTATTAGATGAAAACGGTGAGCGCGATGTGGCCTCTTGGACCACCTTGCGGGGTTACCTTGGTTACGAATTTACCCGTGCCAGTGTGACCTTCAGCATCGATAACCTACTTGATCGAGATCCACCTAAAGTGTTTGGTACTACACGCGGTTTTGACTCTATTAATCATGACGCGCTAGGAAGAAACTATCGTCTATCCTTTAGTTATTTCTTCTAAAACCGCTGGCTGCCAGTGACTGCTGGCAGCCAACAAATAGGCGACTTTTATGACTGAACCAACAAAAAAACCGGCCAGTATGCCGGACGCTTTTGTCATCCTATTTTTTGTGATGATACTGGCGGCGCTTGCCTCATATCTGGTGCCTGCGGGCAGCTTTAGTCTCACTGAGCTGGCTACGGAAACAACCGGTGCAGCAAAAACCAAAGGCAAGCTAGATCCTGAGAGTTTTCAATTGGCTAGTGACGGCCATAACGGTGTCCCTTTGTTTGCCGAAGGCGGCGAGATAGGCTTTTTTAACTATGCCTTTGAAGGAATGGTATCGGGCTCAAAATGGGGCTCTGCAGTAGGGGTTATTGCATTTATCCTGCTTACCGGCGGTGCTTTTGGGATCATTATGAAAACCGGTGCCATTCATAACGGTATCATCGCGTTAATTGATAAAACTAAGCGCGCCGAGTTTCTCTTTATTCCGCTCATGTTTAGCTTATTTTCGCTTGGCGGTGCCGTGTTTGGCATGGGGGAAGAGGCGATCGCATTTTGTATTATCTTGCTACCGCTGATGTTAGCCCTTGGCTACGATGCCATTACCACTGTGCTGGTGACCTATGTGGCAACACAAATCGGTTTTGCGACGTCATGGATGAATCCGTTTAATGTGGCTATCGCGCAAGGAATAGCCGATATACCCCTGCTCTCTGGTGCATACCTACGGTATTGGATGTGGGGGACCTTTACACTGTTCGGTATTTTCTACACCATGCGTTATGCCTCAAAGGTGAAAGCAGATCCCACGCGTTCGCTCAGTTTTGACACCGATCAACGGCTACGCCAACAACAAAAAGCGACAGTAACCTCAGACTACACGGGATTAGACAGTGTTATTTTAACGGTATTTTTCTTAGGCTTAGTCTGGATCATTTGGGGAGTAACCCAGCGCGAATACTATATCCCCGAAATTGCCAGCCAATTTTTTACAATCGGTGTTGTTATCGCAGTCATCGCTGTTATCGGAAAACGCTTTAGCATGAATGATGCGGCCGATGGCTTTAAACAAGGCGCAGCAGAATTGCTGCCGGCAGCCCTTATTGTGGGTATGGCAAAAGGGATTGTTCTGATTTTGGGGGGAGATAATCCTGAGTCGCCTTCAGTACTCAATACCTTACTGTTTTACTCGGGCCAAGCCCTTGGCGACTTTCCGGCTTGGCTATCCGCTTGGCTGATGCTGGTGATGCAATCGGTGTTTAATTTCTTTGTGGCATCGGGTTCCGGTCAGGCAGCACTAACAATGCCATTAATTGCACCACTCTCTGACATGTTAGGGCTATCAAGGCAAATTGCGGTGCTGGCCTTCCAACTGGGCGATGGCCTAACGAATTGTATTATTCCTACTTCCGCGGCATTAATTGGCTGTTTAGGCGTTGTTCGTGTCGATTGGACCGTCTGGTTTAAATTTATGTGGAAATTACAACTTTGCTTATTTGCGCTCGCCAGCCTGTTTATGTTGCTCGCTGTAGCCATTAAATATCAATAACGAGGTAAACTTGGAACATATTATTCTAATAAAAGGTGCCAGCGTTTTTGCTCCCACTGCACAGGGGATTAAAGATGTGCTGATTGCTGGCAATCGGATTGCCGCAATCAGTGAAAACCTGACGCTGGAAAACAGCAATTTACCGGTTACGGTGATCGATGGCAGCAACAAATTGCTCGTACCAGGTTTCGTCGACTCCTTAGTCCATTATATTGGCGGTGGTGGCGAAGGCGGATTTGCCACGCGTACACCGGAAATGCAGCTTACCGATGCCACGCTTGCCGGAGTCACAACGGCAATAGGTGTTCTTGGCACTGACGCAACTACGCGCACGCTCACCAATCTCTTAGCAAAAGCCCATGCATTAGAAACGGAGGGAATAAGTACCTATTGCCATACCGGCTCTTACGAAATCCCGTGTCGCACCCTTACTGGCCATATTACAGACGATCTTATTTTAATTGATAAAATTATCGGTGTTGGCGAAATCGCCATTAGCGATCATCGCTCATCACAACCCACGCTGAGCGAATTACGTAAAGTTGCTGCTGCGGCAAGAGTTGGCGGCATGTTAGCGGGGAAAAAAGGCATCGTAAGTGTGCACGTTGGCAGTGGCAAAAGCCTACTGCAACCGCTGTTTGACGCAGTCGCAGGCTCTGAATTAAGCCTAAAACAATTCTACCCTACGCATATTAATCGCAACGAAGCCCTGTTTCAGGCAGGATTACGTTTTGCGCAAGCTGGCGGCGTCATTGATTTTACCACCAGTACTACTGCCTATGATTTACAACATGGCGAAGTGGCGGCTGCGGCGGCACTGCAAAGAGCACTCGCGGCGGGGATCCCGGCAATGCAACTCACCATGAGCTCTGACGGTAATGCCAGCTTGCCGATTTACCATGCCAATGGTGAATTAATTGGCCTAGAGGTAGGTAAAGTACAAAGTTTACTAACGGCATTCCAAAGTGCTGTATTGGAGTATCAAGTTGAACTCAGTGCCGCCCTTACTAGCGTAACAGCTGCGCCTGCAAATATTTTAGGGCTAAAACAAAAAGGGCAGCTTGCAGTTGGGAAAGATGCTGATATGCTGCTGCTCAATCGCCACGATTTAAGCCTAGACACCCTATTCGCCAAAGGTCGTTGCTTGGTGAGCGCAGGCAAGCCCGTAGTTTGGGGAACATTTGAAAAGCCACAGCATTGTGCAACAGGAGGTTAAATGCGTTTATCTTGCTTATCATTATTCGTTATTAGTTCATTCGTCAACGCACAACCCCCTCTGAATTCCGAGTCGCAGCTTGAAACGGTAAATACTCAGTACACTGCACGGGTCTTGCAAGAGGTTACCGAGCTTCAAGACATACCTGCAGTAGCACATGAGCCCGTCCTAACAGACGAGCCCAATTCGCCAATTCACGATCCGGCGACTGCCGAAGATGCAGCTCAACCTGTGGTGTCTCTTCCCACGGCAAACTATGATTTAATGTTAATCGGTGGCGGTTTAGCAACCTGCAGCTCAATGTCTGCAGCAAGCTGCGTAGAAAATACCACCTTTAATGAATTGGCTAAAACGGCTAATCGTTACCTGTTACACCCGTCCACCATTCAATTGCTCGCGAATGCCGAGATTTTTAGTGAAGCACGTCGCGATCTGCAGCCACAATTAGTCAGTTTATTCAGTGCTTTACAACAGAAAACCCCTCAGCCGATTAGTGAACAACAATTGATCGCGTTATGGCGAGCAGAAACCGAGAGTGAATCGTCCCCTCAAAGCGGTGAAACGCTGTGGCAGGCACTCTCTGAGCGCGAGCTTAATGCCGTTTTAGATTATCTAGAAGTGCCTACGTTAAGTACTGATGGCAAGTACCGACTCACTGAACAGGTTGATCTGGCACACACTGCAGACACCGAATCGGCTATGCTTTATCGGCAATTTGTGCAACTCGCGGCAGAAAAAGCCGTGACGAAGGGCCGTACCCAACCGAAGATCTTAATTGTTACGGCCTCATCACGTGATCCTTTTGCGGCTGTCGATTTCTATGTTGATGTGTTTCGTCAAGCCGGTGCTGACGCACAGTGGTTGCCTTTAACCGCCGCGATGCAACGCGCACTGTCTGAAAAAAATTGTGATGCCCTACCTCAATATTTAGCCCAGTTACATGGCAGTTATCGGCGCGAACAGATTTATGCCGATCTTTTTGCCAATAAACAGCAACTCTGTAATAAAGGTAGCCAAGCTATAGTTGCCTTGATGGCAGATGCTGATGGGATATTTTTTAATGGTGGCGATCAAAGTCTGACCTATCTGGCATTACGACAGCAGGATGGCTTAGCAACGCCGGAACTGCTTGCGCTGGTGGAGAGCATTAAACAAAAACGACTGATAGTCGGAGGCACCAGTGCGGGCACAGCGGTAATGAGTGGTAATCAATTTACCCCCGAAGCAGCCTTACCCATACCGATGATCACCAATGGTGATAGCTATCATGCACTGCAGTACGGCGCTAAAGCCGCTATGCCGCCATGGCCGGGTTGTCGTACTGAAGCACGCTGCCCAGAACAAATGAGTGAGCGCCAGCTTACTTTCACCGCCGCGGGGGGATTAGGATTGTTTCCACTGGGTATTTTAGATACGCATTTTGCTGAACGTGGACGGCAAGCGCGCTTGTTGGTATTACAACAGGCTACACAAACCCCACTAGGATTTGGCATAGATGAAGCGACCGCGTTATTGGTTGATCTAGGTTTCAAACAAGAAGGGCAACTAGAAGAGCAAATTCAGGGCGAAACTGCAAGCCAAACAGAAGGCCAACTAGAAAGAATTGTCCAGTTAGCGGCAACTGGGGCAGGCGAAGTTTACATTAGCGCACTGCAACCCGACGCAAGCGCCACACAACTGCTGGCTCAAACGTACAGCTTAACAACAGGTGATACCGCTTATTTTCAGCAAGGTACACTGACGTTAATACCTGCAGCGGACAAAACGCCTCTGACGAATACCGCTAGCCCGTTACAAAGCAAAAGCCCCCTGTTTAGCCGCGATCACTATCGCAGTTTAAGTCACTCGCTGTGTCACAGTAACTTTGCCGCGGCGACCATTAGCGAGCCACCTTATCTGATCCGAGTCAGTAAAGATGCTCCCTGTTTGCAAGCGGCCAATGGCAAACTCACTACAACACAACGACTGCGCATCAGCACAGAGTAACCGCTTGACAAGACCCCGTGCGTACTCCTTTACACGGCTTATCGCTCGGGGTTTCTATGCAATCAACAATTTTCCAATAGCTATATTCTAGTGGCTATCTTCTAGCAACTGTCTTCTATTAACCGATCGCACGTAACACTTAGCCATCCTGCCCAGCCATAGCATTACGCTTTGGCGACTACTTTAACACCTGAAACAAGTTACTGTGTTGATCCGTCCAGTATAATGCAGGTGTTAACGGCCTTGGCCACGGCCGCAACGCCTGCGTAAGCTCTGGCTGTGCTAAAAAACGCGTATTCCGGCTTAGCAATACCCATTCGGTAGCTGCTGGGTTTTCACTATCGGCAGCCGTTGGAATAAACACCGCCGTTAAGCCAAGCGCCGTTGCCTGATTACGCAGCACAGAACTTAAATCTAAGTAGTTATTTGAGATATGCACTGCCAGCACACCGTCTGGTAGCAAATGCTGCCAGTAAAGTTGCATGGCTTCTGCCGTTAACAAATGCATCGGAATAGCGTCACTGCTGAAGGCATCGAGTACGAGTACATCAAAGTCCTGACTGCCCTGCGTTGTTAATTGTTCAGCGAGAACAAGGCGTGCATCACCAAGATGGATCTGAACATGCGCCGCGCTGTTTGCGACATAGCTAAAATGCTGATCTGCCGCAGCGACCACGGCGGGATTAATTTCGTAAAAATGCAAATTATCCCCTGCCCGACCATACGCCGCTAATGCCCCAGCCCCAAGCCCGACTAACCCCACACGCCGATGTTGCAACTGCTGCGATGTTCTGGCGACATCTGCCGGTAAAAAATGTTGAATGGCCAAAGCGACACCGGTTCCCGGGCGATAATAACTGAGTGGCGTGCTGGACCGTTCAGCGGCTAAATACTGCGCACCATGGCTGGTGGTGCCATCAATTAATTGCCGCTGCCATTCTCCGGCCACAGGTACATCACGCACCGTCAAACTGCCATAAAAGTTACGGCTTTTCGCAACATCATGCTGGCCTAAAGCAAACTCTGCCAGCACAAAACAGCCCATAAAGAGGCCTCCACCTGCAATCGCTAGAGTACTTTTCCACCAAGCTTGCTGACGCCAATTCGGTAATGCCACCAACCACAGAATAACCAACAGTACTAACGGAAACTCCCAATAGGTAGTAAACAGCAACGGGGCCAGCAAGTTTACAAACACGCCGGCAATCACTCCTCCACTCGCCAACACTAAATAAAACGCGGTTAAGGCACCCTGCGCGGGCTTACTGCGCGCCAATTCGCCATGGCACAGCATGCAACCACTAAACAGCAAGACTAAGTACAACACTAATTGTGAAAGCAAATCAAATTGTCGGCCTAAATAGTAAAGTATCAACGCCATCACTAAGCTAATACCAAATAAATACAGCCAAATATTCCTCTGATACCAGCTATCGCGATTGAACACTAACGTAAAGCTCAGCAGATACAGGGCCAGCGGGACTATCCACAAAAAAGGTACAGGTGGCACATTTTGAGTCATTTGCTGCGTTACCGCGAGTAAGAGCACCACGCCAGACGCGGATAATACAAGCCAACGTAACCACGGCTGCCCATTAACGCTCAGTGGCGCAACAGTTAAGTGGGTTAACGATGCTCTACGGTGTGGCACGATTAATTGCCATATCAATGCCCATAACCCCAACACAAACATAACAAAGCCACCTGCCCAAACGGCGCGCTGCATCGCCAAGGGTAAGTAAGGCTCTATCACAAACGGATAAAGTAATAAGCCTGCAAAGGAGCCCAAATTAGACAAGGCATATAAACGGTATGCTGAGCGCAAAGGAAATGCCGCAGCAAACCAATGCTGCAGTAATGGCCCAGTTGCAGATAACACAAAGTAAGGTAACGCGATAGTGAGCGCTAACACCGCAAGGATCCCACCAAGGGGCGAGTCCGAACGAGTGGTAAACTCAGGCGTAAGCAGCCAAGGTAACGATGCCATAGCGATTAACAGCAATACAGCATGCAATTGTAATTGTCGCCTGATCGCACAAAAACGCGTTAACAGATGCGCATAAGCATACCCTGCCAACAATAGTGTTTGGAAAAACAGTAAACACGCTGCCCATACTTGTGCGCCACCACCAAAGTAAGGGAGCAACATGCGCGCTAACATAGGCTGCACTAAAAACAACAAGGCAGCACTTAAAAAAACCACAATGGGAAATAACGGCAAATCAGCGCTCCTGCGTAAAAAAACGCTTAGCGTATACAATGACTTTTACCAGAGCAAGCCTGACTTGCTAAGAATATCGTGCACTCACCCCTAGCGTGCGATATCGTAGGAAACACAGGCCGTGGATAAGTTCCGAGCATAAGCGCATGTTATGGGGTAGTGTGCAATTGCAATAAATCCCACTTATTGCCATAAAGATCCTGAAACACGGCTACCGTGCCATAGGCCTCTTCTCGGGGTTCTTCATTGAAAATAACGCCATTGGCTTGCATCTGATGATAATCTCGCCAAAAGTCATTTGTTTGTAAAAAGAGAAATACTCGACCGCCAGCTTGATTGCCAACGGCGAGGCGTTGCGCGTCATTGCTTGCCCGTGCTAACAATAGATGCGTGCCAATAGTGTTGGGGGGTGCAATTTCTACCCAACGTTTACCGCCAGCCAAAAGAGTATCTTCAACCAACCGAAACTGCAGCTTTTGGGTATAAAAGGCAATGGCTGCATCATAATCAGCAACCAACAACGCAATTTTACCAATATGTTGTTCCACTTGCGCCACCATGTTTGCATCTCCTACTTTTTTAAAAGGATATGTTACCCTAACCTGCGACAGTTTTTAAAAAGCAATCACAGCGTCAAAGCTACATTTACTTATGCGTCTTAGAGGCAAAAGCCGAAAAGGGTAGCAAACGGCTGTAGCATGCAGTGCTGCTAGTATTTGTTCAAAGCAAGCGCATCGGGTAGACTTGCCTACTCCGTTTTGTCTATCGCCCGCTGTGGCCAACAAACGGTTCAATACGATAAAAACACAATAATAATGCGCTTAGCGCGCAGCTAAGGTTAACTTATGGGAAAATTTAAAGTTCCGCATACCCTCACGCTGTTATTCAGCATGATGGTAATTGCGATGATTGCTACTTGGATCGTGCCGCAAGGCTTTTTTGCTACCGAAACGCTGGCTAATGGCCGCGCGGTGGTTGTGCCGGGCACCTTTGCGCTGGTTGAGGAGCGCAGCTATCTCTCCCCTTGGCAATTACTTACCGCCATACCCCGCGCCTTTGCTGCTGCACAGGATGTGATTTTCTTTGTGATGATTTTAGGGGGTGTTCTAGCGATTGCGCGTGCAACCGGCACTGTCGATGCCCTCATTGGCCGTTTACTTGAGCGTTTTGGTACCAAACCACACATGCTCATTTTTATGGTCATTTTTTGCTTTGCTATGGCTTCCAGTTTTATTGGCACCGCCGGTGAATATATTCCTTTTGTGTTAATTTTAGTGGCCTTGTGTAAAGCCATGCGTTTAGATGCAATGACTGCGGTAGGGATGACCGTTGCCGGTTATGGTATTGGTTATGGTATTTCGGCTGTTAACCCCTTTACACTGGTAATTGCTCAGCAAATTGCTGACATTCCTATTTTATCAGGCTGGGAAGTGCGAGCAGCTATCTTTTTACCCTTTGTTCTTATCGGTTTTCATCATGTATGGAGTTATGCCAAGAAGGTTATTGCCGATCCCAATAACTCTATGGTGAAAGATCTGCCTTGTCCATTGGGTGACAAACATAGTGTGAACTATCCCACACTCACGCTGGCACACAAACTCATTTTGGGCAGTTTTGTACTTACTATTGGGATCGTGGCGTACAATATTCGGGTTAATGGCTGGTATTTATATGAACTTGGTGCCGCCTTTATTGCTTGGGGATTGTTTATTACCTTGGTTGGCAAAGTATCGGTTGATACGGCTGCGCAAAAATTTATTGAAGGCGCCATGGAGCTTACCACTACCGCCATATTAATTGGTGTCGCACGCGGGATCTCACTGATTTTAGAAGATGGCCAAGTATTACATTCGCTGGTGCATGGCATGTCTATGCCACTTTCTTATGTTGGCGCTGAAGCAGCTGCCGTAGGCATGCTTATCATACAAACGCTACTCAATTTCTTTATTCCCTCAGGCAGTGGTCAGGCTTATGTCACCATGCCATTAATGATACCTCTGTCTGATTTATTGGAAATTCCACGTCAAGTTGCAGTTTTGGCGTACCAGTTTGGTGACGGCTTCTCTAATATGATTATTCCCACTAATGCTATTTTGATGGGGATTATTGGTATCGCCGGTATCCCTTACGGTCACTGGTTCCGCTTTTGCTTGCCGCTAATGATTAAATTAATGCTAGCCGCCTCTGTGGTGTTAGTGCTAGCAGTAATGTTTGACTATGGTAATGAGGAACAACCGGTCGAACAACAGGCTATGAAAAATACGGCTACTCAGATACAAACAAACTAAGCGAGCTGCAACGTTTATACTTCTCATTTGGGCGCTACGGCGCCCTTTTGTTTACTTGCATCACAACCGTATTTACCAGTAAAGTGCGGGTATCTTTATTAAAAAACCTACCCTATGACTGAAGCTAGGCAAATCGCCGATATTATTTTAAAAGGATTTCGTAAGCACTTTCGGCTGTTTCAGCAGGTTACTGCCCGCGCCAGAGAGCGGTTCGAGCAAGCCGATTGGCAAGCCTATCAACGCGATAGCTCTGAGCGCATCCAATTTTATGATACCCGCGTTAATGAAACCATTAATGCCTTGCGCCAGCAATTACCGGCTGAATGTGTAAACGAGCCATTGTGGCAGCAAGTTAAGCAACATTATTTGGAATTTTTACTGTTTCACCCGCAGGCCGAGCTG
This sequence comes from Alishewanella tabrizica, assembly GCF_014652375.1. Taxonomy (GTDB): domain Bacteria; phylum Pseudomonadota; class Gammaproteobacteria; order Enterobacterales; family Alteromonadaceae; genus Alishewanella; species Alishewanella tabrizica. The sequence goes on along the minus strand of NZ_BMYR01000002.1, from coordinate 374,920 downwards.
GCCGAAACCTTTTATAACTCAGTGTTTTGTCGCTTATTTGCCCGTAAATATTTTCATAACCAAAATATCTTTGTGGAATCGACGTTAGATAAACAGCACTTACCCGCACCGATATCCTCGGTATACCAAAGCTATTTCCCGGCTGAAGTAGGCTTAAGGCAATGCATTCGCACCATCATAGAAGATTTTGGTTTTAATACCCCTTTCATAGATTTAGAACACGATATCCGCTGCATTCTGCGCAGCTTTATTGCGCAATCTAGCCATGGGGCTAACCCAGTACATTTAATGCGGTTAGATATTTTACGTACCCCGTTTTTTCGCAATAAAGCCGCTTACCTTGTCGGCAGGCTGGTGAGCCCGCAAGGACAACAACCCTTTATCATCCCGCTGTTACACGACGCGAATAAAGGGCTTTATCTCGACACATTGCTTACCGATCCGCAGCAAATGAGTATTATTTTTGGCTTCTCGCGTGCCTATTTTATGGTGGAATGTCCAGTACCTTCGGCCTTAGTACACTTTTTACGTGAGCTTATTCCGCATAAAACGCTGGCAGAATTGTATGCCGCTATAGGCTTACATAAGCAAGGTAAAACTGAGTTTTATCGTGAGCTATTGGCGCATCTTAGTCACAGTAAAGATCACTTTGTTGCTGCGCCCGGAATTCGTGGCATGGTGATGATGGTATTTACCCTACCGTCTTTTCCTTATGTATTTAAAGTGATCCGCGATAAGTTTGCCGAGAGCAAGCCCTTTGATCGTAAAACGGTTAAAGCACGCTATCAACTGGTAAAGAAGCATGATCGGGTGGGCCGCATGGCCGATACGCTGGAATACTCTGATGTCGCTTTACCACGTGATCGCTTTCATCCCGAATTACTGGCCGAGCTACAACAAAGTATTGCCGGATCACTGCAGCTAGAAGATGATCTGGTCGTTATTAAACATTTATATATTGAACGGCGTATGGTGCCGCTGAATTTATATTTAGAGCAAGCAAGCGTGGCGCAAAAAGCCGACATAATGGATGATTATGGCCAGGCCATTAAACAAATGATTGCCGCCAATATTTTCCCGGGCGATATGCTGTTAAAGAATTTTGGGGTCACTAGACACAATCGCGTGGTGTTTTACGATTATGATGAAGTGCAATATCTACTGGATGTAAATTTTCGGGCGTTACCCAAAACCGATACCTTCGAAGATGCTGTTAATGCTGAAGCCACTTGCTGGGCTGAACCCGGTGATGTTTTTCCCGAGCAAATTGCGACCTTTGTCACACCTCAAGCCGATATTCGGGAAATGCTTTTTAGCAAACACCCAGAATTACGGGATCCTGTCTATTGGCGGCAAAAACAGTATGCGATTCGTAAGGGCGTGGTAGAAGATATTTACCCCTATCCGCATGCCATGCGCTTTTGTTATCGCTTTCCAAAAACGGGACAGCAATAACCCCTGATAAAACAAAGAGATAATACAAAGAGATAAAACTAAGAGACAAAAAAGAGAAAAACGGTAAGAACATCATCCCATTTTCTCCTTTTTACTGCGTAAGTACCCCGTTAACAGTAAAAATATCCTTAAAATATAACGAGAAGAATTATGTCGTTCACCATTTGGGTCGATGCCGATGCTTGCCCTACAGTCATTAAAGACATCTTATATCGGGCAGCAGAGCGAAAAAAATTGCCATTAGTATTAATTGCTAACCAGCCGCTGCGCACACCGCCGTCGCCTTATATTAGTAGCCTTACTGTTAGCAAAGGGTTTGATGAGGCTGATAACGAAATTGTGCGCCGTACTCAAGTCGGCGATTTGGTGATCACCGCTGATATTCCGCTGGCAGCCGAGGTACTGGCGAAAGGCGGTTTAGCGTTAAACCCTCGCGGTGAGCTTTATAGCACCGATACCATTAAGCAAAAACTGACCATGCGGGATTTTATGGAAACCCTGCGTGCCAGCGGCATTCAATCGGGCGGCCCTGCCAGTTTACACCAGAGTGATCGGCAAGCGTTTGCCAATCAACTGGATAAAATATTGCAGCAACGTTAGATTAGGTTAGGCTACGTTAGGTTTAGCGGTTTCGCTTAACTGTTACCTTTACGGCTTAATCAGCATATCGAGCGTTGAAACGCTGGCTAAATCAGTCCCCTTACCAGCGAAGGCTAAAGCTTTACAGGGCCATCTGTAATTGCAATGCGGAATGAAACTGCTGTACTGCACCGCTTAGCGGATCGGTAAAGCTGAGCGCTGCTGCCAATAACTGCAGTGGTTGACTAAAGTCGCTGCTATTTTTCGGTTTAAGCTCAGGATAATAGGCATCGTGCAAAATGGGGCAACCCAAGCTTTGCATATGCAATCTTAGCTGATGCGTTTTGCCTGTATGAGGTGTTAGGCGAAATAGGCCAATACCTTTCCTGACGTGCAGTAACGCAATAGTCGAGTAGGCGTTTGGCTCTCCCGCTACGATGGCATTTAAAAAACGCGGCTCGGCTTTCTCTATCCGATTGCTTAACTGCCACTGCATAGGCAGCGGCGAGGCAGCCATATCATTATCCACTCTGGCTAAGGCCTGATAGGTTTTAACAATCTGCCCCTGGCTAAATAACTGATAATAAGCGGCTCGACTTTCCGCATTTTTGCTAAAAAGCACTAAGCCTGCGGTATCTCTATCTAGGCGATGCACTGGTACTAGCGCGGTTAAACCGGTGTCATTTTTAAGGCGCTGTAATAAGCACTCATTAACAAAATCCCCGCCTGGCGTCACAGGCAAAAAGTGTGGTTTGTCGGCAATCAGAATATGTTCATCCTGATACACAATACGATGTGCAAACGGGATCTTGGGCTCAACCGCCACTTCGCGGTAATAGCACAAACGGCGGCTGGGCAAAAATGGCGTTTGTTCGGTAATAGGTTCACCTTGATACCAAAACACCTTACCCGCCTGAATACGGGCTTGCCAAACGTCAGGTGCTATCCGCGAAAAATACGCGCATAAAAAAGCGAATACGGTAGGCCAACCTTGGTTTTGGGCTGGTAAAGTAATTTCCGAAGCGTGCTTAGCAATAGTCATAGGCTTATAAAACAAAAGAAAAGCTCGCGCAGTTTAACATAAAAGCCAGTACAATATGCGCCCCAAGCGCGGCATGCCAAAACGTGGTTTCGTAGCGACAAAGGTGAGTGGTATGGCTTAGCCACTTGACGCAATGTCATTATTTAATCGTAACGCAAAGCCGCACGATAGCAATACAGCAACGGCACGATAATGGCGTGACATCGAAAAAACAACAACACGAGAACTGATAACACTGCAGCGAGTGAACAGCAAAAAGTGTTACAACGAGGATAGCACTATGGGCAACGCCATTTTAACCTTACGCCGCCAAGAACTTGCTAAGGCCACCCGAGTATTTAATGCCCGCGGCAGTAAAGTGATCCGCTGCGATGCCTGTCTATTACCCCAAACCGATTGTATCTGCGCCGCTAAACCCCAACCGCTAGCGCGCGCGGCGTTTTGCTTTATTATGTATACCGGTGAGTGTTACAAACCTAGTAATACAGGCCGGCTAATTTGTGATGTTGCCGCCGATAATCATGCCTTTGTGTGGGATAGAACAAAACCCGATCCCGCCCTATTAGCGCTACTGGCCGATCCTAAATACGCGCCCATTGTGATCTTCCCAGAACAATATGCTGCACCAGAGCGCTGTTTACGTCATGCTCAAGCATTGTCTAAGGCGACTGCAGATCGTATTCCCTTATTTGTGATGCTAGATGGCACGTGGCGCGAAGCTAAAAAGATGTTTCGAAGCCCCTATCTTGCCACACTACCCGTGCTGGGTATTCAGCCGGAACAAGCCAGTGATTATTTGCTACGTGAAGCCGCACATTTGCATCAATTGTGCACGGCAGAGGTGGCTATTTCGGTATTAGATATGGCGCAAGAGCCCGAAGCAGCAGCCGTATTAGCCGCGTATTTTCAGGTGTTCCGCCAATCGTATTTAAAGGGTAAGCCGCACTTAGCTGAACCTAAGGGTTAAACCAACGTTGCTGCCAGTCCACCACAGGTAAGGGCTTATCAATAAAATAGCCTTGAGCCCAAAGTCCCTCTCGTTGGCAAAACGCATTTTGCTCAGCTGTTTCCACGCCTTCAGCAACCAAACGCAAGCCCAATTGCCGGGCTACTGAGATAATGGTATTAACCATTGCGACATCATTGGTATGCAACGGAATACCTTTGATAAAGCTTTGATCAATTTTTAATTCTTGTACTGGCAAGTTTCTAATGTAGGACAATGATGAGTACCCCGTACCAAAATCATCAATAGCAAATTGCACTCCCAAGGCCGCTAAGGTTTGCATTTTTGCAATACTGGCGGTGATATCCTCGACTAAAATCCCCTCGGTTACTTCCAGAACTAAGGCTGTCGCATCAAGCTGATAAAAGTCTAAGAGCCGTGTAACATCAGAAACAAAATCAACATGGCGCACGTGCCTTGGGCTAATATTCACTGATAAGGTAAGCTTTTTACCTTGCTTTTGCCAGCTGGCAAGTACTTGACAAGATTGCTGCAACACCCAATTATCAAGTGCGATTATTAAATCAGAGCGCTCGGCAACAGGAATAAATACGCCTGGCGAAATTAACCCCTCGCTTGGATGCTGCCATCTAACCAATGCTTCAGCCCCGGCCAGTTGTCCTTGCTCATCAAGTTGACTTTGCAAATATAATTTGAGTTCGTTGTGTTCCAATCCCAAACGTAATGCTTTTTCTGTTTGAAACATGAGTAGCGCTTGCTTACCATCAACATCATTATAATAAGCCAAATTATTACCACCTTGCCGCTTGGCAATATGCATGGCGGTTTCCGCACGTTGTAGCAACTCGTCGCCAACAGTAAGGGTGTTAGCAATGCTAATACCTAAACTACAAGAAACAACTAAAGCGTCATCTAAAACATTTAAAGGTTGCTTGGAAGCAAGTAATACCTTATCGGCGGTTTGCTGACATTGTTCGTTTAGTGCAATTTTGTCGTTTTCTGTTAATAAGATACAAAAACTGTCAGCGCCAAGATGGGCCAAGAAATGTGGGCTAAGCGCGTTGATACGCTCGGCAAATCGTTGAATGACTTGATTACCATAACTATAACCTCGAGCATCGTTAATAAACTTCATGCGATCAATGTTAATCATCAGCAATCCCTGCGTAGTAGGATGCTTCTGCCTAACAGCGATCTGCTCTAATAACGCCAAACGATTGGGTAAGTGTGTTAAAACATCATAGTAAGCTAAGAAATGTAAACGCTGTGCCAGTGCTTTTTCTTCAGTAATATCACGTTTGATACCAACAAAGTGCGTGATCTTACCCTGGGGATCTCGTAATGGAGAGATAGTCTGCCGCTCGATATATTCAATACCACTGCTATTTTTATTGATAAATTCACCAGACCACGCTTTGCCTGCATTTAGGGTTGTCCACATATCAATAAAGGTTGTAACGGGCGTTTTACCGGTACCGAAGATCCTTGGGTTTTGACCTATAAGCTCTTCGGGCTTGTAACCCGACAAACTAAGTAAAGCCGAGTTTACATAATGTATTACTCCCGCTTTATTGGTAATCAAAATGCCGTCCTGGCTCTGCTCAATAGCCGCAGACAGTTTCAATAATTCCATTTCGTCTTGCTGTCTACGCGCAACCATATTATTGATTGCAGACGTTAATTGACCTAATTCTGATAATGGTTCTGCTTGCGTTATAGCAAGCGTTTTACCTAAATGAAAATCCTCTATTGCCTGGAGTAAATGCTCAATAGGACTGGCTATTTTTTGTTGTAGATACCACCATAGTAATAAACCAGCAGTGGTTAAAAGTCCCAGAGCCAATAGCAGCTCTAACCATCGGTGTTGTAATGCCTGCTGCCAGTCGTCTCTATGTTCATATTCGAATAACAGCACATGCCTTTGTGGCTTACCTAGCTCCACGGCCGGCACCACGAGTGGAACATAAACGATGTACTTATTCGCTGCTCCAACAAACTCCGATGCTAATAAACCGCTTTGGCTTGTGTTAATAAGCTGTTCTTTATTTAAACCAACGAACAGCTCTTGAGCAAGAGCACCAATAAATTGCGGATGGTACGCATCAATCACCACAGCAGCCTCAGAGACGCGAACCACTCGCTGGATACGACGATGCGCTTGCAGTTCAGCCTTAATTTCTTCAATTACATCATAAGCCTGCATTCTTATCGCTCGACTCATAGATCCTTGCACCAAGCTGCCGATGCTTAATATCTCTTGTTGGCTAGCCTTATGACTTTGTCTGTGATGCTCAGCCCAAATAGCAAAGGTGGCAATCAGCATTAGCACAAACGCAGATAATAATAAGATAAACAGCAATCTTAGCCTTAAGCTAAAACGGTTAGTACGGATTCTCTGCGCAATCATCAACGCACCAGATCACAAGCTGGGAGCTCAGCCGGCTTCGAGATTTGCTTACTATTGAGCAAATATGTATTCATCTGCTCAATGACCATGGGCAGTTTCTCAATTAGAAAAACCTCGTTCTGCGCAGCATCAAAAAATTGCATACCCGATAACGCAGAAGCTAATTCATCCGCTTTTAACGTGGTACTTTGTTGCAAAAAAGCCAATTCAGTGGCAGAAAACGTGTTTAAGATGGTCACACCCTCCTGCCATTGCTTGGCGATCATATTTATTAGTAACTCGCGGTGCTGCGCCCAACTTGCTTGCTGCACCACTAAAATATCAACGATTTCACCTGTCAGCGCTTTACTGTCAAATAGCACTTGTGCTCCCTGCTTTTTTAGTTGGCTACGATAAGGCTCATAGGTAATCACAACATCAACTTGTCCCTGTGTTAGCGCGTCAACATGGTTTTTAGGTACTAATAATTGCATCGCTAACTTTTCGCGGGGCCAACCTAGCTTTTCGACAGTGCGATGCAGCATATAGCCCCCTAAAGCGGTCTCTTCATAACCTACTTTTAATTGCTGCTTATTAGGATCAAAACCAGGCATGACCAATGCAGCATCGGCGCCATTAGAGTAACTTAATGCGGCAGCTACACAGATAGCAATTCCCGTATTACTTTGAAAACTAATAGCTTCATCCAAGGTTAGCATGGCTGCATCGAGCTGTTTTGCACCTAATAACCTTAACACCATAGTAGTTGACGGCATCATAGTAATTTTCATAGATCGCCCAGGCAACACTTCTAAGTTGCAGTCAGGGCAGGCATATCTGGCTTGAATTAAATAAAGAGGTTGATAGCCTAACCATGTATTACCGGCAAGATTAAGGGATTCATGCTGTTTGCTACAGGCGCCAAGAATTAATAGCGCTACGAGCAAAAGAGGTTTTAACATAAGACTCCAAAGATGTGTGTTCGCTACAAAACAAAATATGACGGCCTTTCTTTTATTTAGCATCGTCACACTTTAAAGCGTAAAGACTATTATGTTTGGACATTATCTAAGGCATTTATCAAAGTATCAGAAAAACTACGGGTAACAGGTATGATCACTGTAGCATTCTATTAAGTATGTGGATGTATTTTATCCGTAATTAGCAAAAGTGACTTGATCATGCAAATCCTGTAGAGTCAAAAAACTAGCGAATTGATATCGTGGTGGTAAATAGTGTCAGTTAATGACACAGGCAGGCAATAAAGTAGTAAACATAAAAAAGGGCAGCCAATGGCTGCCCAAATGTCAGTTACCTGACCACGTTGCAAAAACTTAGAACTGGTTCATGGTGTTATGGGCACCACCGGCTTTTAATGCCGCTTCACCTGAGAAGTATTCTTTATGATCATCACCAATATCAGAACCTGACATATTCTGGTGTTTCACACAGGCAATACCTTGACGAATTTCTTTGCGCTGTACACCTTCAACATAACCCAGCATACCTGCGGCACCGAAGTACTCTTTTGCTAGATTGTCCGTAGACAAGGCCGCAGTGTGATAGGTTGGTAGTGTGATCAGGTGATGGAAAATACCCGCTTCACGCGCTGCATCCGCTTGGAAAGTCCGAATACGGTTATCCGCTTCCAGCGCCAATTCAGTGGCATCATACTCCGCACTCATTAAGCCAGCACGAGCATAAGCTGACACATCTTTACCTGCAGCTTGCCACGCATCGAACACTTGCTGACGGAAATTCAGGGTCCAGTTAAAGGATGGACTATTGTTGTATACCAACTTCGCGCCTGGTACCACTTCGCGGATACGGTCAACCATCTCTTTAATCTGGCCGATATGCGGCTTCTCAGTTTCAATCCACAGTAAATCAGCACCATTTTGCAATGAGGTAATACAATCCAGTACCACACGGTCCACACCAGAGCCTGGTTTAAATTGAAACAAACCACTGGCTAAACGTTTTGGTTTTAACAGCTTACCGTTGGCTTTTACCACCACATCACCGTTGGCAATATCTTCAGCACTGGTAATGTAATCACCATCTAAGAAACTGTTATATTTATCGCCTAAATCGCCTGGCTCATTGGTAACAGCAATTTGCTTGGTTAAACCTGCGCCTAAGGAGTCGGTGCGCGCTACAATTACGCCATCATCAACACCCAGCTCTAAAAAGGCATAACGCACGGCGTTAATTTTTGCTAAGAAATCAGCATGCGGTACCGTTACTTTGCCATCTTGGTGACCACATTGCTTTTCGTCTGATACCTGGTTTTCAATTTGAATCGCACAGGCACCGGCTTCAATCATTTTCTTGGCCAGTAAATAGGTAGCTTCTTCGTTACCAAAACCGGCATCGATATCTGCAATAATGGGTACTACATGCGTTTCAAAATTATCAATTTTACTTTGCACTGCAGCCGCTTTAGCGCTATCACCTGCGGCCTTAGCGGCATCTAATTCATGGAACAACCCCGCCAGCTCACGGGCATCGGCTTGTTTTAAAAAGGTGTACAGCTCAGCAATTAAGGCTGGTACAGCGGTTTTTTCGTGCATTGACTGATCTGGCAGCGGGCCAAACTCTGAGCGCAGCGCCGCAATCATCCAACCAGATAAATACAGATATTTGCGTTTAGTAGTGCCAAAGTGTTTTTTAATGGCGATTAACTTCTGTTGTCCAACAAAACCATGCCAGCAACCTAAAGACTGCGTGTATTGGCTGCTATCGGCATCGTATGCTGCCATATCTTCACGCATAATTTTGGCGGTATATTTGGCAATATCTAAACCGGTATGAAAACGGTTTTGTAAACGCATACGCGCAGCATATTCTGGACTAATCGCATTCCAACCTTGCTGTCCCTTACAAACCGCTGCTAACTGATTAATCTGATCTTGATAAGCCGACATAATGATTTCCTCTTTGCTGGTAACAGTAACCCTGTTGGTGTGCTTTCACTATAGACAACAAAAACTGAATTCATATAGGTGATTTTTTTGATTCCCATCATTTTTTGAGTGAATAGTAAAAGCGTTACTTGGGCTAATGAAATGGCAATGATATGATTCATCTAAGCAATACACACTCTACTCAGGTATTAAGCCGATGAATATTAATAAGATGGACCTCAATCTCTTGGTGTATCTCGATGTTTTACTGCGCGAAAAGAATGTGACTCGCGCCGCTAACCAACTGAATATTACCCAACCGGCGATGAGTAACGGCTTGAAACGTCTCCGCGATGTGTTGAATGATCCCATTTTAGTACGGACATCCGATGGCATGGTCCCTACCGAACGGGCACGCGAACTGGCACCAATAGTACGCGGCGTTTTGCTCACCCTTGAAGAAACCTTACAACCCAACAAAGATTTTGAACCATCACAAAGCCGACGGGTTTTTCGGATCATGGCAAGCGATTATGCGGCCTCTACATTGATCCCCGCGTTATTGAAAAAACTGCGAGTACAGGCCCCTTTTACCAGTTTAGATATTATGACACCGTCAGATGTCACCTTTCACGATGTAGAAAATGGCAAAGTCGATATGGCGATTAACCGTTTTGATCAACTGCCCCAATCGTTTCACCAAAAAACCGTCTGGCGCGACAGTTTTTCATGTTTAATTAATCGACAAAATCCGGTGTTGCAACAATTTAATTTAGATAGCTATTTAAAGGCACAGCATATTTGGGTCAGTAAAACAGGCTTTGGTGTGGGCGTTGGTATGGATCCAAAAGATGTTCAGAAACTCGGATGGGTAGACGAAGCGCTCGCGAAGCTGGGCAAGCAACGAAATATTACAGTATTTACCCGCAACTATCATGTGGCGATGCACTTAGCGGTTGGCATTGATTTGATTGCGACACTCCCCACTCGCGCGGCAAAACTCTATGAAAAAGATAGCACGATGGCCATTATGGATCCGCCTTTTGCCATTCCCTCCATTGAATTAAAAATGATTTGGAGCCCGTTACTTCATCAAGATGCCAGTCATATCTGGTTTAGGAGACTTATCAGCGAAACCGCCGACGAGCTCAACTAAGCTTCTAATTAACAAAACAAAAAAGGCGCCCTAAGGCGCCTTGTCATTCAGGTTTATTACGTTTTAGCTGTAGATTATTCCAGCAATTGGTACGCCGGTAGGGTTAGGAAGTCTACCAACGTTTCTGCTGTGGTGATGTCGAGTAACAGTGTTTTAGCGCGTTCAAAATTTTGGTTTTGCCACACATCAACACCGACTTCAGCTAACACCACCTTTGCTTCTTCCTCTAAAAAAGAAGCAAATAGGGTTGCGGTAATCAATTTACCATTACTTAAACTTTTACCATGTTTGATCCATTGCCAAATCGACGTTCTAGAAATCTCAGCCGTTGCAGCATCTTCCATTAAACCATAAATAGGAACACAGCCTTTGCCACTGATCCACGCGGCAAGATATTGCAGGGCGACACGAATATTCGTGCGCATACCTTGCTCGGTTCGCTCACCTTCACAAGGAGCTAATAATGCTTCTGCCGTAATAGGCGCATCTTCTGCTCGGCTGACACTAAGTTGGTTTGGGTTATCTGCTAAATAGTGAGCAAACACCGCATTAGCCGTAGCCGCTAAGCCAGGATGAGCCACCCAAGTACCATCATGACCATTGCTAGCTTCTAATTCTTTATCAGCTTTTACGCGTGCTAAAATAGCCTCATTAGCGGCAGCGTCTTTAGCTGGAATAAAGGCCGCCATTCCTCCCATGGCTAACGCGCCACGTTTATGACACGTTTTAATCAACAAGCGCGAATAGGCATTTAAAAAGGGTTGATGCATAGTCACCACTTGGCGATCAGGCAAAACACGGTCTGGGTGATTATTTAACGTTTTGATATAGCTAAAAATATAATCCCATCTGCCGCAGTTCAATGCCACAATGTGATCTTTTAACATATATAAAATTTCGTCCATCTCAAAGGCTGCCGGCAGCGTTTCAATGAGCACGGTGGCACGAATAGTCCCAATGGGTACTTGGAAGCGCTGTTCTGTGAAACGAAACACCTCATCCCACCATTTTGCTTCTAGATGACTTTGCAATTTCGGCAAATAAAAATACACCCCAGTGCCTTTTTCCATACGAATTTTATAGTTATGAAAAAAATACAACGCAAAATCGAACAGACTGCCTGGGATTTGTTCGCCATCTAGCTCTACATGTTTCTCCCATAAATGTAAGCCTCTTACCCTGGCAATCAATAACGTAGATTGCTTATTGAGAGCATAGTGTTTACCACTTTGTGGATCAGTATGACTGATAGTCCCTAAATTGGCGTCGCGTAAATTAATTTGCCCTTCAATAAGGCCATCCCAGCTGGGCGTTTGCGAATCTTCAAAATCCGCCATAAACACTTTTACATCCGCATTTAAGGCATTAATTATCATTTTTCGATCAACAGGCCCGGTAATTTCTACCCGACGATCTTGGAGATCATGTGGCAAGGCCGCGACGTGCCAATCACCGGCACGGATAGCCGCGGTTTCTGGTAAAAAATCGGGCAAGGCTCCGCCATCGAAATGGGCTTGGCGTTCCTGACGTGCGGCAAGTAGGTCTTGCAATTGCGGCCGAAAACGCGCGACTAACTCAGCCACAAAGTGTGTTGCTTCAGGCGTTAATATCTGCTGATATTCTGCTTTTAATATGCCTTTTATCGTTAATGCGCCACAGGAAACCGTTGCTGTTGCCATGATCGAATCCTTGTAATGTTTCAGTTACCCTAACTATATGCTGAAATGAACTATAAAAGCCATTAATGGAAACAATGACTAGCATCACCTACAGAAATAGCGTTCTAAACAATAATACAAAAAAGTGGCATGCCTTATGCTTAGTCATTGTAGTCTTTTGATTCGTCAATTTTTCGTCGGAGGGGCGCATGGAATTTATCATGCTGTTATTAGTGGTACTGGTGATCGTGATTGCGCTCGTTGCCAGTCGTTTTATTGACAACAGCAATCCGTTTCAAGTTCAGCGCAAGCCCGCGTTGCTAAGTCCGGTAGAACGGTCTTTTTTAGGGTTGTTAGAAAAAGCAGTGCAAAACGAATATCGTATCGTAAACCGAGTAAAATTGGCCGATGTACTGGATGTGCGCGAACCGGCCTCAGATAAAAGCCGTCGGAGCATCGCACTAAAGCTAAACGCAAAATACCTAGACTATGTGTTGTGCGAGCCTGACAGCATGAAAGTTATTGCTGTACTAGACTTAGTTAATACGCACAGCAAAGAGGGGCATAAAGCAGTACCCGATTGGTTTGTTAGTGGCGCGTTAGAGGCTGCGGGCGTGCCTTATCTTCGTATAGGTATTAAAGCTGGGTATAGCGTAACAGAATTACAAGCTGCTTTGGCCATGAAGCTGGGCAAACCCGCGCCCAAAGCCGAGCCTTTATTGAAAGGCTTAGTGAAAAAAGGGCCGACCCGCCCTATTCGCTCGCTAAAACCTACAGTAGCAGCTAATAGCCCTGTGGTTGGAAAGTTGATGGCTCCTGCTTTGTCACATTCACAAATTAAGGCGCAATCCACTGCGCTTATCCAAGTTTCTTAACGCTTTGGAGAAATGAGTCACTCCGCGCTAAGATCGAATGCCGCCTGCTGCAACAGGCGGCATTCACCCCAAGGATACTCACCCAAAAAAACGCTTACCCTTCTGCCGATATTGTTCACTCAATTATTTTTGACACTTTTTACGAAAATAATGCATTAACACTATAACTCCACCTAAAGTTTATGCCATCTTGGCCGATAACTAAATGACGTTTTGCTGATAGGAGGTTCCATGAGTCAATCCGTTGGCGCACTTGCGTCTGCTCAAGCTTTTGAAGTGTTGGGCGCTGTTATGGCTAAAAAGCAACAGGATCAACAAGCACAAATGGCCATGTCATTGGTGCAAAGTGCCATGCAAGGGGTTGAACAAACCGCTGCAGCACAGCCTGTTGGTAATCTTGGTCAAACGATTAATGTGATGGTATAACGCATCATGTAAAATAAATAAGGCCAGTGCTAACTGGCCTTATTTTTTAGCTATCTACTGGACAAGTTCTTAACCTGATTTTAACTGTAGCGCGGGTGCACTAAACACCACACCATGCCAACCTGTACGTAAGAAATTGCGAATATTTTGATGATCCGTACCGTTAGGGGTATCCATTACCTGACGATAATACTCACCAAACAACTGTAAGGTTTGCGGGGCAGACAATTGATGCATCAATCCGAACGCAAACACTTTGCAGGAGCCGCTGTTTTCACCCGCAGCGTTCTGCTGCTCGCCATTTTGAAAAGCAACCGGTGTAAAATGATAATGTTCATCAATTACCGCGATGGTTTGCGCAAAATTAATCGAATCCGGCTCAGTACTTAGCTGAATAAAAAAATCGTCCAACATGCGATTGTCACTCCTAGCAAAACGTATCCTTTGTCATTTTTTCAATGATAAGAGTTGCTGAAGGCAACTGCAACGCCTATTTAAAACTGGTACGTTACACCAAAACGAAATTCATTTTTAGTCTCTCCGCTGTTTAACGCAATGCTACTGCGAATCGCCCAATCTGGACTAACAAAATAGGCAATTCCCCCAGCTAAACTGCCATAATTATCAGCGATGCTATGATACGTTGCTTGTGTGTACAACTCGACTTCAGGCGTTAATGGATGCTTAACGCCGGCACCAACATAGATACCACTCTCGTCAGCATCACCAGAAATACTGTCAATCCCAACCGTGAGGTAAGTTTGGCTACGCGGGGCAAAATCCAATTTAAAATTCGTCAAATAATTTATGCCAACATCAAGCACATTAAAATCTGCTCGGCCCACAGATTGACGACTATAATCAGCATGCAATACAAAGCTGGGGCTCAATAAATATGAACCTTCAATATAGGGGCCATCCCCCGCAGCATCGCTGTAACCAGCGCCAATAGTGTTCCAGCGAATATCGGCATGACTCATTGCACTGAACAAAGACGCCGCAGCGATTGATGCAATTAATATTTTTTTCATAACACTCTCCATGGGGTTCGCCACAAGACAAGGCGTTTAATCAATGTCGTCATTCTATTAGATGCGCCTTAACAGTCACTGAACCCGCATACCTTTCTAATATATCGAAGAGTAGTATGGGTATTTTGCCATTTATCTGTCAGCATTTTTCAGCTTTAATATCTGTAATTACTCTTGGGAGGTTCTATGCGTTCATTAAAACAGCTCATACCGGCGATAACTGTCTCTGATGGCGCAGGTGTAAAAATCAAACGAAGTTTAGGGCAATCACCGCAAATCCGACTGGATCCCTTCCTGATGTTGGATTGTTTTGGATCAGAGCAAGCCAACGATTACATCGCAGGTTTTCCGGCTCACCCACACCGAGGATTTGAAACCGTAACCTACATGCTGGATGGCCACATGTTGCACGAAGACCATTTGGGTAACAAAGGTCATCTAACCAGCGGTGGAGTACAATGGATGACGGCGGGACGGGGTATTATTCACTCAGAGATGCCACAACAAGAATCAGGCTTAATGCGTGGATTTCAGCTTTGGTTAAATCTCCCTGCGGCGGAAAAAATGAAAGCGGCTGCTTATGTTGACATCACACCGGCACAAATCCCAGTGGCAACACCGGCACAAGGTATCAGTGTTAAAGTGATCGCAGGGGTATTTCATTATCAGCAGCAGCAATGGGCTGGCCCAATCCAAGGATTAAGCACTGAGCCGCTGTATTTTGATATCCATCTGGCCGCAGGCAGCCAGATCACGTTTCCCATTACGGATGGTCATAATGCGTTACTTTACCCCTATGAAGGTTCAGTACAATTAGGTTCTGATGCAAGCTCGCATATCGCTGAGCACCATGCGGCGGTTCTTACCACGGAAGGAACCGTAACCGTGTTTGCCCACCACGCAGCTAAATTTCTGGTATTGGCAGCAAAACCCATCCGTGAGCCAATCGTCCAATATGGTCCCTTTGTGATGAACAGCATGACAGAAATTGAGCAAGCTATTCGCGATTATCAGCAAGGCAAATTAACGTCAGGACACGCTGCAGCCACCATTAATTTGCATCAATAATGCAGTAGGCAGGCCAGCTGATAGATGGCTTGCCTGCTTCACTGTTATTTATGCTTTAGCACTAAACTAGCCTCGGTTACGGATTCTCGTGCAGTGTAATTACGTATATAATCTTGTTTTAAACTTATTTAACGACATTCGTTGAGGCTGGCTCATGCAACTTATCGGTATTATTGGCGCGATGGAACCGGAGATCGCGCTCTTGAAACAACAATTACAACAAAGCCGCACTGAACAGCTGGGAGGCTTTGTTTTTTATCTTGGCACCTTAGCCGGTAAAAATGTTGTCGTGGTTCAGTCAGGAATTGGTAAAGTCGCATCAGCTGTCGCTACAACGTTAATGATTACTCAATTTAAACCTGATTGCGTAATAAATACCGGTTCGGCAGGTGGTTTTGATCCGGAACTTAATGTTGGCGATGTCGTCATTAGTACTGAAGTGAGACATCATGATGTTGATGTAACCGCTTTTGGCTACGAACTTGGCCAAGTTCCTCAAATGCCAGCGGCGTATCTTGCCCACCCCGCTTTGATAGCGGCTGCCGAGCAAAGTATTGCCGCTTTAGGCTATTGCAAAACCAAAAAAGGGCTCATCGCCACGGGCGATAGTTTTATGTGTGATCCTGCTCGCATCGCCCTTACTCGGCAACAATTCCCCACAATGCTTGCCGTAGAAATGGAAGGCGCAGCAATTGCCCAAAGCTGCCACATGCTTAACACGCCTTTTGTCGTGATCCGCAGTTTAAGTGATATTGCGGGTAAAGAATCGCCAGAATCCTTTGAAGCCTACCTTGCTGTGGCTTCAAAAAATAGCTCGGCGATGGTCGTCGAATTATTAGGTGCCATTGCGGAGCTTAATTTATAAGCGACGCCATGGTGTTTTCTGATTTTTCGTTATCAGCATTGCTGCTTATTGCAGCAATGCTATGTGGTCGCATTATTCCTATTCCATTGGCGTATCATCCCCTGAGTTTTTTTGCGTTGTTTTGTCAGGCTTTAGCGGCAAAAGTGCATCTAAACTTATCTCGAACAACGATGCAACAACACACTTCCGGTGTCATGGCACTGCTTTTAGCGGTGGGTTTGCCGATGATCCTGTTGGCCTGCACCTACCTTTTAGCCAGTTGGTCGCTATTAATTGATGCCATCGTCTTATTATGTTGTAGTAATTGGCAGCTTTACCAAGCACAGGCGCAGCGTATCGGGCAAAACCTAGATAAATCCTTACTCAGTTTGGCGCGCACCCAAGCCCGACTTTTGCTTTTACGCGATACCAAACCGCTTAGTCAACTGGGTTTGATTAAAGCAATAATTGAAAGCCTCACCTTAAGATTTAGCCAACACATTATAGCAATGGTATTTTGGTACCTCATCGCCGGTGCCATGGGATTACTTTGCTATCGGCTTTGCCAAATTGCCAGCCAACAATGGTCTGTAAAGTTAACGACTTATCAATATTTTGGACAAGCGGCATGTCGTTTACATGCGCTCTTATGTGCAATACCTTATAGCCTCAGCGCCCTGTTATACCGTTTACAAAGCCTGAAAACACACACCGCCGCCCCGCTTCCTGCTCCCTCTGAAGGGCAGCCATTGCCCCTGACAAAATTATGGCTTTTACAACATGTCAGTCGCACGCTACACGTGAGTTTGGTCGGTCCGCTTTATTACCAACAGCAGTTGGTAAGACGTATCCGATTACAGCAAACAAACGAACCCAATTTAGCCGATTTAAATCGGCTATTACGTCTTCAACAACATCAGTTTACGCTTATTTTACTTCTACTTTCTGCACTGGTTGCTGTCAGTTTATTTAGCCAATAGTTATTCATGCACTTTTGCTAATAAAATCATCGCCACTAGACAAAAGCAGCTTGCTCGTTATATGTTGCACAGCGTTATTTAAAATAAAAAAATAGGTTTATTCCCCGGTGAGATGGCTTAGCTTTTTGCTTTTACTGCTTTGCAGTATCTTTGCAGTCAATGCAAGGTCGATCATGCTGCCATTGACGCCAGAGCATGGCCTCTCACAAGGCGCTGTGCGAGATTTGCATATTGATAAGCAAGGTTTTTTGTGGATAGCTACTGCAGGCGGTATCAATCGCTACGATGGTAACCAAATCATTGAATTGCATACTAAAGATTATCGCTTATCAGAAATTTCATTCAATGATATTTTAGAAGACAGTCAAGGCCGACTCTGGTTAAGCGCAGATAATACAGGATTATATTTGTATGATGCCGCTGCAGGTAGGTTTGATCTGTTTGTTACAGCGCCACGTGAATCAGGCCATCCATATGAATCGACCATTTTAGCCGTAATAGAGTACGATACGGATCATTTGTTGTTTGTCGTTAATCAAGCCGTTTATAAACTTCGCATCACAGATCGACAGCTGACCAAAATTTTTGATCTAAGCTCTATTGGCCATCCTAAGGGTTGGATACGCTATCTATTGTTATCGCAACAGCACCTGTTTATTGCCACTTTTAACGGTGTTATTCATTACAATATGCAAAACGGTAAACATCAGTATCTTCCCCATTTACCTCACTCTATTAATCAGCCCACGCCTGATCAACTCCATACCAAGTCGCTGTTTCTTGATAATGAATATTTGTACGTTGGCACGGTATCGGGCCTATTTAAAATGCCGGTTGCAGGAATACAAGCCTACCTCGAACAAGGGCAGTCGTATGCACCTAAACACGTACTGGCAGAACGTAACATCTGGCATTTGGCAACGGTTGCTGATCAATTACATGCGGCCACCGATATCGGGCTCTATCACCTAAACGCTAACGGGCAAACAGAGGAGATCCTTAGTTTTCGTGATAATCCTATGTTATTGGACCACACTATTGTTGATTTTAACCACGATACTAACGGGGGAATATGGTTAGCAAACCGTTCAGAAGGCGCGTTTTATTGGCATCCTAAAAGCCAAGCCTTTCAACAATTAACAAAGCAGCCTAACGAATTAAGTAGTAATAATATTACCCATATTTGGCCTGATGATCGGGCACTGTGGTTAGCAACCACTAATGGCTTAAACCGTGTAGATTTAACCGAGCAAACGATAAGTACATTTTTAGTCAATAGTCAGCCCAATCAAATGTGGCATGCTGGTAATATCAGCCATGTGGTTGCAGCACCGAATAACATCCTCTGGCTTACGACAATTACAGGCATTCATGCTTTTGATTTAAATAAGAAAGAACTCGTTTTACCCATAACGCAAGATGCTGCAACGGCAGCACTGCTTGGTCCAGAAGCACGAGCACAATACTTTGATACCGAGCGTGGTACGCTGATTATCAAACAACAAAAGCACTTTTACCGCTATGAGCCCTCAAGCGGTCAGATATCCCCTATAGCGCCATTAAACCAGCACCTCCCTAATTTACATTTTGGCAGTATTTTAGGACAACTAAAGGATAAAAGCTGGTTACTCAGTGCAGCAGATCAATTGTGGCGCTTTGAACCGAATAACGGTGACTTAACACTACTGTATCAACATGCAGACTATCTCCCACAGCTCAATCGCTATGCTACAAGTATGCTATATGATCAACACGGTACCTTGTGGATCGGCATGCAAGGTGTTGGTTTACTTGGTTTTCAAACCGATACCTTTAACCTAATACATACTTTTTCTGTAGATAATCGATTACGCAGCAATGAAGTCTTTTCTTTACGATTAGATCACGCGGGTTTTATTTGGTTTTCTTCACGAGAAGGACTTGCACGTTTAGATCCAATAACGTTGCAAATCGACTATTTTAGTAAAGCCGATGGCTTAGCCTATAACGACTTTAATGATGGCGCGGCAGCCGTATTAGAAGACGGTCGTATTGTGTTCGGCGGGATACGCGGCGCCGTGACCGTGACGCCTGACAAGCTACTGCATACCCAAGACAATTTAAACGTGGTGATCACCGATTTTTCTGTGTTAGCGGGCCAACCACGCGCCGTGCATGGTTTTTTAAATAATCGGCAGTTTACTTTATCGCATAATGATACCGGCTTAAAACTCAGTTTTAGTGCCATGAGCTTTCATAATAATCATAAAATTGCTTATCGCTTTTGGTTAAGTGGTAAACAAAATAATCATTATCCTGCGCAATTTGACAGCCAAGTCATTTTCCCCCAATTACCGCCTGGAACCTATGACTTTAATGTAGTAGCAATTCATCCGCTCACCCAGCAAGAAAGTGAACCCGCTACACTGCAGCTGTATATTGCGCCACCTCTTTGGCGCTCACCGCTAGCCTATCTGTGCTACCTGTTATTGCTTGGCAGTATTGCTTGGAGTTATTGGCGCAAGCGGCAACAACAACAATTTCTGTTAAAACAAGCACATTTACAAGTTAAAACCAGTGAGCAACGCTTAACGCAAGCATTAACATCGGTAAATAGCGGTGTTTTTGAATGGTCGGCTCATAATCACGCCTTAGTCTCAAGTCGGCTACCACGTATGTTGGGCACCAATGAACTGATGCACACCATTACTTGGCAACAACATTGCTCGCTAATTCATCCTGACGATTTGCCAGAATTTGAGCAACATTGGCAGCGCTTACTGAAACAACCTGATCAGTGGTTTGATCTTACTTATCGCATGCGTCATAAAGATGGCCGTTGGCTTTGGTTCCGAGATCAAGGTCGGGTCACTGAACTGGATGAACAACAGGCGCCCTTAAAAATACTGGGGACTTACAGCAATATTACCGAGACCAAAGCCAATGAAGAAAAGGCACGTTTATTTGGTGAAGCCTTTCAGCAAACCCGAGATTGGGTCGTCATATTAGACAATCGCCAACGAGTAATTGCTGCTAACCACTCGTTTTGCCAAGCATTTGGCGGAATTGAGCCCTATTTAGATAGCCCAAGAAGTCATCATTTAGGCATCAGTCTCGTGCGCCGACGGTTTTACACAAAGCTGCTCAAAGAATTGGTAACGGGACAGCATTGGCAGGGCGAAGAACAGGTGATTACCCCTGATGGCCGTGAGCGCCCGACATTAATTAATGTCAGTGCCGTTGGCCAACAAGATGTGACTTTTTTTGTGTTGGTGTTTACGGATATCACTGCTCAAAAAGCGGCAGAAGACGAATTACGTTATTTAGCCAATTATGATGCATTAACAGGGTTACCTAACCGCGCTTTATTAATGGATCGTATTCAACATGGTATTGAGCAAGCCAAACGCCAACAACGTTCTCTTGCGCTGTGTTTTATTGATTTAGATAAATTTAAGCATATTAACGATTCTCTGGGCCACGATATTGGCGATTTAATGCTTAAAGAAGTGGCTCGGCGTTTAAAACTTACCCTACGTGACAGTGATACTGTGGCACGCTTAGGGGGAGATGAGTTTGTTATTTTGTTAGAGGGTTATAAAAATAATAATAATATCAGCCATGTTGCCCGTAAAATGCTTACCGTGATCAGTGAACCCATGCAATTGGGTTCCGACAGTGTTGGCGTATCGCCCAGCATTGGTATTGCCGTTTATCCCGATGACGCACTCAACGGGACTGAATTAATGAAACATGCTGATGTGGCGATGTATCATGCCAAAGAAGCAGGTCGTAATAACTTCCAATTCTTTATTAAAGAAATGAATGAAAAAGCGCACATGCAACTCGCCAGAGAAACGCGACTGCGTAAAGCGTTACAACAACAAGAATTTGTAAATTATTACCAACCGATCATAGACAGTGCACACCAAAGCATTGTCGGGGTAGAAGTGTTATTACGTTGGCAAAGTTCAGAGGGCATGATCTCGCCTGCCGAATTTATTCCTTTGGCAGAAGATTTACGCTTAATTGTTAATATGACACAACAGCTCCTGGAGCGAGCATTAGCCGATGTTGCGCGCTGGCGTGCTGCCGGTTATGAACTTTACGTATCGGTGAATCTTTCAACCCAACATTTAGAGCAACCCGCTCTGGCAGAAACCGTGCTGGCCTTACTCAAAAAATATCAGCTGCCTTGTCCTTGTTTACGCTTTGAAATCACCGAGAGTGCTCTGATGCGCGATCAGCAAAGTGCAGTGCATACCATGCAATCATTGAGTGATTCGGGGATTAAACTGGCACTGGATGACTTTGGCACGGGCTACTCCTCACTCAAATATTTGAAAGAGCTGCCCTTAGATGCGATAAAAATTGATCGTAGTTTTGTGCAGGATATCGGTATTGATCATAATGATGAGACCATTATCGAAGCCATGTTAAGTATGGCAAATAGCTTAGGTTTATATTGTGTCGCTGAAGGGGTAGAAACCGAGCAGCAATTAGCTTTCTTCAATAAACGTAGCTGTTTTTTAATTCAAGGCTTCTTATTTAGTAGGCCCCTACCTGCAGCGCAGTTACTCGCCCTACTGGGTACGGAACAGTTTGCCGTGAATCCGCCGACCTCCTAACGACGTAACAACAACCGCGCTTTCTTCACAGAGAACAGGCATAATTGCGCGCGCTCGATTACGCGCATCAGCATTGTTGTATTTGGAATAATTGTTATGGCTCCTCACCTGCTTAAAGGTGCCCTACTTCTGTTACTCGCCGAAGCCTGCTTTGCGGGTATTGGCGCAATTGTAAAGTTTACCAGCGAAACGGCCAGTGAAGTGCAGGTGGTCTTTTTTCGTAACTTTTTTGCATTACTACTGATGTTGCCGTTTTTATACCAACATGGCTTTAAGTTATTAAAAACACAGCGTTGGTACTTACACCTTAGCCGGGCTTTAACCGGTATTATTTCTATGTATTGTTTCTTCTACGTGTTAGCACGCTTACCCCTTGCCCAAGGCATGTTGGTATTGCTGCTATCGCCCTTTGTGGTGCCTATTATTGCGCGTTTCTGGCTAAAAGAACGGCCGTCACGTTTAACCCTATTTGGCATACTATTAGGCTTTGTCGGCGTGGTATTGGCACTACCCACACCTGATGCAACCCTCAATGCGGTATTGGTTGTTGCCCTATTTTCTGCCGTTTTGGTGGCGGTCACCAAAACCACTATTCGCTATATGTCTGATACTGAACCCGCTGTCCGCATTGTTTTTTACTTCTCACTGCTCACGGCTATCTTATCGGCTATTCCAGTTCCTTTTTACTGGCAGCCCTTAAATGGGGCGGTATGGCTGGCTTTTTTTGGCATGGGTATTTTAGCCGCCATCGGGCAGCTTGCAATGACGCGTGCCTATGCCATTGCCCCGGCCAGTGATATTGGAATGTGGACTTATAGCAGTGTTATTTTTGCGGGTGCCTTTGGCTATTTATTCTGGCAAGAACCCGTTACTATGAGCTGGATAGCAGGAGTCGTTGTCATTTTTTACGCGGGTTATGTAACAACACGCCAGCGTCTGCTGTAATTGGCAAAGACTTTTCCGCTGCTCTCTGGTACTGCGGCCACTTACAGGCTAAAATACGCTCCCTTTTTTAGACGCGACAACACAGGTAACCACTGACAATGGGCAAAAAGCTGCATATAAAAACCTGGGGCTGCCAGATGAACGAATACGATTCGTCAAAAATGGCTGACCTATTGGATGCAACGCATGGCTATACGTTAACCGAAGAAGCCGAAGACGCGGATGTGATCTTGTTAAACACCTGCTCAATCCGGGAAAAAGCCCAAGAGAAGGTGTTTCATCAGTTAGGTCGCTGGCGTCCACTAAAAGAGAAAAATCCTGACTTAATTATTGGTGTTGGCGGCTGTGTGGCTTCACAAGAAGGTAAAGCTATTCGTGAGCGCGCACCTTTCGTCGATATCGTGTTTGGACCACAAACCCTACACCGCTTACCCGAGATGATTAATGCCGTGCGCGGTAGTCATTCACCGGTAGTGGATGTGTCTTTCCCTGAGATTGAAAAGTTTGATCGTCTGCCTGAACCCAAAGCCGACGGCCCGACAGCCTTTGTCTCTATTATGGAAGGCTGCTCAAAATACTGTACCTTCTGTGTCGTACCCTATACGCGTGGCGAAGAAGTCAGCCGACCGCTTGATGATGTGTTATTTGAGATAGCACAGCTAGCACAACAAGGCGTGCGTGAAGTCAATTTGCTTGGGCAAAATGTTAACGCTTATCGCGGCGCCGCGCATGATGGCAGCATTTGTCATTTCTCTGAATTATTACGCTTAGTGGCCACTATCGACGGTATTGATCGTATTCGCTATACCACGTCTCATCCGGTAGAGTTCACCGACGACATCATAGAGGTATATCGCGATATTCCTGAACTGGTTGATCATTTGCACTTACCGGTGCAATCGGGTTCGGATCGGATCTTAAACTTAATGAAACGCGGTCATACTGCACTAGAATATAAAGCACAAATTCGTAAGCTAAAGAAAGTGCGTCCTAATTTAGCTATGTCCTCTGATTTTATTATCGGCTTCCCTGGCGAAACAGATGAAGATTTCCAAGCGACGATGGATTTGATTCAAGCCATTGGCTTTGATATGAGCTTTAGTTTTATTTATAGCGCGCGTCCTGGCACGCCGGCAGCGGATTTACCCGATGATGTAACTGAAGACGCTAAAAAACAACGTCTATATATCTTGCAAGATCGTATTAATCAGCAGGCATTGAAAATTGCGCGTGGTATGCTGGGGACAGAACAACGTATTTTGGTAGAAGGTCCTTCCAAGAAAAATATTATGGAACTGACTGGCCGTACCGAAAATAATAGAGTCGTAAACTTTGAAGGTTCACCCGAGATGATTGGCCAATTTGTTGATGTAAAAATTACGGATGTGTTCAGTAATTCTTTACGAGGCGATTTGATCCGTACGGAAGCTGAAATGGGCTTGCGTCGCGATACCGCACCCCAACAAATTTTGGCCAGACAAGCAAAAGCGAATGAGTTGGGTGTTACCACGTTTGTACCCTAACTTTTATTGAAGTATACCCATAGCGGCAAGTGTCGCTATGGGATGCAACAGAGAGAGACGTATTGAACAGCGATAACCAAAACAAGCCCCTAAGCCACAGCCTAGCGTTGCAGTTAACCCCAGCTGACAATCGGCGTTTAACGCTGTTATGTGGTCCTTATGACGACAACCTAAAGCATATCGAACGGCGTTTATTAGTTGACATTAGTCATCGCGATACGCTGTTTAAAATTGAAGGCCCTGAGCCTAATGTCATGGCCGCAGAGCTTATAATCCGTGAGCTTTATCAACACACCGACAATACGCAGCATCCGCCTACAGTCATCTCTCCAGAACAGGTTCATTTATTGATCAGCGAACACTTTGATATTCAGTATCAGGCAGAACCGGGCAGCGTCAAAGAATTCAGTTTAAAAACGAAAAAAGGCTTGATTAAACCCCGTAATCCTAATCAAGCGGTTTATGTTTCTAATGTGTTAAACCATGATGTGAGCTTTGGAATTGGTCCTGCAGGTACGGGTAAAACCTATCTTGCCGTCGCCTGCGCGGTAGATGCCCTAGAAAGCGGTCAAGTTAAACGTATCGTGCTTACCCGCCCAGCGGTTGAAGCCGGTGAAAAACTTGGTTTTTTACCTGGTGACTTAGCGCAAAAAGTAGATCCTTATCTGCGGCCTTTATACGATGCCTTATTTGAAATGCTTGGCTTTGAAAAAGTCGAAAAATACTTAGAGCGCGGCATTATTGAAATTGCGCCACTGGCTTATATGCGTGGTCGCACCCTGAACGACGCCTTTATTATTTTGGACGAAAGTCAAAATACCACCACCGAACAAATGAAGATGTTTTTAACCCGCATTGGCTTTAGTGCCAAAGCCGTGATTACCGGTGACGTTACGCAAATTGATTTACCGCGTGGGCAATATTCTGGTTTAAAACATGCTATTGAGGTGCTATCAAACGTGCCCGAAATCAGTTTTAACTTTTTTAATGCCAAAGATGTTGTACGCCACCCTATCGTGCAGCGGATTGTCATGGCCTATGAAGCGTTTGAAGCCGCGAATCCAAAAACAGAAGCTGATCCGCGTGAGTGGCGCCGAAAATGAGCATTATCCTAGATTTGCAAATTGCCAGCCAAGCAACCGATTTGCCCACTGCATCGCAGTTCCAACACTGGCTTGAAGCCGCCGTACTGCCATTTCAACAAGAGGCGGAAGTTACTATTCGCATTGTTGATGAGGCCGAGAGCCAACAGCTTAATTATCAATACCGTGCTAAGGACAAGCCAACCAATGTGCTGAGCTTCCCATTCCAGTGTCCACCGGGTATTGAATTACCTTTACTTGGTGATCTAGTGATCTGTGCACAGGTGGTGGCAAGTGAAGCCGCCGAACAAGGTAAGGTACCCGCAGCACACTGGGCGCACATGGTCATACATGGGTGCTTGCATTTATTGGGATTTGACCATATAAATGACGACGATGCAGCAGAGATGGAAGTTGAAGAGATCCAAATTTTGCAGCAACTTGGTGTCAATAATCCCTATTTATTGGATGATGAATAGATTTCTTTTTTTTTATGGAGCTAAAGTTCACTCATGAGTGAAGACAACCCACACTCTAGTCGCGGTTCTGCGGGGCGCAGCTGGTTAGAACGTATTGCCAGTATTTTCAATGCAGAACCTCAAGATCTTTCAGATTTAGAAGATATCATCAGTGAAGCTGCTGTGCGGCAACTGATTGATTCCGACACCAAAGATATGTTGCAAGGCGTTTTGGATGTGTCCAAAGTACGCGCACGCGATATTATGGTGCCACGCTCGCAAATGGCGACGATTGATATCGAACAGCCTTTGTCCGAGGTTTTACCTATCCTGCTTGAAAATAACCACAGCCGCTATCCCGTTATTAATGAAGACAAAGATCATATTGAAGGGATTTTAATCGTTAAAGATATCCTGCAATACGCTTTAGATCCGAATAATGCCGACTGGCAATGGCGCGATTTAATTCGCCCAGCTGTGATTATCCCAGAAAGTAAGCGGGTCGATGCCTTGTTACGTGAGTTTAGACAAAAACGCTATCATATGGCGATTGTTGTGGACGAGTACGGTGGCGTTTCAGGTTTAGTCACTATCGAAGATATCTTAGAACAGATAGTGGGTGAAATTGAAGATGAGCATGATCAGGCAGAAGAGCACGATATCAAAAAAATGGCTTCGCGAGTGTTTCAAGTCAGCGCCTTAACCCCCTTAGATGAATTTAACGAAACTTTTGGTACCGCCTTTGACGAGGAAGATGCCGATACTATCGGCGGTATTGTGCTACACGCTTTTGGCCATATGCCCGCGCGCGGTGAAAGTATTACCCTAGGCGATTTAACCTTTAAAGTTAGCAAAGCCAATAGTCGACGCTTAATGCAGTTGCAGGTGATTCGGGCGCGAGAAACGGAATCAGAAGGAAGCTAATCATACTGCGCTTGTTCAATACACCAGAGGCACGCCCTTCTCATTCATCCGCAGCGGATCGTCGCCCAGGATGGCGCATCATTGGTAAAGTCGGTTTATTGGCCCTTGCGGGGGCCAGTAACACCTTAGCGTTTGCGCCCTATACTCTGTGGTGGATACCGTTCGTTAGCCTGTTGCTGCTCTGTGTTTATCTGCAGCAAAGCACCAGTGCGAAGCAGGCCGCTTGGCTTGGCTTTGGATATGGCCTCGGTTGGTTTGGTGTTGGCATCAGTTGGGTCCATGTTAGTATTGATCAATTTGGCGGCTTACCCCTGATTGGCAGCATAGCGTTGATGGCTTTACTCGTGGCCTATTTAGCGTTGTTTCCAGCGCTTGCGGGCTACCTTAGTCAAAAACTGCGTACTGCGTTACCCTTTCCGCTCATTTTTGCGGCCAGTTGGGTGTTAATCGAATGGCTGCGTAGCGTTATGTTAACAGGCTTCCCTTGGTTATCGTTGGGTTACAGCCAAGTCGATTCGCCCCTGCGCCATTGGGCGCCCTTGATTGGTGAAATCGGCATCAGCCTATTAATGGTATTCGCCGCCGCAGCCTTGAGTAGCATATTGGTGTTACGCACTGGTCGTGAACCGCACCTTATATTTACTGGCTTTGCACTTAGCTTACTGGGCATCAGTCCAGGGTTAGCAGGGCTAAAAGGATGGCACTATACCGAGCAAAACGTCCCCGTATTACTGGTACAAGGGAATATAAAACAAGATCTACGCTGGGCGCCTGAACAAGAATGGCCCACCATGCTGAAATATTTAGATCTAACACGCCCCCATCTTAGCAGTCATCAAATTGTTATTTGGCCAGAAGCAGCCGTTCCGCGATTGGAACCCTTGGCACAAGACTTTTTAGAGAATTTAGATAAATCCGCATTATACAGCGATACCGCGGTGATCACCGGGATCATTGATTATCGTCAGCAAACCGGTGAAGCATGGAATAATTTGGTGGTAGTAGGGAAGCAGCACGCCGAGGATAACAGCGGCCACTATGTTTACGGCCATAGTAACCGTTTTAGTAAACATCATTTATTGCCGATAGGCGAATTTGTGCCGTTTGAAAGTCTGTTGCGGCGCTTAGCACCTATTTTTGATTTGCCGATGAGCTCTTTTAGTCGCGGCAGCTACATCCAACCCAATATGCTGGCCAATGGTTATCATTTACTGCCGGCCATTTGTTTTGAAATTGCGTTTCCAGCACAAATTCGCGCCAATATGACGGCAGAGACACAACTCTTGCTCACCGTCAGTAATGATGCGTGGTTTGGTGACAGCATCGGCCCACATCAGCACTTGCAAATTGCCCAAATGCGCGCTTTGGAATTTGGCAAACCCGTGATCCGCGCTACAAACAACGGTATTACCGCCACCATTGCCGCCGATGGTAAAATTCGACAACGTGCACCGCAGTTTACAGAGGCTATTGTAAGTGATGAGATCCCGCTGACCACCGGGACAACGCTTTACAGTCGATGGGGCAATATTCCCATCTTTAGTATCGCTGGCCTAATTCTGGTTGTCGCCGGATGGCGTCGCGTTCGTTCTTAAAACGACGTCCTTCAATCTATGCGCTATTGAAAGGACGTCTCTCGCCACGTGATATAACTGACTCGTTACGCTTCCGAGCCGCCATTTACCAGCTCAGCAATTTCAGCTAAACGTGCAAGGGCTTTACCGTTAATGGATTTTTTCGGATACTGACCACGGGCATTGCGCTCACCGGCCACCTGCCCCATTAATAGTTCAAGGGCTTCATCAACGTTGCGTACGGTGTAAATATGAAATTGCCCGGCGGCTACTGCAGCAACAACATCATCTTGTAGCACCAAATTAATGTGATTACTTGCTGGAATAACGACGCCTTGCTCCCCCGTTAAACCACGTGAGTGACAAAGTCTAAAAAAGCCTTCAATCTTTTCATTCACACCGCCAATGGCTTGCACTTGACCATGTTGATTGATCGAGCCCGTCACCGCTAAATTTTGCTTAATGGGCAAATCAGTGATGGCAGAGATCAAGGCGCACACTTCGGCTAAGGCCGCACTGTCGCCATCAATATGACCATAAGATTGCTCCATCGCAATATTGGCACTCAGTGTTAATGGGAACTGCCGCGCATACTTAGCGCCTAAATAACCGGTGAGTAATAAAACCCCTTTTGAATGGATTGCTTTACCCAGCTCAACTTCACGTTCAATATCAACCACTCCGCTGGCGCCGGCAAAAACAGTAGCGCTGATCCGGGCTGGCGTGCCAAAGGCGGTATCGCCAATTTCCAGCACGGTTAGGCCATTAATTTTCCCTATGGCTAAACCATCGGTATCAATTAAAATTTGTCCTTCTTGAATATCTTCTAAAAAGCCTTCACTTATACGACCGGTACGATATTGCTTACCCGCCAAGGCTTGCTTTACATGCACGGCAGTGAGCTCAGTGGCGTGTTCTTGCCGCGCAAAATAACAGGCTTCACGTACCAGTTCTAACACATCGGCAAACCGAGCCGACAACTTGCGCTGATGTTCTGCCTGCCGAAAACTAAAGAGCAAAAGTTGCTGTAAGCCGCATTCTGTCAAATGGCTAAAATGCATCTCTTGCATTTGCAACTGAATTTGCAGCGTCATGTCACTTAAGGTTTGGCTGTTAAATGGCAAGTAATGTTCAAAATCGGCCAAAACGCGAAATAACTCATTAAACTCTTCATCAAAGTCTTGAACTAGATAATAGAGATCACGCGATCCCAGTAATACCACTTTCACATTCAGGGGAATGGCTTTCGGGGTAATAATGGTGGAGTTTGTTACGGCATGCTCGCTGAGGGTATCAATCGCCACCTCCCCCGCTTTTAATGCCAGTTTAAGCGTATCCCACACGGCAGGTTGCGACAACAAACGATCAGCATCTAAAATTAAATAGCCCCCATTTGCTTTATGCAGCGCACCAGGTCGAATCATCCGATAATTCGTAAAGAGTGAACCTCCAGCAGAATTGTATTCTACGCGCCCAAATAAATTGCCATAACTGGGATTTGCTTCAAAAATAATCGGCGCCCCCGACATCGTTTCGTAATGTACTAACACATTGGGCACAAATTCTTCGATAAAGATTTCGCGACTAACGGGCTCTTCGTTTTTTTCACCGTCTGATTCGTCAGGTAACAGCTCTAGTACGGCCTGGACCAAATGTGAACGCATATCACGCAAATATTTAAGTACGCCCAATTCAGCACTGTAATCATGCTCTAATTGCTTTAGCATGGGCTTAATGGCTTGCTCAATGGTTTCTTTGCGTAAGGTACGCAGGCTTTCTGATAACTCACGCTTCCATTGTGGCAATTCTAACAATTGTTCATTAAGAATGGTTTCAAGCTCCGACACTAAGCCGTAAAAGTATTGCCGTTGCTCTTCGGTTAGCTTTGAAAATTCCTGATCGTCCAACGGTTTGCCATCGATAATCGGTGAAAAACTGACTGCGCCATTTTCTTCATACAAAACAACTTGCTTTTCTAGTGCTTTTTTCTCAACGCGCTCAATCGCTTGCTCGTATCGCTGATCAAAGGCTCTGTGAATAGCCTTCTTTTTACGTTGATAGCCTGGGTTATCAAAAGCGGCTGGAAAGGTATCCAATAATTCATCAATTAAGGCTTCTAATTTTTTTACCAATTGCCGGCCTTCACCAGGGAGTAAGCGCAACGTATTAGGTACCCGTTCATCATCAAAATTACTTAAGTAACACCATTCGTCGGGGGTCGCTTTTTCGCTCGCCGCGTGTTGTAGGATTTCTTGCACTAAGGTAAAGCGCCCCAGCGCCGGCTCCCCCATAACGTACAAATTATACCCAGGCATATCCATACCAATCGCAAACTCCAGCGCAGTACGCGCCCGATCTTGTCCAATAAAAGCAGGCAGCTGTTCTTGCTTTTTAAGTGCGTTTGTAATCAATTGTGGATCCAGTTGTGGACACAACTGCGAAGGATTAAGCGCCAGCGTTTGGCTAAGCTGAGTCATGTATTGCCTTAAATAATATTTGCACGGTATTGCGCTGTAGAAGTATGACTATACTAACAAAAAGCCAAGGGGTCTGCCCAGCGCTAAAGTTTATGAAAATGCCGCCGATAATGGTATATCACAATTTAGATTATCGGAGCTGATCATGAACGAGCGCTACTGTTTACAGAAAATTCGTAATTTAGGGGTACGTTTACACGAGCTAGAATTAGCGCAGCCTTCACCCGGAAAATCCTACACGTCAGCTGCCTTAGATTTTTTGTTTAGTCAGCACCAAATTGAACGCCCAGCAGGTGCGCCTTTGGATCATACCCTGCAAACCTTGGGACGCGCATTGGTAGAAAAGCATCATCTGAAATTCCAACGCTTAGATGCCCATAGCGTTATTGATTATTTTTGCCGTTTTTATCGGGTGCATTAACACCTGTTTTACCAGCACCAAAAACGGCGACCCCGCCACTAATTAGGCGGCATTCTGTGCGACAAACCGTGCGACAATCTGGGCAAAAATGGTTAACAACATAACCGGTGTAGCTCTGTACAACATTATGCAAGACTCACAGCGAGTCTTGCTCCAATTTTTCTAGAACATCCCCAACAAAAGTGTTTCTTGCAAAGATTCTGCTGCCAATTTGCATATGCTTAGGTATATCTGGCTATTAAAAGCTACAGTATAATGCGAAACATCCCCCAGAAATAACGCGTGGTAACTTTACAGACGCTCTTAAGCTGTTTAGGCTTAATAGTATGTTGTTAAAATATGCTACGTTACAGGATACTATGATGAATGCTATGACAAAAACCCAATTAACGCTTGCACTAGGTGCATTAACGCTGAGCAGCGGCGCTTTTGCGGCAGATCAAACCAACCCATTTCAGGCACAGCAATTGAGCATGGCCTATCAAATTACCGATAACAACAGCACCAATGCAGGTGTTAAAGTCAAATTAAAAGAACAGGCGAATAGCGCTACTAATAAGGCCACAGAAATGAAATGTGGTGAAGGAAAGTGCGGTGAAGGTAAATGTGGCGCCGAGATGCAAAAGGCCGCTGCTGACGCAAAAAAACAAGCTGCGGCTGCCAAAAATACTGCCACTGACAAAGCCAAAGAAATGAAATGTGGTGAAGGCAAGTGTGGTGAAGGTAAATGTGGCGCAGAGATGCAAAAAGCCGCTGCCGAGGCTAAAAAACAGGCTACCGATGCCAAAAAAGCCGCTAGCGATAAAGCAAAGGAAATGAAGTGTGGCGAAGGCAAATGTGGTTCGCACTGATCTAAATGACCTATTCACTGCCGTTGCATAGCGCAGGCTTAGGCCTGCGTCGTGAGATGTTGCCAGCGTTACTCTCCGACAAACCTGCTGCTATCGATTTTTTTGAAGTCGCGCCAGAAAATTGGTTACCTTATGGCGGTAAATTACAACGTGATTTCCGAGCACTGAGTGAGCGCCATCCTTTTTTCTGCCATGGATTATCTTTATCAATTGGCAGTCCAGATCCCTTAGATACCGCGTTTATCATGCAAATTAAGCAGTTTTTAACGCAGCATCAGATTCTGCTTTACAGTGAACATCTGAGCTATTGCTCAGCTGCCGGCCACTTATACGATTTAATGCCCATTCCGTTTACTGACGAAGCCGTACATTATGTTGCCAAACGGATCAGGCAGGTACAAGACATCTTAGAACGTCCTTTGATTATCGAGAATGTTTCGTATTATGCAGCACCCGCGCAACAGTTAACGGAGTTAGACTTTATAAATGCGGTATTATCTGAAGCAGATTGTCAGTTGTTAGTCGATGTAAACAATATCTATGTTAATGCAGTTAATCACGGCTATTCTGCCGAGGCATTTTTAAACGCCCTGCCGAGTGAACGCATTGCGTATTATCATATTGCCGGACATTATCAGCAACACGAAACCCTGCTAATTGATACCCATGGTGCGAATATTCCTCAGCCAGTTTGGCAACTCTTAGAGCAAGCGTATCAACAACATGGAGTAAAACCTACGTTATATGAGCGCGATTTTAATCTTCCCCCGATGGCCGCATTGTGTGATGAGCTCACCCAAATAAAATTTGTGCAACATAATGCTACGGTTAAACGTTAATGTCCTCTCTAAAAGCCACTCAACTTAGCTTCGCTAATTATCTGCGCGATCCAAACGCCCATCCTGTACCTGAAGGGATAGCCAGTGAACGCTTACAGGTATATCGAGACTTATTCTTTAACAATGTGTGTGGTTTTATAGATAACGCCTTTCCGGTGTTGCATAGCCTCTATGATAAAAACGCCTGGCTTGCCTTACAACAACAGTTTTTTGCTGAATATCCCTGTCAATCGCCCTTTTTCTTGCATATTGCTGAGCAGTTTGTGAGCTTTTTACAACAGTATTCCCTAAAAAGCGTAGATCCGGTGTTTGTTGCAGAATTGGCCCATTACGAATGGGCAGAGTTATATATAGGTAGCAAACCAAATACTGAACCTCAGACGATAATTGATCCTGAGCAGTTGCTAATAACGCCTTTGGCATTATCCGACGTGGCCATGCTAGCGGCCTATCCCTACCCGGTACATTATATCAGCCCAAGTTATCAACCGGAGGCACCGGGAGAATTGCACCGTTTTTTAATTTATCGGGATAAGCAGGACGACGTAATCTTTGTCACCTTAAATCACGCCACCTTACTCTTATTACATCAGATATCAGAAATGCCTGGGCAAACCTTAACTGACGTGATCATGGCAATCGCGCCACATTTACCGATGCTTACGCCTGACCAGTTACAACTGGCAGCGTTACCCTATATTACGCAATGGGCAGCCCAAGGCGCGCTGGTCGCGGCAAGGTAATTTTTTATCAATATAATGTAATTTCATTAAATTTTAGATGGCTAGCCATCTAAATAACTGTATACTTAGCGCATTGAACGTAAAGCAACCGGCTTTTGAGGTGCACTTCGTATGGCATTATCGTTACAGCAAAAAATTACAGATCCCCGTCAAGGTGTATACTTAATTGGTACTACGCCACCGAAAGCCACTACGCCGGCAGATAAAACTGCGCGTATTGCACAAAAGCTGTTAAGCCGGCTCAATGAAATTGAATACGACGGATTAATTGTCTATGACATCCAAGATGAAAGTAGCCGAGTGACTGTAGAACGGCCTTTTCCTTTTCATAGCACCTTAGATCCACGTGAATATAGCTGCCTGTTACAGCAATTGTCTCAACAAGAGATCATCACCTACAAAAGTGTCGCACAGCGTGATGCCGATGCCTTTGGTCAATGGTTAACACAAACGGCGCAGACGTATAAGTTACAAAATTTAGTGCTCGTGGGCAGTCCCTCATCCAATGGCGAGATTAAGCTGAGCTTACCGTTAGCGTATCAACAGTTAGCTGAACATCCAGCACAGTTTTATTTAGGCGGCGTCGCGATTGCCGAACGTCACGCTAAAAAGGGTAATGAGCATTTACGCTTAATAGACAAATCAGCCCAAGGCTGTGAGTTTTTTATCTCGCAAGCGGTATATAACGCGCAAGCTACAATAGATTTGCTGACAAGTTATGCGCGTAGTTGCAAACAACAAGGCTTACGTCCTAAGCGCATCATCCTAACCTTTACGCCTTGTGGCGGCGAGCAAACGCTAACCTTTATGCAATGGCTCGGGATCTCGGTACCAGAGGGTAGCCAATACCGCATTTTAGATGCCGAAAATCCGTTAAATGAATCGATCAAAATTTGCCGCGATAACCTGCAACAGATCCTGCAACATTGTGCCAAACTAGAGATCCCATTGGGATTAAATGTAGAGAGTTTAACCAACAGACGCGAAGAAATTGATGCGTCAATTCGCTTATTCCGCTTGTTAAAAGCCATGATGGAACTGCATTTAGCCGAAAAAGAAGTGGCGTAATTAAAGATATTATTAAACGTACAACATCGAAGAACTCAGCAGATAAGCCTACTTTACTAGGCTTATCTGCAAGACATTGCTAAAAGGATCATACAAAAGTGGGTGCATCAAAATCTGTAGGCTCGTCTGAATAAATACACACATTCCACTCTGCCGCGAGACCATTCTCGGCTAAACAATACTGTTCAAAAAATTGTTTAATACCACTGCGTTGACAATGTGCTTCAAAACTCGCCAAATCAGCCCAAATTTCGTTAAACACGATGGGGAAACTTTTACCTTCGGCGAAAGGACTCTGAATTTGCCGCGTCACAATGTATTGCAAACAGCCATCTTCACGCAGCGTGTTGGGCTCTAACTGCTGTAACACCTTAAATAATGCTGCTTCTTGGCCTGCTTTGGGCAAAAACTGGGCAATACAATACACTTTTTTTGACATATTCAACGCTCATTTATTATCAAAAACTAAAAATTAACGCCCAGAGTTACCTTAGGGCGTTAATGCCAAAACTACGCTTTACGTTTACCCGAAAATGGTAAACAGCTCAGCATTTAACCACAGATGACACGCTACGCTAGCAAAATAGCCTAACAAAATGACCGGCGCCCACTTTAAATGTCCAACAAAGGTGTAATAACCACGCGCTTGTCCCATCAGGGCAACGCCGGCGGCAGAACCGATAGACAGTAAACTGCCCCCCACGCCCGCCGTCAGTGTAATCAATAACCAGTGACCATGTGACATTTCAGGATTCATGGTTAATACAGCAAACATCACCGGAATGTTATCTACTACTGCAGACATTAAGCCAAGCACAATGTTAGCGCCAGTGGGGTTCCAGTTGGTATAAAGCGCTGTCGATAACAACTCTAAATAACCAATAAATCCTAGCCCGCCCACACACACGACCACACCATAGAAGAACAGTAATGTATCCCACTCAGCGCGTGCTACCCGACTAAATACATCAAAGGGGACGACTTGACCTAAGGCACGTAAGCGCTCGATATCACCCTCGCGCTCGGCAATGGCTTTTTTCCGAGCCAACGATCCTGGTAAGGTTTTGCGTAAAAAGAAACCAAAAAATTGTAAATAGCCAAGGCCTGTCATCATGCCTAAGACAGGGGGTAAACCTAAGTAAGAATGGAACGCGACGGCAGTCGCAATCGTCAGTAAAAACAGGGTAAGTATGCGCAGCGCGCCACGTTTTAATTCCACTTCTTCGGAGAAGCCACCAGGTGAGCGCTTTTGCACAAACAGGCTCATAATCAGGGCTGGTACTATATAGTTAACCACGGCCGGAACAAACAAAGTAAAGAACTCATTAAAGGTAACAATGCCGGCTTGCCACACCATTAAGGTGGTAATATCACCAAAGGGAATAAAGGCCCCGCCTGCATTCGCCGCGACCACAATATTCACGCACGTTAGGTTGATAAACTTTTTATCACCTTCAGCCACTTTCATCACCACGGCACACATTAGCATGGCGGTTGTCATATTGTTGGCAAAAGACGAGATAGCAAACGCCAGCACCCCACTGATCCAGAATAATGTTCGATAGCTAAAGCCTGAGCGAATAAGCCAAGCACGTAACGCATCAAATACACGCCGTTCTTCCAGCGCATTGATATACGTCATAGCAACAAGCAAAAACAACATTAATTCCGAAAACTCTAACAACGTATGCCGAAACGCTGATTCAGAGGCTTCAGGCATACCCGCTTGCATGTAATGCCAGCCAATCAATGCCCAAATAATCCCCGCTGCCACCAATACTGGTTTAGATTTACGCAGATGAATTTTTTCTTCTGCCATTACTAATATGTATGCTAAAGCAAAGAAACTTATAGCAATTATACCAATGGGGCTGAGGGTTAAATCGATAGGACCGGAGGAAGCAAACACTGATGCTGGAAAAACAGCAACAGTAAGCAGTAACACCAAAAGAGTTCTAAAGTTGAACATGATGACTTCTGTAACGTTAGTAAGCAGGGAGGGTTCTCTATCTACAAAACAAAAGCCGCTGCAGATATTGAGAACATATGATACGCCCTTTTTTTTGCTTTAGTAGGTCTAATTACCACTAAAACGTAAAAGCTATACTGGCTTTTAGTCTAATAAGGTGTAAGTGATTAAAACCTATTCAGCTGCCTAACGTAAAATTAATAAGGCACATTTAGCATTTCTCATCATTGCTGTGGTGGTACTGCCTAAAAAAAATTGTCGGATACGTGAGTGTCCATAGGCTCCCATAACCAGTAAATCAATATGATGCTGTTGTTGATAGGTGTGTAACACCTCATCAGGCTCCCCGAGTACAATGGCCGTTTGAGTGCTAAACCCCGCCTCTCGTAACTGTAACGCGGCCGCTTCTACGGCTAACTCTGCCGCTTCTGCGCGTGTAGAGGCATAAACTACATGAATCAACAGCCCGCGGCACAGAGGGCTAGCCGCTAGCATCGCCAAACTTTTTTGTGCTGTCGCACTGCCATCATAGGCCAGCATGACCCGCATCGGGGCTTTAAAGTGTTGCTGCGCTAACAAAATCGGTCGCGGTACACTGCGTACCACCTGCTCGATGTGAAAGCCTAATTGACCATGCTCTTCAGCGCTTTGCGCACCGCGCTTGCCTAACACTAATAATCGCATATCCGGCTCGAGCGTTTTTAACGTATTAACCAGAGTATTGTGTTCAAGGTGTTCATTAACACTACTCACATCGCCTTGTAAGGCCCGTACTTTTGCCGCAGCAAGCATTACCCGGCCTCGCTCAAGCGCTAACGTGCTGTGTTTTTCATCTAGCGCCACCAATTGCTGCAATAACAGCTCTTGAGAGCCCAAGCCAATACTGCCACTTAAGTCTGGCGTCTGAGTATGCTGGGCTTTATCAATGGCATGCAACATGGTTAAAGGGGCTTCTAATTGCATGGCAGCCCAAATCGCATAATCACATACCGCCTCGGCATAAGGTGATGGATCAATACAAGCGATTACCTGATGTTGCAGCATATTTTAAACCCTC
This sequence comes from Alishewanella tabrizica, assembly GCF_014652375.1. Taxonomy (GTDB): domain Bacteria; phylum Pseudomonadota; class Gammaproteobacteria; order Enterobacterales; family Alteromonadaceae; genus Alishewanella; species Alishewanella tabrizica. The sequence goes on along the minus strand of NZ_BMYR01000002.1, from coordinate 337,009 downwards.
TGCCTATTCCTACTTACCACTAAACGGGTAAACCATCGCGAAAAAACTGTACGCCACGACAATTAAAACATGACAGTAACTCGGCAGGATGCGTGTAATCAATACTTTCATGGCACGCGCTGCAACGATAACGCCCCATCCCGACATATTCGCCTTGATAGTACACCCCTTGATGATGCAAATCGTCGAGCAGTTCTGCCCATTCTACTTGAGTTTTATCAGTGATCTGACTTAATTGCAGCCAAAGCTCTTCGGTCCACATTGAGGGGTGTTTTGCTTGCGTGATCGCACTGGGATCAGAAGGTGCTTGGTCTTGCGCTTCTGCCCACTGACGCTTGAGCGTTTCGATAAATAACTGGCTCTCGTAAGCACTTAATTCTTTGCCTGCTGTTAAATAAGCTTTAACTGTCTCGGCCCATTCCAACATATTTTGGATCTGATGCTCACGGGCGTGCTCTAGGGTGTCACTTAAATCATGCAGCCATTGTTGGTACTTTTGTTTAAATTCAGCCATCTCAAACTCCGGTTAGCAAATGAAAACAAAGATGAGCGCGTCAAACAGGCGCTTAAAACAAGTATAGACCAAACACTGCTTATTGTTGTCAAAACCCGCCTAAGGTATGCTATAGCGAATTTTTGCCTGTATGTTGTTTTCGTGCAAACTCGCAGGCCCGCACTAAGACTTTTCTGGAAGACCTAAATGCAACAGCAATATAATCCACAAGACATTGAAACCACCCTGCAACAACAGTGGCAAGACAACAATACGTTTAAAGTGACAGAAGATCCCAGCAAAGAAAAGTTTTACTGCCTCTCCATGTTTCCTTACCCCAGTGGCCGATTACATATGGGTCATGTGCGTAATTACACCATTGGCGATGTTGTTAGCCGTTTCCAGCGCATGCAGGGTAAAAATGTTTTGCAGCCCATGGGGTGGGATGCCTTTGGTCTACCGGCCGAAAATGCGGCAATCAATCATAAAACCGCACCGGCCAAATGGACTTACGCAAACATTGATTATATGAAAACCCAATTAAAACGGCTAGGTTTTGGCTATGATTGGGATCGCGAAGTTGCTACCTGTAAACCCGATTACTATCGTTGGGAACAATGGTTTTTCACTAAGCTGTACGAGAAAGGCTTAGTGTACAAAAAAATGGCAACAGTGAACTGGGATCCCGTTGATCAATGCGTTTTGGCAAATGAACAGGTGATTGATGGTCGCGGTTGGCGTTCAGGAGCCTTGGTCGAGCAACGTGAATTAGCCCAATGGTTTATTCGTATTACCCAATATGCCGAAGAGCTGCTGCAAGATTTAGAGCAACTCACCGAGTGGCCAGAGCAAGTACGCACAATGCAGAAAAACTGGATCGGTCGCTCTGAGGGCGTCAATATCCGGTTTACTATTGCGGGCCAAGACAGTGAGCTTGAAGTCTATACCACCCGCCCAGATACTCTGTATGGGGTAACCTATGTGGCCGTTGCGGCACAACACCCCTTGGCGCAAGCCGCCTCGAAAACCAACAGTGCATTGGCCGCTTTTATTGATGAAATCAAAGGCGGCAAGGTGGCCGAAGCTGAATTGGCGACCATGGAGAAAAAAGGCTGTGCTACCGGCATGACGGTAATACATCCCCTTACCGGCGAGCATGTTCCGGTGTGGGTAGCCAACTTTGTCTTAATGGATTATGGTTCAGGCGCTGTAATGGCTGTTCCGGGTCATGATCAGCGTGATTATGAATTTGCGACCAAGTATCAATTACCGATAAAACAAGTTGTCACGGCTATCGACGGTAGCGCGACAACGCTTGATTCCGCGGCATATACCGAAAAAGGCTTACTGATCAATTCTAATGAATTTGACGGTTTAGACTTTGATGCCGCGTTTAAAGCAATCGCTGACAAGCTAGCAAGCTTGGGTAAAGGCGATGTAAAAGTAAATTATCGCTTACGCGATTGGGGCGTATCGCGCCAGCGCTACTGGGGCACACCTATCCCTATGTTAAACCTGCCAGATGGCTCAGTGGTACCTGTTCCCGAAGATCGCCTGCCGGTAGTGTTACCCGAAGATGTGGTAATGGATGGCGTAACATCTCCGATCAAAGCAGACGCAGCCTGGGCCAAAACCCAGTACAACGGCAGTGAAGCCTTTCATGAAACCGATACCTTTGATACGTTTATGGAATCAAGTTGGTATTATGCGCGTTATTGTAGCCCAGATCATGATCAAGCAATGCTGGATCCTGAAAAGGCTAATTATTGGCTGCCGGTTGATCAATACATAGGCGGTATTGAGCACGCTATTTTGCACTTATTATATGCCCGTTTTTTCCATAAATTATTACGTGATGTGGGCTTAGTGCAATGTGATGAACCCTTTAAACGCTTACTTTGCCAAGGTATGGTGCTAGCAGAGACCTTCTATCGCGATACTGAGAATGGCGGTAAACAATGGTTTTCACCACAAGATGTGCAAGTAGAGCGTGATGAAAAAGGCCGTATTACGCAAGCCGTTCTGCAAACTGATGGCCACCCCGTATCATCGGCTGGCATGAGTAAAATGTCGAAGTCAAAAAATAACGGTATTGATCCGCAAAAAGTTATTGATCAATACGGTGCTGATACGGTGCGGTTATTTATGATGTTTACTGCCCCGCCAGAACAAACGCTTGAATGGTCAGATTCCGCGGTAGAAGGCGCGCATCGTTTCTTAAAACGTATTTACACCTTGATATCCGATGTACAAGCCGCTGGGGAACCGGGTGCGTTAACTTTGGCCGATTTAGATGGCGAGCACAAAGTGCTACGTCGTGAATTACACAAAACCATTGCCAAAGTCACCGACGATATTGGCCGTCGTTACACCTTCAATACCGCTATTGCCGCTATTATGGAGCTTAGTAATAAGTTACAAAAAGCTAGCCTAGCGACACCATTAGATCGTGCTGTTATGCGCGAAGCCTGTACGGCCTTGTTACAGTTACTTAATCCGATTACACCGCATATCGCCCAATATTTATGGGCGCAATTAGGTAATCAGCACAATATTGAACAGGTTAGCTGGCCTACAGTGGATACTGCAGCCTTAGTTGAAGATGAAAAGCTGGTTGTAGTACAGATAAACGGTAAAGTGCGCGCAAAAATTACCGTTGCTGCAGATGCCACTCAAGAACAGGTATTAGCACTGGCGAAAGAAGATGATAATGTACAGCGTTTCCTCGACGGCGTCGCTATTCGCAAAGTCATTTTTGTTCCCGGTAAATTACTCAATTTGGTGGTAGGTTAATATGGTTGCCCACTGGTTTAAAGCCCGGTTAGTTTTGTTATGCCTAGCCGCCAGCTTGCTGGTGGGCTGTGGTTTTCATCTACGCGGTAGTTTGCCGTTGAGTCAATACCCTGCAATTTATGTTCAAAGCGAGGCACACTCAGAGCTTGCGGCTCTACTCAATCAGCGTTTTCAACAAAATAACGTGGCGCGTTTAGCAGACTTTGATGCCAATAAACCGGCATTGTATTTAATTCGTGATACGCTGGAACGGCGCACATTATCGCTATTTGCTAACGGCCAAGTGGCAGAATACGAGCTCATTTATAAAGTAGAGTACCGGATCCAGTTAGCCGGTCAGGAACCACAACTTTATCAATTTGAATTGTATAGAGACTATCAAGACGATCCGAATAAAGCATTGGCAAAAGCACAGGAATTAGAGCTATTGTTAAGCGAACTTCGCCAGCAAGCCGCCAATCGTATTATTCGCCAACTGGCACGTTTGGGCTAATGCAAAAACTCTATGCCAATCAGTTAGCCTCACAACTTACGCAGGGCCTTATGCCCTGCTATTTAATTTTTGGCGAAGAGCCATTACAAAAATTAGAAGCGATTGAAGAAATTCGCCTTGCCGCCAAGCAGCAAGGGTTTTTAGAGCGTCTTAGTTTTTCGGCCGACGCCCAATTTGATTGGCAAGATATTTATAACGAATTAAGTGCTATGTCGTTGTTTGCCGAACGACGTTTAATTGAACTTGAGTTAGCGCAAGCAAAGCCACCGGCAACGGTTAATGAGCATTTAAAACGCTTGGCGCAGCAGCTTCATCCCGATATTGTCTTGCTGATACACGGTAGCCGCAGCCATAGTGATGTAAGTAAGCTGGCATGGTTTAAACAATTACAAGCGCATGCAGTACAAGTGCCCATTTATCCTTTGGATGAACGCCAACAGCGACAATGGCTGCAACAACGCGCGCAACGGCTTAATGTCCAATTAACGTCTGATGCATTACAGCTATTACAGCAATTTAGTGCAGGCAACTTATTAGCCGCTCGCCAAGAATTAGAAAAACTGGCCTTAACCCACACAAACGAACGAGTAGATGCCACGGTGTTTAGTCGGTTTTTGGCTGACAATGCCAGCTACACTGTATTTCAACTTATTGACGCAGTGTTAACAGGTAACAGTGCTGACGCTTTGCACCGCTTAAAACGCTTACTCGAACAGGATACTGAAGCGGTTATTATCGCTTGGCAACTGCAAAAAGAATTACTGCAATTACGGCAATTACAGGCAGCCGCAGCATCAGGTTCGCTAGCAGAGCAATTTAAACAAATGGCTATTTGGCCTAAACGCCAACCTTTATATCAGCAAGCTATTAAACGCTTAACCCTGCGTTGGATAGAGTATATTTTACAAGAGCTGGCCGCGTTTGATCGGGAGTATAAATCCGGAAATTTACCCGATCCGTTATTAGCCTTAGCACATTTAGTTACGCTATTTTGTCACCCAATACCCCGTGGCTTTTCATTACAGCATGCTTATGAATAACCCAATCATTGGCATTTTTGGCGGAACCTTTGATCCTATCCATCATGGCCACTTAGCCTGCGCGCGCTATGTGTTACAGCATTGTCACTTAGCCAGTATACGATTAATGCCTTGCCATCTGCCGCCGCATCGTGCCACACCGGGCGTAAGCAGTATCCAACGCGCCGAAATGGTGGCGCTGGCCATTGCTGACGAACCGCAAATGCAACTTGAACGGCTAGAGCTCAATCGCGCAGCACCCTCCTATACGGTAGACAGTTTGCAACAACTGAAAGCGCAGTATCCTTACGAGCGACTGGCTTTTATTATTGGTATGGATTCATTGCAGTACTTCACAAAATGGCATAAGTGGCAGCAAATCCTTACCCTCGCCCATTTGATAGTATGTCAGCGACCGGGCTACTCCTCAGCCACAGGTGATGCTCCAGCGCTACTACGTCAATATGGCGGTAGCCTTTTACAACTCTCTCAGCAAGACGCGGGGATCATTTACTGTCTGGATAATCCCGATTTTACGCCAAGTGCGACATTTATCCGACAAGAACTCGCCACCAACCACCAAGCTCAAGCCATGTTAGTGCCTGCGGTTTGGCAATATATCTGCCAACAACAACTCTATGGTTGCTAAGCTCTGTTTCCCTGCGCAAACTGTGTTAAAATGCCGCCCTTTAATTGCCACTGAGGAAAAAAGGTGCAAACTAACGAACTGGTCGCTTTTGTCGCTGACAAAGTCGATGACATGAAAGCCCGTGATATTGTTACATTAGATGTTCGTAATAAATCTAACGTAACCAACTATATGATCATTTGTTCTGGAACTTCTAACCGCCATACCAAGTCTATTGCCGGGTACCTTGCAGCAGAAGTCAAAAAAATTGGCTTACAACCGCTGGGGATCGAAGGCGAAGCCTCGGGTGAGTGGGTATTGCTGGATTTAGGCGACGTTGTCGTACATGTCATGCTGGAAGAAAGTCGTAACTTTTATCAATTGGAAAAGCTCTGGGGCGCTTAAGCTGTTATGAAGTTAATCCTGATTGCCGTAGGTACCAAGATGCCTGCTTGGGTCGAAACGGGCTTTGAGGAATATGCGCGCCGTTTTCCACGCGATCTCGCGTTTGAATTAATTGAGATCTCTGCTGGGAAACGCGGTAAAAATGCGGATATCAAGCGCATTTTAGAACAAGAAGGCGAGAAAATGCTCGCCGCGGTACCTAAAGGCAGCCGTATTGTCACCTTAGAAGTCACCGGCGCTAATTGGAGCAGTCCACAACTTGCAGGCAAACTACAAGAGTGGCAGCACGATGGGCGCGATGTGTGTTTTTTAGTCGGGGGACCCGAAGGGCTAGCGCCAGCCTGTATTTTGGCCAGCGAAGCCAAATGGTCACTGTCGGCGTTAACCATGCCACATCCTATGGTGCGGGTGGTGTTAGCCGAAGCCCTTTATCGGGCTTGGAGTATCAGTACTAACCATCCTTATCATCGCGAGTAAGCATGTTAAAAAAACGTATTGCCATGCAAGATGTTGCAGCAGAAACCCGTTTATTTAATCATCGGGCAATTTTTGCTATGGCATTTGTGGTACTGATGTTCAGTATCATCATCGTTAACATGTATCATCTGCAAGTCACGTCGTATCAAGTTTACCAAACCCGTTCCGAGGGTAATCGCATAAAAGTCGTGCCACTGGCACCCAATCGCGGCTTAATTACCGATCGTAATGGCATTTTACTCGCCGACAATCGGCCGGTTTTTTCACTGGAATTAGTTCCCGAACAAATTGATGATATGGCTGCTACGCTTGCCGAATTGTCAACCTTGATCGAGATCACCGAAGAGCAACAAACCCATTTTTTAAAAGAAGTGCGCCAGCAACGCCGCTTTAATAGCATTGCCGTTAAAGAACAATTGAATGATGAAGAAGTGGCCATCATCTCGGTCAATTTACATCGTTTCCCAGGCGTCACTGTGGAGGCGCGCTTAAGTCGGCATTATCCGTTTGGTGACTTGTTTACTCATGCACTTGGCTATATTGGCCGCATTAATAGCAGTGATTTAAGCCGACTTGAAGAAAGTGATCAATTGGCGAATTATGCCGCAACCCGGGATATCGGTAAAATTGGCTTAGAACGTTACTATGAAAGCGAATTGCATGGCACCATGGGGTTTCAAGAAGTCGAAGTGAATAATCGTGGTCGTTTGATCCGTGTCTTGCGTTCAGTCCCGGCGAGCTCGGGTAAAAATATTCGGTTAAATTTAGATGTTGGCCTGCAATTAACCGCCCAACAAATTCTCTTGGAAAAGCGCGGTGCCATTGTTGCTATGGATCCACGTGATGGTGCAGTCTTGGCGTTTTATAGCAATCCGAGCTACGATCCTAATTTATTTGTGCATGGCATAAGCAGTACGAATTATAATGCCCTGCTCAATTCGCCTGACCGCCCTTTAATTAACCGCGTAACGCAAGGTATCTATCCGCCAGCATCAACAATTAAACCGCACTTGGCATTACTTGGGCTGGAAACCAATACCATTTCACCCACAACGCGTATTTGGGATCCCGGTTTTTTTCAATTACCGGGGGTAGAACATCGCTATCGCGATTGGAAACGTTGGGGACACGGTTGGGTAGATGTATACAGCGCCATTGTCGAAAGTTGCGATACCTTTTTCTATGATATGGGCGTTAAATTGGGGATTGATCGTATCTTCGATTATATGCAAAGCATGGGCTTTGGAGAAAAGAGTGGCATTGATATCCTAGAGGAATCTAACACCAATATGCCTTCGCGTGGCTGGAAGCGCGCACGGCATAATCAACCTTGGTATCATGGTGATACCGTAGCGGTAAGTATTGGCCAAGGCTATTGGACGATTAATCCCCTGCAATTGCTCGTGACCACGGCAGTATTATTAAACAACGGGGACCAGCCTACGCCGCACTTAGCGAAAGAGCTTAGTAATGAATTAGGCACTGATATTGTCAGCACCGAATTAAAAACCGTCACGCCGGTAGTAAACGCCCGCAATTGGCAAGTGATAAGAGATGCCATGTTGCAAACCGTTAATACCCAAAAAGGTACCGCCTTTAACGCCTTCCGTGGCGCTACCTATACCTCGGGTGGTAAAACGGGTACCGCACAGATTGTCAGCATTGCCCAAGATGCCAAATATGACGCCAATGCCATCAACGAACGGCATCGCGACAATGCTATGTATGTGGGGTATGCTCCGGCGGAATCCCCCACTATTGTTATCTCGGTTACCGTTGAAAACGTCGGGGGCGGCGGAAGTACTGCAGCGCCTATTGCAAGACAAATGCTTGATTATTACTTTAGCGCCGGAGTAAATACCGATGAATGAGAGTCTGGCTCACGCTAAAAACCGGATCAGCCGTTTGGCGTTCTTTCATATCGATACCCCACTGCTGTTAGGCCTGCTTGCCCTGATTAGTTATGGACTTATCATTTTGTACAGTGCCTCTGGGCAAAGTGAAAGTATGGTAGAAGGCCAAATTATCCGGCTAGGCATTGCGCTTGCCGTAATGATTGGCTTTGCACAAATCAATCCGCAAACCATTAGGCGATGGTCGTTACCGCTATTCTTATTTGGTACGGTCTTATTAGTCTGCGTTTTACTCTTTGGCCATATCGGTAAGGGCGCACAGCGCTGGCTCGATCTGGGATTTATGAAATTTCAACCTTCCGAAATTATGAAACTGGCGGTTCCCATGGCGATTGCTTGGTTTATTTCGTCCCATAATTTACCGCCCCGTGTTCATCATCTTCTGATCGGTTTTTTGATGTGTCTTATCCCTACCATCTTAATCGCTAAACAACCTGATCTAGGTACCTCAATACTGATCTCAACCGCAGGGATTTTTGTGCTATTTATGGCGGGGATGAGTTGGAAACTGATTGGCTTTGTTACCGCGTTATTATCTGCATTTGCGCCCATTCTGTGGACCTTTTTTATGCATGATTATCAGCGGCGGCGCGTTTTAACGTTTTTAAATCCTGAAAGCGATCCTCTCGGCTCGGGTTATCATATTATTCAATCGAAAATTGCTATTGGCTCAGGTGGCGTTGAGGGCAAAGGCTGGATGCAAGGCACCCAATCACAATTAGAGTTTTTACCAGAGCGCCACACCGATTTTATTTTCTCTGTGCTAAGCGAAGAATTTGGGCTGATTGGTGTGTTGATTTTGCTTGTAATCTATTTGTTTATTATTGGTCGTGGCTTACTGATTGCTGCCCGCGCTCAAGACAATTATAGTAAACTGGTTGCCGGCAGCTTTACCCTTACTTTTTTTGTCTACGTTTTTGTTAACATAGGCATGGTATCAGGGCTGCTACCCGTTGTCGGCGTACCCTTACCTTTAGTCAGCTATGGTGGCACATCAATGGTGACCATGATGGCAGCTTTTGGCATAATAATGTCAGTCAGTACTCATAAACGTAGTTTAGCCAAGACCTAATATGACCAGAATAATTTTTAGCGGTATCTGCTTACTCTCGGCCTTAGTGTTAACTGCTTGCAGTAGCAAACCACAAGTCCCTGACACACCTCCCAGCAGCAAAAAAATGGTATCACCCAATGAAGGGCGTTATCAGCAGGATAAAGACAGCATTCCAGACAGATTACCCACGCTGTTAGAAATGACCGATCCCGATCCGCAAGCCGAACCCTTAAGCCGAGGGGGAAATAATCCTTATAATATATTTGGTATAAACTATTTACCCTTGGCCAACATTACAGAACATGAAGAAATTGGTATTGCCTCTTGGTATGGCAATAAATTTCATGGTCATTACACCTCGAATGGTGAAGTCTATAATATGTTTGCTATGACCGCGGCACATAAGACCCTGCCTTTACCCTCGTATGTTCGTGTTACCAATTTAGATACTAAACAAAGCGCCATTGTGCGCGTTAATGATCGTGGTCCTTTTCATCAAGATCGCGTGATTGATTTATCGTACTCAGCCGCCTACAAAATTGGTATGCTTAAGCGCGGTACAGCCAGGGTTAAGGTTGAATTGTTAAAATCTCCAGCTATGCTGGCTAATCAGCCGCGGGGTAGCTCACGAACCCCTACAACAAGCAGTTCAAGCAGCTCGTCACAGGTTGTCGGCACCTTAGCCAGACAGTGCTATATTCAACTCGTGGCCAGCAGCGATAACCGTCGTGCGAATCAACTACAACAGCAAATTGCACAACAATACTCGGTTCCTACTGAAGTTCGTTCTGGTAACGGTTTACACCGTTTACTCGTGGGGCCAACGTCAGACATGCAACAAGCGAATGACTGGCTAAGACGCTTTCGGGCGGCTAACTATCCAGAAGCCTTCTTTTTCGATCGTCGCCAATGCGGCTAACGAATAACACTTTCACAACTTAAACAAAAGAATAGGTACCATGACAAGCTATCAATACATTATCAGCGCCGCCGCATTAGCTATCAGTAGCGTCTGTTTAACCGCTTCCGTAAGCGCGCAAACCGTAACGCCGCAAGCGCCTACCGTTGCCGCAAAAGGGCATATCCTTGTGGACTATGACACCGGTGCGGTGTTATCCGAAGAAAACGCGGACATGTCGCTTGCTCCAGCTAGCTTAACAAAAATGATGACAATTTATGTTATCGGCATGGAGTTAAAGCAAGGCAATATTGGCTTGCAAGATATGGTTACCGTCAGTGAGCGTGCCTGGTCGAAAAACTTCCCTGGTTCGTCATTAATGTTTATTGAAGTGGGTACCCAAGTTAAGGTAGAAGATTTAGCGCGCGGTATTATGATTCAATCAGGGAACGATGCGTGTGTTGCCATGGCTGAACATATCGCCGGTACCGAAGGTGCTTTTGTTGATCTCATGAACGCCCATGCCGAGCGTTTAGGCATGGTAAATTCTCGTTTTAGCAACAGCCATGGCCTCCATCTTGAAGATCAATACACTACCCCGCGCGATATGGCCATTTTATCACGGGCGTTAATTCGTGATGTACCCGATTTATACGCGTTATATTCTGAGCGCGAATTTGCATATAACAATATCCGTCAATCTAATCGTAATTCTTTATTATGGGATCGCAGCTTAGAAGTGGATGGTATTAAAACCGGTTATACTAAGGAGGCCGGTTTTAGTTTAATTACCTCGGCAACACGTGAAGGCATGCGCTTAGTATCCGTGGTTATGGGCACAGCAAACGAGCGGGCTCGCGCGGCAGAAAATAAAAAATTACTGACATACGGCTTCCGTTTTTTTGAAACGTTTTCGCCTTATCAAGCCGGTGAGAAATTTGCTGATCAACGCATTTGGCAAGGTGCGAAAGAAACTATTGAACTGGGCTTAGCACAAGCAACACCCATTACCTTACCACGCGGTCAACGTCGTAATTTAAAAGCCGAGATCGCCTTGGATCAACAACTCGTCGCCCCGATATCTAAAGGCCAAGTGGTCGGCAAAATATTCTTACGCACCGAGCAACAAGAGGTTGCAGAATATCCGCTAGTGGCGTTAGAAACGGTTGAAAAAGGTGGGTTTTTCAGTCGGATGATTGATTACATTAAAATGCAATTTAATTAAGCACTGGCACTTTTAACCCAAGTCCCGGCAGCTGCCGGGATTTTTTGTTAGAATACCCGTGTAAATGACACAGAGATAAGACGATGGTTACTGAAGTTAAAAACACCAAATTTGATGAATACTTAGAATTTCCCTGCCAGTTTAACTTTAAAGTATTAGGGTTAGCAGAAGCACGACTGGTCGACGACGTGATGACGGTGATCCAACAACATACTCAGGCAACGGATTACAGCCCACAAGTAAAGCCAAGCGCCAAGGGAAATTATCATTCAGTTTCCATTAAAGTGACCGTTACCAGTAAAGAACATATAGAATTACTGTACACCGAGCTTGGCAAAATTGAACTGGTTCGTTACGTGTTATAACGTTAACCTGTGGCATGCTACTTCGTATTCATGCCTGTTCGCATTATAATACCAGCAGTTTATTTACGGAGTATGCCGTGTCTATTACTCAGCAACTTGTGATCCGTCAGCTTGGTTTACAAGATTACACGCAGATCTGGCAAGCCATGCAACATTTCACCGATCAGCGCAACAGCGACACGCCAGATGAGATCTGGTTGCTTGAGCATCATCCCGTTTTTACCCAAGGACAAGCGGGAAAAGCAGAACATCTGTTGTTTGCCGGCGATATCCCCGTAGTTCAAGTCGATCGCGGTGGCCAAGTCACCTATCATGGGCCAGGCCAATTAGTCGCCTATGTATTACTCGATATCAAACGTCGTAATCTGGGCGTGCGACAATTAGTTACGTTACTTGAGCATATTCTCATCACGCTTTTAAGCCACTACGGCATTAAGGCTGAAGCCAAAAGTGATGCACCCGGCGTATATGTTAACGGTGCGAAAATTGCGTCTTTAGGCTTAAGGATCCGTAAGGGCTGTAGTTTTCATGGCTTAGCCTTAAATGTTGATATGGATCTTAGCCCTTTTAGCCAAATTAATCCTTGTGGATACGCTGGTATGCAAATGGTAAAAAGTGCTGATTTAGGCGGGCCCGTAACGATTTCCGAAGCCAGTACCCAACTGGCTGCATTATTTCAACAACAGCTGGCCATCAGCGAGCCAGTGTTTAAAACGGGGTTAAATAACTGATATGACAAAAACAGCACGTATGGAGCCCGGTGTAAAACTGCGCGATGCCGAAAAAATGGCATTAATCCCCGTAAAAGTATTACCCACTGAACGCGATGAACTGCTACGCAAACCGGCATGGCTAAAGATAAAACTGCCTAAAAGCACCGAGCGCATCGACGAAATTAAAGGCGCCCTGCGCAAACATGGCTTACATTCGGTGTGTGAAGAAGCCTCATGCCCTAACTTATCTGAATGTTTTAACCATGGCACCGCAACCTTTATGATTCTGGGCGCCATCTGTACGCGTCGTTGCCCATTTTGCGACGTTGCGCATGGCAGACCCTTACCGCCAAGCGCAGAAGAGCCTGAAAAATTGGCACTGACCATTCGCGATATGAAATTAAAATACGTGGTGATCACCTCGGTCGATCGTGATGATTTACGTGATGGCGGCGCACAACACTTTGCTGATTGTATTACGGCGATTCGCAAATACAGCCCTGACATTAAAATTGAAGTATTAGTCCCCGACTTCCGTGGCCGCATGGACGTTGCGTTAGACATTTTAAGTAAAAGCCCACCAGATGTGTTTAACCATAACCTAGAAACGGCTCCTCGCCTTTACAAACTGGCGCGGCCGGGTGCCGATTACAAATGGTCATTACAACTATTAAAACGCTTTAAAGAAGCTCACCCGAACGTTTCGACTAAATCGGGTTTAATGGTTGGCTTAGGCGAAACCACAGACGAGCTGTTAGAGGTGCTACGCGATTTACGCGAGCATAATGTCGATATGCTAACCGTTGGTCAATACTTACAACCCAGTAAGCATCACTTGCCCGTAAGACGTTTTATGCCACCCGCTGAATTTGATGAAATCAAAGCCTATGCTAATGAAATTGGCTTTAAGCATGCAGCCTGTGGGCCTTTTGTGCGCTCCAGCTACCATGCTGATCGCCAAGCAGCAGGTGAAGATATTAGCTAAGCGAATAAAAGCCCTACAGTTTTGGCTCACGTTATGTACCTGTTGGTATCTAACGTGAGCCAAGACAACATCTTGCCTTTCTAAATGTTACCATTTCAGCTTCGTAGCATCGCTTAGCACCATGTTACGCTGTTCTTTTGTACCTTCACATTCAGCGGGAGCTAACATATTTATGCTGCACCTATATGCTTGTGCTGCAGCCCTTGCTAAGCTTATTGCAATTCAGTGGAGGGATTATGGAACAAAGACATTTTAAACGTGTACGTTTTTTTAGTCAGGCAGAGCTGGTCAGTGATGGACATCGCTATGCCACTGAGGTCATCGATCTTTCCCTTAAAGGCGCCTTGATAAAAAAACCGGCTGAAACCGTGAGTACGGGTACCAGCCCACTGTTACTAAGCTTACACTTAAGTGAGAGTGAGGAAACCATAACCATGCAAGTCAGTATTGCGCATCAACATGCCGACGTTTTAGGCTTACATTGCGACAAAATTGATATCGACAGTATTAGTCATTTACGTCGATTACTTGAGCTAAACTTAGGCGATCCCGCGCTGTTAAACCGCGAGTTAGACGAGTTAATCAATCTCTAACCCGTTGATTATTCCCCTACCTCAACCGCTAACGCCGAAATTGCGGCTGGATAACCAAACGCGGCAGCACCTTGCATAAAGTGCTGCCAATTTTGCCACGCTTGTTCTTGTCGCGCTAAATACGCAAAATAATATTGTACCGGCATCAGCTGCTGTGGAGTGGCAAGCGCCTTTAGCAATAACTGCTGGTAAAGCGCGGGCATGGGCGCGTCAAGATGGCGCATCGGTGTTATAACGGCAATCGGGCGATATGCTTGTAAACCAACGGCGTTACAGGTGTCTACAGGAGTAAGTTGCAAACTTGTCTGAGCTACACCATAACGCTTAGCATAGCGTGCTACCACCTTACTGTCATTGCCTACTAATAAATTCGGCGCCATACGCCCCGGCTGACATAGCGTTTTAGCAATGATGGGCGCTAATGCGTATTCATCTAAAAACCCAGCAATATGCATAAACTCATGCCGTAATAAGCCTAAGCTTGCCTCTTCAGGCAATTGTACAATACCATTGTTATAACTGGCCACACCACGCCCAGCCATAACCAGTAATTGCTGAAAATCACCCTGTGCCACCCTCGGCGCCAATACGGCATAATTACATGTAATACGCTGACCAAGCTGCTCACTGCAGTTTAATTCAGTACTGTTAACGCGCAATAAAGGCTTAAAACACACGGGTAACTGCGCTAATTGTGGATCGTGTTGCCACGCATTAAGTAATGCCTGCCAGGTACGCTCACCTTGTGCGTGGCTTACAACAGGTTGCAACGTCAGGGCGCAGCCTGCAGTGTGCTGCCAAGCTGCCACATCGGTTTGGGGGACGTTTTTTGACCATATTCCAAGCTCAGCCAATATAGCCGGATTATTAAGGGTTGGTAAGTGTGGCTGCTGAGTGAGCCAATGTGCAGTAGCCAGCTTGCCTTCTAAACGGATCTGTAACCTTATGGCGTGTTCTAGCGCATCTTGTGCACCTAAACGTGCGGCTTGGCGCCACCATGCTAAAGCGGCAGGTAATTCATTGCTTGCTAAACGTTGCCGTGCCAAGCGTTTTGCTGCTATAGCGTCTGTTTTAGCGGCCAGCATAAGCTGCTGTTCTTCCTGCAGCGCCGTTGGTTGACATCCCAACAGCAGCCCCAAAAGAAAAAAGCCAGCAAGCCGGCTTTTTTTAAGACTAGTGACTAACTTAATTAAACTCTGGCGCTTCATTACTAACTTCTTCGCCGCGCAGTTTAGCGATTTCCATCCGTGCATAACGATGCTCAACAAATTCATACACATTGGTCGCCAATGTTTTATGATAGTAAACTAACGCTTGCGCTTGGTTACCTTTTGCTTGATGCCATTTAGCCAAATAGAAATAGGCCTCACATAAGCGTTCTGCTAATTGCTTGGGCCCTGTTAACTCGGTCAAAATAGAGGTTAACAGCGCTTGCTCAGACAGTTCACCGGCATAGAAACGAACAAGATTAGTAGCCCAATCATCCGGCGCTAGCGCCAACAGATGGGTATTTAACGCCAACTTAGCCGTGTCTGGCGCTACGGCTGAAAAGCCAATGTACCGCCATAAAACTCGATAAGGATCGTTAGGCTTTAGCTGTAAGAACTGCTCAAAATCAGGCTGCGCTAAATCAAAACGGCCAGCGTAATAAAACGCAATGGCGCGGTTTAAATACGCGTAATCATAATCAGGAGCTAATTCTAAGGCAGAATCAAAGGCCTCGTACGCTTGGTCGAAATTGCCGACTAAGGTGTAATGAATGCCTAGAAAATTATACGCGTCTGGCATATCGGGTTTTAACCGCAACGCCCGCATAAAATCTAAGCGCGCTAATGAACGTAAGCCAACGCTATCGTACATCACGCCACGATCATAAAACAATTGGGCACTTTGTGCTTCCGTTAACTCAGCACGCTGCAAAATTTCGCTTAGGCGCGCTATCGCTAATTCATTCCGGTAAGGCACTTGCAAAGGCTCAGGGGTTAACCAAGCCTCTTGCATACTAACAGGTTGCTGGGCGCAACCTGTTAGCGTGACTAACCCTGTTACCAGGGCGAGTTTAAGTAGCGTTTTCGTCACTATTATACTTCTGTAGCCGCTTCTGCAGCAGGTTTAGCAACGGCTTCTTTGATACTCAGACGCACGCGGCCTTGTTTATCAACTTCTAGTACCTTAACAGCAACTTTCTGACCGACTTGCAAATGCTCGCTAACATTTTGCACACGCTCATCAGAGATTTGTGAAATGTGTACTAAACCATCTTTGCCTGGTAAGACGTTAACGAAAGCACCGAAATCAACGATACGTACCACTTCACCTTGGTAAATAGTACCAACTTCAATCTCTGCAGTAATCGCATTGATCTTGTCGATAGCAATTTGCGCGGCTTTGGCGGTCGTTGCAGCAATTTTGATACTGCCGTCATCTTCCAGCTCAATAGTGGTACCTGATTCTTCAGTGATTTGACGAATTACCGCACCACCTTTACCGATAACTTCACGGATTTTCTCCGGGTTAATCTTCATGGTGTAAATACGTGGCGCGTATTCAGACATTTCTTCACGGTGACCGCTGATCGCCTGATCCATTACGTTCAGAATATGCAAACGTGCCGCTTTAGCTTGCTTAAGCGCAATTTGCATGATTTCTTGGGTAATACCGTCGATCTTAATGTCCATTTGCAGTGCAGTAATACCTTCGGTAGTACCGGCTACTTTAAAGTCCATATCCCCTAAGTGATCTTCGTCACCTAAGATATCTGACAGAACAACGAAGTCATCGCCTTCTTTCACCAAGCCCATAGCGATACCCGCTACAGAGGCTTTGATAGGTACACCCGCATCCATCAGGGCTAATGAAGAACCACACACAGAAGCCATAGAGCTTGAACCGTTAGATTCGGTGATTTCAGACACGATACGAACAGTGTATGGGAAATCATTAAAATCTGGCATTACCGCTAACACACCACGCTTAGCTAAACGGCCATGGCCGATTTCGCGACGCTTCGGTGAACCTACCATGCCAGTCTCGCCCACACAGTATGGAGGGAAGTTATAATGCAGCATAAAGGTATCGGTTTTAGCACTTAACAAATCATCGATGTTTTGGGCATCACGGGCTGTACCCAAGGTTGCTGTTACCAGCGCCTGAGTTTCACCACGGGTAAATAATGCAGAACCGTGAGTACGTGGTAATACGCCCGTCATCACGCTTAAACCACGGATCATTTCTGGATCGCGGCCATCAATACGCGGCTCACCTTTGGTGATACGGCCACGCACTACTTTTGATTCTAAATCGTGGAAAATCTCGCCTACTTCGTTTTTGTTTAACTCTTCGCCTTCAGCCAGCTCAGCAGTCAACTTTTCAACTAAAGCCGCTTTGATTTCAGCAATACGCTCATAGCGCTTAGCTTTTTCAGTGATCTGGTAAGCTTCGCCTAATTGGCCGCGAGCCAGCTCATCAATTTTAGCAATTAATGGCTCGTTCTTGGCAGGCGCTTGCCAGTTCCACTTAGGCTTGCCGCCTTCAGCAGCAAATTCATTGATGGCATTAATAGCAATTTGCATTTGCTCATGACCATACATAACCGCACCTAGCATCACATCTTCTGACAGGATGCTGGCTTCTGATTCCACCATTAATACCGCACCGGCAGTACCGGCAACCACTAAGTCTAACTTAGAGGTTTTCAGCTCGTCTTCTGATGGGTTTAATACGTATTGGTTATTGATATAACCAACACGGGCGGCACCGATAGGACCCGCGAATGGAATACCTGATAAGGCTAAGGCGGCAGAAGTACCGATTAAGGCAACGATGTCTGGCTGGATTTCAGGTTGTACAGAGACCACAGTCGCAATAACCTGAACTTCGTTATTGAAACCTTCTGGGAACAACGGACGAATAGGTCTGTCAATTAAACGCGAAGTTAAGGTTTCGCCTTCGCTTGGACGGCCTTCACGCTTAAAAAAACCGCCCGGAATACGGCCAGCGGCATACATTTTTTCCTGGTAATTTACGGTTAATGGAAAGAAGTCTTGACCAGGCTTAGCTTCTTTTTTACCAACAACAGTTACTAAAACGGAGGTATCTCCCAGGCTTGCCAGCACTGCGGCATCTGCCTGACGGGCGATTACGCCGGTTTCTAAGGTTAAAGTGTGTTGGCCGAACTGGAATGATTTTACGATGGGAGTCACGTGGTATGTTCCTTTGCTTTAATCGCCGAATTGCGATGTCTTACTCTGTTTTATTTACGATAACAGTATACTCTGTAACCTAGAACAAAAGATAGTTCCGTGGCTCAGCCATAAAAAAATTACTATAGGAAATTGTCGGTAAAAACCCATAAAAAAAGAGGCTCGAAAGCCTCTTTTTTTGTTCCGTCTTAGCGACGTAAACCTAAACGCTCAATCAGCGTCGCGTAGCGAGTCTGATCTTTGCCTTTTAAATAATCTAACAATTTACGACGCTGGCTAACCATGCGCAGTAAGCCACGACGAGAGTGGAAATCGTGCTTGTGTTCTGCAAAGTGACCTTGCAAGTGGTTGATAGAAGCAGTTAACAATGCAACTTGAACTTCTGGTGAACCGGTGTCGCCTTGCTTAACAGCAAAATCAACAACAATTTTAGCCTTATCAGCAGCGTTTAAAGCCATGATATTTCTCCAAATGTGAGTGAACTAAGATACGCTTTCCGCCGATCACTCATCCAGCGGCAGCAAAACAGCGCATATTTTACCTGCCACACGCTATTTATACAAGCAGATTAAACTACTCAAACGCACTGAGCAGTTCTAGATTAACCAGTCGGCGACTTTGGAGCTCTCCGCTAATTACTTCACCAATCCCTAGCAATTGAGCCGTTTCGCTGTACAATTTTACACTCGCTGTATCCGGCAAATTTACGTTACACGATTGACCATGCATAATGTGTTTTTGCTGTTGGGCATCCAAGGTAAGACTTGGCAGACCCACTAAGCCGGCATCCATAGGCAGCAATAAAGCGTCAAGCGCTGACCAGTTTGCCTCACTATTTAATGCTTCTAACTGGGCGGGCGTGATCATTTGTTCGGCTTTAAAAGGCCCTACGTGGGTACGATGCAATTTGGCCACATGAGCACCGCAACCTAAGGCTTCACCCAGATCATCAATCAAGGTGCGGATATAGGTGCCTTTAGAACAATGCACAATAAAGTCGGCACTGTCGTGCTGACGCGATATCAGCTCAAAGCGAAAAATACTAATAGGCCTGGCTTCACGCGGCACTTCGATACCTTGGCGCGCATATTTGTATAACGGCTGTCCCTGATACTTTAGTGCTGAGAACATGGTAGGCACTTGCAAGATATCGCCCCGCAACGCCTGCATCGCCTGCTCCAGTTCGACATCACTAAAGCTAACAGGCTTTTCGCTAATCACCTCACCTTCCGCATCACTGGTACTCGTGCGCACACCAAACTTAGCGGTAACTCGATATGTTTTGTCGGTATCTAGCAAAAATTGACTAAATTTGGTTGCCTCACCAAAACAAATGGGCAGTAAGCCCGATGCCATTGGATCCAATGCCCCAGTATGCCCCGCTTTTGCGGCTTGATACAACCAACGCACGCGCTGCAAAATACCGTTGCTGCTAACCTCTAACGGTTTATCCAGCAGCAAAATACCATGCACTTGCCGCGCGTTTTTACGGGCGCGCATTATTCCTCTTCTCCACCTTTTTCTGGCCGATCGGTTTCTTGTCCAGCTTCTTTACGACGACGCTCGTCATCACGGCGCACTGTTTCTACCAAGCTGGCCATACGGATCCCTTCGTTTAACGATTCGTCAAAGGCAAAGCGGATATGTGGCACAATGCGGGTTTGGATCCGCTTACCAATTAAGCTACGCACATAACCTGCCGCATCGTTTAAAATCTTTAAGTTATCTTCAACTTTAGCGTTATCCATACCTAAAAAGGTCACAAATACCTTAGCGTGTGATAAATCGCGTGATACTTCAACATCTGATACCGTAATCATGGTGTGCAAGCGAGGATCTTTTATCTCGCGCTGCAAAATCACCGCCATTTCTTTTTTCACTTGTTGTGAAAGCCGGTCAACCCGGGAAAATTCTTTAGCCATACTTTGTCAATCCTAGTTTTTTGCATGTCTACTCGTAATCTTTGCTGTTAAAGAACAGCTTGAAAGACCAAGAGTATTTACTCAATGGATTTCACGTTGCACCTAGGCGGCTTCGATTGTGAGGCCCTATGAGCTTAGCAGTACTAAGTGACTAGGGTTCACGAGCGTAGCCAACACCCGTGCAGCTTGAAAGACGAAGAGTATAAACACAACAGGGGCAACATGTGCCCCTGATAAATTAATGTGTTACATCAGTAATTATAGCGTACGCTCAACCTGGATGGTTTCGAATACTTCAATCTGATCGCCTTCGCGCACATCGTTGTAGTTCTTCACGCCGATACCACACTCAAAGCCATTACGTACTTCGCTCACGTCATCTTTAAAGCGACGCAGTGATTCCAGCTCACCTTCGTAAATCACCACGTTATCACGCAATACGCGGATAGGGGCATTACGTTTGATGATACCTTCAGTCACCATACAGCCAGCAATTGCGCCAAACTTCGGTGAACGGAACACATCACGTACCTGAGCCAAACCAATGATCTGTTGTTTAAACTCAGGCGCTAACATACCGGTCATGGCCGCACGAACTTCGTCTAACAGCTCATAAATGATGCTGTAATAACGTAAGTCTAAGCCTTCATCTTCAACTAATTTACGTGCCGTGCCATCAGCACGTACGTTAAAGCCGATGACGATTGCCGAAGAGGCTGTCGCTAGGGTCACGTCAGTTTCAGTAATACCACCGACACCTGAGCCAACAATCTTCACTTTTACTTCATCCGTTGACAGTTTCATCAACGACTCCGTAATCGCTTCTACCGAACCTTGTACGTCGGCTTTTAACACGATATTCAGTTCAGACACGTCACCTTCAGCCATGTTTGCGAACATGTTTTCTAGTTTCGATTTCTGCTGACGGGCCAATTTAACATCACGGAATTTACCTTGACGATACAGCGCAACTTCACGGGCCTTACGCTCATCTTTGACCACTGTCACTTCGTCACCCGCTTGTGGTACACCCGACAAGCCTAAGATTTCTACCGGAATAGATGGGCCAGCCGATTTCACTTCTTTGCCGTTCTCATCGCGCATTGCCCGGACACGGCCGTATTCAAAGCCACAAAGTACAATGTCGCCCTGCTTTAACGTACCTTCTTGTACCAGGATAGACGCAACGGGACCACGGCCTTTATCTAAGCGTGACTCGATCACCACACCACGGCCTAAACCTTGATGAACCGCTTTTAATTCTAACAATTCGGCTTGGTTTAAGATGGCTTCTAATAAATCGTCAATACCTTGCCCGGTTTTGGCCGATACTGGCACAAACTGGGTATCACCGCCCCACTCTTCCGAAATAACATCGTACTGCGATAATTCATTACGCACACGATCCGGATCAGCCGACGGCTTATCAATTTTATTTACCGCAACCACTAATGGCACATTACCAGCTTTCGCATGTTGAATGGCTTCTTTAGTTTGTGGCATCACACCATCATCCGCCGCAACCACCAAAATAACGATATCGGTTGCCTTCGCACCACGAGCCCGCATTGACGTAAACGCTGCGTGACCTGGCGTATCTAAGAAGGTCACCATACCGCGCTCGGTTTCTACATGGTAGGCACCGATATGCTGCGTAATACCACCGGCTTCGCCGTCCGCCACTTTCGCTTTACGAATGTAGTCAAGTAATGACGTTTTACCATGGTCAACGTGACCCATTACCGTCACGACCGGTGCGCGAGACTCTAGCTCACCTTGACCTTCACGGTCAGACATTACGGCTTCTTCTAACTCGTTTTCTTTGGTCAGGGTAAATTTATGCCCCATTTCCTCACAAACGATAGCAGCAGTTTCTTGATCAATAACTTGGTTGATGGTGGCCATAGCCCCCATCTTCATCATCACTTTAATCACTTCAGAGGCTTTAACAGCCATTTTGGCGGCTAATTCAGCCACAGTGATGGTTTCACCAATTTTAACTTCACGCTCTACTGGTTGTGCAGGCTTGTTAAAGCCATGCTGCATACTGGTTGGCGTTTTCTTTTTCTTGGCATGACGATTAGCACGATTAAAGGCTTCTTTATCGTTCACATCGTCTTTAGTTTTCTTGCCTTTGGCAACAGGCGCTTTTTTACCGACACCACGACGACCTGCACGTTCTTCTTTGGCGTCGACTTCGTCTTCAGCCTGCTTAGCGAACTGGTTGCTGGTCAAGTGGTAATCGTCAGTATCGGCAGGCTTAACTTTTTCTTCCTGCGCCCAACGCTCACCATTTTCTTCCGCTAACCGGCGAGCTTCTTCTGCCTGTTTGCGAGCTTCTTCTTCAAGCTTACGTAAGGCTTCAGCTTCTTGCTGTTGGCGAATACGATCAGCTTCTTTGCGTGCTTCTTCTTTTGCCGCACGACGCGCCGCTTCTTCCGGATCGTCTTTAGCTAATTGCGCACTCTTTTGTTCATCGCGCTTTTTTGCTTCAGCCGCTTTACGCTCAGCGTCTTCTTTCGCTTTCAGTTGCGCGGCTTCACGCGCTTGGCGCTCGGCTTCTAAGCGGGCCGCTTCGGCTTGGGCTTTTGCTTTCTCTTCCGCTAAACGCGCTTCTTCCTGCGCTTTTAACGCGGCGTCGTCTAGCATAGGCTTTTTAATAAAGGTTTTTTGCTTGCGCACTTCAACCTGAATTTCACGATTACGCCCAGCACCACCCGCAACACTCAAGGTAGTTTTTTCTTTGCGAACCAAGGTTAATTTAGCAGGCTCGTTAGCCTTACCGCCGTGCTGCTTACTTAAATGATCCAGCAGCGTTTTTTTCTCTTCTTCGGTTACCGATTGGCCTTGTGCCTTGGTAATACCTGCATCAGCAAATTGTTGCACTAACCGATCAACAGTTGTACCGACATCACTGGCCAATTTCTCTATGGTGACTTCTGCCATTTGTGTTGTTACCTCCGTTGACTACTTAGTTACTTTCATTAAACCAAACAATATTACGTGCAGCCATAATCAGCTCAGCCGCTTTATCTTCGGTCATTTGGGCAATTTCTAACAAATCATCTACACCTAATTCGGCCAAGTCATCCAGGGTGGTTACCCCTTTGCTGGCAATCACATAAGCGGTGTGCGTGTCTAAACCTTCTAATGCCAACAATTGTTCAGTTGGCTTAGCATCTTCCAGCGATTCTTCACTGGCTAACGCCCGAGTAGTTAAGACATCTTTTGCACGACCACGTAAAATTTCGACAGTGGCTTCATCTAAGCCATCAATTGAAAGCAGTTCACTTACAGGAACATAAGCAATTTCTTCTAAGGTCGAGAAACCTTCTTCTACTAATACATCAGCGAAATCTTCATCGATTTCCAGGGCATCCATAAAGACTTGACGCACTTTCTCGGTTTCTTCCTGATGTTTCTTTTTCATATTGGATACAGACATCACGTTTAGTTCCCAGCCCGTTAATTGGCTAGCTAAACGAACGTTTTGACCATTACGACCAATGGCCATCGCTAAGTTAGAATCTTCTACGGCGATATCCATTGAATGAGTATCTTCATCCACAATAATAGAGGCAACTTCAGCCGGCGCCATGGCGTTAATGACAAATTGCGCATCATTATCATCATACAACACGATATCAACTCGCTCGCCACCTAACTCGTTCGACACGGCTTGTACGCGAGAACCACGCATACCAACACAAGCACCAACCGGATCGATGCGACGATCATTGCTTTTAACAGCAATTTTGGCACGTGAACCTGGATCCCGTGCCGCACCACGCAGCTCGATCATTTCTTCGCCAATTTCTGGCACTTCAATTCGGAACAATTCCAGCAACATCTCTGGCTTGGCCCGGCTTAAAAATAATTGTGCGCCACGCGCTTCAGGTTTCACATCAAACAGTAAGCCACGAATACGATCGCCTGGGCGATAAGTTTCGCGTGGTAACATCTCTTCGCGCGGCAACATGGCTTCAGCATTGTTCCCTAAATCAACGATGATGCTTTCACGATTGACTTTTTTCACCACGCCAGTGACTAATTCACCTACTTGATCAATATAGGCTTCAACCACTTGTGAGCGTTCAGCTTCGCGTACTTTTTGCACGATAACTTGTTTAGCCATTTGGGTGGTAATACGATCGAATTCTACAGAATCAATCTGTTCTTCTACATAATCACCCAATTTAATAGAAGGCTCATCGTACTGCGCTGCTGACAAGGTCATTTCGCGGTACGGGTGTTCCATCAATGCATCATCAGCAATGACTTCCCAACGGCGGAATGTTTCGTATGAACCGGTTTTACGATCAATCGTTACCCGAACTTCGATATCGCCTTCATTTTTCTTTTTTGTGGCGGCCGCTAATGCAAATTCTAATGCCTGGAAAATTTTTTCCCGAGGAACAGATTTTTCATTCGAAACTGCATCAACAACTAATAGTATTTCTTTTGCCATTGTATATGCCTCACTCTGTCGCTACCTGGTTACCTTAAAAAACGGGCACCACGTTTGCTTTATCAATATTATCGAAAAGCAAACTACAGGGTTTGCCATCCACTTCAATTACTAACATGTCGCCATCAAACGACGTCAGTAATCCTTTAAATTTGCGCCGGCCATCTTGCGGAACGGTAAGTTTCACTTCGATTTTTTGACCAACATATTGGGTAAATTGTGCTTCGGTAAATAACGGGCGATCCATACCAGGTGAAGACACCTCTAAGGTGTATTCATTAGGGATAGGATCTTCAACATCCAGCAAAGCGCTGACTTCACGACTGATTAACGCGCAATCATCTACCGTGATGCCGTCTGCCTTATCGATAAAAATTCGCAGGGTGGTATGGCGGCCAGCACGGACCAACTCAATACCCCACAATTGATAACCGGCTGCTTCCACAGTCGGTGTCAGCAGCTCGGTTAGTTGCTGTTCTTGTCTAGCCAAAAAAGACCTCCGAAACACAAATAAAAAATGGGCGAAGCGCCCATTACTGCATAAAACACGGACTCTAGATGCGAAAACGCCCCGAACAAGCGGGGCGAAGTACATCTAATCATTACACATATCGCCAATGCATAATGGTTGTTGATTTGGTTGCGGGAGCCGGATTTAACACCTTCGCCCTGTGGTTGTAGAGAGGAGCCCTAGGGCTTATTCACCATAACAAACCATTTCAAATTTGGTTGCGGGAGCCGGATTTGAACCGACGACCTTCGGGTTATGAGCCCGACGAGCTACCAGGCTGCTCCATCCCGCGTCCGTAACTGGCGCACATTATATAGTGCCTATTCTGATAGCGCAAGCCGCAGCTTGCTTTATTTGGTGCCGAGAGCGGGACTTGAACCCGCACGTCCGAAGACACTACCCCCTCAAGATAGCGTGTCTACCAATTTCACCACCTCGGCGTGTAAAGCTTAGTTTCCTACTGGAATATCGTTTTTTTCATCTTTTTTAGCCGGAGCCTGTTCAGATAACGCTGGAACCGTTTGAAAGAAATCTGAACCATCATCAGGCTTGCTTTGTTTTGCCGTAAGGTTACCCAAGGCAATGCTTAAAATGAAAAACAAAATAGCTAAAATGGTGGTTGTTTTTGTTAAAAAATTACCTGTACCACTTGAACCAAATACAGTACCAGACGCACCAGCGCCAAATGCGGCACCCATGCTTGCACCTTTACCGTGCTGGATTAACACTAAAACAATCAGCGCGATAGAAACCAATAAATAAAATACAACAAATATTTCGTACATGTTTATTCCTTTGCGCCAATCTTAATACTAAGGCAAATTTTAGCAAACTCGTCTGGCTTTAAGCTAGCACCGCCCACTAAAGCGCCATCTATGTCTGGCTGTGTAAAAAGTGCTGAGCAATTCTCTGCATTAACACTGCCGCCATATAAAATTCTTACTTGCTCAGCCGCATCTTGATTAAGCTGCGCTAGCGTATCCCGGATAAACGCATGCGTTTCCTGGGCTTGTTCTGGTGTCGCCGATAATCCCGTTCCTATGGCCCAAATTGGCTCATAAGCAATCACTGATTTCACCAGCAATTCGGGGTGCGAAGCATACACCGCCATTAATTGTTTCGCAATAACCTGTTGTGTTTTTTCTTGCTGCCGCTCTGCTAGCGTTTCACCAACACAAAGCACGGGAGTTAAGCCCGCGGCAATTGCTTGTGCAACTTTAGCCGCGACAAGCTCATCGGTTTCGCCTTGATACTGACGACGCTCAGAATGCCCCACTATGGCGTAGGTTGCTCCGGCTTCTAGCAACAAGGCTGCACTTAGCTGACCGGTATAAGCCCCTGCTCCCTCAGCACTCACATCTTGCCCACCAATAGCCAAGGCGTTTACCCCTGTAAAGGCAGTTAACAAGGTTGCAGGAGGACAAATTAACACCGCAATCTCAGGTGATAATTGGCTTAAAACAGGCGTTAACTCGGCACACATCGACTTAACTAAAGCGTTGGAACCGTTCATTTTCCAATTTGCGGCAATCAAGTAATTACGCGACATTCGGCTTTGTCCTTTGCTCATCCGCGCTGATAGTAACCAAGCTTACTGCAGAGAACAAGCTTTTCGCAATCACGGGCTGTTAGTTGCACATTTTTTAACTAAAAAGCCCGTTTTACCGGGCATTTTAGCTATTCGTTGACGATGATTATAGGCTTAGTAGAAACACCTGTGCTTAGCTGGCAATTTTTACTGCAGCAGCAATTTTCTCGGCGTAGGCACGCACTTCCGCCTCGTCTTCACCTTCCACCATTACGCGAATTAACGGCTCAGTACCTGATTTGCGGATCAGCACACGGCCTTTACCCGCTAAAGCGGCTTCCACTTCACTAATGCTTTGCTGTACATTCAACTTTTCTAATGGTGCACTACCCTTAGCAAATTTAACGTTTACCAGTACTTGCGGTAATTTATGCATATCGCTGCATAAATCAGCCAAACTCTTACCACTGGATAACATCGCCGTGAGCACTTGTAAGGAAGCAATAATACCATCACCAGTACAAGTGTAATCTAAGTTGAGCACATGACCCGAATTCTCACCACCAATACGCCAATTGTATTCGCGTAGCAATTCCATAACGTAACGATCGCCCACTTTACTGCGAGCAAAAGGAATATCAAGCTTGCCTAAGGCCAACTCAAGACCCATATTGCTCATTAAGGTCCCCACTACGCCACCTTGCAAGGTGCCGGCTTCTTTGGCAGCACGCGCGATAATATAAACAATTTCATCGCCATCGAGAACCCGACCATGCTGATCGACCATCATTACACGATCGCCATCACCATCGTATGCAATCCCCAAATCCGCCTGTAACTCTAATACCGTGGCTTTTAATAAATCGGTATGGGTAGCACCGCATTTATCATTGATATTCAAACCATCGGGTTGACAGCCAATGGTGATAACATTTGCACCTAACTCTTTAAATACCGCAGGAGCAATATGATAGGTGGCACCATGGGCACAGTCGATTACAATTTTCAAACCACTTAGTGATAAATTATTACTTAAATGGCTTTTGCAAAATTCGATATAGCGGCCAGCCGCATCGTTAATCCGCACCGCTTTACCTAACTTCTCTGACGACTCGCACACCATAGGCTGTTCCAGCTCATGCTCAATTGCCAGCTCAATATCGTCTGGTAACTTGGTGCCGTCGGCTGAGAAAAATTTAATGCCATTATCATAATACGGATTATGAGAGGCGCTAATCACAATACCAGCTTCGGCTCGGAAGGTACGCGTTAAATATGCTACGGCCGGTGTTGGCATGGGGCCTAATAGGCGAACATCGATGCCCGCAGCAATCAACCCCGCTTCTAGTGCGGTTTCTAATAAATAGCCAGAAATACGTGTATCTTTACCTATTAATACCTTACGTGTACCGCGCTGCGATAAGACACGACCTGCAGCCCATCCTAATTTCATCGCAAATTCAGGGGTAATGGGGAATTCGCCAACCCGACCACGAACACCATCAGTACCAAAATATTTTCTGCTCATCCCTTACACTCCATAGCGCGCCGCAGCGGCAATCCGCACGGCCTGAACACTTTCTTTAACATCATGCACTCGAATAATTTGCGCCCCAGCATAAGCTGCTAAGGTTGCGCACGCAAGACTGCCCGACAACCGATCTGATACGGGTATGTCTAACAGTTGACCAATCATCGATTTACGCGACATTCCCGCCAATACCGCATAACCACTTTGCACAAACTGGGGTAATGCGTTTAATAATTGATAATTGTGTGCCACGCTTTTGCCAAAACCAAACCCCGGATCGAGAATGATTTGCTGGACAGCAATACCCGCTTGCTGGCATTGCATGGCCCGTTCGATTAAAAACTGGTAAACCTCTGCCACCACATCGTTATATTGTGGCGCCTGTTGCATAGTACGTGGTGCGCCTTGCATATGCATAATACAGACTGGAACGCCAAGCGACGCGGCAACCGATAAGGCATTAGGCGCTTGTAATGCTCTTACATCATTAATGATATCAGCACCGGCCTGAACCGCTGCTGACATAACAGCCGCTTTACTGGTATCAATAGAAATAACGCAATCAAAACGCGCCCTAATAGCGGTTATTAAGGGTACCACCCGCACCAATTCCTCTTCTGTTGTGACCTCTGCCGCACCTGGCCGTGTTGATTCACCACCAATATCTAGAATAGTGGCACCATCACGCAACATTTGCTCAGCGGCAAATAATGCCTGATCTAAAGCACGATGCTTACCGCCATCCGAGAAAGAATCAGGCGTTACATTTAAAATACCCATAACCTGAGGACGCGACAGCGACAATACTCGCTGCCGTGGTAACTGTAATTGCATAAGGATCTCATTTGGCTTTGATTGGACTAATATACGCTTATTGCCAACATGCTATGGTGCAACAAGCCCAACCTGCTTTTATAATAAAAACCCCGGGCAAGCCCGGGGTTGTGATTATAGCAATATCTTAGATTACTGCCAGCATGCTTAAACAGCTGTGCTTTCTGACGGCTTGTCTGTTGCCGTAGGAGCTGCTTTTTCAGCTTTGGCGTCATCGCCACCGTCGCCCTTTGAACCTTTATCACGAGGTTCCCAGTTTTCTGGTTGGCTTACTGGCTTACGATCCATCAGCTCTTTGATTTGGCGTGAATCAATTGTCTCGTAAAGCA
Organism: Alishewanella tabrizica; assembly: GCF_014652375.1. Taxonomy (GTDB): domain Bacteria; phylum Pseudomonadota; class Gammaproteobacteria; order Enterobacterales; family Alteromonadaceae; genus Alishewanella; species Alishewanella tabrizica. The sequence goes on along the minus strand of NZ_BMYR01000002.1, from coordinate 307,630 downwards.
TTAAAGCATCTTTCATGGCATGTAAAATGTCCATGTTTTCGTCTAACAGACGCTTCGCCCGATCATAGTTACGATCGATAATGGCTTTAATTTCGCTATCAATAATAGACGCTGTTTCATCTGACATATTCTTGGCTTTCGCCATGCTACGACCTAAGAACACTTCACCTTCTTCTTCTGCATAAAGCAATGGCCCTAATTTCTCAGAGAAGCCCCATTGCGTAACCATGTTACGGGCAATAGAAGTAGCGTATTTAATATCTTGCGATGCACCAGTTGACACAGCATCAGTACCGTAAATGACTTCTTCCGCCAAACGGCCACCGTAAGCAACCGAAATTTTACTTTCTAATTTACGACGGCTTACACTGATTGCATCTTGCTCAGGCAGGAAGAACGTAACACCTAGAGCACGACCACGAGGAATAATAGTAACTTTGTGTACCGGATCATGCTCTGGCACTAAACAACCAATAATGGCATGGCCCGCTTCATGATACGCCGTCATCTCTTTCTCTGCATCGGTCATGACCATAGAACGACGTTCAGCACCCATCATAATTTTGTCTTTCGCACGCTCAAACTCTTCCATGCTCACCACACGGCGGTTACCACGTGCAGCAAACAGCGCGGCTTCATTTACCAAGTTGGCTAAATCTGCACCTGAGAAACCCGGTGTGCCTCGTGCAATGACACTGGCTTTTACATCATCTGCCATTGGCACTTTGCGCATGTGCACTTTTAAAATTTGTTCACGACCCCGTACATCTGGCAAGCCGACAACAACTTGACGGTCAAAACGACCAGGACGCAATAACGCCGCATCTAATACGTCAGGACGGTTGGTAGCGGCAATAATAATGATGCCTTCGTTACCATCAAAACCGTCCATTTCAACCAGCATTTGGTTTAAGGTTTGCTCACGTTCATCGTGACCACCGCCTAAACCGGCGCCGCGTTGACGACCTACAGCGTCAATTTCGTCGATGAAGATAATACAGGGCGCCGCTTTTTTCGCTTGTTCAAACATATCTCGAACGCGCGACGCACCCACACCAACAAACATTTCTACGAAATCAGAGCCTGAAATGGTAAAGAACGGAACTTTAGCTTCACCCGCAATGGCTTTTGCCAATAACGTTTTACCGGTACCTGGTGGGCCAACCATCAAGATCCCTTTAGGGATCTTACCGCCCAATTTCTGGAAGCGTGAAGGCTCTTTTAAGTAATCCACTAGTTCAGATACTTCTTCTTTTGCTTCATCACACCCGGCAACATCAGCAAAAGTAGTTTTGATCTGATCTTCACCCATTAAGCGCGCTTTGCTTTTACCAAAAGACATGGCTCCTTTACCGCCACCACCTTGCATTTGGCGCATAAAGAAAATCCATACACCAATTAGCAGTAACATTGGGAACCATGAAATGAAGATGGTAGCTAACCAGCTACTTTCTTCAGGTTTAGCACCCAGCACGCGAACGTCAGCCGTGATTAAATCATCCATTAATTTAGGATCATTCACTGGCAACACGGTTTCAAAACGCTCACCGCTGCGCTTAACGCCCGTAATCACGCCTGAACGCTCAATTTTCACTTCGCGGATCAGCCCCTGATTAACTTCTTTTACAAACTGGGTGTAGCTAGTCTGGCGGTCAGTGTTTTCACTCGGCCCAAAACTGTTAAATACTGACATCAGTACAACAGCGATTACTAACCAGACAATCAGATTTTTTGCCATGTCGCTCAAGGTGATAACCTCATCTTTACTCTAGAAATCATTAATTACGGCCTACTTTACTAAAGTTTGAAGCCGGTAGCCACGATATATGTCTCACGTGAACGGGCACGTGACGAATCAGGCTTACGAATTTTAACCGTACTAAAAACAGCTCTCACGTCTTTCAGGTACTGCTCAAAACCATCGCCTTGAAATACTTTGACCACGAAACTGCCATTTTGCTTTAACACGTTATGACACATTTCCAAGGCTAATTCTACCAAGTACATAGAACGGGCTTGATCGGTTGTATCATTACCACTCATATTCGGTGCCATATCAGATAGTACCACATCTACGTTCTTACCGCCGATTCGGCTCAGTAATGCCGCTAATACTGCCTCTTCTCGAAAATCGCCTTGTAAAAAAGCGACGCCCGCTAACGGATCCATGGGTAAAATATCACAAGCCACTACCGTACCCTGCTGACCGACCACGCCGGCGACATACTGCGACCAACTGCCTGGTGCAGAACCTAAGTCAACGACATTCATGCCCGGTTTTAACAGTTTATCTTGTTGCTGAATTTCTTCCAGCTTAAATGAGGCACGCGAGCGTAACCCCAATTTCTGGGCTTTTTGCACAAATTGGTCATCAAAATGCTCTTTTAACCAACGGGTAGAGCTGGCTGAGCGTTTTTTCTTGGTCATGTTACTACTCTTAAATAGTCTTATGCTGTAGATGGCGCTACAATAGGCATAATTCAAGCTTTTCTACGGATATTCTAACCTTATGAGTCTCACCAATAAACAAAAACAATTTTTAAAAAGCAAAGCCCATGATTTAAAACCCGTCATTTTATTGGGCGGCAATGGCCTGACGGAAGGCGTAGTGGCCGAAATTGAAAACGCGCTAAATCATCACGAATTAATAAAAATTAAAGTGCCGGGTGAAGATCGCGAGCAGAAAGTGTTAATAATGGATGCCATTATTCGCGAAACTAAGGCGCAAAAAGTCCAAGTTATCGGCAAAACCTTGGTGTTATTCCGGCAAACCGAAGATAAAAAAATTCAATTACCACGCGGTTAATTAAACCGCATTACTGGCAAAACGCAGTAAAACTAACTGTTTTAGCAGCCCTTGCTGTAACGAAAAGCTTACTCGTTTGCCAGTTTAATTGTAGACCATCCCAGCATTTCCTCGATTACGTGTTTTCAAACCAAGCTATTTGCTTGAATGTACCCTGCTGTGATCAACGACTGCTTGGCCGAAAATTCATCCAATGCAATTTGGCTGACTAAATGCGCTGGCTTCTCTGCCAATGTTGCTTTTGCAAACTGCCACATCACCATGGCATTGTCAGCGCATATGGTTTCAACGTGATGCAAGTTATGTTGATAACTCCAATGCGTATTCTCTACCAATAATGCAAACACCTCTGCGGGGCTGACTTGCCAACCGCGAATATCTAACACAATGGCCCAAGGCTCGTGCATGATAGGCGAAACTAATTCGCGGAACGTTTTTACGTAGTCTTGCGCCGTGCTAAGCGTCCATAAACCGTCTGCTGCTACCCATAACACCTTATGCTGCAAGGTCAGTTGAAATGCTTTTTTTGCCATCCTATTTCTCCTTCCACATGCCTATTTCTCTATCAAAATAACAAAACAACGCTGTGTTAATCTATGACGGTGTTTATTTCCGAGCGCTAACGTACACTTTACCCTGAACGGTATACACTACGTAGCGTAAGCCATTTTGTGTTAGGCTTACGCAAAAATAAGCCTTAGTACACAGCCCTGTCATTCATGCAATTACGAGATTATCAACAGCATGCTGTTGATGCGACCATAGCGTTTTTTCAAAAAAACACCGCAAGCGCGGTATTAGTACTGCCCACAGGCGCCGGTAAAAGTATTGTCATTGCGGAGCTTGCCCGCCAAGCACGCGGACGGGTGTTAATTTTGACGCATGTTAAGGAATTAGTAGCCCAAAATGCTGAAAAAATTGCGGCACTCACCGACGCGCCTGGTATTTTTGCAGCAGGTTTACAACAAAAAACCAGTAACACAAAAACCGTTGTAGCGAGTGTGCAATCTGCCGCACGAAATGTAGCGGCCTTTTCGCAGCCTTTTTCGTTGTTGATTATCGACGAATGTCATCGGGTTACTCTTGCCGAAAACAGCCAATACCAACAGATCTTCACCCATTTACGCCAATACAATCCGCAACTAAAAATTCTCGGTCTCACCGCCACTCCTTATCGGCTTGGCAGCGGTTGGATCTATCGCCAGCATTATCACGGCCGTATTGGCAATACCGACAACCCTGTTTTTGAGCATTGTATTTTTGAACTGCCACTGCGCCCACTGATTAAACACGGTTATCTTACGCCACCGAAACTTTACGATGGCTTAACCGCGCAATATGATTTTAGTCAGCTTAGCCCCAACGAGCAGGGAGAGTATTCGGAATCGCACGTTAATAGCCTGCTGGGTAAAATGGGCCGAGCGACGCGCTTAATTGTAAAACAACTCATGCATTTAGCGGCGCAACGACAAGGTGTGATTATCTTTGCCGGCACGGTAAAACATGCTGAAGAAATCATGCAATTGTTGACGGGAACCGCTGCGGCGCTGCTTACTGCCAATACGCCTCATGCCGAGCGCGATGCGCTTATTACGCAATTTAAAGCACAGCAGTTGAAGTTTTTAGTGAATGTGTCGGTGCTCACCACGGGCTTTGATGCGCCCCATGTTGATCTGATTGCCATCTTGCGCCCCACCGCCTCGGTGAGCTTATTTCAACAAATGGTCGGCCGAGGATTACGCTTAGCGCCGGGTAAAACCGAGTGTTTAATTATCGATTATGCTGCCAATGGTTACGATCTGTATTTTCCGGAAGTCGGGCAACCTAAACCCAATAGCAAGTCGGTGCCGGTTCAAGTTCCGTGTCCGGCGTGTGGCTTTGCCAATATTTTTTGGGGACTCACCGACAGTGATGACGATATCATTGAACATTATGGTCGTCGTTGTCAGGGAATAGTACCCTCCCTTATCAGCGCTAGGACAGATCAAAGTCAACAATGCGATTTTCGTTTTCGCAGCCGTAGCTGTCCTGAATGTGGTGCGGAGAATGACATTGCCGCGCGCAGTTGTCATCAATGCCAATCGGTTTTAGTGGATCCTGATAAACGTCTTCGTGAAGTCCTAAATCAGCAACACCATCACCTGTTTCGCTGTCAAAGTATGCAACTGAGCGACGATAACGGCTCGCTTAAGGTAACGTATTACGATATTGAAGGTAATCCGTTTTATCGCTGGTTTAAGCTAGACACTCGCCCGCAACGCCAAGCAGTATTTGCCGCTTTTATCAAACCGCATAGTAAAGCGCCCGGCATCCCCTTTCCCGCCTTCACTAACGCCAGCGAATTGTGTGCCTTCGCAGAAAAATTTCGGCCGCCACACCTTATTTTACTTAAAAAGCAAAAGCATGGCTGGCAGCACCTAGAAAGCTATTTTGATTATAACGGCCGCTACCAAACCGAACCCGCTACGCTGGCCTAACCTGCTTTGCTAAACGCTGAAATAAGGCGCTGAGTAATACTAGGCTTGCGCCCAAACCGATAAATGACGCGGCCCGCAGTAAACCCGTAAGCTCGTTTAGATCAAACACAAATACCTTAAATACCACTACGCTGAGTAAGACAAAGCCGGCTTTACGCAGCGGCCACCATTGCCGTAATTCAGCCAGCACAATTAACAAAGCCGCCAAGGCTAAAAACACCACAGAATAACTATAATGTTCAGCAGTACTGGTGGGTAAGTTCCAAGCAATGATCGGCCCTTGCCAAAACTGCCGTACGCTACCTAATACAAATAAGGTGCCCAACGCAGCAGCAATCGTATAGCCCCATGGATGATAAAGCTGTGGCCTTTTTAAAAGCGCCAGCGCAATCAGCAATAATGCAGGGATCCCCCACAGGACTAAAATCCAATTAAAAACAGGCCACTCGCCTACCGCCTGATGGCTAAAAAATGGATTATAGTGCAGCAAGACTGCGGCTTGTACTACAAGCGCCATGCCCACCAGCCCGGCGGCAACTATGCGGTATAATCGCTGTAAGGCGCCCGCCAGCTCACTGCGCCAGTGATACACCCAAGCCAATAATAGCCAATTGGCGCTGTGAACGCTGAGGGTTTGAAAGGTAATTTGGCTAAAATCTAGGCTCCGATCATTTAACCAATATTGGCTTTGTACCGTAATGAACACGGCTACAAGATGCAAACACGCCCCTTCGAGCCATGGCTGTAGCACTGTGTGTCGCCACAGGCGGGTAGCCAACATAAAACAGCTCAGTACCACAGGATACACCCAGAGCGACCAATGCCATCCTGAGAAAGTAATCGTTTCGTAACTCCCCAGCATCGGCGCGACGGTTAAACGGAATAAGATGACCGCAATAAGGGCTTTGAGCACCCAATGCGGTATAGGAAACCGTTGTTTTATTGCTAACAGCGTTAACATCACCACTTGTAACGCCAGTGCCAACGTAAGATTTGCGGCACTTAAATAGAGGGTAAAACTAAAGCTCAGCGCCAAATTAGCACCAGCACCATGGATAAAGGCTTGCACGGGTAAGCGCGCGCGCTTTGCCAAGAGTGCTTGCACAATCACCAATAGGGCAGCATAAAACATCCATGCCAATTGCAATAACGGCTTAGAGGCCAGCGGCAATTGATAAAAGCTTAGCGCTAAGACCAAAATAGGGGCAATAGCGAGAAAAGCAGACCATTGTAAACGCTGCGGCATCCGAACGGACACCAGCAACGACGCTGCAATGATCAGCCACAGCAGAATTTGCCAGTGCAGTACAATGCCATCAAATAGGGTAAAGGTATCGCTAATCAGTACCACTTGCTGCAAGCTTATCCAAAGCAACGCCATAAGCCCCGCGGCCCACAACCAACACTCTGAACGGGCATCCGTTAGCGCAGCCATCCACAGCACTACCATTAACGCAAGGGTGGCATAAAAGTGATACGGACTTGCTGATTGGAACTGTAACAATACGCTCAATAGCAATAAAACTAACCCTAAGCTATGCTCTCGTAAAGGCGGCAACCACAACCGCATGGATACCGGCGCAAATTGCACATGCCGACCATACTGGATGCGTGGCAACCAGACTAATCCCAAAAAACTTAGCAATAAGGCACACCATAAAACCCCTACCTGACTCGCGCCAGTCTCTATAATCAATAGTGTTAGCCAAGCACAATGCGCCAGCATAGGCAAAAACCATAACCACGCGCGTTGTACATAGCGCTCTACCCACACCGACGATGCTGTGATCAGCCCTAAATAGCAAACTAACCCCAGTATATTTTGACTGCCGGTATCCACCAAAATGGGTACCGCATAAGCACCAATAATGCCGATCACTGCTAAAATAGGTCCTTGCCGTAACGAAAACCACGACGCGGTTAGCGCAACGCTTGCCAACAAGCCAAAGGTAAGCAGCGGATGAATAAGTTGATACAGGTTCTGCGCCATTAACAGCGCAGCATACATCGTAATAAAGCCCGCACTGGCTAATGCCGCCGGAATATAATTTTCTAACCTTTGACTCAGCATTTTTCTCTGATGCAGCCACTCACTCACGCCCAGTAACAGCAGCCCTAGCAGCACGCCACTGGCAATCCGTAACGTCGGCGAAAACCAGCCCGCATCTAATGAATGTCGCACTAAAAACACTCCGCCAAAAGCTAAAGCAATAGCCCCTAGCCACACCATGCCGCGATCAATAAGTTGGCGCTCTAACCAGCTTAGCCAATTGCTGTTTACAGTATTAGGCTTATTAACAGAACTTGTTGCAATACTTTCTGAACTGATTTCACGTTGGCGCCCACCCTGATCTACAGAACTTTTAATTTGCTCCGCTTGCTCTGCATGTTCTGCATTGGCAATCAATGTTTCTCTCGACGAGGTCGTTTCAGCGAAGTGATGATACGCGATAGGACTAATAATAAGCGTGGGATCCGTAGCTGGCGCATTCGTTGTAGCATGCGTTGGCACATTACTCGCCAAGGTTGCATCAGAATAAGGCGTTACAGGCACGATGGCATCTAACATTTGACTGTCGACATGAGTCGCTGAAGTGGGCGATGATGAATTCGAGTCACTCGGCTTAGCCGTAAACCTTGCCTGCAAATGCTGCAATTGCTGTTGTAACTGCTGGAGCTGCTGATGTAACTGACTAAAACGTACGATGGCTACAATGCCACAAACTGCCCCAACGAGTACGCCTAATACCAGTAAAACTAAAAATCCTATCATTTGCACCAACCTGCAATATATATTGTAGGCAGCATAAAACAGTTTTATAGAAATGCAAGCTCGCGCATTACCGCCTGCTCAGCATAACCGATAAGCAATGATAGCAACGATAGCAACACATGCAATAAACTCGCTTTGCAAATAGCGCAAAAGAAAGTGTTAGCAGATGTGCTGATTTGCGTTAAAATAACCACATGTAAATAAACGGACAGAGTTTATGCGCGCAGGGATAGCGTTTAGTAACACCGCCGCCGCGTTTAACGCAGGCAAAGATTTAGCAACGCGTGCAATGTTAAATGGCGACCTGTCACAGGCTGACGTGTTACTGTTATTTTGCAGTGCCAATACCGATTACCAGCGTTTACTCGATGGCGCTAGAGCCGTATGCGGCGCAAATACCCTGATATTGGGCGGTTCAGCCGTGGGGATCATCACGCAGGAAATCATCGACGTACAAGGGTATCCCGCAGCGGCGTTAGCCTTAACCGCAGTGCATAACGACGTAACATTTCAAGCCGCCTGTAGCGACTTACTTGCACGTGATCCCTTTCTCGCTGGGCAAGCTTTAGGCGCGGCATTATCAGCTTTTACACATCCTGAGTTAATCATCTTATTCTATGATTCAGTGCGTTATGCGGGCAGTCAACAACAACCTGCCGTGCTCGTTCCCTCACCGCCTTTACTTCAAGGATTATACCAACGAATTTCAGCTAGCACGCCAATTGTAGGTGCCGGTTTATTGGCTGATTTACAATTTGGTCCGACTTGCCAATTTTATCAACAACAGGCCAGTCAACATTTAGCAACAGCGTTAACGATGTCGGGCGCAATAAAACCTTACATAAGTGCCATGCATGGCTGCACGCCAGTCAACCATCAACGCTTTACCATAACAGGTATTTTTCAGCAGTTTCTTTACACGCTAGACAATACTCCAGTAACAGCCATTTTAGACAAGGTTAGTGGCAACAGTTTATGGCGACAACAACACCCCGTGAGACGCCTAGCGCTCGGTGTCCGTTATCCCTCTGCTATACCAACCTCGTACAGCACGCCATTTGTTACGCGCCTGATCAGCGGCGTATTGCCTAACGATGACGGAATCATTCTATTTGAACCCGATTTTCACGAAGGCATGCAAGTGCAAATTATGCAGCGCGATACAGAGAGTATTCTGCAGGCAGCCCAACAACAAACCGAACAGTTGCTACAACACATCAAAGACGATAAACACCAGCCTATTGTCGCGCTATACTTTGATTGCGCGGGGCGCATTTGTGGTAATCAAGCAGAAGCCAAACTCATCCAACGTGTGCTAACGCAAGCACAAATCCCCTTGCTAGGCATCTACACCGGCGTAGAAATCGCTCCTGTTGGTAATCAAAGCCGCAGTTTAGATTGGAGCGGTGTGTTAATTATCCTTACCCAGCCTGCTAGCTAAAAGCTCAGATTTTGCGTGGTGGGCTTGAATTCCTTTACAAACTCCACTCAACATCAACCAGCCCAGAACAGGCAAGAGTGGCATCGAAACACTGCCTCGCCAGTCGCTTCTTGGCCTTATCCTCACTCAGTACAAGTATCGCCGCGCTTGTATTAGCAACACGCAGATCAGACGATAAACGTACTCGTAAGGCTCGAAAAATATTAATAACCTTATTTAATAAAGATATAAAAACCTCAATGTTTTGCATTGTGGGTATTTCGAAAATACTCTTTAAACAATAGCAATAGGCGGGTTTAAGCAAGCTTTTGTATAGAAACAGTCTTATACAAAAAATTGCTAAATCCGCGCGCCTGCTCATGGCAAGGCGAACTATAACTGCTAGGTATGCAATAAATTGATAATAATATATTTCTAGAATGTATGCCGGTAGAGAAATAAGTGGATCAGATTTCAATTGTTGAAGTGGATCAGTTTTGCATTGTTGGAAAATCTTGCTGCCTGTCCGGCAGTGAACAGACCAGTCAACAGTAGCACCGTTTGGGTAAATTTCTAAGCTGCCTGTGCGGCAGTGAAGACTTTGGGCGGCACAATCACCGAGCGCAATCATTTCTAAGCTGCCTGTTCGGCATTGAAGTTTATGATTTTTATTTAGCTATTGTTCGTGACTTTCTAAGCTGCCTGTTCGGCAGTGAAGACAAAGATGCTGAACAAAAACGAACTGGCACATTTCTAAGCTGCCTGTTCGGCAGTGAAGATTTGCATACGTTGCGGTTATTATCACAGAGATTTCTAAGCTGCCTGTTCGGCAGTGAAGCAGATACGCCACAGAATATAAATATCGTGGTATTTCTAAGCTGCCTGTTCGGCAGTGAAGATTGACAGAGCAAGCGCCCCATTATTTGTATTGTTTCTAAGCTGCCTGTTCGGCAGTGAAGAAGAAAAGCAATATTCGCTGTATGATGGCGACTTTCTAAGCTGCCTGTTCGGCAGTGAAGCGATCTTGATCACGTTCGCAGTATTTAAGTGTTTTCTAAGCTGCCTGTTCGGCAGTGAAGATTGTGGTAATCAATCACACGTAACGTTTACCTTTCTAAGCTGCCTGTTCGGCAGTGAAGAATGTCACCTGATAAACCACAAAGACGAAGGCTTTCTAAGCTGCCTGTTCGGCAGTGAAGATAACACCAACTACTCAAAGGTAAGAGTAGTTTTTCTAAGCTGCCTGTTCGGCAGTGAAGTTGCCGCTGCATCATCTGGTTTAAGTGTTGGTTTTCTAAGCTGCCTGTTCGGCAGTGAAGTAGGAATGTCACCCGGGGTTGCATACGTGGCTTTTCTAAGCTGCCTGTTCGGCAGTGAAGAAAATAACGGGGCCTTTGTTTGTGTGGCACTATTTCTAAGCTGCCTGTTCGGCAGTGAAGAAAATAACGGGGCCTTTGTTTGTGTGGCACTATTTCTAAGCTGCCTGTTCGGCAGTGAAGATGCCCCGCTTCGGCGGGGCTTTTTGATTGGATTTCTAAGCTGCCTGTTCGGCAGTGAAGATCGCTGCATGATAACGATGATAGGCGTATCATTTCTAAGCTGCCTGTTCGGCAGTGAAGCTGGTGGCGGTGGCTCAACTGGTGGAGGTTCTTTTCTAAGCTGCCTGTTCGGCAGTGAAGTAACGCTCTTGCGATCCACGCTTACACGGCTTTTTCTAAGCTGCCTGTTCGGCAGTGAAGGCTCTGCACCTTGTGCAGCCTCCTGCGGCATACTTCTAAGCTGCCTGTTCGGCAGTGAAGGTTAAGGCGTTGCGCAAGCCGATAACGGATATGTTTCTAAGCTGCCTGTTCGGCAGTGAAGGGTATGCGGCACGACCGCCGCTTGATAGTTTTTTCTAAGCTGCCTGTTCGGCAGTGAAGTGTCTGCCCACTCATCTTCGATTGGGCTGCGTTTTCTAAGCTGCCTGTTCGGCAGTGAAGGGCGGGTCAATAATCATTACGTACAGCGGGCATTTCTAAGCTGCCTGTTCGGCAGTGAAGGTGTATTGTCTAGGTGTCAACTTTGGTTTCATTTTCTAAGCTGCCTGTTCGGCAGTGAAGAATCTTCAAATGTAAATCCATGTGGCTTTGGCTTTCTAAGCTGCCTGTTCGGCAGTGAAGAGCGGCTTTAGTTGCTGGCATTCCGATTAACTTTTCTAAGCTGCCTGTTCGGCAGTGAAGGCATTGTCAAGTTTCTGGCTGTCTGTCGGGCTTTTCTAAGCTGCCTGTTCGGCAGTGAAGTTGGAAATAGTAGGAGATTTGGCCGCCTTGATTTTCTAAGCTGCCTGTTCGGCAGTGAAGTTGGAAATAGTAGGAGATTTGGCCGCCTTGATTTTCTAAGCTGCCTGTTCGGCAGTGAAGCTTTGCATTATGCGGAGAATTTCGAGCAGTACTTTCTAAGCTGCCTGTTCGGCAGTGAAGTATCAGGCGGTACAGGGTTAAATCTACCCGTTTTTCTAAGCTGCCTGTTCGGCAGTGAAGCGTTTCAAACGTTACAGACCTGCCTGTGTCATTTTCTAAGCTGCCTGTTCGGCAGTGAAGACCTGTATATCCTGCCGCTGATACTCTGTGTATTTCTAAGCTGCCTGTTCGGCAGTGAAGGCGTGCTAGTTTTCCAAGGCGAGCAGTATGTATTTCTAAGCTGCCTGTTCGGCAGTGAAGTGATTGGTACAGGTACGCTGCAAATTTTAGCATTTCTAAGCTGCCTGTTCGGCAGTGAAGCGCTACATTTAACGCCCGTAAACGTGCCTGACTTTCTAAGCTGCCTGTTCGGCAGTGAAGGGGGAGTTGCCGCCAGTGGGCTGGAAAGGCTTTTTCTAAGCTGCCTGTTCGGCAGTGAAGAACGTGATCATCAGCTACAGCAGCAGCCCAGCTTTCTAAGCTGCCTGTTCGGCAGTGAAGGTACGGCAAGCCCAATATCACTGCGTTTTGAGTTTCTAAGCTGCCTGTTCGGCAGTGAAGGCCAGCGGGTGTGGCTGGTTTGCTGTTGTAGCTTTCTAAGCTGCCTGTTCGGCAGTGAAGCCGCTAGAGTATGCAACTAACAATAACTTAGCTTTCTAAGCTGCCTGTTCGGCAGTGAAGATGCCCGCAACAATTTGCGCAATGGCTTCGATTTTCTAAGCTGCCTGTTCGGCAGTGAAGCAGGTCTGTTTTAAATTCGGCTAATATTTTCTTTTCTAAGCTGCCTGTTCGGCAGTGAAGGTGAATGACGAAAAGAAAAGCAAGGGTGGCATTTTCTAAGCTGCCTGTTCGGCAGTGAAGACGTATGGTACAAAGCCGCGACGTTTATGCTATTTCTAAGCTGCCTGTTCGGCAGTGAAGAACGAAACAAAATCACCACAAAACATAGTGTTTTTCTAAGCTGCCTGTTCGGCAGTGAAGGCAATACACAGCGCTATAAGATTCTAGGTAACTTTCTAAGCTGCCTGTTCGGCAGTGAAGCTATCGGTAAAACGGTAACGCTAGGCTGGCAGTTTCTAAGCTGCCTGTTCGGCAGTGAAGAGGACAGCGATTTAGCCGCGTTTGTTGGTAGCTTTCTAAGCTGCCTGTTCGGCAGTGAAGATGACGGCACAGCATCCAAACCTATCGGCAGTTTTCTAAGCTGCCTGTTCGGCAGTGAAGTTTAACAGTGAAAGTCTTACCCGTCCCAGGTGTTTCTAAGCTGCCTGTTCGGCAGTGAAGGCGGTACCGCGCTGGCGGGCGGCTTGCTGATCTTTCTAAGCTGCCTGTTCGGCAGTGAAGTTTTTCTGGCCTCGTTAGTCGGATTTTTTCATTTTCTAAGCTGCCTGTTCGGCAGTGAAGCATCGACAATATCAGCAGTCTTGATGCGGCATTTTCTAAGCTGCCTGTTCGGCAGTGAAGGCTATGATGCGCAAGTTCCGCGCGAGTGGCTATTTCTAAGCTGCCTGTTCGGCAGTGAAGCGGCTGTCGACTGCTACGCCCTGCCCTAGTACTTTCTAAGCTGCCTGTTCGGCAGTGAAGATATTGGGCGCGGTTAACAGGCTTGCAGGATTTTTCTAAGCTGCCTGTTCGGCAGTGAAGTCAGCGTGCCGTTGTTGATGCCTGAACTGTTATTTCTAAGCTGCCTGTTCGGCAGTGAAGCCGACTAAGCCAGTTACTGCGGTTAATGGTTGTTTCTAAGCTGCCTGTTCGGCAGTGAAGATCGAGCAATTCCGCATAGAAATAGCTAAGCATTTCTAAGCTGCCTGTTCGGCAGTGAAGCCCACCATGCCCCCCATAAAGGGGGCATGGCTTTCTAAGCTGCCTGTTCGGCAGTGAAGGCATATTTGCGCCAATTGTTGGTTTTTTTTCCTTTCTAAGCTGCCTGTTCGGCAGTGAAGTTTTTTGGAATCAAAGCCGACCATGTTTTCAGTTTCTAAGCTGCCTGTTCGGCAGTGAAGCCCCTCGGCTGAGCAGGGAAGTTCTCAGCGTATTTCTAAGCTGCCTGTTCGGCAGTGAAGTGAATCTCGCACCGATAGCCACAACGCCATCATTTCTAAGCTGCCTGTTCGGCAGTGAAGGCGGTAACGTTATTGAATCGGTGGGTGGTCAATTTCTAAGCTGCCTGTTCGGCAGTGAAGCTTGCCCTGTGAAGCCTGTGAGCGCTGTTAATTTTCTAAGCTGCCTGTTCGGCAGTGAAGGGCTACGCCGGCAGGTTGTCGCGCACGAGTACTTTCTAAGCTGCCTGTTCGGCAGTGAAGCGGTAATTCTGTGCCGTCAAAAAACGCGGATATTTCTAAGCTGCCTGTTCGGCAGTGAAGTTGCTGATTGACTTACTTGCGCCGATAGCATATTTCTAAGCTGCCTGTTCGGCAGTGAAGACGCGCGTTCATGATGATAGCGTGCTCGACTTTTTCTAAGCTGCCTGTTCGGCAGTGAAGCTTGTCCGGCCTTGTTAGCCGGATTTTTTCATGTTTCTAAGCTGCCTGTTCGGCAGTGAAGTTTATAGCATAATGGCCGTTTGGATTGTCACATTTCTAAGCTGCCTGTTCGGCAGTGAAGTTGGAGACCCTTGGCAGGCGTGGGCTGATGATTTTCTAAGCTGCCTGTTCGGCAGTGAAGCCACTTTGCCGCCAGCTTAACCGCGTCGGCTATTTCTAAGCTGCCTGTTCGGCAGTGAAGCATCAATAAAACGCTCTCGCTCTGATTTTAGTTTTCTAAGCTGCCTGTTCGGCAGTGAAGTGGTGTTCACAATGCTTTGTACAATTTCCCATTTTCTAAGCTGCCTGTTCGGCAGTGAAGCCACAATAAGCGGTACGCCTGATTTGTCGGCATTTCTAAGCTGCCTGTTCGGCAGTGAAGATAGTCGCGTGCCTGCTGTAGCGCTTCGTTGTTTTCTAAGCTGCCTGTTCGGCAGTGAAGGTGATTTCTGTTGATTGCGTGGTTTGCGTTTTTTTCTAAGCTGCCTGTTCGGCAGTGAAGAAATTCTTCAACTATGGGTTTTACTTTTCCTTTTTCTAAGCTGCCTGTTCGGCAGTGAAGCCATAACAACGAGCCAGAGTGTAATTACTGTTTTTCTAAGCTGCCTGTTCGGCAGTGAAGGTTTTTGTTCGATGGTCTCACTTGTTTCGCCATTTCTAAGCTGCCTGTTCGGCAGTGAAGAACCGGTAGCTATGAAGGCGGTAACGAGCTTGTTTCTAAGCTGCCTGTTCGGCAGTGAAGATTTACGCCGACACCGCAATGAAAACGGGCGATTTCTAAGCTGCCTGTTCGGCAGTGAAGCTAAGACAAAAACAATCTAAGTTTGTGCGCATTTTCTAAGCTGCCTGTTCGGCAGTGAAGCTACCTGAACGCCTGCCATGCTGAGCTGGTCATTTCTAAGCTGCCTGTTCGGCAGTGAAGATAGTCGCGCGCCTGCTGTAGCGCTTCTTCATTTTCTAAGCTGCCTGTTCGGCAGTGAAGGCAATACTCTGGATCATCTTCCCATCTTTTTTTTTCTAAGCTGCCTGTTCGGCAGTGAAGGCGGTAACGTTATTGAATCGGTAGGCGGTCAATTTCTAAGCTGCCTGTTCGGCAGTGAAGGTATCGCTTGGTGGTGTGGTGGGTGGCTTACTTTTCTAAGCTGCCTGTTCGGCAGTGAAGGCCCTATTTTATTGATTAGCGCCTCTCTGTATTTTCTAAGCTGCCTGTTCGGCAGTGAAGATACACTCAGGCTCTACGCCTTTGATTATTTCTTTTCTAAGCTGCCTGTTCGGCAGTGAAGAGCCGCTGGCGCACAGTGTCAATATCATCACGTTTCTAAGCTGCCTGTTCGGCAGTGAAGGCCAAGGCGAAACCGTTACAAGATACAGCCAATTTCTAAGCTGCCTGTTCGGCAGTGAAGAATCGTGAAGCGCCAATCTTTACCATTCCTCTTTTCTAAGCTGCCTGTTCGGCAGTGAAGGTAAAGCTCCAATTGCGGAATGATAGTGTCTTTTTCTAAGCTGCCTGTTCGGCAGTGAAGAAAGTTCCCAACGAAAGAAGATGCTATTGACTTTTCTAAGCTGCCTGTTCGGCAGTGAAGACTTAATCATACTCGCTGCACGCCCATCAATGTTTCTAAGCTGCCTGTTCGGCAGTGAAGAGAGTCTTTTCTTCTAATGGTTTATGGTTAGTTTTCTAAGCTGCCTGTTCGGCAGTGAAGATATTTAAGGATGCCTGGTGGCGTTACTGGCATTTCTAAGCTGCCTGTTCGGCAGTGAAGGCCTACGGGTTTGAGCGCAGCTATCACATTGATTTCTAAGCTGCCTGTTCGGCAGTGAAGGTTTGTCAATACCGCTGAGCCGCACAATAACATTTCTAAGCTGCCTGTTCGGCAGTGAAGTCTTTCACAATATCGGCATAGCGCTTTAAGTTTTTCTAAGCTGCCTGTTCGGCAGTGAAGGATTGAAGTGCCGGACGGCACAACACCTGAGCTTTCTAAGCTGCCTGTTCGGCAGTGAAGACCGCTATTTCGGAATGCCTGTTTTATTAGCATTTCTAAGCTGCCTGTTCGGCAGTGAAGCCTTTATCAGTGAGATACGCGCAGGTGCAAGGTTTCTAAGCTGCCTGTTCGGCAGTGAAGTATCGCATTGGTCGCATATCGGTGTTATTGATTTTCTAAGCTGCCTGTTCGGCAGTGAAGAGAGGATGCTTTCAGGCAGGTTAACGCCTACGTTTCTAAGCTGCCTGTTCGGCAGTGAAGCAACCAGCGCCAGCAGGGGGAGGTATATTTAATTTCTAAGCTGCCTGTTCGGCAGTGAAGGGATCATCATCATAGCCCTGTGCTTGTTTCTATTTCTAAGCTGCCTGTTCGGCAGTGAAGTTAAAGGGTTCAAAGCTAAAGGCGCTGGTATTTTTCTAAGCTGCCTGTTCGGCAGTGAAGCTTTATTTTAACACTGTTGCTTGGCCCCATCGTTTCTAAGCTGCCTGTTCGGCAGTGAAGAAGTACAGAATTGGCAGCAGTTGGCGCGGTATTTTTCTAAGCTGCCTGTTCGGCAGTGAAGTAGTAAGTATTTATCTTGATGGGGTGTTACAGTTTCTAAGCTGCCTGTTCGGCAGTGAAGTAAGCATCGAAGGGGGCTTATTCTCGTTTGCTTTTCTAAGCTGCCTGTTCGGCAGTGAAGGCGGTAAAGGTTACAGCACCGCTTGATGCTAATTTCTAAGCTGCCTGTTCGGCAGTGAAGTTGTTGGTGGTGTTGGTATTGACTGTTTAGCTTTTCTAAGCTGCCTGTTCGGCAGTGAAGAGGATGATGGCGGTGTGACCATTGCTGTGGCTTTTCTAAGCTGCCTGTTCGGCAGTGAAGTCTGAGTAGCCGTGCTTGCCTAGCATCACCTTTTTCTAAGCTGCCTGTTCGGCAGTGAAGTAGGTCGGGTGCTTCCCATTTGCCGCGCAACTTTTCTAAGCTGCCTGTTCGGCAGTGAAGCTTTATTGGCAGGGCTTTGCGCGGTGGGTGTTTTTCTAAGCTGCCTGTTCGGCAGTGAAGCTTATGATGCGCAAGTTCCGCGCGAGTGGCTTTTTCTAAGCTGCCTGTTCGGCAGTGAAGTGGTGACACTTATGCTGTTTGGCGCGTAAACTTTTCTAAGCTGCCTGTTCGGCAGTGAAGGCTATCGTTATAGATTACAGCGTAGCGAAACGTTTCTAAGCTGCCTGTTCGGCAGTGAAGTACTGAGCCACGCCTCGCTCTGCTGTGATTTCTTTCTAAGCTGCCTGTTCGGCAGTGAAGCGATTCTACTGCCATTTGTCTTAGTTGTTGTGTTTCTAAGCTGCCTGTTCGGCAGTGAAGCCTAATCCTTGCCTCACACTCCGCTATAGCGCGTTTCTAAGCTGCCTGTTCGGCAGTGAAGGCCATCATGTCCCGCCGTGGGTTATCAGCCAGTTTCTAAGCTGCCTGTTCGGCAGTGAAGGGTCTACGCTGCAACAGATACAAGACGCATCTTTTCTAAGCTGCCTGTTCGGCAGTGAAGCCGACCGTTAACGTTATCGGCATGGACTCGATTTTCTAAGCTGCCTGTTCGGCAGTGAAGGCCATCCGTTCAATTCGTTCATTAAACTGCTTTTTCTAAGCTGCCTGTTCGGCAGTGAAGCCGTAGTCGTAAAACCCCACTAGCTCGTCATTTTTCTAAGCTGCCTGTTCGGCAGTGAAGACGTACCAATGGAATGGATCGCGCGCCAGCTTTTTCTAAGCTGCCTGTTCGGCAGTGAAGCACCCCAACAATATCTATAGACCCGTCAACAGTTTCTAAGCTGCCTGTTCGGCAGTGAAGGTATACTGCCATTTTCATTGTTATTGCCCCAATTTCTAAGCTGCCTGTTCGGCAGTGAAGCAGTGCATTTAAGCACTAATAACCTGATTATTAAAGAACATTTGACTCTTTGGGTCATTTACCCTTTTTATAAGGATAAAAAGCAGCCCTTATATGGTAAGGGCTGTCAGCGGTTGCTCAAAAAAGGGTTAGAACCAAGGAACTGTTACTTTTTCAGATAATCGACTTAGACCGTATGAATTAAAACTACCTACTATTGCATGCTCTACTACCGGCCCCTGCTCTATAAACACTTTCATTTGCTGCTTATTACCACGACTGGTTAATTGCAAAAATGGTAGCTTTAGCTTTTTTTCTGATTCGTCACTGATTTTGCTCAATGCCTCATCATGCGTTAACCAACCTTTGCCAACAGAGCGTTGACGTTTATTGTGTACGCTTTTGAGTTGCCGTCTTGCAAAATAACGCTGTTTGGCATTGGCAGGGACTGGCTGTAACGCGCTGCAATCACAATAATCTCTGAGCCCTTTTAGCCAGTTTTCAGCCATCAGCTTTTCTAGCATACTTGCAGTGCCATGAATACGTAGCTGAGAACCAAGATTCATACCAGCCTGCGCATATCCGGGGAAACTAACGCCTACTTTACCCTTAGTTATCTGCCCTAGCACTGCATGCAGTTTTGAGCACAGGTTATTCATTAGAAAGTTGGCATCAGCTTCTAAATCGGGCAATACCCTTATTTCGATAAAACTATCCATAGTCAGCCCCCTTAACCGGCTTCACCAAATACGCCACCACGAATAAACATAGCCATTATGTAGTGCTGTTGTTCTAACGATGGAGTTTTACCTTTAAGAACCCAGCTATCCAGTAATTTATAAAAATCCATGTTATCTTTTGGCTGGCGATAGGCTTTACCACGGTTGGTTACTGAACCGTAAGGTTCTACTGCTATTGCTCCAACCTCTGCAGTTTCAGGGTGCCAGGTGTCAATAGTGCGCAAAGCATTGCCTATTTTTTGCGAGTGCATGGCAGCTACACCATCCAACTGGTATAAGAACTTGCTTTTATCACCTTTGCCGCCCCCCATAACCAACTCTTGTGATGGATAAACTGCCTGACCAGCGCCCAGTTTTACAAAGGCATTTACTTTAAGTAACGCAAAACTTTCACCTGTCAGACCCTGTTTAATTACTTGCGCTAATTTTGCTAAATCGCCTTTTGGCTCTGCAAAACTGCGTAAATCAAACTGCTGACTATCAAACACCCAGGGCTCGTTACCATGAGTTACCTGCACTTCTACTGCTTCAGCGCCTACCCGGTTGCGCCACAAAAAACGGCCATTAGCAATATTGGCTGCATAACGATTAGCTAACTCAGTAAATTGGGTTTGTTCTGCATAGCCGTTAATAAGACTGGCTAATGCCTGCTGGTATTCAGGATCATTACAAGTAGAAGGTGTCGCTAAATCGCCAATGACTCTTAAAGTGAAACTAACTTTAAGCGTATCGTGCTCAAACGGCAGTGCGGCATTATCAACGGTTTGTAGATTAGCTTTTTGCACTTCAGCATCAACCTTTGCAGGATCGCTGGCCAAAGCCGACTTTAACCGGTTTGAAATAGTGCCACGTACCGCTTTTTCTTTAACCGTGACAGGCAAAAAACTGTTGGCATTTGCGCGCTCTTCCCAGTTGCCACTGGCCATAATAGCGTCTGAATTTGCCAGTTTGGCTTCAAAAGCCAGTACCGATGCTGTTTTTAAAGTAGTATTCATAAGTAAGTTCCTTTTTAGTAGAAAGTAATTTCGGTTTCTGTAAGTTCAGCTAAAGCGGCTTCCTGCTCCGGATCCAGCTTTAATACATTTTTTGAGGTGTTTGTTGTACATAAATACCAGGGGCCCTGCTGTCGATAACGCCAGACAACATCCCGTAAATCAGGGACACGGTGCGGGCTTAACCACTGCCCAACGCCATAAGTAGATTCAACGAAACAAAACGGATATTGTGGATCACGGCTATTGGCAACAGCGCCAGCAGGATGAAGCGCTGAAATCGCTTTATAGCCGGTGGTTATCGGCACTAGGTAACCTTTATCCGGTTTAGGTACTCGAACCCATTCAACAGCATGCTGTTCTGTTGATGAGTCAACATTCTCCGGTGTGACAGCCTGATAAGTTAATGCAGCAAAATCCAGCCAGGCATCCAGCATAGTGGCATTAGGCTGAGTCGCGGTTAACTGCTGATAATGCTGCTTTAATAGCTCTGAGCGATCGGTTAATACAAAACCCGGCAGCACTTTTCGCAGCAATTTACGGCTTAACGCCTGCTCGTCGACATCACTATAAAGACTAACACCTTTGAGGCAAATAACCTGGCCACCAGCCAGCTTTTGTCGTTGCGCTAGCACAGTAAGTGTTTCAACTAACTGTTGTTGCTGGCTGCTACTGAATGCTTTGCTTGATTCCAGAATCAATGAAACGGTAAGGTGCATCCGTCCTTCTTCAACAATAGGCGCAGTATTACCATCTTTGGTTAATGGGTTGCGGGTAAGCGCAAAAACATAATCGCCCCAACCACTAGGCTGATAGGCCTGTATCTGATGCTGATGGCAAACCACTGAACAGCCAGTTAGTTCAATACCAAACTGTTGCTGTAACTTACGCGATAGTGCGTGGGTATAACCGAGGAAATGGGTAATGGCCGGAAAGCCATAAGTAAAACCGGCAATACAATTGGCATTTTGGACTTTGATATGTTCCAGCAAAATATAATTGCTCATACTGCAGCCTCCGCTTGTGCCGTAGCTGCAGAAAACACCATTGTCCCAAGCTCGTAATCGCGTAGCCGGGGCGACAACAACTTCGCCCAATGCTGATATTGCACAGTACCAAACACTAACCCATCATTCTTCAGGGCTTTGTTCAGCTTACTATTTAACCAACCGGCAAAGGCCAGACAAATATCTTGCTGCCAATTGTGGTTCGCCCTTTTTTGCTGGAACAGCAGATCCTCACACCAGACATCCAACCACAGTTGTTCCGCCAGTTTTAACTCGCAATTTTGCAAACTCCAACCAGCGTACTCGCTTAACCCCTGCACTTCAGCCGCATAATTTAGCAAGCCATCAATAAGATCATTTACATAAGCGGCGATATTACGCCGAATTTCTAAAGTACTGTCGCGCCCTTTTATGCTAAGTAAGTAACGTTGTAGTTCTTGTAAATCACGCCATACCCTGCGGTTAAATTCACGGCCAGAAAATATAGATCGGTCATTTAACGGTGGCTTTAACGTCGATTGCCAGGATGGCGGTGCACAGTTGAGCAAATTGGTTTTACCGCCCCGCTGACTATTCAACTGAGAAATATTTTGTGGTTTAGAGCCACCAAAGCTTTGTATTGCAGTATCTAAAAACCGAATATCTGGCTTGTCATGATATTTACCAGCCCTGCGCGCTTCCCGAATAGCTTTGGGTTCATCACCATAGCGCACGGCAGTTATTTTGCTGTTAAATTGATGCGCAAGAGACGAGGCAAATACGGGGCTAAGCAAGTGATACTGACCATCAGCGGTGGGGAAATACAGTTGTTTGGCTAAGGTATGAGATGACAAGGCTTTATCTGCCAGAGCCAACTTGAAACCTTCAACCCATTCAGTGAGTTGCATGTGATCTTCGCTAAAAACCGCAAGAGCGCTGAAATCGCCATCTGTTAGGGCCTGTGCAAGACTCTGCCCTTCAAATTCTAATTGCAGTAGCTTGGCGACATCTAATGCTGCCGCGTTACCAACGGCATCAATAGCCAAGTTGGCTAAACTGGCCGTGACGAGATAGTCGGCATCCTCCATATATTCGAGTGACAACACGCTGCTGCCTTTGGCATCGCCATGAGTAAACTTCAACGCATGAGTAACAAGACTGATTTGTTTTGCACGCTTCGCCGCATCATCTAACCAATGCCTCACATCAAACTGTTGGTTGATTTGTAGGATCTGAGGCGAAAACTCAGTGTTGATCTGCGCTTGCTTAACATCATCGTCAACACCTTTTAGCGCTTTCTCCAATGCTTTTTCTATTGGCTCCAGCTTCTGCAACCTGCGTTGGTCGATATAATCAGCTATTACTGCTGCTAACCCTTCATATTGCATAACACCTCCTTGCGGCTATAAATTTTGAAAAATGCCCAAAACCGGGTGGTAATGCCACTTTTCAGCATTCTGTTTTACTCTTAAGCGGATCTCACCGAATTGCTTGCTTACCTCTTCCAGTGTGAACCCCATTTGTTCTGCGCGCTGCTGATACACCGACAACGCATCCAGCGTAAACCAGGCATGATTGCCCTGCGTTGGCTGCCAGCTTTCAGTAACAAAGTTTTCTGCTTCGATATATTCAAGTGGCCAGACGGCATCATTAATCCGCGTAAATACCGGCTCGTCATCTTCTTCCGATAACATCAGGCAGTAAGGTTCATCAGGCGATGACTTACGAAACGGCTTGCGCCTTTGTAATTCAGCGCTCCAGGTTGCGTCATGCTGCCACCACCTTGCGGCATAATCTGTTGGCCAGTCGCCGCTACCGGATGGCCAATTTTCTGGTTGAGGAAAAACACTTTGTAATAGCGCCAAATGCTCAAATACAACAAGATCAGAGTACAGTTTCGACTCAACTAGTTTTGGCTGACTGATACGCGGTAATGCACTGATATGCTGAAAATACTCTACCGGCAAGATCTGTTGAAGATCATGATGTTTTAATAATAAATCATCCCGCTCAAACCCCGGCTGACAATAGGCTGGTTTGCGCTTTCCATCCCTATTTGTTACCGCTTTTAATGCTTTAAAATTTTGCGACAGAATTAACAAGTTATCGCTACTTGCTGGTTGCTGGCGGTGCCGTTGAATACGCCCGGCCAACTGGATCAGTGAGCGCATAGAACTGGGCTCGGCAATTGCCCAGTCATAATCATGATCCCTGCCGACCTCAGCGACAGAGGTCGCTAATACCACAAACAGATGATTGCATTGTGGATATTGCGCGAGTGCGTGACTGATTTCAGCTTGCTGCCAAAGCACTGACGTATTGTAGCGGGTCAGTGCTGCATCCAACTTTTGCTCGATAGCAGAGCGCACCGCTAATGGGTACTGGCTGTGATAAACACAATAATGAATATGGCAATCGGCAGGTACTGCCATTTGTAGCAACTGCTTAGCCACAGTGACCATTGGATCAATATTGGCCATACGTACCAGGCCGATTGATACTTTTTGACCTGTAGGTGCTACTTGATGATGCTGACTATGTAACTGACAAATACTCTGCTGGATCAGGCTAGCCAGTTGGCTGATAATCAGATCTGATTTTTTACTGCTGGCGGTTACCCCCAGTAAACTGGCTTTACGCAGCACAGGCTGAGTTGCCAGCGCCTTAACCCGTTTTTCAACAAATAACGTGTGCTGCTGCATTAAATGCTTTTTATCTGCACACTCAGCTTTTACTGCGGTAAATTCATCAAACCAAGCGCAGATAACAGGCAACTGTGACCGACCATCAGCATTCACTGCATTGAAGTGCTCTCTGCCAGTGCGGTAGGCCTCAAACAAGGCGCACACCAGCACTGGCGGTAAAGTGGCGGATGAAAACAACACTCTGGCGCCCAACATGCCGGCCCAGTTCACCAGCCTGCACAGCGCGGGTAAATCGGCAGTGTCGAAATCATCGGGTTCATCCAGCACCAAATCAGCCGTTAGCAACCGCAGCATAGGCGCGATTTGCTTACCGCCACGCACACCTTCAGTTGCTGGCATCAAATGATCAATAGTACTTACCAGTACCGGTGCACTCAGCAGTTGGTTTAGCTTCGGGCTACTGTTTAACCAGTCTTTTAAGCGGCCATCATACAAGCTGCCCTCGTAACTTACGTAAAGGTGTTCTGCGATAGGATCGGCTAGCGACTCACTGCCGGTCGCGCTATTGCTGACGGCCAGCTCAGCTTGTAAAGCTTGCTTACTGATGTCATGTAATTGCTGGACTGCTGCTGAGCCAATTAATACCGCCAAGTCATCATCAGTCAGATGCAAACGCTGTTTTAGCGCATCACCTGTTTGTAAGGTTAGCGTTCTTAGCCCCAGTGCCACACTAAAACGGCATCCCAGCTTTTCGTCAGCTAAACCATACATAATACGGGCATTGGCAAAGGTTTTACCTTTGCCGGTACTGGCCATGTTAATACCAAAGAAACCTTGAGCAACACTGTTTTCCCGCACCGAACAAGCCAAATCATAGGCCTTATCCTGCCAGCGAAACTTATCCAATTTGGCCCGTTGTTTAAAACCTTTATGCCGGGTAATGGCCGGCAAGGTATTTTTTAACGTCGGTAAACTTCTGGCCAATAAATAGGCATTATGGCTAACACCTATATTATGCTCATCTAACTTTTGCTTAAGCGCTTTGGTTTTAGGGTCAGAGTTAGCAAAGGCTTTGTAGCTTGCATCTTGCCATTTTGTTTTAGGCTCTTGCGCCGAATAATAATGGTCGGCCAACATCAGTACCATCCGTGCGGTATGACTGGTAAAACGCTGCTCAAACCAATCTTGCTCAAATAACCTACTGCAATTTAGCGCTCTAGTTGCAATTTCACCGGCTTTTTGCCGCCAGGTTGCACTGAGCAAAGGCGAACCATATACAAAAAACCAGTTTTGCTCACGCCGCTGTTGCTCACAACTCTCAGCACTGTTTACGGAATTCCATAACACATCAAAATTATCTGACAGCCAACCTGTAATAGTGTTTAAGGACGGCGATATATTTGAGTTTTTCGGCGAAAAGACCGGTAACCGATGATGCGATACGATTAGCCATGCCACTACTCTGGCAACTGGTGCTAAACCGGCAAATGGCTCCAGATGCCCCTGTTCCGGCGCATCTTTATGTAGCTTTGCTAAAACACTGTGTTCAAACTGAGCCGTAATATTGGCTAATTCAGTAAGCCATTGCTTATCTGTTTTACCGGCAGTAAATGCCTGAAATAGCCGTAGCGATACCCATTCATGGCGATAAGGTTCATAACCCGGCGTTTTTACTTTGGGATTTATTTTTTGCTGAAACAGAAAATTGGCTTTACCAAAATCATGAAACAAACCGGCAATACCAGCCAATAAAGCGATAACCTCGGCGTTGTGCCAGCTGTTTTCATCCTCACTACGCAGAATATTGCGCAATGTCATGTTGGTTGGTGTGGCACCATCAACGTTGAATTTACGCTGATTACCCACTACCCATAACAACTCGGTATGATTTTTACTGCGGATCCAATGGCAGGCCACAGCAGTATTGCGCCGTGCCGACTTTTTCAACAGCTTGCGCAGCACATCAAGCCCTTGCAAAGTGATTGCCGTTTGCCAGGTTCTGTCACCACGCCGTTCAGCGAACTGATCTATGATCCGTCGTGTTTCAATAAGAGCATTTTTCGAGCACTGCGATACCAGCATAATGTTCATAGTTCGCCACCATGCAGGGCAGCGATACCTTTCAGGCTATCGATGATGAAATCCAGCGCTTCAGCTTGCTGAAAATTGGTAATACAGTTTTGCCGGAATTCTTGGTCGTCATCGCCATTCATCGCACTGATAAAAGCTTGTGGCAGCACCAACGCATCTTTAATGAGATCTGCCGCATCAAATACCAAACCGCCACGGCGGGTTTTACCATGTAGTACCGAAAAGCCATGCGGTAAACCTAAAACCCAGGTAGCTGTTGCTCCCAAACCGTAGGCTAAATAGTTACCGTGATCTAAAAAGCGATTAGCTGGGTCAATACCGCTTCCGCCTTTGGCGCGCGTAAAGCTATCGTCATGCGCTAAGGTATTGCAGGCAATTTTATACAGTAACTTGGTCAATCGAGCTTCCGCCAACATAAGTGGCTGGGTGCCATTTGCAGCATCTACATCTTGTTTAAAGCGTGACAATGCTGAATCTAATTGGCTTTCACTGACCACATAGCCATTATCGATAAACGACTTATTTTTGAGCCAGTGCTTCAACGTGAAATCAATTCTGGACTGCTGAATGGCTTTAGCTGCCTGCAACCTTTTGTTGTCGTCGGGCCAAAACTTCAACCATTGTTGCAAATATTCGCAGGGGCGGTACTCACTTTGCGGATTAAACCAAGCCACTTCAACTTCAACATCATTTACGCTGAACAATGGCGTGCCACCACCACCGCAGAATCCAACTAAAACACCTGCCCGAGCCAACTCCCTCATTGCAGCCTGAGTCACTGAAGTACCGGTTCCAAGTAATAAACATGTCGTATTGGCAATAGGAATATTCCAGTACAACGACTGCTTTCCTTCATCGGTTACATATTCAACCCGACCACCTTTAACCAAAACGCGACAGTGCTGCAGGTAGTACATATTCGCCCGTTTGGAGTGCAGAATGCTTTTTAGATCTGATGGTGAAAAATCATCCATGCTTTAACCTCCTGTTTACTCTGTCTACTCTACCCCATATCCCCAAAATAACAACACTGTACATAAAACCTGCAAAGCTACTTTATAGGTTGGTTGTAACCCTATGTTTTATAATCAAATAACCAAGGTTTAATGTCCTCAATATTTACCAGCACTAATTGCTGTGCTTCGGGGCTTATTGATTGCTCTCGCACGTTTACCTGTAGCTCTTGTAGTAAATATTGGGCTAAACACGCGCGGGTATTTATGTGCAATTGGTTATTTTGCATAGTGTAGTCTTGAGCAATAACCTTTTGCTGCGCGAGGCTTAGTCGGGGATCAGGTTGTAAAATGAGCGTAATTTCGGTGTTCCACGCATGATCTTGTAGTGTGTTGTGTTGGGATTTATCGAGTAAGTCAGGTATGCCTCGAAATCGGCTTAGTACAAAATCTCGATATCCTGCAGATTTTTCGCAGTAAGCACGAAGATGCCAGCGTAAACCGGTTTTAACAAAATGATGGGGCGTAATAATTCGACCCTGATTATCTGGATGGCTGAGTGAAATGTAGTCGACATCTAGCCTGCGTTGTTGTCGCATAGCGTTAACCAACATACGAATAACTGGGGCTGAGACTTCTCTGGCAGGCAAGCTCAATGCATGATGGGGTACTTGGGCAGTTTGATCTGCATGTTCGGATTGTCCCAGCCAATTTAAATATTCAACGACATCGCCGCTAATAAACTGTGGTATAAAATTTACTGCTGGAATAAAGCCTTTACTGCTTGCGCAATAGGTTAGATTGTTTGGTTGCAGATGCATATAGCGTTTTATATCGTGCTGCGCTTGCACTCGACTTAACAAAAATTGCCTCATCAACGTGCTGGCGTTAATTTTTCCTTCCCACCAAGCCAGCAATTCAATAAACCAAAGTCGTTTTTCTATATTGTTGTGCAACCTTAAACATCCTGTTAACTTTAGCATCCCTGCTAATCACCTTACCTTTGCTGGCGAAAGGAATAAAGTATTATTTGAGGATTTAAACTTTTTTAGGAACAGCTCGGCTAACGCTATGGAATTTACTTATCTTGACGTAATAGGCATTAGTATGAGTAATTTTTGTATTTTTCTTTATATCTGTTTTTTTCTATGATTTTCGAATGAGTGACTTGCAGCGTGGCAATGTTTGCTTTAATGTAGCGCACGTCTGCTCGCGGGTGTAGTTCAGTGGTAGAATGCCAGCTTCCCAAGCTCGAGATACGGGTTCGATTCCCGTCACCCGCTCCAATCTCTGTCATTTTCCCCGCTATTTCACGCTTAACTTTTGCTCAAAATTTGTTACACTGTTTGCACTGTTAACTATTTATCAACATTTACTATGCAAACCTTGTTTGAGTTTTATCACGACCAAGTGTTTTATCAGCTCAAAGCCAATAACTTGGGTAAAGAAATGTTATTTCGCAACGGCGAATTGGTGTCGCAAGGGCGGGCGTTTTTTAGTACCAGTAATGATCACCGCTTTTTTTGCCCAAAACATGGGCCTCTGCGGTTGTACTTTAAAGTGTCGTTAAAAAATGCCGATGTCAGTTATCGATTGGAAGCGGGAAATACCTTACTTTGTGAAGGTATTACTGCCGCTAAACCACCAAAGTGGCTTAGTAAATTAGAGCAAAAGCTATCGCCTGAGGCAGAATCTGCTCAAACGGCATCCCCTGCACAGCAGGATACCGAAATGCTACATCAGCCACCACTTACTCAGCAAACTTCCGACACGGCGACGTCTGCTCCCTCCTTATTAAAACAGTGGTTTAAACCTTTATTAGTGCTAGGTGTTATCGCCTTAAAACTGTCGAAAAGTGCTGGTGCCATTAAAGCCGCCTTGGCAGGTACCGCGTTAGCTGGTTGGGCCTGGTTATTTAACCTAGAGGTTGCTATTGGCTTAATTGCCGCCATATTGATCCACGAGTATGGTCATGTGTACGCCATGAAGCGCGCTGGTCTTAAAGTAAAAGGGGTTTACTTATTGCCGTTTATTGGTGGTGCTGCTGTCAGTGAGCGCGCAACCAGCCGCTGGCAGGATTTTAAAATAGCCATAGCTGGCCCAGCCTTTGGTACTGTGGGTGCGATTATTGCTTATCTGCTGTGGTTGGAAACCCAGCATTCCACTCTGGCGCTTTTTGCAGCCATAAGTTTGCTATTAAACTTGTTTAATTTGTTGCCGATGGTGCCATTGGACGGCGGTCGAATCATGCAAGCAGCGGCGTTTAGCCGTAAGGGCAAAGCAGCCAAAACGGCATTATTGTTGGTAACGGGTAGCCTGACGTTGGCCGCCTGGTATTTTGGTTTTTATCTGTTAATGCTGTTTGGCATTTTAGGCACGTTTGATTTGCTATCCGATAGAGAGGAGCACGAAAAAGATATCGTGCCTATGACCGATACCGGTATATTAGTGACCCTGTTTAGCTATGTAGGCTTAATGGCCATTTTGCTTTGGTTATCAGTCATTATGGCCGACAGCGGTATTCCCGGTACTAACCTGCCCCTTATTTTTATATCCAGTTAATTACTATCAGTTGCTGTTTTGCTGCTAAAGCCCTCGAGTTCGAGGGCTTTTACATTTAACACTGCGGATATCTAACCCCATCGCATTCGATGGGGTTCGTTAATTACCACTCTGCGCATTGCGACAATTATTTTCCCACCCTTTTTATTTTAAAAATAATTAAAAATATTTGTCACACCCAGGCCAGCTACTGCGACTTAGTAAGGTAACCCATACTTAACTAAGGATATCGCCATGCAAAACACCACGCAACACCCCCATAATACCCAAGTAAACAATCAACCCGCTAAAGCAAAACCAGGGTTTTGGACGTTTTTCGCCATTATTATGACACTTATCGGCGGCGTCATAGTCCCCCAATTGAAAGCCGCTGAAGTGGCAGCCGTGCCCAGTTTTCAGGTGGAGGTGATTGGCGAGGGTAAACCGGTATTACTTATTCCGGGCTTGATGTCGGATAGCCGCATTTGGCAAGACACCGTAAAAAGCTTAAAAAATGATTTCCAATTACACCTGATTAGCCTGGCAGGTTTTGCTGGCACGCCCGCTATAGCTGGTGAGTTCTTACCCCAAGTACAGCAAGATTTATTAGCCTATATCAAACAGCAGCAAATGCTTAAACCGGCGGTAATTGGCCACAGTCTGGGCGCTTTTTTGGCCTTTGCGCTAGCAAGTAGCGCACCCGAGCAAATTGGCACCGTGGTAGCAGTAGATGGCCTACCCTATATTGCGCCTATTTTTAGCCGCAACCCCGCTACTCAGGTTGCCGATATGCAAGCACAAGCTGAACAGATTAAGCACTACTATCAAAATATGACCGCAGAGCAGTTAACTGCCGGCGTAAAACAGGGCTTGTTTATTCAGGCTCGGTCAGCAGCGCATCAACAGCTAGTGTTAGAGATGGCCAGTACGTCCGACAGCCGCACTGTTGGACAAGCCATGTATGAGTTACTTACCACCGATTTGCGGCCAAAAGTAAGCACTATCCAAAGTAAAGTATGGCTGCTGGGTGCCAGCGGTGCGCTACCAGAGGCACAACAAGCAGGGGCTGAGGCTATTTATCAGCAGCAACTTGCCACTATTGCTAACGCAACTTTACTGATGAATACTAACAGTCGCCATTTTATGATGCTGGATGAACCTGAGTGGTTTATTGCCCAGCTCCGTTTGGCCTTACAGGAGTAACCGCAGCATGCCAAACGCCAACCTTAACACAGCACTCACTCTACCACTGCCCCTAGAACAGCAATTGCAGCCCGACGTTACCGCGGCTATTGCTGGCGATGTGCAAGCCTTTGGCCGCTTGATCCGCCGCTGCCAAAATAGCGTTAGCAGCATTGCCTTGGCCATTGTAAAAGACTTAGATGCCAGCGAAGAGGTTTGCCAGCAGGTATTTATTGCCGCCTGGCAGCAACTTAGCAGCCTGCAAAATCCGGCCAGCTTTCTGCCTTGGGTGCGGCAAATTACTCGTTATCGCGCCTATAGCTATCTGCGTGAACAACGGAATGCACAGACCGAGCGCGGTACTGACGCTGAAGCCTTGCTGGAGACGTTTGCCAGCGACAGCAACCCACCTGACGAATTACTGCGCAGCGAGCAGGGTACGCTGATCCGTAACCTGTTGGATGAGCTGCCGCCTGAGAGCCGGGAAATCGTTCTGCTGTTTTATCGTGAAGAGCAAAATAGCCAACAGGTCGCCAGTTTATTAGGGCTGACTGAAGCGAATGTACGGAAAAAACTGCAGCGGGTCAGGGAATTGCTAAAAGAGCAGCTATTAGCCAGATACGGCAAGCTGATTTTAAGCACTGCGCCAGGGGTAGGCCTTAGCAGTGCAGTGCTTAGCGCCTTACTGATCGCTAGCCCACCCGCCGCTGCCGCGACTGCCAGTGTCATGGCAGCACAGAGCAGCGGACTGGCAAAATTTGGCTGGTTATTGAGTGGGGCGCTACTTGGCGCGCTCGGCGGCATGCTCGGTGTAGTACTGGGGATGCGCGGCCCGCTGAAAAATGCGACCAGTGATAACGAGCGCAGTTGCTTATTGCGTTATCGCAATCAGGCTTTGGTTTGGGTTGGCCTCTCAGGCTTACTACTCGCTGCAGCATACGAATTTACCGCCGGTGCAATAGCCCCACTAATGGCCTTTGGCCTTTTTATGGCGGGCGTGGCTTATCTGCAAGTTCGGGTATGGCAAACGATCAAACCGCGCTTGTTGGCAAAAGCAGTACAGGGTTCAGAGGCCAAACGGCAATATCGAAATAACCTGTTCTGGTGTTGGTTTGGTATGCTCGGTGGTGCGACTGCCGGCTTTGCCGGCTTGATTGCTGGCCTGATCAAAAATGGCCGCTGGTTTTTGGGATAAGCCCACCGTTTGACTTACCTGGCAGCTAATATCCTAATGATGAATTAAAATCATACTTCAATGAAATAATATCATTTTTACTCATGCTTTTTTGGGCGTATAACGTACTCACAGCATTTACTTTAGACGTCTAGACGGTTTTACAGCTTATCAAGAGCGCCGCTAGACACATGCAGTAATAAGAATGCAGATACCTGAAGAGCAAAACCGCTAGCACGCTTGAAACGCTAATACATGCCAACAAGAGATGCCGGTTTTATTGCAGCAAATGAGTAAAATGGATAGCCAGACATGAAAAAAAACGATTTCACTTTTACCATTAAACGTATTCGTTTCGATGAACATTATCAGCCGTCGGACAGTACCCGCCTTACCACTAACTTTGCCAATCTGGCCAGAGGTGAGCGTCGCCAACAGAATTTGCGCAATGCCTTAACCATGATTAACAACCGATTTAATGCTTTAGCTAATTGGGATAACCCGAAAGGCGATCGCTATAGCATTGAGCTGGATATTATTTCGGTCGATGTCGATGTCGCGGGCAATGGCAATAGCTTCCCGTCCATTGAAATATTGCAAACCCATATTGTAGATAACAAAACCCATGAGCGGTTCGAAGGGATTGTGGGTAACAATTTTTCGTCTTATGTACGCGATTACGACTTTAGCGTGCGCTTGCTGGAGCATAACCAACAGCAAAGCCAGTTTAGTATTCCAGATAACTTTGGTGAGTTGCATGGCAAGCTGTTTAAATATTTCGTTAGCTCAGCAGCTTACAAACAGCACTTTAACAAGCCGCCGGTGATCTGTTTAAGTGTATCGGATAACAAAACCTATCAGCGCACGGAAAACCGGCATCCGGTGTTAGGTGTGGAATATCAGCCAAACGAGGCGTCGTTAACCGAGCAGTATTTTCACAAGATGGGGCTACAAGTTCGCTATTTTATGCCAGCCAACAGTGCTGCCCCCTTGGCTTTTTACTTCTTTGGCGATCTGCTTAACGATTACAGTAATCTGGAGCTGATCAGCACCATTAGCACCATGGAGACGTTTCAGAAGATCTACCGGCCAGAGATTTACAACGCCAACACCGTTGCAGGCCAGTGCTATCAGCCGAATTTACAAAATGCCGATCATTCTATTACGCACATCGTTTATGACCGGGAAGAGCGCAGCAATTTAGCCAAAGCCCAGGGCAAATTTGCCGAAGAACATTTTATTAAGCCTTATCGGGCGCTGTTAGAACAATGGTCGGCCAATTACGCATAAATGCCTTTACTAATCGCCACTTAACTCAACCGGATAACCTTGTGATGAAACATACCCTATTACCTACCTCTACTGCGGGCAGCTTACCCAAACCCGCTTGGCTGGCTGAGCCAGAAACCCTGTGGTCTGCCTGGAAATTGCAGGGCGAAGCACTCAACAGCGGCAAGCAGGACGCATTAAGCTTGGCCTTACAGCAGCAACAGCAAGCAGGTATTGATATTGTTAGCGATGGCGAACAAAGTCGCCAACACTTTGTCACCACCTTTATTGAGCATTTAAATGGTGTTGATTTTATCCATCGTAAAACAGTGAGAATTCGTGATCGTTATGATGCCAGTGTGCCCACCGTGGTTGGCCCCGTCTCGCGGCAAAAACCGGTATTTGTGGATGATGCGAAATTTTTGCGCAAACAAACCAAGCAGCTAATAAAATGGGCCTTGCCAGGGCCAATGACCATGATCGATACACTGTATGATGATTACTATAAAAGCCGAGCACAACTGGCCTGGGAATTTGCCATTATCCTCAACCAAGAAGCGAAAGAATTAGAGGCCGCTGGTGTGGATATTATTCAGTTTGATGAGCCTGCTTTTAACGTGTTTTTTGATGAGGTGAATGACTGGGGCATTAAGTGCTTAGAGCGTGCTATTGAGGGCTTAAAATGCGAAACCGCAGTACATATTTGCTATGGCTATGGCATTAAAGCCAATACCGAGTGGAAAAAAACCTTAGGGAACGAGTGGCGGCAATACGAAGCGATTTTCCCTAAACTGCAGCAATCGAATATCGATATTATCTCGTTGGAATGCCATAACTCACATGTGCCGATTGAGCTGTTAGAGCTTATTCGCGGTAAAAAAGTGATGGTGGGCGCTATTGATGTGGCAACCGATACCATTGAAACGCCAGAAGAAGTGGCAGCAACGCTCAGAAAAGCACTGCAATATGTGGATGCGGATAAGCTTTATCCTTGTACTAATTGCGGTATGGCGCCACTGCCTCGCGCTATTGCCACAGGTAAGCTGAATGCCTTGGCCGCAGGCGCCGCCATAGTGCGAAATGAGTTACAGGGCAAAAACTAAAGGTATTGTCTTTCAACAGATATCGGGCTGCGCCCCTACCTAGCAAAATCTATAGCGATACACTTACCACGAGATTTGAAAAAGGTTGTTTAAGCAAAAAGAACGCCGACATAAAGTCGGCGTTTTTAGATAACGGTAAGAAGCGCAGTTACTTGTACTGCACATTGGTTATTTCAAACTCTACCACACCTTTTGGGGTAGTAACGTTCACAACGTCATCCGCTTCTTTACCAATTAAACCACGCGCAATCGGTGAATTAACGGAAATTAGGTTATTTTTAATATCGGCTTCGTCATCGCCCACGATCCGGTACGTCACTTCTTCCTCTGTATCCAGATTCAAAATGGTTACCGTCGCGCCGAAGATCACTTTGCCGTTATTTGGCAGTTTCGTGATATCGATGATTTGTGCATTAGACAATTTTCCTTCGATATCCTGAATACGCCCTTCAATAAACCCTTGTTGCTCACGTGCAGCATGGTATTCAGCGTTTTCTTTTAAATCACCGTGCGCGCGCGCTTCAGCGATAGCTTGAATTACCGCCGGGCGCTTAACACTTTTTAACTCACTCAGTTCAAGACGCAATGCTTCTGCGCCCTGAACTGTCATGGGGATTAAACTCATCCGTTTACTCTCTTATGCAATTCCTGAACTGAATTCACGTTAGCAAAAGCACTGGCCGCATTGGCTTTTACCGTAGCAAAAGCTGCATTTAATGTGGTGGTGTAATTAACTTTATGTTGCAACGCACCGCGCCGTAGCATTTTTGAATCTTCAATAGCTTGTCGACCTTCGGTGGTATTCACAATATAGCTGTACTCGCCGTTCTTGATGCGATCAAGCATATTAGGACGACCTTCAAACACTTTATTAACTACACGACATGTAATCCCTGCTGCTGCTAAAGCCGCTGCAGTTCCGCCACTGGCGTCTAGTTCAAATCCGGTTTCTACCATGCGTTTTGCTAACTCAACCACGCGCACTTTATCGCTGTCGCGTACAGAAAGCAAGGCACGACCACCGGTTGGAATTAAGATGCCACATCCTAATTCGGCTTTGGCAAAGGCCTCTTCAAAGGTATCACCCACGCCCATTACTTCACCGGTTGAACGCATTTCTGGGCCAAGAATAGGATCAACACCTGGGAACTTGTTAAAGGGGATCACCACTTCTTTCACCGAGAAGAAAGGCGGGATAATTTCTTTGGTTATACCTTGATCCGCTAAACTACGACCTGCCATACAGCGCGCGCCAACTTTAGCCACTGCCACACCCGTTGCTTTTGACACAAATGGTACGGTGCGGGCTGCGCGCGGGTTCACTTCAATTAAGTATACTTCGCCATCTTTCACCGCAAACTGGGTATTCATTAAGCCAACAACACCTAGCTCTAATGCCAGTTTTTTCACCTGCTCGCGCATCACATCTTGGATCTGCTGCGACAAACTATGCGGTGGTAGCGAACACGCCGAGTCACCTGAGTGCACACCGGCTTGCTCAATGTGCTCCATAATGCCGCCGATCACCACCTCTTTGCCATCACAAATGGCATCGATATCGACTTCAATGGCATCATCTAAGAAGTTATCTAGCAGTACAGGTGAATCATTCGATACGCTTACCGCTTCGTTCATATAACGACGTAAATCTTGCTCATCGTACACAATTTCCATGGCACGGCCGCCTAATACATAAGACGGGCGCACTACCATCGGGTAACCAATTTCTGGAGCTTTAGCTAAGGCTTCATCAAAGCTAGTGACGGTGACGTTTTTCGGCTGTTTTAAGCCTAAACGGGTAACCGCTTGTTGGAAGCGCTCACGATCTTCAGCACGATCAATCGCATCTGGCGATGTACCAATAATTGGCACTCCGTTTGCTTCTAAGGCGCGAGCCAGTTTTAATGGCGTCTGGCCACCGTATTGTACGATAACGCCTTTCGGCTTTTCTTTACGGACAATCTCAAGTACATCTTCCAAAGTAATGGGTTCAAAGTACAAACGATCCGAGGTATCGTAATCGGTAGAAACAGTTTCTGGGTTACAGTTCACCATTATGGTTTCGTAACCGTCTTCGCGCAGGGCTAAAGCCGCATGCACACAGCAGTAATCAAACTCGATACCCTGACCAATGCGGTTTGGGCCACCGCCGATAATCATAATTTTATCGCGGTTCGTCGGTGCGGCTTCACACTCTTCGTCGTAGGTGCTGTACATATAAGCGGTGTTAGAGGCAAATTCTGCCGCACAGGTATCTACCCGCTTGTAGACAGGGTGAATATTAAAGCTGTAACGCTTTTTACGCACTTCGGCTTCGCTTACACCTAATACCGCGGCAATACGTGCATCGGCAAAGCCTTTACGTTTTAAACGCGCAATGCGTGCTTCATCTAAAGCCGCAAAGCCATCGACACTTAAAGCCTGCTCTTCTTTTACTAAATCTTCAATTTGTACTAAAAACCAAGGATCGACTTTCGTTAGCTTAAAGATATCGTCCATGCTCATGCCAAAACGGAAGGCATCAGCAATGTACCAAATACGATGAGCACCGGGTTCACGCAATTCACGAATGATCTTTTCTTTGGCTTCAGGCGCATTGATATCAATGATCGGATCTAAACCGGATACGCCAATTTCTAAGCCACGTAGGGCTTTTTGCATCGACTCTTGCTGGTTACGACCAATCGCCATCACCTCGCCTACCGACTTCATTTGCGTGGTTAAACGATCATTGGCACCCGCGAACTTTTCAAAGTTAAAGCGCGGCACTTTGGTCACAACATAATCGATGCTTGGCTCAAATGACGCAGGCGTTACGCCGCCAGTAATATCATTCGCCAATTCATCTAAGGTGTAGCCAATCGCTAACTTTGCCGCAACCTTGGCGATCGGGAAACCCGTTGCTTTAGAAGCTAGCGCTGAAGAACGCGATACCCGTGGGTTCATTTCGATAATGACCATACGGCCATCTTCTGGGTTAATACCAAACTGCACGTTAGACCCACCGGTTTCAACGCCAATTTCACGCAGTACCGCCAAAGAGGCATTACGCATAATCTGGTATTCTTTGTCAGTCAGCGTTTGCGCAGGTGCTACGGTAATAGAGTCACCGGTATGCACACCCATCGGATCAAAGTTTTCAATGGCACAGACGATAATACAGTTATCGTTTTTATCGCGTACCACTTCCATCTCGTACTCTTTCCAACCAATCAACGACTCATCGATAAGCAGTTCTTTGGTTGGCGACAGATCTAAACCTCGGGTACAGATCTCTTCAAACTCTTCACGGTTATAGGCAATACCGCCGCCTGAGCCACCCATGGTGAACGACGGGCGGATAATACAAGGGAAACCAATACTTTCTAAAACCTGATAGGCTTCTTCCATCGAGTGGGCTAAACCTGCGCGTGGACAAGCCAAACCAATTGAGCGCATGGCTTTATCAAAGCGGCTGCGATCTTCGGCTTTATCAATAGCATCGGCGGTCGCACCAATCATCTCGACATTGTATTTAGCCAACACACCATGGCGTTCCAGCTCTAGTGCACAGTTCAGTGCGGTCTGGCCACCCATGGTAGGCAACACGGCACACGGCCGCTCTTTTTCAATAATTTTTTCCACTACTTGCCAGTGAATCGGCTCGATATAGGTGGCATCGGCCATTTCTGGATCGGTCATAATGGTCGCTGGATTAGAGTTCACCAGAATAACGCGAAAGCCTTCTTCTTTTAAGGCTTTACAAGCTTGGGCGCCTGAATAGTCAAATTCACAGGCCTGGCCGATAACAATTGGGCCAGCGCCTAAGATCAGAATACTTTTAAGGTCGGTACGTTTTGGCATTGCAGTAACTCTCCGTAATTCTTTCTATGCTTATCCCCTTCATCCTTGAAGATACGGGGGGCGCTCAGTTGCCGCCTACCCGTATCTACAATGATTTTGGGTATAGACTTAGGCCTTTTGCATTAATGCGATAAAATGGTCGAACAGCTCAGAGGCTTCGTGCGGGCCGGGGCTCGCTTCTGGATGGCCTTGAAAACTGAATGCCGGTTTATCAGTACGGTGGATCCCTTGCAGGGTGCCGTCGAATAACGATTTATGAGTTGCACGTAAATTAGCCGGTAAGCTCGCTTCTTCTACAGCAAAACCGTGGTTTTGCGCCGTAATCAATACGCGCTTGGTATCCAAGTTTTGCACCGGATGGTTACCACCGTGATGACCTAAGGCCATTTTTACCGTCTTAGCGCCACTGGCCAGTGCCAGTAACTGGTGACCTAAACAGATACCAAAAATAGGAATATCGGTCTCTAAAAAGGCTTTAATGGCTTCGATAGCATAAGTACAAGGTGCTGGATCGCCAGGGCCATTGGAAAGAAAAATACCATCTGGATTTAAGGCTAGTACTTCGGCAGCCGGTGTTTGCGCTGGCACTACCGTTAATTTACAGCCGCGATCTGCTAACATGCGTAAGATATTGCGCTTTACGCCAAAGTCGTAAGCCACTACGTGAAATTGAGAGGCCGGGGCAGCTTGATGGCCTTCGCCCAATTGCCAACTTCCCTCAGTCCACTGATAAGCTTCGCTAACCGTAACCTCTTTCGCCAAATCCATACCCGATAACCCAGGGAAACCTTTGGCAAGTTCTAACGCTTTGGCTTCGTCAAGATTATCGCCCGCCATTAAGCAGCCATTTTGGGCGCCTTTTTCGCGGAGAATTCGGGTAAGTTTGCGGGTATC
Source organism: Alishewanella tabrizica (assembly GCF_014652375.1). GTDB lineage: Bacteria > Pseudomonadota > Gammaproteobacteria > Enterobacterales > Alteromonadaceae > Alishewanella > Alishewanella tabrizica. The sequence continues at coordinate 268,940 of NZ_BMYR01000002.1, read as the reverse complement.
GATGTCGGCGATGCCGAGAATATGATTGTTTTGTAGATATTGACTAAGAGAGAGTTGATTACGGAAATTGCTGGCTAACAGAGGGAGGTCACGGATTATTAGGCCTTTCGCCCAAATTTTGCCGGATTCCTCATCTTCCTCATTCGTTCCGGTGTTTCCAATATGAGGGTAAGTAAGTGTAACTATTTGTTCTGCATACGAGGGATCAGTTAAAATTTCCTGATACCCGGTCATTGAGGTGTTGAATACCACCTCACCTACAGAAATTCCCTCGGCGCCAATGGCTGTACCGCGAAATACGGTGCCGTCTTCCAGTACGAGCAGGGCGGACTTAGTCAAAATAACCTCCAAACAGCAAAAAACGGGCGAAAACAATTGGCGTTTTACAACCCGTTTTGACCTAAAATTCTGATACCCATATTTGCCGTGCGCAAACAGTTCCCGGTTTTAGTGAAACAAACCAGGCAACGTTACGGCGTACGGGCAAACCTGACTATTCTAGGTGATTAGTGTCTTTTTGGCTATGACTTTTTTCTTTATTTACATAAATAGCGGCTTTAACACGATTTTTAGTTAAATGCCGCAAAAGTTTACGCTAACTCGGGTAAACCCAGCACTTGTTGCATGGTATAAAGTCCCGGCTGTTTATTTTGCAACCACAAAGCAGCGCGCAGTGCACCTTGCGCAAAGGTGTTTCGACTCGACGCTTTATGGGTGATTTCTAGTCTTTCACCCAGATCGGCAAAAAGCGCTGTATGATCGCCAATAATGTCGCCGCCACGTACCGTAGCAAAGCCAATAGTATGCTGTGGCCGCTCGCCAATCATGCCTTCCCGGCCATAAACCGCAACCTCATTCAGATCACGATTTACGCTTCGCGCAATACTGGCACCAATAGCCATCGCCGTTCCAGAAGGCGAATCTTTTTTAAAGCGATGATGCGCCTCTATAATTTCAATATCGGCAGTATTGCCCATCACTTTGGCCGCTGTTTGGGCTAAATGCAGCATCAAATTTACACCCACACTCATATTGGGCGCCCATACAATAGGAATATGTTTACTGGCCGCTTGGATTTCAGCATATTGCGCATCCGTAAGCCCCGTTACACCAATAATCATGGCCTTGCCTTCTGCCACACACAACTGTAAGTGCGATAGCATCGGTTCTGGCATCGTAAAATCAATCCATACCGCGGCGTTACGCACGGCATCTACACTTGTTTCCGCTAGGGGCAAACCAAAGGTGCCACAGCCAGCCAACTCGCCCGCGTCAACCCCCACCAAGGTTGAACCGGAACGCACGGTGGCGGCGGTAACGGTTAATGCCTGCTCTTTAGCAACATTAAGTAGCGCGCGTCCCATTCGACCATTCGCGCCAAAGATCCCAATGCTAGTCATCATAATTTTGCCTTATTGAAAAATAGCGCTATTAAAACAAAAGCAACGCCGATAAAAAAGCAAAACAGCCGTCTTTAAGTAAAAACGGCTGTTTGAAGGAGGTGACACGCGCGCCAGAATACCAAATGCGTTCTGGCTCAGTCGCGCTAAACTTTACGCTGGCTTATGCTGCTTTAGAAGCAGTTACCTCGCGCCCAGCGTTATAAGGCGTGTTGTAAAATAGTACGGCTTACCTCTGGCGTAATATCACCATGCTCACCCAACTTAACCATTTTATGCTGTACCAGTTTATCTACCAGCTTATCGACCACATCGGCTTTTAATCCATAATCGGTTAACCGTGTAGGTACGCCCATGCGCTCAAAAAATTGACGCGTATGGCTAATGGTTTCATCAATTAAGCGCTCTTCGTCTTGGTGCTGTAATTGCCAAACCCGCTGACCAAACTGCAATAGTTTGGCACGCTTTTGTTGCCGCTGTTGCTGCATCAATGAAGGCAATACGATGGCCAACGTTTGCGCGTGATCTAAGCCATATAATGCGGTAATTTCATGACCAATCATATGTGTAGCCCAATCTTGGGGTACGCCTTGACCAATCAAGCCGTTTAACGCCATCGTTGCAGCCCACATTACGTTAGCACGTACCTCGTAATCATCAGGCTCCGCTAACACTTTGGGGCCTTCTTCAATTAAGGTCAGCAATAAGCCTTCCGCAAAACGATCTTGTACTGGCGCATTTACCGGATAGGTTAAATATTGTTCCATCACATGCACAAACGCATCAACAACGCCGTTTGCAGCTTGCTTCGGAGGTAAGCTAAAAGTTACCGTAGGATCTAAAATAGCAAACTGCGGATACACTAGTGGACTTGAAAAAGCTAATTTCTCTTGCGTTTCGTAACGGGTCACCACAGAGTTGCCATTACTTTCGGTGCCTGTCGCAGGCAAGGTTAATACACAGCCAAGTGCCACAGCTTCAGTAATTTTGGCACCTTTAGCCAAAATATCCCAAGCATCACCTTTAAATAACGCGGCCGCAGCAACAAACTTGGCACCGTCAATAACACTGCCTCCACCAACGGCCAAAATCAGATCAATTTTTTCGCGTCTGACAATATCCGTTGCCCGCATTAAGGTTTCAAAGCTTGGATTTGGCTCTACACCAGAGAACTCAATAAAAGTACTGCCCGCTAATGCCTGAGTTACTTGATCATAAACGCCATTTTTTTTAATTGAGCCACCACCATAAATCAACAACACTTTTTGATCTGGTTTCACGAGGCTGCTCAGCTGAGCAATTTGCTCACGCCCAAAAATAATACGCGTTGGATTTTGGTAGGAAAAGTTTAACATTATGCTGCTCCAGTATAGAAAAAAACGTAAACCCCACAATGCGTTAGCTTAGCAGCCAAGCAAATTGGGATTTAGCAAATAAAGCGTAAAAACCGATTATAAACACGCAGGCTTAAGCGTTTAAGTTTCACTAACTACTCTATGGGGCTGCATCATCTTTGGATCAAGCATACGGCGCTAAACAGTCGCTAAATCGCGACGGATGGTCTTTTACCATAATACAGCGTGTTAATTTATACACTAGCGCTCATCACCTCGTAATTGCCGTACTTGCTGCTCTAGTTGCACCGCACTAACCAGCTCTGGCGCCACAGCTGGGCTGGCTTCAAGCGCAACTTTAGACCATAACCGCCCTTTAAACCGAAATGCCCCTTTGCCATAATGACTAAAGAAAGAACCCCAGAGGCCTTTTAAGGCCATCGGCACTACCGGTACAGGACTTTCGGCAATGATACGCTCGATGCCGGGGCGAAAACTGTCAATGTCACCTGTTTGTGTTAAGCGGCCTTCGGGAAAGATACACACTAAATTGCCATCAGCTAACTCGCGCTTAATCGCGGCAAAAGCCGCTTCGTAAATGGCTTCGTCTTGTTGCTTACCACAAATGGGAATTGTTCTGGCAGCACGAAATAGCCAATTTGCTATGGGTAAGTCATAAATGCCTTTATACATAACAAACCTTACCGGACGGCGCACCGCGCCTGCAATCACTAAGGCATCTACATAACTAACATGGTTTGCCACTAATACTGCCGGCCCCTCGTCGGGAATATGGGCTAAGCCCTTGGCATTTACCCGGTAAAAGGTGTGGCTTAGCAAGTAAATAACGAACCGTAAAACAAATTCAGGAACTCGGGTATAAACATAAATGGCCACAACGGCATTCATCAGTGCCAGCACCAAAAAATACTGCGGGATACTTAAGGCAAATACACTTAAAAACAGAATACCCGCAGCAGCACTGACCACCATAAAGAGCGCATTAAAAATATTATTGGCGGCAATCATTCTAGCGCGCTGCTCAGGCTGTGCCCGTTGTTGCAACATGGCATATAATGGCACAATAAAAAGCCCGCCAAATACCCCGATTAACAGCAAATCCACTAACACCCACCAACCAAAAGCCGAACTTAAAAATACCGGTAACGTCATTAACTCCGTGGCAAGCTGCTGGGGAGAACTCACATATAAACTGATACCAAATACAGTTAAGCCAATAGAGCCTATAGGCACCAGGCCAAGTTCCACTTTTTCGCCTGATAAGCGCTCGCACAAAAGAGAACCGATTCCTACACCCACTGAGAAGGCCACCAATAACGCGGTGACGACCGTGTTATCACCACCCAATACCGTTTTGGTGAAATTTGGAAATTGCGTGAGATAGCTGGCACCTAAAAACCAAAACCAGCTAATGGCCATAATGGCTAAGTACAAGGTACGATTTTGATAACTGATTTTGACGGTTTCAACACTTTGCCGCCAAGGAGCGAACTGAAAACGTGGCCCGCCAGCAACGGCGCCGACTTTAGGGATCGCTTTACTCGTCAGATACCCCAACACAGCAAATACGACGACTAACCCGGCAATCCATGGCAAGGCATTATCGATACCTACCAACAAACCGCCAACAATGGTCCCGAGTAAAATGGCGATAAAGGTGCCCATCTCTACCCACGCATTACCCGCTAACAATTGTCTATCCGTTAAAAGTTGCGGCAAAATCGCGTATTTTACCGGCCCAAAAAACGCAGATTGTGTTCCCATCAAAAATAACAACAGCAATAAACACAGATACTGCTCAAACAAAAACGCGGCAGCCGCTAGCAACATTAACGCAATTTCTACTAGCTTTAAACGTTGGATCAGGGTGGTTTTACACACACTATCAGCCAAGGTACCTGCGGTGGCTGAAAATAACAGGAAAGGGAGAATAAATAAGCCGGCAGCTAAATTCATACTCACATCAACGCTCCAAGGCATAGCACTGGCAGCGGTAAAGGTGAGCAGGAGCATTAGCGAATTTTTGAACACGTTGTCGTTAAAGGCCCCCAAAGCTTGAGTAAAGAAAAAGGGGATAAAGCGTGTTGACATCAGTTTAGGTCCTGTAGCCATACGGGCTCCCTGCAGCAGTGAAATATCAAAATAGGAATATAAGTTATTACATTAACGTATGTGACTTTTTATCCATAGTACACTAACGTTGCACAGTTTCCAGTAGCCAAAAACATAGCGGCCTGTAAGCGTATTTTTATCCATAACACGTTCACCTGTTGGGGTGATGATTATGCAGACCCTATTACTGCTGAGCAGCGGCCATTAATTGACAAGACGTCTGGCCATCTATATAGTGCGCTGCCATTTTATGAGGTTGCTATCATGAATTATGCTGTCACCAGCGGCGCTCGGCGCTCGCTTATTCCGCTATTGCTGTTTGTGTTGCTGTTTCTTGGCAGCGGCCTGTATTTTCAAAGCCAAAATGTAGATTATGCGTTTTATCAATTACCAGGCCATGTGGCGATTTTACCGGCACTGATATTAGCAGTTTGGCTGCATCGTGCACCGCTGACGCAATCTATAGACGTGATCGTAAAAGGCGCGGGTAATAGCAATATTATTACCATGTGTTTAATCTACTTACTGGCAGGCGCGTTTGCCAGTGTGGCGACTGCCACAGGCGGCGTAGATGCCGTGGTCAATGCCGGCCTTAGCGTAATACCTGCACAGTTTATTTTACCGGGTCTGTTTGTCATTGCAGCGTTGGTGTCTACCGCAATGGGAACCTCAATGGGCACCATTGGCGCTTTAGCGCCCATCGCAGTGGGCTTGGCCAATCAAGCCGATTTAAACCCCGCAGTGGTAGCCGGTGTATTGTTAAGCGGCGCCATGTTTGGTGATAACTTATCGATTATTTCTGACACAACCATTGCTGCTACACGCACGCAAGGGGCCAATATGTCAGATAAATTTAAAGAAAATATTAAGATCGCGCTGCCAGCTGCACTTGTTACGCTGATCCTCTACGGTTTGTTAACAACGCCAACCAGTGCTGTAACCGTTGAGGCCTTTAGCTGGACCGCCGTGTTACCTTATGCAGCAATCTTAGTATTAGCGGTAATGGGACTGAATGTTTTTGTGGTATTGCTGCTGGGTATCGCATTGGCCGCGCTACAAGGGAGCTTTGTTGCTGATTACGCTTTACGTAATCTTGGGCAAGATATCGCAACCGGTTTTGCTAATGTGCAAGAGATTTTCTTACTGGCCATGTTAGTCAGCTCGCTGAGTGAGTTTATAAAACAACAAGGTGGACTGCTCTGGATCTCGTCAAAAGTCCAGCAAGCCACTAACCGTTTAAAACTGGCAGGGAATAAAGCGCAGCAATTGGCGATAGCAGCCTTAGCCTTTATCAGCAATTTGTGTATTGCTAACAACACGGTAGCGATAGTGTTAACCGGTGATGTTAGCCGTAATTTAGCGCAGCAGCATCAGATAAGCCCAAAACGCAGCGCCAGCTTACTCGATATTTTTGCCTGTATCAGCCAAGGCCTTGTACCCTATGGTGCACAAGCGTTGTTACTGGGTGCCAGCTTTGATATTTCCCCTTGGCAAGCCATTACTCATAACTACTATTGTATGGTGCTATTGGCTGTGGCGTTAGGGGTTGTTGTGTTACGGCGTACAACTAATCAGGCCCTTTAGAGTTAAAATGATATTTGCCAAATAACGCATCTCTACAGCCAAAAAAACTTTTTACCACGAAATGACTGATCAAAATATGCGTGGGCATTTTCAACCAGTGCCCTCGAAAATATATAAGGCGTTTCGCCCAACGATGCTGCCAATTACAAACAAGAGGATGATCGGGAATAAGTGCAGGTATTAAAATGTTTCGAACCCAAAGCTTATTGCAAGCATTTACCTCGTAGTAACTTCTTAACATTGGATCTAACGCTGGACCTAAATAGTGATGTAACGCTGCCAAACAATATTTTAACTCAAGATTGAAACCTGTTGAATCAGCAAGCTTATGCAACTTCTGCCAAAAATCTGTCGAGTTGAACTCTGAAATAAGTAAATGAAGGTCCCACAAGTCACGCATAGCACTTTGTGTTTCCTCGTTCATAAAAAGATGGATTATACTGTGTAGTACCATCGCCTCAGGGTTTAAAACCGTTGCTCCAGATGTTGTTTTAATCACTAGATTAAAAAAAATTGACATATCAGCAGCACGACCACTTATCGGCAGATATAAATTGTGGTGCAAATCTAAAACCGTCCCTCTCAATAAATGCACCATTGGCGGGATCTCGTGGCTCCATTTGCGATAATATCGCTCATCGTAGGAGTTGAGCTTATCCGTCTTCCATCTATGCTGCTTGAGTAAAGCTTCTGATGCACCAAGTTCAGCTTTCGCTACTAATACATCTAAATCATTGCAAATTCGCCCACGACTATTTTGGGTATTTGCCAAAGTATAAGCAGCTCCTTTAAGGTAGATTGGCTCTATACCCGCTTTTATAAATGTGTCTTGTAGTTCCCGACACTCAAACTTAATTTGCTGTGCTTGCCTATCGGCGTAAACTAATGAAGATATTAAATGGCGTTTTGCAAACTCAGGCAACGAAACTAACAAATTATGTCGCTCTAATACTGCAGCAAGAGAAGCCAATAACTTCGCTTCTCGAAATAGTAAAATAATTTGCTGCCAATTATTTAAAGACAAAGTCAGACAACGCTCAGGCTGTGCAAGATAAAGTAACAACTGCTGTGGTGATATTGTTAACATTAAGCCTGTACCAACTCATCAAAAAATGTTGCCAATTGTGTCAAGTCACTATATTCAGCTTGATATATACCTGCCCTACTAACTATGTCAGCCGAAAGAGTAAATGCCGTCTTACCTAAAACATTATAATTAAAAGCATTTCTACTAAGCTGACTAAAGGCATCTAACTGATCTAACTTATAAAGCTTTAACTCAGAGCCTGTTTTGAATTTAGGGAAAACCAAAGCAGTTATTGGTACAGGTGTTAATTGCTGATATTGCTGCCACGACAAGACCTTTACATGAGCTACATCACCTTTTTGAGTGTCTCGGCATACTGGAGTGATAATTGCACTTGGATGCCAGTTTTTCATTAACTCTATACTGTCGTTTTTTAAACAGACAGGGCGAAACATAGGTTTAACGTTTTGACTATCAATATCAATAATTGCCATTTCATCACTGTAAACGAACCAACCACTTAGGCCAAGAAAAGCACTTAATGTGCTTTTGCCAGAACCAGGGGAAGCAGGGCACAAAATAGCTTTATTGTTTTTTACAAGCACAGCCGCATGTAACAAAAAATGTGAGAAATCATGTGCAGCTACACACCAGTTCATTCCCCACTCCAAAAGTGCATAAGCCTGACTTTGCGGTAGCGGTTTAAATGGAGAGTGTTGATCACAATGAAAGCTGACTTGAGGTTTAAAAAACCTACGTAGCAATGACGTTGATGTTAACGACAAATTAAAATCTGCCACAACCTCAACAGAACTCGAATCACCATAAATTAATTGGGTATTATGAATTACAGCGGGAATTTTTGTAGATAAATAAAAACTGTATAAACCACAGTTTATAAGCATTCAAATCTCACTAACGTTGACAACCAGTTTATTAACTAATAAAAAATCTAACGTTTGGGCAGCTTCGTTGTCATCAATACCTAAAGCTTGTGAAAACTCGGCTGCTGTAAAACGTAACAGGTGCTGTAAGGTGTATAGTTGCGATGTCTCGGATGATAAAGACTTAACAAAAAATGTATCACCCGAGCAGCCATTAAAAACTGCAAAACCACTTTTATCACGAAAAAAATGCAAGTAAACGTACTTTTCAAAACAAAAAAAAATCATAATTACTTACAAACACTCCTATAATTGGACGCAATTTCATCATAATACTTGAAATAATTATCAACATTATCGTTCATATTCAAAGTTATATTCCTAACATACCAAGCCGTAAAGATTTTTTTTACTAACTCAGCAGCTTGAGATTTTGAAACATCCGTATAAAAACCAAAATAAGCATTTAGGTATACGGCAGATAGGTGACATAAGATATTATTATCACCAGTGCCGTTAAATTTTAAACCATCCTCAATAGTTCTAACACCACTCACTAAATCGGCAGGTAGGGGTAGGATAAAACTCTTGACTAATTTAACTTCTTTGTCATAACAAGTGAATGTTAAGTCAGTAGAATTAGCAAAAAAAGCTTTAACCTTGCCCGGCCTATTATTACCAGACTCATAATTTTTCCAACCACCAGGAGAACGACCGCCCACTATTCTTGGCATTTCGCAGTCATGACGGTCATTGTTTTGAGATAAATTACCAGATAAGGCTCCCGAAACAGAACAAGCACCCCACACGGATTTTGCTGGCATGGAAGCGATAAAAAAACTCGCGCCGGTTTTAGTTAAAAACTTACGGCGGTTTAATTTTGACGCGTCTTGGTCTTTCAGGTTATTTCCTTGCATAATGCGCTTCCAACAAGTTATGAGTTTGATGCTTGGGTTACAAACAAATTTACTTCTACATTTAATTTCTACAAGTATGCAAAAATCGATCCACTAACGTAGAGTGCCTGATCTGCTTAATATTTGCTTTTATCTAGCCCAAAAGTATCAGGCCAGTTGTAAAAAAATCTGACAGCAACCGCTTAGTTTCTGCGACAATTTGGTAATGCACCTTGCGCTTTGCGATTCGTAAACAGTGTAGCAGCTTGTGGCATAGTTTGCTGCAATGTTCGAATACGCGTATCGGGCACGGGGTGGCTAGAGAGAAACTGCGGGCCACTGGCACCACTTGCCGCTGCCATATTACGCCATAATACCACAGCGTCTTCTGGATCAAAGCCCGCTTTCGCCATTAATTCTAACCCAATAATATCCGCTTCGGTTTCGTGCGTGCGGCTAAACGGTAAAGCCACGCCGACTTGTGCCCCTAAGCCTAACGCCGCCATTAATTGTTGCTGATACTGCACACCGTAAGCTTTTGAACCGGCATCCGCTAGCGCTAAACCCGCTTGTAAAAACTGGTTAGTCGATAAACGTTCGTTGCTATGCCCCGCCATTACATGGCCAATTTCGTGTCCTACCACTGCCGCGAGTTGCGCAGGGGTTTTCGCCACATTTAATAAGCCCGTATACACGCCAATTTTGCCACCCGGTAAGGCGAAGGCGTTTACTTGCTCACTGTCAAATACCACGACTTCCCAGTTTTGTTTGCGATACTCATCAGGTGTCACCGCCAATAACGCATTAGCCACACATTGTACATAGCGGTTGGTAGCTGCATTGGTCGTGATCTTTTCTTCGGTTTTCATTTGTTCAAAGGTTTGCGCACCCATGGTATTAAGCTGATTATTATCAAACAGCATAACTTGGCGTCTGCCAGTAGGCGACTGCGCACACGCGGCAATTAATACGGAACACACCGCTGTAACTAATAGCTTTTTCAACATATGAACTCCTTGAACTTCTTTCCCAGTAAACTAGTGTACCCCGCTGGCATAAAAAAACCACCCATTGAGGGTGGTTTCTGTTAGCAAGACGCGCTTAGCTGGTTAAATCATCAAAGAACTTTTTGACGCCGTCAAAAAAGCCTTTCGATTTAGGCCGGTGAGTCGCTTCACTTTCTCCCGTCATGCTGTCATCTAGTTGACGCAACAATTCTTTTTGCCGCTCAGATAACTTCACTGGGGTTTCGATAACGACTTTACACACTAAGTCACCTACACCACCACCACGAACCGATTGCACACCTTTGCCACGTAATCGGAACATTTTGTCCGTTTGCGTTTCGGGTGGAATTTTCAGCTTCACGCGGCCATCTAAAGTAGGCACATCTATTTCGCCCCCTAACGCCGCTGTGGCAAAACTCATCGGCACTTCGCAGTACAAATTATTACCATCACGCTGGAAGATAGGATGCGCTTTCACGCTTACCTGTACGTATAAATCGCCCGCTGGAGCGCCATGCATGCCCGCTTCGCCTTCACCGGTTAAACGAATACGATCACCGGTGTCCACGCCTGCAGGAATTTTAACCGCCAAGGTTTTGGTTTTTTCGATGCGACCTTCGCCATGACACTTCGTACACGGATCAGGAATAATCTTGCCACGCCCATTACACGTTGGGCAGGTTTGCTGAACCGCAAAAAAGCCCTGACGCATCGTAACTTGGCCCGCACCATTACAAGTAGGACAGCTTTTTGCTGAGGTGCCTTTTTTAGCGCCCGAGCCATCACAGCTATCACAGCCAACCATCGTTGGCACTTTGATGTCGACAGATTTGCCTTTAACGGCTTCTTCTAGAGTTAATTCGAGATTGTAGCGTAAGTCGGAACCGCGCTGCGCGCGCGATTGGCCACGACGGCCGCCACCACCAAAGATATCACCAAATACATCACCAAAAATATCGCCAAAATCGGCACCACCTGCGCCCCCACCACCACCGCGGTTGGGATCTACCCCGGCATGGCCGAAACGATCGTAGGCAGCACGTTTTTGCTCGTCAGACAAAACCTCATAGGCTTCCTGTACTTCTTTAAACTTCTCTTCCATCGCTTTATCACCCTGCGTTCTGTCAGGGTGAAACTTCATGGCGAGGCGTTTGTAAGCCTTTTTGATGTCTTTATCGTCGGCGCCTTTTGCGACACCTAACACTTCATAATAGTCACGCTTGGACATAGATCTGTGCTTATTTCTCAGTAAAAGAGCTGCAGTATACCCTGCAGCTCATATTAGCGTTAATTACTTCTTATCGTCTTTTACTTCTTCAAACTCGGCATCGACAACATCATCGCCAGCACCGGCTTGTTGAGCGCTATCCGCACCGCCTTGTTGGCCTTTGGCTTGCGCAGCTTCCATCAGTTTTTGCGATGCTTGGATCAAGGCCTGCGTTTTCGCCTCAATTTCTGCTTTATCGCTACCTTTGATCGCTTTCTCAAGCTCACTAATGGCCGCTTCTACCGCGTCTTTATCGTTAGCGGCTAAGGCTGAACCCACTTCTTCCAGTTGCTTGCGTGTTGCATGCACCATAGCATCGGCTTGATTACGGGTTTGCACCATTTCTTCAAACTTTTTGTCTTCTTCCGCATTTAATTCGGCGTCACGAACCATTTTAGCGATTTCTTCTTCGCTTAAACCTGAAGACGCTTTAATGGTGATCTTTTGCTCTTTACCGGTGTCTTTATCTTTGGCAGACACATGTAAAATACCATCGGCATCCAAATCAAAGGTTACTTCAATTTGCGGTTCGCCACGACGACCTGGACGGATCCCTTCTAGGTTAAATTGACCCAGAGATTTGTTGTCTGAAGCACGTTTACGTTCACCTTGTAACACATGAATGGTTACTGCAGCCTGATTATCATCTGCTGTTGAGAACACTTGCGACTTTTTCGTCGGGATAGTGGTGTTTTTCTCAATTAGCGCTGTCATCACGCTGCCCATAGTTTCGATACCCAGAGACAATGGTGTTACGTCTAACAGCAGAACGTCTTTAACATCGCCCGATAATACCGCACCTTGAATCGCCGCACCGACTGCAACCGCTTCATCTGGGTTAACGTCTTTACGTGGCTCTTTGCCAAAGAATGCCGTTACTGCTTCTTGCACTTTTGGCATACGGGTTTGACCGCCAACCATAATGATCTCGTCGATTTCCCCCACGCTTAAATCAGCATCAGCTAAGGCCTTTCTTAGCGGTTCTAAGGTACGCTGTACTAAATCGTCCACTAAAGACTCTAATTTAGCGCGAGTTACCTTGATGTTCAGGTGCTTAGGACCTGAAGCATCGGCCGTAATATAAGGCAGGTTAACCTCGGTTTGTGAGGCTGAAGATAATTCAATCTTCGCTTTTTCACCGGCTTCTTTTAAACGCTGCATGGCCAAAGGATCGTTACGCAGATCCATGCCTTGCTCTTTCTTAAACTCGTCAACCAAGTAATTGATAACGCGGTTGTCAAAGTCTTCGCCACCTAAGTGAGTATCACCGTTAGTCGCTAATACTTCAAACGTTTGCTCGCCATCTACATCATCAATTTCAATGATAGAGATATCGAAAGTACCACCACCTAAGTCATATACTGCAACTTTGGTGTCGCCTTTCTTTTTATCCATACCATAGGCCAGAGCGGCAGCGGTTGGTTCGTTGATAATACGTTTTACATCTAAACCCGCAATACGGCCAGCATCTTTCGTTGCTTGACGCTGCGCATCGTTGAAGTAAGCAGGTACGGTGATAACGGCAGCAGTAACGGGCTCACCCAAATAATCTTCTGCTGTTTTCTTCATTTTTTTCAGTACTTCAGCAGAAATTTGCGGTGCAGCTAATTTTTTGCCTTTTACTTCTACCCACGCATCACCATTATCAGCCTTTACAATTTGGTAAGGCATAATTTTAATGTCGCGCTGTACTTCTTCGTCTTCAAAACGACGACCAATTAAGCGCTTAATTGCAAACAGCGTATTTTTCGGGTTTGTCACCGCTTGACGCTTTGCCGGTTGACCAACCAATACTTCGCCATCTTCTGCATAAGCAATAATAGAAGGCGTGGTACGCGTGCCTTCGGCGTTTTCTAATACTCTTGGCTTGTCACCATCTAAAATGGCCACACATGAGTTGGTTGTACCTAAGTCAATACCAATGATTCTACCCATAACTACTCTCCACCTAATATTCTGAACAATACAACATTGCGATGACCGATTAGTGGGGATTAGCCCTGATCTATTCAAGGTTATACCCCGTAATTTTTTATGTTAAGTGGTTAAAAAGTGTTTAATTGCACCTAAAAAGCAAAAGCCATTAACTTCTTCGCCGTGACAGCGTTATAATCAATGTATCTTTTTTTCGCTAACTGGATGTGTTATGCCATTACTTGATAGCTTTACCGTAGACCATACCATTATGAAAGCCCCTGCCGTTCGTATCGCTAAAAAGATGAATACGCCTAAGGGCGACGCCATTACTGTCTACGATTTACGGTTTTGTGTGCCAAACGAAGAGATTTTATCGGAGAAAGGCATTCATACTTTAGAGCATTTGTTTGCAGGCTTCATGCGTGATCATTTAAATGCAAATGATGTTGAAATAATTGATATTTCGCCTATGGGCTGTCGTACCGGTTTTTACATGAGCCTTATTGGCACACCCGACGAGCAACGCGTGGCTAAAGCTTGGCAAGCAGCAATGGACGACGTATTGCACGTTGCCAGTCAACACGATATCCCTGAGCTAAACATTTATCAATGTGGCACAGCGCAAATGCATTCACTTGATGAAGCCAAGCAAATTGCCCAAAACATTTTAAGCCGTGGCGTTGGCGTTAACCGCAATGACGAGCTTGCGTTACCCGCAGAAGTGTTAAAGACGCTATGACACTGCCGTGAACACGACATACATCACGTATAATTGGTGTTCACATCACAATAGAAAATAAGCGTGATACAGGAAATAGTGAAAAAGGACTAATTATAAGTCCTTTTTCTTTTTAAGCGCCTGTTTCGTGTTATGCCGCGCCAGCTTTCAAGCCGCTACGAGACATATCACCTCAATTTTCACGACAGCAACATAGGTTTGGAAGAGGCGTGTTTTGGTCGTTAGACCACCTGATTGCGCCCAGCTTGCTTTGCTTTGTACAACGCTGCATCGGCGGTTTCAACTAACTGTGCAGAACGGCTAAAACTATTATCGCTGGTTGAAGCAACCCCAGCCGAAAAAGTACAACTGAAATGATCATCTTGAAAATTGAAACGCAACTGGCTAAAGCTATCTAAGATGCTGTTAACCAATATCCGAGCTTGTGCTGCTGTGCAATCCGGTAACACAAGCATAAACTCCTCACCACCATAGCGACCTGCTTTATCCGTTTTTCTAATGCGTTTACTGAGTAAAGTGGCTAAGGCCGTAATCACAACATCTCCAGTGGCATGCCCATAGTTATCGTTAACACGTTTAAAAAAGTCGATATCTAGCATTACGATACTTAATGGCGTTCCATGTCGCAGAGCTCGCTCAAACTCAAGATCGGCGACTTGTTTGATGGCACTGTGCTTGATTAAATTTGTCAGGCTGTCTTTTTCAATCAGATTTTTAATCTCTAAACTTCTGGCTAAACGTACTTTCACCGACTGCGCTAGCAAAACATCATCAATTGGCTTCGTTAGAAAATCATCGCCACCATGCGAAAGCGCCTGTATTTGCAGCGTTTTATTCATCTCTGATGACAAAAACACAATAGGTAAGCGTTTAAATGCTTGATATTGTCTAAGTAACCCGGCAATTTCAGGACCTGAATATTCCGGCATATATAAATCCATTAACAGCAAATCGGGTTGAAATTGCATCAACTCGCTGACAATATTCGTAATATGCTGCACGATATGCGTTTTAATGCCAACACTGTTAAGCACCAACGCATAATGTTCTGCTAGCAATTGATCATCTTCAACAATGGCCACGCGCCCCACATTGCTTGTTTCTTTATCTATCAGTTCAATTAACGTGGTAATAACCTGTGGTATTACGATGGGCAAAATAAAAAAAGCTTCAGCGCGCTGCTGTGCGGCTTTGATTCTAAGAGAAAAATCATCTTGTACAGAATACATCACTAAGCGCACTTGCTGCTCGCTGATGCGTTTTAGTAGGGCACTTTGATTAAAAAAATCGAGGCCTGCAACCAATACGTCACTAAATATTATTGCTGGTGTCTGCGTTTGTAATTTTTCAAAACACTCATGATAGCTTTGTAACCGCAGCACATGATGTCCATAAGCGACAAGCTGCGTTATCAAATCTGTGACAAAGCTTTCATCGGGTAAGAGGATCCAAATACTGCTTGGTTTAACATTGGGCTGAGTGCGCTGGATGTTGCCGGTTTTTCCTTCATGCACAGCGGATAACACTGCTGTCTGAAAATCTGTTACAGCTTGCTTTAAGAGAGGCAAAACTTGTTGTTGTTCTAGTGTGGGCTTATCAAGGACATCTTTTACCAGTTGTTCAATTTGTCTGGCGGCAACGCCAAGCTCATAATAGCCAAAGGTTCCACATGCACCAGCCAATTTATGAGCTTCTGCTAATAAATAACTTAAGTCTAATGCATCACCGTCAGCAGTAGCCTGTACCATTTGCATTGCCCGTTCGGGAATACTTTGCTCAAATCGGCGTCTTAAACCACTAAAAGCTGCATTTAAATCAGACTGGTTTTTTTCTTTCACAAATGTCCTATTCATGTTTATCAACGGGTTTCAAGCTCGGTAAATTGGCAAAAAATGTGGTGCCTTTACCTAATTCACTCTCAAAATAAATATCCCCACCCATCTGAACGATCAACTCTTTACAAATCGCTAAGCCTAAACCCGTTCCACCATTTTGGCGCAAATTGGAATTGTCAGCTTGGGCAAAACGCTGAAATACTCGGTTTTGAAAGTCTGCTGAAATACCTTGGCCACTATCTGAAACAGCTATGACAATATTATCACCCTTTGTCTTTGCAGTTAACAAGACGGTACTCTCCTTTGGAGAAAATTTAATCGCATTAGAAAGTAGATTGGTGAGTACTTGCTGCAATCTAAGCGTATCTGCAAGCACAATATCCGTGCCAGGTGCAATTTGGGATTCAATAAAAACCCGATGTTGATTTGCAAACGGTTGAATATTATCAACCGCCTGCATCAGCTCCGTAGCTATATTTAATGGTTTAATATCAAAAGGCATTTTGCCAGCAGTTAGTTTTTCGATATCTAACAAGTCGTTAATTAATTGATTTAAGCGCTTACTATTATTCTCTGCCACATTAAGCAACTTAAGCATAAATGCGGGTACATCCCCCAACTTACCCGAATTCAGCAACGCCAGTGCGCCACTAATTGCAGTTACCGGTGTACGTAATTCATGACTGACAGTTGAAATAAAAGCATCTTTCATTTGCTGCAAAACCATACGATCTGTCACGTCTTGTACCGATCCTATGAGAATTTGTTCTGGATTATCCTCTAGTGGCAGCATACGCGCTAATTCGTGAACCCAACGAATAGTGCCATCAGGTCGAATAATACGATGCACGACATCATGCAATCCCGTTGCCAATGCTCGTTGCTCGCTTTCAGCGACTAAATGCCTATCATCTGGATGCAGTGTACTTTTAAACAAAGCAACACTGGGAACCACATTATCATCTATACCAAATATCTGATAAATGACTGGCGACCAAAGTAGCTCCCCTGTTACTAATGATGCCTGCCAGAAACCGATCAATGCTGTTTCGCTGGCTAGCTCCAAGCGTTGTTGACTGAGTTTTAGCGCTTGGTTAACACGCTCTAATTCTAAATAATGCAGTTTACTGCTGGTAATATCTTCCAGATAACCGTGCCATAATGTACTACCATCGGGCATACGTTCTGGCGCAGCTCTGCCTGACAACCAAATTGGATATTCCTTATCTAACCAAACACGATACTGGTGTTGCCAGATGGATAAATTAACGGCTGACTCCTCAATACTTTTTGCCAGATCAGGGAGATCATCAGGATAAATTTTATTAAAAATAAAGTTTGCGTCACTTTTAACTTGTTCGGGCGTTACGCCGTAAATCTTGTTAATGTTATCGCTCACATAAGGAAAGGCAATACGACCATCTGGCCATTGTTGGTATTGATAAACCATCCCAGGCAATTGTCGGGTTAAATTTAACAATTGCTGTTTCAAGGTTTTTTCTTCGGTAATATCTAAAATAAAGCCGTCTAAAAAGGTCACCTGCTGATCAGCATACTCGGCACGACCTCGCTCTTCTACCCATCGAATCTCGCCAGATTTATGAATAATACGATATTCTAATAACCAGTTACTGTGCTCGTTAATCGCTTTAGCAACGGCTTGTTCTAGGCGATCGTGATCTCCCGGATGAATAACACTCGCATAGCTTCGTACACTATTATTAATAAAGTCACTTGCTGGATAGCCTGATAAAGGATCGATACTGCCACTCATATAAATCATGGTCCAAGCTTTGTCTGCCTTACAACGATAGGTAATACCGGGGATATTGGTAACCAAGGCTTGGAATTGATCACGACTATCCTGAAGCTCAGAGCGAATGGTCATTTCTTTGGTTAAATTTATGTGGCAACCCACCATTCGCAACGGTTGCTGATCATCATCCCATTCAATAACCTTACCTACACAGCGCACCCACACCGTTGAACCATTTTTATGGTTATATCGCACTGTATTATCAAAAGGTATTAAACCTTTGGAGGAAATATGCTGCCGAAAGCTGTCTAGTACTGCGGGCAGATCCTCTTGGAAAATAATTTGTTGCCAAGATTCAGGTGCGTTCTCCATCTCATGATCAGCATAGCCAAACATACTTTTAAAGCCAGGACTTAGATACTCCGTATTCTGCGGAATATACCAGTCCCAGTAACCGGCCATACTTTGCTCAAGTATTTGTTCATACAATTGGCGTTGTTCTGTCAATTTTTGTTCGGTTTTAATTTGCTCCGTGATATCAGCATGGGTACCATACATCATTAAAGGTTTACCCTCAGCGGTCCAACTTACCACTTGCCCTCGATCATGTACCCAAATCCAATGCCCCGCCTTGTGTTTCATCCGGCATTTACAATCGTAAAAAGGCAACTCGCCTGAAAAATGTTGCTGTAACAATTTACTTGAACTGGCTAAATCATCAGGATGCACAAATGACAGCCACGTATTAATATCTATTGGTTCAAGCTCTTCTAAGGAGTAACCAATCATCTCAGCCCAACGCGCGTTAAAAAGCGTAGCACCTGTTTGAACATTCCACTGCCAAGTACCAATTCTTGTACCTTCTAATACTGAGCGATACATTAATTCACTAGCCAGTAATTTTTGATGAGCGTGTTCTTGTAACCGATCCTCGATTTCTTGTTCAACCAACTCAGCAAAGCCACATAAAATTTGCCGATCACGTTCGGTTAATTGACGCGGCATTTTGTCAATAATACAGAGTGTCCCGATATTTTGCCCTTCGAAGCGAAGTGGTACACCGGCATAAAAACGGATAAAAGGCGCAGAAGCAACTAATGGATTATCATTAAAGCGAGGATCTTTACAGGCATCAACAATCTCGAAAACGTCCGTTTGTAAAATAGCATGACCGCAAAATGAGATATCTCTTGATGTTTCACAAGCCGCAATTCCTTGACGAGATTTAAACCATTGCCGTTTGTCATCTACCAGTGAGATCAATACCATTTCCACGTTAAAACACTGTTTTACTAAGTGTGTAATGCTGTCAAAACGTGGCTCGTCTTCTGTGTCGATTAACGATGTATTCGCTAAAGCAGCTAAACGAAGGGGTTCACTGTTAGGTATATCAGGTAACTGCATAGAGACATCCGTTATTAACTTTATTAATAAAGCCTATTATTGGTCTTCATCTTTAGAAAGCACTAAAGGGAAGGTTAACCAAAACGTAGTGCCATGACGAAGTTCAGAAACAAAACCAATATCTCCGCCCATTTTCAGGGTTAATTCTTTACTTATCGCTAAGCCTAAACCAGTTCCACCTTGTTTACGGGTGCTCGCAGCATCACTCTGCGTAAAACGTTCAAAAATACGGGCTTTAAACTCTTCTGGAATACCCATCCCTTGATCAATGACTTCAAGCTTAATACTAGTATGATCTTCAGAGACTTTCACGGTGACATGATTACCCGCGGCAGAAAACTTAATCGCATTGGATAACAAATTATGGATAACTTGCATCAACCGCATGCTGTCCACGTTTGCGTAAAGTGTTTTAGTGGGATAAATCGCTTCAATTTTTACATTAAACTGCTCTGCATAGCTGCTAATTGTTTGAATAGCATCTTCTACGATTGGAACAATAGCCATCACTTGCAGCGATAACTGCATCTTGCCTGCCAACAGTTTCTCAATGTCCAGCAGATCATTAATCAAAACAGACAATCGCTGACTATTTTCTTCAGCTACCCGCAACAACTTAGCCACTTTAGGGGGTAATTCGGCTAACGTACCTGAATTAACTAATCTTAACGCACCATAGATTGAGGTAAGCGGTGTGCGCAATTCATGGCTGACCGTTGAAATAAATTCATTTTTTAGTTTTTCATTACGATGACGCTCAGAAATATCTTTAGCGATACCCAGGTAACCTCGAATCATCCCCGCATTATCTTGTATAGGAGTAACAGTTAATGATACGAGAATCTGTTGCCTGTCTTTTCGTACATAATGCCACTCTCGAGATTCGCTACCCTGTTGCTCTGCAACGATAACAAACGCTTTAAAACCAATGATTAATTGTTGATATTCCTGACTTAACTCAGCCGCGCGTGCATCAACCTCAGTGTTCAGATGTAAGATCGCAGGCGTTTGTAGTTGAACCATCTCAGCTGCAGTATAACCAGTGAGCTTTTCTGCACCAGGGCTAAAATAACTAATCAATCCCTCTTGATCGGTAGCAATAATAGAAAAGTCTGACGCTGCAGTTAATATGGCTTCTAATTGACTGTTCGCATGGTGTAACTCATTATTACGCTGAATCAGTTCTTCTGATAAACCCGCTTGTAACGTTTTACCCTCGTTAAACGCTTGGCTTATATCGATACTTGCACTGCGTAATACATCCGCTAGCGCATTATATTCCGCTAAATTACTTTGAGGTATATGCAGTGTTTCGTTGCCTGAGATCAGGTTTTTAAACGTTTTACTGGCTTGCGTTAAATGCTGAAAGGGCGCACTTATCAGTCGGCTGAGAAAAACACTTAATAGCACCGCAAAAAACATAAATCCCACCAAAAGCGATAACTGCGCAGTACTATCGCGTTGTAATTTTGCCAGCGCCTCTGCTGAGCCTTGCTCAACTTTTATAAACCATTTACGTTCAAGAGCGTCCATTGACAGAATATAAAAATAACGGGTCGCTTTTAAACGATCTAGCGTAATAGCTTCCTCGGGTTGCCAACGGCTAAACCCTAACTGCATTGGGAGTATGACGTCATTTTTTTCGGTATTTTTTTCGGTATTTTTTTTGGTAATAGTACCTACAGAAAATTTAAGATTTTGCGCATCGTCAAAAATAGCAATACCGCTGTTTTGGTCGGGTAGTAATGCGGTTAAATAGGCTGGTATCAGTGCTTCAGAAGCAACGCCGCTGTTAAGATGTCTTGCAGTAATTTCGGCAATAAGCAGTAACCGTTGCGCTATAGCTGCCTCATACTCAGATTGCAATTGTCTAGCATTAGAGAACAAAGGTACCGCACCGGCTAAAAACGTTAATGCCATTAAACTATTAAATAAAATTTGTTTCAGTGCGAGGGGGGGCAAATCAAAACGTTTCGATAACACAGGTTGTGCTTGAATAAGCATAATCAAAACTGCAGCAACTAACGTATTAAATACACCATTAGTCATCTGTTTTAACCATATATTACTAGCAGTCTGAAAACTTACCTCGACAAAATAAACATAAAAAATAAGCACCATGGGCAACCCCATGAGTAACCAAAATATAATATCTTGAATCACCAGATGGGTATTTTTACGTGTAGACCACCGCCAACCTAACCACACCATTTCTAACGTAAAAATAACAAACGCGTAAGGGTGCTCCCATAAAAACCACGTTAATAAAGCAGCCGAGGCGGCAACAATTAGCGCGCCTTTGTACCCTAAAATAACCAATGCCAAAACCGCTAGACTAGAACCAAAAATGAATTCAACCCCAAAAAAAAGCGGGATCCGAATATAATTTAGTGTTATTGCACTGATACAAAAAAGTATTAAAAACCCTACCCAAACGCTTTTAGAATGTGGTTGTCCAAAACGGCTAGTAGCGCCTGTAAACTCACGAGAAGGATTATTCATTGTTTGAAAAATCTAGGTAGTAGGGTTCTGGCGTAAGAAAGCGTCGTACAAACTTTCCAATGTTTCCCCCAACAACATAGGATCAAAAGGCTTATCTATTACCGCCAGTGCGCCAGCATCCACATACTGTTGCTTTTCAGCTTGCTGAATTTTTGCGGTCATAAACACCACGGGAACCTTTGCCTGACTGGGTATTTGTTTTATCGCAGCAAACGTTTGCAAACCATCCATTTGCGGCATCATCACGTCTAACAAAATTAACTGTGGTTTAAAAGCCTCCACCTGCGCTAATGCACTATATCCACCATCACAACTTAATAATTCAAACCCCGCTACATCCACCAGCGCAATTTCTGCTACTGCGCGAATAGATTCGTCGTCTTCTACATGCATAATGCGCGTTAATGTCATGTTAACCTCTCATTTATGATTTGGATGTGCTGTTTTCAAGTATTTTTCGAAGATACCGCGCAAGTAAATCTGTATTGATACGACTTTTACTGAATACTGCGTTTACTTTAGCCCAATCAGCTAAACTCACATCCTGTGCTGAAAATATCACCACCGGGATCTCACCCTGGCATTCGACAATGGAGGGTAACAAGCTCATACCATCACCATCAGGTAAGCCTAGATCTAACAATACTAGTTCAAATCGATCTTTCGACAAGGCTATTCTGGCTTCACTTAAGCTGGCCACTGCATGATATTCACAAAGGCCTTCTAGCTGCATCCGCATAATAGTAACTATGTCATTATCATCTTCAATATGTAAGATTTTATGATAACGATCAAGCCGTGGCAGTTGATTTAATAATTGACTTAATTTTAACCCCAGTAATTCTGCAGAAACCGGTTTCTCAATCCAATCTAGCGCATTCGCCAGAGCCGATAATTGTAATTTACCTTTTTCAATGAACGCCGAAATAATTAATACTGGGATATCTGCCGTCGCCGGATTATCTCGTAATTTAAGAAAAAAATCGGCGCCACTTTCATCTTTGAGTTTTAAATCGAGGGTGATGGCCGCAAATTTCTGCACTTGCAGCTTTTGCCACGCTGACTTTCCATCAGCAACCCACTCTGCAGCATATTGTTGCGCTTTTAGTAAATCACATAACAACTCGGCGGTATCTTTATCATCTTCCACAACCAGTATAGTTCCGGTTGTTAAGCTATTAGCGCGTAGTTGATGAATCGGTAATTCAAACCAAAACGTCGCGCCCTCACCACATACCGAGTTTACGCCAACATCGCCACCAGAATGGATAATAATCTCGCGGCTAATGGCTAAGCCAAGCCCTGTTCCCCCTTTTGATTGTTCATATTGTTCTAACTGTGAAAAGCGTTTAAATAAGCGATGCTGATCAAGTAGCTTAATGCCCGGACCATTGTCTTTTATCGCTATCCGAACACGATCATCTATTTGTTCTGCACTAATCACCACAACATCATTTATCGGAGAAAATTTAATGGCATTAGAAATAAAATTTGCTAACACTTGTTGGATACGGGCACTGTCTATCCATAAATACAGTCTCGGCGAAGCGATAAGATTGAGTGTTACTTGATGCTGTCGAGCATAAGGCTGGTTTTGTTCAAGCGTATCTTCCAGCAACTTAGGCAAAGAGACCAACTCCTGACTAAACCGCATTTTACCCGCCATAAGCTTATCGATATCCAGCAAATCATTGATCAATAAATTTAAACGCTGGCTGTTTTTGTGCGCAATGCTTAATAATTTTTCGGCCTTCGGGCTTAACTCTCCCCCAGCACCTCCCAATACTAAACCTAGTGATCCTGCAATCGAGGTTAATGGGGTTCTTAATTCGTGGCTCACTGTTGATACAAAATCATCTTTTAGTCGTTCAACGCGCTTAATATCTCGAATATCTTTGATGATGGTCCAAATGTAACTTTCACCTGTTCCATCGTTAAACAATACCCCATTCAGCTCAATATCAATAAGTTCGCCATTTTTGTGCTTGTATTGTTTGAAATATGGACCATAACGCCCCGTATCTGTTAGTGATTTAAGCTGAAGTTGCTCTGCTTGTGCATAACATTCTGGCGTTAAATCCCAATAACTTAGACGACTTAACTCCTCAGGAGTGTACCCAATTAACGTTTCCATGGCTGGATTCGCCTCAACAAAGGCCCCGTCAGAAAACCGATTTAGTAAAATAGGCAGTGGTGATAATTGATACAAAGCTGATAGTTTTTGCTCTGACTTTTTCACCAGCAATTGCTGCTCGTTCATTTCTTGCTTAGCTTGTCGGCGGAAATAAGCCATAAGTGAAAGACTAATAAGAACAACGGCAATTAACGTAATTAGCCATGTTAATTCTATGGTAC
The DNA here is from genome assembly GCF_014652375.1 of Alishewanella tabrizica. Taxonomy (GTDB): domain Bacteria; phylum Pseudomonadota; class Gammaproteobacteria; order Enterobacterales; family Alteromonadaceae; genus Alishewanella; species Alishewanella tabrizica. The sequence goes on along the minus strand of NZ_BMYR01000002.1, from coordinate 244,900 downwards.
GATCTACTTGATGTTGCGCGCTTATTTGTTGACTAATGTCTTGCCAACTTAAACTCACCAGTAAAGCATTAGGTTCGTTAGACCCCCAAAGTGGCCAAGGGAGCAGTGATAATGCAAACATTCGATCTTCATAAGGCAGTATTAATTGCGTCGCTTCGCTGATTTCCGCAGGAATCAGATCATTCTCCAACCAAAAAATTAACATCTCGGATGGCTTAGGAGCATGCCAATATTGGCTAACATACCAACTTGCTTGAGTATCTTGATGCAACACTGCCGTTACCTTAGGCATCACGAGTAATTCGATATGTTCTGCAACAACTTGGTCAGCACCAAATTTAACAGAAGCATGCCCTGTATTTTGGGTAAATACATTTTGTAAATTAAACCCCACTTCGATTGCCGCAATAGCGTTGCCAGCGTGATCAAGCAAGGGCACAACAGAACGTAAACCTAAACCATGCCGCCCCAGCTCTGTCGCAGTAATAGGTTGCGCCTGAGTTAAACTAGTAACAATCATCGGCCTAATATCTTTGAGGATATCGCTATGCCGGTCTGGTCGATGCGCTCGTAGTAACGTAAAGGCATCTGGTGCTAAATGTAGATGCAGCTGGCTGGCACCAAATGGTTCGAGTTGTCGCCAATAGGCATTTAAAATAGGTTGTATTGCTTCACGCAATTCAACGAGATCAGCATTAATACCTGCTTGTTGATAACGCGTGGCAGCTTGGTAAATTAACGCGCTTAATTGTTGGTCAGTAGCAATTAAATTAACAGCCAGTTTGAGATGGCGTTCGGCTTGTTGCTGCAATAATTGCTGTTTGGTTTGCTGGACCCGATAAATATCGGCGATCAGGGCCTGCGAATATTGTTTTCGATTGGTTTGCGTGTAAATGTTGGTGAAAACAAAGATAAAAACTACCACAAAAGCCAGTAAGAAAAAAAACTTATGGATAAAAAGCTTCTTGAGTATTTTTTTCATTTTTTCTTTCCATGACTTGCCATTAACCCAGAGAAATCCAGATTAATTCTTTAAAAGATGCGTCCAATACTATTTACCATAGCACAAGTTCTTTACCAAAAATATATACAATGTTTAGGATGCAAAATGTGTTTCTTTTGCTAATGTAATATTCATAGCGTTAAATTTTAGATGGCAATTACTCTATGGATAGCAACAAATGGCGTGCCATGCAGATAAAATATCGCCAAAATCTCAGCTATAAAGCGGAGCGCTTGCAAAATCTTTACAACAACATTCCCCACGAAGACCAATCAACCCAATTAGACGAACTTCGTCAATTATGTCATCAATTGGCGGGTTCAGGCGCCATCTATGGATTTCCGGAAATATCTCGCTTAGCGCAAGTCTTGAATAACTTACTTAAGTCGACGGAACACACATCTTTTTTGACGATTAAATTATCCTTAAGTGAGTTATTGCTTGAGCTTGAGCATGTTAAAGCATTACCGTCTTCGATTAGTCATCAGCAGGCTGATATTGTCGAATCCTCATCCACAAAACGAAAAATAGTGATTGCCGATGATGACGCTGATCTACTTAACTTTCTCAGTGATACCTTAGAAAAAGCAGGCTATGAGGTAATAGCGGTGCAAGATATCCGCTTACTGGCGGATACGGTAGCAAAACATAATCCCTTAATCTTACTTTGCGATATGGCATTTCCTGAGGGCGATACCGCAGGCGCTGAGTATTTAATCCAAGTGAGGCAACAACAAGGCGTGACGTTTCCTGTGTTGTTTATTTCAGCACATGATAATTTTACCAGTCGATTGGCGGCCATTCGTGCAGGCAGTAGCCACTTTCTGGCAAAACCGATTGATAGCGATAAGCTCTGTCAATTGCTGGGCAGTCTCTATCAAAAATCTGAACAAGATCCCTATCGTGTCATGTTAATTGATGATGATCATGATGTGTTGCGGTTTTACCGGCAAACATTACAAATGGCAGGTTACAAAGTACTCTGCTGCCAAAAGCCAGAGTATGCCTTAACACTCATGCTTAAACATCAACCGGAATTGGTCCTGATTGATTTACATATGCCCGATTGTCATGGTTTAGAGCTTGGCCAAATAATTCGCCAACATGTTGAATTAATAGACACACCTTTAGTGTTTATGTCGGCAGACGAAAGCTTAGACGAAAAAATGGCTGCCGTGCGTTTAGCGGGTGATGAGTTTGTCCACAAACCTATTGCCCCCTGGCGCTTACTGATGATTGTTGAAGCACGGGTAAAGCGTAGTCGCTTATTGCATCAGCAAAAACGTAAGTTAATGCGCCAACCTGAACTTGTTCAACACCTAGATACGCTGACGGCATTACCTACTTTATGGCAGCTGCATAAAGATATCGAAAGTATGCAACATCAAAAAATACCTTTTTATTTACTTAAACTCGATTTAAATAAATTTCATTTAGTGAATGATGTTTATGGTCATCAGACCGGTGATTTGTTGCTGCAGACTGTGGCATGGAAACTGATGCAACAGCTGGATACGAAAGATCAACTTTATCGTCAAAACGGTGATGAGTTTTGGCTTCTTTTACAAAACACCTCGCAAACTACGGCCCAACGCTTGGCTGAAAATCTACTGATCTCACTCACGCAAAGCACGGGTACCCTAATTTCTGAATTGAATTTGTCTGCAAGCGTCGGTATCACCAGCTCGGACGCTTTTTCTGAGAGCTCAGAGCTGATGATTCAACAAGCCAACATAGCGTTACACCAAGCAAAAGAGAAACAGAGTTACCAAATACAGTTTTTTAATAGCACCATGCAAACGGATTTAAGCAAACGCTATCAATTACAGCAAAGTATTAAACAGGCTTTGCAGCAGCACGAATTCTATCCGGTATTTCAACCTATTGTTACAAAAGATAATCAGCTATATAGCGTTGAGCTACTCTGCCGATGGCAGCATAAATTTCAAGGACCGGTAAGCCCCGAGGTGTTTATACCGATGCTTGAAGAAGAGGGCTTAATACAACAACTCACTTGGCAAATGCTGAAAGAGGGACTTAAACATTTGCAAACATGGCGTTTACAGCAACCGCATTTAAAATTAAGTGTCAATTTTAGTGCATCAGACTTTACTAACCCAGAGTTGCCTTCAGAGCTGATGCAATTACTTACAGAAAACCAATTGCCCGCGCAAGCATTGATCCTTGAAATTACCGAAAGCGTTTTGTTAGAAAATTCGACGAGGCTTAATCAGCAATTACGCCAATTAAAGATGCTCGGTTTTACCATTGCCTTAGATGACTTTGGTACCGGCTATTCCTCGTTAAGCTATTTAGATTACTACCCGGTGGATATCTTAAAAATTGATCGTAGTTTTATTAATAAATTAGATAACGCCAAAGCTAAACGTCTCACGTTAGCGATCATTCATTTAGCACATGAACTGCAATTACACATCACCGCAGAAGGCATAGAAACGGCGGAGCAATTGCAATTATTGTGTGCAGAACACTGCCAACACTTTCAGGGGTATTTTTTCAGTAAACCCTTATCCGCAGCAGATTTACTGCGCAGTAAGTGGTTTACTCAGCCGCTAACAACAAGCGTTCATCAGCCCCTACCCGAACGTTAATCTCATTACAACGGCTAACCAGATGAACTAATGCTATCGACTAAATAGAGTAGATGCTGATACTCAATACCACTATGCCGACTGAGGCCTATTTCACAGGTACGACTGCTGGACACCCCCCGTGAGCACTCACTTACCTGCGCCGCTAAGCCTGATAGCGCCGACGCATTGAGTTCTGGCAAAAAGAAACCTTTATCGCCAGCAAACCCACAGCACGTTATGCCCTCAGGTAAGATCACGTGCTCAGTACACGCCGCTACCAACGCATGCAAGGTGTCAGCTTGTCCCAATTGCCTAGCGCTACAACTGATATGTAATGCTATTGGCGTAATTTGTTTTTGAATACGCAGGGTTGGTAGCACATATTCACGAATAAAGTCGATGCTGTCATACACGTTTAAACGGGGATCCAGTTTGCCTTTTACGGTTAGGCTGCAAGGGCTGGCATCAGAAAAAATAGGAATAGCACCATTCTGGCTATGGTGTAATAACCACGCATTAAGCTGTTGCAGCTGTGTGGCTTGCGCCGCAAACTGGCCTTTAGATTGAAATGGCATACCGCAGCACTGATTCGCGAGTCCTTCAGGTATAATCAGCTGGTAGCCCGCTTTTGCCAGTAAGCTAGCGCTTACCTGCTGTAAACTCCGATTATCGGCACTTCCCGCCATAGGCCCCATAACGCGATTACTGCAGCTACTAAAGTAAATGACGGGCTTCCCTTTCTGATCTGTCGTTACTGCATTATTGCCAGGTGCTTGGTTGGGCCTTGTAGTGTTAATAGGCGTAGTGTTAGCCAACGGCATGGCCTGATGCCAGAAAGGAGTAACTTTACCCAGCAGCCGATGGCTAAAATGCCCGACTCGAAGCCCGGTTTTAGCCACCGCCGTAAGCAAACGAAAATGCCGAGATGCCAATCCCGCTATCCCTTGATAGGATTTATTCGATATAGCACGTAATTGTTGAGTTAAAGCCCCGGTATTAATCCCTACTGGGCATGCGGTGCTGCACATACCGCACGCCGCACAACTGGCATTACCTTGATATTCATAATCCGCTTTTAACGTTTCAAGCACGGCTGCTGATTCGTTACTGGCCGTTAACCGACTAATTTCGCGCTGAACCACAATACGTTGGCGCGGTGTTAAGGTTAGTTTACGTGATGGGCAAACCGGCTCACAAAATCCACATTCAATACATTTATCCACTAAGTCGTGGGTAGCAGGTAAGCTTTTTAAATGTTTTAAATGAATGTTTTTGTCCTGGCTTAGCACCACATCAGGATTAAGAATGGTATTAGGATCTAACAGCTTTTTTAGCTGCCACATTAACAGATACGCCTCTGAGCCCCATTCTAACTCAACAAAAGGCGCCATGTTTCGACCTGTACCATGTTCTGCTTTTAAAGCCCCGCCAAACTCTACCGCTACTAGCTGCGCGACCTCTTGCATAAAAGCCTCATAGCGCGCGATCTGAGCAGGCTCGTCAAAGCCTTGGGTAAACACAAAATGCAGATTGCCCTCTAAAGCATGACCAAAAATAATGGCCTCGTGGTAGTGATAGCGATCAAATAACTGCTGTAATGCCTGCACTCCCTCTGCCAAACGCGCTAATGGAAAGGTCACATCTTCAATTATCACCGTAGTACCCGTTTTCCGTACGGCGCCAACTGCCGGAAAAGTGCCTTTGCGAATGGCCCATAATTGCTCGTAGACTTTCGGATCTGTACTGAAATCAACCCGCTGTTCCGTAGTAAAGCCGGCTAACAACCTGGTTATCGTGCCAAGTTGCTCTGCTAATACCGCAGCAGTTGCCGCCCGGCTCTCTATTAATAACGCGGCAGCACCGTCTGATAAGCTCGCGACCCACTCAGGTAGACCTGGTTTCGCTTGCACTGAGCGTAAACTGCGCCTATCAAGCAGCTCAACCGCTGACACAGGCGCGGTTTTTAATAAGGTCACAGCCTCACAACAACTGATGATATCTGGAAATACCCAGAGCGCGGTGGCTTTGTAGGGATGCTCTGGCACTGTATGGTAGGTAACACGGCTGATGAAACCCAAACAGCCTTCAGAACCCACCATAAGATGAATCAAAATATCAATCGGATCGGTAAATTCGGTTAAGGCATTGAGCGAAAACCCCATCGTGTTTTTTAAACGATATTTGTGCCGAATTTTCTCGCTAAGTTCTGGATTGGCGCGGCACTGCCTAGCAAGGCTGGCCAGCTGCGAGAGTAAGGGAGCATGACTTTCTCGAAATGCCGCCACATTTTCGGCATCTTCGGTATCGAGTACAGTACCATCAACAAGCACTACCCGCATTGCAGCTAGGGTATTAAAACTATTTTGCGCTGTACCACAACACATACCACTGGCATTGTTCGCCACAATGCCGCCAATTTTACAGGTATTAATCGAGGCGGGATCGGGGCCGATTTTCCGGCCATAGGGCGCCAGCCATTTATTGGCTTGGGCACCAATCACTCCCGGTGCTAAACGAATTTTATCACCCAATCCATCTATTTGATGCTGCTGCCAGTTCTCACCCAATACCAACAATACCGAATCGGTAACCGCTTGTCCGGATAGACTGGTTCCTGCGGCACGAAATGTGAGAGCGACCTTGTACTGATTAGCTAACATCAGTAATTGTGTGACTTCGGCTTCACTTTCAACGCGCAGAACCAATTTGGGAATTAAACGGTAAAAGCTGGCATCAGTACCAAAGGCAAGCGTTGCGAGCGGATCATCAAAATAGCGATCCGCAGGCACACAGCGTTTTACGCCTTCAATAAATTGTGGATGCATGCAAACCTCAGGCAAAAACCACGTGAAACAGATTTACCGATAATAAGGCATTCCGCTTGCGTTAGCATTGTCTATTTTATTTGTCAGCTCACAGCCGTTTCGACAATCTCATTTCTGCCTCAGATGGGCGTTTAAACGCTTGCAGGCACAGCAAGCATTTAAACGTTTACGGCGTTAAAATAAAAAATCGGTCGCTAAAAAATGTGATGTACGCTCGCTAATCATCTGCTTCACAAAAGCCACATCACCTGCCTGATACTTCGTTGCAACCAAGCTTGGAATTGAAAACTGCCGCAGTGCATCGACTACCGATAAGGTGCCTTCGGCAGAATCTTTACGACCATTAAATGGAAAGCTATCCGGACCACGCTGACACTGTGCATTGATATTAATACGCCCAACTTGATTAGCGAAAATGTCTACTAGCTCTCCCACTTGTTTGGCGTTTTGTCCAAAAATACTCAATTGCTGACCAAAGTTAGAATTCACCACATAATCGATAACGTCTTCAATATGATCAAAGGGCACAACGGGCACCAAGGGGCCAAATTGCTCTTCGTGATACAAACGCATTTGGCTGGTTACTGGATACAGCACGGCCGGTCTAAATAACGATCCCGCCGTTTCGCCGCCGTTGGCATTTTGCACAGCAGCACCTTTAGCAATAGCATCTTGCAATAACTCGGTTAAATACGCGGTTTTACCTGGTTCAGGTAAAGGGGTAATTGCGACGTCTTTTTCCCACGGCATACCCAGGGATAACTTTTCGACGGCGGCTGAAAGCGCGGTAACAAAGCGATCGGCAATACTGCGCTCGACAAACAGGATTTTTAAGGCGGTACAACGCTGACCATTAAAGGATAACGCGCCTGATACCACTTCGCTCAACGTCCGCTTCATCTCGGCATCGGCAAAAATAATGCCGGGATTTTTCGCATCTAAGCCCAGCACAGCGCGCAAACGGTGTGGTTTAGGATGCATCCGTTTTAAATCACTGGCACCTTTGTTCGTGCCGATAAAAGCAAATAAATCGATTTTGCCGCTTTCCATTAATACGCCAACTGTTTCGCGGCCGCGACCATAGATAATATTGATCACGCCGGATGGGAAGCTTTGCTGAAAGGCGTTTAACAACGGTTGAATTAACAGCACGCCGTATTTGGCCGGTTTAAAGATCACGGTGTTCCCCATAATCAAGGCCGGAATTAAGGTGGTAAAGGTTTCATTTAACGGATAGTTAAAGGGCCCCATACACAGCGCCACGCCAACGGGTACACGGCGAATTTTGCCAAGGGTACCTTGTTCAATAATAAAATGACTGGCAGCGCGATCCTGCTGTTTTAATGCCACGATAGTATCGCGGATATAATCGCAGGTGCGGTCGAACTCTTTGGCGGCATCGGTATAATTTTTACCAATTTCCCACATCAATAAACGTATTACTTCGTCACGTTGTTGCTGCATCAAACCCAAAAATGTTTCAACATGACCAATGCGTTGTAATACTGGCATGCTTGGCCAGTCACCACGGCCAAGATTATAGGCTTTTACTGCACTGTCTAAGGCCTGCAAGGCCGCATTGCCATCCAATAAAGGCGTATAACCCAACAAGACCGGAGACAAGGCTGCGGATGCCCCAGCACCTGAACGAAACTGCACCGGACTTATCACCGGGCTAAGCTCCCCCGGCCAACTGACCAGCTCACCATTAAGCAAATATTCGCGCTGTTCTATAACCTGCTGCTGCATAAACTCAGCAGGAACATCAGTAGCTTGCGGAAAAAATGTCGTTATACTCATACCTTACTCCCAATTATGTTTTCGTTGCCACGGGCACCCTTTGGTTGTAGGAGGTCGTCTGATGAATCAGATCTTCTAATCGCTTCTCAAGCTAACGATGATGTTAATGCTGTAGCGCTTTTATTGGGGCTTGCGCCCTTTTACACAGAACTTCATAGTAAGTTGATGGACCAAATCATTTTTATTGAAACTGCGACGGCCTGTTTTTGGCCCAAAAACCGTTAAAGTGATCTTTGGCGACAATAGCGCCGGTATGCTCTACCACAAACCCTGCTAAGCGCGCGGCAAACTTAACGGCATGCTGCGGGGCTATGCCACCTAGCCGTGCTGCCAAATAGCCGCCGTTAAACGAATCACCCGCTGCCGTGGTATCCACCACTTTTTTCACCGGGTGGGCCAAGGCACTAAAATCTTGCCCCTGGTAGCGACCGCTAATGCCCTCTTTGCCGTTTTTCACAATAATCTCGCTGACACCCAGGTCGGCCAGTTGCGCCACCACCTCTTCGGTAGTTTCAGCGGCAAACAGCACTTTGTGGTCATCCAGCCCTGGCATAGCCACGTCGGCTAACTGATAGGCACGAACAAAGGCCGCTTTAGCCGCTTCCGCATTCGGCCACAGTGCTGGACGGTAGTTAGGATCAAAAATAATGTGGCTGCCGGCGGCTTTTAAACGGCTCACCAAGGCGAATAAGTCTTCACGATCTTGTTCATTTAAAATGGCCAGAGTGATACCCGAGAAGAAAAACATCTCGGCGCCAGCAAGTTGCTCATAGGCATGTTGCGCGGCCGCCAATTGCATCACCTGTTTGGCGGCGGAGGTATCGCGCCAGTATACAAAGCTGCGCTCGCCAAAGGCATCGGTATTGATCATATACAGGCCAGGACGCGCGGTTTTGGAACGAAAGATCAAGCTGGTATCAATTTTTTCCCGCTCTACCGCTCTGACTAACTTGTCGCTAATTAAATCAGTGCCGACAGCGGTAAAAAACTGTACATCAACCGGTTGCTCACAGCAGCGCTTTAAATACACCGCAGTGTTAAACACATCACCGGCAAAAGCCTGATGGTAGACATTTTCGACCAGCTGAAACAGTTCGACCATGCACTCGCCCATAATGACAATACGTTTGCTCATTCTGTTACTCCTCAGGCAGCCTGTTTTAGGTGCAATGCCAGGGCGGTTGCCTGGCGTGACAATTCGGTGATAAGTGCCCAATCTTGCTCAGCGACCGCTTTTGCCGGTGATACCCAGGAGCCGCCCACCACAAACACATTTTTCAGTGCCAGGTATTCCGCTAAGTTCTGCTGGCTAATACCGCCAGTAGGACAAAAGCGCACTTGCTGAAAGATACTGCTCAGGGCTTTTAACATTGGCGTGCCACCCGACAAATTGGCCGGAAAGAATTTAACTTCAGTAATGCCCATTTCCACCGCCATGGCAATTTCCGAGGGGGTTGAGACGCCAGGCGCGAGTGGCAAGTCAGTATCTAGCATCGCTTGCAGCAACTTAGGCGTGCTGGCGGGGCTGACTAAAAACTGTGAACCGGCATTTTTGGCTGCTTGCGCATCGGCTTCAGATAAAATGGTACCGGCGCCAACTAATAAATTGGGAAGCTTAGCGCGAATCGCACTAATGCAATCTAACGCTTTCGCCGTGCGTAATACCACCTCTACCGAACTAATGCCGCCCTGATACATGGCGCTCGCGATGGCAACCGCCTCTGCTGGGGTTTCAGCCTGAATAATAGGTAATAAGGCTGGGCCTTGCAGTACTTTAGATAACGCCGACATTACTTCACTCCATTGGTTGCGGCCATGGTAGCCAGTTTACTGTGTAATTGTTGGTAGGCCGCAGTAACGGCTACCTGAAATGCAGTATTGGTGCTGAGCTCTGGGGTAAATACCGCCGTCACCCCTAAAAATAACGCCACATCATGCGCCGCATCGCCAGTGCACTTTGCCGCGACCGCCAGTAGGTGTTCAGCGAGTGGATCAACCAGTTTTTCGCCTTCGCTGGCCCGGCGCTGAATAAATAGAAACCAGGCCGCTAAACAGCTGCTAAGTCCAGCAATACTGCGCCCTGTAGCCAGGTTATCTCTAATAACCGGTAAAATACGCATTGGCATTTTTTGCGAGCCATCCCAGGCGATTTGCGCTAACAAATGGCGGATGGCCGGGTTACGAAAGCGCGCAAAAATATCGGTGCTGTATTGCTGCACATCCAGCTCGGCTGGGGCAATAAAAGACGGCATAATTTCGTGCTGTACCATCTGGCGTAATTGCGCCACCACGGTAGGATCTTGCATTGCATCAAATACCGTTTCATAGCCTAGTAAATAACCGGTATAGGCCAGCGTAGAGTGCGGCGCATTTAATAAGCGCAGTTTGGCTTTTTCAAAGGCACTGACATCCGCCGCGTAGATCACCCCAGCTTGCTGCCAAGCGGGGCGATCGCTGGGTAAAATATCTTCAATAACCCATTGCACAAAGGCTTCGCGTTTAATTGGCCAGTTATCGGTGACACCGATTTCGGCCGTTAGATTAGCACGTAGCGCATCGTCAGTAGCGGGGGTAATGCTATCGACCATGGTGCAGGGGCTGATAAGTTGTTGCTCCAGCCAGTTTGCCAGCGCGGGATCTTTTTGCGCAGCGAAACTAATCAAGGCACGGCGTAATTTATGGCCGTTATCGGTTAAGTTGTCGCAGCTTATGACGCAAAAAGGCGCAATATTGGCGTGATAACGGGCGGCTAAGGCACTGGCCAGTAAACCAATAGCCGTTACAGGCTGGCTGATTGCGGTTAAGTCCTGCTGAATTTGCGGGTGCTGTAAATCCAGCTCACCGGCAGCATTTAAGCAGTAGCCTTTTTCAGTAATAGTCATGGTCACATAGCGGGTGCTGGCTTCCGTTAAACGAGCAAACACCGCAGCGTATTGCTCGCTGGCAATCAGCACTTCGGCCACACTGCCAATAACTTGGTAACTGGTTTCAGCGTCCAGCACCGCGAGCGTATATAAGCCATCTTGTGGCGTTAAGGCCTGACTAACATCAGGGGAGCGCATCGACACCGCGCTAATGGCCCAGTCGCCGCCATGTTGTAATGCCTGATCGGTGTAAAAGGCCTGATGACCACGGAAAAAGGCACCAGGCCCCAAATGCACGATACCGATTTGCGGTGTGCTGCTGGCTAACCGATAGGCCGGTAGCGGTAATTTGCCCTGTAGGCTGGCGAGCGTGCTGTTGCTTAAATGCGTCATAAAAAATCCTGCTAGCTTGCAGTGTGGGCTTGGGTACTTTGTTACACGCAGAGACGTGGTGAATACTTCCCTGTAGACTCCTCTCCAGCATCCATGCTGGAGACACTCTGCTTAGTAACAAACTACCCCGCTGTTACGTTTTGTTTTTTTAATCTAAGACCGATAAGTCCCGACACCCTATTGATTATTGCAACTGATAGGCTTTTTTCACCAGGCCATACGTTAGTTCATAAGCCAGTTCCGCGGCTTCGGCCTCAGTCAGACGGTGCTCTGCTACCAGACCAGCTAGGAAGCGGCAGTCAATACGGCGTGCTACATCATGCCGTGCCGGGATCGATAAGAACGCACGGGTATCGTCGTTAAAACCTACGGTATTATAGAAACCGGCGGTTTCGGTTACCTGATGGCGAAAGCGCAGCATGCCTTCAGGGCTGTCATGGAACCACCAAGCTGGGCCGAGTTTTAAGGCCGGGTAATGGCCTGCCAGCGGCGCCAGTTCACGGGCGTAGGTGGTTTCATCTAGCGTAAACAAGATAATATTTAAGCTGGCTTCGTTGCCGTATTTTTGCAGCAGCGGTTTTAAATTGCTAACAAACTCGGTTGGGCTAGGAATATCCGCGCCTTTATCCGGGCCAAAGCGTTCAAAAATCACTTGGTTATGGTTGCGGTGCGCACCAGGGTGAATTTGCATGGTCATACCATCTTGCAGGCTCATACCGGCCATTTCGGTCAGCATTTGGCCGCGGAACAGCTCCGTCTCGGTGCTGCTGGCCGTACCGGCTAAACAGCGCTGGAATAACACCGCGGCGTCGGCTTCCGCTAAATCAGCAGTAATAGCAGACGGGTGACCATGATCGGTGGCGGTTGCGCCATGTTCGCGGAAATAGGCGCGGCGAATGCGTAACGCTTGCAGATAGCCTTGCCAGGTATGAGTATCCTCGCCCGTCAGCTCGCCCAATTTTGCCACATTAGCAGCAAAGTCGGCGCGATCAGCATCAACCACATCATCAGGGCGGAAAGTGGTAATCACCCGCTGTTCAAAGCCAGTGCCTTTTAGTTTGGCATGGTGTGTTAAATCGTTTAAGGCGCCTTCAGTGGTGGCAATTAATTCGATATTAAAGCGATCTAACAAGGCGCGTGGTTTAAATTCTGGTTTCGCCAATTGTTCGTTAATGGTGTCGTAGTACAGATCAGCGGTCTCTTCCGTTAGTGTTACTTTTAAACCAAAGACATCGTGGAACACACTGTCTAACCAGATACGTGATGGCGTACCACGGAATAAATAATAGTGTTTGGCAAAAATATGGAAGATTTTACGGTAGTCCGATTCAACTACGGCGCCATCTTTGCGGCGAATACCCAGCGCTTCTAAGGTGATGCCCTGGCTGTAAAGCATACGAAAGACATAGTGATCCGGTAATAACAACAACGCGGTAGCGTTTTCAAAATTAGCATCGTCCGCAAACCAGCGTGGATCAGTATGGCCATGCGGGCTCACAATGGGTAAATCTTTAATTTGTGCGTATAAACGCTGGGCAATTGCTCGCACCACCGGATCAGCGGGAAACAGCCGGTCTGGATGCAGTTCTAGAGGAAATGTTTGAGCCATAGTATCGTATCCTGTTTCGTATTCAGTCAGCTGCCGCACCTGCGTTCAGCCCTATTTATGCGTTATGTCGGTGCTGTATCTTTGCGCGCTATGCCTTAAAATTAAACCGTGAGGTTAAACCATAGTGTTTAGCCGTGAAGTTAAAGCACAGCGTTAAAGTGTCACACCGTTTTTCCAAATGGCGATTTCCCGGTTATCCGAGATTTCGTTGCGTGTCTGCTGCCCAGACGCCACAGCCACCAGATAACGGAAGAATTCATGGGTAAATTCGCTGGCATCCTGCCCTAAACGCAGCAGGCTACCAGCATCGTAGTCAATCCATTGCGGCTTACGCCCAGCCAAATTGGAATTTGACGAAATTTTTACGGTGGGAGCAGGGAAACCCAGCGGGGTGCCGCGCCCGGTGGTAAATAAAATTAACGTCGCGCCAGCCGCCGTCAGCGCCGTTGACGAAACCGCGTCATTACCCGGCCCTTCTAACAAGGTTAAGCCAGATAAACTGGCTTGCTTTCCATAACGGATTATTTGCTTAACCGCTGAAGAGCCGCCTTTTTGAATGGCGCCCAGCGACTTTTCTTCCAGCGTGGTTAAACCACCGTCTTTATTGCCCGGGCTGGGGTTTTCGTACACCGGCTGGTTGTTGTCGATAAAATACTGTTTAAAGTCATTTACAAGGGTCACTAAATCACCGAACACCTGCGCGTTCTCGGCTCGCGCCATAAAGACTTGCTCGGCACCAAACATTTCTGGGGTTTCGGTTAGCACCACTTTGCCATTTGCCGCGGCCACTAAATCGGCAATACGCCCCACTAAGGCATTAGCGGTAAGGCCACTTAACCCATCGGAGCCACCGCATTTCATCCCCATCACCAAATCGGATACCGGGCAAGGACGACGCTGATCTTGCGCCATGAGCGCGAGTAATTCCCCAACTGCCGCTAAACCCTGCTCTACCTCATCTTCAACTTGCTGGGCATTAAAGGCGCGAATACGCTGCTGATCCACATTTGGGCTGGCGTGTAATAACTTGGCAAGTTGATTGTTTTCACAGCCTAAACCCAGAATTAACACTGCACCGGCGTTTGGATGTTGAATAAGTCCTGCCAGTAATTCGCGGGTATTATTCAGATCATCACCAAGCTGCGAGCAACCAAAAGGGTGAGTAAACGCATGAATACCATCGATATTCGGCGAATCAAGCAGCGCTGCAAATTCTTTGCGGGCTAATTCCGCCACACGCATCGCCGCGCGGTTAACGCAACCAACGGTATTAATAATCCATAATTCGTTGCGGGTGCCCACCTTGCCATTGGCGCGGCGATAACCCTGAAACTCGGTGGGTAAGTTTGCCGGGAATGTTAAAGGCTGCGCCTGACAGCCGGCATACTGATACGCTATCGTACCGCTTAGGGCCGTAGCCAGATTATGCGAGTGTACCTGCTGACCCGGCACGATGGCGGCAGTCGCCTTACCAATAGCAAACCCATACTTGATAATAGCCTCCCCCTGCGCAATAGGTTGCAGTGCTATCTTATGCCCGGCAGGAATGTCGCTTTTTGCAACAATCGTCTGATAAGGCGCAGGTAATGCCTGCCCAGCAGCAAATGGTTGTAGGGCAACAAGCACATTGTCTCGCGCATGCACCTGCAACACCTTAAGCTGCTCTGTTATCATGGCTTCGGGCAAATGTATGCTGCAGCCGGGTTTTTGCTCTGTTGTCATCTTTGCTACCTGTATTGCTGCCTAGCGTTACGTAATTTGTCTTACCACTGTCTAGCGGTGGCACTTTAAAGTTAAAGAGAGTCAGTTAGCTAGTATTAAATACTAAATGGCTTACCGTTCAGGCTAAGATCTAACTGATCTATACCTGCAATATTTTCCAATACACCAACTGATGCTACCTGTTTAAAATGTACATGATGCAAGGTCACACCGCTAATGGGAGCTCGCTCGAAGCCGCGTAATTCAAAAGCGCGCTGGGCTTTTTGTACCGTTAAGTTACTAATATGCAGATTACGCACTTCGGGCATAAAATTACCGGCATCACCCTCTTCGTAATAGAAGTTAATGACGATAGCATCTCGCACTTGACCAATCTCAATATCGCGTACATACACGTTTTCGATTAAACCACCACGCACCGAGTTGGTTTTAATACGAATGCCTCTGGCTAAATTAGGGCTACTCATCCGGCAACGACGAGCAAAAATATTACGGGCTCCCCCTGAGATCTCACTCCCCATGACCACGCCGCCGTGACCAGAGCGCATAATACAATCCTGAATTACCACATTTTGCACTGGGGTGGCTAAACGGCGGCCATCATTGTTACGGCCTGATTTTAACGCGATACAATCATCACCCGTGTCGAATAAGCAGTTTTCAATTAATACCCGATTCGATGATTCAGGATTACAGCCGTCTGAATTTGGGCCATGGCTAACACAATTAACGCTGCGGACAATGACATCTTCCGATAACACCGGATTAATCAACCAAAACGGCGAATTACGAATGGTGACCCCTTCAATCAACACGCGTTTACAGGCATAGGGCTGGATAAAGGGCGGCCGTAAATAGTTTTCGTTAAAGCTGCGTGTCGCTACAGGTGCTCCTTGCTCCGCCATAGCAAATAAAGGCGCACGTGTTTTTACCTGATCAACATTAGCGTCATATTCCCAGTTGCGACGCTCCCAATCGCCTTTCCATGGCCACCACGCGGTTATAGAACCATTACCTTCTAAAATACCTTTACCTGTTATGGCAATATTTTCTTGCTGATAAGCATAAATTAATGGCGAATATCCCATTAGCTCTACACCTTCCCAGCGGGTCATTACATATGGTAGGTAATGCTTGGCATCGGTATAAAACGACAGCACGGCATCATCGTGCAGATGCAAATTCACATTAGATTGCAAGTGAATAGCACCGGTTTCAAAACGGCCGGCTGGCACCACTACCCGTCCACCGCCGGCGGCGGCACACGCCGCAATAGCGGCTTTGATGGCTGCGGTATTATCAACACCTACAGCAGTGCTGGCACCATAAGCAGTTATAACAAAATCTTGTGCCGGGAATTGAGTAGGTTTAATCGCCGCAATAATATTGTCAGCCTCTTGCCACTTGGCAAGATCTTCTGTGTCTTTTAGGTTGGCGGGTGAATCGTCATGGCGCAACGCGGGTAAAGTCTGGCAACCGCTAACCGATAACAGGCCAAGCCCTGCGGACAGTAAGCCGAGGGTTTTTACACTGTTTCGTTTTATCAGATCTGTCATCTTGTTTCCTTTGTTGTGGTGCAACCGATGCTCAAGCCAGCGGCATCGTGCTTACAGTTCTATAATAACCAATTTGCCACCGGTGGCAAGCATTTCATTAAAAAAATTGCCACCGCTGGCAACTTTTTTAATAACACGACTTATTCTGTTATATCAGAGTGAGAACAAGGACCTGTAGACTCACGCACCACTAATGTTGGTGCCACTTTTGCCGCCACGTTTGCCGCAGCTTTATGATTTTGTTCAATCGACATAATCATCTTTGTCGTAGCGAGTAGGGCCATTTGTCGTACTGGCCGTCGAATAGTGGTGAGAGAAGGCGTAACTCGGGAGGCCAGCATGTTATCATCAAAGCCGGCAACAGAGAGTTCATCAGGCACTTTAATACCCATACTGTAGGCTACTTTTAATACGCCCGCCGCCATCTGATCATTATTGGCAAAAATTGCTGTGGGCCTACTGGTGCCACGTAGTAATTGCTTCGCGCATTCAATACCCGTTTCAAAGGTATTATTCCCTTCCAAAATGTTATCGGCTGCGATGCTTACACCATAGGCAGAAAGTCCTAATTGGAAGCCTTCCATCCGTTCTGTGGACGATTTATAGCGCTGCGGACCACTGATAAACGCAATATTCTTATGCCCAAGCTGCGCAAAATAACGCGCCATCTCTGCTGCAGCTGCACGATCATCAGACACCACAATATGCTCTTGTGTATCCAGTGCCACAGAACTTAAACGCACATAAGGACTTCCCGATTCTTTAAGTGCCGAAGCCAGTGTTTCCGATTCTGATACCGGCGGTAACACAATCACGCCATCCAGTTTAGAACGGCGCATAAACCGTAAGCAATCATTCACCAGCGACTCACTTTGATAGCGACAAGGATGTACTACCAACTCGTACCCTAGGGTTGAACATACCTCTAAGACTCCGCGTTGCACATCATCCAAATACAATGCATCAGGATTATCGTAAATTAAGCCCAGTAAATAGGAGCGACTTGATGCTAAACCTCGTGCTTGCGCATTGGGGGCATACTTTAACTCATTTATGACTTTTTCAACTTTTAAACGGGTACTCTCCCCCACACTCAAAGAGCCATTAATCACGCGTGAAACGGTTCTTTTGGACACGCCTGCAATGCGGGCGACATCGTTAATGGTTGATTGCTTATGCATCACTCTTTCCGCCTATAGGCTATTTCTGATTTGCTGCTAACTGTGGCCGATAGACCGTAAGACCAATATCAATGGCCGCTTTTTTTACTTTTTGGGCCATGTCTGCAAATTGGCTTCGAGCAAAGATACTGGTAGGTGCCGTAACGGTTACTGCCGCCACCACCGCACCACGCTCATCACGAATGGGCGCGGCTAAGCAGCGCACATCTTGATGATACTCTTGATCATCCGTTGCATAGCCTCGCCCTAAAATACGTTGTAATTCTAAGGTCAGTTCGTCAGGTGCTACCACACTTTGTGCTGTCATGCGTTTAAAAACCCCTTGCTCAGCTAGCGCAGTTATCTGTTCAAAATGCAGAAATGCTAAAAAAATTTTACCTGCTGCAGCGCAATTAAAGTGCGCTATAGTGCCGGGGCGAGCCGCAATACGCAAGGGGTTGGGGCTATCACATACCTCGATTATCAGAGCGCCTTCGGCATGTGGCAAGCTTAATTGTGCCGTCATACCAGTGCTAAGCGCCAGCTTTTGCAATATTGGCATAGCCTGTCGACTTAACTTGCTAGAGCTGACTAAATTAAAACTCATTTTGAACAACGCGGTACCAACCAAATAACGCTTTCCTTGTTTTTCTAATAATTGCTGTTGACATAAAGTCTGCAAGATCCGGAACGTTGTTGTGCGGGGCACTGAGACTCGCTGTTCTAACTCCGTTAAGCTCAGTCCCTGTTCAGACTCCGACACCAAAGCTAAAATACGGCAGGCATTTGCCAAATTTGGGATCACATAACTGACCATAATTACGCTCCTCTGCTGAGATTACAAACCAAACAACCCGGGTAAAAACTCACTGATTGCGGGAATGTAAGTGACCAACATCAGCACCACAAACATCGCAAAATATAATGGCATCATCGGTTTAATAATGGCTTCTATTTTCGTTTTAGCGATAGCGCAACTTACAAATAGCACACTGCCAACAGGTGGGGATACTAAACCAATTGAAAGATTTAACACCATCATAATACCAAAGTGCAGAGGGCTCATCCCTAGCTCAACGGCGACAGGTAAGAAAATTGGCGTAAAGATCAACACCGCGGGCGTCATGTCCATAAAGGCGCCTACCAACAGCAGTATCAGGTTTATCATCAGTAAAATCAGTAGCGGATTTTCGCTAATGGTTAACATCGCAGCACTCAGGGTTTGCGGTATTTGTTCGTAAGATAAGATCCAAGACATAGCAGAAGAGGTGGCAATTAATGCCAGCACAATGGCGGTTGTCTCAGCGGCTTTCATCATAATGCCAGACAATTCACTGATCTTTACTTCCCGATACATACCAACGGCCAAGATCAACGAATACACTACCGCAATGGCACCTGCTTCAGTTGCGGTAAAAATACCGCCAATAATGCCGCCAATCACCAAAAAAATCATAAATAGGCTTGGCAAGGCTGCCGCTACTTTCTGTATAACCAGTTTAAGGGGTAAACGGGCTCCAACGGGATAACCTTTGATTTTGGCATACCCGGCACATACCAACATTAACGAGACGCCCAGTAAAATACCTGGTAAATATCCCGCTACAAAAAGCGCAGCAATCGACACGCCACCACTGGCAATAGCGTACACAATAAGAATATTACTGGGTGGAATTAACATACCCGTCGTAGCTGCCGCCGCCGTTACCGCTGCACTGTAATTGACATCGTACCCCTGCTTTTTCATTTCAGGCAGCATAAAACTACCAATAGCAGAAGTTGCCGCCACGGCAGATCCCGAAATCGCGCCAAAAAACATACAGGACACCACATTTACAAGTGCTAAGCCGCCTGGCAACATGCCTATTAATGCCATGGCACATTCAATTAAGCGCTTGGCGATACCACCTCGCCCCATGATTAACCCCGAAAGAATAAAAAACGGGATCGCCAATAAGGCAAAGCTGTTAATGCCTCCCGCCATTCGTTGTGCCATGGTAGTGACAGCAGGGATAAAATCGATACTCACCAACATTGTCGCCAGCGTAGCTAAACCGATAGAAAACGTAATAGGGACATTCAGCAGCAGTAATCCGAAGAACACCACTAATAAAACAAGAATTGATATTTCCATTAGTGCAGTCCCTCAACGGTTGGCATGTTTTGATTGGTGCTTAAGTAATACAACTGACAAACACCGTAAAAAACCATGATGCTGCCAGAGAAGGGAATAATCAGGTAGATATAGGCCATACGAATACCTAGCGCGGCTGACATTTGATTTAATTCAAACGTCAGTGCCACTAAATTACCGCCCCCCACCACCATTACCGAGAATGCAAACAACACAACAGCAGCACTGACTAACATAGCCAAACGTTGACGATTACGCGGATTAAAGCGCTGTGTGACAATGTCTAATCCCAAATGCACCCCAGTACGATAAGCCAACGCCGCCCCTAACATACCAATCCAAATCAGTAAACAGCGTGACAATTCTTCAGTAATAGAACTAGGCGAATGAAGTAAATAGCGCGAAACCACCTGCCAACACACCACTAACACAATACTTAGCATCATGGCCGCTACAATCCATTTTAAGGTGTTATCAAAACGGCGAATCAATTTATTCATTATTGGCCTCCTGCTGAACAGTCGGTTGCGTGCGCAATGCGGCAATCCCTTCGAGTAATGGACCAATTTGTGTTTGCAGCATTTGTTGATAAAAGGGGGCTACCGCCTGCCGGAAGGGGGCTTTATCTGGATAAATCACGGTAACACCGGCGGCTTTAACTGCTAATAACGCAGCCTCAGAGGCCTCATGCCAAGCGGCTTTTTGATAGGCAATAGAATCATTGGCGGCTTGTTGCACCCATTGCTGCTGCTGTGGCGTTAAATCTTGCCAAACGGTTAAGCTCATAATTAGCACATCAGGTACTGCAGTATGTTCGTCTAAGGAAAAATATTTACTTAATTCATAATGGCGAGATAAAAAGAAGCTGGGTGGATTATTTTCAGCGCCATCCACCACGCCTTGCTGAATAGCGGTGTAAAGCTCGCCCCAATCTATTGGAGTAGCCGCGCCACCAAGTGCTTCAACCATTTTTACCGCAGTTTGACTGTTTAGCACCCGAAATTTTTTACCACGTAAATCTGCAGGCGAATCAATACGTGTGTTACTGGAGTAAAAACTACGACTGCCTGCATCGTAATACCCCAAGCCAAATAAACGTGCGCCCTGAATCTCTGTTAACAAATTTTTACCGATATCACTCTCCAGAACGCGCCAAAAATGTGCATTGTCGTCAAAAATATAGGGCACGCTAAACACCTGCATCGCAGGGACAAACCCCTCCAATGGACTGGCTGATACTTTAGTCATCGCTAAACTGCCAATTTGCAGCAATTCAACCAGCTCGCGTTCATTACCCAATTGGCCACTGCTGTAAATTTCTACCGCCATAGTGCCATTAGAATACAATGCCAAACGCTCGCCCATTAAGGCCATAGCTTTATGCACAACATGTTCTTGATCTAAGGTATGTGCCAACTTAAGCACTTTAACGTCTTGCTCAACCCGGCATGCACTGAGCACGACTGTGGCGATCACCAGCAGCAAAGTGGCAAAGCTTCGCACGCGATTTCGTTGCTGTTTCATACTGTTACCCTGTTATTTGCTTATTTCGCTTACGTTGGCTACCGGTTTATTCTGTGTAAACTTCGGCAGCACAAGCTCGTTTAGCGCATTGCACTGGCTGGAAACTTATCCATATCGTGATAATCTAAATTTTCTCCAGCCATGCCCCAGATAAAGGCGTAATTACTGGTGCCACAGCCGCTGTGAATAGACCATGCGGGCGACACAACGGCTTGCTCATTAGCAACCCAAATATGCCGAGTTTGCTGTGGCTGCCCCATAAAGTGACACACGCCCTGATCCGCAGCTAAATCAAAATAAAAATACGCTTCCATACGGCGATCATGTTGGTGCGCGGGCATGGTATTCCATACACTCCCGGGTTTTAATACCGTTAAACCCATTTGCAACTGGCAGGTTTCAACCACATCATTAATCATCAATTGGTGAATGGCGCGCTCATTGGACGTTGCTTGTGCCCCCATTTGCAATACCGTACACGTATCCATCGTCAGATGCTTGGTGGGATAGCTATGGTGTGCTGGGGCAGAGTTCAGATAAAACTTGGCAGGGGTGGCGCTATCGCTACTATGGAAGCTGACATCCTTTGCTCCCATCCCCACATAGAGCGCTTCTTTGTTGTGTAGCACAAAGTTTGTGCCATCAACAGATACTGTGCCGCTGCCCCCGACGTTAATAATGCCCAGCTCACGACGCTGTAAGAAAAATTCGGCTTTTAATGCCTCTACCGTTTCTAGCTTTACCGGCGCTTGCACTGGCACGGCACTGCCAACAATGACACGCTCGTAATGGGTATAGCACAACACTAATTTATCAGTCTGCATTAAGTTATCGACTAAAAAGTGCTGGCGAAGCTGTTCGGTGTCATACTTTTTCACATCATCCGGATGGGTGGGATAACGGCTTTCGTAAATAACAGTCATAGTAAAATCCTTGCAATCAACATCATGTTTAAAAAGTGTTTAGCGTGCTAGCCAACCGCCATCGACGGCTAACACATGGCCATTAACATAGTCACTGGCGCTAGACGCCAGAAAAAGTGCTGCACCGGCTAAATCTTCTGGCTCACCCCAACGGTTTGCCGGGATCCGCGCTAAAATGGCATTATTGCGTTGCTCATCTGCTTGTAATGCCGCGGTGTTGTCGGTGCGAAAATACCCCGGTGCAATAGCGTTAACCTGAATATTGTGCTGAGCCCATTCATTGGCTAGGGCTTTTGTTAATCCAGCAATGGCATGTTTACTGGCGGTATAAGCGGGTACGGTAATACCGCCACTGTAAGAAAGCATAGAGGCAATGTTAATAATCTTTCCGCCTTGACGCTTGATCATGGCAGCGCCTAAAATTTGCGATAGCAAAAACGCCGCGTCCAGATTTACCGCAATCACCTTATGCCACTGTTCCATGGGAAACTCGTGCGCTGGTGCCCGAAAAATGGTGCCCCCGCAATTTACGAGTATATCAACAGGCCCCTGTTCTAATGCTTGACCAGCCAAATGGCGAACTGCTTGTTCATCGGCAAGATCGGCGACTAATTCGTATGCAATCCCCTCTGCCGCTTGAATCTGTGTAATGGTTGAACTGGCACCACCTGGCTGGGTACAAGCACACAGTACGCGCGCACCTTTTGATGCCAATGCTTCTGCTATGGCCTTACCGAGGCCTCGGCTCGCACCGGTTACGAGTGCTGTTTTTCCAGATAATGAAAATAAATCGTTCATAGTGTTTCTCTCCACTGCCACCGCTGGCATTTTTTACGCGTTTCCTTGATATACTCAGGCAGCGCTGGTGTTTGTCTTTGTTCAAATATGGAACAGAGGCAATTTTCAGTAAATTCACAAAACCAATAATAATCATGAACTTACTAGTAATTCATCGATTTTACTCTAGGCAACTTCTGATTTAATTTGCATCATTAATTGACAGAATTTACTACTTGGTGTTAGCTTTTTGCCATCGGTGGCACAAAATTGCAAGCTTTTTCTGCCACCGGTAGACAGAAAAAACTAAAAACGTTTAGAAAATAGCATAACATCCAAGACGTGATGTCACCGAATTATCAACAGGGGAGCAAACAACATGCTCCTGACAAAGATGAAAATAGCCAGCATCAATTGGCAATAGATAAACACTCAGGACAAGGTGGATAACATGGCAACTTACTTTACATCATCGCGTGCACACAGCACGTTTCGCCCATCCAAATTATGCCGCGCGCTGACACTCGCAGGGCTTGCAACGTTATTTAGCGCACAGGCTTTAGCCCAAACCCAAGAGACCGAGCCCACCGAGCAAGAAAAAGCCGAAGAGCAAATTGAAGTGATCTCAGTGGTAGGAAGTTTTCGTGGTAGCTTAGCCAGTGCATTGAATCAAAAACGTTTTGAATCTGGTGCCACCGATACCATTAAAGCCGAAGACATCGCTGATTTTCCCGATTTGAACCTCGCCGAATCGCTGCAACGGATCCCTGGTGTGGCCATTAGCCGGGTCGCTGGTGAAGGGCGACAAATTTCTGTACGGGGTTTAGGACCTGATTTTACTCGAGTTCGTATTAACGGTATGGAAGCGCAATCAACCAGCGGTGGTACTGATGCGATTGGTGGTGCTAACCGAGGAAGAGGGTTCGACTTTAATACCTTTTCATCAGATTTATTTAGCGAGCTCACTGTTCGAAAAACGGCTTCAGCTAATGTTGAAGAAGGCTCATTAGGCGCAACGGTTGATCTTCGTACTGCTCGTCCATTCGATTATGATGGTTTAACCTTTGCAGCCAATGTTCAAGCGGGCTACAACGATATGTCTGAAGAGGTGGATCCAAAAGGGTCAGTATTGTTTAGCAATATCAACGAAGCAGGCACGTTTGGTTACCTTATTTCGGCGGCATTTTCCGAGCGTAATATCTTGGATGAGGGTTATTCCACTGTGCGCTGGAATAACCAAAATGATTTTGGCACTTACCGTGGTGATGCCCAAGCAACCGAATTACAAGCCATTAATAACGCCTTTCGGCCACGTTTACCCCGTTATGATTCCTATGTGCATAACGTGAAACGCACCGGTTTAGCCACGGCATTAGAATATCGCCCCAGCAACGAGACGCGCTTTAACTTAGATGTTTTATATTCTAAAGATGATTCCACTCGTCAAGAAGCCTTTATGCAAGCCATTTTAAATGCCGGTGCTAATCGTGCAACCTTAGCTGCACCAGCAAGCAGTACTACCGGTGGGATGAATGTTATTGATTATGAGATCGATAATTCTAATACCATGACCTATGGTTCCTTCCAAAATGCACTTGTTCGCAACGAATTACGTTACGATGAATTAGCCACCGACTTTTTACAATTTACCTTAAGTGGCCAACATCAATTAACGGATAATCTAAAAATCGATGCCTTGGCAGGTCGTGCCAAATCGGAATTTTCTAATCCCATTCAAACTACCGTGGTGATGGATAAAGCAGGCCAAACCTTTAGCTATGATTATCGCGGCAATAAGCGAGATAAACCTGAACTGTTATTTGGACCAGGTGTGTTTGATCCAAACGGTTGGACCACCAGCAGTGTAAGATTACGTCCATTAGGTGCCGAAAATACCTTTGATAGCGCTGCGGTTAATATTGAATATATTTTGACTGAAGCACTAACACTACGCAGCGGTTTGCATTATAAAAAATTCCAATTTGAAACAACTGAAGCTCGTAGACAAAGTGAAAATGCGGCAGGTGTTGTTATGGCACCAGACTTAATGCGCGAATACCGCGCCGGTGTTGGCCCTTATGCTAGTTGGTTAGTCCCTGATTTAGCCGCTATTGATGCGCGCTTTAATATTTATAGTAACACTGGCGTTTTTACAGTTAGTGAACAATTTCGGTTAGCTGATAACTACTCAGCTGAAGAGAAAACATTGGGCGCTTATGTTCAATTAGCATTTGACACCGAATTTGGCGATACCGGCATTCGTGGTGATGTGGGAGGCCGTTTTGTTAAAACCGATCAATCCTCTACCGCGTGGGCACGGTTGGGCGCTACCGATCAATTAATTACTGCCGAGCATGATTACAACGAATTTTTACCTTCACTCAATTTAGTGTTTGAGCCAATGGATGATGTCATTATTCGCTTTGGATATGCTGAAGTTATGGCTCGCGCTGGATTAGGCAGTATTCGTCCCAATGTATCAGTATCAGTTTCGGGCAGTGCCCGTTCAATTAACGGCGGTAATCCTACACTTGAGCCCACCAAGGCAAAAACCTACGATCTCGGTTTAGAATTGTATTTTGATAATGAATCGTTATTAGGGGTTGCACTCTTTCGCAAAGATATCGAGAGCTATGTGCAAGGCTTGCGTGAAACCAAAACCTTTACAGCAACTGGCTTACCTATTCAGGCAGCCATTGATGCCTGTAATGCTGGCCCAGGTTATGGGGTAGATTGTAACGAAAACGTCGAATGGCAAACCAATACGCCTTTAAATGGTCCTGGTGGCGATTTATATGGTTTTGAAGTGCAATACCAAATGCCTTTTACCTTCTTGCCCGAGTTCTGGAACCGTTTTGGCTTTATCGGTAATTATACCTATGTTAAAGCACAAATGGACTACATCAATAATACGGGTGTAGTGCTGGCCACACGTGATTTACAAGGATTATCCGAGGCGACACGCAGTGCAACCTTGTATTATGAAGATGATAAATTTTCTGCACGCGTATCGTTAGCGGATCGCTCAAACTATTTAACCAACGCCATCGGTCGCGATAACAACGATATGGAAGGTACGAATGCGACGCGTAATATTGATGCCTCATTATCGTATCAAGTAACCGATAACTGGAAAGTGACCTTTGAAGCACTTAACTTAACGGATGAAGTAGATGATCAGTGGGTTGATTCTAGCGGTAATCGCTTAACTTACTACCATGCTACAGGCCGCCAGTACTATCTGGGTGCTCAATATAAGTTCTAATGTTAGTGTGCGGCCAAGCGACTGTCTTGGCCGTTTTTGTACTTATTATCTATCGTGTATCGCGCGCCACGGAAGGCCCGATGTTACCGCAAGGATCACTGAATCTAAAACAGGGTTATTATTGTGAACACGCGTATCTCTCACACTCTTCCTCTTCTTACGCTCAGCAGTTTGTTATTTGCTTGTGGTCAACCGCAGGCACCAGAAAACGTTAGCCAGCAAAGTACACACCAAGCAACAGCAACGCAGCTTGCCACCATTGACATTGCTAATCCCTCTGAATTTGTTAGAACACAGCAACCGCTCTATTTCAGTTATCATGATTTAGGGTTAACCGCTGAGCAAGCCACGTCGCTGGTTGCTCGGGTGAATAATACTCTTATCCCCTCACAGCATATTGACCGTAGTGGCGATGGTAACGCCGATACGCTGTTTGTTGCGCTAGATTTTGCTGCGGCAGAGCGCAAGCAATTGGGTATTTATGCTGATGCGGCTGCGTTTGCAGCGCAAGACTGGCCAGCACAAACCCAAGCGGAAATCTCGCATAAAATTGGCGGCGAGTGGCAAGGTGCCAAATACATCGGCGGGACCTTTCAAAATGTGCAAACCCTGACGCCACCCACACAGTACACCGATCACTCTGAGTGGATCCGCTATGAAGGCCCGGGCATTGAGTCTGACAAAGTAGGCTATCGTATTTATCTGGATTGGCGGAACGGCTTTGATATTTTTGGTAAGAAAACCAGTGATATGGTGCTGCAACAGGTAGGGCAAGATGGATACAAGTCGTACCATGAGATGGCCGACTGGGGTATGGATATCTTAAAAGTGGGTAAATCACTTGGCGCTGGGGGCTATGGTTACTGGGATGGTCAACAAGTGCAGTTGGTCTCTCAAGTGGGTCAGCATACGGCTAGCGTGATTAGTAATGGCCCACTGTATTCAGCGCTACAAATTACCTATAACGAGTGGCAAATTGCCGATAAAACCCTGACGCTTACCGCTGATTTATCGATGACCGCGGGCAGTCGCTTAGTGCATAGCCGGCTTAACGTCTCTGAAGCGCTCGACAATATTGCCGTAGGCTTAGTTAAACTGCCCGATACAAACGTTATCCAAGGTGATCTGGAGATTACTGGCCATGCCTGGACCTATTTAGCCACTTTTGGTAACCAAAGCCTGTCTGCTGCTGATAGCAAATTAGGGATGGCGATACTGTTTAAACGCGGCACCTTGCTTGAACACACTAGCGATGACAATAGCCATGTCGCCGTGCTGCGCCCGGCAGGGAAGGCCTTAGAATACTATTTCCTAGCGGCTTGGGATGGTGAGACAGAGGGTATTCAAACTGAAGAGCAGTTTGTGGCCTACTTAGCACAACAGGTTGAAGCGCTAACCTTAACCCCTAGAATGCGTTACCACACAGCAGCGACTCAAGCGGCGTTAGCACAGCCACTTACCGCAGAGCGCGCTTTATACTGGGGTGAACAACTGGCCGCCAGCGAAATGATTCGTCAAACGCCTTACTATGCTTATGGCGGTTGGGATTTTGAACGTAGTCGCCCTGCCACCTTTGAATATACCACCGGCTTAGTGTTGCAAGCCTACGATGATTTATTACAGCTAAAACCAAACCCGGCATGGCAGCAAGTGATTAGCGAGGTGGTAAATTCATTTGTTACAGAAGAGGGCAATATTCATACCTATGATATTAATAAATATAATATTGATAGCCTAAATACGGGCAATATGTTGCTGCGTGATTACTTAAGAAATCCCACGGATAAAGCACGTAAAGCTCTGGATCTTTTACGTCGACAGGTTGAAGAGCATCCTCGTACTGCGGGTGGTGCATTTTGGCATAAAAAAATTTACCCGCATCAACTCTGGCTAGACGGTGTTTACATGGGCATGCCCTTCTACGCCTTTTACACCTCCGAGTTTGAACAGGGCAAGGGCTTAGCGGAGGTGGTCAAGGAATTTACCTTAACTCGCGAACTACTGCGCGATCCGAAAACTGGGCTGTACTTTCATGCTTGGGATGAATCGAAACAACAAGGCTGGGCCAATAAAGAAACAGGGTTGTCACCCCACTTTTGGAGCCGTGGTCAAGGCTGGTTAACGATGGCACTGGTTGATGTGCTGGATTATATTCCCGTTGAAAACACCGAGCTACGCGCACCATTACTGCAAATGATCACAGAATTGGCTGAAACCCTTAAACAATACCAACACGAAAGTGGTACTTGGTATCAGATTTTAGATATGCCTAATGCGCCGGGTAACTACTTGGAATCATCCGGCAGTGCCATGTACGCCTATTTTTTTGCGAAAGCAGTCAATAAAGGCTACTTACCCGCAGCGTATAAAGATACCGCCGTAAAAGCGTTCAATGGTTTATTGCAGGAGTTTATCTTGGTGCATCCAGACAATAGCATTAGCTTAATTAACACCGTACAAGTTGCAGGTTTGGGCTTTGGTCGCGATGGCAGCTATCACTATTACATGAGTGAGCCCGTGTTTCGTAACGATGCCAAAGCGAATGGGCCTTTTATAATGGCCGCAGCACAAATGGCAACCTTACTAGGCTGGCAACCGTCGATTAACTAATGCGAACAACGCAATTCAATATAAACGTGTTTAATACACTAAGCATGCAACGCTAAACTGTTACCTTGGCTCCCGTGGTATGCGCGCCCTGGCGCGCCTGTGGTTTGAGCCGACTTCGGTCGGCTTTTTTTAACCCTTGCGTTATTTTAACGCACGTTTTCGCGCATATTGATAAGAATGGTTTAGGCTAATCATGGATACCTGTGACATGTTATTCCACGCGTTTTTGTGTTTTGTTTTCGTCGCCATCTCTTGCAGAAACCCCGTGTTACGATGGCTTGGCCTTAGCTTGCTCTTGCTTCCCCTAACTGCAATAGCCATTATGCCATCGCAGGACGCTCCCGTTATTCGACTTACTGTTGCCCTAGATGGCCATGCTGATTTTAAGAGCATTCAAGCGGCGCTAAATAACTTACCCAATAACTCACAACAGGCGCTGATTTTTATTGGGCCGGGTGTCTATGCTGAAAAGCTTTACCTTACCCGTGATAATGTTGCGTTAATTGGACATGGGCGTGAACACACTATTATTCAAGTGGCAGAGCTTCGTAGCAATTGGCTAAAACAGCATCCGGATGATTGGGGCAGCGCCGTTGTCAATATCCGCGCCAGCGATATTGCCCTGCTACGCCTTACTGTTAAAAATAGCTATGGTGAGCTGACTGGCGATCATGAACACCAATTTGCTATTCGAGGTTTTGAAACCGCTACACGCATTATTACTGATGATTGCGCCGTCATTGCCGGGGGCGCTGATACTCTTAGCCTGTGGAATAAAACTGATGGCATGTACTATCATCGCAATTGCTATTTTGAAGGCCATACCGATATGGTATGCCCGCGTGGTTGGGCTTTTTTCACCCACAGCACCTTTGTTAACAAAAAAGCCTATGCCACCTTGTGGCACGATGGTGAACTGGCCAAAGCACAGAAACTGGTGGTGCGTGATTCAACTTTTGATGGGGTGCCAGGCTTTATGCTGGGCCGTCGCCATTACGATGGTCAGTTTTACCTAATTAACAACCGTTACAGCCAGAATATGGCCGATAAGCCCATTTTCCGTCATACCTACCCTGCTGAACCCACGCGTGATCGCGCTAATCGTTGGGGTGATCGTAATTACTTTAGCCATCAGGATCACGTTAACGCTATCTATCCCTGGCTTGCCACAAACTTATCGCAGCATCTGGGGGCAATAAGCGCCGAACAAATAACAGCTCGCTGGACCTTTGATCAACGCTGGGATCCAGAGGCGGAATTACGCCGACTTTATCTATTACTGGAGCAAAAATGATGCGTAATACACTCCTTACGATGGCTGGCATAGCAGCGACATTACTTCGTAGCGGCGATTTGCTGGCGCAAGAGCAAACTTATACCGCATTATCTAAAGCAACATTACATCTGGTGGGAGATTCTACCATGTCAGATAAACCCGAGCTGGCTTATCCAGAACGAGGCTGGGGCCAGTTATTGCCCGAATTTATGTTGCCACAACTTAACATTATCAATCATGCTGCAAATGGCCGTAGCACCCGACGTTTTATCAACGAAGGGCGCTGGCAACGCTTGCTAAGCGAGGTGAGTGCTGGCGACTATGTGTTGATTCAATTTGGCCATAATGATCAAAAACATGACGATCCAGCTCGTTTTGCCGCCGCAGAAGGCGATTACCAAGTGTTTTTACGCCGCTTTATTCAGGAGTTAAGAGCACGAAATGCGACTCCTTTATTGGCCAGTTCTATCTGTCGGCGCAATTTTACTGCTCAAGGGCGCTTAACGCGAGATTTAGCGAAATATGCTGAAGCCGCCGCGCAGGTTGCCGCAACAGAGCAAGTTGCATTTTTTGACCTACAGCAACACAGCTGTGACTTTATTGAACAGCAAGGACTGGCTGGCAGCCAACCCTATTTTATCCAAGTTCCGGCCGGTTTGTATGCAAAATATCCAGAGGGAAAATTAGACAACACGCACCTTACCTTGCAAGGCGCCAGCAAAATTGCCCAGCTGTTTGTACGTGATTTACAAGGGCAACGGCATCCGTTAGCCAAGTATGTTTATCGGGATTTGTTGTAAAATCAATAAATCATAATGTTAACTAGGCAGACATTAACAGCGTTTTTCTCTTTACGCCTTTACCTTTTCAGGTAATGCAATGAAGCTAATACCCTAGGGTGTAGTGCTTTTTAGAATTTTGTAACTTCATCGTTTAACATTTTTGCATTTTTGCATTATCAAACCGTCGCACTTGCTGTAAACGCAAAAACCGGCAATCTGGCGCCGGTTTTTGGAAAAATCACACGAACAACAATATCGTTACTCAGGCGCTTTTGATACACCAACCATGGCTGGGCGCAATAAGCGGCCATTTAACTCGTAACCTTTTTGCATAACAAAGGTAACTGTATTAGGTGCCACATCAGCAGAGGGCTGAATGCTCATGGCTTGATGCTGTTCTGGGTTAAACGGCTGACCAGCTGGATCGATTTGTACTACGCCGTATTTTGCCACCGTATCTAAAAAGCTTTTCATCGTTAGCTCAACGCCTTCGATAATGCCTTTAAAGGCTTCATCTTCACGATTAATAAAAGATAAGGCTCGCTCCAGATTGTCGACAACGGGTAATAAATCACCAGCAAACTTTTCTAAAGCAAATTTATGCGCTTTTTCTACGTCTTGGTTAGCGCGACGACGGGCATTTTCTGCATCAGCTTTAATACGCAGCATTAATTCATGCTGATCGGCGAGCTGGCTTTGGCTTTTCGCCAGCTCAGCTTCTAATTTCGCAATAATGCTTTGCTCAGAGGATAACTCTACCGTATCGGCATGGGCATCACTGGTGGCTTGATGTAGTTCTTCTACAGGCTCAGAAGGCTTATTTTGCTCAGTCATTGTTACAATACTCCAATTAATGTAGGGGTATTATGGGGATCAATTTTGCCGATTCAAGTTTAAATTTAACTGTACGGCACAGGATTCAACCAAAGGGACCAACTGTGCATAGTTCATACGACGAGGTCCGAGCAACGCGATAAACCGATGGGGTGTGGTTTGATAGCTTTGCGCGATAATACTTAACTTGGATAGCTCAATAAAGCCGGATTCTTTCCCCAAAATTAACTTGGCCTGATTATCTTGCGTAACGGCTTGCAATAACTGTATCAAACCTGAAGGTTGCTCTAGCATCTGCACGACTTGTTGCAACGAAGCATTCTGTTGATAATCAGGACTGAGTAATAATTGATGCTGCCCATAGATTAGCGGCTGATGCTGCACAAATTCGTCAAGACTCAATTGTCCCAACACTTTTTGTATTACTAGCTGGGTTAAACCACTTTCACTACGAATAATATTACCCAACCGCACAATGCCATCCTGCCACTGCCCCCCCGCTAAAGCGGCATTGAGTAAACATAACACTTTACTCAACGTGGCTGAATCAATGCTTTGTTCGCAATGCAATACGCGATGTAAAATATCGCCATCTTCATCAATCACAACCAGTAACAAGCGATCGCTGGCTAAACGCACTAAATCAATTTGGCGAACTTCACGGCCAGCCGCCTTAGGAGCACTAACAATGGCAACACAACCGGTTAGGTTGGCTAATAACTGCCCTGCTTGCTGGCATAAAATAGAGACCGGTAATTGTGGTACTAATTTAGTGGTTAATTCACGTTGCCACGTTTCACTCAGTGGCTGTAGTTTAAGCATCTTATCGATAAATAAACGAATGCCTGCTGTTGTGGGGATACGCCCGGCCGACGTGTGTGGAGAGCGAATGTAACCCTGCTGCTCCAATTGCACCATAGTATTTCTCACCGTGGCAGAACTGACCGCTAAGGCATCATGCTCCGCCAGTAATTTTGATGAAACGGGCTGACCGTCTAGCAGATATTGCTCAACAATCAATTTTAGAATAAGTTCTGCCCTGCTTAACGCCACTACCATGGATATAATCCGCAACTAAAGTGTTATTGGAAATGGGGCTTTTTCCAATTAATTCAAGTAGGCGTTTTATAGTTAGCCAAGCTGACCTATACTGAGCAGTAAGAGAAAAGGAAGATTTTTTACTATGAGTTATGCATTTGCCAAAATTGGCTTGATTGGAAAGCCACACCATAGCGGCGCCAATCAAACTCTCGCCAGCCTCTACAATTTTTTAACCGAACTGGGGCTAAGTGTTTATGTAGAAGAACGCGTGGCGCAAAATTTACAATTAACCGATGCCGAGATTGTTGATTTAGTTGAGCTAGGTAAAATCTGTGATCTCGCTATTGTTGTTGGCGGTGATGGTAATATGTTAGGTGCCGCAAGAGTACTAGCGCGTTTTGACGTAGCGGTATTGGGAGTTAATCGTGGCAATTTAGGCTTTTTAACCGATTTAGCACCTGAAAATTTTCAACATCCATTAAAAGAGGTGTTGATGGGTAACTTTGTCACAGAGAAACGTAATCTGTTGGAAATATCCGTCCACCGCCATGGCAGCATCAAAAGTAGTAATAGCGCCGTAAACGAAGCAGTATTACATGCTGATAAAGTCGCACACATGATAGAATTTGAAGCCTATATTAATGATGAGTTTGTGTACAGCCAACGCTCAGATGGCTTAATCATTAGTACGCCTACAGGATCGACTGCATATTCACTCTCGGGTGGCGGCCCGATTCTGACGCCAGATTTAGATGCAATGAGTTTAGTCCCGATGTTTCCCCACACCTTGAGTAGCCGCCCGCTTGTGGTGTCGGGCAACAGTGAAATTCGCTTGAAAGTTGCTGACACCAACGATGCACATTTACAAATCAGTTGCGACAGCCATGTCATTTTAGCCGTCATGCCTGGCGACGATATTTACATTAGAAAACACCCTAATCCATTACGATTGGTGCATCCACCTGGTTACAGTTACTATCACGTATTGCGGAACAAATTGGGCTGGGGCAGTAAGTTGTACTAATAAAATTTCTGTACGTAGTGCTTGCAAAATCCACAATTACTGTATAAATTTACACTGTACCTATAAACAGTATCCGGAGTGGATTTATGCTGTCACATCTTCATATCAGTAACTTTGCTATTGTACGGGCGCTGGAAATTGACTGGGCGGCTGGCATGTCTACCATTACCGGAGAAACGGGTGCAGGTAAATCGATAGCAATCGACGCGCTCTCTTTATGTTTTGGCGAGCGTGCAGAGGCCACGGTAGTTCGTCCAGGCGCGGATAAGGCCGATGTTGTTGCCACCTTTGATATTTCACACTTAAACTCTGCAAAAGAATGGTTACAGCAACAAGATTTATTAATGGGTAACGAATGTATTGTGCGCCGCGTAGTAAGTGCTGAAGGTCGTTCCAGAGGCTATATCAACGGTGTACAAGTTCCCGCGCAACAACTCAAGACATTGGGCCAATATTTACTGGCTATCCACGGGCAACACGCGCATCAACTATTGCAAAAAGCAGATTATCAGCGCCAATTACTGGATGCGTATTGTGCAAAGCCTGTTCTACTGCAGCAAACCAAGCAAAGCTATCGTTATTGGCAACAATTACAGCAGGAATTTACTGAATTAAAACAAACACAACAACAGCGCGATGCTCAGCGGCAATTATTAGAATACCAAGTTGCGGAGCTAGATCAATTTGCCCCGCAAGCAGATGAGTTTTCACAGTTAGAAACCGAGCACAATCGCTTAAGCCATGGCAACACGTTACTGAGCCAAAGCCAGCAATGTTTGCAACAATTGTATGATGGTGACGACGACACGATTTACCGGGCCTTATCAGTGGTGAGCCAGCAACTCGAGCAATTAGTGCAACTTGATCCCGCCTTGGCCGATGTACAACACATGCTCAGCGATGCCTTACTGCAGACAGAAGAAGCTAGCCGTGAACTTCGCCGCTATGCTGACAAAGTTGAACTAGATCCTGAACGTTTACAATACATAGACGATCGCTTAGGCACTTGGTTAACGTTATCACGCAAACATCAAACGAGCTACGACGCGTTACCAGAGCTACATGCACAATTGTCGCAACAATTAGCAGAATTAACGCAGAGTGATTCACGATTATCAGAATTAGCACTCGCTATTAGCCAAGCAGCGAAAGTGTATGAAGCTGCTGCCGCGAGTCTAACGCAAGCCAGAGTAGAAGCGGCCTCAGAATTAAGTCAATTGATTACGCAAAACATGCATGAATTAAGTATGGCTAACGCCCGTTTTGCCATTAACTTACACACTCTGCCTTTAGCACAAGGTAGCGCTCATGGTGTTGATCAGATCAGCTTTGATGTTTCTACCAATCCAGGGCAACCTTTACAAGCGTTAAGCAAAGTTGCGTCAGGAGGCGAGCTATCTCGGATCAGCTTGGCAATTCAGGTGATATTGGCAGATAAAATTACCACTCCCACACTTATTTTTGACGAAGTCGA
Source organism: Alishewanella tabrizica (assembly GCF_014652375.1). Taxonomy (GTDB): domain Bacteria; phylum Pseudomonadota; class Gammaproteobacteria; order Enterobacterales; family Alteromonadaceae; genus Alishewanella; species Alishewanella tabrizica. Next base: position 209,710 of record NZ_BMYR01000002.1, on the reverse strand, counting down.
TGTTGGTATTAGTGGGCCAGTTGCCGCAGGCGTAGGGCGTTTATTACGTCAGCTTGGACAAAGTACACAAATTATTTGCGTGACACACTTGCCGCAAGTTGCCAGCCAAGGGCATCAACAATTATTTGTTGAGAAATACACTGACGGTCAAGCCACCGAAACACGGATGCGCTGCTTAAGCGACGATGAGCGTATTCAGGAAATAGCACGCTTATTAGCCGGTGAAAATATCAGCGCAAACGCCTTAGCCAATGCGCGGGAACTTTTATGTGCGCCAACAACCTAAAACAAGGTTTTTCTATGGGGTCATCATAGGGTATGATGGCTTTATTATCTTCGTATTGACACAACACATTAATGGCATCTATGAAAGCAGTAGTAAAAATTGCAGTTTTATTGGCGGTACTTAGCTCAGTGAGTGCATGCAGCAGCTGGGTATACCGAATCGATATACCACAAGGTAACTTTTTAGAACAAAAAGATGTTGATAAATTGCGTATTGCAATGACTAAAGAGCAAGTGGTGTTTGTATTGGGAAATCCCGTCGCCGCAAACCCTTTTGATAACGACACCTGGCATTATTTTTATGCCTTAAAAGGTGGGCGTGGAAACAACTTTGAAAAACGCTTGGTGGTAGAATTTAAAGATGATCGCTTGGTGAACATTAGCGGTGATTTTGATAAAAGTGCTGACTTTGATAAACCGTTAGATATTTAACGGCTACGCTGTGCCGCTCTGTTTCAGGGCGGCTAAGCATTACAGATAAGTTAGAACATCACACTTTGACAGTGTTAATACGTCAAATCTTTTGCCTACGGCTGAGAACTTGAATTACAGTTAAAACCTACGCTACAGCTATTCGCTTAATTTACCGCTAAATTCTTAATATTGAGCAAATTACTTAATCACTGCTATTAGCGTCATCTTGCATAGCTTTCGCTTCATGTACTCGTCCGCCAGTGACTTTATCAGCACGGCCTTCTTCTTTGGCCTTTTCGGCTCTGCGGCGTCTCAAGTCTTTAGGATCGGCAATTAACGGTCGATAAATTTCTATCCGATCGCCGTCTTTTACTGCCTCACTAAGTTTAACCGGCCGACTCCAAATACCGACTTTTTGCACTGCCAAATCAATCTGTGGGAATTGCTGCAAAATACCCGATTGTTGAATCACTTGCTCTACGCTAGTAGATCCATTCACAGAAATCGTTAGCAGCGCTTGTCGATCTGGAAGTGCGTAAGCCACTTCAACAGTGAAACGTTCATTAACAGCTTCACCAGCGCTATTATTAACCATATACGTGTTTTGCCCTCTCTGTAAACGCATTAACCATTGCAGCCGTTAATTCTTGAAACACTTTTCCAAACGCAAATTGTACTAATCGATTAGAAAATTCAAATTCCAATCGCAAAATAACCTTACAGGCTTGGGCATTTAATGGCTGAAAATACCAGCCACCGCGTAACTGTTTAAATGGCCCCTCTACTAATTGCATATCAATGCGCTCGTAAGGTACTAGTAGATTGCGAGTTGTAAAAGATTGACCAATACCAGCCTTGGAAACATGGAGTTTCGCCACCATCTCTGATGAAGACTGACTAACAATCGTGGCGGCGCTACATCCTGGTAAAAAAGCAGGATACTGTGGCACCGCATTGACAAGATCAAACATCTGTTGCGCGCTGTAAAAAACCAAGGCACTGCGCTCAATTTGTGGCATACTCACTCCCCTTAAATCAGGCTGCGGATTGTATCAGAAGAACGCGAGGCAACAAAGTTGCAGCGCAAAGCAGCCCACCTTGATCGCATAAGCAAAACTCGCTTGTCAGCTATAAAAAGTGAATTATGAGTAAAAAACAAACGAACAAAAAGCAAAACAGTACCATTGCTTTAAACAGAAAAGCCCGACATGAATATTTTCTGGAAGATCGCTTTGAGGCAGGTATCAGCTTACAAGGCTGGGAAGTAAAAAGCATTCGACAGGGCAAAGTAAATCTGTCGGATTCTTATGTCATCTTAAATGATGGCCAAGCGTATTTATTTGGCGCGCAAATTCAAGCATTAAATAGTGCTTCCAGCCATGTGGTGTGCGACCCGGAGCGCAGCCGTAAGCTGCTGTTGCATAAACGCGAGATAGAAAAGCTTATTGGCTTGAAAGAACGCGATGGCTACACCTTAATTGCCACGGCTATGTACTGGAAGGCATGCTGGGTAAAATTAGAGTTCCACCTGGCTAAAGGTAAAAAGAGCTTTGATAAACGCGATGATATTAAAGACCGTGATTGGTCACGCGAGAAAGAGCGGATGATGAAGCACTCGAAACGCTGATTGTTTAAGCATACAGTATAAAGTTTCTAGCTATTTCATCGATGGCCGAGTACAATAAAATTTCACTCAAGGTGTAAGTGATTTACCTCAGAATTCGGGGCTGATTCTGGATTCGACGGGATTCACGAAATCTTAGGTGCATGCCGAGGTGCGGTAGGCCTCGTAAAAAAGCCGCAAAAAACTAGTCGCAAACGACGAAAACTACGCAATCGCTGCTTAATAGGCAGTAGATAGCTCTTCCCCTCACGCATGCCTGTAAGCTGAGACTCTGGAAGATCACCCCTAACAGGATCGCATGGCGGCTTTGTCCGGAGCCAAGATGCTAAAACCAATCGGACTCGCCCGACGATAGCCTGCCAGCCGGCGCTCATAGGGTTAACTAAACGACTGGATAAGCATGTAGTACCGACGACGTAGGTTTTTCGGACGCGGGTTCAACTCCCGCCAGCTCCACCACATAACAAAGGCCAGCAGAAATGCTGGCCTTTTGTTTTAGCAACATCAAATAAAATATATCGCCTCTAAAAAATCGTTAAGATGTATCATAAAATCCAAAATCGGTAATTAATTAATTTAATGTCTATTTTCAGCATTTTCAGCACAAAATTTGCTGAAAAGCATAAAAAAAACACTTTTCTTATTTGATCTCTTTCACAAGAGTCTGCATAGTAGAGCCTAGATACGGAAGTTTGTAATCACTAACATAGGGATTTTACTTACAGTAATAAGTATTACTGTTGCATTTTTCAAACCTTAATTGTGTTCAGGGTTAAGCTATGTACCAAAACCAACAGGCTGCCTCTGCTTTATTTTCGGCGCCTGAACATGTTGTTTATAATAACACCATCGCTTCTAATCATTGGATTGAGCGGTTTACTGCAGACTTTCAGGTTAAAAAGGCTATAAATGCCACTGAACGTACCAAAGTATATCGATTAAGACATCGGGTATATTGTGAAGAATTAGGCTATGAGCCGGTTAGACCTGAAGGCATTGAATACGACAGCTTCGATCAGCATTCGATCCATTGTTTTTTAGAGCATCGTAACAGCAACACCATTGCCGGCACACTGCGGATGATAGAATGTTTCAATGACAGTCAAAAACTGCCTATTGAACACTATTTTCAAGGGCAATTTATTCGTTCCGACTTACACCCATCGGCATTTGCCCGAGAACAAATTTTCGAACTCTCGAGATTGGCCGTGGCCGCACCGTTTCGAAAAAATATGCAAAGCCAACAAAACCCGCAGCTGTCTCACATCGCCGCTGTCAGTGATCTCGATCAACAAGCCCATTTTCGTTATATCTCAGCAGGATTATATCTAGCGGCATTGGAAGAGGCCCGCGCGATGCAATTGAAGCACGCTTATGCAGCCATTGCCCCAGCGTTGGCCAGAATGCTTAATCGGGTAGGATTTCAATTTGAACAAATTAGTCAGCCCATTGAACTAAATGGCAAAAGAGCAGCCTACTATTTGGATATTGATCGTAGCTTACAAACCCTCTGTAACGACTATCAATTACTCTTTAAGGTATTAGCGGCACAATTGCAGCAATCTGATGCTCCGCAGACCGATACGCTCTCTTCGATATAATTTAAACAGCGAGTTTTAACGCATGGATTCACTTTCTCAAATTGCCCTCGGCTCTGCTGTGGCCGTGGCAGTAGTTGGCAAACGTAGCTCAGTTAAAAAAGCTGCGCTTTGGGGCGCCCTAGCGGGTACGCTGCCTGATTTAGATGTGTTTGTGGATTATGGCGATGATCTGAGTAATATGGTGGAACATCGTGGTGTCAGCCACTCGTTATTTTATCTGTCCCTGCTTTCTCCCTTATTAGCCCTGCTTATCTGCAAAATCCATAATGAGCTCGCAAACTATCGTCAGTGGTTACTGGCGATCTGGGCTGTATTAATCACGCATCCATTACTGGATACGATGACAATATATGGAACACAATTGGCGCAGCCTTTTAGCGATTATCCTTTTGGGATTGGCAGTCTCTTTATTATTGATCCGCTTTATACCTTGCCATTATTGTTTGGTTTAGGTTGGGTGATAGTGAAAGGACGTAGCTCACTGGCCGCGAATACCGCAGGTTTAGTGTTTTCGAGCTGTTATTTGTTGTGGAGTATTGCCGCTCAACAGCATGTTACTCAAACGGTCCAACAACAACTGACAGGTAAACCCTATAATCAAGTGATTGTGTTACCTACTGCCATGAATACACTGCTTTGGCGAGTTGTGGTAATGACAGATACCGCATATTACGAAGGGTTTTATTCTATTTTAGAAAAAGAAACAAACATTGAATTTGTGGTACACCCTCTTGATTTAGAGCTGTATCGCGACTTTCAGCTACATCCGGATGTGCAAACACTGGCTGCATTTACGCATGGTTTTTATGCACTGGAACGCATAGGCGATGACGTGGTGATTACCGATTTGCGAATGGGACAACAGCAACAATATGCCTTTAGTTTTGTTGTGCCAGAGCAAGCCGACATGAATGCCCGTCGGCTTCCAAGAAATTTACAACTCTCTGACACGCTGAGTTGGGTGTGGCGAACATTACGCGGCGACGAAACCGCCGCGCTTAACCAATCACCTCATACCCTGACCAGTCAGGTATTAACGGTTGACTGTGCCCCTTGGCCTGTAACTGAATATAATAACCATTTACTTCATCTATAGATAAACACTCATCCAACATCAACAAATCGTCTTTATGTTGGCTTTGCGCATCAGTGAGCAAACTGGCTTTAGCCTTGGCTTTTGCCTCTGCAGCAGAACGTGCTACACATACTGTAAAATCGTGTTGCTCGGCAATTTTATTCGGATAATAACCACCAAAATTCACAAAATACAGTTTAACATCTTGTTTTATGGGCGTTGTGACCAAGGTGATCTCATAGCCATCGATGTGTTGCAAGGCAAGATAACTGTCGAGGTGCAACCCTTTCACTTGCCCAAACCATTGGGCGCGTAGTTGTGGATAGGTATCAACAATATGTTCACCCACCACAAAACGTACATCATGCAGTTCAATATTAGCACCTGGTGCAGACCCACCAAGATAAACCATAAATAATTTCATACAGATCCTTTATTATATTCGAACGCTTAACCCATCGGTTAGCGCACGTCGATAAGCAGCAAACGCGGGTATACAGGCTAACACCGCAGTAGCCACCAAAATAGCTGCTGCCCAATACAAGGTTTGCAGGCTAAAGGGATTAACACTGATAAATAGTCCATAATGCGCGGCCAACGTATCTTGAATAGCCCACAAACTGATTACCAGAAATAATGCCGCGGCCAACATGGAAAGCACGGTTAATAACAACACCTCAAGCTGAATTAACCAAAAGAGATACCAAGGATTAGCCCCTACCGCACGCAAGATGGCGACTTCGCGCTGCCGTTCCCGCATAGAGGCTAATAATGTCGTCATCATGCCGACTAACCCCGCAACGAGTACCATTAAGGTGATTAATAAGAGCATGTTTTCAACCATACTTAGCATTTGCCAGAGCTCGGCTAAGGCGACGCCTGGCAATATTGCAGATAACGGCTCACCTCGGAATTCATTAATTTGGCGCTGCACCACAAAGGTCGCCATCCGCGAATTCAGTCCAACCATAAAGGCGGTAATGGCTTTTGGTGTTAAATCCATATCCAATGCTTGAGCCGCACTCACCTGACGACCGGGCATCGGTGCACCTTGTTGCCAATCGATATGGATGGCCTCAATACCTTCTAAACTCACATGAACAGTTTGATCAACCGGAGTACCCGTTGGCGCCAATATTCCTGTAACCGTAAACGGTTTATCTTTATGCTCAGAAAAGCTCACCGCGCCGATACCATGCGCCAGCGTAATTTCTTGCCCCAAGGTATAGCCTAATTGCTTGGCCACCTCAGCGCCGAGCACCGCATCATACACCTGTGTAAAGGCAGCGCCTTGTGCAAAGTGTAACGATTGCTGATTAGCGTAACGATAATGTTCAAAATAGCTCTGGTTAGTGCCTAACACGCGATAACCGCGATGTGAATCACCTAATGAAAGCGGAATAGTCCAAGCAATTTGCGGATGCTTAGCAACACGTTCATAAGTTTGCCAGCTGACATTTGCAGTCGCATTACCAATACGAAATACGGAGTAAAGTAACAAGTTCAACTGCCCAGAGCGAGCGCCCACAATAAGATCGGTACCGGATACCGTATTGGTGAAACTGTTGCGTGCCTCCTTACGAATATGATCGATACCTAATAGCAAGACTAAACTTATCGTTAATGACAACAACGTCATAAACGCTGTTGCTTTGCGATTCCATAAACTAAGCCGGGCTAATTTCATTAACATGCCACGACTCCTTGCGCTAAATTCGCCATCTGTAATTCAACTTTAAAATACGACTTTAATTGCTGATCGTGACTAACAAAAATAACTGTGGTGCCACATTTATCTGCCTCAGCGAGTAATACCCGCATAAACGCATCTCGATTATCGGCATCTAAGGCCGACGTGGGTTCATCCGCAATCAATAACGCCGGCTCAGTGAGTAAAGCCCGTGCAATAGCAACACGTTGTTGCTGCCCCACACTCAGTGCACTGGCCGGTTGCTGCCACAGCGACGCTGCTAACCCCAAAGCCTCTAACAACGCAGTAGCTCGCTGTTGTAAAGCTGTGCCCGTTTTACCGGCAAAGCTCGCGCGCAATAAAATATTGTCGAGTACACTTAAATAAGGAATTAAATTCAGCTGCTGAAACACCACGCCAATTTGGGCAGCACGCAATTTATCGCGCTTTGCTGCACGTAACTGATGTAATGGCTGTCCCTGCACCCATAGCTCCCCTTGATTGGGCTGCGTTATGCCCGCTAATAAATTTAATAAGGTGGTTTTACCGCTTCCCGAGGCACCACGAATAAACAGATGTTGGCCATGGTCTAAGGTTAATGCAGGTATCTGCAATTGCCAGCCGTTTGGCTTATACCAAAAAATAACCTCTTTGAGTTCAATAGCAGGAATTTTCAGCTTGGTGGTCACAGGTACTCCCTTGTGCATGCTATGATAGTGAATATCTCATTTGGGTATTATGCAAAATTAAGAGGCGAAGCTCCAATGTTCAATAAGTTGTCTGTTGCGTTTTCTGGGGTGCTGGCCGCATGTTTCGCGCTAAGCTTACACGCCAGTGAAGTTAAAACCATAGAATGGACTGATTTAATGCCAGAGGAAGATCTAAAGGCATTAATGGCAATGCCGGAAGTTGCGCACGATTATAGTCAGCCCTCTCCCTTTGATGATAATTACAACGGTGATGATCCATCGGCTCAAGCGTGGCAGCAAATATTACAATCAGCCAAAGTAAAACCGGAATATAACAATACCAAAATCAGAATACCCGGCTTTATAGTGCCGCTGGAGTTTGACGCAGACCAAAACGTGACCAGTTTCTTTTTGGTTCCGTATTTTGGTGCTTGCATTCATGTGCCGCCACCGCCACCTAATCAAATTATTTATGTGAGCGGCGCATCTAATTTAAAGGCCGACATGATCTATTCTCCATTCTGGATCACCGGCACTATTACCACAGATAGTATCTCTCATGATTTAGCTAACGCGGCTTACAGTATGAAAGCAGACAAAGTCGAAGAGTACACGTGGTAAATAACAGTGATAATGGCACCTTATACTGCCTGACACTATTCTACTTAGCTCTACGTCATTAGACTCTCTCTTCAGGCTCATGTCTCTGAAGAGTATTACGCAAAAACGGCTGTATGTTACAGCCGTTTTTCATTTCTTTGTTTAAGGAAAACAATTCAAAGATATGTGTGTTAAAAACGCAAAGGGCCTGAACTCAGCGTTGCCGATGCGGCACCTTGTTGACCATTTAATACCCATTGCACATCCACTTTTTCTAAGGCAGGCGTTAAGCTAAATAAACTTAACTCCAGTTGTTGCAACAGTGCAGGCCGTTGACACAACAGGCTTATATTGGCGTAGAAATCACCATGCCCAGCATAGCCCGGTTCCGTTAAATCTGTATTTGCATCACTGGTTTGAATTTCACAGTTTGCCTCTGCGCTCAGGCTAAACCAGTTGCCTTGCGCTAAATTGTCTAATGCTAAGGCGATCTCTTGTTTTTGCTCACTGCTCTTAGGTGCATGCTCAAAACCAACAATATTATAAGCAGCCGATTGCAGTGCTAGTTGCAACTCATTGCCTTCAAGCACCATTGTTAGCGTAGCCGCGCCATGCACATGTGTCCCAAGTTGGGTAAAGTCGTCATTATGATCGTGGCCGTGATCATGATCATGCGTGTGATCGTGTTTTTCATCATGCTGATGCGTTTCATCATGAGCATGATCGTGCGATGACGGTTGTTGCTGACTAACACGTTGCGTGGTAGACGTATCAGGGGTTTCTACTGTATCGGTTGGCTTAGGATGAGCTAATGCCACACTCTGACAACTTAGCCACAAGGCCGACAGTGCGAAAATAGCGTAACTTTTTTGCATAATGTGATACCTCAAATTCATGTTTTACTTATCATACTGACTTTTTGTTTCGTCGCAATGCCTTAGCTGATCTGAATATGCCAGCTAAAACGTACTAACACTATTACCTTTGTGTACGAATGCTTATGCCCAAACTTATTGTAATACTTGGCGATCAACTTAGCCCAGCCCTAGCCAGTTTACGGCAGGCTAAACCAGACGATCTGATCCTTATGGCTGAAGTTAATCGTGAAGCCACCTATGTTAAGCATCATAAACATAAAATTATTTTGCTGTTTAGTGCCATGCGCCATTTTGCCGCTGTGCTGCGGCAACAGGGATTTAACGTCTGCTATCTTGCCTATGGCGAAACTATTGTTAACAGCATAACGGATGCCGTCGATTACGCATTACAACAAACCGCTATCACTAAAATTGTTGTTACTGAATGTGGTGAGTATCGTTTACAACAAGAATTGCTCAGTTGGGAAAACCGTTTTAATCGCCCGGTGAGCATACTTGAGGATGATCGCTACATCTGCTCTATCAGTATGTTTGCGCAGTGGGCAACGGATCGGCAACAATTACGCATGGAATATTTTTATCGGCTTATGCGCCGCCACACTGGCCTATTAATTGATCAACAACAACAACCTGTTGGTGGTCAGTGGAATTTTGATAAAGAAAATCGTAAAGCCTGCCCGCCTGATATCACGCAAATTCCCCCCTTGGCCTTTGAGCGTGATGAGATTACAGAAGCTGTCTGTCAATTAGTTGACCAGAATTTTGCTGATCATCCTGGCGCAGTTGAAAATTTCCGTTACGCCGTTACGGGTAAAAATGCCCGGAGCGCGTTTTTACACTTTGTTGAGCATCAACTTGCCAAATTTGGCGATTATCAAGATGCAATGTTAGTCGATCAACCATTTCTGTTTCACAGCATTTGCTCCATGTACCTAAACGCAGGCTTATTAGACGTGCGCTGGATGTGTCAAAAGGTCGAAGCTGCTTGGAAAGAAGGGCGCGTTAATCTTAATGCGGCTGAAGGCTTTATCCGGCAACTTATTGGCTGGCGCGAATATGTCAGAGGTTTATATTGGCTAAAAATGCCAGAGTATGTTGATAATAATTTCTTGCAGGCTGAACGCCCGCTACCAGCTTATTTCTGGCATAGCAATACCAAGATGCGCTGCATGCAACAGGCCATCAGCCAAACATTGGAATACAGCTATGCCCATCACATTCAGCGTTTAATGGTAACGGGCAATTTTGCCTTGCTCGCGGGACTCAGTGTCAAAGACGTTACCGATTGGTATCTTGCAGTGTATTGCGACGCCTATGAATGGGTGGAGCTTCCGAACACCCTTGGTATGGCACTATTTGCAGATGGTGGCATCTTGGCGTCAAAACCCTACGCAGCCAGTGGCGCTTACATAAATCGTATGAGTAACTATTGTAAGCATTGCCATTACAACGTCAAAGAGAGCCTTGGCGAAAAGGCATGTCCATTTAACGCCCTTTATTGGGACTTTTTGGATCGTAATGCTACCACCTTAGGGCAGAATGCACGTTTACAACTCGCCTACAAAAATTGGCAAGCCAAAGGCCCCGAACAACAACAGGCGCTTCGTTTGAAAGCACAAGAAATATTAATTCATGTGGAGCAACTTTAATGGGAACCTTGGTTTTACTAAATCATTGCTTACGTTTAGAAGACAATCCACTGCTAACCCAAGTAGAAGGCGAGTTATGTGCAGTTGTAACATTGACACGCCAACAGTTTTTTGGCCAACAATATGGCCTAAACCGTGCTAATTTGTCACGTTTGCGGGCACAGATTGACACCATTACCGCTTTAAAACAGCAACTGGCACAACAGCAAATTGGTTTAGTGTTATGCTTTGGTAACAGCAGCCAAGCACTACTCCAGCTCGCGAAACAGCTAAACGCCGATCGCATTGTTGCCGCAGAACCCACAGCCCCAGAAGAATACCAGCTGTTTTCGCGATTAAAAACACAGATACAAGTGGAACTAAACGATGTAAACAGTTTGCTGGGATCAAGCTTGCGCCCCGCTTTTCAAAGCATGCCTGATCGTTTTACGACCTTTCGAAAAACTCTAGAACCCTTACTTCAGGTTAGTCCGGCTCACCCCCTGTTTCAACGCCGTCCAACACAGCAATGGCTATCCCCCGATCAAGCTGATGCGCTCAGTTCCAATTGGCAAACATTAATCGCGTTGGCCAGCCGTGATGAGCATACACTTACCGCCCCTACCATGCCGTCATTTGATGAGGCGACAGTTTGGCAACGTGTTGAGCACTACATTTGGCAACAACAGCATATATTGCACTATAAAGACACCCGTAATGGGCTTAGTGGTGCCGATTATGCGAGTTTTTTTTCCGCGCCATTGGCACTTGGAAGTTTATCGGTTCGGGCATTGTGGCAACAAATCGTGGCTTTTGAAGAACAGGTACGTGCTAACGATTCAACCTACTGGCTAAAATTTGAATTATTGTGGCGCGAATTTTTTCGATGGCAAATGCGCAAATACCAAAGTCGCTGGTTTAGCCGGACCGGTATTCATGGGCAACCCGATTTTCAATTACCTCAGCTCACGCCAAAGCAACAAAAGCTGTTTAGTCGTTGGTGCCAAGGCGAAACCGGCGTGCCTTTTATTGATGCCAATATGGTGTTGCTAAATCAAAGCGGATTGATGAGTAACCGTGGCCGTCAAAATGTCGCAAGTTATTTAATTCACGATCTGCAGCTTGATTGGCGTGTCGGCGCTGCGTATTTTGAACAACGTTTACTTGATTATGATCCCGCGAGTAATTGGGGTAATTGGGCTTACATTGCTGGTTATGGCAACAGCGAAGCTCGGCCATTCAATATCATCAAACAAGCCATCATGTATGATCCACAGGCGCAGTTTGTAAAACAGATGCTGCCGGACCTCACCGCGCAAGGTAAACAAGCACATCGTCCTGTTGCGGGTACGACATTGCCTGCACATTGGCGTAATTGGCTAGCTGAACTCGATTAGCCTATGCATTTATTGTGGCTTAAGCGGGATTTGCGCATAAAGGATCATGCTGCGTTATACCATGCCGCAAAGCAGGGTGAGCCGGTGTTACCGGTTTATATTGTTGAGCCTGACTATTGGCAACAGCCCGATACCTCTTTGCGGCATTGGGCATTTATTAGCGACGCGCTAACCGAATTACAGCATGAATTCCAAAAGTTGGGCCAACCACTGTTAGTATTTTATGGTGCAGCCAGTCGGGTATTTCGCGATTTATTACAACAATTTCCGATCAGTGCTGTTTACAGTCATGAAGAAACGGGGAATTTATGGAGTTATCAACGCGATCTCGCTGTCGCAAAATTTTGGCAAGAACGGGCTATTCCTTGGCATCAATACCAGCAATTTGCTGTCTTTAGACCACTGGCCAATCGTGATCATTGGTTTAAGCAAGCCGATGCCTGGTTAACCGCCCCTCTATATCCTACCCCTGTTTCGTTACCGTTTATTTGCCATACAAATTGGCAAGCGCCTTTACCTTGGCCCGAGCGTAAAATTGATTTGGTACCTTGTAGCCAAGCACAACGTGCAACAGCACTCTCGTCTACACTTAACACATTTTTACAGGATCGTGTTCTAGGGTATCGAGGCGGTATTTCGTATGCCGCAAAAGCGCCACATAGCTGTTCACGCCTCAGCCCATATTTAAGCTATGGCATGCTCAGCATGCGCGCGTTACAGCAAGAAAGTTGGCAGCATCGAAAAGCAGCAACGAATACCAAACAACAATTAGGTTTGGATGCGTTTTACAGCCGATTACGCTGGCATTGCCACTTTATCCAAAAACTGGAAGACGAGCCCGAAATTGAAGCGCGAAATATGCATCGCGGCTTTGATGGCTTGCGAGAAAACGATTTTTCTGCCGAGTTTTTTTCAGCATGGGCAAAAGGCGAAACAGGTTATCCTTTAATTGATGCCGCTATGCGTGCTTTGCGTACCACCGGTTGGCTACATTTTAGAGGCAGGGCAATGTTAGTGGCGTTTGCGAGTTATCATCTTTGGTTACATTGGCGGCCTGTAGCCTTACACTTAGCACAGTGTTTTGTAGATTATGAACCAGGGATCCATTACCCACAAATTCAAATGCAAGCCGGCACCACAGGGATTAATCCAAACCGCATGTACAATCCGGTAAAACAAAGCCTGCTAAAAGATCCCGATGGCCGCTTTATTCGCCACTGGCTCCCCGAATTACAGCATATTCCCACCAGTTGGCTGCATCAACCTTGGTTATTGACGAAATCTCAACAGCAGCAGTATGGTTGCCTGCTTGGCGTCGATTACCCCGCCCCCATTATCACGGCGGAACGGGCAATAAAATTAGCGCGAGAACGTTTAAAACTCTGGCTTGCAGCTAATAGAGCCTGTTGGACCGAGCAAAAGAAACGTATTGTAAAACGACATGCCAGTCGTAGTAGGCCTATTGAACAGCGCAAGCGGGTTTCCGAACGCCAGCTTACACTGTTTAACGATTAAGCTTACGCTTTACATTTAATTGAACAGCACAACAGATCCTAGATGGCTTCTTCATCCTCTTCGCCGGTGCGGATGCGAATAACACGCTCAACGTCAAACACAAAAATTTTACCGTCACCAATTCGGCCAGTTTGAGCGGTTTTCATGATGGCCTCAACACAGCGTTCGACTTGCTCGTCTGGTACAACAATATCCAGCTTCACCTTAGGTAAAAAATCGACCATATATTCGGCACCACGATACAATTCCGTATGGCCTTTTTGCCGGCCGAAGCCTTTTACTTCAGTCACCGTCATACCAGTAATATTGATATCGGCGAGCGCTTCGCGCACATCGTCTAACTTAAAAGGTTTGATAATTGCTTCAATTTTTTTCATAAAAAGACCGTCGTATTTTTACCCCAGATGTTTATAGTATATACCCAAACCTTAAGAGGCTTCAGTAGTTTGCGCTAATTAGTTGATCTTCTTTGCAGCAGATACGTTAAGATAAATAGGTTCTCGCACCAGCAACAACGATTCAGTTAATGAGGCTATTATGAGTATTGCACAACAAATTATTCAAGAAATGCGGGTGCTGCCGCACATAGATGTTGATTTTGAAATTCGTCGGCGAATCGATTTTATCAAACAGACTTTAACGCAAGCCGGATTAAAGGTGCTGGTACTGGGGATCAGCGGCGGGGTAGACTCCACCACCTGCGGCCGTTTAGCGCAGTTAGCCATTGATGAACTTAATGCCACCTCATCTAATAATCCCTATCGCTTTATCGCGGTTCGTTTACCTTATGGCGTGCAAAAAGATGAAGAAGAAGCACAATTAGCTGTACGGTTTATTCAGCCTAGCCAAGCGGTGACAGTTAACATTAAAGCAGCAGCCGATGCGCTTCACAGTGCTACGGCTATAGGCCTTAGTGATGCAAATGCGACCTTACCACACGATGCACAAATCGATTTTGCTAAAGGCAATGTCAAAGCACGCGCTCGCATGCTAGCGCAATATCATATTGCTGCACTCCAAGGCGGGCTTGTACTTGGAACCGATCATTCAGCCGAAAACATTACCGGCTTTTATACCAAATGGGGCGATGGTGCCTGTGATCTTGCCCCCTTATTCGGTTTAAGTAAACGTCAAGTACGCGCATTAGCACGACAGTTAGGTGCGCCAGAATTACTGGTCGAGAAAACGCCGACAGCTGATTTGGAATGTATGGCGCCACAAAAAGCGGATGAAGCTGCGCTGGGTCTGACCTATCAACAAATTGATGACTTCTTAGAAGGTAAGGCTGTCGACACCGCGGTGGCAGAGCGATTAATTCAGATCTACCAAAAAACGCAACATAAACGGCAGCCAATCCCCACGATATACGATAGCCAGAGCAAGTAGGTCGGAAGTCTGAAATCTGAAGTCTTAAGTCTTAAGTCTTAAGTCTTAAGTCTGACGCGGTAAAAAGACAAACAATTTTTTACATAAATATACAATTAGGCTACACTTCAGTATCATCTTACTGTGGAGTGTAGCCTATGTTTGCCCGTGGCTTAACCTTACTTGAGCTATTAATTACTATACTGATCCTGGTCATTATGCTGGGTATTATTACCCCACCTCTGAATGAACTTGTGCATAAACAGCGAGCCAGCAGTTATATGCAGCAATTTAGCCGTCACTTGCATTATGCACGGATCCAAGCGAGCAGCAGTCAATTACCGGTAAAAGTGTGCCCGATGAGTAATCATCGTTGTCTGGGAGATTGGCAAACCGATCCCGTGCATCTTACGCTTCTTAATCCGCTAACCCAACAGCAGCAGCATCTTCGCACCATTCCTCAAATTCACCGCACGCATCGCTTACACTATAATCGCCAACAATTGCAGTTTCGTCGAGATGGCAGTTTAGATGCGTTAGAAAACGGCACATTTTACTATTGCCCTCCTGCACCTTACCAATGGCATTATCGCTTAGTCTTAAATCAAGCCGGTCGTAATCGCATTAGCCAATACCAAGAAAGTTGCCCAGTGTGATGCGTTACAGAGCCTTTAGTAGGCTGAATAACATAAGCTAATTGGTACGCTTTTTTAAACAGACTATTTTTCGCGTAAAATGTGATTAGATGATGCTTTCAACGTTAATACCAGCAAGAAACAGACTCAGCCAGCCCCGCATTACGTTGCCCAAGCTGATTAATGGTAAACTGCAAACACTCGGCATCTTTTTGCTGTGGGCCCTGTGCGCGCATCTCTAGTGTATAGGCTTGATTATCGTTCGACAAATCAACACGAAAGCGATATCGACCAGACACACTGAATCCCGTAGGGATCCCGAGCAGCGTTAAGTCAGACGAGTACTCCCCCGCATCAAGCAATCGTTGTTCTTGCCGGTTTGCAATTTCCAACAAATTACTCATGGCTTCTGCACGGTAGCTGCGTAATACATATTGTTGATAGGAGGGATACACAATACTGCTTAATATGCCAACAAGCACCACCACCACCAGCAATTCTATCAAACTAAGCCCCTGCATTCGCATCAATAGGCTCCTAACTCACTTCGATAGGTTGCTAAACGTCGCCATAAGGGATATTTATCTAATTCAAGAGGTTCAGTACAATCATGGCAAGCTTTACTTATTTTCAGCAAATTGTCTAAAACAGGAATGGATACATCGTCGACACTAAGTACAAGTACCAACTGATTATTTACATCTGTCGCTAAAGCCAAGTTAGCGTCTGGCACATAGGGTATAGATTGATGTCGTTTTGCGTAAATCGGTGCAGCAGTGTGAAGGTTCAGAGCATATAGCGTTTGCTCAGTCTGTTCAGTGACGCACGCGTCAGGATGAACCGTATTCGCAACGGGCGCATAAATTACCCCTGCAATCACATTCGGCGTAGCACTGACCTTCCCTGGAAACTGTACATACCAGCCTGCATTTGCCAACAAAGCGCGCCAATCATCAGCGGCTAACGGGTTGGTTTGCTCATGAGCAGTGAGCAAGGTTCTATCTTGTAAATAACTAAACTGAGTAATATTGTCTGTTGTGTGATTTAGTGCGAATCGCAGCATCACTAAGGTATCATGCCCACTCACCATATCACGCGCAATAAAAAGTGCTAACTGCTGTTCGGCCTGACGCCACGCTAAAGGTGCTAAAGTGCTTGGCAAACGCGTGCGCAGTAAACCTGCACTGGCCAAAAATTTTAGCCCACTATCACGTAAATCCGCCATCAATTGTGGTGGCAAAAACTGTCCACCTTGCCATCCTAAACGCCATAACTGCCCGTCTATCCCCATAATCCAAAAGAAATCAGCTACCCCATCTAAATTTGCATCCTCAATCAAGGGTTTTGCTTGGACTTGGGTGGGTAAACCAGCGTTTTGTAAATCGAGCTGAGCACGTAATCGTCCTGGATAACCCTCCCAAAGTTGTAACTGCGATGAATGATCCGCAGTTTCCCCAAACATCAGCCAACTATCCTGTAATGTGTGCTGCTGTGTTAGCGTAATACGAACCGGTTCAGGACGCTCAGGGGGGCAAAGTGCAAAGGTAAAATGGCTCATAAAAACCAAAACAAAGTAGAGGTATCTCATTATTTGCCCTCCGGTAATCGCACACGTTTTCTTAACACTAGGCTATTGTAACGAGTGATCAACGGCGCAGCTTGGCTTTCTAAACTTGTTTCAAGCAATAACAATTCACATTGTAAATGGGTATCTGACCAAGCGGCGTATACACCTGGGCAAGTTGGTAAATCAAAAATGCCTTGCTCAATCGTTGCAGGTGCCAGTTGCTTTACACCCCGCAAATGCTGTGTTTGCGCTTGATGATCTAATTGTAATTGCTGCTGCGCGGCTTGCGCCGACTTCAGACTTATTTGACTAATAAATAAGCTACTACTCACAAGCAATAACATAATCATTAAAATGATTAATGTAGTAAGTAAAACCATACCGTGGTTTTTCATCGTTTTTCCTCCTGCTAGGGTAACGCTACTCCTTATAAATCTGCCAAAACAGCATTTTCAAAATATACGGCGCCACTTAACAGCAAACGTCGATAATGATCATTGGTGGCATAAAAATTAACACTACCTAATTGATAATGTTGGGTATTACGATAACGAGGATCTGGCTCTGTGGTACGCAGTAACACATAAAATTGCACAGCAACAATGCGATGATCGTGCTGTAACCAATGCGCATTAGTCATATCGCGTGTTGCTAGGGTGTAATTAGGTCGACCGTCTAAATTACTATCGATTAAAAACTCAAAATGCAAACGCTCAACACCGTCAATTACAGAATCGGTAGCCATTCTAGGGGCTCCTGCAGCCGTTCTTACCAGCCGTTTCCGCATAAGTACGGGTACAGATTGTCCTTGCTGTTGTTGCTGCTGTAAATACAACACCACATGTTGATAGGGATACACATGCTTGGCATCATGATCAACGTTGTCTTGTGTCACAAAACGACTTTGCTGCCAATCGCTCTGTAGATAAAATCGATTAGCACGTAACGCATCTGGGGCAACAGCTTCGCCAATATTACGCTTTAATTGAATAAACTCAGTCGCTGGCAATAGATCATTCAAACAGTTTAATTGTCGACCGCCAGTTGCCACCGCTGCAAACACATTAATAAAAGGCTGATTTGGCTGCGGAAAACTGCCACTGTCTATATCAGCAGCAACACAATCTGGCATTGGTTGGATGCCAAGTGCTGCAGCTTGACGAATATGATGTAAAGACTGTCCGCCCCAAAAGCCACTGTTTTGTAACTCGTTATGCAGTAAATTAAGGACCAGCTGTCCATTTTGCTGTAAAAAAGCTAACTGACGCGTTTGGATGGCGGTGCTATGCATTACCCTAAAAGCGGTTAACACTAACCCTAGCAACACTAGCGCTAACACCATCGCAATCATCAATTCAACTAAGCTTAAGCCTCCTTGCCTGGCCGTCATAGTTCATACCTTATTGCAGATGCAAAACAGAACGCCCGTCTACAACGTCACAATCGTTGGCGGTAGCTTGCGCGAGTGCCGCATGATGCCGCCAACTGGCTTTAAGTTGTAACTGCCCTGCCTGTTGTTGAATACAAAAAGTGGGCGCGAACAGCACCCCATAACTTGAATTGGGTGATAACCATTTTTGTTGCCAACGCATAAGCAAATATTGTCTGGCCTCTGCGTACATACAGGGCGCAGCATTAGAGCAATTCAGATTAGATGTGATAGTCTGCACCGTAAAATCACTACTAGTAGCAGTACGATTGAAGGTCGCTAACTGTTGCGCAATTTCATGAGAGAGGGCAACGGCAGTGGTACGTTGACTGGCATCTGTAACCACCTTAAGTGCAAACAGTTGCCCAGCCAACGCCCCTAGCAGCCCTATTTTAAGAATCAACAAAGTGATCAAAACTTCGATCAATGTTGCACCGCGTTGGTGTTCCATAACGACCTCGGTTATAAACCCTTGAGTAAATAACCTTAGCAGCCATGGTTAAAAATTCAAATTAAATTTGTAATTTTTTTGATAAAATGAGCGTTACCAACAGGCTTGCACAGCAGCGGCGGTAGTCACACCCCTTGCCCCTTTTTGACCAGCTTGGTTTAACGTTAACGTATTGCAGCCATCGCTTTGAAGCGATGTAGGCGCCGCGCTTAAAGTAAAAGTTCGAGCGCTTATCGCGGCAATCGCAAAGGTATAGCGCGCCGTTAACTCTTGCTGGCATTGCGTTGCGGGCAAAACAGATCCATTTGAGTTATAACTCATGCTTTGCATATAGTTGCGCTCCATCAATTGCGCCAGCTCCATTAAACAGGCGGTTGCTGCCGCACGGTTTGCCCGCAGCACATAATTTTGGTAAGAAGGATAAGCAATCGACGCCAAAATACCAATTACCGCGACTGCCACCATCAGCTCAACTAACGTAATACCTTTACTTTTACGCATTAATTCATTTCCTCGCGCCACGAAATTCGACCGCGCCTTAATTGCAAATTAACTACACGCGAATCAATGGCAACTCGCGAATCCCCCACAAACATTTGCTCACCCACAAATACGGGCTCACCTGGCATACCTTCAAAGCGTAAGCCACTGGCTACATCAATCACTGGATTAGCCGAAGTACCAGAGTTAATACCATCGGAATTATTAAATTCACCATCGCCAGATAGATCGAACAAATGATATTTTAAGCGACTGCCGCTAAACGGATCTACCGCCATTACCCAGCCATCGCCCTGTGGATTACACAAATCAGAATCCGGAATAATCGTATTCATAATCAGATTGCTGCCTACCATTCTCGCTTTCGAGGTCACACGCTCCCGAGCATCAATTAAATCCATAAACCAACCACGTTTATTCACCATATCATTCGTGGTAGCGGCTGAGACAGTCCGCGTTTGCTCTGATACGCTGCCATTAGTATAGGTCGTATTAGTAATGATTCGACGCACTAACTCTGAACGGCCACTAATAGCGGTGGTTCCATCAACGATGCCATACCAGCTTTGTGGATCATTACTTAAACTATCGCCCGTTTCTAAGTACTTACCTGTGCCAAAAAACAACCACAACTGGCCGGTTTGCGGATGACTGGACAGTGTCATACCGCCCGTAATGGGTTGTACTTTATTGGTGGCATCTCTTGCAGTAAATAGCGGCGCATTGCTGTACGCTACGCGCCAACTGCCCGGTAATGCATTCGCTAAATCAAATTTCCAAACATTACCATTTAAATCACCCGCAAAAAACCAATCGGTATTACCATTACGGTCTGTGTCCCAGCCTTCAGGCTGGCCTAAAGCCCCAGCCGCTGCAGGTACTTCTAACTTCGCTGTTGTTGTGCCATTGGCAATATCAATAACCAGTAGGCCATTTTTGTTGGACGTGTTGTTGTAACCATAGGG
Organism: Alishewanella tabrizica; assembly: GCF_014652375.1. Classification (GTDB taxonomy): domain Bacteria; phylum Pseudomonadota; class Gammaproteobacteria; order Enterobacterales; family Alteromonadaceae; genus Alishewanella; species Alishewanella tabrizica. The sequence goes on along the minus strand of NZ_BMYR01000002.1, from coordinate 189,401 downwards.
CATTACCGCAGCCCAACGACCATTGTTTAAGCGCGTAATCACCGGTTTTGCAGTCATGATGCCTAGCTCTGGAATGCTAAGATCCCACAGTAAGCTTATATTGGTTGGATCAGTCACATCCAACGCGAAAATGCTATTACCACCACGACCCAATGTCGTTACCAACACCGAACGCCAAGCGCCATTAATATAGACATCACCCACAGTAGGCGAACCATCAACATAAAAGCGATGCGCATAGGTTTCTTTAGCAAAAGAGGACAGCTGTGCCGACGCGGTCAACATACGCTGCGGCACATAAGCAAACAATTCACGGCCTTTGGTTGAACTGCTTAGATTAGCATCAAACCCATGCAACATACCGTCGTTAGCCCCAACATAAACCATAGGTGCACGCTCTTTTTTCGCTGCTAAAAAAGCGGCGTAACTACTAGCGCCATCCCAGCTATAACGCTGGTAATTACGGTTTTGCGGAGCACCAACATAAACAGGAGACGAGTGAGCGATATCCCCTAATAATGAAAACCGTTGCCGTAAGGTACCCGCAGGCTTTTCATTCGCACGATCGCCCTTTAAGTAATTAACGATATTGGCACTTTCTAGTGCGGTTTGTTCAGCGCTATTTAAATTTGCCCAATTAAACGCAAATTTAGTCGTGGTGCTACCTGTTGTTCGACTAGTGAAAATGGGGCGATCGGCCCAAGGCGCAAAATTTGCTGACCATTGTATTGACAGATCTTTTGTATCACGACTCACTAAATTACCACTCCAATTGGTGGTATCAAACGAGGCTTGGAAAACACTATTTTCTTCTTGTAAAGACGTTGATGTCGCTGCAAGGTTAGATGCAGAGGCTGTTCTTTCTATGATACTTTTAAGTGCTTCAGCGAGCTGAGTACTAAAAGTTTTAGGGTCTTTTGCACTAAAAAAGCCACCGTCACTATTTACAGCAGCATGCAATAAATCATCAGTTCTATATTTAAGGGCTAAATTCAAATTAGCAGTATGGAAAGGATCTGGCCATCTGCTATCATTCGGAGCATAATTTTTTGCAACACTTGGGTTTAAAGTACCATCAACACCCAGCCCAACTCCAAATGTAACCATATGCTGCCAATTTGGCGAAGATGTTTTTCGTTTTGGTACATTATTAGTTAGCGATGGCAAAAGATCTTTAATGTAAAAATTACGAGCAACATCTGCTAAGGTATTAGAATATCTGTCGCCATCTACGTTACCGACTTTGATAAAGTTCCCTGAATCATATGCATTTGATGTACTCCATGCGCCATCTGTCATCAAAATAGCAAAATTCTGTCGACAACTTACAACAGGATTTGATGCGCTTTTACTTCTTTGCGGATCAACAAGATATGGCGTTTCACTACTGAAATAATTTCCTGCAACACTAAGGGCTCCCCTCAGTGGCGTGTAAGTGCCAAGGCTATTTACTCCGTAGCTCCGAAGCCAATTAATAAGCTTAGTTCGCCCCCCTCCTGAAAACTCCATAACATCACTTATCACTCCGGGTCTAGTTTCTATATCAGTATACCCCACCCGAACATTGTCAGGTATAGTACTAAAAGCATCAATAATAGCTGACCTTGATAATAATAATCTGCTTCGGTAATAAGAGTACCAAATAGCAAAATTTTGTTTCTGTTGTGCAGAGGCATTATTCAAAGAGACATATTGGTAACAATTTGCCGAACGCTCGTTACCATTACAATTTGGCAAGGTTGAAATAAATCTGTAATAAAACCCCCCTTTAGCAAAGTTTAAATTCCCCCTAGCACCAGCAACATAGTTAGTGTACGTTGAATTCCACTCATCATACTTATGCACAAATGCTCTACTCAAATCATATGCAGTCGAAGTTAAAAAACCATCAAGCCTCGCCGAATTATAACTTGGCACATATTGTGATCCAGCAGGTATTGTATAAGTTACATCTGGATCGTAATAAATAGTATTCACTTTGGAGGAAAAATACCAAGGGTTAGTTATATTCGTTGAATTTGCCGCACTACTACCCCGCCAACCGGCGCTAACTTCATCTGGCATATACTCCAAACTCATAGACAGAGAATTATCGAGTATAAACATAATATTGGGTGGCACATCGCTGCCCGTTTGTAAGGGTACATTAGGAATCGCCAGGGTGTTGGCTGATACCGATATCGTCACACCCAAATTAAAACTGGCCAATAACCACAGTGTTTTTTTCGTCAACGCTCGCATAATATTGTCCTTACTCGCCTTATAAACGCCAGATAGTTTGCATCGTCACGCCTGGGCGATTATCTGCTGGTTGGGTACGTGCTGTAATTCTAAACGTGGGTGATAAGCAATCTGTTTCGATAGTAGTGGCGCTGTCGCAATCTGGCGCAATAGGTGATGGCCAATCACCAACATATTCAATAATATATTGTGCTGGTAAATCTAACATCGCATTATTGTCTGGCGCAGCTTGCCAAATCGTTGCGGGATCACTCCAACGATCAATTTGTCCAGCAATAGGTATTCCATAAAACCCTACCTGTACGCCTGCTGCTGTTGCCGGATTAGGTAGTAAGCCTGCCAACACATTCTCAGCCGCTCGCAACGCAGATTCGGTTTGTTGTACATATAATTGATGCTCGTATAAATTAGATGTCATACGTTCTTGCATGGTCGAGCGTTGCATACTTGATAAGGTTAAAACAGTAACTGCTACTAATAACAACAAGGTGACAATTAACGCGATGCCGCGCTGGGCAGAAATAGCTGTTCGCATAATTACCTCTAGCGATTTCTAATAGATACAAAAAATTCAATTGTTCGGATACTTTCTTCCATATCAATGGCTTGATAGGCTTCATCGGCTAATAAAACCGTTACATTTACTCCTGTGACTTGAGTCATATCTAATGCAGCAGTAAAGGCGACAGGGCCAAAAGGGGCATTGCGTATTTGATAAGCAAAACTTAACCGCTCTACCCCAAAGAGTACTTCTTCGGCTACTGGCACACCGGCAACAATCACTTCGCGATATAATGAATTAAAATTTTCATCCACTTGGCTTGGTGCCACAAACCAGCGTATAGATTCAAACCGCAGTAACATAGCATCAGCGGGATAGACTCTTGGACGAGGATTTGCACAGACGAAAGGATTGCTAAAGCCAAGATCGGCAGAACAATTTAGCCCCACGGCTTGATGTTGTACCTGTTGCGCGTTAATAGCAGACACTTGAAAAATAGAGGTCAGCGTTTCATCACACACCGAGGCTAAATCATTCACAGCCAATTCAGGTATTTGATTGAGCTGAAATGACGGCGGCGTATGCGAGACCACACTGCTACTTTGACCAGCCGCATACATAATTCGAATCGATTCATTATTATTGTTTGCTGCCTCCGGCGCGGCGCCTACCAACCCACCTTGCCAATTTAGCCAAGCGGGTATCGCACCTGCAACCTGGACCACGGTAACCACGCGCTCTGAATTGTTACAACCTAAAAACCCGGCACTACGTAAATCATAAGACATTACCTGAAAAGCCAAACGGATGCGGTTTTGTAAGTTAGACAAATCCTCTGTGGTTCTGGCAGTGGTTTGATTTGACAAATACACCCCTAATACGCCACCCAATAGCAAAATACCTAACATTAAGGCAATAAGCAGTTCAGTTAATGTCACCCCGCGTTGATATTTCATGGCCGAGTTTCCATCACAATCACCGATTGCGCATTCATACGTTGATCATTCCAATTGATCGTGACGGTATAGACCCCGTTATTCCACTCTACCAAAGCACAGGTTTGTGGCGAGGTGGCTGCTTTCACATCTTCAAACCACTGCTCTGTTCCGGCAACCGGTGAGTTACAATCCATATCAAAGGCACCCGCCCGCGCTGCATCGCTATTGGCACGCATAACTTCAAATAGGGTATCGGTTAAAATAACGGCCATCGCTCTTTCATGCGCCATACTGGTGCTTTTTAAACTCATAGTTTGTAAGCCTGCAATACCTAATAAACCAATCGAGAGCACAACAACAGAGATCAACACCTCTAAAAAACTAATCCCTGCTTGTTTATGTAAAGAACGGATCTGCGACATACTTAACTCCTTAGGGGACCGCACAGGCATTACTGGCAAGGGCATTTACCGCAATATGCCCACCAGAGCGAATAACGACATCTCGCGCATTATTTTCGATAGAAGTATCACTTAAACAGACTCGTAACGCCCCATTGAGTGGCGCTCCTGCAGTCGTTCTCACTAACCCTTGCGGTGAAAAACGGATTTCGGAATTGGTATCCGCAATGCTATCACTGGTATTAACAGTTAACCGATTTGACAGTAAAAAACCCGAAGCCATCACCGTATTTGCGACAATGCCAGTCTGTGGACGTGCGGGGGCAATACCAATCAGCCAGCCAGTCCAGCCATCATTTGAAGGCGCGGAGCACGTGGCGCCATCGCTGCTGTGACATAACACCACGTTCCGATTAAGCTTAATGGCTTCCGTTCTTGCCGCATTTAGCGCACCAACAAATTGGTTAACTTGGCCAGACAATTGATTTGTTTGTAGCAATGAAATAAAAGACGGTACTGCTATACTGGCCACAATACCCAATACGATTACCGTGATCATTAATTCAATTAGCGTAAAACCTGCTAGGCGGCGCATGCATTTACATCTCTAGATTACTAACACACGATAACTATATCTTGTGTTAAAAACTTACCCAACTAGCATAAGGACAAGCGGCCGAAATCTCCGATAAACGGTAAAAGAATGGGCGTATGAGAACAATCGTTTTAACGCTGTAAACGTTGCTTAACCAGCGCCAATGCCCGTCGGCTTACTGGCAAGATATCGGTACTCTCTTTTAACAAAATTTCATATTGGCCTAGGCGTTGTTTCAAGGCCGCAAAGTAATGAGGATTCAGAAGATAGCTACGATGAACACGCACTAAGGTTGGATAACGTTGTTCCAGCTCATTTAGTGAAAGATCAAGGTAGGCTTCACCCTGCTGAAAATTTGCTTTCACATACTTACTGTCTGCGCTGAAATAATAAATTTGATGTAAGGCGATAGTTTTTGTTGTATTGCCACTTTGATACGTTAATTTAGCGGTACTGATGTCAGCATGTTGTAGCGCCACCTGAGTGAGTTTGTGCGCACGTGTATGCATCCCCACTTTTTGTAAACTGCTGACTAAACGTGTCGCAACCACAGGTTTTAATAAATAATCGGCGGCAGACACTTGGTATGCCTGCAAGGCGTGTTCAGGATGCGCCGTAACGAACACAATCGCTGGCGGTAACGCCAATTGATTAAAGCGGCCAGCTAGGGTTAAGCCATCTTGCTCGGGCATATCAATATCAAGTAAAACCACATCGGGTTGGTGCTGTTGTAAAGCTAGCCATGCTTGCTCGGCACTTTCAGCGGTTCCCACCCAGGTTACCTGGCTAATATCAGCCAATAAGCGCTGCAATCGGGCGCGAGCCAGCGGTTCGTCATCAACCACTAGGACTCTCATGCGCCCTCCAGAGGTAACACTAATTTTACCCGATAAATGTCAGCCAGTTGGTAGGTCGTTAATTGCGCATGTTGGCCAAAGCAAAGCTGCAAACGTTGTCTGATATTACTTAATGCAATACCATTTTTAACATGCTTATCATGACTTTCCGCAATCGGATTCTCAATCACAATACTGAGCTGTTTTTTACCTAAGTAAGCCGTCACATCAAGTACCCCAGCTGTAACCCGTGTTTCAAAACCATATTGAATAGCATTCTCTATTAAAGGTTGTATCGTCAAGGCAGGTAACAGAATAGCCGGGATCTTTTCTGAAATCTGCCAATTAACCTGTAATCGGTTGCCCAATCGCCACTGCTCAAGTGACAAATATTGTTGGCACAATGCTAGCTCGTCTTGCAAGCTGATCCGCTCAGCGCTGGCCATTGCTGCACGAAACAGATCAGCCAGATTCAGTAAAGCTTGCTCTGCCGCCGGGGGATCAGTATGAATAAGCTCAGCGACGGTATTTAACGAGTTAAACAGAAAATGGGGACGAATACGCGCTTGTAGCGCACTCAATTTTGCCTGATGCTGCGCATTAATTGTGCGGGCCAGTTCATCATACATAATTAAAAATTGAATCAGCACTAACCCGACAAGCACTGCAATCAGCACATTATTGAAGGCAAAATGAATAAAATTCAGTGTGACGCTTTGGCTGGCCAACACGTTGTAAGCAGCAGCAGACGAGATAAAGGTCACCAGTGCTAACAGTAGCAATACGGCAATTGCTAACTGAAACACACTGGCGTGCTTTAAAAAAGGGCGTAAACGCGAAAACACCAGGCTGCTGACTAAACTAATCCATTGCACCAATAGGCTGGTTAGCCCTAATCGCAACCAAAACGCCTGCTGGGCATCCGAGGCTAACGTAAGCAATAACGCTAATATCTGGGAAAACACCACCACTCTTAGCAGTGGTGCAGCCTGCGTAAAGTCAGGTAATTGCAGCTCATAACGCGGGGTCAGCGGATGTTTGTGCAAGGCGTTTCCCCTCTAGGTTAACCTTCCCGTCTTATTTAACGTAACTCAGCGGGTATAGCAAACACCACATTTTCTTCCCGGCCCACTGTTTCAGTGACTGTTTTGCCGCCCCACATTTTTAACTGGCTAATCACATCTTGCACCAGCACTTCTGGTGCCGACGCGCCCGCGGTGACCGCAACCCGGTTAATGCCAGTTAACCAGCTTTGCTGAATATCATTTGCAGTATCAATTAAATATGCGGTGCAGCCCAGCTTTTCTGCTAATTCACGCAAACGGTTGGAGTTACTACTATTCTTTGCGCCAACCACTAGCATAAGTTCAGCTTTAGCCGCTAACTCACGTACCGCATCTTGCCGATTTTGCGTAGCATAGCAAATATCATCTTTGCGTGGTCCTTCAATATCCGGAAAACGGGCACGCAGCGCATCAATCACATCGGCAGTATCATCTACCGATAACGTGGTTTGACTACTATAACTCAGCTGCTGTGGATTTTTTACCTGCAGACGCTGCACATCTTCTACCGACTCCACCAGATAGATACCACCCGCCGCATTGCTGTATTGCCCCATGGTGCCTTCGACTTCCGGGTGGCCAGCATGGCCAATCAGAATGCACTCGGTGCCTTTACGGCTGGCACGTGTCACTTCCATATGTACCTTAGTGACTAAAGGACAGGTCGCATCAAATACTTTTAAGCCGCGTTGTTTGGCATTTTCGCGCACCGCTTGCGATACGCCATGCGCACTGAAAATGACAATTTGATCATCGGGCACTTCATCCAGCTCATCCACGAATACCGCGCCACTTCGGCGTAAACCATCCACCACAAATTTATTGTGCACAACTTCATGGCGAACATAAATGGGGTGTGGGAAAAGCTCTAAGGCACGCGATACAATGCTGATAGCACGATCTACCCCAGCACAAAAACCACGTGGATTGGCTAATAAAATATCCATTTCTAGCTTACCTGTACAATTTCCACATTAAAGGTCAGGGTTTGCCCTGCCAGTGGATGATTAAAATCGACCGTGACTGAGTCACCTACTACTTCACGTACTAACCCCGGTAACTCTGAACCATCAGGCATACCAAACCCAATGATTGCACCCACTTTGGCTGGCGCATCAGCAGAGAACTTACTCCGATCCACATAGTAGATATTATCTGGGTTAGGCATACCATAGGCATCCTCAGGGGCTAAGGTAAAGGTTTTCTTGGCACCAATGGTTAATCCTAATAACTCAGCTTCAAACGCGGGCGATAAGCTACCATCCCCCATTTGTAGCTTTGCTGGTTTGTTGTGTACACGCGTGCTTTCAGCGGCACTGCCGTCAGACAGCTTAATATCAAAATGAAATACGACGGTACTGCGGTCGTTAATCACCTGTTGTTCACTCATTTTTTGACTCCGGCATCATCACTAAAACTATCCCAAATTAGCAGTGCCGCACCAATACAGATCACTGAATCAGCAATATTAAATACCGGATAATGCCAGCTTTGGTAATACACATGAAAAAAATCAATCACATAACCATAGATACTACGATCAATTAAATTACCTATTGCACCAGCCAAAATCAAACTTAATGCAATGCCTAGCTTGGTTTGCTGCAGATTAAGCCGGCTCATCCAAACGGCAATCACCACACTCATCACCACTGCAATACCGGTAAAGAACCAACGCTGCCAACCACCGGAATCACTTAAAAAGGAAAAAGCCGCCCCATAATTTCGCACATAGGTAAGATTAAAAAAGGGCAACAAATCAATGGAGTCGCCTAAAGCCATTTGCTGATGAACCAGTTGTTTAGTTACCTGATCAACCACGATAAGGAGCAGCACTAGCCACCACCAACGCCACGCTGTTTGTTGAAATAACGGCATTACGCAAATTCCCTCGTTTCACCCTCACCACTAACATTACTTACGCAGCGCAAACAGATCCCCGGATTCGCGCTATCCGCACCCACATCATGACGATGATGCCAACAACGCTCACACTTAGCCGCCGTTGACGCCGACACCAGCACCTTTAATCCTTTAATGTCAGTTGCCACTGCCGCCGTATCTGGCGTGTCTGTACTCACTTTCGCAGTTGACGTTATTAATACAAAACGCAGCTCATCGCCTAATCTGTCGAGTGCCGAGGCCAGTTCTGGTGCAGCGTATAACGTGACTTCGGCTTGCAAAGACGCGCCTAACTTTTCGTCACGGCGGGCACTTTCCAGCACTTTATTTACTTCATCACGCACGTGTAATAATTGCTGCCAAAAGGCGTCATTTAATTTACCCGAAGGGATACCCGCAAAACCGTCATACCAAACGTCAGTAAACACAAAGGGCGTTTGTTGACCCGGTAAGGCTTCCCAAATCTCTTGTGCCGTAAAGCTCATAATGGGTGCCATCCAACGCACCATGGCTTGCGCGATATGGTACAACGCGGTTTGACAACTGCGTCGGGCCTGACTCTCTTTGTGGGCGGTATATTGACGATCTTTGATAACATCTAAGTAAAAGCTCCCCAATTCTACCGTGCAGAAATTCATCAGCTTTTGACTGACTTGATGGAACTGATAATTATCGTACGCCTCAACAATTTCTTGTTGTAACTGCGCCGCACGATTCACTACCCAAAGATCTAGCTCAACCAATTGATTAAAGGGTAATAAATCTTTTGCGGGATCAAAGCCTGTTAAGTTCGCCAGTAAAAAGCGTGCCGTATTACGGATACGACGATACTTGTCGGCAGCACGGTTTAGGATCTCATCCGATACAGTCATTTCTGAGGTGTAATCGGTTGTAGCCACCCATAAACGTAGAATATCGGCACCAAGCTTGTTCATCACATCTTGGGGCGAAACCACATTACCCAACGACTTAGACATCTTGCGTCCTTCGCCATCAACGGTAAAGCCATGCGTTAGTACTTGTTTATAAGGTGCAATCCCTTTTGTGCTTACGCCCGTCATTAACGACGACATAAACCAACCACGATGTTGATCCGAGCCTTCCAAATACAGATCGATTTGCTTAGCCCCCTGAAATTCGGGACGAGCATCGACTACCGCAGCATGGGTGACCCCAGAATCAAACCAGACATCTAAGGTATCAGTGACTTTAATATACTGCGCTGCATCTGCCCCTAAAAGCTCAGTAGCATCTAAATCAAACCACGCTTGAATACCGCCTTGTTCCACGCGTTTAGCCACGTGTTCGATTAAATTGGCCGTATCAGGATGCAATGCGCTAGTATCTTTATCCACAAATAACGCTATTGGAACGCCCCAAGTACGCTGACGTGAGATACACCAATCAGGCCGTCCTGCCACCATATTTTCAATACGCTGTTGGCCCCAATCCGGGATCCAGCGCGTTTGTTCTATTTGTGCTAGTGAGGTTTGGCGCAACCCTTGCTGTTCCATGCTAATAAACCATTGTGGCGTTGCGCGGAAGATAATGGGCGTTTTGTGACGCCAGCAATGCGGGTAACTGTGTTTGTAGGCTTTATGCACTAATAACGCACCGGCCTCTTTTAACGCTTCAACCACAGTATCGTTGGCTTTAAACACATGCTGACCAGCAAATAAAGGCGTATCGGGTAAATAAACGCCATTGGCCCCTACTGGATTAGCTACTTCTAAACCATATTTCTGCCCGACGACAAAGTCTTCCTGACCATGACCGGGTGCGGTATGCACACAACCGGTGCCTGAATCAGTGGTCACATGCTCACCCAACACAACGGGCACCGTGTAGTCGTAAAGCGGATGCCGTAATTGCACTAAATCTAAGGCCGCGCCCAAACAAAATCCTAAGGCATGGTAATGCTCAATATTAGCGCGTGCCATGACTTCTTTGACCAGATCTGTGGCAATAATTAAACGCTCAGCACCATTTGGGCCTTGTTCTACTTGCACTAAGCTATAACTAATAGCGGCATTAAGCGCAACCGCACGGTTAGCCGGAATCGTCCAAGGCGTTGTGGTCCAAATCACTACCGAAATAGGCCCTTGACCACTGTGATCTGCCGGATGATCAAACTTATCTGCCACTGCCGCGTCAACGACAGCAAATCTGACATCAATCGCAGGCGATATCTTATCTTGATATTCTACTTCAGCTTCCGCTAACGCTGAGCCACAATCAGTACACCAATGCACCGGCTTAAAGCCTTGCAATAAGTGTCCGTTACTGATGATCTTTCCTAGGCTGCGAATAATATTGGCTTCAGTATCAAAATCCATCGTGCGATAAGGTTTATCCCAATCACCGAGGACGCCAAGGCGAATAAAGTCGGTACGCTGCGCATCAATTTGTGTTAAAGCATAATCACGGCATTTTTGCCGAAACTCGGCTGGTGTTAATTTAACACCCGGTTTGCCATATTTTTTTTCTACAACCAATTCAATAGGTAAACCGTGACAATCCCACCCAGGGACATAGGGGGCGTCAAAATCTGATAAGGTTTTCGCTTTCACAATAATATCTTTTAAGATTTTATTTACGGCATGACCAATGTGAATATTACCGTTAGCGTAAGGAGGGCCATCATGCAAAATAAACGTTTTTTTACCTTTCTTGGCCGCACGGATCTGGCCATATAAATCGGCGTCGGTCCACGCTTTTAGCATTTGTGGCTCGCGCTGTGCCAGATTGGCACGCATGGCAAAGGCGGTTTCAGGTAAATTCAAGGTATGCTTGTAATCGCTCATCCGGTTCGGTTCCATTAAGTGAGTGCGTTCAACAGCATAAGCTGTTGACTAAAATACTGCTTAGCAGCTGCCGCATCCGCAGCAATCTGCTGTTTTAACGCATCTAGACTGGCAAAGCGTTGCTCTGCTCTTAGTTTGTGCCGCAACACAACCTCAATCTGAGTGCCATATAAATCTTGGTTAAAATCAAATAAGTGCGCTTCTAGCTGTTCACGTACGCCCTGCACAGTTGGCCGGTTGCCAATATTGGCCACGCCTGAAAATTCACCATAACAGGTGCGGGCACTGATAGCATACACACCAGAAACAGGCAATTTGCGCCGGTATAACCACACATTTGCTGTCGGAAATCCCAAATCACGCCCCAATTTACGGCCGTGTCGCACCCGGCCCGTTAAGGTAAAGGGCCGCCCTAACATGCTATGTGCCAAAGGCAGTTGATCCTGTTCCAACGCTTGACGAATCAGCGTACTGCTCACACGCTGCTCGCCCAATTTCAAGCTCGAGGTGCTATTTAAACCAAAACCAAAGTGTTGAGCAGCCTGATTTAGCAAGGCAAAATCACCGCTACGGTTTTTACCAAATTGAAAGTCGTCGCCCACAATCAAATGCTTAACACCCAGCTTTTTTAACAACAACTCTTCAATAAACTGCTCGGGAGCTTGCCCCGCAAAAGCACGATTAAACCCTACACACAGCAACCGATCAATGCCCAGTGCAGCTAAAGCCTGATACTTTTCGCGAAATCGGCTAATTCTGGCTGGCGCCGCATTGCCCATGAACAGTTCAAGAGGCTGTGGTTCAAACACCATGACACAAGTAGGTAAGTTCTTTGCCTGCGCTAATTGCTTAACCTGCGCTAAAACGGCTTGATGTCCTAAATGCACGCCATCAAAATTACCAATAGTTAACACACAGCCTTGATGCCGAGGAACGATGTTATGGATACCGCGAATTAACTCCATGCCTGCCTTACACTTTGCCGACTACTGTTTATAAACCTCACATTATACCCCGTTCACCCTTGGCTTTCAGCAATAGTTTTTGCTTTAAAATCGGCAAGTCTTATCCCTAACAACAATAGCAATACAAAATACCCCACTACAGCGCCACCGCATAGTAAGCTTAATTTTAGCATTTGCTGACCGAGCGTAAGCGCTGTCCAAACCGATAACGCTGGACTAAAATAGTACAACGCAGCAGCCATGAGCAAACTTGCTAAGGCAAACTTAAGTAAAAACACGATACTGCGACGACTTAATTGATATACCCCACTTAACCGCAAGCCACGATACAACAAATAGGCATTTAAGCTAGCAGACAGTGCCGTAGCTAATGCTAAGCCCACGTAACTCATAAAAGGGGCGAGCAGTAAATTCATCACCATATTGGCTACCATGGCAATAATCCCAATGCGAACGGGCGTTTTGATATCTTGCCGAGCATAAAAACCGGGTGCTAAGACTTTAATCAGCATGTAACTTAACAAACCGCAAGCATAAGCAATTAAACTGTACGAGACCATCAAAACATCGTGTGGCGTAAATTCTCCACGCATAAAAAGTACGGTAATGATTGGCTGTGCCAGCACCATTAAGGCTAACATCGCCGGCAAGCCAAACATGGCAACAAAACGTAACGCCCAATCTATCGTCGCGGCAAACTTGCTCGCGTCGGCACTGGCGTGATGGCGCGATAAATTCGGGAGGATCACCGTAGCAATGGCGATACCAAATAAACCGAGAGGGAACTCAATTAAACGATCCGAATAATACAACCAACTTACTGCACCGGTAACTAAAAATGAGGCGATTACAGTATCCAACAACAAATTGATTTGACTTACCGATACGCCAAACAAAGCAGGTAGCATTAACGTTCTAATTTTAGTCACATTTTCATCGCGCCAGCTCCAACGCGGCATCACCAAAAATCCCGCTTTTGCTAAAAAGGGCAATTGAAAAAGTAATTGCACTGCTCCCCCTATAAATACCCCCCAAGCAAGGGCTAAAGAGGGTTCTTGCAACGTGGGGGCTAAATACACAGCACTGGCAATAATGGCAATATTTAAAAATACCGGCGTAAAAGCCGCGACCGCAAATTTGTTATAGGTATTTAAAATTGCGCCACTAAACGCCACCAAAGAAATAAACCACAAATAGGGAAAGGTGATTTTTAACATCACACTCGCCATCTCAAATTTATGCGCATCGGGGCCATCGTTCAGCCATTCAATAAACCAGCCCATACCAAACAACAGTGCAATTAACGGTGATGCAATCACTGCAAAAATGGTGACTATCGTCACAATCACCCCTAAGGTACCTGCCACTTTAGCAATTAATTCTCGAACTGCATCGTCGCCATGCTTAGCTTTTACTTCGCTTAATACTGGGACAAAAGCTTGCGAAAAGGCCCCCTCAGCGAATAAACGGCGTAAAAAATTTGGTATCCGATTGGCGAAAAAAAACACATCTGCTGCAGCACCCGCCCCCACAAAATTTGCCACCACTACATCACGTACCAACCCCATTATTCTGGATAGCAACGTCATAAAGCTGACAATTAAGCCCGATTTTAATAATTTTCCTGACACACCAAGCTCCTTAAATGGTCCCACCGCTATTTTCACCCGTTAAGCCAACGAATAGCCAGTAGTAAACCTAATTTAATTCCTCGCCTTTTCGCGGAAAGCATTTGACAATGGCACAGTAAATAGGCATATTATGCGGCCTTTAAAGAGTCCGGTTTTAGTTTTTAGGAGTGTTACCTTGGCTAACATTAAGTCTGCTAAGAAGCGCGCAATACAATCAGAAAAACGTCGTCAGCAAAACGCCAGTCAACGTTCTATGATGCGTACTTTCATCAAGAAAACCTACGCAGCAGTATTAACTGCTGACGCAGTAGCTTCTCAGGAAGCGTTCAACAAAATGGTACCTGTTATTGATCGTATGGCGGCCAAAGGTCTGATCCATAAGAACAAAGCAGCTCGTCATAAAGCGCGTTTAAACGCCCATGTAAAAGCGTTAAAAACTGCTTAATTGACAGCAACAAACAAAAAAGCCAGCTAACGCTGGCTTTTTTGTTTGTACCAATTCTTGCAAATTTTAGGTAACATTCTGCAATTATTGATATTCTTTATATTTAAGGGCAGCGGTAACCACGAGCTATCACGCTACCCTAAATTCCACACACATAATCCCAACAAGCTAACGAACCAAAAACTTATTTTTGGCAATACAATTTGTGTAACAAGGCAATTAACGATTCGGCCTCAGCACTGTTTAACGTATAAAACACCGTTTGAGCCTCTTTGCGTGTTTTTACCAACTTGTGCCGCCGTAACAATGCCAGATGCTGTGATAAAGCCGACTGACTTAAATCTAGCTTTTCATTAATCTCGCCTACCGACATTTCACCTTCAAGCAGATGGCATAAAATAATTAATCTGCGCTCATTAGAAACCGCTTTAAGTAACTTTACGGCCTCTGCTGAATTTTTCAGCATATCTTCTAAATTCATGTTGTACACCGCTTAACTTAACTGAAAATACTCTGGCACCATCACCATAAGATAATGTCCAGTCCGCTATGACCCTCATTTACAATAAAGGTTGCACCAGGTTAGAGATCCGTTCTGCTGTAAAAGGTTTAACCACAAACGCCTGGGCACCACCGGCAACCGCCGCTTTCAGGTTATCCACACTGGAATACGCTGAAATCATAAAAATATGCGATGTTTGCTCAAAAAGCCGGAATCGTTCTAACAGTACCTTACCATTTATGTCTGGCAGCTGAATGTCTAAAAAAACAAACTGCGGCTGATGCTGAAGATAGATCGCCTCAGCACTCACGCCATCGGCAGCTTCAAAGACTTGGCTGATGCCTAATTCCTGTAAAATTCGCTTCAGATACAATCTTATAGCGGGCGTATCGTCTACAACCAGTGCACTAAGGGGGAAAGTGGGAGTATTAGGCAGTAAAGTGTCTTGCTGATGTGCTTGCATCCTTGAAGCGGCTCCTTGTTGGCGTTCTGGCTCTATTCAATTGCCAGGGCGTTAACGGGGTAAAAATTGCTGTATTAAAGCGTACCACAAACACGTTAATCCAGTTGGGTATCGCTGATAAACATGTTAGATTCTTATTTTAAGCCCTATTTTAGGGCACTCATTTAGGCGCAAAAAATACTATGAGATTAGGGTTAACATTTATACTAGCAGCTTTTAGCCTGAATGTGCAGGCTGAGACATTAAAACTCGACAAAGATTTAGCCTATCATTTGGTAGAATCATTAACAGTCGAAATTGGTCCCCGGCTTGCGGGCACCGAAGCCGATCTACGTTCTGTAGTATGGGCGGAACAACGCTTGCAGCAGTTAGGCTTTGATAAAGTCTGGCGAGAACCGTTTGACATGCTGTACTGGGAGCGTGGCGCAGCAAAACTCACTGTCGCCGCACCCTTTAACCAATCGCTTGTGGTCACGGCCTTGGGCGGTTCAGTGGGTACACCGTTTGATGGCATCAGCAGCCAAGTTGTCATGTTTAATACGTTAGAGGACCTGATCCAAGCCAATAAAGCCGATGTGCAAGATCGCATAGTGTTTATTAATCATGCACTGGAGCGGGATATTCGCGGGGGATTTTATGGGCAAGTCGTCGGAGGCCGAGCGCGTGGGGCAGTTGAAGCGGCAAAACTCGGCGCAAAAGCCATCATTATCCGCTCGGTAGGTAGCAGTAATAATCGTTTTGCGCATACTGGTCAAATGCGCTATGAAGACGGTGTGCCTCGGATCCCCGCTGCAGCCATTTCTGTTCCTGATGCCCAGCAGCTCAGCAAAATGCTGGTCATTAATCCCGAACTCACGCTGAGTTTGCAAATGAACAATAATTTACCGGGTACGGTCACCAGTCATAATGTCATTGCTGAGATTACCGGCAGCAAACGACCAGACGAAATCGTATTGATTAGCGCTCACCTTGATTCATGGGATGAAGGTACAGGCGCACTGGATGATGGTGCGGGTGTGGGATTAGTGATGGCAACCGCAGCGCTCTTAAAACAAGAAAAACCAGAACGGACAATTCGGGTGGTATTGTTTGGGAATGAAGAAGGCGGCTTAATTGGTGCTAGAGCTTATGCTGCGCGGCATCATCAACAGTTAGCAAACCACGTTTTTGCCTCAGAATCTGATTTTGGCGCTGGACGTATCTGGCGCTTTGATACCGGCATGGGAGAACAAGCATTAACCTTCGCTCGCGAGTTACAAAAGAAATTAGCACCTCTGGGCATTGCCATGGGGCCAAATACCGCCTCAGGCGGCCCTGATGTCTCTATATTAAAAGCTCAAGGCGTTCCTGTTGCGAGCCTCATGCAAGATGGTACTGATTACTTTGATTATCACCATACCCCTAACGATACATTGGATAAAATTGATCCTGCAGCATTACGTCAAAATCTCGAGGCGTGGTTAATTATGACGCGGGAAATTGCCAACAGCCAAGTAAATCTTCGTCAGTAACGATACGATAACACCAAAGTAAATGAGCAACGCGCCCTGTTAAGACAGGTTTATTATAGCAGGGCGCGCGATATGACAGCATTCTTACATCCATTAAAAATTCTAATCTGAAATCAGCAATATTACTCAGTTGAGTAAAGGCTCTACACTGCTCATAATGCGCGCAATTAAACACCGCGCCCTAGGAGCTTTAGCATGGAAAATCTGATCTACGACATTATTAGCTGGGTTGGTTTAACCATCTGCATCGGCGCCTTTTTTATTAAAGATGTTTTTTGGCTACGATTAGCTACATTAATAGGTTGTAGCCTGTTATTTGTTTACTACAGCCATATCGCCATCCCACAAGGGGTGATCTCTAACCTGTTAGTTTTGCTGATTAACGCGTATTACTTATTACGCTTTGCCAGCGCCCGCAGAAAAGCGCAGCGTGCGACGCATCAACCCGACGCTGCGGTGAAGCTAAGCACGCAAGCCGAATAAGTTACTTTTGCCAACGCTTACGGCGCGGTATACTAGTGATCGCCTTGGGCTAGTAGTACCTATTGGAGTATGGCATGCAACATGACGATTTTGAGTTGTTTTTACAAGAAATAGCCGATGTAAAACCCTTATCGCAAGATGCCGTTTTGTTGCAAGGTGGCGAATTTAGCCCAACCTTAGCGCAACAGGCCAGACGCAAAGCTGCAGAGCTCGAGATGGAATACGATGCGCACTATTTAAGTATGGAATACGTTGATTTAGTTAAGCCTGACGATGTGTTTGCCTACTGCAAAGATGGCGTCCAACAAGGGGTTTACCGAAATTTACGGCTAGGTAAATATCAGTGTGATGCCACACTCAATCTCCTGGGTAAAACCTTGCAAGAAGCGCGTAGTCAATTGCAACAGTTTATTACCGATTGTCATCAACGCGGCGTTAGAACCTTACTGATACAACACGGCATGGGCAGGAATAGCAAACCGCATCCTGCTATTTTACGCAGTTACGTGTTTAAATGGTTACCCAGTTTTAGTGAGGTATTAGCCGCTCACACCGCCCAGCGCCAGCATGGTAGTTATAACGCGACCTATGTATTACTGCAAAAAAATGCTGAGCAGAAACGTGAAAACCGTGAGCGTCACACCAAAAAATAAAGGGCTGTTACAGCCCTTTATTTAGTAGAAATAGCGCTAGGCTTTTTGTGCCTTTCTATAGTTATTTATTGTCTATAGTTTCAGCACTTACAGCAACCACGCTATTGCTTCAGCCTTGGTAAAAAACGCTGATAACGCCATAACCAAAACGGCAATGGCCAGTGTGGTAAAGCCAAAACCACGATTGGACGCTTTACTCATAAATATTCCTTCACCCACTTTATTATTGTTATAAAACGCTCACTACCCTCTAAGATAATCAGCCAAATCAGTGTAATAAAGATAATGCTAAGTTACAATAGCTGTATTTTTAACCAGTTGTAACTAGTAACAAACGACTACCCCGCTTGCAGGGTTAATGCCCCGATGTTTGCCGATACTGTCGCCGCGCGTTTTTAATAACCCCGCACCAGATCAACTTGATTATACAGCGGCAAACCTTGCTGACTTCGTCGATAATTTTCAGCAATCTGTGCGACAACAGTGGCAACTTGCGTCACGGCTGAAATATGTGGCGTAATAAAAATAGCAGGATGCGACCAGAACCTATGTTCAGAGGGGAGAGGCTCTTGTCGAAAAACATCTAAACACGCCGCTTGCACCTGCCCACTGTCTAGTGCAGCCAATAAGGCAGCATCGTCGACAATAGCACCACGTGCTACATTAACAAAAATCACACCCGGCTTCATCATCGCAAAAACCTTGGCATTGATTAGGTTATCTGTCGTCGGCGTTAACGGCAGCAAACAGATCACGATATCTGCATTGGCTAGGGCTGCCGGCAATTCATCCTCTCCCGCATAACACTGCACATGAGGGACATTTTTTGCTGTTCTCGCCCAGCCTGTAACCTGATAGCCCAATTGTTGAAAATGCACCGCCGCGGCAGTGCCCAGCTCACCTAAACCAAGCACACAACACGTGGTTAGCCGTCGAGGGCTTTTGGGTTGCCATCGCTGTTGCTGTTGTTGCCTTGCAAAGCGATCAAGTCGTAAGCGGTAATAACTCTCTATTCCGGAAAGATACTGCAACATCGCTGCGGTTAAGGCCGGATCGACAATACGGGCTAACGGCAGCGTCGGCAAAGTGTCATCCGCTAAAATACCGTCTACGCCAGCACCAAAACTTTGCAATGCAGTGAGATTAGGTAATGCCGCCACGACGTGCGCTGGTTGCTTCCATAGCACGGCAAATGTAATGGCGTCAGGCTCTGATAAGTGTGGCCATATTTCAATCCGGGTATCGGGCAAAGCGTGCTGTAACCGTAATTGTAAATCGTCCAACTTTCTATCGGGAATAATTAACGCTATGGCCACCTGATCTCCTTAAGGTTTGAGAAATTGATCTAGCTTAGTATTGTTACCGACACCACAGGATTCGCCAAGCGCTATTACACCCTGTCTTGCAGATTCAAAAAAAAGCCATAAAAGCGCCACCGCATTGTCATACTTGGCCATTAGCCTTGACACAAGCACACGTGCAGGGGAATTATCTTATGTTAAATGTCGAACACATGATTCAGCAGCAATTACCAACCGTGTCAGACAAACCATGGTTATACGGCCCCGTAAAGGGGATATTGCGATATTTACTACATGAACAAGAATTTCAAACGTTTACTGCACGCTACCCTCACCTGCAAGGATTAGAATTTGTTGAGCAAGTGCTGGATTACTTTAACTTCAGCTATGCAGTACGTGATAATGAATTAGAACGGATACCGGCATCGGGCCGCGTTATTATTATTGCTAATCATCCGATTGGCTCTTTAGATGGCTTAGCCCTACTCAAATTAGTCAGTGATATTCGACCCGATGTAAAAGTATTAGCCAACCAACTGCTTATGGCCATTAGTCCCTTACATAGCCTTTTATTACCCGTCAATAATATGCAGGGTGGTACCGAGCGCCGCCGCCTAGATGCAATCTTGCAGCACTTGGCGAATGAGGGTGCCCTTATCTTATTTCCCGCAGGCGAGGTATCACGCTTAAAACCCAATGGTATTCGTGATGGTAAATGGCACAGCGGTTTTTTACGTTTTGCTACACAAGCCAATGCGCCTATTTTACCGATACACATTGATGGCCGTAACTCGTTATTATTTTACAGTGCGTCCATGCTGTATAAGCCACTTTCCAGCATCTTGCTGGTTAAAGAAATGTTTAAACAAAAACAAAAAACCATCAGCATGCGCATTGGCGAGCAAATCCCCTACGATAGCTTCAGTACGCTGTCTTTAGAACTTCCTGCAAAAGTTAAATTATTCAAAAAACACCTGTACCGTTTGGCAAAAGACAAACCCGCATTATTTAAAACACAAAGTGCTATAGCCCATCCTGAAGAGCGTAAAGTGTTAAAGAAAGCCATTGAAGGCTGTCAACTACTGGGCGAAACCGGTGATGGCAAATTAATTTATCTGTATCAGCATCAACAAAGTTCTCCCATTTTGCGTGAAATTGGCCGTTTGCGTGAACTGGCCTTTCGCGCCGTTGGCGAAGGCACTGGTTTACGCCGCGATATTGATCGGTTTGATAGCCATTACCAACACCTAATTTTGTGGGACAAAGAAGATTTAGAAATTGTCGGGGCCTATCGTTTTGCAAACACAGCAAAAACCTTGGCCGAGCATGGCCAATCAGGGCTTTACACCGCATCACTTTTTCAGTTCAGCGACAAAATGCAACCCTATTTAGCGCAAGGGCTAGAGCTAGGTCGGAGTTTTGTACAACCTCGCTACTGGGGGAAGCGTAGCTTAGATTATTTATGGTATGGCATTGGCGCCTATTTGCGCCTAAATCCGCAACTGCGCTATTTATTTGGTGGAGTAAGTTTATCAAATAGTTATCCTAAAGCTGCGCGCGATTTGATGGTCTATTTTTATTCGCTCTATTTTCATGATGATCAACATACGGCAATTTCAAATAGCCCTTATCAGCTACCGCAATCTATTATACAAACCTTACAGGGGCACTTTAGTGGCACACATTACGCTGAAGACTTTGTGCAATTAAAGCATTTACTGGCCAATATGGGCTTAAGTATTCCAACCTTGTATAAGCAATACAGTGAATTATGTGAACCCGGAGGTGTTAAGTTTTTAGCCTTTGGTACCGATCCTGACTTTGCCGATTGCATTGATGGACTGGTACTGGTTGATACCCAGCAAATAAAAGCGCACAAAAGGGCAAGATATTTGGATTAGCCGCGCCAGACAAGTCTCAAGCTTGTGTAAACCTTAAGCAAAGTTCAGCTGTTATTCAGCCACAGCCCTCTATATAGTGTGTATTCGATAGTGTTTATCCACTATACATGACACGGCAATGTTTTTAACATTGCTAGTAAGGAGGGGTTATGCAAGTCTTTCGTGCTTTACCGCAACTATTTCTAGTAACACTGCTGTTGTTACTTAGCGGTTGCTCATCGGCAAAACCACATCAGACCACTGTGACAAACACGCAAGCCGCTGAACTTGATCAAATGCTTGCGCCTATCGCGTTATATCCTGACAGCGTACTAACCCATGTACTGATTGCAGCAACCTACCCTCTTGAAATCGTCCAAGCCGCGCGCTGGTTGGAGCAAAATCCTGGACTATCAGGTGAGGCCGCTGTAGCAGCAGCCAGTGATCAAGATTGGGATCCCAGTGTGCAAGCCCTAGTAGCTTTTCCTCAGCTGCTGCAAAGATTAAACGATGATCTTATCTGGACCCAGCAACTGGGTGAGGCCTTTATCAGCAACGAGCCTGCTTTACTCGCCAGTATTCAGCGCTTGCGGCAACGCGCTTACGCTCAGGGTTCATTGAATAAAATGGAACATGTTGTTGTCGAGCGAGAGCGGGAAATTATTGTGATTGAGCCTGCTCGGCGAGAAGTGATTTATGTACCTTACTATGACACGCGTGTGGTGTATGGTAATTGGTGGTGGCCAAGCTATCCACCAGTACATTGGTATGAACCGGTAGGTTATCGCAATAATGTCACTTTTTATTGGGGATCAGGTTTTAATATCCGCCCATCGTTCTACTTTAGTATTTTCGATTGGCAGCGTCGGCATGTGGTTGTTCATCATCATTACCATTACACGCCGCCCCGTTATTATCCGAAACGGCAGCATTTCCATCATGCCTCACGCTGGCAGCACGATCATTACCATCGCCGAGGCGTGCATTATCAACACCGCGAATTGCGTGATCGCCACGATTTTTATGACAGCCGCCCTGAGCATCGTCGTCATGCGCAACAGGATCGTAGCAAAGCACCTCGTGATCGGCAGTATGCAGAAGAGCGTGCCAATGAATTACGCACTGATAATCGTTTAGTACCGGCTGATAGTCGTTTAAGACAAAACCCACAACGTCGTGATGAACGTGATGCCTATGCGCAGCGCCAGCAACGTGAAGCCGAACGTTTAGAGCGAGAAACGCAGCGACAAGATCGTGACATGCAACGTCAGCAACGCGAAGCACAATTTAGCCAACGGCAACAGGCGCAAAGGCAACGTGCTGAAGGTCGCGCTAACCAAACAAGCCCAGCCGCTACACCGGTTAGCGAGGCGTCCTTTGTCAGCCGACGTATTGAACGGCGCGAACGGCAAGCACAACACACTGAACGTGAACAACAGACCCAGCCGATAACGACGCCGGAGTCTACAGTGCAGTCACAGCAACGTGTGCAGCAGCGCTCGCCACAATCAAATCGGCCACAATATGAACAACGGCGGCAGCTGTCTCAGCGCACTGAAGCTGAGCAACGGCCACAGCCAATCACTCCGCCGCAGAGTGAGCAACGTTCATTGCAAATTAGCCGTCCACAACCTGAATCGGGCGCGCAATCTACACAAAGGCCGCAACGTGAACAACGGGTTCAACCGAGCAGCCAACAACCGGTGCAATCACGTGTGCAGCAAATAAGTCGCCCACAACAGGAACCGCAGATACCGCGGCAAGACGTGAGCCGTCCCTCACGCATTGAGCGCCCACAGCGAATAGAACAGTTTTAACCTATTTACATTTAACGCAACTTTATTGATATAAAACAATTTTTACACCCAAAAGCCCACTGCACTGTGGGCTTTATTGATCCAGCCCAAAGAACTCTTGTGCTGTGCGCGCACAATAGGCGTAATTTCTTAAAGGGGCTAAAAATGAAAACATTATTATCGGTTATTTCGTTAAGTATGGGGTTATTGGCAACATCGGCTCAAGCCGATATTTCTGTAAACGTCGGGGCTATTAGCGTTATGCCCAGCGATAGCAGTAGCAACTTAAACGTTGTCGAGACTGTGGCAGGCTTACCCGCTGGATCTACCGGTGTAAGAGTAAATAATAATACTCAGGTGGGCTTAACTTTCGATTACAAACTGGATAAGAATTGGGGGGTACAATTAATTGCTGCTACACCTTTCACCCACAAGATGACTGGTGATGGCGCTATCGATGGCTTAAAAATTGGCAAAACAAAACATTTACCCCCTACCTTATTAGGCCAATATTATTTTGACTTAGGTAACAGCAATATTCAGCCGTTCGTTGGTTTAGGCGTTAACTATACTAATTTCTTTAATACTGAAGCTGATGAGCAATTGGTTTCTACCTTAGTGGCGTTAGGCGCTGCAGGTGCAAATGATCCGGTAACGATCAAACTAAAAAATTCCTGGGGCTTAGCTGTGCAAGCGGGGATGAATATCAAGCTATCCGACAATCTGGGTATTCATTTTATGCTGAGCAAAATTGACATTGATACGACAGCGCATGTCCGGGTAAACGGCAACACGGTGCAAAGCGTCGATGTGAATATTGATCCCTTAGTGGCCATGATCGGCCTGCGCTGGACACTGTAAGTGTTACTTATCTGAAACGGGTAGACGTTATTTCGCGTAAAACCCAATAGCCTCGACCAAAGTCGGGGCTATTTTCATTTACGTTTGTGCATTACATTGTCTTGGTATTAAATTAAACGTTGAACCTAACTGTTGGGGTATTTGTTCAGGTGTATCTTCACGCCTAAGGTAACAGTACGATACGTTTGCTATCCCCCAAATTCAGTGGAGCCGCTATGCCAAGTCCTATTACTAAATTGAACTGGCAACAATTACTTAAATCCGGTAACCGCATTTTTATCGGCTCGCACGCCAGTGTGCCCACCAAATTAATTGATGATCTTATTGCCAACGCTAAAAGTTTGCATGATATCGAAATTGTACAGCTTGTTACCTTGTCTGATAACAAATGGGCACGCCCCGAATTTCAGCACTTATTTAAAGTAAATACCTTTTTTATTGGCGGAAATACTATTCGAGACGCCGTGGCAGAAGGTCGCGCCGATTATACACCTTGTTTCATGACCGATATTCCAGCGCTTTTTACCGATGGTGTATTACCATTAGATGCTGCGCTGATCATGGTGAGCCCTGCCGATGAACATGGTTATCACTCGCTAGGCGTATCCGTCGATGTCATCTCTGCGGCGGCTCGCGCGGCAAAAATCGTTATCGCGCAGATTAATCCCTCTATGCCAGTCACGTATGGGCAATCTTTTATCCATAAAGACGATATTGACGCCTTTTTTTACGCTGACCAAGCGTTACCCGAGGTAAATCCGCCAGAACTGGATGCTCGTACCGAACGGATTGGTCAGTATGTCTCACTCTTAATTGAAGATGGCGCAACGATCCAAGTGGGGGTGGGCAAAATTTGCGCCGCTGTCACCCGCTATTTAAGCAATCATAAAGATCTGGGGTTGCACACTGAACTGCTAACCGATGGCGTATTGGATCTGATTAAAAAAGGCGTAATCAATAACAGACGTAAAACCTTTCATCCAGGGAAAAGCGTCACCAGTTTTTGTATTGGCACCAAACCCCTCTATGATTTTGTGCATCAAAACCCGCATATTGGCTTTTATCCCAGTGAATATGTTAATTCGCCTGCCAATATTGCCCGCAATGAGCGTATGGTCTCCATTAACAGTGCCATTGAGGTCGATTTGACCGGGCAAGTGGTGTCAGATTCGATCGGGCATCAGTTTTATAGCGGTGTGGGTGGCCAAGTAGATTTTAGCCGTGGTGCCTCTATGAGTAATGGCGGCAAGCCCATTATCGCCCTACCCTCAACGGCGAAAAACGGTACCATTTCCCGAATTGTGCCGCATATTCAAGAGGGTGCCGGCGTAGTCACCACCCGCGCTCACGTGCATTATGTGGTTACCGAGTTTGGCGTAGCCTCTTTGCGGGGTAAAAGCATTCGCGAACGGGCATTAGAATTGATCCGTGTCGCGCATCCTAAGTTTCGTAATCAATTACTGGCTGAGGTACGAAAAAATTATTGGGTACCCCATTATCAGGTGCAAACACCGGTTGAAGTCCCTGAGCTTGGGCCTGTGGGGTTTAAAGAATTAAAGGTCGGCAACGATAGCTTTGATCTTAGGCCGTTAAACCCGTCTGACGAACGGCGGTTGCAAGAATTTTTTTACTCACACACCAAAGAAACCTTGCAGATGCGCTATAACTCTG
Organism: Alishewanella tabrizica; assembly: GCF_014652375.1. GTDB lineage: Bacteria > Pseudomonadota > Gammaproteobacteria > Enterobacterales > Alteromonadaceae > Alishewanella > Alishewanella tabrizica. The sequence goes on along the minus strand of NZ_BMYR01000002.1, from coordinate 163,956 downwards.
TGCCAACGCAAATGAGCCGAGAAAAGTCTTGTACGCTGGTCAGCGTTGATCAATCTAAGGACTTAGCGCTTTGTATCGTAAAGCAAAAAGGCTCAGTAGTAGAGATTCAGGCGGTAGGACGTTATTACCTCATTGAGAGCCAAAATAGCTGCGAAGTGGCCTTTGTCACGCGAGAGAAATTTCAGGGTAAAGGTATGGCAAAACGCTTGCTGGCCGAAATGATTGATGTGGCAAAAAGCCGTGGCTTGGCCTCAATGCAAGCCTATGTGCGGGCCGAAAATAAACCTATGTTAAGAGTATTTGAAAATGCGGGTTTTGTTCGCTTAAAAAGCGAAGATCCATCAGAAGCTTTTTTAAAGCTTGATTTACCGCCGGTAGGAGAAAAGTAATGTCCATCACCATTTTCAGCCACCCCAGCTGTTATTATCATGAAAACGGTGTCGATCATCCAGAATGCCCTGAACGACTAGCTGCTATCAATGATCAGCTTATTCGCTCGGGTATGGAATACGTTGTTATGCAGCTTGATGCCAGCCCGGCTAGCCGCGACGATCTGTATTTAGCCCATGGCAAACGCTATGTAGATGAGTTATTTGCCAAGGCGCCAACCGAGGGGCATATCTGGCTCGATCCCGATACAGTGATGGGCCCCAAAAGCCTGAACGCCGCCTTACATGCGGCCGGTAGCGGTATTAATGCCGTAACTAAAGTAATGTCGGCTGCAAATCAACAAGCGTTTTGCGCTATCCGGCCACCGGGGCATCATGCCACCCGTGAACAGGCTATGGGTTTTTGCCTGATTAACAATATCGCCGTAGCGGCCGAACACGCGCTAAATCATTATGGTTTACAACGCGTTGCTATTGTCGATTTTGATGTGCACCACGGTAATGGCACTGAAGATATTTTTAAAAATGAACCGCGGGTGTTGTTTTGCTCCTCGTTCGAGCATCCCTTATACCCCTACACTGGTGCAGATAGCACGAACGATCATATTATTAATCTGCCGTTAGCCGGAGGCTGCAAAGGTGCTGCTTGGCGCGAGCAGGTGCAGCAACATTGGCTCCCGGCATTAGATCAATTTGCACCACAACTCATCCTAGTTTCGGCAGGCTTTGATGGCCATGCCGAAGACGACATGGCGCATTTTATGTTGCGTGAAGATGACTATCATTGGATTGCCAGTGAACTGAAGCGACTTGCTGATAAACATTGCCAAGGGCGTATTGTTGCTATGTTAGAAGGCGGATACGCATTAAGCGCCTTAGGGCGCAGTGTCGTCGCCTTTTTAAAAGGATTAATGTAAATAAATTGCCTATTTAAAGAATTTGCCGAGCAAGGAAACGTTCGGTTAAGTATTAAATCAAAGATAAATAGGGGGCAAAGATGGCACACCATGTTGCGCTAAGCTGCTATGCTTAAAAAAATTATGTGTTAGTTTACATTTAATGGCATTTATTAAGCGCTTTTTTCCTTCTTTATCTTATTTAGATCCTGCCAGTGAGCAGGCATTTAGACATTATATTGTCGAGAGCACCCGACATACCATGCAGCGTCTGGTCTGGGTATGTGTGGCTTTGCTACTGGTTTTTAATTTCTCTGACATGCTGCTGGGCGATAATTGGTTTAGTCTTAATAATCTCACTCGGCTTGCTATTGTTGTTATCTTACTGAGTTACCTGCCCTTTACGCGACACTTAAACGCTGACAGTTATCTGCAAGGTTGGTTATTGGTATGCGCCATCGTCATACTGCTATTAACAGTTACCTCGTATGCGGCCGCCCAATACTTTGGCCAATTAGGCGAAGGCGGCACGATGATCGTCGCTATAGCGCTTACCGCTATCCCTATTTTTAATGTTCAGCAAAAAATCTTGTTGTGGCTATTGTTATATGCCAGTTTGGCTTTTTTAAAATACTGTACTCAAACTGATACTGGCTGGACGCTATTTTACCTTGCCATCACAATCCTGCTCTGTTTTAGTTGGCAGCGGCAGTTGGATATTTTATTACGCAGCCAATTTAAAGCCGTACGTTTAGAGACAGAAAAAGCGGAAACAGATCAATTAACTGGTTTATTAAATCGTCGAAGCTTCGAACAACGATTACAAGAAAAACTCAAGGCACTTACGCCTGATCAGCAATTATCGTTAGGCTTATTGGATATTGATTTTTTTAAACGCTACAACGATCACTATGGGCATTTAGACGGCGATTTAGTGTTAGTGCATATCTCACGCTTACTCTCGCAAGATCCGGCATTGTTAGTCGTGCGTTTTGGTGGCGAAGAGTTTATTTTGGTAGAGCAGCATCCCCGTGGGGCGGTACCCACATTATTAAATTTACCTCAGCAATTGTTTGAGCAAGCACACCCTCATATCACCTCACCCTTTGGGGTTGTTACTGCATCAATCGGTGTGGTGACACTCTCTTATCCTGCTACTCACGCTAGCTCAGGTGAGTTAATGCATCTGGCTGATACCTTGCTGTATCGTGCTAAGGAACAAGGGCGTAATCAAGCGCAACATCAGTATTTAGGCTAATGCATCATAAAAAAATCCTGCCGCAGCAGGATTTTTTATACAGAAAGTTATCACGAGGTATTGCTTAACCTAACCATACCCGCGCATTGCGGAACATCCGCAGCCACGGGCTATCTTCTTGCCAATCATCTGGATGCCATGAGTTCGCCACAGTTCGGAATACCCGCTCTGGGTGCGGCATCATAATGCTGACGCGGCCATCAGTGGTGGTTAGTGCGGTAATACCGGCAGGTGACCCATTCGGGTTCGCAGGGTACTGCTCAGTCACTTGACCATAGTTATCGACAAAGCGCATCGCGATGGTGCCGCTGCTATTGGCCGCAGCAAAGGCAGCCGCATTGGCAAACTCGGCATGACCTTCACCGTGTGAGACGGCGATAGGCATCCGCGAACCCGCCATACCGCTAAAAAATAGCGAGGGGCTTTGCTGCACTTCAACTAAGCTAAAACGCGCTTCAAAACGCTCTGATTTATTACGCACAAAGTGCGGCCATAATTCGGCACCTGGGATCAGGCTCTTTAGGTTTGACATCATCTGACAACCGTTACAGACGCCTAAGGCAAAGGTTGATTGCCGTTCAAAGAAACGTTGGAACTCTTGGCGCGCTTGCTCGTTAAACAGAATTGATTTCGCCCAACCTTCACCGGCACCCAAAACGTCACCGTAAGAGAAACCGCCACACGCGGCTATGCCGTTAAAGTCGCTCAGTTTTACTCGGCCGGCTAAGATATCGCTCATATGCACGTCAATAGCGGTAAAGCCTGCACGGTTAAAGGCAGCAGCCATTTCATGCTGTGAGTTAACGCCCTGCTCACGTAGGATAGCGACCTTAGGTGCAGCGCCTTTTAAAATAAAGGGTGCAGCGATATCGGCATTTTGATCAAAGCTGAGTTTAACATTTAAGCCCGGATCTTGCTGATCGGCTTTAGCGTCAAACTCTTGCTTAGCGCCAGCCGGATTATCGCGCAATGCCTGCATCTGATACGTTGTTTCCGCCCAAATTAAGCGTAAACGGGTACGGCTATCGCTAAACACGGCCTTGCCATGCTGGGTGATTGCAAGCGTATCGCTGTTATTTACGCTACCAATCACATGGCTTACTGTCGCTAACTGATGCGCTGCTAACACCTGCTGCACATAGGCCACATCCGCTTGCGCTACCTGCACTACTGCACCTAGCTCTTCACTATACAGTGCGGCTAACGCATCATCACCTAAGGCACTGATATCTGCACTAATACCAGCTTTACCGGCAAACGCCATTTCCGCTAGGGTAACCAATAAACCGCCGTCTGAGCGATCATGGTAAGCCAGCAGCTTTTGCTCGCGGGTTAATTGCTGCATCGCATTAAAGAAGTTGATAAGTAGCTCAGGGCTATCTAAATCCGCTGCTTTATCGCCTAACTGCTTATACACCTGGGCCAAACAAGAGCCACCTAAACGGTTAGCGCCCTGCCCTAAGTCAATTAATACTAAGGCACTCTCACCTTTGTCGGTGCGTAGCTGCGGCGTTACCGTTTTACGCACATCTTCAATGCGGGCAAAGGCGGTGATCACCAAAGACATCGGTGAGATAACCGCTTTTTCTTCGCCGTCTTGCTGCCAGCGGGTTTTCATCGACATCGAGTCTTTACCCACCGGAATGGTTACTTTCAGCGCCGGACACAGTTCTTCGCCCACGGCTTTCACCGCGGCATATAAACCGGCATCTTCACCTGGGTGACCGGCTGCAGCCATCCAGTTTGCGGAAAGCTTAATGCGGTTTAAATCACCAATATCGGTCGCGGCAATATTGGTAATGGCTTCGGCTACGGCTAAACGCGCAGAAGCCGCAAAATCTAACAACGCAACTGGCGTACGTTCGCCCATGGCCATGGCTTCACCATGATAGGTATCGTAACTGGCCGCGGTAACACCACAGTTTGCCACCGGCACCTGCCAAGGGCCGACCATTTGATCGCGCGCCACTAAACCCGTTACGGTACGATCGCCAATGGTCACTAAGAAGGTTTTCTCTGCAATGGTCGGTAAACGCAATAAGCGCTCGGCCGCATCGGCAATGGTAATTGCACAGCGATCCAGTGGCTTACCCTGTACTTGCAGGCTCTGAACATCACGATGCATTTTTGGCGCTTTGCCCAGCAACACATTCAGTGGTAAATCAATGGGCGTGTTACCAAAATAGCTGTCACTTAAGGTTAAATGCTGCTCAGCGGTAGCTTCACCCACAACGGCATAAGGGGCGCGTTCACGCTTACAAATTTGCTCAAACACCGGCATTTTGTCGGCAGGAATGGCCATAACATAGCGCTCTTGCGACTCGTTACACCAAATTTGCAATGGCGACATACCTGGCTCATCGTTAGGTACATTGCGCAGTTCAAACTTACCACCGACACCACCGTCATTCACTAACTCTGGGAAGGCATTAGATAAACCACCGGCACCGACGTCATGAATAAACACGATTGGATTGTCTTTGCCTAGCTGCCAGCAGCGATCGATCACTTCCTGACAACGGCGTTCAATTTCTGGGTTCTCACGCTGTACCGAGGCAAAGTCCAGATCTTCCGCTGACTGACCCGAAGCCATCGACGAAGCAGCACCGCCGCCCAAGCCGATATTCATCGCTGGGCCGCCCAGTACCACTAACTTGGCACCAACGGGTAAATCGCCTTTTTGCACGTGATCTTCACGGATATTACCCAAACCACCGGCAATCATTATCGGCTTATGGTAACCACGCACTTCTTCACCATTGTGGCTGGTGACTTTTTCTTCATAAGTACGGAAATAACCGTTAATGGCTGGACGACCAAATTCATTGTTAAAGGCCGCGCCACCCAGTGGCCCTTCCAGCATAATGTCAAGTGCAGTGACAATACGTGCTGGCTTACCAAAATCGGTTTCCCATGGCTGTTCAAAACCTGGAATACGTAAGTTTGATACCGAGAAACCAACCAAACCGGCTTTCGGCTTAGAGCCAACACCGGTAGCACCTTCATCACGAATTTCACCGCCTGAACCGGTAGCGGCACCCGGGTAAGGTGAAATTGCGGTTGGATGGTTATGCGTTTCAACCTTCATCAAAATATGAATAGGTTCGTGGTGATACTGGTAGTCTTTACCTTCGGGTGTGGGGAAGAAACGTCCGGCTTCCGAACCGACCATGACCGCAGCGTTATCTTTATAAGCAGATAATACGTAATCTGGTGTTTGCTCAAAGGTATTTTTAATCATTTTAAACAGCGATTTCGGCTGTTTTACGCCGTCGATAGTCCAATCGGCGTTAAAAATTTTGTGGCGGCAATGTTCTGAGTTGGCCTGAGCAAACATATAGAGCTCAATGTCATTCGGGTTACGGCCAAGCTGCTGGAAATTGGTGACCAAATAATCAATTTCATCATCGGCCAGCGCTAAGCCTAAATCGAGATTCGCTTTGGCTAAAGCGGCACGACCACCGCCTATAATATCAACCGAACTCAGCTCACCTGGCGCGGCTTGGCTAAATAACGCAGAAGCCTGTTCAAATGAGGTAAAAGTAACTTCCATCATACGATCATGTAGCAAGGCGATGATCTGTTGTAACTGATCAGCCGTTAATGCCGTAGCTTGAATGTAGTAAGCGATACCGCGCTCTAGTCGTTTAATCTGTGGCAGGTTACAATTATGAGCAATGTCAGTTGCCTTCGATGACCAAGGCGAAATTGTGCCTGGGCGTGGTGTAACTAACACAAGCTGTCCGTCAGGTTGATGGCTTGCAATGGCCGGGCCATATGTTAGCAATTTATCCAACGTTTGTTGCTGCTCGGCACTTAACGGTGCACTTACGTCAGCAAAATGGGCAAACTCCGCATAGATACCGCTTACCGGTAACTGTTGCTGGGCACAAAGGTCTAATAACTTTTGAATTCTGAATTCGGACAGTGCAGGTGCACCACGCAGGATCAACATAGGCTTATTTCCGTTGGTTGAACGACAGTGGAACCTAGGGCGTGTTGACGTTTGCTGTTTGTTTTTGCAGCAAACGTCAACACGCCATAAAGGCGCTGCATTATAATGAAAATTCACGCTAAGTGATATGTGAAATACCTGACTGATTGCAAGAAGTTTGTTATAACAGTCGGCGTAAATGAATATTGGACCCCAACATGCTCAAATCGCTGTGCCTTCTTTGCTGCTGTTTTTTACTGTTATCTTGCACACCACCTGCGGCAAATAACAGCAGCCAGCTCACTGAGATCTATCAGCGAAACAGTCTTCGCGTGGGGATCTTACATGGCCCTACAAGCTATTATATTGGAGTAGACGGGCCAACAGGGTTTGAATATGAATTGGCAAAATCACTCGCTGATCGGCTTGGCGTTGAGCTAACACTCGCACCCAGTTTTGACTTAGAAGATTTATTAGAAAAACTCGCGTCAGGCCAAGTTGATTTTATTGCCGGAGGGCTTACCCTCACGCCATCACGATTAGAGAAATTTCGAGCCGCGCCAGCCTATCGTTGGATCAATGAAGTATTGGTTTTTCGCCAAGGGAATCATTGGCCACGCCAATTAGCCGACTTAAAACACCCTATTGTGGTGATGAAACACAGCAGCCATGCCGAAAGCTTAGCGGCATTACCCGACCACTTTGCCGTGGCATTTTTAGAAGACGCCGAGGTTGATTCCGATGAATTATTACAAAAGGTTGTGGATGGAAGCATTGCCTACACACTTACCGATTCTAACCAATTGGCGGTTAACCGCCGCTTATTTCCACAATTAAGTATTGCCTTTACCGTAAACGAGAACTTGCCTGTTGGCTGGCTGCTACGTAAAAATCAAGACGACAGTTTATACAGCGTGCTTATAGAGTACTTTGGCCATGTGTATCAAAATGGCGATTTAGTCACGTTGGAAGATCGCTACTTTGGGCATATCGAATTATTTGATTATGTTGATACGCTAAAATTTATTCAGGCTATTAATCAGAATTTACCTAAGTATAAAAAATGGTTTGTTGAGTACGCTGGCAATTTAGATTGGCGTCTTTTAGCCGCATTAAGTTATCAAGAATCGCATTGGAACCCTAAAGCTCGCAGTCCCACGGGTGTTCGAGGGTTAATGATGTTAACCCTACCCACGGCAAAACAGATGGGCGTACAAAGCCGTATTGATCCCGAAGAAAGTATTGATGGTGGTAGCCGTTACTTGCAATTACTGCTGTCACGGATCCCTCAGCGGATCCCATTGCCGGATCGGCTTTGGTTTGCACTTGCGGCCTATAATATCGGTTGGGGCCATGTAGAGGATGCACGGCGCTTAACCCAACGTGATGGTGCCGATCCTGATAAATGGCTAGAAGTGAAACAACGCTTGCCGTTGCTACGTAAAAAGTCGGTGTATCAGCATACCCGTTTTGGCTTTGCACGCGGTGACGAGGCCGCAATGTATGTGGAAAATATCCGCCGTTATTACGATACATTGGTAGGGGTTGATGAGCGGCAACAACTTGAAAGTCTTATAGAACAACAACGTTTAAAGCTAGAAGCAGAGCTTACCGATGCGATTGATAGCACCGCAGAACCGGTTGTTGAATCACCAGCCGAGGTTTCGCCGCCTTCGTCATAATAAATTCATCTTAAGCGCTTGTAGTAGCAGGCATTCAGCCATATTATTCACATATTATTAAAACATTAGCTCGTTACCTTGGAGGAGCCATGCTTAAAAGAAAAAAGCCGGCACTAAAACGTCGCCGTCGGTTACTGGATACCGCATCCAGTCGCCGCCGTATTAAGCGTAATTTTAGCACGATGAAACTGCATCATCGTCGTCGCGCTTTTCAAGCGTATTTCCAACATCTGCCGGACGCAACGCCTGCAGTTTAAGATGCTTTTTTTCAGCACGCCGCCGCTGAAAAAAGGCCGATAACATCGCTGAACACTCACTCTCTAATACCCCACCCTCACTTTCAAGCTGATGATTTAATTTCGGGTGATTCACTAAGTTCATGATTGAACCTGCTGCACCGGTTTTATAATCACGGGCGCCAAACACTAGCCGTTTCACGCGACTGTGCACCAACATTCCTGCACACATACTGCAGGGCTCTAGCGTGACATATAAGGTACAATCGGGTAACCGATAATTTTGCTGCACTCGCCCAGCAGCACGCACCGCCAACATTTCGGCATGCGCTGAGGGATCATGCAAGCTAATCATTTGATTCCAGCCTTCCGCAATAATGTGCTGATCTTTCACTAATACTGCCCCTACCGGGACTTCTCCTGCGGCTTCGGCCTTTGCTGCCAAGCGTAGGGCGTGGCGCATCCAATCTTCATCGGTTAACGGCGTTATTGTCATAAAGGCTTACAAAAATTCACATTCAATAGTTAATTTTACCACTAGACTATGCTAGATCTGACTAAATATTTATATATTGCACCATGCAGCGTGAGCGACTTTAAATTAACGTGTTGCTAATCAATACATTATACTTTTGGCATTGCAATTGCTTTGAGCTTTAAAAACCATCAAGGAGATCATTATGGGACCATTTGAAATCGCGGCAATTGCCATTATCGGCGGCTTAGCCTACTCAGCTTATGAAGTGCATATGAAAACGAAAACGAAAGCGGGTAAAGCAGATATTGAGGCGCTTCAGGCAGAAATCGCCAGACTAAAAGAACGTGTAGGCACCTTGGAAACTATCGTTACCGATAAGTCTTATCAATTAAAAGAACAGATCAATAAACTTTAATCCTGCTGTTTTCACCGTATTAAGCCGCTACTATAGCGGCTTTTGTGTTTTAAACGAAAACGTTTTCTACCGAACATCAGCCCTAGCCTCTCTTTACACTACGGAATAACGCGCCAACCGAATATCAATTTTTAACCAATATTTAGTCAAACTCACTAACGCTTAGCCGAGCCATTGCCACCAACAGCAAGAATTAAGTGTAAGCACTTGATTAATATACAAATAAAAACTGGCATAGCATTTGATACATTTTATATATGTATAGAAAGTGACATTCACTAAATAAAACAAATCAACCTTGAAGGAAATAGCAGATGAACAGAACACTCGTTATCATTTTATTAGTTGCCGTAGGGATTTATTGTTTACCTACTATTTTAGCCATTATTGCGGGTATCTTTGCGCTGGCCATTGGTTTAGTAGGCGCAATATTAGGGGTAGGCATAACATTGTTAGTGACCCTAGGCCCCATATTGCTGGTAGGCTATTTGATTTGGTGGCTGGTGCGTGACAATCGTCGGCAACGTCAGTATTAAGTGCCGTTAACACGTTAAAAAACCGGCGCGACATCGCGCCGGTTTTTTTATTGGCTAAAAGCGGTTTACCTTGTTATTTTTGGTTTGCATGCTGCGCTTCGTGTGACATCGATAGTCGTGCGACCTTACACTTCACACCTGAATCTAATTGCAGGCACGCAATTGTCGCAAGCGAAGTAAATCACGCCCTAATTCAAATAAAATAATAACCGCAATCACCGCTACAATACTTTGCCGCGTCCAATAAGACCATGTTAATACCTGAGGATCCTCTATAAAATTTGCAATGACGTCAGGTGCTAACCATTGCGAATAAGAAGCGCCCCAAGCCAGTAGTACCAACAAACTAAGCTGTAACGAAATGGTGATAATAAGTTGGGTTTGATTCCAGATCGGTTTAAACAACCACCAAAAAAGCCGCTCAAAGGCTAAAGCGCACCATATCAATACCATAATACGCCAAAGCTGTAATTCAGGGATAAACCAATTAGATAAGCTTACCTCTGGTGCAGTAAGCCATAAACTTGGCCAAAGCACCATCACCAAAGCTAGGATCGAGGCCATATCTTGAATAAGATCGGTGCGTTTAATACGTTGCCAACTAAAGCGTATCGCAGGTAAATCTGTTGGGCTCCATTCTGGCACGGTACTTTTTTTTATCTGACGTGCTTTTGACTGACTTTCATTTGACTGACCTTCTTTCGACAAATAGGTACTGTAAAAAATAAGCGTAATACACGCAAAACCCACTGCGGCCATGGTTGCCGTGGCAAAGGCATACTGTATAACACTTTGTACTAGGCGAATATGCTCTGACGTTAACCAATTAAACAGCAATACTAATCCTTGTATGGCGGCAATAACCGCGAGCATCACTCTATTTAGCTCCCAAAATAATGCCATGTCTGACGCCGCAATTAAGGGCGTTACCGGCGCATAGCGCAATGCTAATTGCTTTGGATCGCCGTAATGCAACAATATACGGGTTAACTGTGATGCTTGCTCAGAATCAGGGATTGCTTCCAATTCATCCAGAATATTGGCTTTTACTTCCCGACAGAACTCGTCTGCCTGCGCAGCGGGCAACTCAGCATGTAAGGCTTCAATATAACGTTCCAGTAATTCCATGGTACTTACTCCTGTAGTAACTGTTGCATGGTCAGGCTAAGCTGCTGCCATTCCAACGTGAGTTGGCGCAGGATCTGACTGCCTGTGTCATTTAACTGATAATAACGACGCTCCCGCCCTTCAGTATGTTGCCACTCACTGTCGAGCAAACCTTGTTCGGCTAAGCGGCGGATCAAGGGATATAAGGTCCCCTCGTCTATTTCAATACCGTTATCGTTTAGCTGTTTACGCAGCGAATAGCCATAATGCGCTTCTTTTAATGACGCAAGCACCGCCAACACCAACACGCCACGGCGTAGCTCCAAGCGAATTTTGTCTAATTGCGATTGGGTCATCTATTGCTCCTGATACTGTGCAGCGCATACTGTGCACCACACAGCAAATACTAGGTAACACACAGTATAAAAGCAAGAGTGAAAATAATTAAAAATTTTTTGAGTGGCTCGTCCGGGATAACTTTGGAATCCATTTTTAAAAATGGATTTTAATACAGTAAGTTAAAGCAACTTCCTGCTTCAAAGATGGGATGTCCTGTAAGGTAAGCCTACAATTAATAGGCTCGATGGCGGGGTTCACTTGGCATTTCATATACATGCATGAAAAAAAATATTGAAATTGTAATAGTTAACCCAGTAAAAAGACTATTCCGAAAAGGTTTGGCTGACTAACTTTGAAAAGTTCTCTTTCTGGTAATCTTCCATTGTCGCGTAAAATGCAACACCCCCAAGCACTAGAACTAAAGCAGTGTATGCAGCTGTTTTTATTATATTTTTACTCATTTCTAACTCCGTGATTTTGATTTATGGTGAACATAACGCCCGCTATAAACTGCCGAATGAACGAGGTCAGGCAAGCGAAGAGAGCGAATTTAATAGGATTCTAATAAAACAAGCGAGAAATCTCATCAAATGGCTCTAGAAAATTCTCTTAAGCTTCATAGAAAATTGTAATGACGAGTTTTTCAGGTTCTCCCAAAAAAGATCCAGGACAAACCGTCTGTTCAATTTTATGAATTTTAATTTCAGGACTATCGCCAAACCAATCATTAACTGTTTTCTCTAGTTCATTGAAAATTGGCTCTTTAATCTTTCCTGAAAGCTTGATTTTTGTTCTGCTTAAATCACTAAATATTTTTACTTTCATGCATTCCACCAGGTAGTAATTAAAGTTTCATAACGCCGCCATAATTTGCCTGAAGCGCAGCAAAAGGCGGTCAAAATGATGGCTTTGTTACAAATTTTGGTCCGATAACTACTTCAATTCATAAATGGCGGTTATTCGTTGGCCAACCTTGATAAACTCAGGGACAGCCATTATCAATTCCATTCCATCGGAACCAGAATCCATAGCAAAAGCATACGACTGAGGGCGGTACTCCAAAGAGAAAGTAGCATATGCTTGGCCGAAATTTTCTTCTGTGGTAATGCCATAAACACTTTTTACCTTCCTTGACTGAGCTGTAGCAAGAGCGTCTGCTTTTTTCCTTGCTTTAAGGCTAAGATCCACAACCATTTTTTCTTTGTATTCATCCTCTTTCGTCGTTTCAAAGAGTGCAGCAATATTTTGAACGCCATCTAATCTAATCAGTTGATTCATGGGTCTTGGGTATTTTGTGAGATCGACCACTCGTAAACTAAATCCCTGTTGAACTTCATACCCCAAGATGTCTAAGTTATATGCACCATCCTTCCTAGCGCGCTTGGTGCTTTTATCGACCTGCGTAGACTCTAGGTTGGAAATAGGGATTTCGTTACTCTTTATAATTTCTAACATTTGAGCAGAATACTTGGTTAATTGCTCCATTGCTTTATCAGACGATTCATCATACGCAAGGATACTGAAACGTACTTTAGCCAAGTCTGGCTTTACTTCTTGCTCCAACTTTTCCGTAACAATAACGAACGGAAATTCTGGTACCGGATTAGCATAAACTTGTAAAGAAAGAACCAACGATAATGCTAATAAAACTGATCTCATGAGTGAACCCTTTTTGAGTTGTAACAGTTATTATCTAAACCTCTCAGTAACATCCTAAAGGCAAAATTAATTCATGCCTATAAGTTTACAGAAAATAAATGACTTGAGTAGCCAGTTAAGCACTTAATTCACTTTTAATTTACGATATTACTAAGAAGTCTTAGTAACATCTCATCTCTAAATCGTATATAAACGTTTAAAATCAGAAATTTAGGATGAATTCCATCCTCCTTGTTATCAGTTATTACAGAGACTTCTCAGAAATGACGCGATCATTAAAACCGAAAGCCTAATTGACCCAGCCGCTATTCCTAAAATTCCATTAGGCAGGCTATTTAAACAGCCACTTCATTAAGGCTTAGGAAACCTAACAGTATGTCCGCATTTGCGGTAGAGCTAACATTCGTGTGGAAATTTTGGTGCAAGGGCAATATGTGCTTTTTACTGTAAACTGAAATTGCACTTACAGGTTTGTTGAGCAACTGGTGGTAAGCAGTCAGTGTTCTTGGCGGTAAATTGGAGTGAAGTTCGACATCTTACTGGGTTCTTGTCTATTCTCATCGACAACCATCAACCATCAATAACCCATCAAAAAACTAGTTAGCTGTGTTATATTTTTTCTCAACTGCAACTTAGTAAACAGGCCAATTTTATATCGCTAACGTGAGCTCAAATCGGCAATAATCTCATTCCATTTTTATTGTGGATTTTGGTGTACTTTCCAAAAATATAACGGACACCCAACCTAAGCCTCGAAATAAGCTCTTGATAATAAATCACTTAACATAAACGGAATCTATCTTTATCCCGGACGAGCCATAGCTTGAAGACATTATTTAAATAGACGCTAAAATGCTGTGCAACATCAAAGAGCTTACCGCGGCTAGCGCCTCGACCAAAACGCGCCAGCCTTGTCCATCAGCCCGCAAACTACGTTCTTATGTTTTTATTTTTTAACAAATAAAACTTATTTGTTTCATTATTAATTGTGCATATAATGCGTTGCCACTTGTTTTGTGGCTTGGAATTAAGAATGTGCGAAATGACTGTGCAACCTTGGCATGGTGCTGAGGTATTTAAAGGGAGAACATAAAGGATGAAAAAAACAATCTTAGCAACGTTGTTGCTCAGCATCTGTGGTTTAGCAAGCGCTGATGTCAAAAACACCTATGATTTCGTAGATGTTGGTTATACCGGTGTAACATATGATGAAGTCGACCTAACCTTAAATGGTTTTGTCATTGAGGCATCAAAGCTGATTAGCGAGAATGCGTTTGTAACAGGCCAATGGAGCTCCGTTGACGATTCAGGCATAGAGACAGGTTTAGCTTATGACATTAATATCGATCAATTCAGATTATCGATCGGTTATCGTCATGGTATTGCCCCCTCAACCGACTTATATGGTCAGCTGGGTTATGTCCGGGAAAAGTACAACGAAAATCTCGAATTTCAAGGCATACCCTACTCTGAATCAGACAGTAATGATGGCTACTTACTGAAAGTAGGCTTAAAACATAGTTTTGGTCGATTTGAAGGCGGTATTTTTGCTGAACACCTTGATGGCGGCGGCAGTGAAGTTGATGCAACAACCTTAATTGGTGTTGATGCGCGAATTAAATTCACCAACCGTTTCCACGGTGTCGCCTCTTATGCAAAAGAGAGTGACATTGCAATTTACAAAATTGGCGTAAGCTACGCCTTTTGATGCTTTTGGCTGGGAAGTTTCTGATTTCCCAGCCTAAACGCCCCGCCTATTTGGTGACTTGAATAACCGCTACAGGAACACTGAAACTGATAAAAGCACCATGATGGCGTGCAGCTTGGTAAAACAATAACCATATTTTTAACAGCATGAAAATCTAACGTGTTCACCATCAACAAAACAATCACTCATATATTGGCATTACTTTAAAAACAACTATCCGTTAGCGTCAAACATGGTTTATCAACATTACCAACTTATAAGATTGAGTAAGGTGGTGTTTTAGCTAACTACATTTAATGATCGGTTTTTTCGGCATTCTCGACAGTTGCCTCAATGGTTTTTGTTGGATAGGTTAAAAAATATAACAGCACTAAAATCCCGCCAACCGGCGCGAAACTGATTAACTGCCACCACGGATTTAGGCCCGCATCTCGTAATCGGCGAGTGCAGGCCGCAATCCAAGGCAATAATACAAGGAGTGAGACTAACTGAAGTGGCAGTGGCCCCAGCGCTTCGGCAATAATAGATGCCAGCGCCAAAAGCATCATCATCGCCAGAACAAACCACCAGAAATCTGAACGTTTAGTAACGCCAGAAAACTCTAGGCCTCGGAGCGTCTCTGTTTTTATCGCAAAAACCGCTTGCTGACTGGGTGTGATTTCAGCAATAAGCAAAGTGTCTGCCGGAACTTCAAATACTGCAGCCAACGCCCGCAACGATTCTGTAGAAATTTTGGCACCCGATTCAAGGCGTTGAATAGTGCGTAAATTTAAACCACTCAGGTTTGCTAATTGTTCCTGCGACCATTGACGAGCAGCTCTAAGTTCACGAAGCCGAGTACTGTTGATATACATAAAAAAATCTCTCGATTACACTTGCCACTAATCTTACTACCCGCTTGTTAGTTTAGTAACGATCTGGCTACGACAGTGACCCGCCACGCCCCCGACTTCAGGCAATTAACCCGTAGTATAGAGAAAAATCAGCAGGCTGCAGCTAAATTCTCTGCGGTTACCAGCCAGATTAGCTTTGTGAGTGAGTGAGTGAGTGAGTGGATGGGTGAATATCGCAGGAAAGGCTTCAGCGGGGTTAGCATACTAGAGCAGCGGCATCGCTATTTGGGTTAAGGCTTTTCTGGATAATTAAGATCACACTGCGGTACAGCCAGCATACCGCAGTATTGGTGCGCTGCTGAACTATGTATTCAGATATTGGCCAAACCAATCCAAAGTCCGCTGCCAAGCAAGCTTTGCTGCTGCTTCATCGTAGCGTGGCGTGGAATCGTTATGAAAACCATGAGAAGTACCAGGATAAAAATGCGCTTCATAGGTTTTATTGGCCGCTTTTAGTGCTGCTTCAAAGGCGGGCCAGGTCGCATTAACATTAGGATCCGTTTCGGCGAAATGATACAACAAGGGCGCGTTAATGGGGGCAACGGCGGCAGGATCAGCTTGTCGGCCATAAAAAGGCACCGCACACGCTAATTCTGGATAGGCAATGGCTGCCGCATTCGACACACCGCCGCCATAACAAAAACCGGTTATGCCAATTTTATCGGTAGTAAGCTCACTGGCTTTTAGAAATTCGATTGCAGCAAAAAAGTCATTCATCAGCTTTTGTGGATCCACTTGCCGCTGTAACGCCCGACCTTCTTCGTCATTCCCCGGATATCCGCCTACCGAGCTTAAACCATCTGGTGCCAACGCCACATAACCCGCTTTTGCAACCCGCCGCGCCACATCTTCAATATAAGGATTTAGGCCACGGTTTTCATGCACCACCACCACGCCACCCACTGGCTTATCTAACTTAGCAGGATGCACTAAATACCCTCGTACTTCGCCATGGCCATTGGGCGAAGGATAACGGATATAGGTGGCCACTATCTCAGGATCGTTAAAGGAAATTTGCTGTGCCAACGCATAGTTTGGGCTGAGCGCCGATAACACCGCAATAGCCGTCATCCCGCCTACAGCATACTTGGCTGCCCGTTCCAGAAAATCACGGCGACTCAACTTACCATGTACGTAAAAATCGTAGAGCTCTAACAGTTCAGGACTAAAATCGGCGGCAGTTAAACGGGGCATGCGGCACTCCTTGAATGAGGATTATTTTTAGACTAATTATTTTTGCAATGACACGATCCGGTTGCTTTTATAAAGCAGCTTGGTATCAATACAGCCCATTAGCCGCAATAGATTAAAAAGCTGCATAAATTGCATGATAAAGTAGCTTTAACCTATACCATATGCTGTTATCAGTAAAACCATAATAGGAATTCTTGGCAATGAATATGCGGTCTGGTCAGAGTGACAATTAATGAGTAACAAGTAGCAAGTAGCGCTGAATTATTGCGTCAGTATGAGAGGATTTTACTTATAACGCAGGCGTTTTAATCCGCTTAATAAAAAGCCGAGCTTAGTGCATACACCAAGCCCGGCTTTTTAAACAGATTAGCGATTACTTTTCGTTATGTAAACGCATATGCGGGAACAAGATCACATCGCGAATTGAAGCGGCATCGGCTAACAGCATGACTAAGCGATCGATACCAATGCCTTGGCCAGCAGTTGGTGGTAAACCGTGCTCCAGTGCGGTAACAAAGTCTTCGTCGTAGAACATGGCTTCGTCATCACCCGCATCTTTTTGCGCGACTTGCTCGCGAAAACGCTCAGCCTGATCTTCAGCATCGTTTAGCTCGCTAAAGCCATTACCCAGCTCACGACCACCGATAAAGAACTCAAAGCGGTCGGTGATCTCTGGGTTATCGTCGTTACGACGGGCCAGTGGTGAAACTTCGGCTGGATATTCAGTAATAAACGTTGGGTGACGCAGCTTGGTTTCGACCAGCTCGTCAAACACTTCCATTAAAATACGGCCATGTCCATAGTTAGCTTTTACTTCAATCCCTAAAGACTTAGCCAGTGCCGCCACCGCTTCACGGGTATTCAATTGCTCGATCGTTAGCTCAGGGTTATAGTGCAGAATTGATTCAGTCACCGACATCCGCGCAAACGGCTTACCAAAATCAAACACTTCGCCCTGATACGGCACTTCCGTGCTGCCCAGTACATCCAACGCTAAACCACGGAATAACTTTTCAGTTAAATCCATTAAATCGTTATAGTCGGCATAGGCCCAGTAGAACTCCAGCATAGTAAATTCTGGGTTATGGCGGGTTGAAACGCCTTCGTTACGGAAGTTACGATTTAACTCAAATACCTTTTCAAACCCACCGACCACTAAGCGCTTTAAATACAGCTCGGGCGCAATACGCAGGAACATTTGCATATCCAATGCATTGTGGTGTGTTTCAAACGGCCGTGCTGAGGCACCACCTGGGATCGCTTGCAGCATCGGGGTTTCTACTTCTAAAAAGCCGTGATCGTTAAAGAAACGACGGATATAAGCCACCGTTTTGCTACGCACTAAAAAGGTTTTGCGTGATTGATCGTTGGAGATCAGATCTAAATAACGCTGGCGGTAACGCGCTTCGTTATCGGTTAAGCCGTGGAATTTATCTGGCAGTGGGCGTAGCGCTTTGGTTAATAAACGAATTTCACTAGCCCATACCGTTAACTCACCAGTTTGGGTTTTAAATAAATGGCCTTTTACACCAACGATATCACCCAAATCCCACTTTTTAAACTGGTCGTTATATAGGCCTTCTGGCAGGCTGTCGCGCGCCACATACACCTGAAACTTGCCGCCCATATCTTGCAGTGTACAAAAACTGGCTTTACCCATAATACGGCGCGTCATAATACGGCCGCCCAGGCTAACTTCAATCTTAGTCGCTTCCAGCTCTTCTTTGCTCAGGGCATCATACTTGGCATGAATTTCATCAGAAATATGCTCGCGACGAAAATCGTTTGGAAAGGCAATACCTTGTTCACGGATAGCCGCTAGCTTCTGTTTTCGCTCAGCAATCAGTTTGTTAACATCCTGAATTTCTTCATGTTGAGTATGCTGTTCAGACATTTTTTGATTCCTGAGTGAGTATTTAATTAAGTTTAAAATTACAGGCCGGCTTTTAAGCTGGCTTCGATAAATTTATCCAGATCGCCGTCTAGCACCGACTGGGTATTACGGGTTTCGATACCGGTACGTAAATCTTTAATGCGCGAGTCATCTAACACATAAGAACGAATTTGACTGCCCCAACCGATATCCGACTTGGTATCTTCCAATGCTTGTTTCTCGGCATTTTGCTTTTGCAGCTCAAACTCATACAGTTTGGCCCGCAGTTGCTTATAGGCGTTATCGCGGTTTTTATGTTGCGAGCGATCGTTTTGACACTGCACCACAATATTGGTCGGTAAGTGGGTGATCCGTACCGCAGAATCTGTCCGGTTTACGTGCTGACCACCGGCACCTGAAGCGCGATAGGTATCGATACGCAAATCGGCCGGGTTAATTTCGATTTCGATATCATCGTCAATTTCTGGCGACACAAACACCGAGGCAAAAGAGGTATGGCGGCGGTTACCCGAGTCAAATGGGCTTTTGCGCACTAAACGGTGCACACCAGTTTCAGTACGAAGCCAGCCATAAGCGTATTCGCCGGTAAATTTGATGGTACAGCCTTTAATGCCCGCCACATCACCGTCGGTGACTTCATACAGCTCTGGCTTAAAGCCTTTATCTTCACCCCAACGCAGATACATGCGCATCAGGATACTGGCCCAATCCTGCGCTTCGGTACCGCCCGAGCCAGATTGAATATCCAAATAACAATGGTTTTGATCATTTTTACCCGAGAACATACGGCGAAATTCTAGCAATGCTAATTGCTTTTCAAGATCGGCCAGCTCGGTTTTAGCTTCTTCAAAGGTGTCTTGGTCTTCGGCTTCAATCGCCAGTTCAAGCAAACCCGATACGTCTTCTAAACCTTGATCCAGCTTGTCGATAGTGCCCACCACTTGCTCTAACGCTGAGCGTTCTTTACCAAGGGCTTGTGCTTTATCCGGGGTATTCCAGATGGCCGAGTCTTCTAGTTCGCGAGAAACCTCTTCTAAACGCTCTTTTTTGCCATCATAGTCAAAGATACCCCCGAAGCACATTAGTGCGTTCAGTCAGATCTTTAATACTGTTATAAACCGGATTTACTTCAAACATGCTGTGGCTGACCTGTAATGCGACACAAAAAATTGGCGCGGATTATAACAAAAAAACTGCCACTAAGGGCAGTTATTGCGCAGAAATTTGCATCTTATCGAGATGCAACAAGCCGCAAAAGTGCTGCTGCGACCACGTTTTACCCTCTTTAAGTACATTAGGGCGCGTTGACGTTTGGTCGTTGTTTTTGCGGTGGGTCTTAGGTCAGCGCTTCCATATGCCTAACAATTAATTGCAAGCTCTGTTGCTCGCGATATTCGTTAATATCTAACTGATACGCCAACCTTACACGCTGTACATTCACATTGGGCCACGCTTTGTTGTCAGCATTAAACCAGATGGCGTCGACCAGCTTACCGCCTGGCCCTTGTAACATCAGCTTTAAATGACGATCTGCCAGCATCTTTTGGTTGAGGAGTTTAAATTCACCATCAAATACCGGCTCAGGAAAGGCTTGCCCCCATGGACCGGCATTTTGCAGCAATTGTGCGAAATCCAGCTCAAAACAACTGTGATCCAGCTCGCCATCGCTAAAAATAATGGCTTGGAGCTGCTCAGCAGTCAGGTATTTTTTGGCGGTAAACCCCAAGGCGACTTTAAAGGTTTCCAGTTTTTCTTCCGCGATGGTCAAGCCAGCGGCCATAGCATGGCCACCAAACTTTTTAATTAAGCCTGGGTATTGGCTAGCAATTTCTTCCAATAAATCACGCATATGCAGGCCAGGGATTGAACGCGCAGAGCCTTTTAGCTCACCATTGTCGCCCTGCGCGAAGGCAATAGTGGGCCGATGAAACTGCTCTTTAATACGCCCGGCTAAAATACCAATAACCCCTTGATGCCAATCAGCCCGATATAAACACAGGCACTCTGGCAAGCTACTGCCATCAAAGGATAACTGGCTTAAAAACGCTTGCGCTTCTACTTGCATACTTTGTTCAATGCTACGCCGTTCGCCGTTTAAGGCATCTAACTCTGCCGCATATTGGCGTGCTAACCCTAGGTTAGGCGCCAGCAAACAGCTTATACCCAATGCCATATCATCCAAGCGACCAGCGGCATTTAACCGCGGCCCCAGCGCAAAACCAAAATCGCTGGCAGTAAGTTTAGTCGCATCGCGATTAGCCACATCAATTAGCGCCTGAATACCGGGGCGGCATTTGCCAGCACGAATCCGCATTAAACCTTGATGCACTAAAATGCGGTTATTGCTATCCAGTGGCACCACATCGGCAACCGTGCCAAGCGCCACTAAATCCAGCAGTTCCGCCACATTAGGCTCGGGTAGATTATGCTGCTGAAAATAGCCCTGATCGCGAAGCGCGGCTCGCAGTGCCAGCAACAGATAAAAGGCCACACCCACACCAGCCAGTGCTTTACTAGGAAAGTCGCATCCCGGCTGATTAGGATTAACAATAGCATCCGCTGCCGGTAATTCGGCACCTGGTAAGTGATGGTCGGTAACCAATACCTTTACCCCGGCGTTTTTCGCTAAGGCTACGCCCTCGATTGCCGAAATGCCGTTATCCACGGTGATAATCAATTCGGCGCCTTGCGCTACCACAATTTCAGCCAGTTCGGGCGTTAAGCCGTAGCCATACTCAAAGCGGTTGGGGACCATATATTCAAGGTACTTAAAACCAAAGGCTTTTAAACCACTCATCAGTACGGCGGTACTGGTTGCGCCATCCGCATCAAAGTCACCCACAATAACGATCCGTTGTTGCTGTGTCAGAGCATCGATCAGCAAAGCCGTTGCGCTAACCATACCT
Organism: Alishewanella tabrizica; assembly: GCF_014652375.1. Taxonomy (GTDB): domain Bacteria; phylum Pseudomonadota; class Gammaproteobacteria; order Enterobacterales; family Alteromonadaceae; genus Alishewanella; species Alishewanella tabrizica. The sequence goes on along the minus strand of NZ_BMYR01000002.1, from coordinate 142,432 downwards.
TTTAGCTGACTAAAAGGCAGTAATGCGCCCGCATTGCGCTGTAATTCGTTATTACTCCGTACACCACGGCTAAGGTAGAGGCGCTGTAAAATAGGATGCAAGGCGGGATCAAGCACGCTTTCGCCCTGTGGTAATGGCCGTCGATTAATCTGTTTTAGCAACAACGCGATAACTCCTTAACCCGCTTTCAGTTGTTCCAACATCGCGGCAACCGGCATATATCCCGGCACTAACTGACCGTTTGGCATGATGACCGCTGGCGTACCCGTTACCCCAAAAAACTGCCCCAATTCATAATGGTTGGCAACCGGGTTTTGACACATGGCTTTGGCAACGTTTTTATCGTCTTTCGCGTTATCCATGGCACCTTGTTGATTTTTAGCGCACCAAATGTGCTGCATTTGTAAGCCCGTCTCTGAGCTAACACCCGCACGGGGGTAAGCAAGATAACGCACGGTGATACCGGCTTTTAGATAGTCTTTCATCTCTGAGTGTAGCTTGCGGCAATAACCACAGCTGGGATCAGTAAATACGTGCACCACATATTTTTCGTTAGGGGCTTTGTATTCAATCATACTGGCTTTTTGCTCAGCCAACTTGTCGACAATAATGGGCGCCATTAATTGATCTTTTAAATTGGTGGGCACTTGTTGACCGCGCACTTGCTGCCAATTTTGCAAATCCAGTACATTACCCGCAATTAAAAACCGGCCATCATCCGACATAAAAAAGAGTCCACGATCCGTCACCACTTGGGATACCCCAGTCATAGGAGAGGCGCTGACTTGTTGTACCTTCAATCCCACCTGATCTAATGCTGCAGTAATTTTTGCCTGATCGGCAAACGCCATAAAAGACAATGTACTGGCGACAATACTTGCGGTTACCGTGTTAACAATTTTATTCATATGAGTTCCTAATCTGCATTATCCGCGCGGATGATGCTGTTGATGCAGTTGCTTTAGCCGAGCCTGAGCAACATGGGTATAAATTTGCGTCGTGGATAAATCACTGTGCCCCAATAACAGTTGTACCACGCGTAAGTCAGCGCCATGGTTCAATAAATGCGTGGCAAAGGCGTGCCTTACCGTATGTGGCGACAACGTTGCCTGAATGCCCGCTACTTTCGCATAAAACTTAATACGGTGCCAGAAGGTTTGCCGGGTCATTTCTTGCTGGCGATTACTGGGAAACACCACATCCTGATCATTGCCCAATAAGGCTGGCCGTACTTCACGCAAATAGCGCGTTAACCAAAACTGCGCCTCTTCGCCCATGGGCACTAGACGTTCTTTGCGGCCTTTCCCCAATACCCGCACTACGCCTTGATTAATATACAGCTGCTGCATGGTTAGGCTTACCAATTCAGTTACTCGTAATCCCGTGGCATACAGCAGTTCTAGCATCGCTTTATCACGAAATTGAATCGTATCGGTTAAGTCAGGCGCTGAGAGTAATGCATCTACATCGGCTTCAGACAGGGTTTTAGGCAAACTAGAGCCTATTTTCGGGTTAAGCAAGTGTTCAACCGGATTTGCGGCCACCGCCCCTTGCTGATGCCAATAGCGATAAAATCGGCGCAAACTGCTTAATAAGCGCGAGGTACTCCGTGGATTAAAGCCTTTATCTATACGCTCGGCTAAATAGCCATTGATATCATTGGCACTGACGGCCAATAACGATAACTGTTTTGATAACAAATACTGGGCAAAATGTTTTAGATCAGTGCCATAAGCACTTAACGTGTGCGGACTGGCGTCTTGCTCTAAGTAGAGCTGATCTAAGAACTGTTGTATGTGTGCTAAGGTGCTGTCAGGTAGCACCATCGAAGACGCACTCGAAGGTATAATGCTCATAGCAAGCTTTTAAAATCTGGATAGCCTTATAGTAACGGATTTACTGGGCGAGTAACAGACTTCAACCGTGTTTTGCACCTCACTGTATCCAAATCCAAGCTCGCCCCTAATAGCCGTTCGCAGTTAAGACCGCTAAGCTCGCATCTTTAGGGTATTTGGGTATAAAATACTGACAAAGTGAATAAGATGCAGTGTTTAAGATGCAATACTTAAGGTGCAGTGTTTAATGAAAATTGGCTTATTTTACGGTTCAACCACCTGTTATACCGAAATGGTCGCAGAGAAAATTCAGGCACTGATTGGGCCTGAATTGGTGGCATTACATAACTTAAAAGATACGCCTCTGGACGCTATGGCGCACTACGATATGCTGATTTTAGGGCTGTCTACGTGGGATTTTGGCGAAATTCAGGAAGATTGGGAAGCGCACTGGCCTGAAATCAATCAAGTGGATTTAAGCGGTAAAATTATTGCGCTCTATGGTATGGGTGATCAAATTGGCTATGCCGAGTGGTTTCAGGATGCGCTTGGCATGTTACACCACGAAATTGCACAACAAAACGTAAAACGCGTGGGGTTTTGGCCCAACACAGGTTACGACTTTATTGCTTCTAAAGCTTTAACTCCAGATGGTGAGTGGTTTTATGGCTTAGCACTGGACGACGAAAACCAATATGAACAAACCGATGCTCGGTTAGCACAATGGATTGAGCAAATTTTGTTGGAGTGTGCCGACGTATAATGCCGGTATCGTGCCCCAAAATAATCGCTTAGCGATTTAGTTGCTTAGCGATGGCGTTCTTGCGAACGAAGCAAACCTTTATTGCCTTTCCAGCGTATTGCTTATTACTATCAATGGCGAAGGTTAACTCCTCTACTATGTTTGCTTTTTTTTCCTTAAACAGATTAAGCTTTTCACGCAAATTGTCTCGTGTATTAAGACAAAAACCCTTTTGCGCCGGCCTCTCTAGCCTTTTTTTATTGTTTGTGTTTATCGGCTGTGCACAAAAACCCGCGCCCGATCATACCCTTTGGCAACAGCAATTACAGTTACCCTCAGTTGTTTATGCCGAACAGGTCACGCAGCGCTTATCGCAACGGGTTACCGAGATCGATTTTAATTGGCTCGATACCCGCCGCGACCGCCAAGTACCGGCACTCTTGTTTAAACCTGTAGGACGTCAAAAAGCCAAAGCATTAATCGTTTTTTCGCATGGTTTAGGGGGGTCAAAAGAGCGTTACGCCTACCTTGGTCAATATTGGGCCAGTCAAGGCTATGCCAGCTTGCATTTACAGCATGTTGGCAGTGATCGCCAAGTTTGGCGCGGCAGTCGCTTGTTATTACCGTTTCGCTTAATGGATGCCGCTGATGCCAGCGAAGCGTTAGCCAGAGTGCAAGATGTGACTTTTGCGTTGGACCAGTTTCTAGCGTCTGACTATGCTACAGACATTAATCACGAGCACATTATTATGGCGGGTCATTCGTATGGCGCCAATACCGCAATGCTATTGAGCGGCGCCCAAGTTGAACAGAATGGTTCGACGGTGAGTTTAAAGGATCCGCGTATTAAGGCGGCGATTTTAATCTCCGCACCGCCCTTTTATAACAGCCAATCCTTAGTGAGCGTGTTGTCTGATATTCATCTGCCCACCTTGCACATCACCACCACTGAAGACGAAATTCGGGTTCCTGGCTTTTACTCTGCCCCACAAGATCGCTTTGATTTATACGAAGCGATGGCCAGCCACTATAAAATACTGGCTGTATTTAGCGCCGGCAGCCACAATATTTTTTCGGGTTGGCGCCGTAATGCCGAACCGACAGCGCAACAACAGGTGATTAAAGCCGCCACGCAAGCATTATCCACGGCGTTTATCGACGAAGTGGTAACAGGTGATGATCGAGCGATCAGCGCATGGGCACAGCAACATCAGGCCGTGTTAGCCCAGTTTTTGCGCACCGAAAATACTGCAGGTTAAAAGGCTAAATAAAAATCACGCAATAATGCACGATAGGCGGCTGAATACCCGCCGCCAGCATCGTGTATTATCAGCGAATCGTGTTGTATTGGGTCACACCGCTTTGCTACGAGATCCCCTCTTCCCCACCTTTGTAAATAACGGCTAACCGGCTTTTCTGCCTTACTGCGGATGGCACATAATTGCCGACAATACCAGCCTGCGGCCTGCGCGGCTTGCATAAAAACTGCTTGGCTAGCCGCCGGTAATATCAGACAAAACTGCCCATCATCTGCTAATACACTGGAAGCTTTACTGAGCAAGGCGGGAAACGGCAGGGATTGCGTATGTCGCGCTTGTTGTCGTTTTCGATCTGGGCTGACAAGTGCATCTTGAAAAAAAGGTGGGTTTGAAACAATTAAAGCATAACGTTGTGCTGTCTGATAGGTTAGAATATCGCCCTTTATTACAGTAATGGCCTGCGGCCAGGGACTGTGCCGGACATTGTCCGTTGCTTGCGTTGCTGCGGCGTCATCCAGCTCAACCGCGCTGATGGCTAAAGCGCCCTGACTGCGCTGCGCCAGCATCAAACTAATAATACCACTGCCTGCGCCAATATCTAACACAGCGCCGCAAGTGGGTAATTGCGCCCAAGCACCTAATAACAGTGCATCAGTGCCGACTTTCATCGCACAAGACTGATGCGCAATATAGAATTGTTTACATTGAAAACCTGCTGACATAAGCCCTCCACTGCCAGTTTACCCGCAGTTGCTTATAATGTCATAAGGTAAACGCATAACGTTGAGGTACCACAGATGTCTTTTACCGAGTTTCAACTGGATGACGCCCTAAATCGGGCGCTGGATTTGGCAGGTTTTGATCAGCCGACCCAGATCCAACAATTGGCGATTCCTATTGCCTTAGAGGGTCGCGATTTGTTGGCCAGTGCGCCAACCGGTACCGGTAAAACACTGGCATTTGTATTACCGGCTATTCAATATTTACTCGATTTCCCGCGGCGCGATCCTGGGTTTGCCCGTGTACTGGTGATGACACCGACTCGCGAACTCGCGTATCAGGTATACGACGAGTTCAGACAATTTAGCCAGTTCACCACCTTAAATGTTGGTTTAATTACCGGCGGTATTAACTATGGTAGCCATAAAGATACCTTAGAAAAAAATAACGACATTTTGGTTGCCACTCCTGGGCGATTAATTGAATATTTAGACGAAGAAAGTTTTCAAGCTGACGAAGTTGAATTGCTTATTCTTGACGAAGCCGATCGCATGTTAGATATGGGTTTTGTCGGTGAGATGAACCGTATTGTGCTGGAAGCCAAGCGCCGTCGCCAGACGTTGCTGCTGTCTGCTACATTGGAAGGCGCTTCACTTGAGCGTTTTGCCAGCAATGTTTTAAAAGAACCTGAGCGGGTAGAAGCGCAGCCATCGCGCAAAGAAAAAGCCAAAATTTTACAATGGTGCCATCTGGCCGATGATGCTAACCATAAGCTGGCACTATTGATTCACTTATTAAAACAACCCGACGTAACCAAAGCCATCGTGTTTGTAAAAACCCGTGAACGTTTAGCGACCTTGACCGGCCAGTTGGAAACAGCCGGCATTCGCAGCTGCTGGTTACAAGGAGAAATGCCACAAGACAAACGCTTATTAGCGTTAGCACGTTTCACTAATAATCAGGTCCGTATTCTGGTTGCCACCGATGTGGCCGCCCGAGGTCTGGATATTGATGATATTAGCCATGTGATTAACTACGACTTGCCACGCACCGCCGATGTCTATGTTCACCGGATCGGCCGCACTGGCCGCGCGGGCAAAAAGGGCACGGCTATTTCACTGGTAGAAGCACACGATATGGCGGTTGTGGGAAAAATTGAACGCTACACTGAACAACCGTTAAAACGCCGGGTAGTTGACGGCTTACGCCCAAAAAACAAAGAAGCCAAAGTCACGAAAAAAGTGAAAAAACCCGGTAAGTTGGCGGCTAAAAAATTGGCTAAAAAAACCAAGAAATAAGCTTTTCTTCTATGCTCATCCTCGAAGCCGCAGCCAATACTGCGGCTTTTTTATAGGACGTTTTTCTCCTTTTCTATTTGACTGATCATCATCTCGATGGGATGCGTTGCTGGTTTTTGACGTATAGCTGCTGCAATTATTCCAAAATCATGCTATCAATAGGAATAATTTATTACTGCTTAATCGGTGCGTTACTGAGAACAGTTTGAGGAGTTGCCTGTGAACAAACGTCAATTTATAAAACACAGTGCCTTAGCGCTAAGTGTGTTGCCCTTAGTCGGTTGCAGTGTAACCGCAGCAGCTGCCCCAGCAACACCTTTGCCCACACGTATATTGCCCAGAGCGCTCAACAAAGGTGACACCGTTGGCTTAATTGCGTCTTCAGCTGCCGTTGCCGATCAAGAAGATCTCGTCATTGCTAAAGAAGTTTTACGCGCATTAGGCTTTAACGTGAAGAGTGGCCGCTTTTATCAGGAGCGTCGAGGGCATTTAGCAGGACGAGACGAAGATCGTGCTGCCGATTTAAATGCTATGTTTGCCGATCCTGAGGTAAGTGCCATTATCTGTGCTCGTGGTGGCTCAGGTGCAGCTCGCATTTTACCGCTACTTGATTACGCCATGATCCGCCGTAATCCAAAACCGCTATTGGGCTACTCCGATATTACCGCGCTACACAACGCGTTGTTGGCCAAAGCCGGGTTGATCAGTTTTCATGGCCCTAATGGTATTGGCAGTTGGAATGCCTTTAATGTTGATCAGTTTGAGCGGGTCTTTTTTCAACGCGAATTACTGACCTACCAAAATGAGCACGATCCTAAAGGCGAATTGGTGGTGCGAGAAAACCGCACGCGTGTCATCACCTCAGGTAAAGCCCAAGGTCAGTTGATTGGTGGTAATCTTACGGTATTAACCGCTTTAGCTGGAACGCCATACCTACCTGATTTTCAAGATAAAATCTTATTTTTAGAAGATATTGAAGAGCAACCCTATCGAATTGATCGTATGATGAGTACGTTAAAACTGATGGGAGCACTGGATAAAATTAACGGCTTTATTTTTGGCGATTGCAATCGCTGTAACCCCGGTAGTGGCTGGGGCAGTTTAACGCTGGATGAGATTTTCACTGATTTTATTAAGCCATTGGGCATCCCCGCCTACCGTGGTGCCATGATTGGTCATATTCCGAAACAGTTTATTGTACCGGTGGGTGCGAATGTCGAAATGGACGCTGCTGCTGGCACGTTTCGATTATTGGAACCGGTGTTTCAAACATAATAGCGTCTCGCGGCACGCGTTAAAGTGTTTAGTGGTATAGCTCATACCTTAAGTGTTAGAGCTAAGCTATGGCGCTAACCTAAAATACATTTAGCCTTGATCAAAACAATTTAGTCACTTAATATCAACTTTGTAGCGACATTACGCCATGATCATAAGGATACGGCCACTATGCTAGCAAAATTGATTACCTTCGTTTTATGGTTATGTGTGGGCATAATTTCGGTGCTAATAAGTGGTTATCTGGTATTGCTTGCGATTAATTGGCAGGACGAGGCCGCTTCACCAGAGGCCTTGATGTTACAAGGCCTGATAGAAAACCAACCGCACACGGCTCCAGAGCTGAATGGCTATCAATACCTACTACAACAGAGTCACCAGTTAACGGCAACGCATAGCGCGCTATTAACACACCTATTTTCACCCTGTCGTGAAGACACTTGCCATGACACCTTAGTTACACAGCAATCTGAGCTTGCCACTTTACTTGAGCAAGAGCAGGCCATATTGGCGTTTTATGATACGCTGTTAAGGTTTAGCCACTGGCAAGAAGACTTACCGCTAAGCACTACAACCGCCCCTTCTTACAGCGTATTACATTATGCACATCGCTTATATCTGGCAAAGGTTTGGCTTCTTACCCAGCAAGGCGATGTAAATATGGCTCAAACGCTATTGCAACACGATTACCTATTTTGGCGTAACGCCCTAGCCAACAACAGATCGTTGCTAAGTCACGCAGTTACGCATTCAGCCTTAACTACACATTTGCAATTTGTAGAAGGTTTATTACGCCGTTTGACACCAGAGCAGCAACACGTGTTGACACGTAACAGTTGGCAGACGCCATTCGCTACCGAAACACACAGCCTAGAGCATGTGTATGCTGGCGAATGGGTAAATATAAAAAGCGTGTCTGAACCTGCTGCAAGCTTAAATGAGATGACGGAAAACGCTAGTATTGCAGCAAAATTAATAGAACAGCTAATTAAGCCTCTATGGCAACAACAAGCCACACTGAATGAACTTGCCAGTCGTATTCTTAGTTGCACTCGACAGCATGAGAAGCCGCAGCAAAATAGCTTGAATTGGCTCTACAACCCAATTGGCAAGTTGCTAAACGCTAATGCACCTTTTGACTGTGATCTCCGCCCGCTTCATGCTTTAGAACAGCAACGTTTACGTTTATTAGCAAGTTATGCGGGGTAACGGTACTGGCTAGTTATGCCAGTACATAATAGTCACTAAGGTGCCTTCGTAGCGTTCCTGTTTTAATGGCTGCCACCCGAACTGCTGATAGAACTCGGGTTTATCTTCCGTAAATAAATACAGTTTGGTTAAACCCAGCTGTTGTGCCTGCAACATTACCTGTTGCACTAACCATTTGCCTAAACCTTTACCGCGCGCCGCAGGTGCCAGATAAATATTCGCCAGCCAGGGTGACAAGTCCCGATTGGTTTGCATATCGTCTAATAAAATAGAGGCAGTCCCCACCACCTGCTCATCTAACATTAGCACCCAACTCAAAGGCACAGTGCCGTCATTTAATGTTGCGGCTAAATCGCTGGCAAAATCAGCCTCGCTTTTCTCTGGAAAGAGCTCACCCCATTCTTGAAAATGCCACTTGGCTATTTCTGGAATATGCTCAGGGTAATGTTTTAGCAACGTTAATGTGGGTTTATTGCTCATTGAAACAGGTTATCCATATAAGGTATTTAGGATTATCAAACACCAATGCTGGTAGATACCTTGAGTATCTACTATTAGGGTTTATAATTATTATACTCGTAAACTTTAGGAGCGTATTATGGATACAGGTACTGTTTTTAAAAATAACAATACGCAAGCGGTACGCTTGCCGGTTGATGCGCGCTTTCCGGACGATGTAAAAAAAGTCACAGTGCGCGTTGTAGGAAAAGATCGCATCCTCACGCCTGTTAGCCATAGCTGGGATTCTTTTTTCTTACAAGGGCCTGCCGTGACAGAAGACTTTATGCCTGAGCGCGCAACACAAGAACAAGCAGAGCGAGAAGCTTTTTAATGCTGAAATACCTGCTCGATACCAATATTTGTATCTACGTGATTAAACGTCGCCCCTTGGAAGTGCTAGAAACCTTTAACCAGTATGCAGGTTTGCTCTGTATTAGCAGTATTACTTATGCTGAGCTGTGCCATGGTGTCGAAAAAAGCGCAAAGCCAGAACAAAACCGGCAAGCAGTAGAAGATTTTTGCTCCAGATTAGTGGTATTACCCTATAGCGAAAAAGCAGCACAACACTATGGTGATATTCGCGCGGAATTAGAAAAAGCCGGAACACCGATAGGCGTTAATGATCTGCATATCGCAGGCCATGCCAGAAGTGAAGGCTTAACATTGGTTACCAACAATACCCGCGAGTTTGCACGTGTAGCAGGCTTGAGAGTAGTAAACTGGCTGGAAAAATAGGGTCACATACTAATAGTATTTGACTCGGGTAAGCGGCAAATAAAACACCTTATTGACTCGAGTTTTGGCTAAGGATTTGTCGCTGTAGCAAAGCCGTCGAGTCGCTCAGCCCCGGGAGCATAAATAGTATGTGACCGGGGTGAGCGGCGAAGACAATACCGCTACAGTGACAAAGACAACGCCTTATTCTTAACTGCCATTTTGACTAAAACTAAACATTATCCTAAATCATCGGCAGGCTGACAAAGCCGTCGAGCTGTTCAGCCCCAGGAGCATACGGGTAGTATGTGACTGGGGTAAGCGGCAAATAAAACACCTTATTGACTCGGGTTTTGGCTAAGGATTTGTTGCTGTAGCAAAGCCGTCGAGTCGCTCAGCCCCGGGAGCATACAAATAGTATGTGACCGGGGTGAGCGGCGAAGACAATGCCGCTACAGTGACAAAGACAACGCCTTATCCTAAATCATCGGCAGGCTGACAAAGCCGTCGAGCTGTTCAGCCCCAGGAGCATACGGGTAGTATGTGACTGGGGTAAGCGGCAAATAAAACACCTTATTGACTCGTGTTTTGGCTAAGGATTTGTCGCTGTAGCAAAGCCGTCGAGTCGCTCAGCCCCGGGAGCATACAAATAGTATGTGACCGGGGTGAGCGGCGAAGACAATGCCGCTACAGTGACAAAGACAACGCCAAAACTATTCCCATTCGATGGTGGCTGGCGGCTTGCCGCTAATATCGTACACCACTCGTGAAATACCATTAATTTCATTAATAATCCGATTCGACACCTTACCCAATAACTCATATGGCAAGTGCGCCCAATGGGCCGTCATAAAATCAACAGTTTCTACCGCGCGCAGTGATACTACCCAGTCGTATTTGCGGGCATCGCCCATCACACCCACCGATTTTACGGGCAGGAATACGGCAAAAGCTTGGCTGACTTTATTGTATAAATCGGCTTTATGCAGTTCTTCAATAAAGATGGCATCGGCACGGCGCAGAATATCGCAGTACTCTTTTTTGATTTCGCCCAGTACCCGTACACCTAAGCCTGGACCTGGGAACGGATGACGGAACAGCATATCGTACGGCAGACCTAACTCAAGGCCAACTTTGCGTACTTCGTCTTTAAACAGCTCACGCAGTGGTTCAACTAAACCCAGCTTCATATGCGCTGGCAAGCCGCCCACGTTATGGTGCGATTTAATCACATGGGCTTTACCGGTGGCCGAGCCAGCTGACTCGATCACATCCGGATAAATGGTACCTTGAGCTAACCACTTGGCATTTTCCAGTTTTTGCGATTCTTCGTCGAACACCTCGACAAAGACCCGGCCAATAATTTTGCGCTTAGCTTCTGGCTCATTTTCGCCGGCTAAAGCATCGAGGAAACGTTGCTCAGCATCAATCTTGATGATATTAAGACCAAAGTGATCGCCAAACATATCCATCACTTGCTTGCCTTCGTTTAAACGCAGCAGGCCATTATCCACAAAGACGCAAGTCAGGTTTTTACCAATAGCGCGGTGCAGCAACATGGCCACCACAGAGCTATCAACCCCACCTGATAAACCTAAAATAACCTGATCATCACCAATTTGCTGTTTTAAGCGAATTACCGCATCTTCAATAATTGAAGCTGGCGTCCATAGCTTGTCACAGCCACAGATATCCACCACAAAATGCTCAAGCATCCGCAGGCCTTGGCGAGTGTGCGTCACTTCAGGATGGAACTGCACGCCGTAGAATTGGCGTACTTCATCTACCATGCCGGCATGTGGGCAGGTTGGCGTGCTGGCGCACGTAATGAAACCTTCAGGAATTTGCACTACTTTATCGCCATGGCTCATCCAGACGTCTAACAAGCCATTACCGTTACTACCAATATGATCTTCAATTTTGGCAAACAGATCATTTGGTGCAATAACTTCGACTTGCGCATAACCAAACTCGCGCATATCCGAGCCTTGCACCTTACCGCCCAGCTGCTCGGCCATGGTTTGCATACCATAGCAAATGCCTAATACCGGCACACCGGCTTCAAATACATACTGTGGCGCACGTGGGGAATTAGCTTCATGTACGCTTTCTGGGCCGCCAGAGAGAATAATACCGGTTGGATTAAATTCACGAATTTGCGCTTCGGTCACATCCCAAGCCCAAAGCTCACAGTAAACACCAATTTCGCGCACGCGGCGGGCGATAAGCTGGGTGTATTGCGAACCAAAGTCGAGGATTAAAATACGATGATGATGGATATTTTTGTTCATACTAACCTTTACAAAGTAAGCGGGCTGGCCATAAGCCAGCCCTGAAAGCCGAAAGCGGTTAACCTAACCGATAGTTGGGTGCTTCTTTGGTAATTTGCACATCGTGCACATGCGACTCGCCCATGCCTGCTGCTGTCACTTTAACAAACTGCGGCTTGGTTCTTAAGGTTTCGATATCTGCAGAACCGGTTAAGCCCATGGCTGAGCGTAAACCGCCCATTTGCTGATGGATAATATTTTCAATCGGGCCTTTATACGCCACACGGCCTTCGATACCTTCAGGTACCAGTTTTTCCGCATTGTTGCTGCCCTGGAAATAACGATCTGATGAACCATTACGCTGTGCCATAGCACCTAACGAGCCCATACCACGGTAAGACTTATAGTAACGGCCCTGATATAACTCTACTTCACCCGGCGCTTCTTCAGTACCGGCAAACATAGAACCAACCATCACACAGTGCGCGCCAGCCACTAAGGCTTTGGCTACATCACCAGAGAAACGGATACCACCATCAGCAATAATGCACACGTCAGTACCTTTAACGCCTTCAACGGCATCAGAGATGGCGGTAATTTGTGGTACACCACAACCTGTCACAATACGGGTGGTACAAATAGAACCTGGACCAATGCCCACTTTTACCGCATTGGCACCGGCTTCAGCCAGTGCTTTGGCGCCTTCGGCTGTTGCTACGTTACCGGCAACAATTTGTAAATCAGGGTACTGAGCGCGGGTTTGTTTCACGCGGTCAATCACGCCTTGCGAGTGACCATGCGAAGTATCAATCAGCAGAATATCGACACCGGCCTCTACTAAGGCAGCAATGCGCTCATCGGTGCCCGGGCCTACGCCCACCGCAGCACCGACGCGTAAACGACCTAACTCGTCTTTACACGCATTAGGCTTGCTGGCCGCTTTGTAATAATCGCGAACGGTGATCAGGCCTTTTAATTTAAAGCTATCATCCACGACTAAGACTTTTTCAATACGATGTTTGTGCATCAGCTTTAAGGCATCTTCACGCGGTGCGTTTTCATTCACAGTGACCAGCTTTTCGCGTGGCGTCATCACTTCGGTAACTTTAGCTTGCAGGTTAGCCTCAAAGCTCATATCGCGGCCGGTAACAATACCCACCAGATCGCCTTGCTTGTCTAATACCGGAAAGCCAGAGAAACCATGTTGCTGGGCCAGTGCTTGCACATCACGCACCGTCATTTCGGCCGAGGCCGTAACAGGATCAGAGACCACGCCACTTTCGTATTTTTTGACTTTGCGCACGTTGGCAGCTTGTTCTTCAATGGTCATATTCTTATGAATAAAACCAATGCCGCCTTCTTGCGCTAAAGCAATGGCTAAGCGCGCTTCCGTTACGGTGTCCATAGAGGCGGAAACCATAGGAATATTCAGCGTGATTGTGTTGGTTAATTTTGTGCGTAAATCCGCAGTATGGGGTAGCACGGAAGAGTGCGCCGGTACCAATAACACGTCGTCAAAGGTAAGGGCTTCTTTAATGATCCTAAGCATTGCAACAATCTCGCTGTGTGGATGAAAAGATAGGGAATGTTGCGGTGCAATTTTAGCGGAAATCCGCCGATAGAACAAACGGTTTTTTCTTTTTGTCAGGTAAGGTCACAATGGCGTACACTGCATTTCCGTACCGTAAACCACAGGCAGATACCGAGTCCGCTATGCAAAATCATGATATTTACACCGTTTCCCGTTTAAATAGCGAAGTGCGTTTAACCTTGGAATTACAATTTCAGCAATTATGGCTGGTGGGTGAAGTTTCAAATTTTGTCGCTGCCGCCTCAGGGCATTGGTACTTTAGTTTAAAAGATCAGGCCGCACAGGTAAAAGTCGCCATGTTTAAGCAGGCGAATCGGAATGCCTTGGTGCGGCCACAAAATGGCCAGCAAGTATTAATTCGTGCTCGGATCAGCGTATACGAGCCCCGAGGTGAATATCAGCTGTTAGCCGAGTTTATTGAGCCTGCTGGTGATGGCTTACTAAAACAACAATTTGAGCAACTTAAAGCCAAGCTGGCGGCTGAAGGACTCTTTGCCGAAGAACGCAAGAAAGCATTGCCAGCACAGCCGCGGACTATTGGTGTGATTACCTCGCCAACCGGTGCTGCAGTTCGCGATATTATTAGCGTATTAAAACGGCGGGCGCCTGCGCTTGAGGTGATAATTTATCCTTGCCAAGTGCAAGGCGAGACTGCGGCAGCACAACTACGTGCCATGCTAAGCACCGCCATTCGCCGCAATGAAGTAGATGTACTCATTATTGGCCGAGGCGGTGGTTCTTTAGAAGATCTCTGGTGTTTTAACGATGAAATCTTAGCACGCGCAATTGCGGCCTGCCCTATTCCGATCGTCAGTGCGGTGGGGCATGAAATTGATTTTGCTCTCACCGATTTTGTCGCCGATGTACGTGCTCCCACGCCCTCGGCCGCCGCGGAATTAGTGTCACCGGATCAAAGCCAGCATCTGCTTACACTGCAACAATTGGCGCTTCGTTTAGCCAGAGCGCAGCGCCTGTACTTGCAACGACTAGCCCCAAAACTAAGTCAACTACAACAGCGCCTGCAACACTTACATCCACAGCGCCGATTAGAACAACAACAGCAGCGTTTAGATGAATTACAATTGCGCTTACAGCGGGTAATGCAACAGCAACTGCAACACGCCAAACGCCAGCACAGTTATTTACAGCAAAGCCTGCAGCATTTATCGCCCGCTAAAATGGTTAAGCAACAACAGGGATTGCTGCAACAACTGGCAAGACGGCTGGAGCATGCCCAGCAGCAACAATTAAAACAGGGCCAGCAACAACTGATGAGGCTTAGCGCGCAATTACATACCGTCAGTCCGCTCGCCACTTTAGCACGGGGTTACAGTATTAGTTTTAATGCACAGCAACAGGCGATTACGCGTGCGGCACAATTAAGTGTTGGCGATAGCGTTAGTACACAACTGGCCGAGGGACAATTTACGGCTATCGTTACCGAGGTGCAGAAAGGATAATCGCATCGCGGGCTCATTCCTTACCACAACGGCAAACCGTATTGCGACACCTTAATCGCGCGCCGTAATAAACGCGGTAATGGTAAAGCGCCCGCTGCGCGGATCTAAATCAAAAGGGTAATCTGTCGCGATATCGCCAGAATGTAATGATGAACAACGATACAACAGCAAACGATTAAACCGCGCAGGGACTTGCGCAATTCGTGCAAACATGGCGTTATCCCCATTTATATAGCCTTTTGGCGTCCCATATTGCTGAAAATCGTCGCTAAGTGAGCGCTGATAGGCCGCTTGCCGTTCAGGCGTGATCGCTTCAAAACCACTGCGTCGATGCCGATAAAAACTGGTGCCACCCTGCTGCGCGTGACATAAATAATACACTATAGCGAGATCATCCGGTTTGGGGCGATCAAAGTGCGGTATACACTGCCACGCCGATAATTGTGCAACCGGCGTGGCCACCATCGCGTAATAACTCTCGACGCGCTGAATACGCGCTGCGGTCAGTCCAAACACGTGCTGGATATGTGGCGCTAATTGTGCCAGCACACGCTGCCCAAATATCGGCGGTGCAGGCGAGCGTAAACCAGGATACAAGCCCGTGGCTGGATTAACAGCACCTTGTTGCAACGCGTACTGCAGCAGTTGGTTAGGTTCGGGCCAAAAGTCATCCACCAGCAAAAGCGGCTGCTGTTCCTCTCCGATTACGGCTATCCGAGGGGTGTATGGCGTTGTGGTCTTTACACTGGACAACATCAATAAATCTTGTCCGCTTTACAATGCTGATTAATAAAGGCTTGATGTGACGGCATATAATCCACAGCGCTACGGATCACTTGGCGGATCCCTTGCAAGCGTTTATCTAATGCGTCTTCTGGAAACGCATCCACTAAGGGATGATAACGTGCTGGCGTGATCCCCTGCCCAAGCATGACTTCAAACCAGCTTAGATCGCTAAACATTTCGTTGTTAAAACGAAAGATCCGTCCATGATCGCGAAATTGTGTGATTTTTTGCGTTAGCGCATCAGGTATTGGCATGCTACTGCAATAACGCCAAAAAGCCGAATCACGACGTGCTGTAGCGTGATAATGTAAAATCAAAAAATCGCGGATACTGTCGTATTCAAAGTGCATTTGCCGATTAAACTCATCAATATCGCTTTGTGCAAAATCTCGATCAGGAAAAAAACTAAACAGCTTTGAAATGGCGGCCTGAATTAAATGTAGGCTGGTTGACTCTAATGGCTCCATAAAACCCGCGGCTAATCCAATCGCTAAACAGTTTTTTTGCCAAAATTGCTTACGCTTACCCGTCGTAAAACGTATTTGTCTGGGCTCTGCTAAGGGCGCGCCATCTAAATTTTGCAGCAAAATTGCCGTGGCCTCATCTGCCGACATAAATTTACTGCTAAATACATGGCCATTGCCGATACGATGTTGCAGCGGAATTCGCCATTGCCAACCTGCGGTATGTGCTTTGGCGCGCGTAAAAGGCCATGGCTCGCCAGCACTGGCGCAAGGTACGGCAATGGCGCTATCACAAGGTAACCAATGCCGCCAATCTTCATAGCCCGTTTTTAATGTTTGCTCAATCAGTACGCCTTGAAAACCGGAGCAATCAATAAAAAAATCAGCCTCGTGCACACTGCCATCAGCCAACTGCAGGGCATGAATAAACCCATCTGCCCGCTGTTGTACCGATAACACCTCACCTTCTGTACGTTGTACCCCCCAGTTTTCAGCAAGCTCTCGCAGATAGGCGGCAAATAAGCCAGCATCAAAATGAAACGCATAGGCAATATTCGATAACGGTGAATTGCCCGCGGCAATACTTCGCATAAAACGTTTTTCATGGCAGGCCAATGATGTCAGGGTATATTCATCGAGCGGCGCGGCACGATCTAATGCCCGCATTTTTAGCCAATAATGGTAAAACTGTAGGCCTTCCATATTTTTGCCTACATCGCCAAAAGCATGAATATAACTGCTGCCAATTTGGTGCCAGTCGACAAACTGAATACCCAGCTTAAAGGTTGCCTGAGTGCGACGCATAAACGCATTTTCATCTAGGCCAATTAACTCATTAAACAACATAATTTGAGGAATAGTCGCTTCACCAACACCCACCGTACCAATGCGATCAGACTCAATAAGCTGGATCTGACAGTATTGATCCTTTAATACCTTCCCAAGCGCTGCTGCAGTCATCCAGCCGGCAGAGCCGCCCCCTAAGATAATTATTTTTTTTAATTTATTGATCATGTTGGTCTCTTTTTAAACCGCATTACGCGTTAACGCGAGGAAATCGGTGTAACTAGGCATTCCTGACACGAGCCGCGCGATACTGTGTTGAATTTGGTGTACCGCACTAAACAATTCGGTTGTGCTGCGTGTTGCCAATAACATACTGGGTAACGCTGGCCTGAGACCTAAACCAACGAGTAAACCAAACCATTGCGCCGGTAAGATGGCATCCGTTTCTGCCGGTAACAAACGACCGGCGCGTGCAAAGAGCTGACCTTGTGCAGTGGCTAATGGCTCAGTGTGACATTGCAGATACATGTGTACTTCTTGCTGAAATAACTGCCATTGTGTATTAAACAGACTGGCCGCAGCGGGTCGCATTGCCTGCCCAGGCAACAACGCTAACCAAAGCGGTAACATAAAGGATAAGGCAGACACGCCATCATATAAGGGCTGATCTAAGACAGCTGCGGCTTCACCACAACGTAGCACATTGCCTTGCCAAGGATTATCCATACCCTTAGGCACTGGAAAGCGCACTTGTTGCCAATCGGCAATACCGGTTTTTTGCTGCAATTCGGCTAACACCAAAGCCACTGTTGCAGGCGGCTGCAGTAAGCATTGCCAATGTTCTCGATCAGCCAGCCGATGCTTTACCACCCAACTCCCACTCAGCTGGATCGCCGAACTGTAAGGCGAGAGCGGTTCAGGCCGACTATCGGCCCATAAGCGCAGTGCAAAAGGCTGTTGCAAAGCGGGCGTTGCTGCAGTTGCATGGCTCGATACGTCCGAAGAACGTCGACAATCTATAAGAAAATGCACTGGCTGTTCGTACCCATTATCAGTTTTAATGGTTTCTGCTATGCCGTGCGTATTGCGCACACAAACTAGAGACGCACACGCATGGTATGTCACACCTGCAGCCAGATTATGCTGATGTAAACAGGCTGCCAAGGCCACACTGTCCATTTGCCCACCAAATGCTAACGCTTGCTGCAGATCGGGTCGAGTATTCGGGGCAATCGCAAATTTTTGTTGTAAGGCCGCCTGCGCGGCAACTGATAACGCATCAATACTTATCGTGTTTGCCAAGGCTGGCGACTCACGTAAGCAACGTAATACCACCTGCTCAAATTCACTAGCCTCGGCTTGCAGACCGTAAAAACCATAGGGGATAAAACCCTGCCTTGCTGCAAACTCATAATGACATCCCAACGATACATGCCCTTGAGCCTGCTGGATTAATGACAACGGAGTACACGCAAGATGTTCACACAACGCCGTCAGCGCTGGGCCAAATTGCGTGCTACGGCTCTCCGCGGGATCACTGGGTAATACCACGGCAACTACACGCATACCAAAACGACGTAACGGCGCGGCGATCCAGGCACACGCAAGCTCTAACCACACACCGCTGCCTATGACTACCACAGGATTTAGCGCACGCATACACGCCCTCCTGCTGCACTGGCTTCACGATAGCCATATAGAGAATGCACTGGCGGCGCATTTGACGAGCGCGATGAATTATCCAACGCCTGCCGATGAGAAGGACTTTGGCCGGCTTGCATTTTCAGGTGTTGATAATACTGCTGCAACCAGGCGCTATAAGGTGCGCTGGCAGCCGCTTGCAAGCGAAAATCAGTTTCGTTGGGGCGAGCGCCCTGCCCTAACAATACCGCTAACCAACTCGCCGGTTGGAATAATCCTTGCCGATACGCTACCAGCTGCCCACTTTCCTGAAATAACGCCAGCCGCTGCTGCAAACTGTCTGGAAGAGACATGTGCGCACAATATTGCCAAAACGGTTCAGAACGCGTATTTACTTTGTAATGCAAAATAAGAAAATCTCGCACACGCTGATACTCTGTCGCCATTTGATCATTAAAGGCATCACGTTCACTTGTCGACACGATAGACTGCCCCGCCGTATGCACCGGAAAGTACAGCAACAATTTTTCTAATGCTAATTGTATTAAATGTAGGCTGGTCGATTCCAAGGGTTCTAAAAAGCCCGCCGCCAAACCAATGGCCACGCAATTATGTCGCCAGCTTTGCTGACGGCGCCCCGTGGTAAAGCGTAATGCTTTTATTGAAGCCCCCGCAAACCCCGTCTCATTGACCTCCTGCACTAAGTGTTGCTCCGCAGCGTCATCAGCTAAAAAGGCACTGGCATATACCAAGCCATTTCCCGTGCGATGTTGTAGCGGTATACGCCAACGCCAGCCTGCGGCCATCGTCTTAGATAACGTGTACGGTGCCGGATCAACATCGGCAGCACTCGGCATGGCCAGAGCGCGGTCGCAAGGCAACCACTGTTGCCAATTCTCAAAGGGAGTTTGCAATGTTTGGCCAATCAATAGCGCCGAAAAACCAGAACAATCAATAAAAAAATCGCCTTTTAAACGCATCCCCTGCTCTAACACTAATTCACTGATGTCACCATTAGGCTGTTGCAACACCTGCTGCACCTTGCCTTCAATGCGGCTCACGCCCTGCGCGGTCGCATGTTGACGAAGCAACATGGCATATTTACCCGCATCTAATTGATACGCATAATTAAAGCTTGAAGCAACATCTGCAATGTCGGTACTGGGAAAGCGGAAGCGTTTTTGTTGCGCTAATTGCACAGCGAAAGAATAGTGATCAAAAGGATAAGTGGGCTGGTGTTGCTGTTGTAACCACCACCACACCTGATGAAAGGGTAAATCGTTTAGCATGTCGCCACTCACCCCAAAAGGGTGGTAATAATCGCTGTTCGCCGTTCCCCATCCCTGAAAACGAATGGCTAATTTATAGGTCGCCCCCGTCGCCTGCATAAATTCGGCTTCTTCTATACCCACCCATTGATTAAAGTGTCGAATATGAGGAATAGTCGCTTCACCGACCCCCACCGTGCCGATTTGCTCTGACTCCACCAAGCAAATAGAATACTGCTGCGAAGGCAAAAATCGTGATAAGGCGGCTGCAGCCATCCATCCTGCGGTCCCACCGCCTAAAATAACAATACGTTGTTTTAACATAGTCACGTAACGCCTTAATGCGCCATCACTCAGTATTAGTCAACCACTGAGCGATGGCGTAACGTGCTTAGAAGTTGCCGCGCACCACAAACGCTATCCGCCGATCAGCCACAAACCAAGAGCGTCCTGCTTCTTGTCCCTCGTTATTGAGGAGCATCAGGGTTTCAGATTGCGCATTAGTAATGTTGGTAGCCTGCAGCCCTATGGTAAAGTTTTCGGTAATATTATAAAAAATAGAACCATCTAACTGTCCATGATCGTCATACCATAACGGCGCCTTACTGATCACATCGCGTGTAGTCAGCAGATATTTTGAACGCCAGTTGTAGGCCAAACGTGAACTCCAATCACCTTTTTCATACATCGCTACTATGTTAAAGGTGCGATCAGACTGACCTTGTAGCGGAATGGTATCCATATTAACGCGGATCCCAGTATCTTCAAAATCATCCCCTAACCAGCTTTCGTCTTCAACATCCACCTCATTATTCGGCACACCACTGGCTTTAATGTAGGTAAAGCTAGCTTGAATACCAAAGCCATTTAACGGCTCCGGTAGCCCATCATAAAACTGCTGATAAGCCAGTTCTACACCACGCATTTTGCCATCACCGCCATTGGTGGTGGTGCTAATTAACGATGTTTGATTCACGCCACTGACCGGATTCGTCAGGTTTTGCGCAAAGGCCCCTTGTACAAAGTAGTTTTTCAAATCTTTGTTGAATAACGTCGCACTTAATTGGCCCACTTCAGCAAAATACCACTCTAATGCAAGATCAAACTGCACCGATTCCATCGGTTTTAAGAATGGATTACCGCCGCTACCGGTCCAAGCCGGCACATAAGCCCGTTGAATCAGGTTATCTTGCGGCAATGGAGGATTATCAGGATCAATCACTTGTATCGGCCGTTCGGCCTGCACCGATTCATTACCCAAGGAAATACGATTACGCACGTCACCCATATCAGGTAAGGCAACGGCTTTAGAAAAGGCAAAACGCCCAATCAACTCATCGGTAATTTCATATTTAAAATTAAAGCTGGGTAGCCACATTTTAAACGAGTTTTTGGCGCTTAAACGCTCTTCAGCATCATTACCAAAAGCCCTATCGTTATCGGGTAGGTAATTTAAAGGATCGCCGATCCAGCGATTTTCTTCTGCGCGCAGCGCATCTTCCACCGATGCATAAGTGCCATTGCTGACTTGCTGATTAACATAATCCAGCACCAAAGTTGGATTAAGCTGTCGATTTCTTAATGACTCTGGAGGTAAAAAGTCTGGAATTAAATCAGGAAACGTCACCGCACCAATCGCTTCACGATCCAATACCACATAACGCAAGCCAATGTTACCGGAGTAACGACGCTCGCCTTGGCCCTCAAAATTAAACCTAACATAAACGGCTTTATTCGTTTCAGTGGTATCGTTCACTTCGCCGGGCGTAAACAGGCCAAACTCAGAATCGACTCCCGCCCGTTGTGGATACGGCGTCCAGCTACCGCCCGCGGAGCTAAAGGGTTGTCGTGCTGGATTTGCGCCCATTATTGAACGAACATAAGCTTCAGTGGCATGGATGGTTTTATTGCCCGGAATATTGGCAACACCACCACCATGAAAGCCAGACCAATCGACTAATTCAAAATCATTGGCGGCACCCGGAATCGTATCTAGCCAGCCTGCTGGCGCAACACTGCTAAATTCAGGGGCTAATGCCCCCCAGTTCCAATCGGTTGCACGCACCGTTTGTTCCCGTTTTGCATAGCGCACACCCGTTTGTACCGATGTCCAAATCCCCAAATTATCTAATTGGTAATTGGCATCAATACGTCCGGCAACCGATTCGCCTTCAGAGCGCTCGTAGTGATCCATCGCACTGCGTAAGAAATAAGACGTAGGATCTTGAAAGTAGTTACTATCGCCGGCAGGATCGCCGCTAAAACCGGGATAGCCTGTCGCAAATAACTCAGGATTGGCATCACGATAACCAAACCAAGGCTCTAACAAGCGCATAGTGGGTGTTTTGCCGCGAATATTATACTCTTGGCCCGCAAACGCTGCCGTATGAACGGTAACGTCGTTATCGGTGGTTTCTGCCTGTACTAATTGAAGATCGGTAGTAATTTCCAACTGATCAGTGGCTTTCCAGCGGAGATTTAACGAAAAGTCTTCTACCAGATTTTCAGAGTCTTTTACTCGGCTATCAAACTGCGTAACATAACCAAACTGATCGCGCGGATTATCACCCCAGCCACGGGCCACACGGTCTACGTTACCATCGGCAGCACGCCAACCGTCTACCCCTTGCGTAATGATCCCTGATTCAAACAAGCCTTGATCATCAAATTCAAATTGGGTACCTGCCAAGGGCCGTGAGCGCCGATTGTCGATACTAAAATAACCCCCTTGGTATTTCACCGCTTGCTCATGCCAAGATAAGCGGGCATCAGAGCGAATATATTGAAACGTACTTAAAAAGGTGTCGTCACTATTTTTCCACTGTAACGCGGAGGAAAAACCGGTTCTTTTACGATCATCAAACTTATTCAGTAAATTAGAGGCATTAGGCATCCACACTAAGCCATTATTATCCGTTCCTACAAAGTTTTCGGCACCGGCAATGGTTCTAGCATAAACCGGTACATAGGCATCCGATTGAATACCATGCGATGCGCCATATAACTGCGAGCGTGCCGCATTAATTAAAAAACCAAACTCGCTGCCATTATCTAATACAAACCGATCGCTGAATAAAGCGGATATTGTTGGGCTGCCTTTTTTGGCAATATCGCCATAAGACCAATCTCCGCTGATCGCAAACAAACGTCCCGCAGCATCAAAGGGTTTACGCGTGCGTAAGCTCACGGTTCCGCCAATGCCGCCTTCAACCATGTCGGCGGTTTGATTTTTATAAATATCAACACCGGCCATTAACTCAGGCGAGACATCTTGAAACGATAATCCCCGTCCAGAGTTAGCGGTAAAAGAATCACGACCATTAAATTCGCTGCGGGTTTGTGTCATACCGCGAATAATGGCGCCACTCCCTTCCACGCTAAAATGATCTGGATCATCTGGCCCCGCAAACCGCTCAATCGATACCCCTGGGATCCGTTGAATTGCCTCAAGGACACTGCGATCCGGTAATACACCAATATCCTCCGCAGAGATCCCATCAACCACGGTATCAGCGAGCCGTTTGATATTTTGGGCGCTTTGTAAGTTAGCACGTGTACCACTTACTTGAATAACTTCGATATCTTCAACTTTGGGTTTATCTTGTTCGGTTTGTTCTGTCGTCTCTTGCGCACTAACCCCTGCAGTTAATCCCATCATGGCGATTAACAATAGCGAGCGTTTAAAAACAGGTTTTTTGGTTAAGTGTTGGTTTCGATTGCTGTGCACCATCGAAGGTCTCCCATGTGTGTTTTTAATGCATCGGAGATCACAGCAAATCGCGCTATTTGTCGCGTTGCATTGTTTAACCGATGCGCTGTTTACCAGCTTTTTTTATATTTTTACTTACTACTGACGTACTGCATGCTTCGCCAATTTTGGGTTAATTAACGACTATAACCGCTGATGTTTTAGCCGCATCTGATAGTGCGACATGGCTGTTTCAGCGTCAAACCGTCTTGGAAAAATCAGAATAGTGAAAACAGAAAACGCACCTTTATTGCACCCTGTTACTCTATTTTGAGGCAGTTTCTGGCTCAACAGAGTTGTTCGTTGCCATCGGCAGGTGATGCATTGCCGCTAACACATACACCAAGGGTGCGTTCCAATTAATCGCGACTTCGTTACTAGCATAACTGCACCAATCATCAACATAACTTAATGCTGGTAAGGTAGTGGTGTACGCGCACTGATCTTGCTGCCCAGGTTGCGGCCCGCCCACTAACCATCCCGGCACCGGCGCGTCCACGTTATCTGCTGCAGAAGGGCGATGATGGATAAACTGCGGATGCTTTATCCCAAAACCGGTTACATAAGATAGCTGTAATGGATTACGCCCTAAGACATAGTCTAATAAGCCCTGCATAGCCTGTTCATAGCGTGGCTGAGGCGATACTAACCACGCTTGATAGAGCAACATCGCCTTGTTCATTGCGACGGCATTGCTGCCCCAAACAAAGTCGTCTGCACGCATTGCAACGCCATACGCCGATTGCTGATGAATACTGACAAGTTGATCGGCCGCCTGCAGCAGCCCTTGGGTAACTTGCCCCACAATAACCGAATCGAGGTTTCGCCCCTGGCGCAGCTCAGCGGCTAAGCTGTAATAGGCCAGTGCTGCGACATTGGCCCAAGACGGCGCAGTGGGTGGTGCAGTTAACTGGCGAAACGCGGTTAAATATGTTGGCTCCCCTGTTAACAAAAATAGCTCCACGCCAGCCCAAGCCCATTCATCGGCTAACTGCTCATCGCCATAGGCACCGGTGTGTACATCGGCAGGTTGTTGATAATAAACCGCAGGATGTTGCTGAGCCCATTGCCATGCCGCGAGTGCTTGTTGACGATATAACGCAGCTTTACCTGGCCATTGGCTTTCAAAGGGCTGAATCACTCGGCTAGCATTTGCCATCACCGCGGCAAAATTCAGTGCTGCGGCGGTACTTTTTTGCACCACAAAACGCTCGGCATGGGTCTGATCAGGCATCACAATACCGGCAAAAGCCAATGTGGTTAATTTATGGTAAACACCACCATCGTTTGGATCTTGCATGGCACTTAGCCAGTCCAGATTCCACATAATTTCGTCTAGCAAATCGGGAGTCGCATTATCTGATTCAGGTATCTGCCATTGCC
Organism: Alishewanella tabrizica; assembly: GCF_014652375.1. Lineage (GTDB taxonomy): Bacteria > Pseudomonadota > Gammaproteobacteria > Enterobacterales > Alteromonadaceae > Alishewanella > Alishewanella tabrizica. The sequence goes on along the minus strand of NZ_BMYR01000002.1, from coordinate 117,482 downwards.
GTTGTTGATAAAAGTCTGCAAAGTCGGCATAGGTACGCAATAAGGTGTAGGTACTAATGCCCGAATTTACCACATACTTGTTGTAATCCCCTGCGTCGTACCATCCTTTGGGCGCACTGAAGGTAAAGCCAGCAGGCCGCGCGTCCGAAGCGGCTGAGGTGTGTACTTTAACGCTAGTATCGGGATGCCCTGCTGCCCGCGCCCATGGACCAGCAAAACGAGGTTCAAGGGCTATTGAAGCGCGATTATAGTAAAACGCTTTAATCGCACTATCATGAACAGCGCTGTAAGGCGCGGCAGCAATAGTAAAGTGGATTGGCTTTAACCCAGGCACCAAAAACTGGTATTCGCCTGGCGCGGTGAGTGCAGAAACATCCGCTAAACTTACCCATTGCGCCGCTTCTGGCCAATAGGCTGCGCGAGTCGTTTCTCCTTGTAATACAGGCTGATCGTTATTAGGTGCTATTACCTTAAAACTTACCACGCGTTCACCCGGCACGACCAACCACTTAGGTCCGATAAGTCTGAATCCCAAATAGTTATAAAGGGGCACTAACTGAGGTGAAGTCTGTGTCGCCGTGGACTGCGTTGGCTCAGCTTGGCTTGCTAAGCTCGTGGTGTACACCAGTGCGATCAGAATGATCTTGGCAAAATAAGCGAGGCAATTCATGTTCAGGGCATCCTTTTAAGGAGGATTAAAAAGAAGAACGCCATCGGCTGCAATCCGGGCGCTCTTATGAAAATGCATTTCTGCTGTATGATTTTTTATTGACGCGTCGCGTTTTACGAAAATGTTAAACGTAAAAAACGCTTATTGCGCTTCAGCCAGTTTAATCAGAGCCGGCAGCAGTGGCTTGGTGTGTAATTGTCGATCAAATAATAAGGGGTAATCCGTACGACCTCGCATCGGGAAATTGTTACGCCAGCTTTGTGCATCATGCAGTCCCCACAAGGTGACACGATGCAATTTGTCTTGCTGACGCAGAAATAATGCAAAAAGATCTAAATAACGTTGCTCCCAAGCCTGCTCAACATCAGCGGGCAACCCTTCCCGATAAGGATTCAGCTGCTCTTGCAGCTCTTGATATTGGCTGATATCTGCGCCCGGTGTCATCCCAGGAGGGAAAGGCAACACCGAAATCTCTAACTCGGTAATCATCACCTCTAATCCCGTCGCCGCAAACGCCTTGATAGAGTCTTCCACTTCCGTAAAATCAGGCGAGATTAATCCGTAATGCGCTTGCTCGCCAATCGCATGAATAGGAACATTTTTCTCTTGTAGTTGGGCAATAATACGTAGAACACCTGCGCGTTTTTCAGGTTTATACAAGTTATAATCGTTGTAATACAGTTTGGCACTGGGATCGATCTTATGCACTAATGCAAACGTCGTGGCAATGTAATCGTCGCCTAAAATCTGCCGCCATTTGGTATCACGTAAACTACCATCTTCGTTTAATGCTTCGTTAACCACGTCCCAACCGTGCACACGGCCTTTATAACGGCCTACCACCGTACTAATATGCTGCTCTAAACGCGCCAGCAATTGTGCCTTGCTGGCCGGCTTGCCAGTAGCCTCTTCAAATACCCAGGCGGGAGTTTGCTCATGCCACAATAATGTATGCCCTACCATAAACATCTTATGCTGCTCGGCAAACGCAACTAATTGATCGGCTGCAGCAAAATTGAACTGTCCTTCAATGGGTTGAATTTCCTCCCATTTCATAATGTTTTCAGCGGTTAAACTATTAAAATGCTGCGCGATTAACGAAAGCTCACTACGGCTTGGTTGTTGTAACTGCGCCAAACTCACTGCGGTACCAATATGAAAAAAAGGTTGATAGGCCTGCTGTAAAGACGGCGTTTGTTCATTAGCGGGCGCAGCCGCTAATCCCGATGCCACCGGCAACAAACAGCTCACCGCAAGGGTGGCACTGCATAAGAGATTTGAGAGTGTTAAATGCATTCGCAATTCCTTTGATTGGCGCATAACGACAACACGAGGTGCTGAGATGCGCGATTGTAAGTTGTGTGGTTCACATATTAAGTAATGTTGCATACGTAACTTGATATAGCGACTTTGGATTAAACGGAAAAATGCACTCACACGCAACGGCTACAGGATTACGAAAATACATCGCCCCAGTGCGTTTTTTACTCTGCAACAAGCGTTTTTGTTAATTACAGAAGGTTTCTAAATGAAAATGCCCAGAGTACGCTGAGTTAACGTGTGATGACGTGCACCAAGAAGATGAAAAACACACAAAGCTGATTTTCAAGTAAGCGGTTTAATTCCCGAATATGCTACCATAAGCCATCAGGCGCAGATTAACATCGCGCCGCAACTAATAAGTGACTAATAATGTTAACGACATTAACCCTCGACTTAGTTTCTGATATTGCTTGTCCTTGGTGTGCTATTGGTTATATACGCTTAGAACAGGCATTAAAAACCCTACCAGAATTAAACGTAGTTCTGACATGGCGCGCTTTTGAGTTAAATCCTGACAAACTGGCACCGCAAGAGCCGATATTGCCTGCACTTAGCCGAAAATATGGCAAAAGCGAAACTGAGATGCGTCAGGCGCAAACACATCTTATGGAACTGGCTGCTGATTTAGGGCTTAATTTTAGCAAGATGCAACAGCGATTCACGTGTAACACCTTTGATGCACATCGCTTAGTGAAATGGGCTGACAAACAGGGACAAGCCACTGCCATGAAGTTAGCCTTGTTTAACGCCTATTTTGGTGAAGCAGCCAATGTCGCGGATCATCAGGTATTAGTAAATTGCGCGGTGAACGCCGGGTTAGATGCCGATCTTGCGGCTGCTATTCTTGGCAGCACAGAGTATAGCCAACAAGTACAAGACGATATTACCCGTTATCAACATGCAGGAATATCTTCCGTACCGGCATTTATTGTGAATAATAAATACTTGATTTCGGGAGCTCAAGCACCGCAGCAACTGGCTGCAGCCCTGCAGCAAATCGCGCAGGAAATGCCCTAAAATGCATTTACCCACCGTAATTTTGCTGGCACTAGCAACCAATTTTATGGTCGGTCTGTATTTGTATTTGCTGTACCGACGCAAACCTAAAGATCGTTGTTTTAAACTTTGGTCTTATTCCTGTATCTGTTTCGTGCTCGGTTCAATGCTGGTGGTACTGCGTCCTTATCAGCTACCTGAATTGCTCAGTTTTTTTCTCGCCGATTGTTTACTGTTGTTGGCGCCAGTCTATGTCTTAGCTGGTTTGATCCAGTTCTCACGTTTTCGATTTACTAAACAACGGCGTCAATACGGTTTTATGACATTAGCCTTGGTGGCGTTACTGTTTTTTGTGAGTCATCCTCTGCCTGGCGTACTGAGTATTTTGGTGGCGCTGGCCATCGCTTTTACCTTTTGTTTGTGCGCCTATTTACTACAAAAATCGATCATTACTGAGCCGACGTTTACTCGCACCCTGCAAACCGTCTTTTTGTTACATGCGATGGTGATGCTGATCCAAGCCGCGCTGGTTGTGATGAATTGGCAACACCTAAATATCCATGGCCTGCCTGAGTCGTCGGTGTATACCCTGATTAGCCATATTTTACTAACGACCCTCACTGCCTTGTTACTGCCTTGGTTAAGCTTTTTAAAACTAGAACGCAAACTTACCCTAAAGTCACAACGCGATGGCTTAACCCGCCTGGCAAATCGGAGCCATTTTTTTACGCAGCTTGCCCGTTATTGGCAACAACATGCCACAACACCCGCCGCCTTTATGATGATTGATATCGATTTATTTAAAACCGTAAATGATACCTATGGCCATGCCATCGGCGATCAAGCCATTAGTTTAGTGGCTAAGCTATTATCAAAACAATTACGCAGCAATGATATTATTGGCCGTATTGGCGGTGAAGAGTATGCCGCATTATTGATTGATATCGACGAGGCAACGGCGTTAAAAGTAGGTCAGCGTCTTTGTCAGCAAGTGGCTAAACAGCTTGAGTTTATTGGCGATCTTCAGGTTAATTTAACTATCAGTATTGGTGTCGTACATGTGCTTCCCTTTAAGCATGATCGCACCAGAGCATTTAAACTGGCTGACGAGGCGCTTTATGCCAGCAAACAGGCCGGTAGAAACACCGTCACACTGGCAACCTATATCCCTAGTCCCTAAGCGTGTTTTAAAAACCACCAGTAAAGACTACACTGCATAGTATGACCTTCTCGTAAATCGAAAAACCCTGTGAAACCTTAAGGCTTGTCCGAATAAACCAGAATACACATTCATCAATAAGGAACCTTCATTATGCGCGTAGTCTGCACTGTCTTATTAGGATTATTACTGGTTGGCTGTAATAAAAATGAAGTGGGCGATGTCTCGCTCGGTTTGTTTACCACTAAAGATATTAAGCTTGATGCCTTTACCGATCCTGTGATCACCGGTATTACCTGCCATGTTTCCAGTATTGAAGCCAATCTTAACCTGTCTGATCCGTCTGACAGCTCCCTCGCTTGTCGTCAAACGGGTCCGATCACGGCCGCCATGATTGCACAAATCGATAAAAGCAAAAATGGTGAGGTGCTTTTTACCAAATCAAAAAGCATCTTTTTTAAGACCATGAAAATTCGCCGTATCTTTGACGCCGAAAACCAAACGCTGATGTACTTAGCCTATTCGACCAAAGAAACCTCGGGTAGCTTTAAACATAGCCTGTCAACCGTGCCGCTATGGGGAACAGATGCGTATATCAGTAAACAGCCGGAATAAGTGCTTTACTCATTCAAGGTTGCAATATTAATAAGATCGGGAGCCTGATGTCTTACGATACTATGGCGTTAAACCAACAGCGCCAACCGCTGGATCATTTGGAGTCAGTTTGGTTATTTGGTTATGGCTCGCTGATTTATAAGGTTGATTTTCCCTATTTACAGGCCAAGCCTGCATATATTACTGGGTGGCAGCGGCGCTTTTGGCAAGGTTCGCACGATCACCGCGGTACGCCAGAGGCGCCGGGCCGGGTTGTTACCCTGGTGGAGGCAGCCGGTAAGCGCTGTGTTGGTATGGCGTATCAGGTAACACCCGATACCTTTGCTCATTTAGATCAACGGGAGAAAAATGGCTATCTGCGCTTTTTTACCGAATTACACTGGCTGAATAACGCAACTCCCGACTCCACAGCCGATAGCTCAGCGACGACGCAAGGCGTGGTGTATATTGCTAACCCGGATAATGCCGCTTATTTGGGGCCGGCACCAGAAGTCGTGATTGCCAAGCAAATCGCCGAAAGCCGTGGCCCCAGCGGCCCCAATAGCGAGTATTTGCTAAAACTGGCGCAGGCACTGCGCCAACTCAACGAACAGGATGAGCATGTGTTTAAACTGGAGCAGGTGCTGTTAGACTTACAACAGCAAGCAACGGCTTAAGGTTCTGTACCTGAGAGCGTCAGCGCACTTAGCCAAGGCTCTGCAAAACGGCCATAGCGCACCTGAGCCTGAAAGCGAATTTTTTGTTGACGATCGGTATCTATTGGTAAGCGTTGCGCATACGGCTTGGCCACATATAACGACTCCACCGCCAAGCGGTTTACCAGCACCTCGGGCTGTTTTGCTGCTTTATCGTTCTGACACCAGGTATAGCTAAGCTGGATATCTGCTGGCACTATTAATAATTGACTAGCCTTAGGCCCGCTATGATTTGCCAGTGTTTGTTGTAATAAGTTGCGATCAGCGGCGGCATCAATCACAAACAGCCGGGTTACCTCCTCGCGGGCTACACGCCATTGCTCTTCAGCATGTTCCAGTTGTTCTTGCCGACGCTTGGTCGCTTCCCGCAGCCGGTCCTGTACCAAGCCGGCATTTAACTCAGCAACGGCTTCTGCTGCCAGCCGTTGCTGTAACGCAGAATAATATTGTTCTGCTTGTTTCAGGTAGTCCTGATAACTCTGGCCATTAAACTCCAACAACACCCAACCAGAGCGCTGTTGTCGCTGATAGCCTTCCGTACAGCTGCCGAAACGAAAACTGGCAAACTGCGGCGGCTGCAACGTTAGGATACGTTGTTGCTGCCGATATAAATAGTGCCATTTGTCCTCGTTTGGCGTAAACCAAGGCGTGGTCCAGGCTAGATTAAGGCGTAATGATGAATCGTCTTTCACCCTACCCCAGTGGTATGGCAAACTAAGCTCCCGCTCACTCAGCGTCAGCTCAGCAATAACCACACTGCGATTTAGCCACACGTTGCCAAGGATAAAGGCGTTGGCGCCTAGTACGGTGATCACCGCTAACAATAGCCGCTTTTTTGCCCCAGGCTTAGACATTGGCCACCTCATCTGGCTTGGATGCGGTTTGTACCACCAGCCGTAACCGGTTAAAGATTAACAGTGCCAGAATGGCGGTCAGTCCCAATAAGAAAAAGAACAGGTACTTCGGTAACCCGTCCCACCACCAGTCAAAAAACTTGGTATACAGGAACAACGCAAAGAATACATTACCAGTGAGCATTAACTTTGCGGCCTGTTGCCGAATACCGTACAGCACCAGCAAGGCGCTGCAGACAAAACCCAGCACCTGATACAACCCTTCAATGACGCCATCTGACCAGGGTAAATAACTAACACTACCCCAGTTCGCCAGGATCAGTATCGCGATAAAGAACACTACCGCCGCGAGGATCTGATAGATGGCAGCAAAACCATCGTAGCGCTGTTGCGTAAATTTAAGAGGTAACAAAAAGAACAACAGGCTGGTTAACAGAAAATGTTCCGGATATTCGCCGGTCGACACCCAGTAACTGCCCATCCAGCTGCCAAAGCGGGCGCCAATAAAAAGATAACTGCAAAGCATGCCAGCGGCTAATAACAAACGGACGTTGAGCGCATAGGCCAACAGAAAAGCATAGAGCGCAAAGACAGCAAAGGCATTCGGCGATACCGGTAAATTAAAAATACTGCCCAGCATCACAATATTCAGCACCCAAGCCGCAAACGACACCAGCGCGGCTAACTTAGCGTAATACCCTGTATGATCAATGCGATATAGCCAACTTACTAGCCCTAAGCTCAGTAACGGCGCGCTGATTAATATCCCCAATTGCAACGGCGTATCAAAGTAACCCCAATATTGATAAAACAAAAAGAACAAACTGGCCGCCAGCGCCAACGCCCCTAAAAAAGAGACGATTTGCATTCCCAAAGATAAATGACTGGCTTGATCGTTTAGATCAATATCTTGACTCTGCTGTAATTGGTGTAAAAGGTTATGATGATATTGTCGAAGGTGTTGGCTGGTATTATCATCCAGCTTGAGAATGCCTTGCTCAGATAACAGCTGTTGTTCGGCTTGAAAAGCACGTATTTGGTTAACGCGAGCCTGAGCTTGTGTTTTACTTAATGCAGAGAGATTAGGCAAGGTATTCACCACTCCTTGTTAGCAACAGAAAAACCCTGTTGCCGTTTTGCTTCCATGCAGCATAGGCGAACGGTTGCCAGATGCAACCGTTCGCCTAGATTTTTACTCTTTGACTACATCGATAAAGTACTTCACTTCACCCTCAACCGTTTCGCGTACTAAACCGTGTACGTCGGTTTCAAAGCCTGGGAACTCACCGTTAAAATCACGGGTAAATTTCAAGTAATTGATAATGGTTTTGTTAAAGCGCTCGCCCGGTACCATCAGTGGAATACCTGGTGGGTAAGGTGTTACCAGCATAGCAGTGACACGGCCTTCGATTTCATCAATCGATACGCGCTCAATCTCGCGGTGTGCCATCTTCGCCCAGGCATCCGCAGGGGTCATGGCAGTATCAATATGTGATAAGTACATCTCAGTGGTCACTTTGGCCACATCGTACTTGCGATACATATTATGGATACGCTGACACAGATCGCGCAGACCGACTTTTTCGTAGCGTTTATTCTTCGCCGCAAATTCTGGCATTACCCGCCACATTGGCAGGTTTTGATCGTAGTCGTCTTTAAATTGCTGTAACTCGGTTACCATCGAGTTCCAACGCCCTTTGGTAATACCAATAGTAAACATAATAAAGAACGAATAGAGGCCGGTTTTCTCGATAATAATACCGTGCTCTGCCAGATACTTGCTGACGATAGCGGCCGGTATACCGGTTTCATCAAACTGACCATGCAGGTTCATACCCGGGGTGATAATGGTGGCCTTGATCGGATCCAGCATATTAAAGCCCGATTCAATCTCCCCAAAACCATGCCAACTGTCGGTAGCATGCAGCACCCATTTCTCGCGTTTACCTATGCCCTCTTCTGGCAGTAAATCGGGGCCCCACACTTTAAACCACCAATCATCATCGCCAAATTCGGCGTCGACTTTACGCATCGCTCGGCGAAAATCGATAGCTTCTAATAAGCTTTCTTCTACCAGTGCCGTGCCGCCTGGCGGCTCCATCATCGCGGCTGCCACATCACAGCTGGCAATAATGGCATATTGCGGGCTGGTGGAGCTGTGCATTAAATACGATTCGTTAAAACGGTGCGTATCTAAGCTGCGTTTCTCGGCATTTTGTACCAAAATTTGCGAGGCCTGTGATAAACCCGCTAACAGCTTATGCGTCGACTGGGTTGCAAACACCAAGGTATCTTCTGAACGCGGCCGATCTTTACCAATAGCATGCATATTATGATAAAACTCATGGAAGCTAGCATGCGGCAACCAGGCTTCATCAAAATGCAGCGTATCAATGGTAGAGCCGAGCTCTTGCTTAATTTCTTCCACGTTATACAAAATACCGTCATAAGTACTTTGCGTAATGGTTAAAATACGTGGTTTCTTGTTTTTCGCATTGCGAGCAAACGGATTGGCTTCAATCTTTTTCGCAATCGCTTCGGGGGAAAACTCACTTTTCGGGATCGGGCCGATAATGCCGTAATGGTTGCGGGTCGGCATTAAAAACACCGGAATCGCGCCGGTCATAATAATCGAGTGCAAAATCGATTTATGGCAGTTACGATCGACGACCACGATATCACCTGGCGCGACTACCGAGTGCCACACCATCTTATTTGACGTCGAGGTACCGTTAGTCACAAAGAACAGGTGATCCGCATTAAAGATCCGCGCCGCATTGGCTTCACTTTCTGCAACCGGCCCGGTGTGATCCAGCAACTGGCCTAATTCATCAACCGAGTTACACACATCGGCGCGCAGCATATTCTCACCAAAAAACTGGTGAAACATTTGGCCAACCGGACTCTTTAAGAAGGCAACGCCGCCAGAGTGCCCCGGGCAATGCCAAGAGTATGAGCTATCTTGTGCGTAATCCATTAGCGCATTAAAAAACGGCGGCGCTAAAGCATCTAAATATTTACGGGCTTCGCGGATAATATGCCGCGCCACAAACTCTGGCGTATCTTCAAACATATGAATAAAGCCGTGCAGCTCACGCAGAATATCGTTCGGGATATGGCGGCTAGTGCGGGTTTCCCCGTATAAGAAAATAGGAATATCGGCATTGCGCTTACGCACTTCTTTTACAAAAGCACGTAGCTCTAATAAGGCGCTGTTTACTTCAGCATCAGTGCCACCGCCAAATTCTTCATCATCAATAGATAAAATAAAGCAGGATGCCCGGCTTGCCTGCTGCGCAAAAGCCGTTAAATCGACATAGCTGGTATAGCCAATAACTTCAAAACCATGGCTGCCAATAGCTTCTGCCAGATCACGAATACCTGAGCCTGAAATATTCTCTGAGCGAAAATCTTCGTCAATAACAATGACGGGAAAACGGAAATTCATCAGTTAGTCCTTACTTTTGGTTTTATTGGCCATTTTTTGCCGAGCCAGTAACAGGCGCTCACGTTTATACTTTTGTAACGCCGTTTCGGTATTCTTTTTGGTTGGGGTAAAGGGGTTTTCCCCTTCTCTAAATTCAATACGAATCGGCGTCCCCATCATTTGCAACGCTTTACGATAATAATTCATTAAATAACGTTTATAGGAATCGGGTAAATCTTTGACCTGATTACCATGTATCACCACGATAGGTGGATTATAGCCGCCCGCATGGGCGTACTTTAATTTAACCCTACGCCCAGACACCATTGGCGGCTGGTGATCTTCTTGTGCCATTTTCATAATACGTGTTAGCAATGATGTACTGACGCGTTTGGTGGCAGAATCGAAAGCCTCTTCAACTGATTCAAATAAATTACCTACACCAGAGCCATGTAAGGCCGAGATAAAGTGCAAGCGGGCAAAATCAATAAAACCTAAACGGCGATCCAACTCGCGTTTAATTTCATCTTTTACGCTATCGTTCAGGCCATCCCATTTGTTGACGGCTAACACCAGTGAACGCCCCGCATTAAGCACAAAACCTAATATACTTAAATCTTGATCAGAAATACCTTGGCGCGCATCGACCACCAAAATGACCACGTTGGCATCTTCAATGGCTTGCAGCGTTTTTACGACCGAAAACTTTTCGACCATATCATCAATTTTACCGCGACGACGCACCCCTGCGGTATCAATCAAGGTGTAATCACGCTCATTGCGTTTCATCGGGATATAAACTGAATCGCGTGTGGTACCTGGCATATCAAACACCACCACCCGCTCTTCACCTAAAATACGGTTAGTTAGCGTTGACTTACCGACATTAGGCCGGCCAACAATGGCGAGCTTAATGTGTTCTGAGCGCAAACGTGCCGCTTCAGCATCCGCTTCCTCTTCACTTACCGACGTTAAATCTAATTCGGGAAGGACTTCGCCATTCGCCAGCGCGGCCTCTTGCTTGGCTTGTAAAAAGGGTAATAACGCATGCTGCAATAATGACGATACGCCACGACCATGAGCCGCAGCGATAGGATACACTTCGCCAATGCCTAGACTATAAAAATCGGCTACAGCGGTATCGGCGTCTAAACCATCCGTTTTATTCGCCACTAAAAAGACTGGCTTGCGCACACGCCGGATATGCTCAGCAATGGCTTGATCGCCCACGGTAGAGCCCGCTCGGGCGTCCACCATAAACAACACCACGTCGGCTTCGTCGATGGCTTTGAGCGATTGCTCCGCCATTTCCACTTCGATGCCTTGTTCATTACCATCGATACCACCGGTATCAACCACAATAAACTCCATACCTTCAAAGTTCACCGAGCCATATTTACGATCACGGGTTAACCCCGGAAAGTCGGCAACTAAGGCATCGCGCGTCCGCGTTAAACGGTTGAATAAGGTGGATTTGCCAACATTGGCACGCCCCACAAGGGCAACTACAGGTAACATGTTTTGTCAGCCTCTAAAATAAGAAAACAGGCCGCTAAGACCTGTTTCCTGCTTAATGTTTAAATACGCAGTTTAAGGCGTTTGTAATAAGGTTAGCTCACCGTCACGCGTTGTGATCACTAAATATTCACTGTTCGCAACGGGTTCACGATAAAAGCCTGAACCATCAAAGCTTTGTCGTGCTACAAATTCGCCGGTACTACGATTTAACCAATGCAAATTGCCTTTGTTATCACCCACCACCAAATAGTCTTTGTACACGGTTGGGCCGGTTAAGAAATGCTTATGTAAACCGGTTTGACTCCATAGCTCAGTACCATTACGGCGATCAACTGCATAGATACGACCAACAGAATCGACTAAATACAGCACCGTGCCAGAGACAGCCATATTGCGGAAACTGGCGTAATCACGTTTCCAAATTTGCTGACCACTGCGCAAATCCATAGCAAACAGCTCACCGTTAAAGGCAATGCTATAAATATTTCCAGCCACCACGATAGGTTTGGCATCCACATCAACTAACCGAGACAAATCGGTACTACCTTTCGGGGTTGCAATCGTTTCTTCCCACGCTTGGAAACCACGATCAACGACCAATACGCCAACGCGACCATTTGAGGTGCCATAAATCACACCGCCGCTATCGATTACCGGCTCGCTAACACCACGTATAGTCAGTGGTGGCTGTTCGTTTTCAAATACCCAACGTTGTTCACCGTTATCGGGATTTAAACCCACTAAGGTACCGGTGCCCAGTTTTACCACAACAAACGCATCACCTACGGCAGGGCTAACGAGCACTTCACCGGGTACCTGGATACGCCATACTTGTTCGCCCGTCTCGGCGTTAAGCGCAACAACATCACCATTTTCTGTACCGAAGTAAACATTGCCATAACCTTGTGCAATACCACCGGCGATCCGAGCGTTGTCCGATGAAAAACGCTGCCGCATACGCTGTAGTGTTGATAAAGTCTCATCTTTACGTAAATCAAAGGTCCACAGCCGCTTACCACTAGCAAGATCTAAGGCAACCACTAAGCCTTCACGGCTCGCCATATATACTTTGTCATTAAATAACAGCGGTTTTAAGCCTGATTCATAATGGGCAACCCCGTTACCCACTTGTACATCCCAAACCTTTTTAGGGCTGATCTGATTTTCAACGTCGGGTAACACCAGTTTTTCTTTACTAGAACACGCTACTAATGTCAGCGCTGCTAACGCTAAACCTGCATGTTTTAACAATACATTCATGCTGGCCCCTTAGTTAGTCACTGTGATGTGCGCCAGCTCATCCAGTTTAATTTGTAAAAGCTGTGTATTTTGGCCAGCTTTCGCTAACGCTTGCTGATAGGCCGTTTTGGCTGCTACTAAATCGCCACTGGCGTGTAACACATCGCCTTTCAATTCGGCTTGCTGAGCGGTAAAGCTCTCAGGTACATTTTGGTTCAACGTAGCCAGTGCAGCCGCAAAATCACCTGTCTCGCGTTGTACCCGAGCTAAGCGAATTTGCGCAATCGCTTTTACACTAGCATCGCTGCTGTGTTTTTCAGCAAAGGTTAACTGATTAATCGCTTCAGGTAAGTTACCTGCATTAACAGCTTCTTTCGCCGCTAATAACGCTGCTAAAACGGCATAATTATTGCCACCTTGCGCCGCAATAAAGCTTTGTGCCTGCGTCAGCCATTGCTCATCTGTGCCCTGCTGCTGAACAAGTTGCGCATAGCTTGCAGATAATGCCTCAGCACTGGCACGCTGCTCAGCTTGATAATACCGCCAGCCATACAGCGCTGCTAAACCAATCACCACACCGCCTAAAATTGCTTTACCGTATTCGTTCCAAAACCGTTTGATGGCTTCAACTTGTTGTTCTTCAGTGCTGTAAATTTCCACCTAACTACTCCGCTATTCTTTTAGGCCAGTTGCTGAGTCAATTCACTCAGCTTAAGGGTTTGTTGTGGCTTGTCTTGGCGCAGCCATTTCAGGGTCACTTCACCGCGCGCCAGTTCTTCATCACCTAAAATTAGGGCGATTTCAGCACCTGATTTATCGGCTTTTTTAAATTGTTTTTTCAAATTGCCACCACCACAGTGCAAGATAACACGTTTTGATGACAAGTCGTTACGCAGCTTTTCGGCAACGTTTATCGCTGCAAGTTCCGCAGACGCACCAATTGCCATAACATAAATATCGGCGCTAGGGGATTCTGCAGGTGCCAGCCCTAGCGTTTGCAATAGCAGAATTAAACGTTCTAACCCCAGCGCAAACCCCACTGCTGGCGTGGCTTTACCGCCCAACTGTTCAACTAAGCCGTCATAACGACCGCCAGCACACACGGTACCCTGCGAGCCCAAATCGGTTGTTACCCACTCAAAAACAGTACGATTGTAGTAATCTAAACCACGAACTAAACGCGGATTAATGGTAAATTCAACACCCGCTGCCGTTAAACGGTGTTGTAATTGGGTAAAATGCTCAGCTGACTCGGCATCTAAGTGATCGGCTAACTGTGGCGCTGCAGCCAACATCGCAGCCATTTCCGGATTTTTGCTGTCTAATACCCGCAGTGGATTACTGTATAAACGGCGTAAGCTGTCTTCATCGAGCAGGGCTTTATGCTGTTCTAAATAAGCAATCAGGGTATCGCGGTAGGCGGCCCGAGCCTCATTAGACCCTAAAGAATTAAGCTCGAGCTTAACATGGGGTGTTAAACCCAATCTTTGCCACACACGTGCACTCAGCATGATTACTTCAGCATCAATATCAGCGCTGGCAATACCAAAGGCTTCTAAACCAAATTGATGAAACTGCCGATAGCGGCCTTTTTGTGGCCGCTCATGCCGAAACATTGGCCCGGTGTACCACAGGCGCTGTTCTTGATTATAAAGCAAACCATGTTCATTGCCCGCTCTAACGCAGCAGGCCGTTCCCTCAGGACGTAGGGTTAAACTGTCACCATTACGATCACTAAAGGTATACATTTCTTTTTCAACAATATCGGTAACTTCACCAATGGAACGCTTAAACAGCTCTGTCATTTCCACAATAGGGAAACGAATTTCACTGTAACCATAACTGGCGACCGTATCGCGTAAAACGTGTTCAACGTATTGCCACAAGCCTGTATCTTGTGGCAGGCAATCGTTCATCCCACGTATTGCCTGAATAGGTTTCGACAAAATAATGCTTCCGTTTTTAGTTCTCTAAAGCCAAGCTATGCGTGCCACAAAGCCCTGCTAGCAAACACCACAAAAAAGAGGATAATTATACCCTTAATCTGCAACAAGATGCGAATTTCAGCACAACAGACCGTAGCAAGTGCTCAACCAGTGTTATAGTTGTTTGACCGTAATGCGTTGCTGCAGATACTGCCGTACTTGCTGTTCAAGTTGTGTCGCTATATGTTCATTGTCTAGCCGCAAACGTTGTCTTTCACCATTGATGTAAAAACCACTTTTGCGATTGGCGCCGGCAACGCCTAAATCTGATACTAGAGCTTCACCTGGTCCGTTTACAACACAACCAATCACGGATACCGTTAAAGGCTCGACAATATCTTCTAAACGTTGTTCTAATTCGTTCATGGTCTTAATGACATCAAATTCTTGTCGTGAACAACTTGGACAGGCAATGAAATTAATGCCCCTGGAACGGATCCGTAACGACTTAAGAATATCAAAGGCCACTTTCACTTCTTCTACCGGATCAGCAGCTAAAGAAATACGCAGCGTATCACCAATACCTTCAGCTAGCAGCATGCCTAGACCTATGGCTGATTTTACCGCGCCCGCCCGCGCGCCGCCGGCTTCAGTGATCCCAAGATGCAGTGGTTGCTTAATTTGCGTCGCTAATAGGCGATAAGCGCCAACCGCCAAAAAAACATCGGAGGCCTTTACACTCACCTTAAACTGATCAAAGTTTAAACGGTCTAAAATATCCACATGCCGCATGGCCGATTCCACTAAGGCTTCTGGCGTTGGCTCACGATATTTCTCTTGAATGTCGGCTTCTAATGAACCGCCATTTACGCCAATACGAATAGGGATATTGTAATCTTTTGCTGCATCAACCACCGCACGGATCCGATCTTCACGACCAATGTTACCAGGATTAATGCGCAAACAATCTACGCCATACTCAGCCACTTTTAAGGCGATACGGTAATCAAAGTGGATATCTGCCACTAGAGGGATCGGAGATTGTTGCTTGATCAGCTTGAATGCTTCAGCCGCTTCCATCGTTGGCACAGAGACACGCACTAAATCTGCGCCTGCCGCTGCAATTGCGCGAATTTGTGCCACTGTCGCATCGACATCTGTCGTGCGGGTATTGGTCATAGATTGCACCGCTATCGGGGCATCACCGCCTATTAACACATTACCCACTTTAATTTGGGTGCTGTGCCGACGTTTAATCGGATTCTCTGCAAACATTATTCGTTTTGTCCTGCCAAAGTAAATTTCGCCACCCGGCCGCCGGGGAAGCCAGACATATCAAATGGCGTTTGGTTAATCTCAATTGCCACAACACCTGGATTACCCAAGGTAATCGTAAATGGGCCCTTGGCATTTAATTCCATAACATAGCCCGGTTGCTTAGTACCATAAGCAATACGCTCACCATTGCTGTCTAGTACATCTATCCAGCAATTGTCACTGAAGGTCATTTTAAGGCGATCTAAACCACTATCGCTACTATCTCCAAAAGATTCTGCCGGGATGCCCGTAGCAAGCTCGCCTAAGGGGTTAGCGGTAACCGTTTCTGATGAGGTCTCTTGTAAAGATGCCACAGTAATCGGTTCTGATGCCAAAACAGATTGTGCTGCGCTTGATGGCAACGCCTCAGCTACCTGCGGTGTGGCTTCTGCAGTAACCGTATTGTCTAACGTTGGTGCAACTTGCGTAGGTACTGTTAAAGAAGGCGCCGTCGTTGGAACGACAGTTAAATCGGCTACGGCCGTGGATACAGGCATCGACTCAGCACGGTCGGCTAATGTTAGACCCGTTGTGGACGCTATAGGCTCATTTAAGGCATTAAAATCACGCGCACCCTGCCATAACCATGCGGCTAATGACGCCAGCAACAAGGCCGCTATAACATAGGTCAACCACATAAACCGTGTTTCAGTTTGTAACTTGGCTTGCCGATTAGAAAAGGTTTTCATCATTTTAACCGGCGCACTTTTCACCTGATGTGCGTGCTCAAAATGCGTAAGTAATGGCTGTTCTGGTATCTTCAGAAAACGGGCATACGCACGCAAATACCCGCGCATAAAGGTGGGTAGTATAGTTTTATCTGGCTCATCGGCCTCAATACTTTGTAGCACATGCGCTTTTAAATTAAGCTGTTGCGCAGCTTGCTCTAATGTCAGCTGACGTCGCTCACGTTCTTGTTTTAGTAACTGTCCAACACTTAGCTCGGAGGAGACAGTTTGCTGAGCTTGTTCGTTATTACTCATGATTAATTGATGCCGGATCCACAATATAAAGTTTCTGACCAATCTTAAGCCGACTTTGTTCAGTTAGCTGGTTCCAAGCCAAGAAGCGCTCGAGGCGAATATTATAACGGTATGATATTGCAAACATAGTATCACCCTCTGCCACGAGATGATAATACTCATCTACGGGTTGCGCTGCGGCCAGTCGCACAGGTACCGGCTTCTGTTTCTCTGGTTCAGAAGCTTGAACCTCAGACGTTACCGGCTGCGCTATCGTTTGTGATTGCGCTATCGTTTGTGGTTGCGCTGTTGTTTGAGATGGCAGTGTCGTCGAGGCTGGCGCGTCAATCAGCGTTGTTTGTTCTGTGGGCAATGCTGGTGTTGGCTGTAAAGAGGTGGCAACGGACGCTGTCGAATCGGTTGGTGCGGGTAATACGGCGTTAACGCCAGACGTATCTGATGGCATTGTCGATTGCGGCACTGTCGATTGTGGCTCTGTCGACGGTACCCCTGTCAACTGTGATACAGTCGACTGTGGCACTGGTAGCACTGGCTGAGGCGCTGCAGCCTCTGTTGTTACAGCGGCAGAGTGCGCCGCTAGCGTCGAGCGCGTTACTTCTGGGCTTACATGCTCAGGCGTTTTACGACGAATACGCAGCTGCGGGTTAGCCACAGGTTGTGGCATAGCAGCATCTGATTGCACGGTTGTTGAACCAGAAGGCTGCAAACTGGCTAATAAATGCTGTTTATAGCGCTCACGTAACTGCTCAAACTCACTTTCCATTATGCGCTGCTGTAATAAGAGCCGCGTTTCTTCAGTATCGATATAAAGCGTTAACAATAATTGTTCAGCATGGCGCATGGTGGATACATCACCTTGCTTTTCTGAAACTAAATAATTCAGTAGCGTACTGCGTGCCGATACGCGGCCTAGGCGCTGGATCCGCTGTAAGTCAGCTTTCGCATCGGCAAGGTTCCCCATCGCATAATTAAGTGACGCACTGTTAATTAACGCAGTGATCCGCGTACCATTATGCGTAATAGATGAGCCAATATAAGTACGAGCTTGCTCAAAACCGTTTTGCTCAAGTTGACACAGCGCCAAATTCTCATAACTCTCAGCCACCCGAATATAACCAGGCTTGGAAATGGCTGACAATAACAAACGCTCAGCATCGGCATAGCGCTCAATTTGACAAAGAAAAGCCCCGTAGTTGTTGTAAGCATCGGCATTATTACTGTCTTTGGCAATGGCTTGCTTATACGCATTTTCCGCTTGTAGATGCTCGCCTACCGTTTGATAGTAAAACGCCAAGGCGTTATACACTTCAGGTAAATTGGGCGCCATGGTTTTGGCGCGCTCTAAATTATACAGCGCTTGCGTACTATCACCACGGCGTAAATAATTTAGTCCCAACGAAATGCGGGTTTTAGCTGCTTCAGTATTATCGACATTTCGCTGTGTAACTTGGCGCTCATTTGCAACATACGTACTCTCAGACACACAGCCTGAGAGCATAAATAGTGCCGTAAGCGCGGTGACAACAGGATATTTCTGCATTACCACTGGCCATCCATTCTGTTATTGCAGCACTTTTACTGTGATAGCGTCACCTTTTTGCTGCTTTTTAATTAATCGTTTGGTCCGGTCGATAACATCACCCACCAATTGACCACACGCGGCGTCAATATCATCTCCGCGCGTTTTACGTACCATAACAGTAAAACCGTGTTCTTGTAAGACCTTGTTAAAACGATCAATCCGTGAATTGCTTGAACGTTTGTAAGGCGAGCCAGGATACGGATTAAATGGAATAAGATTAATCTTCGATGGCGTATCTTTCAAGGCTTTAGCCAGTTCGTGTGCCTGCTCCATGCTGTCGTTTATGCCCTCTAACATGACATACTCAACGGTCACTTTGTCATTGGCTTTAGAATGTTCAATATAGCGACGCGAGGCAGCTAGAAACTCCTCCATCGGGTATTTCTTATTCACGGGCACCAGTTCATCACGCAGTGCATTATTGGGGGCATGCAACGAGATGGCTAACGCAACATCAATTTTCTCACGCAGCAAATCTAACGCAGGTACCACGCCAGAGGTGCTTAAGGTCACCCGTCTCTTGGATAAACCAAAGCCAAAATCTTCTAACATTAATTCCATGGCTGGCACGACATTGTTTAAATTCAATAAGGGTTCGCCCATGCCCATCATCACCACATTGGTCACCGGCTTTTCGCCCGTATCACCAAAGCTACCGATAATTTGTGACACGCGCCATACTTGACCAATAATTTCTGACACACTTAAATTACGGTTAAACCCTTGCTGTGCTGTAGAACAAAACGAACAATCTAAGGCGCAGCCTACCTGTGATGAAACACAGAGTGTGCGTCGATCTTTTTCTGGGATCCAAACGGTTTCTACTTCTTGACCACCCGCCAGTGCCATTACAAATTTAATGGTGCCATCAGCACTGTCTTGACGCGTGGCAATCACTGGCGCTTTTATTTCGCAGCGGGTTTTTAACAACTCGCGCAGCTTTTTATTGATATTCGTCATTTTGTCGAAATCATCAACACAGTAATGATAAATCCATTTCATGACTTGATCGGCACGGAATGGCTTTTCACCAAGGCTGACGAAAAAATCCTGCATCTGTGATCGCGTCAGATCCAGTAAATTTACTAAAGCGGCGGAATTGCTCATTCCAGGATACTCCTGCTAACCAATATCAATAAAAAATGCGTGTAACACATGTAATGTAAAGAAGGGGGCTATTGCCCCCTTAGTATTTCTCTCACTGCGAACGATTAACGTGTGCGGCTGCACAGCTCTGCGTCAGTGAAGAAATAGGCAATTTCGCGGGCAGCAGAGGCAGCAGCGTCTGAACCGTGAACAGCGTTCTCATCGATGCTGTCTGCAAAATCAGCGCGTAACGTACCCGCTAAAGCATCTTTCGGGTTAGTTGCACCCATGATTTCACGATTTTTCAATACAGCGTTTTCGCCTTCTAACACCTGAACTACAACTGGGCCAGACGTCATAAAAGACACTAAAGCGTTAAAGAAAGGACGCTCTTTGTGCTCAGCATAGAAGCCTTCAGCTTGTTCACGGCTTAAGTGTAACATTTTAGCGGCAACAATGCGTAAGCCTGCAGCTTCAAAACGGCTGTAAATTGCGCCGATCAGGTTTTTAGCAACAGCATCAGGCTTGATAATTGAGAAGGTACGTTCTAAGGCCATGTTAGGCTCCTATTAATCTAAAGGGTTAAAATTTTGGGCGGCAAATTATACGCTAAAATTTGGAAAAAGCCTAATGACCTTCGCTGACCATATTGACCGTGTACTTAGGAATTTCGACCACTAAATCTTCATCGGCAATACGTGCCTGACAGCCTAAGCGTGATTCTGGTTCTAAACCCCACGCTTTGTCTAACATATCTTCTTCAAGCTCATCACTTTCGTTCAGCGAATAAAACCCTTCGCGCACAATCACGTGACACGTAGTGCAGGCACATGATTTTTCACAAGCATGTTCAATAGAAATACCGTTGCGAAGCGCCACATCTAACACGGTCTCACCACGTTTCGCGTCAAGCGCAGCGCCTTCTGGACACAGCTCTGCATGGGGTAAAAATACGATTTGTGGCATGGTTAAACCTCATCTACCTTATGGCCTTGCAGCGCTAATCGAATGGATTTGTCCATACGCCGTGCCGCAAACTCATCTGTTAACTGATTAGTATGTTCAATCGCTGCTTTAATTGCAGCAGTATTGTCTTGCTGTTTTACGTTTTGTAACACCGTTAATGATTGCCGAATCTGCGCTAACTCGTCGGCATCTAACAGTGCAGCATCGGAATTTAAAGCGGCACTCACGGCTTCTAACACCCGTTCGGCTTCAACTTGCTGCTCGCGTAATAACCTAAGCTGCATATCCTGACGTGCATATTGCATTGAGCCTCTGATCATGGATGCTACTTGCTCATCACTTAACCCGTAAGAGGGCTTTACCTGAATACTGGCTTGTACACCGGTAGATTTCTCTTCCGCACTGACACTGAGTAAACCATCCGCATCAACTTGAAAGGTCACACGAATATGGGCACCACCAGCAGGCATGGGCGGAATACCTCGTAATTCAAAACGGGCTAACGAACGACAATCTTCAACCAATTCACGCTCACCTTGCACCACATGAATGGCCATAGCCGTTTGACCGTCTTTAAAGGTAGTGAATTCTTGTGCTCGCGCCACCGGAATGACCGTATTGCGCGGAATAATTTTCTCGGTAAGCCCGCCCATGGTTTCAATACCCAATGACAACGGGATCACGTCTAACAAGAGGGTTTCGTGTTCGGCTTTATTACCAACTAAAACATTGGCTTGGATCGCCGCACCTAACGCCACCACCTTATCAGGATCGATTGATGTTAACGGTTCGCTAGCAAAAAAATCAGCCACGAGTTGCCGCACCAAGGGTACACGAGTTGACCCGCCAACCATGACAACCGTTGCGACATCATCAGTAGTTAAATCGGCATCACGCAGCGTTTGGCGACACGCACGAATCGTCTGTTTTACCAAGCCTGTAATTAAATCGGTAAAGTCGGTACGGTTAACAACACCGGTTACTAATTGGCCATCGGCAGTAAAATCGTAAGTCGTTTGCGCATGCTCGGTTAAACGTTCTTTAATCGCGCGTGCTTGCTGCTGATACAAACGACGCGCGCTAGCCGATAAGGCCTGTTGTCCATGGCGCTGTTGTAAAAAAGTAACCAGTGCTTGATCAAAATCGTCACCACCCAGCGCGGAATCGCCGCCAGTGGCTAAGACTTCAAAGACACCTCGACGTAAACGTAAAATAGAAATATCAAAGGTACCGCCACCCAAATCGTAAACCGCAATAATTCCCTCTTGGCCAGAATCTAAACCATAGGCTAAGGCCGCGGCAGTGGGTTCATTTAGTAAGCGTAGCACGGTTAAACCGGCTAACTTTGCGGCATCTTTGGTTGCTTGGCGCTGTGCATCATCAAAGTAAGCTGGCACGGTGATAACCACACCATTTAATTCTCCGCCTAGCGTTTCACTGGCCGTGTTTGCCAGCGTTGCTAAAATTTCAGCTGAAATTTCTACCGGATTTTTAACGCCTTGCACCGTGTTAATGGCAACCAATCCGGCTTGCTCTACGAATTGATAGGGCAACTCGTGCGCTAGCGCTAAGGTTTCTTGATACCCTTTACCCATTAAGCGTTTAACTGACACTATGGTGTTTTCAGCATCGTCCACCGCGGCAGCTTGTGCTGCAGAACCCACCTGTATTCCATCAGCCGTATAACGTACGACCGAAGGCACCATAGCCTCACCCGCTTTGTTGACTAAGGTTTTAGCTTCACCGCTACGTACGGTAGCAACCAGTGAGTTAGTGGTGCCAAGGTCTATACCGGCCGCCAATCTGTGTTGATGCGGGGCCGCGCTTTGGCCCGGCTCCGCGATTTGAAGTAACGCCATAGTGAATTTAGTCTTGTAGTTGCTGTTCGATTAACTCCAGCTCTTGCTGCAGTTTATAGAAGAATTTTAGTTTGCGAACCAATTCGGCCGCTACCTGATCTTGCTCTGCGGTACCCGCGGCAAGCGCATGATGTAATGCATTTAACAACAATTTACGCTGTTTCAGTAATTGCTGTTCTATATCGGCAATCGCCTGTTCCGTATCAACTTGTGCCGACACCTCGGCCAACTGCTCACGCAGCTCCATCTGCTGCATTAAAAAAACCGGATCAGTAAAGCTACGTTGCTCATTACTAATTTTTAAACCCCGTAACGCCAATAAATGCTCAGCCCTAAGCAGAGGTTGCTTAAGGCTGTGATACGCATCATTGATGTTGGCCGTTTGCTGTACTGACAGCAAACGGTCTCGCTCTGACCCAGCCGCAAAATTATCGGGATGAAACCGTTTTTGAAGTGCCAGATAACGTGAACCCAGCTCGGTTAAATCCAACTCAAATTGCGCGGGTAAGTCAAACAACTGAAAGTAATTCATGCTACCTCAGTGCCCGCCTTACACGGTAAAGCTTTCGCCACAACCGCATTCGCCGTTAACGTTAGGATTATTAAATTGAAATCCCTCGTTTAAGCCTTCTTTCACAAAATCAAGCTGTGTGCCATCGATGTACACCAAACTTTTGCCATCTACGATCAACTTTAACCCATGATCTTCAAACACCTGATCATCGTCGTTTAATTCATCGACAAACTCCAGTACATAAGCCAGGCCTGAACATCCAGTCGTTTTCACGCCTACGCGCAAGCCAACACCTTTACCACGGTTTTGCAGAAAACTACTCACCCGCTCGGCTGCTGCCACTGTCATTGAAATGGCCATCTGGGGTTAGCTCCCACGCTTTTGTTTGTAATCTGCGATGGCGGCCTTGATGGCATCTTCCGCTAGGATAGAACAGTGAATTTTTACCGGCGGTAACGCCAATTCATGCGCAATGTCAGTATTCTTAATTTGCTGAGCTTCGTCCAGCGTCTTACCTTTAACCCATTCGGTTACCAACGAACTCGACGCAATAGCACTGCCACAACCGTAGGTTTTAAACTTAGCATCTTCGATAATGCCTTGCTCATTGACCTTGATTTGTAGCTTCATTACGTCACCACAGGCTGGTGCACCGACCATACCAGTAGCTACACTCGGATCATCTTTGGCGAAGGATCCCACGTTACGTGGATTTTCGTAGTGATCAATTACTTTATTACTGTAAGCCATGTTAGTTACCTCTTATGTGGCGATAGCGCCTGATTAGTGCGCCACCCAGGCCACAGTGTTTAAATCTACGCCGTCTTTGTACATATCCCACAGCGGCGACATTTCACGAAGTTTATCAATCGCTTCGTGCACAATTTTGATAGTGTGATCAATTTGCTCTTCTGTGGTAAAACGACCAATACTAAACCGGATTGAGCTATGCGCTAATTCATCTGACAAACCCAGGGCCCGTAATACATAAGAAGGCTCTAAACTGGCAGATGTACAGGCTGAACCTGATGAAACAGCGATATCTTTTAACGCCATGATCAGCGATTCACCTTCAACATAGTTAAAGCTGATATTGGTAATACCAGGGACACGCTGCGTAGCATCACCATTTAAAAATACTTGCTCAATATCTTTGATACCGTTCCATAAACGATCACGTAATACCGTGATACGCGCTTGCTCTGAAGCCATTTCTTCTTTGGCGATACGGAACGATTCACCCATCGCAACGATTTGATGAGTGGCTAAGGTACCCGAACGCATGCCGCGCTCATGTCCACCGCCGTGCGTTTGCGCTTCTAAGCGAATACGCGGCTTACGGCGCACAAATAATGCACCTACACCTTTAGGGCCGTAAGTTTTATGGCCTGAAAAAGACATTAAATCTACTTTTAAATTTTGCAAATCAATGGCCACGCGGCCAGTAGACTGGGCGGCATCAACATGAAAAATAATGCCTTTGCTACGGCATAACTCACCGATCGCCGCGATGTCTTGCACCACACCAATCTCGTTGTTCACATGCATAATGCTAACAACGGTTGTATCGGGGCGCATGGCGTTAGTGAGTTTTTCTAAATCGACTAAGCCGTTGGCTTCAACATCAAGGTATGTCACCTCATAGCCTTCACGTTCTAACTGCCGCATCGCATCCAACACCGCTTTATGTTCGGTTTTAACCGTAATTAAATGTTTACCTTTTTTATGGTAAAACTCGGCGGCGCCTTTGATAGCAAGATTGTTAGATTCGGTTGCGCCCGAGGTAAATACAATTTCACGTGGATCAGCATTTACAAGTTCAGCAATCTGGCTACGGGCAATTTCTACCGCCTCTTCAGCCTGCCAGCCAAAACGATGTGAACGTGACGCCGGGTTACCAAACTGGCCATCCATTGTCAGAAATTGCATCATTTTTTCTGCAACCCGCGGATCAACCGGGGTTGTAGCAGCATAGTCTAAATATATTGGTAGGTTCATTATTGGCTCCGTGTTGCGCTTACAGCTGGCAGCTGACTTCGATATCAGTTGCGGGATTTTTAATTTTACGGCTTTGTTGCTGAGCGGTTTGCCGCATTTCTTCCTGCCTAACCAATTCTTCCAAGGATATATTGGTTAAGAAATCTTCGATTCGGTGACTGAGATTACTCCACAGCGTATGGGTTAAACAACGAACACCGCCGTGGCAATCTGACTTACCCTGACACCGAGTAGCATCTACTGATTCATCTACCGCAGCGATCACTGCTGAGATAGAAATGGCTGAAGCGGCCAACCCTAATTGATAACCGCCTCCTGGCCCTCGCACACTGCTCACTAGGCCTTGTTTGCGTAAGCGGGCAAATAATTGTTCTAGATAAGACAGCGAAATACCCTGCCGTTCTGAAATATCAGCTAACGGTACCGGGCCTTGCACAGCATGCAAAGCCACATCCAGCATTGCGGTAACCGCATAGCGGCCTTTGGACGTTAATCGCATAAATAGCTCCTTTCCAGAATACGTTGCATTGTACATTCCTGACTGTTTTAGTCAAGTATTAATCCTAGTATTCTAGTCAGGTATTCACCCTAAATGAGTGGATCAAACGCCTCAACATCCTTACGCCGTTGCTCGGCTGCACGCTGTTCTGCATCACGAAAATCCACTTCATTAATGTTTACCGTGGGGACCTCAGAACAGACATTCCCTCCCAATGAATTGACACTTTTACAGAGTTCACTCACTTTATTGTCAAGAACATGAATGTGATCTAATAAGCTGCCAATAGCATTGGCGACGGGATCAGGATTCTCAGCAGAAACCGCATAGGCATCAAACCCAAATTTTTTGGCTAAATGCTGGCGTTGTTCAGACACTTCAGCGGCCACTTTTGCCACGACACGTCCTGGAATACCCACTACCGTGGCCCCTGCGGGCACATCTTTTACTACCACAGCATTAGAGCCAATGCGCGCATTCTCTCCCACAATGAGTGGCCCTAATATTTTAGCGCCCGCACCAATAACCACGCCTTTGCCTAATGTAGGATGACGTTTACCAGGATTCCAACTGGTCCCCCCAAGCGTGACGCCGTGATACAGCGTGCAATCATCACCAATTTCGGCCGTTTCACCTATTACGACCCCCATCCCATGATCAATAAAAAAACGGCGGCCAATTTTTGCACCAGGATGGATTTCAACGCCGGTTAACCAACGCCCTAACGTACTGAGCCATTTTGCCAACCAGCGCCAATGCGCTAGCCATAAACGATGGCTGACACGATGCAGCCAAATTGCATGTAACCCTGGATAGGTTGTAAAGACTTCAAACGCACTGCGTGCCGCGGGATCACGATCAAAAACACTTCGAATATCTTCTTTAATGCCAGAAAACATGCCAATGACTCCTTAGTTATCCGTTACGCTTTGGGCGTTTTATGATCAACTTTTTCTAAGCGCAGCATGGACGTTAAAATACCGCGTAAGATGTTGTACTCGGCTTCTTCAGGTCGTGCGCGAGTAAATAATCGTTTTAATTTCGTCATCACCACACCCGGATGCTGCTTGATAATAAAACCTGTGTGGGTAAGTGCTGTTTCTAAATGCTGATAAAAATTTTCCATCTGCGCTGATGTTGGATAATTAACGCTATCACTCTGCGGGCTCGCACTAAGGTCGGCAGCAATATTGCCTGCTTCATCAGATATGACCTGTGATACAGCATCTGAAGCCTCGCCCGCCTGTTCAGCAAGCACAGCCATCCGCACTTCGTAGCATAAAATTTGTACCGCCATTGCCAAATTAAGTGAACTATATTCCGGATTGGCATCAATACACACATGGTACTGACATAGCTGCAATTCTTCGTTAGTTAACCCACTACTTTCTCGACCAAAAACCAATGCCACAGGGCCTAATTTAGCCTCGGATACCGCTTTTAATCCACATTCACGCGGGGCTAACATCGGCCAACTAAGAGTGCGGGAACGGGCGCTACTGCCTACCACTAACGTACAATCAGCAACGGCTTCAGCAAGGTGATCATAGGTTTTAGCCGCAGCAAGGATATCACTAGCACCCGCAGCTAACGCAAAAGCTTGACCATCAGGCTCGCTCTTAGGCGCAACCAAACACAACTGCGAGAGGCCCATCGTTTTCATAGCGCGGGCAACCGAACCCATATTACCTGTATGCGTTGTGCCAACTAACACCACTTTGATTTGCTCTAACATAACGATACCCATGCGAAAAAGGGTATGCATTCTAGCATAGCCAACTACGTTTGTTGACTGAAATTTAGCAGTCTAGCCACCTAAAACGTGAAATAAAAGCCCCCAAGAATTCAGCCATAAAAGGCGCTGCAATTACGGCCTTGCTTTGTTAAACTAAGGCTAACTTTCATAAGGAGTCACCTACTATGTTTCGTTTAAGCCGAATCGTCACCCTGACCGCCTTACTGTCAAGCGCCGCAATGTTCAGCAATGCGTTGTTAGCGTCTACGCCAGCCCTAGAACAAGCGGTTAATAGTCCACACCGTACCGCTGAATTCACAAAACGTGATCAGTACCGTAATCCTGCTGCCACTCTACATTTTTTTGAAGTAACCCCTCAAAGCACCGTAGTTGAAGTGTCACCCGGCGCGGGCTGGTATACCGAAATTTTAGCGCCGCTACTGGCTGACCAAGGCAAATATTACGCAGCCCATTTCCCTGCTAATGCCTCCGGTTATGGTCAACGCAGTCGTGCTGCATTTTTAGAAAAACTGGCCGCAGATCCGCGTTACGCCAAAGTGCAAGTTACCGAATTTGCCCCAACTCCTGGTGTCACGATTGCCCCCGCCGGTTCCGCAGATGTCGTACTGACCTTTCGTAATTTACACAATTGGTACATTGCCGGTGGTGAAGACGCCATGCTAACAGCCTTTACCCATTTTTATACCGCGCTAAAACCAGGTGGAGTACTTGGGGTAGTAGAGCACCGTTTACCCGAAGCACAGTCAAATACTGAATGGACGCGAAGCGGCTACATGCCACAAAGCTTGGCGGTTAGCCTAGCGGAAAAAGCAGGGTTTGTATTAGACAGCACCAGCGAGATCAACGCCAATCCTAAAGATACAGCAGATCATCCTTCTGGTGTGTGGACCTTACCGCCAAGTTTACGCTTAGGCGACGTTGATCGCGAAAAGTACCTAGCCATTGGTGAAAGCGACCGCATGACGCTGAAGTTTCGTAAACCTTTAAATTAACTGATAACAACGGATAAGCTAATGAAAGTATTGGTAATAGGTGGCGGTGGCCGTGAACATGCTCTGGCTTGGAAAGCGGCACAATCCCCGCGTGTCACGCAGGTATTTGTTGCGCCTGGTAATGCCGGGACTGCGCGCGAAGCAGCATTAGAAAACGTGGCAATTGCCGCGGATGATGTCGCTAGCTTACTGGCGTTTGCTCAACAGCAGCAGGTGGATTTAACCATTGTTGGCCCAGAAGCTCCGCTTGCTAAAGGGGTAGTGGATCATTTTAGAGCTGCTGGCTTGGCGATTTTTGGCCCTACGCAAGCAGCAGCTCAGTTAGAAAGTTCAAAAGCCTTTGCCAAGGACTTTTTAGCGAGACATAACATCCCTACAGCGGCTTACCAAAACTTTACCGAGATTGCCCCGGCCAAAGCCTTTGTTCAACAATTGGGGTTACCTATTGTTATTAAGGCAGATGGCTTAGCGGCTGGCAAAGGCGTGATTATTGCGCAAACCGAAGCGGATGCCTTTGCCGCCATTGATGACATGTTAGCCGGGAATAAGTTTGGCGATGCCGGCAGTCGTGTTGTTATAGAGGAATTTTTACTTGGCGAAGAAGCATCTTTCATTGTTATGGTCGATGGTCAAAATGCCCTAGCATTTGCCTCATCCCAAGATCATAAAGCCAGAGATAATGGTGACAAAGGCCCCAATACGGGGGGCATGGGAGCCTATTCGCCTGCACCAGTGGTAACACCTGCTGTGCATGACTGGGTAATGCAGCAAGTGATTTATCCGACGGTACGCGGAATGGCCGCGGAAGGTAACGTATATACAGGTTTCTTGTACGCGGGTTTAATGATTGCACCTGATGGCTCCGCCAAGGTGTTAGAGTTTAACTGTCGCTTTGGAGATCCTGAAACACAGCCGATCATGCTGCGCTTAGAATCTGATCTTGTCACACTTTGCCAACAAGCGGTATTAGGTGAGTTGGATAAAGCACATATTCAGTTTACCGATCAAGCCGCCGTTGGTGTGGTGATGGCCGCAGGTGGCTATCCCGATGCTTATGCTAAAGGCGCCGTGATCCACGGATTAGATACGCCATCGCCTGACGGTACGAAGGTGTTTCATGCCGGTACTGAACTGCACAATAACGACGTAGTAACCAATGGCGGGCGCGTACTTTGTGCCACAGCCTTAGGCAATACCGTTACCGAAGCACAACACGCGGCTTATCAATTAGCGTCGCAAATCTGTTGGGATCAGGTGTTTTATCGAACGGACATTGGTTATCGTGCTATTGCGCGTGAGCAAAACACCTAATAACTTCATACTGTCGTTTGAAAAAGGTGCTTCGGCACCTTTTTTTAAATAGCCCCCTTTATACAGTGTAACAGGAAACATTATGCGTCTTTTTACGTTAACCTTTGGTGCCCTTTTGTCTGCCTTATTGGCGGGCTGTCAACAACCGACCACACTCTGTGAGCAGGCATCACATCAAATAGGCCAAGTACAAGGTTCTGCTGACATCAGTAGCCTGTTAAGCCAACAAGTCAGTGTACAAGGTGTAGTACTAGGGCACGTATATTTAGACAGCCCAACCCCAGGATTAATGTTACAAAGCGTGCAAGCCGATGCCGATCCAACAACGGCAGAAGGGATTTTTGTGGTCGTACAAGAACCAGAAAAATATCAAAAAGGCCAGGTGTTACTGGTAAAAGGCATTGTGGCGGAAGTTGATCAATTAACCAGTTTAATTGACGCTGAGGTGCTCAGCCAATGTGGTCAGCAAGAGATGCAACCACTGGCTCTGCAATTACCGTTAACGGCGCCTTTAAGCTGGGAAGCGCTAGAAGGCATGTGGATCAGTATCCCTCAACCTTTAGTGGTAGCCGATACGTTTCAATTGGGACGCTATGGCGAGATCTTGCTGGCCAACGAACGACTCATGGTGCCAACACAAGTGGTCGCACCCGGTCCGGCAGCACAGCAATTAGCTGAGCAGCACACTCGGCAAGCCATTCTGTTAGATGATGGCGCTTGGCGTCAAAACCCGGATCCACTGCCCTATCCAAATACCGGTCTAAGTGCGCAAAGTACATTACGCGTTGGTGATGAAGTCTTGAATGTGGCAGGCATAGTGCATCAAGATGAACGCGGTTACCGATTATTACCTACTCAGCAACCCCGTTTTAATGTATCCAATCCCAGACCAGCAGCCCCTACTGCGGCACTATCGTCCGAACTGCGTATTGCCAGCTACAATGTATTGAATTTCTTTACTGGGCAAGGTCAGGAGCCGGCTTTCCCTACCCGTCGTGGCGCACGTTCTCCCGAAGAACTTGCTCGGCAACAAGCTAAACTAGTTTCAGCGCTACTGGCTCTAGATGCAGACGTTATAGGTTTGTTAGAGTTAGAAAATAACGGCTATGATACTGGCAGTGCCATCGCCACGTTACTCGCTGCCGTTAATCAACAAGCAGCCGAACCGTATAACATGGTGATCACAACCGACAAGCCAGGTTCTGATGCGATTAAAGTCGGTATGTTTTACCGTAGCAATCGAGTAGTACCAATAGGCGACACTGCCTTGCAAACCGCAGCGCCATTTACCCGCCTACACCGCGCACCCATAGCACAAAGTTTTCGCCATATTGCTAGCGAGACCGAATTTACCTTAGCGGTTAACCACTTTAAATCAAAAGGTAGTTGTCCTCGTACAGGCAGTGCCGACTATGAACTGCAAAAGGATCAAGGTGATGGCCAAGCCTGTTGGAATGCGGCAAGAGTGACAGCCGCTACAGCGTTACAACAATGGCTACAAACCTATCCTACTGGGATAACGAGTCCACATCAGGTTATTGTGGGTGACTTTAATGCTTACCGAATGGAAGATCCTATTCGCTTTTTTGAAACACATGGTTGGACTTACCTCAGTGAGGGTAACGCGGCTTCTTACTCCTTTGTTTTTAGAGGGCAGTCGGGTTCGTTAGATCATATGCTCGCTAGCCCAAGTTTAGCCGAAAAGTTACACCATTTCGCACACTGGCCCATTAATGCGGATGAGCCGGTATTATTGGATTACAGCTTGCGTTTTAAACCTGCCAGCCAACGGCAGCAATTATACGATACTAACCCGTATCGTTCGTCGGATCATGATCCGATTATCGCGACCTTCCGCTTTTAGATCTTGTGGCACGAACGCGTTGCGGTTGTTGATAACACGCAGCGCGTTCAAACTTAGCCTATCGTGTTTAATGCCATCAGCATCATACTGATGGCTGCGGCCATAGAGCCGAGCCAAATTAAACTGCGTGCTGTTGCCCAATTTAACCAATAACATACAAGATAAGCCACTCGACATAAAACAAAACTCCACGCTGCAATCACCATCGCTGGACTCACACTCGTAGCAGCGATAACGCATACACAGGCCGCGACATACACCAATAAGGCTTCGAAACTGTTGTAATGCGCCGCATTACAACGCTGGCCAAAATCTGTGAGTGCCGCCTGCTGCCGGCGAGGATAATGGTTATCATATCCACCAGCACGGTGCATTGCCCAGACCAACGGCATTTTTGCTAAAAACGGTAATAATGAAACAATAACCAGTGTCAGCAAAATGTCTGACATAAATGACTCCTTACTTGCGGTAATATTATTTTAATGAGTGTTCTCACTATATCTTGTAGTTGTACTAACGCACGACGAATAAGATCATACTTATGGATAATAGTTGCACCTTGGCAAGGTATTCCGATAAGGTATTAAAAGTTCACGTTATAGGCTGACGTTATGTCTACTAAAAATCCAATTATTGCGGTAACCGGTTCATCGGGTGCCGGCACCACCACCACCACGAATGCCTTTAAGCATATTTTTCGTACCTTGGGGATTGATGCCGCTTTCGTTGAGGGGGATTGCTTTCACCGTTTTAGCCGGCCAGAAATGGATTTGGCTATTCGAAAAGCCAAAGAGGAAGGTCGTTATATTAGTTATTTTGGCCCTGAAGCCAACGATTTTGGCGCACTAGAAAACTTTTTTGCTAGTTATGCCGAAACGGGGACCGGACGGATCCGTCAATATTTGCATACCTTTGATGAAGCCGTCCCCTACAATCAACTACCTGGTACTTTTACGCCCTGGCAAGAAATTCGTCCTAATACCGATTTATTGTTCTACGAAGGATTACATGGCGCGGCAGTCACCGAACAGCACAATGTGGCGCAACATGTTGATTTATTGATTGGGATGGTGCCGATAGTTAACCTAGAGTGGATCCAAAAAATTATTCGCGATACCTCAGAGCGTGGGCATAGCCGTGAGGCTGTGCAAGCCAGTATTGTTCGCAGTATGGAAGATTACTTTAATCATATCACGCCGCAATTTTCTCGCACCCATATCAATTTTCAACGGGTGCCTACCGTTGACACCTCAAATCCCTTTAGCGCCAAAGATATCCCCTCATTGGATGAAAGCTTTGTTGTTATCCGTTTTAGGGGCATAAAACATGTGGATTTTCCCTACTATTTACAAATGATTGATGGTGCTTTTATGTCGCGCGTTAATACGCTCGTGGTACCTGGAGGTAAAATGGGTTTAGCCATGGAACTTATTTTAACGCCCTTAATTGAAGCCTTAGTGCAGAAACGCTTACACGCTAGATGTTAAATCGCAGGTAAAAAAATAGGCCCGAGCAGGCCTATTTTTTTACAAAACAACTTATTTGATTTCTGGCAAATTGCGACCGTAAAAAATCTCACGAATTTCGCGAAACACTTTCTTACTTACCAATTTTTGCTCTTCAGCGGCCATCGTGTCTGTTCCCA
This sequence comes from Alishewanella tabrizica, assembly GCF_014652375.1. Lineage (GTDB taxonomy): Bacteria > Pseudomonadota > Gammaproteobacteria > Enterobacterales > Alteromonadaceae > Alishewanella > Alishewanella tabrizica. Next base: position 84,689 of record NZ_BMYR01000002.1, on the reverse strand, counting down.
TTCCAAACAGGTAATTATTTAAATCACCTTCCTTTAGCATCATTTTGGTGTGGAATAAGTTTTCTTGGTAAACGTTAACATCGATCATCTGAAACGCTTTCTTGGTATCATCGTCCATAAAGTTTTGAATCGATGAAATAGGATGATCAATATAGTGCTTGGTACCATTCACATCGCGAGTAAAACCACGCACGCGATAATCAATGGTCACGACATCAGATTCAAAACTATGAATCAGGTAATTCAGCGCTTTTAACGGCGAAATAATACCGCAGGTCGATACTTCAATATCGGCACGAAAGGTACAAATACCATCGTGTGGATGCACTTCAGGATAGGTATGCACACAAATATGGCTTTTATCTAAATGTGCAACTACTGCCTCGGGCAAGGGACCTGGATTTTCAGTATTATCGGGATCCACTATCACCGGTTCTTCACTGACCAAAATCGTCACACTGGCGCCTTGAGGATCGTAATCTTGACGAGCAATATTCAGCACATTGGCGCCAATAATATCCACTACTTCGGTCAAAATATCCGTAAGACGATCAGCATTGTATTGCTCATCAATATACTCAATATATTCCTGACGATGTTGCTCTGTTTTAGCATAACAAATATCGTAAATACTAAAACTGAGGCTTTTAGTCAGGTTATTAAAACCATGTAGTTTCAGTTTTTCAAAAGGCTTAACCAATTTTTTTGCTCTCCGCTAACGACGCACACACACGCCGCAGTTAACTTTCAGCCCGACCTTGCAGACACACGAGGATCAATCAGCATCTTTAATGCTGAACGAATGCGTTACCTTGACACTCTGAGACAACATAATGGAAACAGAACAGTATTTTTCGGCCGACAAGTTAACAGCTCGCTCGACCTGCTTCTCACTCAGTTCCGAACCCGAAACAACAAAATGTAAGTGTAAACGCGTAAAGACTTTAGGAATGGTGTCAGCCCGCTCTGCTGATAACTCAACGTCGCAACCGACAATTTTCTGCCGCGCTTTTTGTAAAATGCCCACAACATCTACCGATGAACAGGCACCAGCAGACATTAACAACATTTCCATCGGCGTTGGCGCAGTATTGCTGTCACGGTCGGCGTCAAAAACCACTGCGTGACCACTGCCTGAGCGCCCCATAAAGGTTAACCCATTAACCCAGCTTACTTTGGCTTCCATGATGCGATTCCAGCTTAAAAATAAGGCTGCATATTCTACGTAAAACATCTGTAAGTCGCCAGTAAAATCGCCGCTTGGTTTAACAAGGCTAACCTACTGGGCAACCATAACAGGAGACAGAGAACAGCAAGACTTAGAAAAAAGCGAAAAAAGAGCGAAAAAACTATTAATTATAAGAGTGGTAATAGATATGCAGTTAATCAAACAATGCTGCAATGGCGTTATCGAACAGATTTTTTACCAACATAGCAATTTCAGTAATCAGTTCAAGTTGATGTTCCGTGGCGGGTTTTTCTAAAACAGAGGCCAATATTTCTTGTAGATCATACATAATGCCATCGATTTCACGAATAATTAATGAACGATGATTCATTTCTAAATCGCTATGCTGGGTACAAAGCGTAATGATTTGCTCAGCAATCTTTTCTTCAAGCAATACCCCAATTGTTTTACTTGGCGTAGCGATCGGTCCCTGAGCAGTAAATAACGTTAAATGTTCAGTCAGAAACTGGATCAGGTGTTCGTAACCGGGTTTATCAATGACCATAAATAACCTGCTCAAAAAGTGCTACGTAAATGGCGTTAACCATATTACAACAGTGAATAGCTAACAGGGATTATTTAAGCAAAATATTTTGCAGAAAACAAATCGGCGCGGGAGCGCCGATCAGATAAACAGTAAACCTAATGTCCTTAAAACGTCAGGCCTGGAGATAACTGCTCAGGTAAAACAACTTGCTCAAGCTCCACCGACGCAACCGGATAAGCGCAGTAGTCTGCTGCATAATAAGCACTGGCGCGATGGTTACCACTTTTACCAATACCCCCAAACGGCGCGGCCGAACTTGCCCCAGTAATGGGACGATTCCAATTTACAATACCCGCTCGGATCCGCTTATAAAAATGCTGATACAACTCATGGCTATCACTCAGCAAGCCTGCCGACAAACCAAAGCTAGTTTGGTTAGCCGCATCAATTGCCTGATCAAAATCGGTATAGCGGAAGACTTTCAATAAGGGGCCAAAGTGCTCTTCATCTGGAAAATCCGTTATGGCAGTGCAATCAATAATACCTGGTGTCACAATAGCTTTATCAGCATGTGGCTGCGTTAACTCAAGTAATACTTTACCCCCTAAGGCGATCAATTGTTGTTGTGCTGCTAACATACCTTTGGCTGCGGCTTGTGAAATCATTGATCCCATAAAGGGTTGTGGCTGAGCATCATACTCGCCGACAACGATAGCCTCACTGACCTGCAGCAACCTGGCTAATATCGCATCACCTTGTGCATCAGCAGGTAAATATAATTTACGGGCACACGTACAGCGCTGTCCTGATGTAATGAATGCAGATTGAATAATATCATGCACCGCAGCATCAATCTGGGTAACGTCTTTAACCAATAGAGGATTATTACCACCCATTTCCAGCGCGAGAATTTTCTCTGGCCGACCCGCAAATTGTTGATGTAAATAATGTCCGGTACGTGAACTGCCCGTAAAGAATAAGCCATCGATACCGTTATCACTGGCCAGAGCTTTACCTGTGTCAACTTCACCCTGTACCAAATTAATCACCCCCGCAGGGATACCCGCTTGTTGCCACAATTTAACGGTAAACTCTGCCACCTTCGGCGTTAACTCAGACGGCTTAAAAACAACAGTATTCCCTGCCAATAAAGCAGGTACAATATGACCATTGGGTAAATGGCCTGGGAAATTATAAGGGCCAAATACCGCCACTACACCATGTGGTTTATGCCGTAAAAACGCACGCCCTTGTGGCATAGGGTTTTCTTTTACGCCAGTACGCTCTTCATAAGCACGCACTGAAATATCAATTTTACCAATCATGGCTGCCACTTCAGTACGGCTTTCCCACATGGCTTTGCCGGTATCCTCAGCGATACATGCCGCAAATACCTCTTTTTGACTGCTGAGCTGTTCGGCAAATTTTTTAACGTAGGCCACACGTTCATTAAAGCTTAAATCGCCCCAGGCTAATTGCGCTTGACGTGCAGCCGCTATGGCGTCCGCTACTTGCGCAGCACTGGCAGCTTGACCTTGCCAAATAATCTGATTCTTTGCAGGATCTAAAGATTGAAAAGCTTGGCCTGCGCCAGCTAACCACTGACCATTAATAAATTGCACTGCTTGGCTCATCTGTCACTCCTGTTTTTAAATTTTACTTATTCTTACCCAATCGCCCGCGCGAAGATCTAGCGCATTCGCTAACGCAGTGGGTAGGGTGATATGATTACTGTTTGCTGTAGGCGCTAACATGGCCCAACTGGCACGAAAGCCGGTCAGCGAGGTATTACTGATAAGATAAGGTTCAGCAGCGGCACCAACAGTACCTAATTCCACTTGTAAACGTTGGCTTTCGCGAATGGTTCGAATATGTGAAGTGCGCGCTTCTACCGTTGGGCCTGCATCAAAAATATCTACATACCCGCGACATGAAAATCCTTCAGACTCGAGTAATGCCAAAGCCGGTCGAGTTTGTTCATGTACCTTGCCAATGACTTGCTGGGCAACAGGGCTTAATAAACTGACGTATATGGGGTATTTAGGCATTAATTCTGCGATAAATTCTTTTTGCCCAATCCCAGTAAGATAATCTGCGGTAGGAAAATCAACCGAAAAAAAGTGTTCTTGTAACCATTGCCAAAAGGGGGAATTGCCTTGTGCATCCGACACACCACGTAGCTCAGCAATGATTTTATCCGAAAACCGTGCGGCAAATTCGGCCAAAAACAAAAAACGCATTTTTGACAGTAAGCGGCCATTATGCTTTTGCCTAAACTGGGGGCGCAAAAATAAGGTACACAGTTCGCTTACCCCAGTGTAATCGTTGCATAGGGTAAGAATATCAACCGTTTTATACACGCCTAAAGAACGAGAACTGTGCACCACTTTACCCAAGTGATAATGATAAAACGCATCATCTAACCCTACCGCGGCTTCAAGGGCACTAGTGCCACAAACTTGGCCGGTGCTAGTATCTTCTAGAACGAATAAATACCCCTCATCACCCGGTGTATTAGTGGCTTTGGTAAACGAAGCTTCTGAGCGGCTAATCTTTCGCATTAGCAACTCTTCATTTACCGGCAAGGACGTAAAACCATGCCCAGATTCTACTGCCATCTGATACAGCGCCGGGTAATCATTCGCTCTAATCGGGCGAATTATCATCATCGTCGCTTACTCCATTTTTGCTTTATTATGTTGCAGGTGATTACACTCACCTGCTAGCTTCATTCATGTTACTTGGGGTAGCTCGCTACCCCAGCCAACGGTCTTAGTGCCGTTTTCTGGCGTTTAAATTAACTATTAACGACTTGCTTAACCGCGGCATCGAAGCGTTTCATTCCTTCACGAATCTCTTCTTCCGTGATCACTAACGAGGGCGCAAAACGTACCACATCAACCCCAGCGACTAACGCGAATAAACCGTGATCAGCCGCGGCTAAGAAAAACTCACGTGAACGGCCTTTATATTGCTCGTTTAATACAGCGCCTAGTAGCATACCTTTGCCTCGAACTTCAGCAAATACATGGTACTTGTCGTTGATCGCCTGTAAGCACTCTCTGAAAATATGCTCGTTTTTAATCACGCCGTTTAACACCTCAGGCGTATTAATGGTGTCAATGGCCGCTTCTGCAACAGCACAAGCAAGGGGATTCCCTCCATAAGTACTACCATGGGTGCCCACTTTTAAATGTGCAGCAATAGCGGTTGTTGTCAACATCGCACCCACTGGGAAACCACCCCCTAATGATTTTGCCGAGGTTAAAATGTCTGGCGTTACACCACAGTTCATGTAATCGAATAACTTGCCCGTACGACCAACACCGGTTTGTACTTCGTCAAACACTAACAAAGCATGGTGTTCATCACACAGTGCACGTAATCCTTGTAAAAACCCATAATCACCCGGAATAATGCCGCCTTCACCTTGAATAGGTTCTACCACAATGGCACAGGTTTTATCAGAAATTAACGCTTTAACACTGTCAAGATTGTTGTATTCGGCATGCAGCACAGCGCCAGGTTTAGGACCAAAACCATCTGAGTAGGATGCTTGACCGCCTACCGTAACAGTAAAAAAAGTGCGGCCATGGAAGCTTTTTGCAAACGAAATGATCTCGTTTTTGTGCTCACCATGGGTATCAAGCGCCCAGCGACGAGCCAATTTAAACGCCGCTTCGTTGGCTTCTGCACCCGAGTTACAGAAGTACACTTTTTCAGCAAAGGTGTGATCCACTAATTTTTGGGCTAAACGCAGAGCGGGTTCATTGGTCAGCACATTACTTAAATGCCATAACTTCTCGGCTTGGTCTTTAATTGCATTAACTAAAGCGGGATGACAATGCCCTAAACTGCTTACTGCAATTCCACCTGCAAAATCAATATATTCACGACCCTCTTGATCCCAAACACGTGAACCCTGCCCTTTTACTGGGATAAGTTTCGCAGGGGCGTAATTAGGCACCATGACTTCGTCAAACAGCGCTCTGGTTACCTGAGTTTCAGCAGTCATATAATTCTATCCTCTTAGTGCGGGCAGTAAGGTAAGGCGTACCACTATATGTGGTCATTTCCTGCATTATTACAGATTTAAACAGCCGTGTCTTGTGTTGAAAAGGCTCGCAAAGCCCTAAAAAATAAGGGCTGCAGATAGATTTGCAGCAGAAATGAATAGATAGCCGTTAAGACTACACCCATAAGTGAACACAGCAGGCCGCCAGTACAGAGCCCAACTGTGCTGGCAGAAAAACGCAGAAATTAAAAAAAGATTATTCAGTCAATGCTAAAAAATTTGCCAACATGGTCTGACCATGTTCAGTAAGGATGGCTTCAGGATGAAATTGCACACCATGTAGCTGCTGCTCAGCAACACTTAAGCCCATGATATCTTGCCAACCATCAGCAGCGGGCATGGTGGTAGCAGTGATCTTAACCTGCGCCGGCAACGAGTCCGCATCAACCACCAAAGAATGATACCGCGTAACACTTAATGGTGAAGGCAATCCTTTGAATACTGACGTTTGTTGATGTTGTATAAACGAGTTTTTGCCGTGCATAACTTGCCTTGCACGTACCACCTTGGCACCTAATACCTGTGCAATCGCTTGATGCCCTAAGCACACCCCTAAAATAGGCAATTTTCCAGCAAAGGCGTCGATCGCCGCAAGGCTAACACCCGCCTCAGAGGGTGTACCCGGCCCAGGAGAAATGACTAAGTATTGCGGCGCTAACTGCTTAATTTGCGCTACTGTTACATCATCATTTCGTTTAACTAATACCTGCTGGCCTAGTGCAGCAAAATACTGCACGAGGTTCCAGGTAAACGAATCGTAATTATCGATCATCAACAGCATTATGATGTCCCGATCGTCAGTGATAGATTAAGGTGCAACAAAACCCACTGCAGCGTTAACCTGTTGCAGGGTGTTAGCGGCGTGTTCACGGGCTTTAGCGGCGCCCGCACGTAATACATGTTGCATGAAAGCATGATCAGCACGAATTTCTTTAAACTTATGCTGTACCGGTTCCAATAACGTAATTACCGCATCAGCAACATCCGTTTTTAGATGACCATACATTTTGCCTTCGTACTCTGCGACCAGCGCGTCCACTGATTTACCGGTAACACCACTTAAAATATTTAATAAATTAGCTACGCCAGGTTTGTTTTCTTGATCAAAATAAACGCGTGGTGGATCTTCAGAGTCGGTGATCGCTTTTTTGAATTTTTTGCTGATCATTTTTGGATCTTCTAACAACCCCACAAAGTTCCATGGGTTTTCGTCAGACTTTGACATTTTCTTTAACGGCTCTTGCAAACTCATCACGCGCGCTGCCACCTCGGGGATAAAAGGCTCAGGAATCGTAAAAATATCACCATGCAGCGCATTAAACCGCGTGGCAACATCACGTGCTAATTCTAAATGCTGCTTTTGATCGTGACCAACCGGCACTTGATTCGCTTGGTATAACAAAATATCTGCCGCCATTAATACCGGGTATGTAAACAGCCCGGCATTAACATTATTATTATGCCGTTCAGATTTATCTTTAAATTGCGTCATGCGGCTTAATTCGCCAAACTGGGTATAACAATTTAATACCCATGCCAATTGACTGTGCTCTGGCACATGCGATTGCATAAAAACGGCAGAGCGTTCAGGATCAATGCCACACGCCAAATACAAGGCTAAACTGTCTAGCGAGGCACTGCGCAGCGCATCAGGCTCTTGGCGCACCGTAATCGCATGTAAATCGACGATGCAATACAAGCAATTATAATCATCTTGCATGCGATCCCACTGACGTAAGGCACCCAAATAGTTGCCAATGGTTAATTGTCCAGAAGGCTGGGCGCCACTCAGTACGATAGGTTTACGACTCATGCTGCTCTTTATCCTGTTGCTACTACACACTTAATTTGCTGTATTATACCTTTAACTGCTGTAAACGCAGCAAAAAGCCATTAATTGCTTATTTTAGCTAAATTAGCCCGCATGGCTTCAATCGTAGCGGCATAGTCTGGGCTATTAAATATAGCGGACCCAGCGACAAACATATCAGCACCGGCAGCGGCAATCTCCGCAATATTATCGACTGTTACGCCACCATCTATTTCTAAACGAATAGGTAAACCACTTTGCTTAATCAATTGCCGAGCTGCGGCCAGCTTATTTAAGGTTGCTGGGATAAAGGCTTGGCCACCAAAGCCCGGATTAACCGACATCAATAAAATAACGTCGACTTTGTCTAACACATAGTCTAAATAGCTTAATGGTGTGCCCGGATTAAACACTAATCCGGCCTGACAGCCATTTTCTTTAATCAGTTGCAAAGTTCTGTCAATATGCTTTGACGCTTCTGGATGGAAGGTAATGATACTTGCACCGGCTTTCGCAAATTGTGGTACCAATGCATCAACTGGCTCAACCATTAAATGCACATCAATGGGCGCGGTGATCCCGAATTTTCGAAGCGCCTGGCAAACCATCGGGCCGATGGTTAAATTTGGCACATAATGATTATCCATGACATCAAAGTGGACAACATCGGCACCAGCTGCTAACACCTTGGTTACCTCCTCACCTAAGCGAGCAAAATCGGCTGAAAGTATTGAAGGGGCAATCAAGTATGGCAACATAGCAAACTCCTCTTAAAAAGCATCACTTTACTGAATTATGCTCCACAATGCATCTTTTCGTAAGCTTATGCGTCAGTGAACGCAGGCCAAGACACCTAACATAATACTGCACAATAATCAGGCAGCTATGCACCATTAAGCGGCAGCCTAGCCGTCTAACCAAACAAGCATTAAAGCTAACACATTGTTTAAATTCAATATTGTTTAATGGCACACATCTTGGAAATAGCTATAGTGAATCCAAAATAAGGGGAACATAAAAATGACATTAATGAAAAAACTTTCGGTAGCAACCTATAGCAGTTTATTTGTCGCGCTGAGCGCTGCCAGTATGCAAACGCAAGCCGTAGAAGTCAGTGGCGATGTTACCTTTGTTTCAGACTATGCCTTCCGTGGTATTTCGCAAACAGATGAAGCGCCCGCATTACAAGGCGGATTAACGCTGGCTGCTGAATCCGGTTTGTACGTATCCGTATGGGGTTCAAGTGTCGATTTTGGTGGTCAAGGCACCTTAGAGTTAGACGTAATGTTAGGATGGAGCGGTGATATCGCTGAAGATTGGTCTGCCGATGTAGGTATCATGCGTTATGGCTATCCAAACACAGAATTCGAAGGCTCGAACTTCTGGGAACTTTATGGCTCTGTGTCATATAAGGATCTGACGTTAGGATTAGCATACAGTGATGATTATTATGGGAATACGGGTAACTATTACTACGTTTACGCCGGCTACAGCTTAGCTCTCAGTGAAAATTTTGGGCTAGATTTCCATATTGGCCAGAACGAATATAGTGATGATAGCTCTGCCAGCTATTTAGATTATGGTGTGACATTAAGTACCGAAGTGTTAGGCATTGGCTTATCATTAGCCTATATTGACACCGATATTAAAGAATGCACGCTATGCGACAGTCGCGTGGTGTTAGGTGTATCAAAAAGTTTTTAATTCCAAAAGAATTTAGCCATAACAAAGCTTAACCTGAGAGTAAAGTTTCCAGACACAGCGTACAAGAAATAATCAGCTTGTGTCTGGCAACAGAATCTATTATCATCATCAGGAAGCAATTAGGTTAACAGGAATTAACATGAAACTTACCAAAACAAGCAGATCGATGCTAATAGCATGCGGAGCTGTTCTTGCTTTTGCAGTTTGGCAAATGGATAGCCCTACTCCCTGTATTTCCGCGGAAAACGCATTGTGTATCGATGCGCAGCGCAGTTGGGTTAGCTGGTTATCTGGCGATAGTCGCTCAACACAATTTCACTTTGTCGATTTTTTAGAATTGGTTAGCCGAATGCTCCCTGCCAATACCCCAAAATCATAACTACCGCTTGCATGACCACTAAACAGACTACTATCTGGCAAGTGTTCAAAGCCGTTTTGGGTGCCTTTATCGGCGTTCAGTCTGAAAAACAACGTTTACACGATTTTCAAAGCCGCAGCGCAGTGCCTTTCATTATTACTGGGATTTTACTGGCAGCCGCGTTCGTCGGCATATTAATTCTTATCGTTTCTTTGGTTCTACGCTAACGCCCTATTCAATTACACCACATTGAATCATGCCTATTTACTGGCGAACACAGCATGGTTTAAAACACCTTTAGCTAATTATATTTACACTTTGGCTTATGTTTTCTTAGCGGCGTATACCGCAAATAACTCTGCTACCTTTCCTCGCCCATGGCCCTTTTGGCTGATAGAGCGCGCCACCTCAATACTCTGTAAACTCGCTTGTTGATATATTTTTCGTGTCCAAGTTGTATCGTGATTACTAATTAATACAGTAATACCTGAATGTTGCGCCTGTTCAGCAAGAATCGCCAATTGCGCTTGATCATCAAGACTAAAACCTTGTTGTGCATAACTGGTAAAACTAGCCGTTTTACTTAATGGTACATAAGGTGGATCGCAATACACTACTTGTCCGGGTTTTAATTGCTTAAAAACGTCTTGATAACTGGTACACGTAAATTCAGCTCGCTGAGACTTTTCCGCAAAAAAGTGTAATTCCGCCTCAGGAAAGTATGGCTTTTTGTAACTACCAAATGGCACATTAAATTTTCCGGATAAATTATATCGGCACAAACCATTATAACCATGCCGGTTTAAATACAAGAATAATAAAGCACGTTGATAAGGATCTGTCTCGTCGTTAAACTGCTGTCGTAACGACAAATAGCTGTTTCGCTCGTTGGCACTCGCAACAAAAAGGGTTCGCGCATCCGCAATATACTTGTCGGCGCCGTGTTGGACAATTTTGTACAACTCAATTAAATCGGCATTAATGTCATTCAGACGATAGGATGGATACTGTGTATTAAGAAATACCGATCCCGCACCTACAAAAGGCTCAACCAAACAGTCAGCCTCAGGCAAGTGCTGTTGCAGTTGAGTAACTAAATTGTATTTTCCTCCGGCCCACTTTAAGAAAGCACGACTTCGTTTCTGTACCACTTAATTACCTTGACTGGGTTCGGACAGCGTTAATTGTTGCCAGGCATTTATTTCTTGTTGAACTGCACCGACAGTTTTAATAAAAGGCCCACTGGCACTTAACGCCGAAGGCAGCTGTTGAATATGTTGCTTAGCAGCAGCATTATTAATAAAGGGACCACTAACAATAACCCATTGCTGGCGACCTTGCCATTGACGCTGATAGACCATCACCGGCAGCTTAGGATAATTACGGGTAAATCGCCGTAAAGCGTTTTCAGACGATAATACTGCAATTTGTACTAACAATTGTCTAGCTGGCAGCTGCAACAAGGTTTGATGATCATAGAGAGCGGCTTTTGGCGCTGATGCCCTTACCACCTTACCTTCCTCATTTGATGCGGTTACAGCCTTATTCTCTGTTGCCGGTGATATGGGATCACGAACCGGTTCGGCTTGGATTACCGCAGCGTCTGATGAAATCACAGCTGGTAAAAGATCGACAACTTCAGACAAACGTGGATCAATCTCAGGTTCGAGAACAGGTGCAACACTATCCACTGGAGGAATCACGGCAGCGGGCACCTCATTAACTGTCTTGTTATCTACAGTGATCTCTGAACGTTCATTCTGAGGTACTGATAAGACAACAGACGGTTCCGTACTTGATACGCTGGTGTCATTTGCGTTTTCGGTATTATCGGGTAAGGGCACTATCACTTGAGACGTATTGCGAGCAACATTCTCACCCGCATCTACAGGCTCAGTTGTGTCAGGTAAGAAACTGGCGATAATGACAATGAGAACTAGAGCTAAGCCAACAGCAAGGGCCCATATAGGAGGTTTAGTACTGGCGCTGGTGTGTTTGTGTGTCTGTGCCGCAGACGCGGTTCGAATAGGTACGTTATGTAGTAATTTATGCAAATTTTGCTGACTGTGCGCAAAGCGTTCTGCCAGCGCTAACGGATCTAATCCTTCAACTGCTAATAATTGTTCACAATCTGCCAAAGTAATTACGGGCAAGGCGAGATTAAGTTGCATATTACTGTCAGCACGACTGGTGAACATAAACACTCTTACGGGTAGCGTCAGTATCCAATCGTACTGAGTCGCCGTCAGGTGTTCAGGATCATCTGCAATCAATACTAGAGTTCTAGACTCGGCTACAGCCGTTAATTTGTGCAGCAATTGTGCTTTGGACAAATTAGGCTCAGCAAACCATTGCTTGGCTAACTGTGCTGTGAGTAACTCATCCGCCAGAGGGGCTTGCAGCATCGCTACATTAATCAGAATTTCATCACAATCGGAAAACAACTCAGCCAAACCTAATGCCAATGTTGTTTTGCCACTTCCTGCACCACCAACAATTGCAAGCCGAGTAAAATCATTAAAGGCTAATTGGAACAGTAAACGAGACAGCACATCACGCTGCGAAGGAAGCAGAAAGGTTGACGCTGCGAGTTGTTGTTGCAGGCCTCGGACTTTCATTACGCAAAAACTTGCTGTAACTCGTGCTCGGTAACGTCAGCAACCACCGCACTTTTGCCTAGCGCGGTAGGCAAGATAAAACGCATTTTGCCCGCTTTGACTTTTTTATCCGTTTTCATAAAAGGCAAAAAGTCATCAATATGCATGTTCGAAGGTGATGCCGTTGGCAAGTCAAACTGGGCGATCAGTTTTTCCGAAAAACTTAATTCCTCAGCCGTTATCCAGCCACGTTGTGCCGCAACTCGGGCTGCCATCACCATACCGACTGCCACCGCCTCACCGTGAAGCCATTCACCATATCCCATAAATGCTTCTATTGCATGACCAAAGGTATGCCCCAAATTAAGGAGTGCACGTTCACCTTGCTCAGTCTCATCTCGACTAACAATATCGGCTTTCATTTGACAGCAATGTTGAATCATATGCGCTAACGTTTCTGCATCTTGTTGCTTAATCGCTGCAGCATGTTGCAGTAACCATTGTGCAAAAGCTGCATCGCCCAACAAACCGTACTTAACGACTTCAGCCATGCCTGCGGCAAACTCACGCGGTGCGAGAGACGTTAAGACCTGGGTATTTATTACAACTTGTTCCGGTTGTTTGAAAGCACCAATCATGTTTTTACCCAGCGGATGGTTAACTGCCGTTTTCCCGCCCACTGACGAATCAACCTGAGATAATAAGGTGGTAGGTATTTGAATAAAACGTACCCCCCGTTGAAAACACGCCGCTACGAACCCCGTTATATCGCCAATAACACCACCACCTAAGGCAACTAACACCACATCACGCGACATTTTTTGCTCAAGCAAAAAAGACATAATCTGCTCAAAGGACGCTAAAGTTTTGTAAGCCTCGCCATCAGGCAATAAAAAGTGTTTAGGGCGTTGCTGAAAAAGCGCAGCAACAGGCTCAAGATACAACGCGGCAACATGGGGATTAGAAATAATAACTACCTGAGCAGCCGTAGCTAGCTCAGGTAATAACGCAGTGAAATTACTGGAAATATGGATAGGATAGCTGCGCTCGCCAAGTTGTACGTCAACTTTTTGCATTAGCAGCGCTCCTTATCGTTAATAACGCGATTAAAAACCAAGTTTCTCGATAATTTGATTCGCCACAGCACGCGCACTTTGTTCATCGGTGCGAACCGTAAAATCTGCAATTTCTGCATATAACGGATTACGCTCTGCAGCCAAACGCTCAAGAACCTCTCTTGGTTCTTCTTCAGTCTGAAGTAAAGGGCGCTTTTTATCGCGCTGCGTGCGTGCTACCTGTTTTTCAATAGGTGTCTCTAGGTACACGACTATGCCACGTGCAGACAAGCGATTACGGGTTTCTTTGCTCAATACTGAGCCGCCCCCCGTCGCTAATACTATACCTTGTAATTCGGTAAGATCCTGAATCACGCCTTCTTCGCGTACACGAAAGCCTTCCTCACCCTCTAGATCAAAAACCCAGGCGATATCTGCACCGGTACGGCGTTCGATTTCCTGATCAGAATCATAAAATTCAAGATGCAGCATGTCTGCTAAATGGCGGCCAATTGTGCTTTTACCCGCACCCATAGGACCCACTAGGAAGATATTACGTTTTTCTGCCATATGTCGTATTGCTAAATCAGCTAACTCAAAGAAAAGTTGAATTCAAGGACCGTTAGGCTCCCACGAAAAATTGAAGCGCTGAATTATGTCAGGAATGCCCTTTCATTGGCAAGTTAATTCTGACAAGGCCGCAAATCTGGAGGCAAGTCAGCAACTCGCCTCCAAAGTGGACTATTGTCCCTCGGTTAAAATTCGTGGGGTAACAAAGATCAGCAGCTCGCTTTTTTCATTAAGTTCACGTTTGTTACGGAACATAACGCCTAAATACGGAATATCGCCAAGCAATGGCACTTTGCTGACATTAGAAACGATTTGCTGTTGGTAAATACCCCCCAAAACAATCGTCTCGCCATTATCAGCCAAAACTTGTGTCGTAATTTGTTGCGTATTAATCGCTGTGGCTGGGCCAGTTGGCGTTTGTACTGTTTCACCACGCGTGTTTTGTGTAATCACTAAATCTAAGATAATTTTATTATCAGGCGTAATTTGTGGCGTTACCGTTAAACTCAATACCGCTTTTTTGAATTCTACCGTAGTAGCACCACTTGATGCCGCTTGAACATAAGGAATTTCAACCCCTTGCTCAATGCTGGCTTCTTTTTGATTAGAGGTTGTTATACGCGGGCTTGCAATAACTTCACCTTTGTTTTCTTGCTCTAACGCAGATAATTCTAGATCTAATAAAGTCCCATCAGCCAGACGTGCAACATGAAATGCAATGCTACCCGCCGGATTACTTACCGGTAAATTTACATTCCAACGATCATCTAAAGCAGGAAAGTTACCAGTAGAAATGCCATTGGCACCCGGAGCCGTACCCGACACACCGCGATTACCTCCGCTGCTGCTTTGTTGATCACTGAAGCCCCAACGAATACCGAGTTCATCAGTAACGTTGTCATTCACCGTGACAATACGTGATTCAATCAGGACTTGACGAACGGGAATATCTAAACGTTCGATCAAACGACGCACGCTTTCAATATTACGCGCTGTATCCTTAATTAAAATCGTATTAGTACGCTCATCAACAACCACGCTGCCTCTGGCTGATAACAAGGTTGCATCTTTATTCGATAACAATCCGGCAAGATCACCCGATTTTGCATAATTAATTTGGATCAAATCTGAGAAAAGAGGTTCTAACTGCTCAACTTGTTGCCGCGCCTCTAATTCTCTGGCTTCGCGCGAGGCTAATTCTTCAGTAGGCGCTACCATTAAAATATTGCCTTCCATCCGTTTATCCAGCCCCTTAACACGCAGCACAATATCAAGGGCTTGATCCCAAGGAGTACCATCTAAGCGCAAGGTAATATTGCCAGTAACCGAATCGCTAGTAACCAAATTAAAACCATTGTAATCCGCAATAATCTGCAGCACCGTTCGAATGGGAATATCTTGGAAGTTAAGTGAGATAGCCCGACCCGAATATTCACGGCCGCCACCTAAAATGCTGCGATTGGTTGCATCTCGCTGCAAACTCACCGTAAAGATATTATCAATTTGCTGATAACTGTAGGTAAATTGATGGGTCGTATCTACCACTAAGCGCGTGGAGGTACCCTCTCGAAAGGTTTCAACTCCTTTTACGACTGTTGCAAAATCAACAACATCTAATTGATACAATAATTCATCGGGAATGGCAGTATTGTGAAACTCAATTTCTAACTTACCCAATCTTTCCTGTACATCCACTGCAGCGGCATTTTCTTTCAAAAACACTAAAATTCGCCCATCGCCTTTATCACCACGACGAAAGTCAACCGCTTGTAATTGGTTCACAAAACTGGGGTTTACGGTTGAGTCTGCACCGGGACGCACAACTTCTGGAGTATCAGCTAAATGCACCGCAAAGACGTTATCATTCAAACGTGTGCGATATACTTTAAGAGCATTCATACCAATGACAGACGTAACGCCTTGTTCAGTCAGCGATGAGCGCACATTCGTAACCCCTGCTTGCCCAATGGCAACGTCCGCCAATCGTTGCTCTAATTCTGCTTGACCAAAATTAACACTAATTCGCGCGGGGCTCGTTAAAATTTGAATTTCAGGTGCTTGCTGTAGCGGCTCGTCGAAGACAAACTCTATTTCGGTTTCACCATTTAACAACGGGTTATAACGCACTTCGTACAGGAGCGGCGCTGCACTGGCCGGCAATACCGCCAGCAACCAAGCGAACAAGGCAAGTTTGCTACCTTTCAATCCTACATTTTTAATTCTAATTAATTTATCCATAATTTACTCGCACACCTAGTTGCCTGCTGCTGCAGCATCGAACATTTGGATTTTTGTGGTGCGTTCTACCCAGCAACCCGAGCCGTCAGGTATTAACTCCAACAAATCAATCGACGTTGGTTCAACGCGCGTCACGCGGCCATGAAAAAGGCCCATATAATTATCAATTGTCACTCTATGTAAAGCGTTATCGGCCGATTCAATTAAACCCCATAATTTATTTCCATCACCCAAGGTGCCACGCATCTTTAAATTATCGAGCGCAAAACGTTCTAGCATTTCTTTTCGACGGTTTGGGTCTGGGTGTAAACAGTCTTGTTGTTGTAAAAAGCGATCTTGGATTGCTTCCGGTGTAGGTTCCACAAAAGGGCTGCGCCGTTCTGCCGCAGCATAGGCAATGTGCGTAAATTCTTTCGCTTGAGGTAAAGGCTCAACCCGTTGCCGAGTATTCGCTTTCACATTTTCCATGTGAACCTGAATATCACTAACATCGTCAAAACAGCCACTTAAACATAAAAGGGCGACACTCACAACAATGATCGCTCTCATGGCGTGCTGTCCTTGTAACGGTAGGTTTTTGCAACCACATTAAAGCGTAACCGATTATCAGGCCCAGCTTGAATGGTAAAGTCATGCAAACTAACAATACGCGGTAACTTCGCAACTTCGCTTACAAAATTACCGAATTGGTGATAATCCCCTACGACATCAATACGGATAGGCAACTCAGTATAAAACTCTTTCTCAACCTCAGGTTCCCAGTTAATCCGTAAAAAATTTAAGCCACTTGTCGTACCAACATACGTAATATCATCAAGCAGACCAGGGGTTTCATGCGTGGTAGGTAACTGTTTTAACAAAACTGAAAATGTCTGCTCCATTTCATTCATTTGTTCACGGTAGGCCTCTAGATTAACAGCAGCAGCATAACGGGTTTGATATAACTGACGTAATTCTATTTCTTTTTGCTTAGCAGCTGACAACTCATCTATTTTACTATCAATTAAGAGGTAATAACTTAATACCGATACCAATGCAGCCACAATAACGGCAAAAATAACTTTAACCGTTATAGGCCAAGATCCCATATTTTCTAAATCGAGATCATTAATATCGATGTCAGACAACTTCATATTAAGGCTCATTTTGTCGCTCCCTGTGGGGCCGGAGCCGTGGCAGAAGCTTGGTCTAACGCTTCAAACCCACTGATTTTTAGATGCATCCGAAAATCGCTAAGCAAACTCGGCCTGTCTTGTCCAGCTTGAATAAACTCGAGATAAGGTTCAGTTAATAATTCAGATTGTTCAGCATCACGAAGCATATTAGATAGCCGATTATTGGATTCACTTTTTCCGACAAGCAGCAACATGGGGCCTTTCTTTTCAAGCTGGGTTAAGTACACACCGTTTGGCACAATATTGGCGATTTCAGTCATTATTTGTGTGCCTAAATTGCGGCTGCCTTGCAGTTGTTCAATTAATGTCATGCGTTGCTGCAAACTGCGCTTGGTCTCGTTTAAGTTACGAATCTCTGCAATGCGCTGATCAAGGATACGTATTTCACTTTCTAAATACTGATTTCGCTTAGCTTGGCCATCTAACCTAGCGTTATATATTTGATTTACAATAAAAAACAATAAAAAACTGGCTAAAGCTGTGAGCGCTAAAATCATAACATAGTTTTTTTGGCGCTCTTTTCGTGCAACCTCGCGCCAGGGCAGTAAATTTATATATGCCATGACGAAAAGCTCCTCAACGCCAACCCGCTGGCAACCATTAATTGTGGTGCATATTTGTCAAGTTGATCGCGTTCAACCGTGGCCGCAACATCCATGCTAGTGAACGGATTCGCGATTATCGTATGAATCCCCAACTCATCAACCAACAATTTATCGATACCTTCAATCAAACCAGACCCGCCAGAAATGACTAAGTAATCAATACCCTCTTTGCCACTACTGGTTAAATACATTTGTATCCCACGGCGAATTTGTTGCAGTAGCATGGTTTGAAATGGCGCAAGAACCTCAAAGGTATAATTGGGCGGTAAATCGCCTGTTACCTTAGCAAATTCTGCTTCATCATAACTTTTATTATAATAAGATAAGATACTACGGGTATATTGTTCTCCACCGAACACTTGATCGCGGGTGTAGAGTGTTTTGCCCGCCTCCACAATACTGAGTAACGTCATGGTGGCGCCAATATCCACCATCGCCACTACTTTGTTGGCGGCATCAGCAGGTAATTGACTAAAACATAACTCGGCTGCACGGCTTAATGCATAACTTTCAACATCAACGACCTTAGCAGTGAAGCCCCCCCCCGCTAACGCCCCAACCCGTGCTTCGACACTTTCGGTGCGCGCAGCACTTAGCAACACATTGACTTTGGAAGGATCAGCTTCGTTAACATCTAGCTTTTCGAAGTCTAAGCTTACTTCGTTTAATGGGTAAGGAATAAGGGTATCGGCTTCAACTTCGATCTGGCTCTCTAATTCAGCATCAGATAAGGACACATCCATAAAAATCACCTTACTGATCACAGTGGAACCTGAAATAGCGATTGCAGCAAATTTGACAGTGCGGGGGATTTTTTTGCGAATTTTTGTTAGTACTGAACTGACGGCCTCAATGTCTTGAATTTCTCGATCAGACATAGCGCCTTTCGCCATAGGTTCAATAGCAAAGGCTTCAACTCGGTAATAACCGCTGTTAAGGCTTAATAACACTGCCTTAACGGAATGTGAGCCGATATCTAACCCCACCATCATAGGGGCTTTCTTACTGAAAAGGCTTTTAATCATAGCATCGAGTGGCCACGTTATTATTAATCCATTTTGTTTAACTATTCTTAGCCCAGACCCAGGTTTTTAGCAAGAAAAAGCGTTTAATCTCAGTCTAATAAATATATACTATCAGCCTTAAAGCGAAATTGGGAGTTAAAAATTGGGGGCACACGGTGTCGTGGTTTAAAAAACTTTTTCTGGCTTTTGTGCTGCTGACAATTCTCGGCATCAGCACTATTTTTGTCACTTATCTGGTGCTTAAAGATGAGTTACCTGATGTGGCGACCTTAAAAGACGTGCGCTTACAAACGCCTATGCAAGTGTTTACTGCTGATGGTGAGTTAATCTCACAATTTGGCGAACAACGACGCATACCCTTAAGGCTAGATGAAATGCCACCGATGTTAATTCAAGCCTTTTTAGCCACCGAAGATACCCGTTTTTACGAGCATCCAGGTATTGATATCATTGGTATTGTGCGGGCAGCTACCGTTGTTGCAACCTCTGGTGAGTTAAGCCAAGGTGCCAGTACGATCACACAACAACTTGCACGAAACTTCTTTTTGACGCGTGAAAAGAAAATTATCCGCAAAGTAAAAGAAATCTTTTTAGCCATTCATATCGAGCAGCTACTGAGCAAAGATGAGATCCTAGAGCTTTATCTTAATAAAATTGAATTAGGTCAACGCGCATTCGGTGTAGGTGCCGCGGCACAAGTGTATTTTGGTAAAACCGTTAATGATTTAACCGTTGATGAAATGGCTATCATCGCTGGGTTACCCAAAGCACCGTCTTTGCTCAATCCGGTAAGATCAGCCAGTAATGCACGAGCTCGTCGCAATATTGTGCTTGGACGTATGTTAGATACTGGTGCCATTGATAAAACAACTTATGACAATGCTATAGCCGCGCCCGTCACTAGCCGCTTACATGGTGCGCAAATCACCGCGTCTGCCCCCTATATTGCGGAAATGGTACGGCAACAAATGGTTGAACGATTTGGCGAGGAAATGACGTACTCTGATGGATTTAAAGTGTATACCACCATCAACAGTAAGCAACAAACCCAAGCGCGCTTAGCATTGCAACAAAACATTTATAATTATGATGAACGTCATGGCTATCGTGGTCCGGTGGCACTGGCCTGGAAAGCGACATTAGAAAATAATGAAGGTGAAACGCCCGTTTTTAAAGAAGACTCCCCTTTAGACGAAACCGCGTTGCAACAATACTTAGATCAGCAACCTGGTATTGAGGACTTGTTACCCGCAGTTGTCACTGCAGTTGCGTCGCAGAGCGCCGAGGTGATGTTAAAAGGTGGTCAGCGTGTCACTTTAGAGTGGGACGGTTTGAAATGGGCCAGAAGCTTTATAAATGACGAGCGGCAAGGTGCGGCGCCGAAAACGGCAGCCGCAATATTAGCACCTGGCATGCATATTTTGGTAAGGCAACAAGACAACAACTGGCGTTTAAGTCAAGAGCCTACCGTTAGCAGTGCTCTCGTGGCACTGGATCCACACAATGGCGCAATTCGTGCGCTCGTTGGCGGATTCAGCTTTTCGCAAAGCCAGTTTAATCGCGTTACTCAGGCAAAACGCCAAGTGGGATCAAACATTAAACCGTTTATATACTCTGCCGCGTTAGAGCAAAATTATACGCTGGCCAGTATTATGAATGATGCACCAATCCATCAATGGGATAGCAATGCGGGTATTGCTTGGCGGCCACGTAATTCACCGGCCGTGTATGATGGCCCAATTCGCATCAGAGAAGCCTTGGCGAAATCTAAGAACGTGGTATCCATTCGTTTGTTACGTGGTATTGGTGTCGATGCCAGTATTGCACACTTACAAAAATTCGGTTTTGCATTAACTGACTTACCCCGAAATGAAACTTTAGCATTAGGCTCTGCCTCCTCTACCCCCCTAGAAGTGGTTACGGGGTACGCTGTTTTTGCCAATGGTGGCTACTTAGTACAACCCTATGTTGTTGACAAAGTGTTCAATTCGCAAAACGAACTTATTTATCAGCATAATCCACTATTGGCCTGTAATAACTGTGCTGCAGATATGGCACAAACCAATACCGAGCTAACAACTGAAACGACAGAATCATCGTTGCAAAACCAAGATCCATTACCAAAACACGCCCCACAAGTGATTAGTGCGCAAAATGCTTTTTTAATTGCAGATGCGTTGAAAAGCAGTGTTTGGGGAGGCGGCGATTGGCGCCAAGGCACGGGCTGGAATGGCACAGCCCGCTTGGCACAGAGCTTAAAGCGCCGTGACATCTCAGGAAAAACAGGGACAACAAACGATTCTAAAGATACCTGGTTCACCGGATTTACGCCCGATTTAGTGGTGACCAGTTGGGTAGGATTTGATGATGCCAATCGCAGTTTAGGCCGAGCAACGTGGAATGCCAATTTAGGCCGTGATCAAAGCGCCGGGACCGAGGCAGGTGCCCGCACAGCCTTACCGGCATGGCTCAGTTTTATGAACGATGTCTTACCTAATTATCCAGAGCGTGCTACAGCCGCGCCGGTTGGTATATCGTCAGTTCGTATTGATTTAGCCTCTGGTTTATTAAGCCGTCGCAATGACTACACCAGTGATTTTGAGTATTTTAAATTGGGAACTGAGCCGACCCAGTATGCTGCAGGGAGTTTGCCACAGTTACAATTTGGGGAAGAGAAACAAGAGAAAACGACAGAATTAGACGAGTTGTTCTAGCGCCAACTGCAACATAGCCTGTGACAATTTACTAAAACGGTTTCAAGAGCTTGGCCAATAGGCATAAAAAAGCCTACAGATTTGATTCTGTAGGCTTTTAACTATCAAACACTGGAGCGCTCAATCGACCTAAAAGATGCTAACTGTTCAGCATTAGGCTTAGCCGGTTTTTCCGAGTAATATTACTCAAGCAAACTATCAAACCACAACTGACTGCGTTTCAGGGCTGCCAACACCTGTTCAGGTGACGTCCCGCCATAAGCATTACGCTTTGCCAACCCAGCTTCAATGGTTAAGGCGGCAAACACATCTTCCGCAATCAGCGGGCAAACCTGCTGCATCTCTGCTAGCGGTAATGCTTCTAAGGCCACCTTAGCTGATGAGGCTTTTAACACCAGCGCTCCCGAAAGCTCATGTGCATCACGAAACGGGATCCCTTTAGCAACTAAATAGTCGGCTAAATCGGTCGCATTACTGTAACCAAGCTCGGCTGCGCGACGACACTGCGCGTCATTCACACTCAGGTGGGGTAACACGGTTGCCAGCACTAATAACGATTGTTGCCACGTTGCCATTAGATCAAAAAAGCCTTGTTTGTCTTCTTGCATATCTTTGTTATAGGCCAGCGGTAAGCCTTTTATAACATGAATAATGGCAACAAGATGCCCTAATACCCGACCGGTTTTACCACGAAGTAATTCAAACACGTCAGGGTTTTTCTTTTGTGGCATTAACGAAGAACCACTACTAATGGCATCGCCAAGTTTAAAGAAACCCGCTTCGCCAGAGCAAAAGAAAATCACATCTTCAGACAAGCGCGATAAATGCGTCATACACAAACTGGCTGCAGCAGAAAGCTCGACTACATAATCACGATCAGATACCGCATCTAAACTGTTTGCCGCTGGCACTGCAAAACCTAAGCGCTGCGCTAACGTATGCCTATCTATCGCGACGCCAGTCCCGGCAAGCGCACCACAGCCTAATGGACAGCTGTCTAGACGCGCTACAGCATCCTCTAAACGTCCTAAATCACGTTTAAACATTTCAACATAAGCCAGTGCCCAGTGTGCCACTAATACCGGTTGAGCACGCTGCAAGTGCGTAAAGCCAGGCATTACTGCCGTTTTTGCGCGCTCAGCAAACACTAATAACGCTTTGATGGCTCCCAACAACGATTGCCGTACATGCCCCGCATTTAACCGCGTCCACAATCGCAGATCGGTAGCCACTAAATCATTGCGACTTCGCCCTGTATGCAACTTTTTGGCAACCGCACCTAATTTTGCTGTCAGCTGTGCTTCAACCCAACTGTGAATATCTTCTTCTTGCGTTTGCAAAGGCAACTTAGGATCACTTTCAATGGCGACAGCTAAATCTGCTAAACCAGTGTCTAACTGCTGTGCCTCTACCTGATTAATTATCCCTGCTTTTAGTAAGCCTGCTGCCCATGCTCTAGAGGCTTCTATATCTTGTAACGCGAGTTGATAATCAAAACTGAGGGAGTCGTTAAACTCCCGAAATTCTGCTAATGTCGCTTCAGTGAAACGACCACCCCACATAGCCATAATGCTTAATCCTTTTTCGCGTGCAAGGCACGGATCCGGCTAGCCAAGCTGTATAAACGAATAAAGCCTTCGGCATCTTTTTGGTTATAAACCTCGTCACCCTCAAAAGTAGCAAAGGCTTCTGAGTATAAGCTATTCGGTGAGCGACGTTTCGCAACCGTTACGTTACCTTTATACAGCTTAATAACGACATCGCCCGTAAGTTGTTGCGCCAGTGATGTGGCCGCTGCCAGTAACGCATCTTTTAACGGGGTAAACCAACGGCCGTCATACACAAGCTGCGCAAATTCTTGTCCAACTTCTTCACGGTATTTTAATGAGGTGCGATCATACACCAAGGCTTCAAGGCCTTTTAAACCAGCTAACAAAATAGTACCGCCTGGGGTCTCGTAACAACCGCGCGATTTCATACCCACTAACCGGTTTTCGACGATATCAATACGGCCAACACCATGCTCTGATCCCAGTTCATTTAACCACTCGATAGCGGCAACACCGCCCATCGTCTGACCGTTAATTTTGGTCAGTGCACCGGCCTCAAAACTAAGCTCAACGTAAGCAGCTTGATCAGGTGCTTGTTCTGGCGATTTTGTCCACATCCAAATTTGTTCAGAAGGTTCATTCCATGGATTTTCAATTTCGCCACCTTCATGCGAAATATGCCACAAGTTTGCATCTCGGCTATAAATTTTGGTCGCAGAGGCGGTAGTTGGGATCTGTTTTTTCGCTAAGTAATCTAGCAGGGATTGACGCGAGTTAAACTCCCACTCACGCCAAGGCGCAATCACTTTAAGGTGTGGCGCTAGCGCTGCAAAAGCACCTTCAAACCGCACTTGATCATTACCTTTTCCAGTACAACCATGACACAACGCATCTGCGCCAAGCTCTAATGCCAACTTAACTTGGGCGCGTGCAATTACAGGACGTGCCATTGACGTACCAAGGAGATATTGGCCTTCATAAACCGCACCGGTTTTTAAGGTGGGAAAAATAACTTCGTTTACCAGCTCTTCACGCAGATCAACCACATAACAACTGCTCGCACCTGACTTAATCGCTTTTTCTTCTACGCCTGCCAGCTCTTCGTCGCCTTGCCCTACATTGGCCACAAACGCAATAACTTCACAATCGTAGTTATCTTTTAACCACGGAACGATAGCTGACGTATCTAAACCACCAGAATAAGCTAATACGACTTTTTTTACGTTTTTGATGCTCATCATCAACCTCAACTAAATAAACTAACTAACACGGCATTTTGTGCATGCATGCGATTTTCAGCTTGCTGCAACGCCAAAGAGTATTCACTGTCTAGAACTTCGCTAGTCACTTCCTGACCACGATGTGCGGGTAAACAATGCATAAAATGTTTTACTGCCAAACGCTGCATAACGGCAGTATTAATTTGATAGGGTGCGAAAAGCTGTTCAATTAATGCTGGATCGGCACGTGTTCCCATCGATAACCATGTATCGGTATAAATGGCATCTACACCTGCAGCAGAAGACACATGCTGACTTAAGGTTAATTTAGCACCACTTTGCTTAGCCATCTCTTGCGCTTTTAATAATACATGGGCATCTGGACCAAAACCTTGCGGTGTAATCACCGTGAGATCCATCCCCATAATAGCCGCGCCCAGCATTAACGAATGACAGACATTATTACCATCGCCTACAAACGCTAAATGGACCTTGTCGAGATCGCCGAACTGCTCTTTTAGCGTGAGAAGATCCGCTAGCGCCTGGCAAGGATGATAAAGATCACTTAGAGCGTTTATAACCGGCTTTTTACTGCTTAGCGCTAATTGAACCAAGGTTTTTTGTGAGTAAACCCGCGCCACGATCGCATCGGTCCAACACGCAAGGTTACTGCCAAAATCTTCCACAGATTCTCGTACACCCATGGCACCATTTTGCAAATCAAGGTAGACACTATGGCCACCTAACTTGTTAATGCCTACATCAAAACTCACGCGAGTACGTAACGAGGGCTTTTCAAATAACAGAGCAATACTGCGGCCCTGTAATGCCTGCCGATAGTCCTGGGGCGAGTGTTTGATCTTTAGTGCCGAATCCAATAATGCTGACAGCTGTGCTTGGTCCAGTTCAGCTAAACATAGCAGCTGGGTTAGTTTACTCATAAAACACGCGTTATCCGCTAAGCGGTATCCTTATTGTTAAAAGCGCCTCGAACGCGCTAGTTAGTAAACAATACAGGTGCCAACTGGCTTATCCTGCATTAAATTTATTAAATCATTTGGGTTTTGCCATCCTGCCACCACAATATTGCTTTGCAGCGCCGCAGCGGTTTCTAAAGCAGCATCTAACTTTACTTTCATACCACCTTTAATCACACCTTGCGCAACCAATGTCGCGGCATGCTGCGAATTTAACGCGGGGATCAGTTGCATATTGCCATCTAAAATACCGGGTACATCAGTAAGTAATACCAACTGCCCCTTGACTAATTGGCAGATGGCCGCAGCGGCTAAATCGGCATTTACATTCAGTAATTGCCCTTCTTGACCAATACCAATAGAACTAAATACTGGCGTAAACCCTTGCTGCAAAAGCAATTCTAACAATTTCGCGTCTGCAGGTTTGGCGATACCAACTGCGCCGAGTTGCGTATTCACCTGAAATTGACATGCATTACCCGCCGACAGATTTAACCCAACAGGATTTAGCCCCTGCAACATAGCTCGGCTTACCATTTCAGCATTAACCGCACCATCCAAAGCACCGGTAATAACCGGCATTTGTTCAGCAGGCGAAACGCGCTGTCCATCAATTTTCTCAGTGGTAAAACCAAATTTCGCCAGCCAACTGTCAACCTGATCACCGCCACCATGCACGAGGATAACGGGGCGTTGCTGTTTAATCGTGGCGCATACCGCCAATAACGCATCTAATGCTTGGCGATCTTGTAATAAACGGCCCCCCATTTTTAATACCACGGGTTTCATACTAAGGCTCCTGGTAATAAACCTGCTGTCTCGGGTACATCAAAGCGGACATTCGCGGCTTGCATTGCCTGAGCCGCCGCACCTTTTAATAAATTATCGATGGCAGACATAATCACTAATTGCTCGCCATCTTGTTGCCAAAACAGATCACAGAACGGCGTACCCGCAACATCTGCAACATTTGGCGATTTTTGACTAAAACGGATCAGGGGCTTATGCTGATAAGCCGCAACAAAGGCGTCGTTTACCTGTTGGGCAGTTACACCCTTTTTTAAATTAACAACACAGGTTGCTAAAATGCCGCGTTTGAAATTCCCCAAGTGCGGTGTAAATACCACTTTGCGCCCTAAATTTTGTTCAATTTCTGGGCGATGGCGGTGTTTAAAGAACCCGTATGCATTAAGACCTACTTCGCAGAAAGAGGTGCTTAAACTGGCCTTTCTACCCGCACCTGACACGCCACTAGTCGCACTGATCACAGGAATACAATCGTCTGTGACTAAGCCGGCTTTCAATACCGGCAACAAGGCTAACGAACAGGCTGTGGGATAGCAGCCAGGTACCGACACTAAGTCGCCAAGCGGCGCAGTTTGCCACTCCATTAGTGAATACACAGCTTGCGATAAAAGTTCAGGATGCTGATGAGCGTAACCATAATACTGAGGATAAAGAGCCGCTTGTTTTAAACGAAATGCACCAGATAAATCAAACACCTTAATGCCTTTTGCAAGTAACTTTGGCGCAATTTCCTCGCTCGCTTCATGGGGTAAGGCTAAAAAAGCCACATCCACTGTCATACTGTCCAGAAAGGCGTCGCTCCATGGCTCAACCATGATATCAATTTGTTGTTGAAAACGAGGATACAAACTGGCCAACGGCTCTGCTTCACGACCACCCGAGGCAAAGGCGTAACATAATTCAAAAAAAGGATTGGCAGTGATTAAGGCGCAAAGCTCTGCTCCACTGTAGCCAGCTGCACCGAGCACGGCACTACGAATTTTAACATTTTGATTATTTAAAGACATGCACAACTCTTAAAATGAAAAAAATAGGCTAACACTTATAGCACAAAACGTGGGCTAGTGTAGAACGAAGCTCATGCATAATCAAGAATTATTATGCTATTTAAATGAATTATTATCCATTAATACTGATTACTATCAGCAATCACTAAACGGTTCCGTCCCAAGCGCTTTGCTTGATACAGCGCTTTATCCGCACTGATCAATAACTGTGGTAAAGCCAATTTATGGTTTGTGGTAAGACCTATACTGATTGTCAGTTTCAAATGCGCTGACAACGTGTGCAGATCCAGTTTTTCGATTTTCTGACGTAACCGCTCACACACCTCGGCAGCGTCTTCTAAGCTGGTGTCTGGCAGTAATATTACAAACTCCTCCCCGCCCCAACGCGCCAGCATATCAACCGTTCTACTTTGTTGCTTCAATACTGCAGCAACCCGTTTTAATACCTCATCACCCACCGCATGCGATAACTGATCATTGACCTGTTTAAAATGATCAATATCAATTAACGCTAAACACAACGTTGATGCTGAACGTTGTGCCCGCTGGTACTCATGCTGTAAGGCTTCATCAAACGCGCGCCTATTCGCCAGCCCTGTTAGAGCATCTTGACGAGCGAGTAATTGTAATTCTGTGGTTTGCTCCGACACTAATTTGAGTAAGCGCAGCTCATTACGTTTTAAACTGGCCAAGCGCCATCGAATCGCCAAAACAGCCAAGAGTGAAAAAGCAAAAAGAATAAACACCTGAAACCAGATTTCTTGCCATAAATACGGCAGAATTTCAAATGTCAGTTCAGCCTCATTCTGGCCCCATTCGCCATTTGGATAAGCCGCACTGACTTTAAAACGATACTTGCCAGGAGGCAAATTGGTGTATTCCGCTGAAATATAAGAGTCACGTGATACCCAATTTTGATCAAAACCTTCCAGCCAAGTGCGGTATTGGATCCGCTGCGACATAATATAACCAAGGCCGGCATAGTGAATTTCGATTCTATTGGTCCCCGCAGGTAATACTTGCGATTCGGTAAAACTGATTTCGTTTTCATCCACTAAGAATTGCTCAATCACAACAGGCGGTAGCATAGTGGCAAAATATTGTAAACGTTCAGGTTGTACACGACTTACACCGATTGAAGTGGCAATCCATACTGAACCATCATGATGCAATGTAGCCGCTTTAGCCGAGCCACCATTGGCTTGAGCACTGGCCATGCCGTCGCTTTCACCAAATAATTCCACATCAACATTATTACGTTGACCGGAAACCACCTCTAACGCTTGTGCACGACTTAGTCGCAATACGCCACGGTTACTGCTGATCCAAAAATAGCCGTGCTTATCCAAGACCACTTGAAACAATTTGTCGAAGGGGATCCCCTGCTCGCGGCCAATAAGATGCATTTTGCCCGTGTTGAGTTCATAGGCGATGATTCCCCTATCAGTCGCCATCCAGAGTAAGCCAGCGTCACGATCTTCAGTAAAACCAAAAGCATAATCAGCACCATCAAACGGCGTTAAACTAAGGGTAGTAAGCTTATCCTCTTGAAAAATAACCACACCCGCGCCACTACCAATAAAAAGTTTGCCATTTGAACTCTGGTATAACGCCATAATGAATGGACTGGGTAAGCCATCTTCGCGGCCAAAATTACGAATATCCTCACCATTTATGCGGCTGGCACCTAGTGCAGTACCAATCCAAATAGTGCCATCTGCTAACGGCAGAACCGCTCTGACTTCATTGGCTGGCAAGCCATTATCAGTATGAAAGTGTCGAGATATGCGCCCAGCATTGAGTTCAATAACACCATCCGCATAGGTGCCCACCCATAAACTCTGATTAGGTCCTTCAGCGAGACTCAGCACCGATTGACCAATGCTAACAGCACTAAGATCGATATTATCAATTTTACCGGCGCAATAACGACTCAAGCCGCGGCTGGTACCAATGTACATACAGCCATCAGAGTGCGATAACACTGAACGTACATAATTACCGGCTAAACCCTGTACCGTGGTAAACGTAGAGAATGGCGCGTCTCGCAACCGAAACACGCCACCATTAGTCCCAACCCAAAGGTTTTTCTCTTTGTCGAAAAGCAAAGCTAAAATGCGGTTATTCGGTAAACCTTGTCGAATATCAAGTTCTTCAATAACCCCCGCATGCTGGCGCAACAAGCCCCTATCGATGGTGCCAATCCACAGAATGTGTTCGTTTTCAAACAACAACGCTGATACCGGCACATTATCGAGTAAAATTTGTGGCGTGGTATTGTCCAACCCCGACAAAAATAAACCGCGCTCAGTACCAACTAATAATTCTGATTTATGATTTAGCGCTAACGCAAATACCGGCACGCCATTGTAGTAATCAGCAGCAACGGGCTGAATGTGTAATTGGGCATCTATATAAACTAACCCATCAGCGGTACCAACCCAAATTCGGCCAGCAGGATCTTCCAATAAAGTGTGTATTTGCTCTGAGGGCAGGCCATCTTGACGTAAATATTGAAAACGTTCACCGGCCGCATTTTGCATAAACAAACCTTGGCCTTCGGTCGCAATCCACAAGCGGTCTTGTTTATCCAATAACAGACGATTAATCAGCACACCCAATGGCGGATAAGCTTGCCATTGCCCATTGTGCACTTTAACGATACCGCCCCGCGAACCGCCAATCCATAAAGCATTATGCTGATCAACGAAAAAGGTACGGACTCCGACATCAGGTAAACCCGTCTCAGGATTACGATCAAAAATCCTAAACTCGCGGCCGTTGTAGCGGGCTACGCCTTCCCAGGTGCCAAACCACAAATAGCCATCAGCTGTTTGTGCGATAGTATTAATAGTATTGTGCGGTAAACCGTCTCGGGTATTGAGGGTTTCTTTAAAGTAATTATCTAAGGCTGGTACATCATCGCTGACATGCGCCGTCGCAGATATGCTGCAACATAGCAGTAAGAACAAACATCCTCGTAAAAAAAACCAATACAGCAACGGCATGGAGCAATTCCGGTTAGTCAGCAGCAGAGTGCGTAGCTAATTCTTTACTCAGATTAACCGAGTTATAGTCAATTTGCCAAGCAACCTGCAGCAGACTCTGCACTTTTATGCATAAAAACTTTGCTGTTTCGCTAAAACGCGGCCATTATGGCTTTGGCCAACACGGCTAAATCAGCATGTAAGCCGCCTGCCGTTACTTCGCGACCTGCACCAGGCCCTTTTAACACTAATGGGCTATCCTTATACCAATCTGACTCAATAACAAACATATTTTCACAGGGCGCCAAGGCAGCGAGTGGATCCTGAGGTAAAACAGCAACGAGCTTCACTTCAGCTATTACCGTCCCCTCTTTCAACGTTAATGACGCGGCATAACGTAATACCTTGTTAGCAGATTGCGCCGCTTGAAAGTAGGCATCCATACTTTGATCAAGTTGCACGCGGTGCTGCCAAAATTCGGACCATTCACCCTGCTCAAGCCCTGCTGGGAGCAGGGGTGTTAAAGCAATATCAGCCAACTCTAATGGGAGCTGTAATTCCCGCGCTAATACCAACAGTTTACGTTGCACGTCTTTCCCTGACAAATCATCACGTGGATCTGGCTCGGTATATCCCAGAGCTTTTGCGTCTAACACAAATTCTGAAAAAGGCTTACTACCATCATAACGACACAATAACCAGGACAAAGTCCCTGAGAACACGCCACTTACCCGTCGGATCTGATCACCACTTTCGCGTAATTCTTGTAACACACGTTGCACCGGGATCCCCGCACCACAGGTGGTATTGCTGTACCAATGCAGATCGCGTTGCTGCAAGGCCGTTTGTATAGCCTGATACTCAGATACTGGTAGAGTCACGCCTTGTTTGTTAGCACTGATTAAGTGACAACCCGCTGCTACAAATACGGGATAAAGTCTGGCAAACTCCTGGCTCGGTGTAATATCAACCAATACCTTGGGTGCAGGTAACTGTTGCAAGTACGTAATCAATTCTGCTAATTCATACTCTGGGCTTTGCGCTAACACATTAGGGCATGTATCGCTATCTAGAGAAGAATTTAGTAAGGCCTTTCGCGAATTAAATACGCCTGCTAATTGCAAATCTAACTGGCCTGCTAAACGTTGTTGCTGACGTCGAAATAAACGCAAAAACTCAATACCAACATTACCTGTACCTGCCACGATAACAGATAATCGAGGATAAGATTCCGCTTCAAAAAGCGGGGTTGCAAGCGTCGCTGTCATAATAAGATCCTAAATTACTTTGCTAAACGCAATGTCACTTGCTCAAAGGCATGCGTTAAATCGGCCACTAAATCAGTGCATTCTTCAATACCAACAGATAATCGCACCAGCGTCGCACTGATACCTGCACGCTGTTGTGCGGCCGCGTCCATCGAGGCATGCGTCATGCTAGCAGGATGGCAAATAAGGCTCTCCGTTCCCCCGAGAGATTGTGCTAACGTAAAATAGCTAAGCCCGGCAAAGAAATCGTGTAAATAGTCTGACGGGGCATTTAGCTCAAAACTACAGATGGCGCCAAAACCATTTTGCTGTGCTTTTGCAATCGCATGCCCCGGATGGCTGGGTAAACCGGGATAAAATACTTTAGCAACCAGCGGATGCGCTGCCAAAAAGGAAACAATGCTAGCCGTATTTTCTTGCTGTTTTTGCATCCGTAAGTTTAACGTACGTAAACCACGCAACGTTAAATAGGCATCCAAGGCTCCACCTGTTAAACCTAAACAGTTACCCCACCATTTTAATTCATCGCCAACGGCAAGATCTTTCGTGATCAGCGCACCACCAATAATATCACTGTGACCATTGATAAACTTCGTAGTGGAGTGCACCACAATATCGGCACCTAACGCCAACGGTTGCTGTAACACAGGCGATAAAAACGTATTATCGACGACGACTTTCGCCCCAATGACACTTGCTAATTGACAGACTGCACGAATATCGGTGATTTGTAATAATGGATTACTCGGTGTTTCAAGCCAAATCATCGCCGGTTTGGCGGCATGTACCTGTGTAGGCCAATTATCATCTTGAAAATTAATAATCTGAATTTTAAACGCTTGCTTTCGCTGGGCTAAATTAATAAACAAACGATAACTGCCGCCATAACAATCATGTGGAAATACCAATGTATCTTCTGGCTTTAGTAATTGCAGTGCCAATAAGCAAGCCGACATCCCTGTATTGGTTACTATAGCTTTGGCTCCGCCTTCTAACTCAGCCAAAGCATCACCTAACACATCGCGAGTAGGATTATTTGAGCGCGAATAATCATAAGGCCCTGGCTGCCGAAAGGCATTTAGCTCATAAGTTGATGTTAGATAAATTGGTGGCGTTACCGCACCGAAAGTAGGATCTTCGGCGATCCCAGCGCGAGCAACCACAGTTGCAGGATGACGCTTTGTCATAAGAAACTCATTTGGATGTTTAGATGGCTAAAATTATAATATGTTAATGCTGGAAGTCAATCCATTTAGCCGTCTATAATGATTATTTACTGCGCACTATTTGACTGTCTCGTATAAAACAGTAGAATTCCGCTTTTGCGCGAGCAATCTTTTCTCGACCAATAACAAGGGACCCTTATGGCAAAGTGGAATGGTGAATATGTTCACCCTTACGCGGAACACGGTAAAAAATCAGAACAAGTTAAAAAAATCACCGTGTCGATCCCGCTAAATGTGTTAAAAGTATTAACGGATGAGCGAACCCGTCGTCAGGTGAATAACCTAAGGCATGCCACCAACAGTGAATTATTGTGTGAAGCGTTTTTACATGCGTTTACAGGGCAACCTCTGCCTGCAGATGAAGACTTGCGCAAAGATAATCCGCATCAAATACCCACCGAAGTACGGCAAATTTTAACCAGTATGGGTAAACCCATCCCGGTTATTATTGAAGCCGAAAACGACGACGAATAAAAAAACCGCCAAGAGGCGGTTTTTTTTATCTCATACATAGCGATATTTACTGCTGAAACCAGATTTACGGCTTAGGTTTAGTACGTAAGTGTAGTCCGTATGTCTATCGCTCCAGTTCTGTACCACGTTTAGTCCTGAAAATACCGGTCTGGCATGGCAATTCTCGCTACACCAGATGCAACTGCAGCTTCAGCTACGGCACGAGCAACGCGGGGTAATAATCTTGCGTCCATTGGCTTGGGAATAATGTAAGATTTACCAAACGCCAGTTTATCGACTTTTGCTGCATCTAATACCGCTTGAGGTACCGGCTCTTTCGCAATGGCGCGAATGGCTTCTACCGCCGCCAATTTCATCGCGTCATTAATGACACTGGCGCGAACATCTAAAGCTCCACGGAAAATAAAGGGAAAACACAATACATTATTTACCTGGTTTGGATAATCAGAACGCCCCGTTGCCATGATCAAGTCCTCACGCACGGCATGAGCCAATGCCGGTTTTATTTCAGGATCGGGGTTTGAACAAGCAAAAATGATTGGATTAGGTGCCATCAATGTTAACGCTTCAGGAGGCAAAACATCAGGACCGGATACACCGACAAAGACATCAGCACCTGTTAAAGCATCTTCTAAAGTACGTTTATCCGTATTATTCGCAAACAATTGCTTGTATTGGTTGAGATCATTACGGCGAGTATGAATAACGCCCTTCGTATCCAACATATAAATATGCTCGCGCATCGCGCCGCATTTAATCAGTAATTCCATGCAAGCAATCGCTGCAGCGCCTGCCCCCATACATACAATAATGGCCTGACCAATTTCTTTACCCTGAACTTCCAGTGCATTTAACATGCCTGCGGCGGTGACAATAGCAGTACCATGCTGATCATCATGGAAAACCGGAATATTACAGCGTTTAATTAACTCTTTTTCAATTTCAAAACATTCTGGTGCCTTGATATCTTCCAAATTAATGCCACCGAAGGTATCTGCAATATTTGCTACCGTAGTAATAAATTCTTCTGTGGTACGGTGACTTACTTCAATATCGATAGAGTCTAAATTTGCAAAACGCTTAAACAACAACGCTTTTCCCTCCATCACCGGCTTTGAGGCAAGGTGCCCAAGATTACCTAATCCTAGGATAGCCGTACCATTAGAGATAACCGCCACTAAATTACCTTTAGCTGTGTACTTGTATACATTATCCGCATCTGCTGCAATCTCGCGCACGGGCTCAGCAACCCCTGGGCTGTATGCTAATGCGAGATCTGTAACCGTTTCTGCAGGTTTGCTTATTTCAATACTAATTTTTCCGGGTCGAGGTTCGGCATGATAGCGTAGGGCTTGTTCTCTGAAATCAGACATTCTTGTTTTCCTGAATTATGGGTGTAGGGTCATACTGCGGCTGCAGAGTTATTGTTATACAGCAGTCCGGATGGCGGCCCATTTTAATGAGCTCTATAGTAGAAAAACACTAAAATCATTCTGGACATACCAGCATGTGAAAATGAGGTCATTAAGACTTTAGTATAATTCGTAACCAGTTATAACAAGAAAGTATTGATGTGCCAAGTAATCTAAATCGGTATTTCTCGCATATTAGACTCACGAATCACCCTTTTAATCGTTACTTATTTGTAATAAAAAATCTGCCATTCATAAATTGAAACATTTTTTTACAGTTATAAACTGCATAAAGCTTGACCAATTAAGGATAATCGTCAAAACTACATATGTTAACCATTTTTTAACCTGAGGAAAGAAAATGAAATTTCTCATCAGTAGCAGTTTAATCGTACTTAGCCTACTGGCCGCACCAACAAACGCCAAAAGTATAGATAACAATGCTGAGGCAAATAAAATCTGTACTGATACTGACTGCAGTAGAGAACTAAGACGCCTAATGCGGCTGGCACGTGATGGTAGTGGCGATGCGGCCGCTTTTGTCGCAATGGCCTATGCCACTGGCGATGGCTTAGAGCAAAATACTAAAGAAGCGGTTCGGTATCTACGCATTGGCGTAAGGCAACGTAACGCGATGGCCGTTTTTTTAATGTCAGATTGGTTGCGAAATGGTTTTATGGTAGAGCAAGATCTAACCGAAGCGAATCGACTATTGGATCAAGCTGTGCAATTAAACCATGGTCCAGCTCAATACTCTAAAGCCCTACAATTGCTTCAAACCGAAGATCCTGCGTACTTACCTGAAGCGGTCAAATTGTTAGAGCTGTCGGCAGCACAAAGACTTTCCACATCTATGTTGCTATTAGCACAATTGAAACAACATGGGGTTGGAATTGAGCAAGATTTACCCGGCGCAGCAGAGCTTTATAAAAGATTAGTGTTATCAGGGCAGCACAGCGCTAAACCCTATCTCCAAGAAGTTACCGCATTATTGGCTAACGACACGCAACATGAATTACTGGTTAAAGATTTACGTGAAATCGAAAACATCGAAGTTATTCGTGTCAGTGGTCAACAAATGCAAGTGAACAACATGCTTGAGGGCCTAGTAAACCGTTTAAATGCCAGCGGTCAATTCGATAGTCGATCTGTAGGCAGTCGTATTCGCGGGGTAAGCTGTGAGCAAACCGGCAGTAATTGCTCTAGCACTCGCCCGGAAAGAGGTGCAAGCTCGTTGAACGAAGTGCTTACAGGTGGTCAATAAGCGTACTTTTTTAAAATTAGCAACCTAGATTGAGCGGTGTTATTTACCGCCCATAAAAAAACCGGAGACTGCGCTCCGGTTTTTTTATGTAACTGCCAGCGATTAACGGCTGCCCAGTACAGAGAAACGTTTTTTGAAGCGATCAACACGACCACCAACGTCTAACACTTTTTGCTTACCAGTGTAAAATGGGTGGCAAGCTGAACACACGTCTAAGTGAATATCTTTACACAGAGCTGAACGCGTTTTGAATGAATTACCACAAGTACATGTTGCGGTAATTTCTTTATATTCTGGGTGAATACCTGGTTTCATGGTTTACCTCATTGGGCCGTATCGCTATCTGGTCATATATTTTGATGCCAAACACCATACGAAATTACAGTTAATTTAGGGCGCGTAGTTTAATGGATAGCCAATAAAGTTGCAATTGCCATGGTTAAAAAAGCCTGTAATTTTGTTTTACTTGGCAAGGGGGTCTGCCTTCCTTAAACTGCATATCAGTCAAGATTGCCATGGAAGCTGTTGTGCCTGTTATTCGTGTTGCTTTACCCGTCCCTTTACGCCAGCACTTTGATTATTTGCTGCCTGAGAATGTTGACATTAGTCAGGGTTGCCGCGTGCGTGTTCCTTTTGGTAAGCGGGAATTAATAGGCGTAGTTTGGCAAAAAGATCCTGACACGCCATATGAACTGAGCCAATTAAAACCGGTCAGCGCTGCTCTGGAATCTGTACCGGTTTTACCTGAAAAACTGCGTCAACTACTGAACTTTGCGGCAGATTATTATCATCACCCTCTAGGCGAAGTGCTTACTGCTGCTTTGCCCGCGTTGCTACGCGAAGGGCGTTTACTTAGTGATTATAAATCAACGCTTTATACTCTTTCACCAGCAGGCTTAGCCTGCACTGCAGCCGATTTTACCCGCTCAGCGAAGCAATTAGCCTTGTGGCAACGCCTGCTAACTGGTGCGATAACAGAAGAGGTATTATTAGCCGAGTATTCACGCAACACCTTAAAGCAACTCTTAGCGAAATCGCTGATAACAGCAACTGCCACTGAACGCCCAGCATATGATTATCAAGGTCTGGCGCAGCCTGCATTGCAATTGACGGTTGATCAAGCCATTGCCGTGACAGCTGTCCAACAAGCACAAGGACAATTTCGATCATTTTTACTTGAAGGGGTAACGGGATCCGGTAAAACAGAAGTCTACCTACAATGCATTGCACCACTGCTCGAGCGGGGTGAACAAGTATTATTACTGCTACCTGAAATTGGTTTAACCCCCCAAACCCTGCAACGCTTTGAACAACGCTTTAATGTTCCTGTTCAGGCGTGGCATTCTAATTTAAGCGACGGCGAGCGCCTGAATTGTTGGTTAAATGCAGCCAGTGGCACTACCGCTATTGTTATCGGCACGCGATCGGCATTGTTTTTACCTTTTAAAAAGCTAAGTTTAATTATCATTGATGAAGAACATGATCTTTCATTAAAACAACAAGAGGGATTTCGGTATCACGCTCGCGACTTAGCCATAAAACGCGCGGCTCTGGAAAACTGTCCCATCTTGTTAGGCACTGCTACGCCTAGTTTAGAATCATTGTATAACTGCCAACAGGGACGTTTTATTCATTTGCAGCTGCAAAACCGTGCTGCGGGTCAAGCTATGCCCTCGTTTGAGCTGATTGATTTAAAGCAGCAACAATTACAATACGGCTTAGCCACTACCAGTATTACCCAAATTCGGCAGCAATTAAGCCGTGGCAAGCAAGTGATGCTGTTTCTAAATCGCCGTGGTTTTGCGCCAGCGCTCAGTTGCCAAGAATGTGGCTGGCTGACCGAATGTAAACGCTGCAGCGCGTTTACAACCTATCATAAACACACTCGCCAACTGCTTTGCCATCATTGTGGTGCCAGCAGACCCATTCCCAAACAATGCGGAGACTGTGGCAGTTCACGCTTGGCACCCGTAGGCCAAGGCACAGAACAATTAGAAGAACATTTACATCATCTGTTTGCCGACACACCCATTACGCGCTTGGATCGAGACAGTACCCGACGTAAAGGGGCATTAGGTGCGCTACTCAACGATATCAATCAACCCGGTGCGCGCATCATACTGGGCACTCAAATGTTGGCAAAAGGACATCACTTCCCCTTTGTTACCTTAGTCATTATTGTCGATGTGGATGGGGCATTATACAGCGCAGATTTTCGAGCGCCGGAGCAATTAGGTCAATTACTCACGCAAGTAGCCGGGCGAGCCGGTCGTGGCCACGACAAAGGTAAAGTTCTGCTACAAACACAACACCCAGAGCATGCCTTATTGCAAGATATTATTCAAAATGGCTACGCCTCTTTTGCTCGCAGCGCCTTATTAGAACGCCAGCAAACAGCACTACCACCCTACCAATATCTGGCATTATTTAGAACGGAAGCCTTACAAAGTGAACTGTGTCAGCAATGGTTGCAGCAGATTGTCGCGTGGCTCACGACCCACGCTGCTCTGCAATTGATGGGGCCATTGCTGTGCCCTTTAGAACGTAAAGCGGGTAAGTATCGATGGCAGTTGCATCTGTACAGTCGACATCGTGCGGCGTTGCATCATGCCCTAGCCGAGTTACTCCCCGTGTTGGAACGTTGGCCATTAAGCCGTAAAGTGAAATGGCAATTAGACATTGATGCGCTCGATTTAAGTTAATGTCTTGATCAAATGGTATGCAATCCAAGATAACGTATTTCCTTTTTTGTCGATCAAGGTAGAATGCATTTACTTGGTAATTTGTTGTAACTGTAGGAAATCACACACTCGTTATGCCACAAAAAGATTATGTGCGCGCCAGTCGGCCTAAACCGGCTAATAAAAATCAAAGCAATACTCGCAATAGTAGAGGCAGCCGAGCCAAAGCCGTTTCGGCAAATAAACCTTGGCTATTGATTGCATTATCCTCTTTTGTGATCATCGCGTTTGTGTTTGGTTTGTGGTTTTTAAAGCAACAAACTCCTGTGAATACCGATCCAGTTGCGACTACGCCTACGCCAACTAAACCGCAAACCAAAGATGAACTGCCGCCAAAACCAGTAGCAGAACCTTATCAGTACATTCAAGAGTTGGAAAACAAAGAGGTTACTGTAGAGCTGACTGAGCAGCGCCGTAGCGGCCCAGCCCAATTGCAATGTGGTTCATTCCGTCAACAAAGCCAAGCCGAGGCGATGAAAGCGCAAATTGCATTTGCTGGGATCACAGCGGATGTACGCCGTACCGAAGGCACAAATGGGGTATGGTATAGAATTATCTTAGGGCCTTATGAATCCCGGCGTGCAGCCACAGTTGATATGAATCGCCTACGGCAAATGGGGATAAATACCTGTCAGGTTCGCAACTGGGCTTGAAAACGTAAGCAACCAACCTTATCTATGCCCTAGGTTAATTCGCCATAGGGCATTCTCATGACAACAATTGTATCTGTACGCCGTAATGGCCATGTCGCCATGGGTGGCGACGGTCAAGTTTCGTTGGGCAACACGGTAATGAAGGGCAATGCCCGCAAAGTTCGCCGCCTCTATCACAATAAAGTACTTGCTGGTTTTGCTGGTGGCACCGCTGATGCCTTTACCTTATTTGAACGTTTTGAAGCCAAATTAGAAATGCATCAAGGCCATTTAATGCGCGCTGCGGTGGAACTGGCTAAAGATTGGCGTACTGATCGTATGCTGCGTAAGCTTGAAGCGCTTCTGGCCGTAGCCGATGCCAATAGTTCATTAATCATTACCGGAAATGGCGATGTCATTCAACCTGAACATGATCTTATTGCCATTGGAAGTGGCGGACCGTTTGCGCAATCGGCTGCAACCGCGCTGTTACAAAACACCGAATTAAGTGCCCGCGATATCGTAGAAAAAAGCCTGAAAATTGCCGGTGATATTTGCGTTTACACCAATCATCATCAAACTATTGAAGAATTGTAAGCAGGTAACTTATGTCTGATATGACTCCAAGAGAAATTGTACACGAACTGGACCGGCATATTATCGGCCAAAACAAGGCAAAACGAGCTGTCGCTATTGCATTGCGTAATCGTTGGCGCCGCATGCAACTTGAACCTGCATTACGTCAAGAAGTGACACCAAAGAACATTTTAATGATTGGCCCAACTGGGGTGGGAAAAACTGAAATTGCCCGCCGCTTAGCCAAGTTAGCCAATGCACCTTTTATTAAGGTCGAGGCCACTAAATTTACTGAAGTGGGTTACGTTGGTAAAGAAGTAGAAAGTATTATTCGTGATCTTACCGACAGTGCCGTAAAAATGTTCCGTGAACAAGCCATTGCGAAAAACCGCTTTCGGGCGGAAGAAGCCGCCGAAGAACGGATCTTAGATGCCCTACTGCCAAAACCTAAAGATGCTTGGGGCGAAACCGACAAAACCAGTACAGACTCCAACACTCGGCAGATTTTCCGCAAGAAACTGCGTGAAGGTCAGTTAGATGACAAAGAGATAGAACTGGAATTGGCTCAAGGGCCGATAGGTGTTGAAATTATGGCACCGCCAGGCATGGAAGAAATGACGTCGCAACTGCAAAGTATGTTTCAAAGCTTGGGCAACGAAAAAAAGAAGAAGCGTAAGCTAAAAATTAAGGACGCTTTTAAACAATTAATTGAAGAAGAAGCCGCGCGGCTGGTGAATCCTGAAGAGCTAAAAGCACAAGCGTTAGACGCCGTTGAACAAAATGGCATCGTGTTTTTAGACGAAATTGACAAAATCTGTAAGCGTGGTGAAACCAGTGGTCCAGATGTATCACGTGAAGGTGTTCAGCGCGATTTACTGCCCTTAATTGAAGGCTGCACCGTAAACACAAAACACGGTATGGTTAAAACCGATCATATCTTGTTTATTGCATCAGGCGCCTTTCAAATGAGCAAGCCTTCGGACTTAGTGCCTGAATTACAAGGCCGTTTACCGATTCGAGTGGAACTAGAAGCCTTAACTGCAGCCGACTTTGAGCGCATCTTAACCGAGCCTAAAGCGTCTTTAACTGAGCAATCACGAGCCATGCTGGCCACTGAGGGTGTCGATATTCATTTTACGAAAGAAGGTATTAAGCGTTTAGCTGACGCTGCTTTTCAAGTTAATGAAACAACCGAAAACATCGGTGCGCGTCGTTTATATACGGTAATGGAACGCTTATTAGAAGAGATCTCATACGATGCCGCAGATCATACAGGTATGCAAATTACCATTGATGCCGCGTATGTAGAATTGCACCTAGGTAGCTTAGTGCAAGATGAAGATCTCAGTCGGTTTATACTGTAATGTCAGCCCCTCTTAGCAAACTGCATTATCATCAACGCCGTCGTGTATTAGACGTGATATCTCACGATGGCGCCTGTGGTTCGCTTAGTGCCGAATTTCTGCGGGTGCATTCGCCCTCTGCAGAAGTTCGGGGCCATGGTCAGCCGAAATTAGTTGCGAATAAACGCGACGTAGCAATTACCGCTATAACGCCAGTAGGACATTATGCGGTTAAATTGAGTTTTGATGATGGTCATAATACTGGATTATATAGTTACACCTACTTACAACAACTTGTGCAACAACACGATATTATGTGGCAACACTATCTACAGCAATTAAAGCTAGCAAATGCTAGCCGTGAACCACGGATTGCTATAAAAACGGTGTAACGCTTTTTATAATATTTAATGTCCCGCGTTACATGTAATTATCCCCGTTTATATAAATATAACGTACTAATTGGCCTTATCTAGGCAAGATTCACCTAATTTAGCACGTTCATCTTTCATTCATACCCCTATCATTATTATTGTGCTGGGTAGTAAAAAACCCACCTTTTATTTTTTGGGCTTTTGGAGTACTACATGATTAAATCTTCGTCTTTATTGTTAGCTGCATCTATAACTTTACTTAGCGTTATAGGGTGCTCTAGCAAACCCACGACTGCAGATTTGATGCGGAGCCACGCAACAGATGCACAAACGCAAGTTGATCTTAAAAAACAATTAGCAAAAGACTGGGAGAAAGGCACTAAGCTGGTCAGTAGCGGTGAACGTAAAGTATCTGATGGTCAAAAACGGATCCGTAACGCTGAACGTGATTTAGAGCGGGCAAGAAAACAGGTAGAAACCGGCAATAAAGAAATTGCTGAGGGCTCAAAACTTGTTGCTGACAGTGAGCGAGTATTTAAAGAAACCTTCCCAACTCAAAACACTAATCCAAACCAACTGTAATTTTTTAATTGCCTTTTTTGTCTTCTACAACGCACGCTACACTAGAACTAGCGTGCGGCACAGGTAATACACTTCAATAATCTTACTAAGTTAACCTTGAGCTTAA
Source organism: Alishewanella tabrizica (assembly GCF_014652375.1). Classification (GTDB taxonomy): domain Bacteria; phylum Pseudomonadota; class Gammaproteobacteria; order Enterobacterales; family Alteromonadaceae; genus Alishewanella; species Alishewanella tabrizica. Next base: position 42,502 of record NZ_BMYR01000002.1, on the reverse strand, counting down.
ATGGTGGCAGGTTATACTGTTGCCATCCCTAAATGTGGTGCGGAGTAACAAATGGAATACAATACCTCAGAGTTATGCGATCTTTACGCCGATCAAGTTGACGTGGTCGAACCTATTTTTGCTAATTATGGTGGTCGTCGCTCCTTTGGCGGGAAAATTCACACTGTAAAGTGCTTTGAAGACAATGGCTTAGTGCGGCAGATGCTAGCTGACAATGGCATTGGCAAGGTACTGTTAGTTGACGGTGGGGGATCGGCTCGCCGGGCCCTGATCGATGCAGAATTGGCATCATTAGCAGCCACCAATGGCTGGGAAGGTATCGTTTGCTACGGTAGCGTACGCAACTTAGATGAACTGGAAGATTTTGATATTGGTATTCAAGCGGTTAATGCCATTCCGATTGGTGCAGACGATAGCGGCTTTGGTGAAACCGATGTGCCCGTTAACTTTGCTGGTGTAACTTTTTTACCGGGTGATCATTTATACGCCGACAGCACGGGTATTATTTTATCACCTGACGCACTAGATATTGAATAAACGATGTCTGCGATTCAATTTCTGACCAAGGCGCAATTAAGCGCCTTTTTTCAAACCCGTCTGGGCGAAGCACGCCTTGGCCAACATATTCAGATCCCTACCCCACATCTCACTCTGGCAGAAAACCTCGCACAGCACGCCGTTACTGGTGGTAGGTTTGTGCTCTTAGGGATCCCAGAAGATATAGGCCCCAGAGCAAACTGTGGTAACGGTGGCGCGGAACTGGGCTGGCAAGCCTTTCTAGGTAAATTTCTTAATTTACAAGCCAACGCGCAACTTGATGCGAGCCACATCTTACTCTTGGGCGAAGTTAGCTGTGCCGATTTACAAGCTAAAGGGCAAAGGCTTGATAACAGCAATAGCGAAGATTTAGCCAGCTTACGGAAACTGTGCGCGCAATTAGATGAGCGGGTACAAGCAGCGGTACACCCCGTTTTTGCAGCAGGGCTTACGCCTATCGTTATTGGCGGCGGCCATAATAACGCCTTGCCATTGTTACAGGCACTTGTTGCCAATACTACAGAGCCCGTGAATTGCCTAAATATTGATCCTCATGCAGATTTTCGCCCGTTAGAAGGCCGGCACAGCGGGAATGGTTTTAGCTATGCTATGCAGTACACCTTATTAAAACAGTATTTTGTACTAGGATTGCATCAGCAAAAAAATAATGCGGCCAGCTTAACGGCGTTACAGCACGCCGGTGCCGAGTATGTGAGCTACCAAGATGTTTTTGTTGCTAGCACGCTTAGCTGGCCACAGGCAATCGAATATGCGCGGCAAAAAATGCTTATCACGACCAGGCCAATGGCTTTAGAGGTGGATACCGATGCGATTACCGGCATGCCAGCCAGTGCTTTGAATTTCAGCGGCATTAGCGTGAGCGAGGCCGAACAAGCCATCTATCAATTTGCCAAGCTCCCCAATACCGCTTATCTACATCTTGCCGAAGCCGCTCCTGCGCAACATCCTGCAGGGCTTGCCGCTGGCCTGAATCATTGCGGTCAGGTTCTCAGCCAACTGGTACAAGCTTTTTTGCTTGGTAAAGCACAGCAAGTGCCGCTGGTACGTTAAACGGCACAGCGCTTTACTTACCGCAAGGCTCCATGATCACGCCCTAAACAGCTAGCCGACAAAGTTTACCGCCAATCACCAACTGGCGCAGTGACTTGACACCAAATTGATAGCATAACTCGGCGGGCTGGCTAATGGCATAACAGCCAAAGTCAGCGCGCATGCCTGCAGCCAAAACACCACGATCGTTTAACCCCAATGCGTTGGCAGCATGTCGCGTTACGCCAAGCAGGGCTTCTTCTGGGGTTAAGCGAAACAAGGTACAGGCCATATTCAGCATCAGTTGTAATGAGCAAAATGGCGAGGTGCCAGGGTTCAGATCGCTGGCAATCGCCATCGGCACTTGATACTGCCGCAGTAAAGCAATCGGCGGTAACTGGGTTTCCCGCAAGAAGTAATAGGCCCCCGGCAGCAATACCGCGACGGTACCGGCCTTTGCCATCGCAGCGACACCGGCTTCATCTAAAAACTCAATATGATCGGCCGACAAGCCCGAGAATTCTGCAACCAATGCACTACCGCCTAAATTTGACAGCTGCTCGGCATGCGCCTTCACCGGCAAGCCCAAATCTTGCGCAGCAGCAAACACTTTGCGACTTTGCGCAATGCTAAAGCCGATCCCTTCACAAAACACATCTACCGCATCCACCAGCCCTTGCTGCTGTAACACAGCTAACATCTGACACACCTGTTCGATATAGGCATCGGCTTTATCTTTATATTCAACCGGCAGCGCATGAGCGCCTAAAAAGGTTTTCTGAATACTAATGGGATGATGCTCGTCTAGCAGGGCCGCCACCTCCAGCATCTTTTGCTCTGAGGCTAAATCTAAGCCGTAGCCTGACTTAATCTCGACCGTGGTCACACCTTCATTTTGTAAGGCATTTAAGCGATCTTTCGCTAACGTAAATAAATGTTCATGACTGGCTTCACGCGTCGCCCGTACCGTGCTGGCAATACCGCCTCCAGCGGCAGCAATCTCTTGATAGGTCGCACCTTGCAAGCGCATTTCAAATTCATTCGCACGATTGCCGGCATACACTAAATGGGTATGACAATCGATTAAGCCAGGTAACACCCATTGCCCTGCGACATCATAAAGTGGTGTACTCAGCGCATCAAAAGCCGGTAAGCCAGCTTTTGGGCCAGCATAAGCAATCAAACCATCCTTTACCGCGATAGCGCCATCGCTAATAGTGCCATAGGGCTGGCCATTCTCCGTCATGGTGGCCAATTGTGCGTTTAGCCATACGGCATCAAATTCAGTCATCTTTTCGCTCCACTGCATCAATCGCATTGAGAAATAGTCTAACTGAAAAACTTGTATATACAACCAAGATCCGCTATTTTTATCGCACGATGTCACAATGACCAAGACTCACTAGGTATTGCATGGCCAAATTTGCCGAAATAAAAGAATTTATGCTGCGCCAGATTGAAAGCGGTGCCTGGCCAGAACATAGCCGAGTGCCCTCTGAAAATGAGTTAGCCGAGCAATTTTCTGTGAGCAGAATGACCGCAAGGCGCGCGCTGCAAGAACTAACAGAACAAAGTATTTTATATCGCACCCAGGGGGTGGGGAGCTTTGTTGCTGCGCTAAAATCGCAATCTTCGTTGCTGGAAATTCGCAATATTGCCGATGAGGTGCAAAGTGGTGGTCATGCCTATAGCGCCAAATTACTGCAGCTTACCGAACTTCCCTGTCCAACCATAGTGGCGAATGCGCTGGGGTTAAAACGCAATGAGCCGGTGTTTTTTTCGTTGATTGTACATTTTTCGGATGCGCAACCGCTGCAATTAGAAGCCCGTTACGTTAATCCAAAACAGGTTCCTTTGTACACCAAGCAGGATTTTCAGGAAATTACCCCACACCTGTATTTAAGTGAAATCGCCCCGCTCACCGAAGCCGAGCATATTGTCGAAGCGATTTGGCCGGATGAATTTACCTGTCAGCATTTGGCACTGAAAAAACCCGAACCTTGCCTGCGCCTGACCCGCCGCACCTTTAGTCGTGATGGTGCGGTCAGCCTAGCCTATTTAACCTCTCCTGGCAGTCGCTATCGGCTGGGAGGCCACCTTAATTTTGCTCTACCACGTTAACTGAGGTTGCTATGAACACTAATCGTATAGATGAAAGCCGCGTGATCCGCGCCGCCCGCGGTAACAAAATCACCGCCAAAAGCTGGCAAACTGAAGCGGCCAAGCGCATGCTAATGAATAACTTAGATCCCGAAGTGGCTGAACACCCACAGGCATTAGTGGTGTATGGTGGTATTGGTCGCGCCGCCCGTAACTGGGCCTGCTTTGATAAAATTGTCGAAGTACTGGATCGTTTAGAAGATAACCAAACCTTATTGGTCCAAAGCGGCAAACCGGTTGGCGTTTTTCCCACGCATCCCGATGCACCAAGAGTACTGATTGCTAACTCAAACTTGGTCCCAGCTTGGGCCAACTGGCAGCACTTTAACGAGCTGGATCGCAAAGGCCTGATGATGTATGGCCAAATGACGGCAGGTTCTTGGATCTACATTGGTACCCAAGGCATAGTACAAGGCACCTACGAAACCTTTGTGGCCATTGCTAAACAGCATTTTAATGGTGTTGCCAACGGCAAATGGATTTTAACCGGTGGCTTAGGCGGCATGGGCGGCGCTCAGCCATTAGCTGCCACTATGGCCGGCTTTCATATGTTAGCCTGTGAAGTCGATGAAAGCCGTATCGATTTTCGGTTAAAAACGGGCTATGTTGATCAAAAAGCCTACTCGCTAGATGAAGCCTTAGCCATGTTAGAACAGGCCAAAGCCAGCGGTAAACCCACCTCGATTGGTTTATTAGCGAATGCCGCTGATGTATTTAGCGAATTAGTCGCCCGTGGCATTACCCCGGATGTAGTCACCGATCAAACCTCTGCGCATGATCCCCTTAATGGCTATTTGCCCCAAGGTTGGACCATGGAGCAAGCCAAAGCTAAACGTACAGAAGATGAAAACGCTGTGGTTGCAGCGGCAAAAGATGCCATGGCGGTGCAAGTAAAAGCTATTTTGACCATGCAGCAACGCGGTGCCGTCGCGACGGATTATGGTAATAATATCCGCCAGATGGCCAAAGATGTCGGTGTAGCAAATGCCTTTGATTTCCCTGGCTTTGTACCAGCCTATATCCGCCCATTATTCTGCCAAGGTATAGGGCCGTTCCGTTGGATCGCTTTATCTGGCGATCCAGAAGATATCTATAAAACGGATGCTAAAGTCAAAGAGCTGATCCCAGATGATCCACACTTGCATAACTGGCTGGATATGGCGCGTGAACGCATTCAGTTCCAAGGTTTACCGGCGCGGATCTGCTGGATTGGTTTAAAAGATCGCGCTCGTATTGCGCTGGCCTTTAATGAAATGGTGAAAAACGGTGAGCTCTCTGCACCGGTGGTGATTGGTCGCGATCACTTGGATTCAGGCTCAGTTGCTAGCCCAAACCGTGAAACCGAAGCCATGCTAGATGGCTCAGATGCCGTATCAGACTGGCCATTACTCAATGCGCTACTGAATACCGCTGGCGGTGCCACTTGGGTCTCACTGCATCACGGTGGCGGTGTCGGCATGGGCTACAGCCAACACAGTGGTGTGGTGATTTTAGCGGATGGTACCGAGCAAGCTGCCGCCCGTTTAGGTCGGGTGCTGTGGAACGATCCAGGCACTGGCGTGATGCGTCATGCTGATGCTGGCTACGCTATTGCTGTAGATTGCGCCGAAGAGCAAGGCCTTGACTTACCTATGATTAACCGTACTGCAGAATGAGAAATACTATGACATACGCCTTACATTTAACGCCAGGTAAGCTGACGCTGGCCCAATTACGTGCTGTAAAACAAGGTGCGGTAACCCTAACCTTAGATGACAGCGCCCTGCCGGCAATTGAAAAATCGGCGGCTTGCGTGGCCGATATTTTAAAACAAAACAAAGTGGTTTATGGCATTAATACGGGTTTTGGCTTACTGGCCAATACCCGGATCAAACACGAAGAGCTGGAATTACTGCAACGCTCTATCGTCCTATCGCATGCCGCAGGCTTTGGCCAGTTTATGGCCGATAGCACAGTACGTTTAATGATGGTGTTAAAAATTAACTCCTTAGCCCGCGGTTTTTCAGGTATTCGCTTAAGCGTGATCCAACTGCTGATCGATATGGTCAATGCCGAGCTTTACCCCTGCATCCCAGAAAAAGGCTCTGTCGGTGCTTCTGGCGATTTAGCCCCTCTAGCGCATATGGTGTTACCACTGATTGGCGAAGGGGAAATTTGCTATAAAGGGCAAATTTACGATGCCAAAGAAGCCTTCGAACTCGTGGGCTTACAGCCACTGACACTCGCAGCCAAAGAAGGTTTAGCCCTATTAAACGGTACTCAGGCTTCAACGGCATTAGCACTCGAAGGCCTATTCCGCGCTGAAGATGTGTTTGCAGCCGGCTCCGTTATTGGTGCCATGAGCGTAGAAGCCGCCCTTGGTAGTCGCGCGCCATTTGATCCGCGTATTCACCTTGCGCGCGGCCAGCAAGGGCAAATCGATGCTGCTGCCATTTATCGGCATTTGCTCGGTGCGGGCTCTGAAGTTGGCCAATCACATAAAGATTGTGAAAAGGTACAAGATCCTTACTCTCTGCGCTGCCAGCCCCAGGTTATGGGCGCCTGTTTAACGCAAATCCGCCATGCTGCCGGCGTGTTGGAAGTGGAAGCCAATGGCGTGACCGACAACCCGCTGGTCTTTGCCGACGACGGCGATATTCTTTCGGGCGGTAATTTCCATGCTGAACCCGTCGCCATGGCAGCAGACAATCTGGCCTTGGCCATTGCCGAAATTGGTGCTTTATCCGAGCGACGCATGGCACTGCTCATTGATGCCAGTTTAAGCAAGCTACCGGCGTTTTTGGTGCCAAATGGCGGCGTTAACAGTGGCTTTATGATTGCCCAAGTAACGGCTGCAGCACTGGCCTCAGAAAATAAATCGCTAGCCCATCCAGCTTCTGTCGACAGTTTACCGACCTCGGCCAATCAAGAAGATCATGTTTCCATGGCCACCTTTGCGGCACGGCGCTTAGCTGATATGGCTGAAAACACCACCGGCGTCTTGGCAGTAGAATATCTGGCAGCGGCACAAGGCTTAGATTTCCGTGCACCATTAAAAAGCACCACAACGCTAGAAACAGCCAAAGCCATTCTGCGGCAACAAGTCGCGTTTTATGACCAAGATCGTTATTTTGGACCTGATATTGAAAAAAGTGCTAGCATCGTGCGTGCGGGCGACTTAAACAGCTTACTGCCTAGCGCGATGCTCTGCAGTATTTAAAATCATCACGTTTATACATCCTGTTACAAAGCCCAGTTCTACTGGGCTATTTTTTATCCTCTGGCTAGACCACCCTATTAAAAACTGTTAATTTCACTGCTCACAGATCTTATGAAATAACTATACTGAAAATTGATCTGACAGAGGCAAGACATTATGACGTTAACCGTTGCACATAAAGTGAGTATTGGTTTTGGTTTCATCACGTTATTACTGCTCATTGCCAGTATTTCAGCATTGGGTAGCTTTAGCAGTATTACAACCGCGAATACCCAGGTAAATGAATTAGCGGTACCCGCCCAACAACAAAGTAACCTAGCGCAAATCGAGTTGTTACAATTAGCACGTTTAACGGCCTCAGGCTTTACTGCCGAACAAGCAGCCGATATTGAGCGAGCCCAACAAAACTTTAAGCAACAACAGCAGCAATTTACCACCCTGTTACAAAGTCTTAATCAGTTAGCACTGGATCGCGAACTTAAACAAAAGCTAGACACAGCCGCCGCACACGTGACAGGGTATATGCAAGCTACTGAGCAGATGTTTAATGCCCGTTTGCAAAGCTTAACCTTTTCAGTACAGCTCAACACAGAGCTAACGAACATGGAAGGCTTACTGGATGAAACGGGTGCCGCCTTAATTGAACTCAGTGAGCTGGCATTACCGCGTAATCAGCAAACGGCAGAAATTATTGCGGGTACTGCGGCACGCATAGACGGACAACTTGTTGGATTGGTCAATACGTTGCGCGAAATTGCCGGTTATAATGATGTTTCGCAATTTGAACGTAACAAAGACAATATCAGCTTTGCGATCAGCGATATGCAAGTTAATGTCGATTATTTATCGCAGTTGGCCGCGAATATTGATACTGATGGATTGTGGCAAAGCTTTGCCGAACAATGGCAATTACTAAACGATCAATTGGCAACAGACGACAATATTGTGCAGTTAAAAGCGAAACAACTTAGTGAACTGCAGCAGGCCAGAAACGCGTTAAATACTGCAGAACAACAAGTTGAACTCGCGTTGCAGCAGTTGGGGCAAGTTGTTACTGCAGCGGATCAACAGTTTACTAGTCTTCAACAAGAAGCTTCTTCGGCCTTAAGCTCAGGCAGCACGCGCACCTGGGGCATTATGTTTGTGTTGATTCTGCTAGCCGGCGCAACGGCATATTTCACTATTAATGCCATGCTAAGGCCACTGGCAGGCATAAATCATATTCTGGGCTATATTGCCCAAGGCGATTTAACCCGTAAGTTACACATAAAACAGCAAGATGAATTTGGCAATTTATCTGAAAAAGTAAACAGCCTTATCAATGCGTTAAGTGGCTTACTCACTAACATACAACAAAATGCCGCAGCGCTTAGTCGTACCTCTGCTCAGTCTTCACAAGCGGCTGGCGACATTAATCAATCTTTGCATTTGCAACAAGAACAAATTAGCAGTGTTGATCGCATTACCGAACAACTCGCCCACAATACACAAACTGTTGCCTCGCAAGCTGCAGAAGCCGGCGAGGCGATGCAACAAGCCATGCAACAAAGCCAACAAATTAGTCAATTGGCCTCTGACAACAATAGCCGTATCACCAAGCTTGCGCAGCAATTGATTAATACCAGCAGCTTGATGACCAAAGTTAATGATGAGTCAACGAATATCGGCGGCATTTTAACCACCATTAGTGCCATTGCCGAACAAACCAACTTGTTAGCATTAAATGCTGCGATTGAGGCAGCTCGCGCTGGTGAACAAGGACGCGGCTTTGCGGTCGTAGCCGATGAAGTGCGCTCGCTAGCGGGTCGCACACAACAGGCCACCAGTGAGATCCGCGCAATGATTGAACATTTACAACAACAAAGCCGGCAAGCAGTTAATGCCGCGCTCGCGGGCAAAACAGATGCTGAAGCCTGTGTGCTCACAATGACTGAGTTAGTCCAGGCGCTTACGCAAGTCACACAAGCCATCTCTGCCACCTTGCATATTAGCGCGGCGGTAAACCAAGCCAGCAGTGGTCAATTACAGCTAGGCCAAGCCATTAATGATCGGATGCACCACATGGTCGGCTTAGCACAAGACAGTGCCAAGCAAGCTGAGCAAACGTTACTGTATAGTGACGAGGTTGCGCAACTGGCTGAACAATTACAGGCAGCAGCGGCGCAGTTTAAGATTTGACATCACACGCGGCCAGCGCCTGTATTGCATCAGGAAACTGATAGCTAAATCCAGTGTCTCGACTTAACGCCATTGCCAGCACTCGACGTGCGTGTTCAGTTGGCTCAGCAGTAAAGTTTATTGAAGCAGTGCTTCCCAACTGTTCTAGCGCGGCCTGATAAAACGTCGCTTTACTCACCGCTTGTGGTGCACTAAGATTGTAATAGGGTTGCGGCAATGGCCAGTGTTGTAAAATTGCTAATATCGCGTTGGCGACATCGTTGCTGTGTACCATATTTAGCGGATGTGCGGCACCACTTAGCGTTTTTCCTTGCACAAAACGTCCAGGGTGACGCCCCGGCCCCATTAAGCCCGACAAACGTAACGTTAACCAAGGGCCATTATCACGCAATACCTCTTCGCCTTCGGCTAATAATGCCACTCTTGGCTGAGCCACCTGAAGCACTGCCGTTTCATCTACCTCGCCGGTCAAGCCTTGATAAACGCCTGTGGAGCTAATATGGATCCCGCCTTTGCTGCCGGCCTGCTGGCAAAGTAAAGCCAGTCTTTTTAATACTACCAGATAATCTGTTGTGCCACCCGCACGACCACCTGGTGGAATAGCACAGATCACCCATGCATCTTTAAATAACGCCAACAATGCGGCGGAGGGCGCAGCATTATCTAGCGGTAATGTAATACCTAAAATGGGAGAAGCTAATGATTGCGCTGCCGCGTGGTTACGCCGACTGCCATATACCTGCCAGCCTGCATCATTGAACGCTGGTGCGATCTGCTGGCCTAGCCAACCACAGCCCACGATAATTATCTTTTTATTCATCATCTTACTCCGGCAATACGGCATATCGGCCATTAAATTCAGCACAACGCTCACCGTCGCAATACAATACTACCCGGATATGTTGCTGCACTTTGAGGCCATTCGCCAGCGCGCGTAAATCACCTCGGGCATCGGACACACGGCAAATAGCCTGAGGCATGCTGCGAATGGGTTTAAAATAGCGAATAGAAGCATCCGCCAGCACTTGCATACCACTTAATCCCAAACTGTGTAATTGTAAATATAACAGCCCCCACCCTGTTAATGTGGCTAGCGTATAAATGCTGCCAGCAAACATCGTTTGATGCAGATTAATATTCGGAGCAAGCGGTGCTGAACATTGCAGTTGATAGCCATCAAAATGATCAATGTGTAACTGCATAAACGCACTTAGTGGGATAGTGTTATGCCAGGTTTGTTGCAATGTCTGGCAGCCATCAGCCCAGACACTCGGCTCACCTGATAACATTAACGCTTTTAGCATTTTTCGATGGCGGATCCCAAACTGGGTTGGCGCCGCAGCAACGTCGGTGTAACCCAGTTTATGATAAAAGGGGATCGCCGTTTCACGGGCATTTAATACCACGGTTTTTACACCTAGCACGACAGCCTGCTGTTCAAGGCCTTCGAGTAGTCTCGCGCCAGCGCCTTGCCCTTGCCACGCATCGGCAACCGCCATATAGCGGACTTGTGCAATATCGCTATCCACACTATGTAAACGGCCCACCGCAGCAATTTCACCTTGGTCAGATACCAACATTAAATGCACACTTTGCGCCTCTAAATCATCCTGTTCTGATCCTAAAGGTTGCTGCCAAGGCGCCCGCAACACACGCCAGCGTAATTGATAATAGGCCTGCCACTCAGCCGCCGTTTCAGGCTGTTTTAACACTAAGCCTTTGGCCATTATCGACTCTCCAACAAAAAGGTCACCGGGCCGTCGTTAATTAAACTGACCTGCATATCTGCGGCAAAACGGCCCGTTTCGACCACTACCCCCAAAGTGCGACAGGCCTGACAAAACTGCTGATAGTAGTTTTCAGCCAATACCGGCGCGGCCGCGGGTGTAAAACTGGGACGCAAACCAGAGCGCGTATCTGCCGCCAGTGTAAATTGCGACACCACCAGTAAACTGCCACCAGCTTGCTGCACATTTAAGTTCATTTTGCCATTGTCATCGCCAAACACACGATAACGCACCACTTTTTCAGCCAGCTTTTGAACATCGGTAACACTATCACCCGCTTCAACCCCCAGTAATACCAGTAAGCCACGTTCTATGGCCCCTACCGTTTCACCTGCTACCGTCACACTCGCTTGGCTAACGCGTTGAATTAATGCTTTCATACAAATCAATCACCTAACTTATACTGGGTTTGTTTTATTAACGAGGCCTGCTTTCTTCAGTGGGCTTGTGTTCTTCAGTTGAAATATCTTCTTGCTCATTATCAGGTCTAGGTAGCACAACGCCACTGGCAATAACGGGCATCGGACAGACTTCCTCTTCGCGACATTGGCCATTTTCACGTTGCTGTAAAAACGCGGTAAGCTCCGCCCCCAACAACACAACCATCCAAGATAAATGCACCCAAACAAACAAAATAGGCAGCAAGGCTAGCGCGCCATAAATGGTTTGGTACGTTGGAATATGTGTGACGTAAAGGGCAAATCCCCGCTTAGAGAGTTCGAACAAAATTGTGGCCAGCAAGGCCCCCCATAAAGCATGTTTTACCCTGACTTTAATATTAGGCACCACGAGATATAAAACAAAAAATGCGGCTAAAGACATTAAATAGGGTACAGCCCCTAACATAACGGTCGAGAAACCTGAGGTATAATCATCGGCGAAACGGCTTAAACCGATCAAATAAGACGTTACGCCAATCGATATCCCCACAAAAATAGGACCTAAGGTTAAAATCAACCAATAGATCGAAAAGGAAATAACCAGACGCGGGCGACTCGTAACTCGCCAAATTCTATTTAAGGTTTTATCGATATTATGAATAAGCAGTAAGGCAAAAAACACCAGTGCCAGAATACCAATTGCGGTCATTCCTCCCGTATTACCAATAAAAGTGTTTAAATAGGCCTGAATTTCATCACCACGAGACGGGATCACATTGGCATAAATAAAGGCTTCCACATGCGCGTGTAAGGTGGCAAACATAGGGAATGCCGTTAGCATAGCAAACATTACAGTGATCAATGGCACCAAAGACAACATTGAAATGTAGGTTAAATAACCGCCTACCATTGAGATTTGGTCTTGCTGACAACGCTGCCCATAAGCGCTTATAAATTCCCGACTTAACTGCCAATACCTTAGCCAGTCTAAACGTTGCATCTGCGCTCCATGACGATGATTAAGTGAATGATTTTTTTGATATTAAAGATGATCAATAAATTAGAACATTTCATCTCATTTAATTCGATGTAATCAGTTGTTGTTCGCCATTACACTATATCAACTTACTGTAATCGTTTTACGGTAATCAACCAGACAGGTACACACAGCTGCTGTTACAACTCGGCAAGGCTCGAGTGTTCCATGTCCTTAATACCGTCTATTGGGAGCATACCATGTTTGAAATTATTCGTGCTAATGAACGAGGCCGCGCCCATTTTGGCTGGTTAAAAAGTCAACACACGTTTTCCTTTGGTGACTACTACAATCCTAAGCAAATGGGATTCTCCGCATTGCGAGTAATAAACGATGACGAAGTAGCACCTGGCGCCGGCTTTAGTACCCATGGTCATCGTAATATGGAAATTATTAGCTATGTGCTAGAGGGACAGATTGCCCATAAAGATTCTGCCGGTAATGAAGAAATTTTACCGGCGGGGGAATTTCAGTTAATGAGCGCGGGTTCAGGCATTTATCATAGTGAATACAATGCCAGCAACAGCGAAAAACTGAAATTTCTGCAAATTTGGATTGAGCCCAATGTCAAAGATGGTGAGCCTAGTTATCAACAAAAAGATTTTGGCCAATCAGCAGGCATTACTTGGGTTATTACACCAGATGGGCGCGATGGCACGCTGCAAATTAGGCAAGAAGCCGCTTTAGCGCAAATAATATTACCTGAGCACACCGAACTTGAACTGCCCGTAACTACTGGTAACGCTTACTATCTTCATGTGATTAACGGTGAGTTAACCCTCGACGGACAGCAACTGTTCCCGGGTGATGGTATAAAACTCGCGGCGATCGCTAATGCAACAGTCTCTGTTATTAATGGCCCGGTAAGAGCCTTATGGTTTGAACTGCCCGCATAACGTCTTTTTGCTTCGGCAAAGTAGAGGCCTCAACCATTAAAAACGCAGTGTCTTGTTGCCCCCCTCAAGCATGCCGCTCACTCCCCAAGCTTGCCGCTAGAGATACTTAGAGGTCAGATTCTTCATACTGGCCTCTTATTTTCACCCTAAAAATATGCTATGTTATAACAAATCTTTATGTTTCTTCTTTCTCTTATCGAGGCCGCCATGTTTGCTGTCACCCGCCCTACTGCCTTATCGCTTGCTATAGCAGTAGGCTTATCGCCATTAACAACCTTTGCTTCTAGCACGGATGACACAGCAGATATTGAACATATCAGCGTAAATTACAAACAAGCCTATCGGGGGGATGTGCCGTTGCGTTTGCAAGCGCAAGCTGTCGAGAGTATTCACCTAGAAATGATCCGTGACAATGGCATCACCCGCTTTCAAGACGCGTTAGATTTGGCTGGCAGTATTGCCCGGCAAAATAATGGTGGCGGCTTATGGGATAGTTTTTCAATTCGTGGTTTTCCAGGTAATGAAAACATGCCTTCTGGCTACCTGGTTAATGGGTTTAATGCTGGACGTGGGTTTAGCGGTAACCGCGATTTAGTGAACGTTGAATATATCGAAATTTTAAAAGGCCCGGGTTCTGCCTTGTTTGGTCGCTCTGAGCCTGGTGGAACCGTTAATATCATTACAAAAAAGCCGCAGCACCAAACGGAAGGGTATGTACAAGTATCAGCCGGTAGCTATGATCAGTATCGCGTAGAAGGCGATTATACCACTGGCCTGACTGACCAAGTCGCGGTAAGACTTAATGGCGCAGTGCAGGAATTTGGCAGCTTTCGCGACTTTGTTTTTACCGATAAGACGGTCTTCACCCCGTCAGTGCGTTACGCCCTTAACGATAACACGGCTCTGCTATACGAGTTTGAATATCTTAAACAATCGCAATTATTTGATCGCGGTTATCTGGTACTTAACAACGATTTAAAGACCTTACCTCGCTCCCGCTATTTAGGGGAACCAGCCGATGGTGCAACAGAGATTGATGCAACCGGTCATCAACTTACGCTGGAATCAACGCTCGCCTCTGGCTGGTCCTTTTTAACCGGATTGAGCTATCGTGAGTCGTCACTCGAAGGCAACTCTTCGGATGCAGAGCTGGCGCGCGCGCGCCAAAGTTTATTTAACGACGGCACCACCTTAACCCGCCAGCGTCGAAATCGTGATTATCGGGCTGAAGATTTAAGTATTCGGGCTGAGCTCAGTGGCAATATTAATCTGTTTGGTAAAACACACCATATTTTGATGGGCGCTGATGGCTATGATTACAGTTTGTATACGCTATTAGGACGTTTCCGCGGCCCGGCAGGGAGCTACAGCCTGGATATCTTTAATCCTATCTATGGCGCGACAGCGCCCGATCCTAGGCCACTGTATATCAATGACGAAGCGCAGTGGGGGCTGGGTGTTTTTATACAAGATCAGATCAAACTGACTGAACGCTGGCACCTCTCGTTGGGCGTGCGGCTGGATCGTTATCGATTACAAATTGCCGAGCTGTTAGCAAATAGCTTTAGTAAGCAAGTTGATAGCAAGGTGAGCCCGCGTATTGGCGTAGTATATGAGCTAAGTGATGCCCTAACGTTTTACAGCAGCTATACCGAAGGCTTTATACCGCTTAGCGGTACCGATTTTAATCGTAACCCGTTTGCCCCCGAGGAAAGTCAGTCTTTTGAGTTCGGCGCTAAATACAGCGCGGGCAGTACCCAAGGCACGCTTAGCTTTTTCGATGCTGAAAAATCTAACATCCTTACCTCTGATCCAGTAAATGTAGGTTTTCAAGCGACGTTAGGACGAGCACAAAGCCGCGGTATCGAGTTTGAACTACATCGTCATTTAACCGATAACCTCTATTTAGATTTATCGTACGCCATGATGGACACCAAAACCGTTGGCGAAGTGATCAACGCTGACTGGGGCTCTCTAGTTCCCTCAGGCAGCCGCTTAGTCAATGTGCCCCGTCATCAAGGTACCGCCATCTTAACCACCGAAACAACCCTTGCCAGTAAAGCCAGCAAGTTTGGCATTAAAGCACGCTATATTGGCAGCCGTTTGGGCGATTCGGTCGATCCCAGTTATCAATTAAAAGCGGTAACGCTGTTCTCTGCATTTATGCATATTGACTTGAGCACCCAGCTACAGGCCCAACTGAATATCGATAATATTTTCGATACACATTATGTGCATAATTCTTATAACCGGCTATGGACGGTACCGGGTGAACCCGTGAGCGTGCGGGCAGCAATAAGGTATCAGTTCTAAACTATGGACAAGGTTATCACTCAACGGATCCAGTCTATTGATATGTTGCGCGGACTGGTGATTTTAATCATGCTGCTTGATCATGTACGCGAACGCTTCTTCCTACATATGCAGGTAAGCGATCCGATGGATATTACTTCCACCGATCCCGCATTGTTTTTTAGCCGTTTTGCGGCGCACTTTTGTGCGCCCATTTTTGTATTTTTAACTGGTCTATCCGCTTGGCTCTATGCTCACCCAGCGCATGGCTCACCCCGTTCTGCCAGCGCATTCTTAGTTAAACGGGGCCTGTTTTTAATCGCCCTAGAATTTACCTTAATTACCTTTTCGTGGATGGGCAGTTATCATACGGTGTGGTTGCAAGTCATTTGGGTGATTGGCTTAAGTATGTTAGCACTGGCGGCACTATTGCACTTACCGCGCCGTGCGCAGTTGCTACTCGGTTTAGCACTGGTGTTAGGACATAACGCCCTAACGCCTATCACCTTTTTGCCGCATGAATGGGGTTATAGCCTGTGGACGATTTTGCATGATCGCAATATTTTAATGCAAACCGATACCCTCACGATCAAAATAAGCTATCCAGCACTGCCTTGGTTTGGGGTTATTTTATTGGGCTACTATGCTGGTCCTTGGTATGCCGCGACACAGGATCCTATAAAACGGCAGCGGATGCTGCTTCTTGCCGGCGCAACCATGCTATTACTATTGCTGGTACTGCGTGGATTTAATCTTTATGGCGAAACCTTACCCTGGCAGGCCAGTGATTCCCTACTTAACGGTATGATGTCTTTTTTGAATTTCACCAAGTATCCGCCTTCATTGCATTTTTTACTGGTTACGCTAGGTGGCATGTGTTTTATATTGTGTTGGCTGGAACGTGGGATGAGCAACGCGCGCCGTCCTTGGTTAGCGGCGAGCGGTCGAGTACTGCTGGTTTTTGGCTCTGTGCCAATGTTTTTCTATATCTTGCACTTGTACGCATTACTCTTAGTGTACAGCTTGGTGCTGTGGCTATTTGGTGCAAACCAGGGCCCATTATTTGGCGTAGATCACATCAGCACAATATGGCTTATTAGTATCTTACTCGCGGTTGTGTTGTACTGGCCTACCCGCTGGTTTAGCCACTATAAACATACGACGAAAAAACCTTGGTTGCGTTACCTGTAAACAACAGAGGCGGTTCCAAAGCCCCTTGAGAACGTAAAACACAAACCACGTTAATACTTGTGCTTCGCGGCTCAGTGGCCTACTCTGGGGATACCCTGATGAAAAGGAGATGCGTTGGCATGAGTAACAACACAACCGAAAAAGAGTCCGATTGCTTAATCTCTCGTGGCTGCGAAGTGATTGATTTAATTATTGAACCACGCGCTAAAGATTTAGGAGGCTTCTCTGTTCGTCGCTGCTTACCAGTACGTGAACGCAAAGCTATTGGCCCCTGGGTCTTTTTTGATGAAATGGGTTTAGCCCATTTCCCAGCAGGTGAAGGCGTAAATGTGCGGCCTCATCCTCATATCAACCTTGCCACAGTGACCTATCTGTTTACTGGCGAAATTCTACATCGTGATTCCTTAGGGAGTGAGCAAGCCATTCGCCCAGGCGATATCAATTTGATGGTAGCGGGCAAAGGCATTGTGCACTCCGAACGTGAGCGGCCAGAAGTCCATAACGTGCCACATAGCTTACATGGACTACAACTGTGGTTAGCCTTACCTGAAGCGGATGAAGAAACAAACCCCGCTTTTTATCACTATCCTTCCGCCACTATACCCGCTTTAGAGATTGCTGATGTCCCCGTGCGAGTATTAATTGGTTCGGCGTATGGGATCACTTCACCGGTAAAATGCTTTTTTGATACCTTATACCTAGAAGCCGATTTAAAAACCGGACAACAACTGATACTTCCTAACGCGGCTGAGCGCGGGTTATATGTGTTAAGTGGCGAAATCACACTCCAAGATACCAAGATTACAGCACACCAATTGGTGGTATTACACGCTGCTGAAGGCGTATGTATCACGGCAACGCGTGCAGCACGTATTGCGCTTATTGGTGGAGAACATATTGGCAAACGCTATGTTGAATGGAATTTTGTATCAAGCAGTAAAGACAGAATTGAACAAGCCAAAGCCGATTGGCAAGCAGGACGTTTTGCTAAAGTGCCTGGCGACGAAACAGAGTTTATTCCGCTACCGAGTTAATTCGCTTAAGAAAATACGATTTATTGGTATGAAGCAATAGAGGCTATAGGCCTGCCTAGCCCTTTATAAAACGTTGAGATAATGTGCTAAACCACACGGCGAACTGTGCTGCGGGCATTGGTCGAGCAATACCATAACCTTGACCATATAAATAGCCAATCTCAAGTAACTTATTAATATGCTCTGTGGTTTCAACACCTTCTGCAATGGTTGACAATGCAAAAGCGTCAGCCAACCTACTCACACCTTGTAAGATGGCTAAATCGTCAGCGTCTGTCAGGATATCCCGCACAAAACTCTGATCTAACTTTAAGGTGCTTATCGGTAAACGTTTTAAATAGAATAACGATGAATAACCCGTACCAAAATCGTCTAATGAAAATGTTACCCCCATCGCAGCACAGGCTTCCATGGTATTAAGTACGCCAGTGATATCTTGCAATGCACTGGTCTCTAGTATTTCTAACTCCAACATACTGGGCGGTACATTTGGGAATTGTCGGCAAATTTCCTGTAATTGCATTGCAAAATCGCTTTGTTGTAGATGATTTGCTGCAATATTTACCGATATTGCCATGTTGAACCCGAGTTGCTGCCAGAGCTCATATTGCCTGAATGCCTCTGTGATAACCCATTGTCCCAGCGTTATGCCTAATTCATGATGCTCAATTGCAGGCAAAAATGCAGCTGGCGCTAATAGCCCCTTAGTAGGGTGTTGCCAGCGAATCAACGCTTCCACACCCACACAATCATAGGTCATTAAATTTACTTTTGGCTGATAAAACAATACAAATTCATTACGGGCTAAGGCTAAACGAATATCATCAACCTGCTTTAATTGGCCTCGGGTGTGTTGCTCTGCAGCAGCATCAAATAACGCATAACGATTTTTACCGGCTTGTTTAGCGGCATACATCGCTTGATCGGCTTGGCGCAAGAGCTGCTCAGAAGCAATGTCCTGCTCTTGCGGGTAAAAACTTACCCCAATACTAGCTGACAATTGCAAGGTATTACCTTGTACGACTAAGGGATCTGCCAAGCTGTGTAAAATACGCTCTAAACACGGTTGGCAATCTTGTAGGTTAGCCAGCGGCTGAAGTAAAAAAACAAATTCATCGCCACTGATGCGTGCTATTACGGATTGAGGAGGTAACAATGTCGCCAAGTGTAAACTTAACGCTTTTAGTACCTGGTCACCAAACTCATGACCAAAACGATCATTCACCATTTTAAAGCCATCTAAATCCAAAAACGCTAATGCTAATTTCTGCTTAGATTGCTTGGCATCTTGTATAGCCTCTTGTAAGCGCTCGGTTAATAACAAACGATTAGGCAATCCCGTTAGCGCATCATAGTGCGCCAAGTGAGCCAAACGCTCTTGCGATAATTGCCGGGTATGTTCCAATTGGAAAAGCTGTTGTCGCATCTGCGACAGCCACCCCAGCACCGTGCCTTCTTTCCCCGCGGCCACGGCAATGTCTGTTGTAAAATCACCACGGCCCAGTGCAGTAATAAGCCCATAGAGCTGTGAAACAGGCACACCCAAAATTGCCAATTCTCGCTGTTTCAAATGCCATAACAATAAAACCAATGTAATACCCAGTGCTACAAAGACCCACCGCAAAAACTGGGCCTGTTGCAAAGCTTGATTAACTGCATTGTCGGTGCGGCTGCTCATTAACGCAAAAATATCATCGATGGGCTGCATAATACCAGCCTTTGCTTGATGATAAGCATCGTCATATAACATCGCAAGCGCTTGCTTGCTAAGGGTAGGATCACCTGTTGCCACTAACGCCATCGCTTGCTGTTCTATTTTTGCCAGCGCATCTGACGCTTCTTTAGCCAACGTTAACTGAGATAATTCATGCTCAGTAAAACCCGCCTCTCGCATACGCGCTAATAATGCATGAGATTTAGCAAATGGTCGGGGGCGTTGATTAGACGCATCGACTAAATCCCAATAAATAAAATGATAATCTTCAGGTCTTGGGGCGTCGCCATTCCGGATAGCTAATATTTCATCAAAATGCTGACGATAGCGGGTCTCTCCTGTTACTGCGTAAGTGCGCACCATTCGCGTCAAATCATCAGATGATTGACGTAACTCGTCTGCTAATAGAAATGAATGCAATCGTATATTGTTAGCGTTATCTATATCGCGTTCAGCGTCAACATAGACAAAAAAGCTGAAAACAAACACGATAAACACCAATATCGTAAGGATTAAGCGCACATTAAAGCTGAACATCTTAGCTAACCACTGTTGCACTAAACACCTCAGCATATTTTCGGTTTATCTATTAACATTACAACTGTTTGCGATGGTGAGTTAATAATTAAGTACCAACTTATAGCATAGCTTCTGTCCATATATTAACGTATAACTATATTCTGAAAAGGGAGGTGCTAAACAAAAAAATTTCTACAACATAGCAATATTTCAAAAAATTTAGCTGGTTCTTTAGTTACTAACTGCTAATGTAAATAGAGCAGCGAATGTCATTAGAGGTGTTGATGCGCGGCTTTGCCCTATATGGTTTTTTAATTTTTTTTAATGCTAGTGTGTCAGCAGAAACCCAGACGATACGCGCCATTGTTAGTGACTCTAATGCGCCACCTTATGCTATTTTCAATGAAAAATTGCAATTAACCAGCGGTATCAGCAAGGATATTTTAGAAGTATTAGCCCAACGGACGCAATTACCATTACAATTTTTAGCCCTGCCTAGAGGGCGCGTTGAACAATGGCTCCTAAAAGACCAAGCAGATATTGCATGCTTTTTAAATCCAGACTGGGTAGCGCAGCCCAGCACATTATTGTGGAGCGGCGCCTTATTTACCACCAGACAAGTTTTGGTGAGACAAGATAATAAGCCCGCAGTTACCCAAATCGATGATATCTTAGGCAAGCGAATAGGTACAGATCGCGGCTTCAGCTATCCTGAGTTCGATGCAATGTTTGCTAACAAAGCATTAATTCGAGATGACGCGAATTCCCTACAAAGCAATTTAATTCGACTGCAAAAGCAACGCGTAGATGCTGTGCTAACGGTCGATTTGGCCTACCACTATTATCAATTACACCATAACAGCGAAGGGCTAAAAGCCGATTTACTCTGGACTACACCCGATGCTATTTATTGCGCCTTTAATCCAAACCAACTTAATCTCACGACAAAAATGCAGCAAACACTGCAACAGATGATTGCCGATGGCACAATTCAACACATATTACAGCGATATAAACCGAACCCGCTATCATCCACTATGGCGTTATAAAGATACACCTGCTTGAAGATATAAGAATAGCTTGATAAGCCATGCTAGCTGTCTCACAATGCAATGTTGCACTACAAAATATGTTCAAGAAATTTAAGGATGATTTCAATGCCAATCACCAGACCAAATAAAAAATCACCGAGTTTTAAAACAACGTGTTTGAAAACGCATTAAGAGTGTTAAATTTTGTCAATCCGGTTTATGAAATCGAAAAAATAATCTCGTATTATCATACTGGTTTTACATTTAGCGCGGGTGAAAATCCGAACACATCTTGGTCAAATAGTAACGATAAAATGCCTTCTCAAGTTAGAGAAGCACTAAGCAGTAGAAAAGATGAGTAGGTTAATGTCAGCTGTTCAATTTTCAAAGAGCAGCGTACTACTGCGGCACCGTCGTAAAGTCAGCCTTCGAAGCCCAAATAACCTATCATCACTATGCGGCACTGACATTGCCTGCTATACCCAATCAATACCGCATATGTAAATTCTAAAAACGTTTCGCCGCCTCTTTAAGAGGGGATACCGAACTTTTTATACCGCTTAACGCTTCTTGCGTCACTTTTTGAGTATAAAACTTAGGTCGACCAAATAAATATCCCTGGAGTAAATCAATGTTATTATCCATAAGCCATTTCGCTTCATCTTCTGTCTCGATCCCTTCGGCAACCGTAGTAATACCGCTCGTTCTCGCAATACTGACCAAGCTTTTAACAATATTTTGTTTAAAAACATCATGATGCACATCACGCACCAGCTCCATATCAATCTTTACATAGTCCGGCCGTATTTTTTGGAGAAGGTTTAACCCAGACCAGCCTGAACCAATGTCATCCATCGCGACTTTAAACCCTGCATTTCGGTAAAATGCCAAAATACCTTTTAAATGGTTTAAATCACTACTTTGATGCGTTTCTGTTACTTCAAACACAATATCTGCTGGCGTTAATCCGAGTTCATAAATTGCTGCAGCAGTTGAGCGCAAGCAATAAGAAGGATCATAAATACTTGAAGGATTGAAATTAATAAACAACTTGCCACGTAACCTTGCAGCTGCGAAATGTTCGACTGCAGAGCGTCTGGCAACTAAATCTAAAGAAAAAAGTAAATCAGCTTGCTCAGCAAGCATAAAAGCCAATTGCGGCGGTACTATAGCATTAGTATCGTCACGCATCCTGAAAAGCCCCTCGTATGAATAAACCTTGGGGGTATCCAACGCGCTATGTGCATAAATAATTGGCTGAAACCACGTTTCATAATTTTCATGTTCAATGCTATTTATGAGCCATTTCGCTTTGTAACGATTAATCAAAATATTAAAGGTGGTCATGCGAGACATTGCATCAATATCAGGTGGCAAACTTGTCGCCATGGTGGTCAGCTTTGTGCCAGCTAGCTCAGCTTGCTCAAGTACACCATTCACACCAGTAAGGAAGTTAGAAACAGAACAAGTTTTTACCTGCACACAAATACAATGCGTACTGACCTGCTGAGCGACGTAATTTTGAGAACCTACATACCTTGCTAACTTGGCAAAGGTTTCAGTGGTCGGAACGAAAATCCAAAAATAAGTATCTTGCTCAAAAAAATAATCGTCAACCGACTCACAATCTGCACAGTACATCAGTAATCCTTAATTTATTTTTAATTACTGTTTAGTACGCTCAAGTTTTAGTTTAAGACCATAAGAACGGGCTTCCTTGAAACAAGGATAAGTCGAAAATACGTTAGATTACTAAAGCGTCAATAGAGCAAGGTTTGCCAAACAGATATCCTTGATATACTGAACAGCCCATTCGTTGCAGCAAATCACGCTGTGCTAATGTTTCAACGCCTTCAGCAATTACGTCTAAGTTCATTGCACTGGCTAATGTAATAACCGCTTGGGCAATTGCATGATCATTCTGGCTATTTAATACATCTCTTACAAAACTTTGATCTATCTTTAATTGATTAATCGGTAATGATTTCAAATAAGATAATGAAGAATAACCTGTACCAAAATCGTCAATTGAAAAGGTGATACCCAATGATTGCAGTTCAAGCATTTTAGCTTTTACATCGGGCACATTACTCGCTAAAAGCGTTTCGGTGATTTCAAGTTTGAGTCGTTTGGGATCCGCTCCCGTTTGCTGCAGAATATTGATAATACTTGATACAAAGTCTTTTTTACTAAATTGCACAACACTTATGTTTACTGCAATGCTCAACGTCATTAATTGTTCATCTTTAGACCACAAATAAAGCGTTTTACATGCTTCTGTCAAAACCCAATGACCAATGGGAACAATTAAACCCGTTTCTTCCGCTAAAGGGATAAAATCAGCAGGAGATATTATACCTTTAACATCATGATGCCATCTTAACAATACTTCAACGCCAACGACATGACCGAATTGGTCAACCTGCTTTTGAAATACTAATCTAAAGTTTTCTTGTTGCAGAGCCTCATATAAGTCATTGACTAACGCTGCCCTGATACTTACTGCAATTTGCATCTGAGGATCAAAGAATTGCGCATTATTTCGTCCAGCTTCCTTCGCTTTATACATTGCCATGTCAGCCTGCTTCAATAACTCCTCTTTGGAGGTTTCAGCGCCATTTAACATTGTTACACCGATACTTGCGGTAGTATTATAGATAACACCTTCAAGATTGTATTCACGTGTAAGATTTGAAATAATTTTTTGCGCTAAGGTTTCAGCTTGATTTGCGGCTGTCTGTTGATTCGGACTTAAATCGGTCACAACGATTACAAACTCGTCTCCCCCCAAACGCGCAACCGTATCCCCTTGTCTAACGGATTCAACTAAGCGTTTCGCAACCTGACACAACAATAAATCACCTGTATCATGGCCTGAACTATCATTTAAGTTCTTAAAATTATCTAAATCTAGAAAAAATAATGCCGCATATTTATTGTCTCGCGCACTATGATCAATGACGCTTTGTAACTTATTTAACAACAAACGGCGATTCGGCAATTGTGTTAATGAATCATAAAAAGCTAATTGATGTATCTCTTGTTCACGTTTTTTACGCAGCGTAATATCCCGAACAATACCGATGAAACTGGTTTCACCGGCCATTTTTACTGCAACAACACTTAATTCTATCGGAAAGGTATGACCATTTTTGTGCAATGCATCAAGCTCACGTACGCGACCTGTCACATCGCTTATACCGCGATTGATATAGTTTGATAGATAGTTATTGTGATGCTCACGGTGAGGAGATCCCATGAGAATATTAATGTTTTGCTTTAAAATCTCTTCACCACGGTAACCAAATATCTCTTCTGCAGCTTGATTGAATGTTAAAATAAGACCATGACTATCGATACTGATAACACCATCGAGCATGCTCTCGACAATGGCCTGCATTTGTTGAGACTTTTCATCTAACGAGCTTTCTGCTTTTATTTGATCATTAATATCAAAATGAGTCCCCAACATCCATTCCGCTCGTCCATCAGCCGTTCTAGAGGACACTCGGCCACGCGTATTAATCCAAATCCAATCGCCTCTTTTATGCTTCATGCGCATATTGGCTTCGTAAATCGGGAGCAATCCTTTTGTATGCTGTTCAATTTGAGCAAAACAATATTTTAGGTCTTCAGGATGAGTTAAACGTTCCCATGTCTCGCGGTTAATTGGGGATAACTCACGAATATCGTACCCTAGTAATGCTGCCCATTTATCATTGATGAATAATTCACCTGTTTGTATGTTTAAGTGCCATGTCCCAATATTATTAGCATCAATAACTGCTTTTAAAAGATTTTTACTCTCTCGAATAAGCTCTTCATCTCGTTTTTCTTTGGTTATATTCGTTTCTATGGCAAGGTATCCACTTAGCTCACCAGTTGCGTTTAAAAGCGGATTGCAGGCTATCCTTATCCAAAAAGGCGTATTTGCTTTTGAGTAATTTAATACATCAACCGTAAAGCTCTTTTGTTCAGCCAAAGCCTCAGCCATAATCTTAACGGTCTCGGGGTTTGTGTCAGCGCCTTGTAGTAAATGACCTGGCTTTCTACCAACCATATCTTCAATACTGTAACCACTTATATTGGTAAACGCCTCATTTATCCAAACAACAAGACCATTTGGATCGGTGATTACGATACCATTTGTTGTCTGCCTAACAACTTCAGATAACCTAATTAACTCTTCATTAGCCTTCATTTGTTCTGTTGTGTTTCTAATAACAACCAGAACCTCGCTATCATCAATTTTTCTGTAGCGGGCTTCAAATGACTTATCGTATTCTTTAAAAGTGTAATTATGATGAACGACTGTCTGACTATCAAAAGCACGCTTAACGTTTTGAACTAGTTCGTCGGCAAGTACTTTTGGCAAAACATCGTAAACGCTACGACCAATAAGATCATGCTTGGGTTTGAGTAAATCTGGGTGCTCATTACAAACAAGGAAACGAAATTCGCGATCGATTACAAAAACAATATCAGGGAGAGTAGAAAAAACTGACTCTGTTCTGGCCGCATTAATGACAAGTTGCTTTTTTAACATTGCATCATCAAGCCTTTTTATCTCGTGCTCAATAATGTCTGCTAAATCACGTAAGATCTGCTGCTCACCTTTTGAAAATTCACGAGGTGCAGAATCGATTAAACATAATGTACCTATCGGATGCCTATTTGACTCACACAAGGGGGCACCAGCATAAAAACGAATGTTAGGCGCACCCAAAACAAGTGGATTCGCGCGAAATCGTTCGTCTAAACTTGCATCAGGCACAATGAAAATATCAGACTGTAAAATTGCATGGCCACAAAATGAAATGGCTCGGCTTGTTTCGCATGCATCAAGCCCTACTTTAGATTTAAACCATTGCCTATCGCTATCAACAAGTGAAATTAAGCATGTTTCGACATTAAAAAGTTTTGCAGCTAAGCGGGTAATACGATCAAAACGCTCCTCTGCAGGTGTATCAAGCAAGCTCAAACGATGTAAAGCTTCAAGACGACCTATTTCATCATCGGCAAAATCCGGTGCACTCACGTTAAAATCCTATTTTTTATGAAAATTTTAATCTCTAGCAATCAATAAGTGATGATATCTACGCAGCTGAACTATTATAAGCGTTGAACATTAAAAAGATCATACTCTATTAAGATTAAGTGACCGAACGTAGGTATTCTCAACACCACAGCGCTAGCGAACTTCAAGAATAATAGGTGTGGAATACCAGACCTTCCGGTGTCAATAAAATTGAGCGATGAAAAATCGATTTTTGAGAGTGAAAGAAGACCGAAACTTAAACTAGAAAATAGTTAACTAGGATAGGCTATAGCAATTAAAGAAACATTAGTATTTTTATTTTTTGGTAATAAGAGGATTTACAGGATTCAAACGCTAAAAGGTGTTGGTGCCTAGGGTCGGACTCGAACCGACACGGAGTTTCCCCCGGCGGATTTTGAATCCGCTGCGTCTACCGATTTCGCCACCCAGGCACTGAGGGGTATTATGAAGTAAACGCCTGCATTATACGATGCAAACAGCGATGCGCAAGTAAATTAATACTGTGACAGTTTAGTTGCATAAAATTTCAGCAGAAGTGATAACGGGTGAGTCTCGAAATTATTGCCTATGGAAAGGGTGTGATGAAAAAACAGTTTTCACAATTAATACGGGTAGAGCCAGTAAACACAGAAAAGGAGACGCAAAACACATCAAAAATTTATTGAGTAAGAGAAGGCAGCAATAGGCTGGCGAACATCGACTCATGAAGAATCTAAAATGTTGTTGCTACACTTATAAAGTCCGCTAAAAAAACGCTGTCCTTTTAGCCAGTACTTTTTACCATATATGGCAAAAATGCAACGTAGTCTCACTAAGCGAAAGTCATTAACTCACTTATAATCTATCTAAAAACCGAAAAACATATTTAAAACAACACAACCAAAAAAGTCATAATAAATTAAAAATTCTCACAGTATCAAAAATAGATGGAATTAAATATAGCTAGGACCGATTAATTTTTGTTTATTTTTTATTCAAAAAAAATGTGAACTTAAGCTTAACAGCATGCGTTTAACCTATTGCTACTTATAAATACATTAAGTAACACAACCTTTTGGTTAACAACGAAGAGATATTTATATGAAGACAAGTAACATAAAAGATAGGTTACAAGGCTTTTCATTAAGCCGTGTCGGTATAAACATGAAAACGTGTATTGCTACCCTGCTTTTAATGATGCTGCCTGGTGCTGCGCACGCAGCAGCAAATTTAGAAGCCGATGATTTTGTGGGAATATCGTTTTGGTTAATTTCAATGGCACTAATGGCATCAACGGTGTTTTTCCTATGGGAAACACAAAGCGTGTCAGCAAAATGGAAGACATCGCTGGTTGTTTCTGCGTTAGTTACCTTTATAGCAGCAGTTCATTACTTCTATATGCGAGATGTATGGGTTGCAACGCAGACAACACCAACCGTGTATCGCTATATTGACTGGTTATTAACAGTACCACTATTAATGATTGAGTTTTATCTGATTTTACGCGCGATCGGTTCGGCTACTGCCGGCATATTTTGGCGCTTACTTATCGGTACCTTAGTCATGTTAATTCCGGGTTATTTGGCTGAAGCAGGTTATATCAATATTACTATCGGTTTTGTTATTGGTATGGCTGGTTGGTTTTATATTTTATGGGAAATCTTCAAAGGCGAAGCGGGCAAAGCTGCCGACAAAAGCGCAAGTCCTGCGGTCAAATATGCATACAACGCCATGCGTTGGATCGTTACAGTTGGTTGGGCAATCTATCCGATAGGCTATGTTTTAGGTTATATGACGGGCACAGCTGATCAGGAAGCATTGAATATCGTTTATAACTTAGCAGACCTTGTTAATAAAATCGCCTTTGGTTTATTAATATGGTACGCAGCGACAAGCGAAAGCGATGTAAATGCCAAAGCTTAATAAGTTTAGATAGTAAACTTATTGCAGACGAACCCAAAGGTCTTGCTTGGTTGTAGTTAAGACAACCCGGCAAAACCTTTGCAGCAAATGAGTCGAAACCATGAGCAAGACTGATTTAGCCAACCATCATATTTACCACGACATGTTAGAACAATGTGAGGCATTGATACTGCATAAAGTCGCAAACAATGCACCGGCATCCTTCCATCTAGCTAGTGGTGGTAGTAGAACCAGAGCAAAGCTATGCATCAATGCAGGCATCGCATTACAACTTCCTTCACACGCCATATTTATGTTAGCCGGTGCGATAGAGCTACTTCATAACGCCTCGCTAATTCATGATGATTTACAAGACAATGACGAAAGCCGACGTGGTGTTGAATCACTTTGGATAAAGTTTGGTAAAGGGCATGCCATGTGTGCGGGCGACTTAATGATCTCCGCCGCTTACAGCCTTATAGCTAACATTAAACCTATTGAAAGTATTAGCGCTTTATTTACCAAAATACATGACGCCGTTGCTAGTACCATTGAAGGGCAGGATTTAGACCTAAAGTCACAAAATAGTATGTTGTGTGAACAAGAGTACGAAAATATCGCAGCATTAAAATCTGGACCTCTTATTCAATTAACCCTGACATTACCTTTATTAATGGCAGGATTTCCACAATATATTAGCAGCGCAGAACAAGCCATTTCACAATTCGCTATTGCCTATCAAATACTTGATGACATTGATGATTGGCAGCAAGACTTACACCATTCACAACTAAATTTAGTTAATTTACTCGCATTAAATACCTCTCACCAACAGGCTTTATTTATTGCATGCAGCAGAGCTCATTTCTTACTAAAACAATGCCAAAGTACCTTAAGCGCCATGCCACATCACTCTGCTGCAAGTATCATTGAAACAGCAACAAAAATGATCGCTAAAACAGACCGCATTTTAATGTCTTTACCCAAAGGGGAATTACTTGTCTAAAGCAATTGTAATAGGTGGGGGTTTTGGTGGTATTGCATCAGCACTGCGCCTAAAAGCTAAAGGTTATGAGGTTACAATAATCGATCAATGTCCTCGATTGGGAGGCCGTGCGCAGCAATTTGTTAAAGATGGCTTTGTATTTGATGCCGGGCCCACTGTTGTTACCGCTCCTTTTTTGTTTGAAGAACTATTTGAGCTGTTTAATAAGCAACTTAGCGATTATATGCAATTTGTTCCAGTTACTCCTTGGTATCGATTTGTGTATCCTGATGGCTCGCATTTTGATTACGGCGGTACCATTGAAGAGACACTTGCACGAATTGCTGAAATAGAACCTGACGATCAACAAGGCTATTTAGCACTATTGAAACAATCTGAATCAATATTTGATGTTGGCTTTACGCAGCTTTCCAGCACACCCTTTCATCAGATATCGACAATGCTAGCTCAAATACCCCCTTTAATAAAACTCAAGTGTTACCGCAGCGTCTGGCAAATGGTCTGTGCTTACCTCAAAAATGATAAACTGCGCCAAGCTTTTTCTATTCAACCTTTGTTAGTTGGGGGTAATCCTTTTGCCACCACAAGTATTTACAGCCTCATTCATTTTCTAGAGCGTAAGTGGGGCGTGCATTTTGCGATGGGAGGCACCGGAGCCATCGTTGACGGCCTGACTAAATTAATGCACGAAGAAGGCATAAAGATCCAATTAAACACCAAGGTGACTGGCTTAAACTTGAAAGGCAATCATATTCAATCAGTCATAACGAACCACGACGAGTTTTACTGTGACAAAGTGGTTTCAAATATTGATCCCAAATACCTTTATCGCCACCTTGTTGATCCCAAAGCACAAACATTAAGTGCAAAAATTAAAACTAAGCATGCCACATTATCAATGGGGTTATTTGTCCTTTATTTCGGAACTGATAAACAATATGCAAACATTGTTCACCACACAATTTGGCTCGGAAAACGGTACAAAGAATTACTCACTGACATTTTTGATCGTAAAATTTTAGCAGAAGACTTCTCGCTTTATTTACATCGGCCAACGGCGACTGATCCTAGTATGGCCCCGGCAGGTTGCGATTCATTTTACGTGCTAGCTCCGGTACCCAATAATTTGTCTCATATAGACTGGGAGCAAGAGCAAGAGCAGTATGCTGATAACATCATTGCTGCTTTAGAAAGGACTATTATGCCGGATCTGAGCTCACACCTCGTGCAGCGCTTTATTAAAACGCCTAATGACTTTGAATCGGATTATAGTAGTGTTGCAGGAAGTGGTTTCTCTATTGCCCCAACTTTTCAACAGTCTGCCTGGTTTCGGTTTCATAACCAAGCAGAAGGACCCGCCAACTTATATTTGTGTGGTGCCGGTACACATCCGGGCGCAGGCTTACCAGGGGTGTTGTCCTCTGCCAAGGTTGTAGATAAGCTCATTCCAAAGGTGAATATCTAAATGCATCATGACGCGGCTACCGAGGTTTTAAAAAAGCATGGTAAATCCTTTCATTTTGCCCGACTTTTTTTGGAAACCGATACCGGTAACGCGGCGGCTAGATTGTATCGATTTTGCCGGCTCATTGATGATATAGCGGATGAGACCCCTGATAAAAATCAGGCTCGAAGCCAACTTGAGATCATTAAACAAGATATAATTGCTAATAGCGCTACACACCCGATTGTGCAGGATTTCCTGTTACTTTGCCGCGAGTATTCTATTGATCCTCACCATGGCATCACCTTAATCACAGGGGTTTTGCAAGATCTGGACCCTGTGGCGTTATCATCCTATAACGACCTGCTCAATTATGCGTTTCGCGTGGCAGGCGTTGTAGGTTTAATGATGGCGCCTATTTTGGGTTCAAACAGACATGGTCATGTATTTGCGATAGATTTGGGCATTGCGATGCAATTTACCAATATTGCCAGAGATGTACTTGAAGATGCGCAGATGAGCCGACGTTACTTACCGGCCAGTTGGGTAGAGGATATGACGGTAACGCAACTATTATCCCCTACTGAGCAACAACAAGCGATTGTAAAACAAGCGATAGCTCGTCTATTAAATACTGCTGAAATATTTTACACAAGTGGCATTAGCGGTTTGTACTACCTACATCCCCGTAATCGAAAAGCTATCGCAGTTGCAGCATATCTTTATCGCGAAATTGGCCGAAAGCTTATGCATCGCCACTGCGACTACCTGAAAGGCAGAGTATCTATTAGTTATACCCGCAAATGTACATTAGCGGTTAAAGCCTTAGTCGACATGAGGTTTACAAAGATGGCACGTGAACTTCCTCAGCATGAGCAAACGTTGCATAGATTGTTAATCATTCCTTCTGCAGAGGATTACCATCATCATGTCTAGCGCAAATAACTCCGATTTAATTATCATCGGTGCCGGTGCGTCTGGATTGTTATTAATGCTTGCCCTGCGCGAAAAAAACTACCTCGGTAAAGTAACCGTGTTAGAGCAACATGCAAAGCCGCTAAATGATCGTATATGGAGCTTTTGGTTTGATTCAACACTGCCGCCCTATTTACAAAAGATCATTGAGTATAAATGGTCACACTGGCATTTTTCCTCGGCAACTTTTACACGTCAAATGAACAATACAGATCATCCTTATTGTTCCATTCGCGCCAAAGCACTTAGCGCACTGGCACAAGATACTTTGCAAGAACAACATAGATTTTGCATTAAGTACAATTGTAACGTTATGACAATTGATACCATTGATAAACACACCTTGCTCACAACCTCATTAGGCGAATTTACTGCAACGCAGGTTATAGATACTCGTCCTCCCCCGTTACACTTTGAACATCTCGGGTTATTTCAGTGCTTCTTGGGACAAGAGGTACTAACAGAACAAGATTGTTTTGATACGAAAAGTGCTGCATTAATGCAAAATATAAAGTACACCGCACAAGGCATCCAGTTTGTGTATATTTTACCTTTTAGTGCTCGTCATGCACTGATCGAATTAACCTATTTCAGTGATAAGATTATTGACCGTTCATCACTTAAAAATCAATTACAACCTATCATTAGCCAGCTCGTAGGCAGCCAAAATTTCTCAATAGTCCGAGAAGAGGCGGCTACTTTACCGATGTACCCAATAAACTTAAACCTCGGTAATACTTGCAAGGCGATTACCTATGGCGGCATTGCAGGTGGTGCTATTAGAGCCGCGACCGGTTTCAGCTTTTTAAACTGTCAACGTTGGGCTGATGCCACTGCTAACCAGTTAGTAAAAAATACAAAATTCGAACACAAGCCCCCTATTGGCCAGCGCTATCAATTACTTGACAGCTTATTTCTTCGGGTAATTCGGACAAATCCGCAGCTTGGTGTTTTACTTTACACTCGCTTGTTTGCTCGCCTTGATGCTAAAACCTTCTCCCGTTTTATGTCAGAGCAAGCATCATTACATGAACTGTTTAAAGTAATATGGGCTATGCCAAAATATGTTTTTATTCAAGCCTTGATGCAGTCATACAGGACAAATAAAGGCTCATCACATGTTTAGCGCCCGTATCAGTAAAGTGTATTGTAGTATTGTGATTGTGGTTAGTATTGCCATGCTTGCCGGCATCTCAATCACATCCAGTCTCGCTTTACTTAGTTTAGGGGTGGCCGTTACCGTAATGGGGCTGCCCCATGGCGCACTTGATTTCACTATTGCAAAAATGCTGGGTTACTGCGCTAACAAAACAAAAACGAGCATATTTATATTAACTTACAGCGGGATAGCAGCAGGTGCCGTGCTATTTTGGTTATGGCTTCCGGCTTACGCTTTAACTGTGTTTTTACTTATTTCAGCCCATCACTTTTCATCAGATTGGGAACAGTTACTGCCGTATAGCGCGCGTTTCAGCTTGGCGGTTATCTTATTGTGTGCACCCTCTCTTTTATACGCTGCGATATTACAGCATATTTTCGTTATGTTGATGTTATCGCCTGCAGCCGCCCTGATTGTAATCAAGGGCATGCAAACTGCTACGCTGATCAGTATCGGTATATTAGTAGTAAACTTGGCGCTTAAGCTGCACGATATAAAGTGGCAATCAGTTTGGGAAAGTATGGAAATTTGCGTATTGCTAGTAAGCAGTTTGTTATTAACGCCATTGTTACACTTTGCACTTTATTTCTGTTTGTTACATTCCACAAAACACTTTAGCCATACAACCCTAACACTCAAACTAACGCTGTATCGCGCCGTTTGGCTAAGCCTGCCATTTGTGATCGCCACATTACTAGCCGCAGCATTGATCGCGCAAATAAAAACAACTCCGTTTATCACTGCCGACATTTTGCAATACGTATTTATTGGATTATTTGGACTAACAGTGTCGCATATGCTGTTGATAGAGACATGGCAAGCAGTTAAGACATCGACTCGATAGTAACTTCACTGACATGGCGAAAAACCTCAGGAAACCATGCGGTGAATGTATTAGGATGTGCTGATAGTTGCCTAACTATTTGCTGAGATGACCACCATTGTACCGACATCACTTCGTCAACATTAGCAGACCACTCAACATCATCTACCATTGCGACTAACACGTGATTATATTCGTGCTCGACCAGCCCGCGATCAAGCGGGAGATAGTATAAAATTTTTGCGACGTTTTTAAAAACCAATGGAGTAACAATACCCAATTCGTCATTGACTCGACGCTGAGCCGCATCATTGATTGATTCATTCATCAACGGATGCGAACAACACGTATTGGTCCATAAACCACCACTGTGATATTTGTGCTCGGCTCGACGCTGTAACAAATATTCAACTCCCGTTGGCCGTTGGCGAATAATCATCAATGAAAATGCAAGATGCAATAATCCTTCACGATGGACATGCATTTTTTCTGAGTAACCGATGATCGTACCGTTGCTGTCAACAAGCGGCACATCAATTGTAGGAGAATAGGTGTGCATATTATAGAAACGCCTGCGGCCAAAGAATGGATCATCACAGACAAACATTAATAGCTAGCACCCAAGTTACTCAATATAAACATGAGTTCTAGCGAGTATTTAACCGCGCAAGGATACACTTAACGCTTACTAAGCCCTGCTCTAAAACAATTATTTATCATTACGATGAATATACCAAATAATCATGCCCAGCAGCAGTAACACTGGCACAAGCGCTAACAATGGTGAGCCAGATAAGGCCATTTCACCCGCAACGTATACCAGTAAGGCAATAGCCACCAGTGTCGAGAGAAGCATTAACAGGTTGAGAATTTTTTTCATCTTTCTAACTTCACTTTGAAATGATTAATGCGTTTGAGTGTAACAATTTGCTCGCTAAATAACATTCGCAATGTATAGATGTTTATTTATGCTGAAAATTAATGGTCGTTGGTGCATTTCAGCACATCCTATCGCCTCGCATGGGTTCTTATCGAAATAACGCTGCTTGATAAGAGTTTACGACCATGCTTTCGATTCGCTGTATTCACATGCTAAACTTAGCTGTAAAATATTGTGGAAGCTAATTATGTACACTGACGCGCCCAGAGCTGGGTTTGCCCGGCGGTTATCGGCCATTATTTATGACATCCTGATCCTTTGTGCGCTGGTGATGCTGGCTGCCGGGGTCGCCATGTTATTCGTACAACTCTTAGTTTGGACTTCGCTTCTATCACTTGAGGGTTACGAAGATATCGCCGCTTACGTTAATAGTGGTTGGCGGCGTTGGTTATATGGCATTTATATACTCAGTATAATGCTTGGCTTTTACATTTATTTTTGGTGCAAGGCTGGGCAAACGTTGGGCATGCGCGCTTGGCGTATGTTGCTGGTCACCCATCAAGGCAATCCGCTGACATTTGGCCAAGCGCTAAGTCGATTAGTGTTATCACTATTTGGTCTGGGAAATTTCTGGCTTTGGTTACGCTGGGGTAAAGGATTGGCGTTACAAGACCAACTTACCCATACCCAAATGATTGTACTCACTAAAGAACAAAGTAAGATATTAAATCTGCATAAAACTGCGCGCTAAATCACGGTTTATTTCATTGAGTGCGTACATTAAATACGTACAAAGCATTGAGTACGTGCAATGAATAGGCGCAAAGGCGCTGAAACACGCAGCTAAATTTGATTTGGCATGCTCACTAAAAAGCCTGCGATAGGGCAGGCTTTTTACTCTGCAATACGCTAACTACACTTTTTTGCGCATAAAATAGAGCGAGAGACCGATAAACAGCACGCTAGGGACGCCAGCCCCTGCAAGCGGCGGTAGTTGATACACTAACGCCAACGGGCCAAATACCTCGTTACTCATATAAAAACCAAAACCGGTTAAAATACCCAGCAATACCCGTGCTGCCATGGTAACACTGCGCAGTGGGCCGAAGATAAACGATAACGCCAACAAGAGCATTGCGGCAACCGTCAGCGGTTGCAAAACCTTACGCCAATAGGCCAATTCATAACGACTGGCTTCTTGACCGTTTTGTTTCAAATAATCCACATACTCATTTAGCCCTTTTAGTGACAGCATTTCCGGTTTAATACTCACCACACTGAGCTTATCGGGCGTAAGCGTTGAGCGCCAACGTTGCGCTGCCTGCGTGGAAGGTACGATTTGCTCAGCACCGAACGATAATTCAGTAACGTCGGCTAAATTCCAGGCATCGTCACTGTACTTGGCGGTGGCTGCACGGGTCACCTTTATTAACGCCAATGTTTGATCAAACTGGTAGATAATAATGTCTTTTAGATTTCCTAAATCGTCTACTTCTTTGATATTCACAAAGCTATCGCCATCCTTAGCCCAAACGCCCTGCCTGGCGGCAAATACGTTACCGTCGGAAATGGCTTTGGTTCGCAATTCTCGGGCGGTTCTGTCGCTAATCGGCGCGCCCCATTCCGCCACTGCCATCATCACCAATACCATTAATACGGCCGATTTCATCACCGAGCTAATAATATTTAACCGCGACAAACCCGCCGCTTGCATTACCACCAATTCGCTACTACTGGCTAAAATACCTAAGCCAATTAAGCCGCCAATGAGCGCCGCCATAGGAAAAAATAACACCACATCGCCCGGCACACTGTATAGCGTAAATAACGCCGCATGTACCATATCGTAGTAGCCGCGGCCAATAGAGCGCATTTGATCAATAAACCGAAACATTGATGACAACGCCACTAAGACGCTCAAAGTCATGGCGCTGGTGGTTAAAATGGTACGGCCAATATATACATCAAGAATTTTTAACATATTAGCGCCCCGCCAACCAAGCACGCAGTTTTTGTGCGCTTGCTCGATTTCGTAGAATCAAAATACATCCCACCGTAAGACCAGAAATGTGTAGCCACCACATACCCCATTGTGGCGGAATTTTGCCATCCTCTATCGCAGAACGCGCAATAATTAATAAGGCATAATATCCCAAGTACAGTAACAAAGCGGGTAGCAAACGGCCGAATTTGCCTTGCCGCGGGTTCACTCTGGCTAATGGCACGGCGATTAAAGTTAGGATGGGGATTGAAAGGGGAATGGCGATTCGCCAATGCCATTCTGCTGCGGCTTCAGCGCTATTTTCTTGTAACAAGGCGGGGGTGGCTAAACTGCTTAATTTGCGGCGACGCTGCTCGGCTTGCTGTTCGCGAATTTGCATGTGATAACTGCCAAACTCCGTCACTTCATAGGCGGGCGACTGCGCATCGCCTGCGTAACGGCGACCTTGTTTTAGCTGCAATACTTGCGCGCCTGTTTGCGGATCTTCTACCACTGCCCCCCCTTCGGCATAGACAATAGCATGACCCAAATCACCCTCTTTTCCGCTGCTTTGCGCAACAAACACCTTGGCCAATTGCCCACCGGAGCGACTGACTTCCTGTACAAAAATTACGGCTTTTTCATTAGAGGTATGTTGAAAACGCCCTGGCACAAAGGAAAACAACCCCGCATCTGATTCAGCACGTTCTAATAATTGATATTCGCGCTCTGTTGCCCAAGGGCTTAAATATAAGGTTACTGCGCCCGCTAACAGCGCCATAATGATCGACAGCAATAACGTAAGTCGAGTGACATACCACTCACTGACCCCAGTAGCATGTAACACCGTCATTTCACTGTCGGCGTAAACGCGACCATAAGCCACTAAAATTCCTAAAAAGGCACTTAAGGGTAAAATAATCACGGCAAGTTGTGGCATCTTTAACGCCACAATACTCATCACTAATTGTCCGGGAATTTCTCCCTCAGAGGCATCGGCCAAAATTTTCACAAAACGCTGGCTGATGATAATGGTGGTTAAAATAACAAAGACAGCGAGCTGAGCGCGAAACACTTCACCAATCAGATAACGAAAAATAATCAAAATGCCCCCTAAAAACCTGTCTTTTCACTGGAAAGCTGGTGAATTTTCAGTAAACTTGGTATTTTCATATACTATTATCGGGCAAAGCAGCTAAAAATCCGAGCTTTTTTAATCAATCGCGGTAAAATTGCCCAACTACTTTGTCGCTACGGGTCGTCTATAATTTCTTAAAGCCAATAGTAGCACAGCCTCTTAGAATCAGGAGTAACCATGGAGTTCAGCGTAAAGAGCGGAAGTCCCGAAAAACAACGTAGCGCCTGTATCGTTGTGGGCGTTTACGAACCACGTCGTCTTTCCGCCGTTGCCGAGCAATTAGACAAAATTAGCGAGGGGTATATCAGTAATTTACTGCGCCGAGGTGACTTAGAAGGGAAACCAGGCCAAATGTTACTGTTACACCATGTACCCAATGTGCTGAGCGAGCGGGTATTGCTGGTAGGCTGTGGTAAAGAGCGCGAATTAGACGAGCGTCAATATCGCCAGATCATTGCGAAAACCATCAGCACCTTAAATGAAACGGGTTCGATGGAAGCCGTGTGCTTCTTGTCTGAATTACACGTAAAAGGTCGCGATACCTATTGGAAAGTGCGCCATGCGGTAGAAACCACGCAAGATTGCTTATATGTTTTCGATAAGCTGAAAAGCAAAAAAGACGAAACCCGTCGCCCACTGCGTAAAATGGTCTTTAACGTACCCACCCGCCGCGATCTCACTATAGGCGAACGTGCGGTAGAGCATGGCCTCGCTATTGCAGCTGGCGTAAAACACTGTAAAGACGTTGGCAACATGCCACCGAATATCTGTACCCCTGCTTACCTTGCGGAGCAAGCAAAAGCTCTAACAACCTTGTCTGAGAAAGTCAGTGTTGAAGTGTTGGGCGTACCCGAAATGTCGGCGCTTGGCATGAATTCCTACCTCGCGGTCGGTCGTGGCTCGGTTAATCAACCGACGATGTCAGTCATTAAATACCAAGGCGCTAACGATGACAGCGCCCCGGTAGTATTAGTCGGTAAAGGCTTAACCTTCGATTCTGGCGGTATCAGCTTAAAGCCGGGTGATGGCATGGACGAAATGAAGTTTGATATGTGTGGCGCAGCCTCCGTATTCGGTACTATGCATGCAGTGATCAATTTACAACTGCCCATAAACATTGTGGCCATTTTAGCCGCCGCAGAGAATATGCCAGATGCAAACGCCTATCGTCCAGGTGATATTTTAACCACCATGTCAGGGCAAACTGTTGAAGTATTAAATACAGACGCAGAGGGCCGCTTAGTCTTATGTGATGCCTTAACCTATGTAGAGCGCTTTGATCCTGAATTAGTGATCGATGTTGCCACCTTAACCGGTGCCTGTGTTATCGCCTTGGGTAAACATGCGTCAGGATTACTCAGTAATCATAATCCGTTAGCGCATGAAATTTTAAGCGCGTCTGAGCAAAGCGGCGATCGGGCCTGGCGTTTACCGCTGTGGGACGAATATCAAGATCAGCTTGAAAGCCCCTTTGCAGATTTCAGTAACTTAGGAGGCCGTGCGGCAGGCACCATTACCGCGGCGTGTTTCTTATCGCGCTTTACTCGAAAATACAACTGGGCGCACTTGGATATTGCCGGCACAGCATGGCGCAGTGGCGGTAAAGATAAGGGCTCAACCGGTCGCCCAGTGGCACTGTTAACCCAGTTCCTGATCAATCGCACAGGTAATAATCAGGATCATTAATGAGTGTGACCTTTTATGTACTAGCAGAGCCAAAGGGTGCTGCTAGTGACATGACGTCTGCTGATGCAGGCACCCACAATGAGCTGTCGCCTGCGCCAGCTCATTTTGCTTTTGCCTGTCAGCTGTGTGCCGACTTGTATCGCGCCAAACAGCGGGTTTTTGTTTATGTGGCTAACCAACAACAAGCAGAATTGATCGATGACTTGCTGTGGCAATTTGATCCCGACAGCTTTGTACCGCACAACCTCAGCGGCGAAGGCCCGGCGCGCGGCGCGCCGATAGAAATTGGTTGGCAAGCGCCACGCCAAAGCCGCCAAGTACTGATTAATCTCACCGACAACATGCCAGAGTTTGCCCGGCGTTTTGCCAGTGTTATCGAATTTGTTCCCGCAGAAGCCGCGCTCAAAGCACAGGCGCGGGAACGTTATAAGCAATATCGTCAAGCCGGTATCACGCCAGAAACCGTGACAATCGGCTGAATTTACAGGTATCTCTGATGGAAAAAACCTTCAACCCCAGCGAAATCGAACAAGCCATGTATCAGGCTTGGGAAAGCAAAGGCTATTTTAAACCGAATGGCGACAACCGCCCCGGTAATAATTACTGCATTATGATCCCGCCGCCAAATGTTACCGGTAGCTTACATATGGGCCATGCCTTTCAGCAAACCATTATGGATGCGCTAACCCGCTATCAGCGGATGCAGGGCAAGAATGCCTTATGGCAAGTCGGTACTGATCACGCTGGTATTGCCACCCAAATGGTGGTTGAACGTAAACTGGCACAAGAAGGCTTACCCGGTCGCCATCAACTAGGCCGCGATGCCTTTATTGAAAAAATTTGGGAATGGAAAGCCGAGTCTGGCGGCACCATCACCGAGCAAATGCGCCGTTTAGGCAACTCGGTAGACTGGGAGCGTGAACGCTTTACCATGGATGAAGGTCTGTCGAATGCCGTGCAGGAAGTGTTTGTGCGCCTGTATGAAGACGACTTAATTTATCGTGGCAAGCGCTTAGTAAACTGGGATCCCAAGCTACACACGGCCATTTCCGATCTGGAAGTTGAAAACAAAGATCAAAAAGGTAAGTTCTGGCATCTGCGCTATCCCTTAGCCGATGGCGTGCTGACTGCCGATGGCAAGAACTATCTGGTAGTGGCAACAACCCGCCCAGAAACCATGTTAGGTGATACAGCCGTAGCCGTAAACCCGGCAGATGAGCGTTATCAGGCGCTGATTGGCAAAGAAGTCTTATTACCGCTGGTTAATCGTCGTATTCCGATTATCGCCGATGAACATGCCGATATGGAAAAAGGCAGTGGCTGCGTAAAAATCACGCCAGCGCACGATTTTAACGATTACGAAGTCGGTAAGCGCCATCAATTACTAATGATCAACGTACTGACCCCTGATGCCACTGTGCGCAGCGAAGGCGAATGCTTTTTTACCAACGGAGAGCTTAATAGCAGCTTAACGGCAGCTATCCCGCAGGAGTATCAAGGGCTGGATCGCTACGAGGCGCGTAAAGCCATTGTGGCTGCCTTTGAGGCAGCAGGTTTACTGGAAAACATTGAAGAAATTAACAATACCCTGCCCTTTGGCGATCGTAGCGGTGTGGTGATTGAACCTATGCTGACCGATCAATGGTATGTGCGGGTCGCGCCACTGGCCAAAACCGCCACCGCAGCGGTAGAAAATGGCGATATCCAGTTTGTGCCTAAGCAGTACGAGAATATGTACTACAGCTGGATGCGCGATATTCAAGATTGGTGTATCTCCCGTCAATTATGGTGGGGCCACCGTATTCCAGCCTGGTACGACGAAGATGGCAAGGTCTATGTTGGTCGTAACGAAGCCGAAGTCCGCGCTAAATACGCTTTAGCCGACACGGTAACGCTAAGCCAAGATAACGATGTATTAGATACGTGGTTTAGCTCGGCACTTTGGACCTTCTCCACCTTAGGCTGGCCAGAAGAAACGGAAGATTTGAAAAACTTCCACCCGACGGATGTGTTAGTCACTGGCTTTGACATCATCTTCTTCTGGGTTGCCCGGATGATTATGATGACCATGCACTTTATTAAAGATGCCGATGGTAAGCCACAGGTCCCCTTTAAAACCGTGTACGTAACGGGTCTGATCCGCGATGAAAACGGCGATAAAATGTCTAAGTCTAAGGGCAATGTTATCGATCCGCTGGATATGATTGATGGGATTAGCCTAGAAGACTTACTGGCCAAGCGCACCAGCAATATGATGCAGCCGCAATTAGCCAAGCAAATTGCTGATCGCACCACCAAGCAATTCCCAGAAGGGATCCCAAGCAGCGGTACCGATGCCGTGCGCTTTACCCTAGCCGCACTGGCTTCAACCGGCCGTGATATTAACTGGGATATGAAGCGCTTAGAAGGCTATCGGAATTTCTGTAACAAGCTGTGGAATGCCAGCCGCTATGTGCTGATGAACACCGAAGAAAAAGACTGCGGCTTTGGCAGTGACGTTAAGGTGCTGTCACTGGCTGATAAGTGGATTTTGGCACAATACCAGCAAACGGTGAAACAAGTACGGCATTACCTTGATACCTACCGCTTTGACCTCGCGGCGACGGCGCTGTACGAGTTTACTTGGAATCAGTTCTGCGATTGGTACTTAGAACTCACCAAGCCCGTATTGTTTAAAGGCAGCGAGGCCGAGCAACGTGGTACTCGTCATACGCTAATTACTGTTCTAGAAAGCCTATTGCGCTTAATGCACCCGATAATGCCTTATATGACAGAAAGTATCTGGCAAGCAGTAAAACCGCTAGCAGGCATTAGCGGCGATAGCATTATGCTGGCCGCTTACCCAGAGTATCAAAGCGAGTTGGTAGATGAAACTGCCCTAGCCGATTTAGAATGGCTAAAAGCGGTGATCACCGCTATTCGTAACGTACGCGGTGAGATGAATATTGCGCCAAGTAAGCCACTGCATGTGCTATTGCGTAATCTGAATGCCGAAGAAAGCCGCCGCTTAGCTGAAAATCGTAACTTCTTAATGGTCATGGCCAAGTTAGAAACGCTGGATCTGTTAGCGGCAGATGCCAAGGCGCCGGCCAGTGCTACCCAGTTAATCGGCAGTATGGATCTATTGATCCCTATGGCTGGGTTAATTGATAAAGAAGCCGAGCTAAGTCGGATTGCCAAGCAATTGGAAAAAACCCAGCAAGAACTAGCCCGTGTTGCCGGCAAGCTTAGTAACGAAGGTTTTGTGGCAAAAGCACCGGAAGCGGTATTGGAAAAAGAGCGCGCCAAGCAAGCTGAGCTTGAGCAGGCCGTTGCCAAGTTACAGGCACAGCAAGCAGAAATCGCGGCGCTGTAAATGTCCACGCAACACACTATGCGCTGGCAAACGCCTATCAATAAAGGCAATAACATGGACTCCCCCTCACTATCCGGCATCGATGTGCCACACTGAGAGTGTCAAAACAAA
>NZ_BMYR01000001.1:110291-516080 GCF_014652375.1 Alishewanella tabrizica | reverse complement strand
AAAACTAAAGAGTAGTGGATCACTTTTAGATTGTTGGGGTGGATCACTATTGGGTTGTTGTTGACAATCCATGGGGGCTCCTGTTTTTCATCCATGAAAAACACGCCCTCGGTCAAAGTGTACTATGCGTTTACCACCTCGTTTGAATGTTGCTGAGCTTTCACGATCTTTTTTTATTCACCGATGCAGCCACGCAGCGAGTCGATTTTGCCAGAAGCAAATTTGAACAGCTTTAGCTGGCCCGCAGGGCAAACTTCATGGATGAAGCTTGTAATCCCCGATGGAAGAGTTTACGGCGTCTTTGTGTGTATTATCGGCTGCAAGCAGCCTGGCGGTTCGATTTCGCAAAACTTCTTAAGCAAGCAGATTCTAGATTGGTGCATCCGGCGGCTATATGCACTTAAGTAGGATTATCGAAGAACAGAAAAGCGAAAACCCGACGCGAGGTCGGGTTTTCTGAATAATGGCAGGGGCGGCTGGATTCGAACCAACGCATGGCGGGATCAAAACCCGCTGCCTTACCGCTTGGCGACGCCCCTACAAGGAAGCTTACAATTTGAAAAGTTAATGGCAGGGGCGGCTGGATTCGAACCAACGCATGGCGGGATCAAAACCCGCTGCCTTACCGCTTGGCGACGCCCCTGCAAAACTTGTACTAACTTAGTGTGCACCTTGTGGTGCGGAAAGAGAGACTCGAACTCTCACGCCTCGCGGCGCTGGAACCTAAATCCAGTGCGTCTACCAATTCCGCCATTCCCGCATGCAAGGAGATTAAGTGGTGGCTACAGCGGGAATCGAACCTGCGACCCCAGCATTATGAGTGCTGTGCTCTAACCAGCTGAGCTATGTAGCCACTGTAACTTGTCCTAAGCAAGTGGCGCGTATTATGCTGATCTCACTTATTAGCGTCAACCGTTTTTTTGCAATAATCGCGAGGATAAGGTGTGTTTGCCGAATTTATATCCAGCCTAGCCCGTTTAATTTGTCTCGTTTGAGTATAATGGCGATTATCTGTTCACTCGGTGCAATGCGTTAGATGGTGTGAATAATGCCTGATGGCTTGTATAGCCAAACTTCAAATACATCATACAAAAAGACGATGGGCTAATTTAGCTTGAATATGATAAGGACTTCAACGCTAGATTGTAGATCATGTGTGAGCAAGGTAGATACAAAAAAGCCGAACGCAGGGTTCGGCTTAATCTTGGATAGGCGTAATTTAAACGTTAAAACGGAAATGCATCACATCGCCATCTTTGACAATATAGTCTTTGCCTTCTAAGCGCCATTTACCGGCTTCTTTGGCACCGGCTTCACCGTTAAATTGTACAAAATCATCATACGCGATAACTTCAGCACGGATAAAGCCTTTTTCAAAGTCGGTATGAATCACGCCCGCCGCTTGTGGAGCGGTTGCGCCAACGGCAACGGTCCACGCGCGCACTTCTTTTACGCCAGCCGTAAAATAGGTATGTAGGTTTAGTAAAGAATAACCACCACGGATCACGCGATTTAGGCCAGGTTCTTCCAAGCCCATGTCAGCCATAAATTCGGCTTTTTCATCATCATCAAGTTCTGCAATTTCTGATTCAATAGCAGCACAGACCGGCACTACTATAGCGCCTTCTTTATCAGCAATAGCTTGAACGATATCTAAATAGGGATTATTTTCAAAACCATCGTCCATCACGTTTGCAATATACATCGTTGGTTTAATGGTCAAGAAATTCATATAGGCAATTAATGCTTTTTCGTCTTTGTCTAGCTCGAGTTGACGCAGTGTATGACCTTGTTCTAGGTGCGCTTTGACTTTTTCTAACACCACCATTTCTGCTTTAGCGTCTTTGTCTCCGCCTTTTGCTTTTTTGCTCACGCGAAAGATGGCGCGTTCTGCACTGTCCATATCCGACAATACCAGTTCCATGTTGATGGTTTCAATATCGTCAGCCGGATCAATTTTTCCAGCAACGTGAATGATATTTTCGTCGTCAAAACAACGCACTACGTGACCAATCGCATCGGTTTCGCGAATGTTCGCTAAAAATTTATTGCCCAAACCCTCACCACGTGAAGCGCCCTTAACTAAACCGGCGATGTCAACAAACTCCATGGTGGTGGGAAGTACACGTTGCGGTTTAACAATTGAAGCCAGCTTGTCTAAACGTAAGTCGGGTACAGGTACCACACCGGTATTTGGTTCTATTGTACAAAATGGGAAGTTGGCGGCTTCAATGCCGGCTTTGGTCAGAGCGTTAAATAAGGTAGATTTGCCCACATTAGGTAAACCTACAATGCCACATTTGAAACCCATGAGTGTATCCTTTAGTGTGCTGTTAAAACGGGAATATCCCGCTATTTTAGCTGGCTTGAAAACTATGTAAACGATGCTGTGCCTTTATCAAACCATCTTTGGCAAGTAAGGCGAAACAGGCGACGGCTTCATCGATACAGGCATCGAGCAATTTTTGCTCACTCGCTGGCGCTTTCCCAAGCAC
Source organism: Alishewanella tabrizica (assembly GCF_014652375.1). Lineage (GTDB taxonomy): Bacteria > Pseudomonadota > Gammaproteobacteria > Enterobacterales > Alteromonadaceae > Alishewanella > Alishewanella tabrizica. Next base: position 513,585 of record NZ_BMYR01000001.1, on the reverse strand, counting down.
AAAACCGGTTACCTGATCTTTGTGACCTGGATGGCCAATACCCAGCCTAAGCCGATAAAAATTGGGATTATTTCCCAACTTACTTGTTATATCCCGCAATCCATTGTGTCCCGCGTGACCACCAGCAAATTTAAATTTTGCGCTGCCAGGCGGTAATGCTAGCTCATCATGTACAACTAAAATATGTTCAGGATTGAGTTTATAAAACTGCGCCATAGCTAATACTGCTTTGCCGCTAAGATTCATGTAAGTATTGGGGATAAGTAATTTGAATTCTTGCCCTGATAAAACAAACTTGCCTGTATGGCCAAAGAATTTGCTTTCAGGTTTTAATGGCGCATTGTATGCGCGCGCGAGCTGCTCAATAAACCACACGCCAGCATTATGTCGAGTGTGTTGGTACTCGGGGCCTGGATTACCCAGGCCCACGATTAGCTGTATCTTGGGGAGAACAGCGTCAGACATTACTCAGCGGCAGTGTCATCTTCAGCTTTACCAGCTGGTTTGTTTACAGAAACTACTGGTAGGTCATGACCTTCACCTTTCGTTAACTGTACAAACGTTACACCTTTAGGTGCTTTGATGTCGGTTAAGTGTAATGTTACGCCAACAGCGACATCAGCCAGGTCAACTTCGATGAACTCTGGCAAATCTTGTGGTAAGCAAGTGATTTCAACTTCGTTCAAACCGTGGACTACTACACCGCCTTTTTTACCAGCAGCATCTTCATTGATGAAGTGTACAGGTACTGTAGTGTGTAATTCTTGACCCGCTTCAACGCGTTGGAAGTCAACGTGCAGAATCTTTGGTTTGTACGGGTGACGTTGCATTGCTTTCACAATGGCTTTCACTTCTTCACCGGCCACATTGATGGTCAGGATGTGTGAGTAGAAAGCTTCGAAGCTTTGCGCTTTTAACAGCTTTGAGTGTTCTAAAGTAACAGATTGTGCTGGTTGACTACCACCGTAGATGATAGCTGGCACTTTGTCTTCGTGACGAAGGCGGCGGCTCGCACCTTTCCCCAGGTCAGCGCGGACTTCTGCTGATAAGGTAAAAATTGCATCAGACATTGATGTACTCCAAAAATTAAAGTGTGTTTTAGCTTGCGACCAGCTAAAACTTGTAGCCCTTGTAAAAGGCGCGACATATTACCACTGCCCCAAGTGTGCTGCAAATGATATTCATCAATGCAACTGTGTACCAGCAACTCAATGTCAAAGTAAGTAACGCAGTATTTCATAGGATATCGCCATCACTTCGGCAGGCTGATCAGCAATAAGCAGTGTTCTTTTAATAGCCCCCCTTAAACAAGCTATTTATTTTTATGTAAACTGTTAGTTGTGTAATGGTAAAGTAAAAACATATACTGCGCTGTTTGCAATTGAATGTAATAAGAGAATTTATGCTATATAAAAGTATGGTAATTGTTTTTGTTATGGTGTTGTCTTTTCGTCTTGCGGCTGTACCGCAGCAAGGGGACGTTCCCCCGCCGTTCTTGGGATATGATATTACAGGTGAAAAAGTAACGTTAGATGCTTATAAAGGCAAAGTTGTCGTTGTGTCGTTTTGGGCGTCGTGGTGCGCGCCTTGCTTACAAGAACTGCCTGTGCTTAATGCCGTTCAAAATGAAGCGGGTTCCGAACTTATGCACGTCATTGCCGTGAACTATAAAGAAGACAAACGCCGTTATCGTAAGGTGCAAAAGGTCATTTCAGAATCACTCCCTGCGTTAATTTTTACCCATGATGAAAAAGGACTTATTGGTGGAAAGTATGGTGTAGAGGGATTACCTAACTTATTTGTAATAGGTAAACATGGCAAAGTGGTCTATCACAGTGTTGGCTTTGGCGAAGCCAGTCTTGATAGCTTGGTTACCGTGCTAAACAACGCATTAGACGAGCAAATAACTGCTGAATGATGAACTAAAAAACACTTGATACCTATTGCTGTAAAATTAAGGCGCCATGAGGCGCCTTAATTTTAGTCGGTATGCCACACGACTAGTCAAACATTGATGAGATAGATTCTTCATTGCTAATGCGGCGAATACATTCAGCTAATAGTTCACTCAAGGTAAGTTGGCGAACTTTTGGAATGGCGCGCATGGCAGCAGAGAGCGGGATGGTATCAGTAATAATAAGTTCATCGATCACTGAGTTACTGATAATCTCTGGTGCATTGCCTGAGAAAACTGCATGTGTGGCGTAGGCAAAGACCCGTTTCGCGCCTTGTTCCTTTAAAGCTTCAGCCGCTTTACACAAGGTGCCACCTGTGTCGATCATATCGTCCACAATAATACAATCGCGGTCTTTAACATCTCCGATGATATGCATGACTTGTGAAACGTTCGCTTTAGGGCGGCGCTTATCGATAATAGCTAAATCGGCGTCGTTTAACAATTTGGCGACAGCTCTGGCGCGCACAACGCCACCGATATCGGGTGAAACGACTACGGGCGCTTGCAACGACTTTTTACGCATATCTTCTAATAGCACCGGACTAGCAAATACGTTATCAACCGGTACATCAAAGAAACCTTGTATTTGCTCAGCATGCAGATCTACGGTAAGCACCCGATCTACACCCACGCTGGAGAGAAAATCTGCGACGACTTTAGCGGTAATAGGGACGCGCGCAGAGCGTACTCGGCGATCTTGTCTAGCATATCCAAAATAAGGGATAACCGCGGTGATCCGACCTGCTGAGGCTCGGCGTAAAGCATCCACCATCACAATCAGTTCCATTAAATTGTCATTGGTAGGCGCACAAGTCGATTGAATAATAAAAACGTCTGAACCGCGTACATTTTCGTTGATTTGCACACTGACTTCGCCATCACTGAAGCGTCCGACAGCGGCGTCTCCCAGTTTGATGTAAAGACGGCTGGCGATTTTGTTGGCAAGTTCTGGTATGGCATTACCAGCGAAAATCTTCATGTCGGGCACGGTAGGATCCTCAGGGCAGTGGTGAGTCCGGTTTAAATCATTACAATGCTTAAAATATAGGCATATGCTGAAAGACAATGCTTACGAAGCATAAACCTATTTACTAGGCATCAACTGTTATAATCGGTATCTGCCAACGCAGCCAGCAGTGGCGACTGGTTGACCCCTTGGGCAATAAATCCTCGACAATGCGGCGGAAGTTGCGCAAGAGCATGTTGAGCACTGGCCGTGTCCGGAAATTCGGCGAACACACTTGCGCCAGTACCCGTCATTCGACACGGAGCGTATTCTACCAACCACTGTAAGGTTATTGCAACAATAGGATAGAGCTGTTCTACCAAGAGTTGGCAATCATTACGCCAGGTTTTTTGCATAAGGTCGGATAGTGTCATAGCTGGCGTGTCGCGTGTTAAGGCCGGGTGACGGAAGATCTCAGCGGTGCTAACGTGGCATTCAGGGGTCACGACTAAGTACGTTTTACGTGGTAACTTTACCGGTTGTAAATGTTCGCCAACCCCTTCGGCAAAGGCGGTATTGCCATGAACAAACACCGGCACATCGGCACCCAAGGTTAGACCTACTGCGGCAAGTTCTGTTGTGGTTAAATCTAACTGCCACAATTTATTTAAGGCATGTAAAGTGGTTGCCGCATCGGACGAACCGCCTCCCAAACCGCCCCCCATGGGCAAATGTTTATCTAAACGAATATGACAACCGGCGTTAGGTGGCGCGAGGGGTTTTAATCGTTGCGCGGCCTTGTAGATGAGATTATCCACCCCGATCAAACTGGCATCGTTACATTCTAAGGTGATTGTATTGCTATCGTTTGGGCTAAAATGCAGCATATCGCCCACGTCGAGCATTTGAAACAAGGTTTGCAAATTATGATAACCGTCGGCGCGCCGACCAGTGATATGCAAAAATAAATTCAGTTTAGCCACCGCGGGCAAGCTAAGAGTCATCGTTGCCAACTCCGGATCACGATACGAATTTGTGTGTCATCGCTTTGTAGTTGTAATTGTTTTGGTAGTGACAGAGCATCGTCAAAAAAACTGTTATAGCTCAGTTGCCAGCGAATACCCGTGCTATCAAGCAAGCTAAAGCTGACTAAACGCCCTGCACGATCATATTTAAGATCCGTTGCACTGCTGCCCGGTAAGCCCCGTAACCATAATGGCATATCGTGCAACGGTACCGACCAACCAGCCAATTGCCACAGCAAACTGCTGATATCTGCTGCTTGATAACGTTCACCGCGTAACAATAATTCGGTGCTTTCTGGTTTTTGGCTTAATTCAAACAAACTAATGCCCAACATATTTGCAAGCCTAGCTTGATATGTGGTGTGATCGACTTGCTGCCAACGTAGACTACCGCTAACAGATTCTGCGGGTGATCGAATACCCATCGAGGCTTGCACCGTAAATTGTTGCATAGCAGTTAGCTGCTGCTGGCGCTCAGTGGCCGGCAGTATGTCTGCAGCAGGCGGGGAGTTTGGTTTTATGCTACAGCCCGCTAAAAAGGTCACTAAAAATACCAGCGTTAATCGACATGTTGAGAATGACACACTAAAGTCCTTGCTTTTGCTTTTCATAACCTGGGGTTTTTCGTACAATTCGCCCCTTACATAAACCATAATACAGGTGATGGCTATTTTTGCACTAGGCATAAATCATAAAACCGCACCGGTTGCACTGCGTGAAAAGCTCGCATTTGCTCCGGAACAGGTGCCTGAGGCCTTGCAGCAACTAGCAGGGGATTTACGCTTGGCTGATGCGGTTATCCTGTCTACCTGCAATCGAACTGAATTATACTTCAGCGGTAACGCTGAACAATCAGAGCAGGTGTTACATTGGTTGGCGCAATTTCATCAACTGAATTTATCGGAATTACAGCAACACTTATACCTCTATCGCGATCAGGATGCAGTGCAGCATTTGATGCGGGTTGCCGCTGGGTTAGACTCTTTGGTGTTGGGTGAGCCCCAAATTTTAGGCCAAGTAAAACAGGCTTACAATCAATCGCGTCAGGCTGGTGCGATAAATCCTCAGTTTGAGCGATTATTCCAAAAAACTTTTGCTGTGGCTAAAGAGGTTAGAACTGAAACCGAGATCGGTGCCAATGCGGTGTCTGTGGCGTTTGCGGCGGTGACGTTGGCGAAACAGATTTTTGGTAAACTGGAAAAAGTGCGGGTGTTGCTGATTGGCGCCGGTGAAACCATAGAACTGGTGGCGAAACATTTAACCGAGCAAGGCGCTACGCATCTAAGTGTTGCCAACCGTACGTTTGAGCGCGCCGAGAGTTTAGCGCGGCAGTTTAATGCACAAGTGCTGACTTTATCGCAGGTCCCCGCCCGCTTGGCTGAAGCCGATATTGTTATCTCCTCAACGGCCAGTACCTTACCTATTGTGGGCAAAGGTATGGTTGAGCAGGCATTAAAGCAACGTAAGCACAAACCGATGTTTCTGGTGGATTTAGCGGTCCCTCGAGATATTGAACAGCAAGTGGCTGAGTTAGAAGACGCCTATTTGTATACGGTGGATGATTTGCAAAGTATTGTGGCGCAAAATTTAAACAATCGGCAGCAAGCCGCCGAGCAAGCGGGGGTGATGATAGCCTCTGGTGCCACAGATTTTCAACAATGGTTGCAGTTACAGGATAAAGCAGATTGGCTACGCGAGTACCGCCACCGTTGTGAACAGGTAAAAAACGAGTTAGTGATTCGCGCGCAAAATCAGCTTGCTGCAGGTCAAGATCCTGACAAAGTGTTGGCAGAACTCGCCACGAAACTGAGCAATCGCTTGATGCACAGTCCGACTCGCGCAATTCGACAGTTATTACAATCCGATCAGCCGGAGGCTTCCGAGCTGGTTAAGGTCTTAGTTGATTTATAATATGGTTATCAGATTAACATGAAAGAGTCGGTATATCGTAAGCTACAAGGCTTAGTTGAACGTTACGAAGAAGTTCAGGCTTTGCTCAGCGACGCAGGGGTAATTAGCGATCAGAAGCGGTTTCGTGAATTATCTAAAGAGTTCAGCCAGCTAGAGGATCTCAATAAAGCTTTTTTAAGTTATCAGCAAGCGCAAGACGATTTACTGATGGCAGAAGAAATGCAAAAAGACAGCGATCCCGAGATGCGTGAAATGGCGCAAGAGGAATATAAAGTAGCGAAGCTGCGCATTGAAACATTAGACAATGAATTACAGATCTTACTATTGCCAAAAGATCCCAATGACAGCAATAGTTGTTTTCTGGAAATTAGAGCCGGTGCTGGTGGTGATGAAGCCGCGATTTTTGCTGGCGATGTGTTTCGCATGTATAGTCGTTATGCCGAACGTCAGCGCTGGCGTCTAGAGATAGTAAGCGCTAACGAGGGCGAGCATGGCGGCTTTAAAGAAGTGATCGCCAGTGTGCAAGGCGAAGGCGCTTACGGTACGTTAAAATTTGAATCAGGTGGGCATCGAGTGCAACGCGTCCCTGCTACTGAATCCCAGGGACGTGTGCATACGTCAGCCTGCACTGTGGCGATAATGCCAGAAATTCCAGAAAGCGAAGCCATCGAAATTAATCCAGCTGATTTAAAAGTGGATACCTATCGTGCATCAGGAGCGGGTGGGCAGCACGTTAACCGTACGGATTCTGCGATTAGGATCACGCACTTACCCACTGGAATTGTGGTGGAGTGTCAAGATGAGCGTTCGCAACATAAAAACCGTGCCCGCGCGATGAGTGTTTTACAATCGCGTATTCAAGCGGCTGAAGATGAAAAACGCCGGCTAGTCGAGCAAAACACCCGCCGCTCCTTGGTGGGCAGTGGCGATCGTTCAGAACGGATCCGTACCTACAATTTCCCACAAGGGCGATTAACCGATCATCGTATCAATCTGACAATTTATCGTCTAAACGATGTCATGGAAGGCGAGTTGGAACAGGTTATCGAGCCACTTAAACAAGAACATCAAGCAGACCTATTAGCTGCGTTAGCGGAAGAAAACCGTTAATGACGCTGGCTTTGTGGCTGCAACACGCTGCTGCGCGTTTAGTCAAGCAAAGTGATCAGCCATTGCACGAGGCGCAGCTAATGCTGTGCCGCGAGTTAGCCTGTCAAAAAAGTTATCTTTATACTTATCCTGAGCGGCTGCTAGATGCTCAGGCATTTACTTCCCTTGAGGAGATGTTGCAACGTCGCGAGCAAGGTGAACCCTTAGCTTATATCTTTGGCGAGTGGCATTTTTACGGATTACCTTTAGCTGTTGCACCCTGCACGTTAATTCCACGTCCAGACACCGAAATATTAGTTGAGCAAGCTTTACGTCATCCTTTGCCTGCTGGTAGCCAAGTGCTTGATTTAGGCACCGGGACGGGGGCGATCGCGTTGGCGCTTGCGGCAAACCGACCCGATTGGCAGCTTACCGCCGTCGATTACCATCCCGAAGCGGTCGCGCTCGCTCAGCGCAATGCCGCCGCCTTAGCGCTTAATAATGTTAACGTACTGCAAAGTAGCTGGTTTAGCGGATTACCCTCCCAGCAATTTGCGCTTATCGTGAGTAATCCTCCCTATATTGAACCCGCAGATCCACACTTGCAGGCCTTAACGTATGAGCCTTTATCCGCCTTAGTGGCCAATGAGCAAGGATTAGCCGATTTACAGCATATTGTTCAAGCCGCTCCCGCGTATTTGTTAGCAGGTGGCTGGTTGTGGCTAGAGCACGGCTACAACCAAGCAGATGCTGTTAAAGCAATGATGTTAGCTGCTGGTTTTAGTCAAGTTAGCTCAGTAAAGGATTATGGCAATCAATGGCGTATTACGGGTGGTCAGCTGATTTGAACGTGGCGTGCTATAAAGAGTTTTGACCTACGCTTCAAAGCAGCATATAACAATACACTAAAAATACGTTTAGGTTAGCAACCCCCACCTTGGAGCCGTGTGATGAGTGATAATTTTTTATTTGCTGACGAAGTTGAAGGCGACGAGCCCACAATTCATGGCAGTTGGAAAGTGTTAATTGTCGATGATGAACCCGAGGTGCATGCCGTTACTAAATTGGCATTAAACGATTTTCAGTTTCAACATAAGCGCTTGGAGTTTTTTAGTGCCTATTCAGGGAGTGAGGCGAGAAAACTCTTACTTGAGCATAAAGATCTCGCTATTGTCTTGCTGGATGTGGTGATGGAAACCGACGACGCAGGCCTTCAAGTAGCGCAATTTATTCGTGGCGAACTGCAAAATCAATTTGTTCGTATCATATTACGAACTGGCCAACCTGGGCAGGCCCCTGAACGTCAAGTGATTGTTGATTATGATATCAATGATTATAAATCTAAAACCGAGTTAACCGCACAAAAACTCTTTACCGTTATCATGTCAAGTTTGCGCTCTTACCGCGATATCATCTCGTTGGAGCAAAGCCGTCTTGGTTTGGCGAAAATCATAGATGCGTCAGTTGATCTTTTTTCATCGCATTCTATGGAGCAATTTATTGATGGCGTATTACAGCAATTAACGTCAGTGTTAGGCTGTGATGAAAATGCGTTACTGGTCAGTTCCTCCTTAGTAGCAGGTAATGTGCAAACAACGGATCCGCACGATTTAGTGGTATTTGCCGGGCAGGGCGAGTTTGAGCAGCAAGAGGGCCGTGCGATCAAAGATGTGCTTGAGCCCAATTTGCTGGATGCGTTTGAAGAAGCTTTAACCAGCAAAGATATTGTCTATCGTGATAATTACCTGGTTGCCTATTGTTGTAGCAAATTTACGCAAGGCTCCTTACTGTATGTGTCAGGTATTCCAGGCCCAATGAGTCAGAATCAACGCAAATTGGTTGAACTGTTCGCGCAAAATGTGCAAATCGCCTATGAAAACGTGCAATTGCAAAATGAAGTGGAAGATACGCAACGCGAAATCGTCTATAGACTGAGTGAAGCCGTTGAACAGCGCTCAGTTGAAACGGGTAATCACGTACGGCGTATTGCCTTTATTTGCTATGAATTAGCAAAGGCCTATGGCTTACCCGATGTTGAAGCGGAAAAATTGATGTTTGCCGCACCATTACATGATGTAGGCAAAGTAGGGATCCCGGATACCATTTTAAATAAGCCTGAAGGCTTAAATGATACGGAATGGCAAGTGATGAAAACACACGCCAGCATTGGTTTTAACATCTTAAAAAATTCAAAACGCGCCATTATTCAAGCAGGTGCCGTCATTGCACGAGATCATCATGAAAAATGGGATGGCAGTGGGTATCCCGCAGGCAAAAAAGGCGAGGATATTCACATTTTTGCACGCATTGCGGCGTTAGCGGATGTGTATGATGCCCTTCGGCATCGCCGCTGTTATAAAGAAGCTTGGACCTTAGAGCAAGTGATGGTTGAAATTACCGAGCAATCGGGAAGACAGTTTGAGCCAAAGTTGGTCGAAACCTTCAAAACGATAGTCGGAAAGTTAGAAGCAATACTGCAAAAATATCCAGATGATGATACCGTAACGGCTGTTTAATTTGGTGCAATAAATTCAATCACCTAGATTATTAATTGAGGGGTATTTTTATTATGTATATGGCGTTTAAACATCTGCATTTGTTGTTAGTGGTGCTAAGTGTATTACTCTTATTCATCCGCTTCGGATTACGCCTTAAATCGTCACCGTTGTTGCAGCAAAAGTTTTTTAAAATTACGCCGCACGTCGTTGATACGTTTTTAATTTTGTCTGCTGTCGCCTTAATGATCACGATTCAGCAATATCCTTTTGTAAACGGTTGGCTGACTGAAAAGTTAATCGCCTTGTTCGCCTATATCGCGTTAGCGTTTTCAGCGTTAAGAGGACGTACCCCAGTTATTCGCTGGTTATCTTTTTTAGGCGCTCTGGGCTGGTTAGGCTTAATGGTTCGGGTTGCCTTAAGCAAACAGCCGCTATTTTTACCTTTCTAATGTTTAGTTGAACACGGAATTACTATGCAGAATACCCTAGTTAATGTGGCCGGAATTGAAGTTGGTAATCACAAGCCATTTGTGTTGTTTGGTGGCATGAATGTTTTGGAGTCGCGCGATTTGGCAATGCAAATTGCCGAACACTACGTCACTGTCTGTGCCAAATTACAGATCCCTTATGTATTTAAAGCATCCTTTGATAAGGCCAATCGTTCATCGGTACATTCCTATCGTGGCCCAGGTTTAGAGGAAGGCTTACGGATTTTTGAAGAGATTAAGCAAACGTTTAAAATCCCCTTAATCACCGATGTTCACGAGCCGCATCAAGCGGTGCCGGTGGCAGAAATTGTTGATGTAATTCAACTGCCCGCCTTTTTAGCCCGGCAAACTGATTTAGTGGTGGCGATGGCAAAAACTGGGGCAGTGATTAATGTGAAAAAACCGCAGTTTTTAGCCCCCCATGAAATGCGGCATATTATCAAGAAGTTTGCCGAAGCAGGTAATCATCAGGTGATACTGTGTGAACGTGGTTCCAGTTTTGGTTATAACAACTTAGTGGTTGATATGCTAGGTATGGATGAAATGAAGCAGTATGCGCCGGTTATCTTTGATGCGACGCATGCCTTGCAAAAGCCGGGTGGACGTGAAGACTCAGCAGACGGTCGTCGCGCGCAAGCGGCACAACTCGCGCGTTCAGGTATGGCGTTAGGTTTAGCGGGCTTATTCATCGAAGCACATCCGGATCCTGACTTGGCAAAATGTGACGGTCCTTGTGCGTTGCCATTAGCCAAATTAGAAGCGTATTTAACGCAAATGCAAGCTTTGGATCAATTGATCAAACGTTTTGCGCCACTGGATACCTCTAACCGTTAAAGTTTTTGTGCTCGGCGTGTCGAAAATACCGAGCATATTGCGAGGAAAAACAAGTAATGCGAGGTATTCTATCTTGCTTGTTTTCTACTCAAAAATAGCAGAAAAAAGCGTTTTTTGTTTAAGTTATAAGCTGTCGATTGCGTTTTAATAAATTTCTGTTGACTTAACTTCGCAAAATCCGTTTAATACGCCGCATTGCCCAGATAGCTCAGTCGGTAGAGCAGCGGATTGAAAATCCGCGTGTCGGTGGTTCGATTCCGCCTCTGGGCACCATAATTTAAATGGTGTTGTTTAAACGATACTAGAAAATTGATTTGCCGCTTTAGCTCAGTTGGTAGAGCAACTGACTTGTAATCAGTAGGTCATCCGTTCGACTCGGATAAGCGGCACCAACGTTTTTGCCCAGATAGCTCAGTCGGTAGAGCAGCGGATTGAAAATCCGCGTGTCGGTGGTTCGATTCCGCCTCTGGGCACCATAATTGCAAAACGCCAGCCTAGTGCTGGCGTTTTACTTTTTAGCGCCCATGCCTTTAGCTTGTAGCTGTTCAAAATCGCTCCTGGCGATTTTGTACTCGGTGCGTCCTGTACCTCGCCCTTTGGGCCAGCTTATTGCTGTTCAAAATCGCTCTGGGCGATTTTGAACAGCAATGGGCGGAGACAGTCCTGCAAAAATTCCCGTTCAGTGAAATAGGCAAAGCCATACTTCTTTGTTAAGCTCAAGCGTGTATCCAAAACCCGTATAACAGTGTTCATAGAAGCATTAACCATTAACCAAAATCAATAACCATAAAAAATGGAGTTCATCTAAATGAGATTTGTCGTTACGTTACTAGCTGCTGCGGTGCTTACTGCTTGTGGTGGCCCTAAACAAGACGTTGTAGCGGAGCAAAATGTGACAGTTACAGAGCAACAACAAGCCTTTACCTATCCCGTGTCGCAAAAGGGTGACGTGGTAGACAATTATTTTGGTACGGCGGTTGCTGATCCCTTCCGTTGGTTAGAAGATGATCGTAGCGTGGAAACGGAAGCCTGGGTAAAAGCCCAAAACCAAACGACGTTTGATTATCTGAAACAAATTTCATATCGGGATCAAATTCGCGACAAGTTACAACAAGCGTGGAACTACGAGCGCGTTGGCGCGCCTTTTAAAGAAGGCGAGTACACCTATTTTTATAAAAATGATGGCTTACAAAATCAGTTTGTCTTATATCGACAAAAAGACGGCGGTGCGGTGGAAGTGTTTTTGGATCCCAACACCTTCAGTACTGACGGCACCACGTCGCTGGCCGATATTCAGTTCTCACGTGATGGCAGTTTAGCGGCGTACGCTATTTCTGAAGGCGGTAGTGATTGGCGTAAAGTCATTGTCATTGACGTAAATACTAAACAGCAAATTGGCGATGTGCTTACCGACATTAAATTCAGTGGTATTGCTTGGCAGGGTAATGACGGTTTCTTTTATTCCAGTTACGACAAACCTGATGGCAGTGAATTATCGGCGATGACCGATCAGCACAAGTTGTATTACCATAAATTAGGCACGCCGCAATCCGCTGATCCAGTGATTTTTGGTGCCGTCGATGCTCAAAAACATCGTTATGTAGGGGCTTCTGTTACGGAAGACGATCGCTATTTATTAGTGTCTGCTGCGGTATCAACCTCAGGCAATAAATTATTTATTAAAGATCTTACCCAAGCCGACAGTGAGTTTGTGGCTATTGTTGCCGATACCGATTCTGACGTAGATTTAGTAGACAGTGTTGGTGATACCTTAATTTTAGCCACCAACCGTAACGCACCGAATCGTAAAGTCGTGAAGGTGTCTGCTGCGGCGCCCCAACCAGAAAACTGGCAAGAGCTGATCCCAGAAACTGAGCATGTGCTTCGTGTGAGCAGCGGTGCCGGATTCTTGTTTGCCAATTACATTGTTGATGCCATTGCCAAGGTTAAACAATATGACTACGACGGCAAGTTGGTGCGTGATATTGAATTGCCTGGCGTGGGTAGCGTAGGGGGCTTCGGTGGCAAAAAAGATGCGGATACCTTGTATTTTAGTTTTGCCAATTATATCACGCCTGGTTCCATCTATGGCTTTGAGCCTAAAGCGGGCACAGTAAGTTTATATAACCAGCCAAAAGTGAACTTTGATCCTAGCAACTTTGTGTCAGAGCAAGTTTTTTATACGTCGAAGGACGGCACAAAAGTCCCTATGATCATTAGCTATCGCAAAGATCTTAAACGTGATGGCACTAATCCAACTATTTTATATGGCTATGGGGGCTTTAATATTAGTTTAACGCCGTCATTCAGCGTGGCTAACGCCGTATGGATGGAAATGGGGGGGATTTATGCTGTAGCTAATATTCGCGGTGGGGGCGAATACGGCAAAGCGTGGCATACGGCTGGTACGCAGTTACAAAAGCAAAATGTGTTTGATGATTTTATTGCTGCGGCAGAATACCTACATACCGAGAAGTATACGTCGCCAGCGAAAACAGCTGTTCGTGGTGGCTCGAACGGTGGTTTATTAGTCGGTGCCGTGATGACACAACGTCCAGAGTTATTTGGCGTAGCGATTCCGCAAGTGGGCGTATTAGACATGTTGCGTTATCATACTTTTACCGCGGGCGCTGGCTGGGCTTACGATTATGGTACGGCTGAACAATCGAAGGAAATGTTTACCTACCTTCAAGGTTACTCACCGGTACATAACGTAAAAACGGGCGTAACCTATCCTGCCACCATGATTACCACCGCGGATCATGATGATCGCGTGGTCCCTGCGCACTCGTTTAAGTTTGCGGCTGAACTGCAAGAAAAAGCCAGTAAAACAACCCCGCAATTAATTCGGATAGATGTTAATGCGGGCCATGGTGCGGGTATGCCAGTATCAATGGTCATTGATCAGGCTGCCGATATTTACAGCTTTACGTTATTTAATATGGGTTACAGTAGTTTACCAAAATAACGCATACTCAACTAAGCCGTAAAGGCCTCGCGAGTTTAAGCTGTTATTAACCTGAGTGGGTAACAGGATATGAAGGGGCACCGTGAGGGGCCCCTTCATTTTTATTAATAGCCAACAATGAAGGGGATAAGCTTTGTCCGATATGGGGATTGCTTAAATTTGCTAGGCATATTAAGCTTCGTGCCCTTTTTATTTTATGTGGCTGCCACAATCTGGCAGAATAGCGAGACTATTCAGCCGAGGAGTTAACAGATGACAAAAGCCGTCATTTTAGTGCTCGACAGTTTTGGTATTGGCAGTGCGCCTGATGCCGACAAGTTTGGGGATGTGGGTGCAAATACCTTTGCCAGCATAGCTCGAACGTTTAATGCGCAAAAACAACGCGCTTTGCATTTACCCAATTTAGCCCGACTCGGGTTAGTAAAAGCCGCGACCGCTGCCAGTAACGGTATTGCGCCAGCTGTGCTTGACACCCCAGAATGTGTGGGAGCCTACGGTTACGCGCGTGAGCTTAGCAGTGGTAAAGATACCCCCAGCGGCCACTGGGAAATTGCTGGCGTTCCGGTGTTGTTTGATTGGGGCTATTTTCATGAGAAAACTCAAAGTTTTCCTCCTGCATTAATCGACGAGTTGTGTCAACGGACGGGTGTGCCAGGTATTTTAGGTAACTGCCATGCATCGGGTACCGATATCCTTGTCAGATTAGGTGATGAACATATTCAAACCGGTAAGCCAATTTGCTACACCTCTGCAGACAGTGTGTTTCAAGTTGCTGCACATGAAGAACATTTTGGTTTAGAGAAATTGCTGCAGTTTTGCGAAACCGCGCGCGAGTTACTGGATAAGTATAATATTGGCCGAGTGATTGCTCGGCCCTTTTTAGGGACCGCAGCGCACAATTACGCGCGGACGGGTAATCGTCGCGATTATTCGGTATTGCCACCAGCGCCCACCGTGCTTGATAAGCTAACCGCTGCGGGGGGGAAAGTCGTTAGTATTGGTAAAATTGCGGATATTTACGCGCATCAAGGTATTAGCGATAGCATTAAAGCGACGGGCTTGCCGGCTTTAATCGATAAAACGCTGGCGCAAATGGCCCAGCAAGCACCACAAAGCTTAATATTTACTAACCTAGTCGATTTTGATCAAAACTTTGGTCATCGTCGCGATCCTATTGGTTACGGTGAAGCCTTAGAGTATTTCGATACCCGTTTACCCGAGCTGATGGCCGCATGTGGTGAAGATACGTTATTACTGCTTACTGCTGATCATGGCTGTGATCCGACATGGCCGGGTACCGAACATACTCGTGAATATGTTCCAGTGGTGCTTTACAAAGCAGGGCTAAAGGGTGTTGATTTGGGGGAACGGATGAGTTTCGCCGATATGGGACAAACCTTAGCCGAGTTTTACGGGCTGGATGCAATGGCATACGGCGAATCATTTTTAGCATCTTTACAATAAGAGAATTTATGGCTACTCCACATATTAATGCGCCAGAAGGCGCCTTTGCTGAAACCGTGTTAATGCCTGGCGATCCATTACGAGCTAAGCACATTGCTGAAACGTTTCTAGAGAATGCGGTTTGCGTAAACACGGTACGTAACATGTTTGGTTACACCGGCACCTATAAAGGTAAACCCGTAAGCGTATTAGGCTCGGGCATGGGTGTGCCCTCTATGTCGATCTATGCGACTGAGCTCGTAAAGTTTTATGGGGTTAAAAATATTATTCGTATTGGCTCCTGTGGCGCGTTACCGTTGGATGTGAAAGTGCGTGATGTGGTGATTGGTATGGGCGCAAGCACGGATTCAAGCGTAAACCGCAATCGGTTAGCGGGTATGGATTTTGCGGCCATAGCCAGTTTTAGTTTGCTGGAAAAAGCGGTTGCAGCGGCTCGTGCTAAACAGATTAATGTGAAAGTCGGTAATGTATTTACCTCTGATCTTTTTTATAACCCAAGCGAAACGTTGTTTGATACGCTTGAAAAATACGGCGTCTTGGCGGTTGAAATGGAAGCCGCAGGTTTATATGGCGTCGCTGCTGAGTATGGTATCAATGCCTTGGCGATCTTTACGGTGAGCGATCATATTCGCACCGGTGAAGCGTTAAGTGCAGAGCTGCGGCAAACCAGCTTTAATGAAATGGTCGAAGTGGCCTTAGGCTGTTTATAAACACGTTTAGGATTAACGCTTATGTCATTAGCCAGTAATAAAATGTTCTATGTTTCTTGGGAAGCGTTTCACCGCGCCACCAAAGAATTAGCGCACCAGCTAGTTGGGCAGAATTTTAACGCCATTGTGGCGGTCAGTCGTGGGGGGTTGGTCCCCGCAGCCATTCTTGCTCGTGAGTTAAACATTCGGGTACTCGACAGCATTTGTATTGCCAGCTATCAACATGATCAACAAGGTAGCTTAAGTGTGCTTAAAGATGCACAGTTAAGCGACTCAGCACAATTATTGATTGTCGATGATTTGGTTGATACGGGCGAAACAGCGAAAGCCTTACGTGAGCGTTTCCCGACAGCACGTTTTGTCACGGTTTATGCTAAGCCACAAGGTAAGCCGTTGGTTGACCATTATGTTACTGATATTGAACAAGACACTTGGATCCAATTACCTTGGGATATGGAGCTGGCTTACAGCAAACCCTTGGTTGAAGGTGGCGAGTAATGCTGCATAGCACGACCATACACTTACCCGAGTGGATTAACGAGGTGGTCGATTGGCAACGTCGTTATGATAACGACGATGAAAAAATGGCGCTGGCGATTACGTTATCGCAACAAAATGTGGCCCGAGGTACTGGCGGGCCTTTTGGAAGCGCCATTTTTGAAATTGAAACCGGTAAGTTGGTCAGTGTTGGCGTGAATCGGGTTATGCCATTAAGCAATTCCAGTGCGCATGGCGAAATGGTCGCTATTATGCTGGCTGAACAGGCGGTGCAGTCTTTTAGTTTAGGGGCTGACGGCGTGGCGCGGGAGCTTTTTACCTCCTGTGAGCCTTGTGCCATGTGTTTGGGGGGGACCTTATGGAGCGGCGTTAAGCGCTTAGTTTGTGCCGCAACGGCTGAGGATGCTCGGGCAATTGGTTTCGACGAAGGCCCGGTGTTTGAGCAAAGCTATCAGTATTTACGTGATGCCGGCGTTGAGGTGGTTCGTAACGTTCAACAACCGGCGGCAGCGGCGGTGCTACAGTCGTATGTGCAGGATGGTGGCACCATTTATAATGGCTAAGCCTCACTCTGGCTGCCCATAGCAAAACCGTTATTTTTGATATAACTTTGTGGCGACAAAGAGTGCTTCGGTTTTTTCACGCGCCCAAGGTGTTTTGCGTAAAAATGTTAAACTGCTTTTTATCGAAGGATCTTTTTTAAAGCAGTTTATATCAATATGTTCTGCAAGCTTACCCCAGCCATAGTGATTGACTAAGGCGGTAACAATTTGTTCTAACGTAAAGCCATGAAGCGGATTTTTAGGTTGGGTCATTGTTGTTCTCAAAAAAATAGCCACTGTAATAGTGGCTATTCTAGCAGTTTTAAGACCGTAATTTTAGGCTTATAAACGCTCTAATACGGCTTGTGTGAAGTCAGTGGTGCCGAAGCTGCCGCCTAAATCGCGAGTAGTACGATCGCCGGTTGCAATAACGTCGCTAACCGCCGCTAAGATTTTCTCAGCTTTGTCTTTCATTTCTAAATATTCCAACATCTGAATAGACGCTAAAATGACCGAACTGGGGTTAGCAAGGTTTTTACCGGCAATATCAGGTGCACTGCCATGTACTGCTTCAAAAATAGCGCAGTCTGTGCCAATATTGGCGCCAGGTGCCATCCCTAAACCACCGACCAAACCTGCACATAAGTCAGATAAAATATCACCGAACAAGTTTGTTGTAACGATAACATCAAATTGCTGTGGGTTCATCACCAACTGCATACAGGTGTTATCTACAATCATTTCTTGTGTTTCAATATCTGGATAGTGTTGAGCCACTTCACGAGCAGTTTTTAAGAATAAACCGGAAGTAGATTTTAAAATATTGGCTTTGTGAACGATGGTAACTTTTTTGCGTTTTTCGCGACGGGCTGTTTCAAAAGCAAACTCAGCAATGCGACGCGCACCTTCTTTTGTCACAATACTTGAGGCTTGTGCCGTTTGACCATCTTCAGACACGATTTGGCCATGGCCTGAATACATGCCTTCGGTATTTTCACGTACTGTAATGATATCAATGTTTTCGTAACGCGCTTTGGTGCCTTTAAACGAAATAACGGGGCGCACATTCGCGTATAAATTGAATTTTTTACGTAAGGTAACGTTAATAGACGTGAAACCTTCGCCAACGGGGGTGGTTAACGGACCTTTTAAGGTAATTTTATTGCGCGCGATTGCATCGAGCGTCGCTTGTGGTAACAACTCGCCGGTTTTTTCTAATGCCACTAAACCAGCATCAACATATTCGTAATTAAAATCGCAGCCGGCTTTCTCCAGCACTTGAATAGCCGCCTCAACAATACTTGGGCCAATGCCATCACCTTTAATGACGGTAATCGTTTGCTTGCTCATGGGGATCCTTAGCGGTAATGTATTTCTGAAATTTATAGTCAGGCTAACGCCTGAAAGCGCGCCAATTATAGCCTTAACTCATGTTTTTCGCCAGTTGCACGCCAGTTATAACCAGTTAAAACCCTGATAAGCACTATAAATACGGTGAATGTGAAGGGCGATTATGGGAGTGGATAGTAGAGGGCTGAACACTCAAGCATGGCTTGCTGCCAATAGCTGAGATTAGCTTCTGGTAACGACAGTATGGATGCTGCGCGTTGTAGCAGTTCGTGCGTGCTCTGTTGGGCGCTAGGGTAACAAAATACACTAAAGGTGAGTTGCCAGCTAACGCGTAAGACAAATGCTAATTGGGTTGTGCTTGACACGGTTGTATCGGGTGCCGACGTTTGGTATTGGCGTAACGCTGCCTCAGCCCAGGTATGCTGTTGATAGTGTTGCAGTAAGGCAGCAGTAAAACGTTGGCTTCTCACCGGTTCAAGTAAGTACTGTTGACACAGTTGCCCCACGAGTAATTGATGCTGATGGGTTTTACTTAATGGCACCGCCTGCAGGCTAGGATGATGCCAAAGTGGTGCACTACAACACGCTGCAATTAACCCTGCTTGCTGTTCATGTAGCCCATGAGGTAAGTGTTTACCCACCAGCAATAACGCGTAATGCAAGCATTGTTGTAATTGCTGTAACCATGCATGTTGATTGCTGCCTTGCAGCTGTAAATAGTGCGCAATCTCAGCTCTAGCTACTGCCAATGGGAGTTGCGTTTGGCCGAAAATGGCTAATGCATGGCGTAAACGATGGATGGTGGTCTGTTTCCGGTTACTTTCAGACGCGTTATCCAGCAAAAATTGCACGATAATCGGTTGCTGTTCTAGTAATGCCAGTTGTGCGTCGATATTGTGATGGCTCAGCTTAGGCAGTATTGAGTGCTGCAATAAGCTACTGGGGGTTGGTGTGGCATAATGCGTAATCGGCGCTAGTTGAACTTTATCTAACCACGTATTTGGTGGCAGCGTTGCTGGCGCTTGTATAGTGAGCTCATCCAAGGCTCGATAACTTAATTGTTCACCAAGGCGTTGTTGTTCAGGCCAAAAAGGCAAGGCCTGATACCCTTCACCATCGCGTTGGCACAATAGCCAGAAGCGCGCCAGGGGATCTTGTGCCACGCGACCGCATAAATACAGTGCCGGCGCCAATTGAGCAAGTTGGCCAAGTTGTTCAAGTTCAAATTCACTCTGTGTTTCGCTGATCCGCACTGCCAAGACATCTTCTAATGCAATGGCCTCTGCCGTAGTGGGCTGTAATTGCGCAGCTAAATCCAGGGCCAAGGTGAGTAGCGGACTGTCATGGTGTACCTGCCATGCTTGGCGTTTTTGTAACTGATGATAACTCCCAGCCAGAACTGTAGTCAGGACGCCACCCATTTTCAGGTGCTTCAACTGTTGCGCAACGCTTAAGGCTACGGGCATTTTTCCTGCAGGCCGCGCACAACTGGCCAGTAGCACGCAGATCCCCAAGGTATCTCGGCGAGGATTGGGCCAATGTTTTAAACGGCAGAGTAACGTGAGCAACACCCAGCTTTTGATAGCTCGCTGCGTTGTTATAGGGTGATTAGGAATATTGAGAGCCAATTGTGCTACCGAGGCGCCAAAATGCTCATCGGTTAACTGTTGTAACTGCGTATTGATGTCGCGGCATAAGTTTAGAATGGATTGCCACTGCTCAAGGAGCGTAGCGTCTTGCAATTTGCAGCTTAGTTCAGCAAGCTGCTCATAGCATTTAAGCCAATTATTCGACAATTCCGGCATGAGGCTGCCACTCCTGATAACGAGCTATCGCGCTATCACCAATGGCGGAGAGTTGGCGATCAATAAACAATAACGCAGTACACTCATCGGCCGTTGTAATACCATCAGCAGCTTTACGATGCGTACGGTAATACAGTAATTGGTATACTTGGTTATTATGTTGATACGCTTCAGTAATATCCGGACTGCCTAAGCGAGCGATTAACGCTTCTTGCTTGATCCTGTGTGGCGTCGAGTCACTCGCCTGCAAACGATGAATAATTTTAGCATTAAATGCTTCACGATCTTGCCAATTCATTTGGGCCGGATTATCCGGATAAAAAAACAGTACGGCAGCGGTGGCTAAACAATAGCCTGCCACACCGACAATAAACCATAGCAAGGGAGTAAGTTTCATAATGGCTAAAGTTGCTCCATTAAACGTATATCTTGCAAGTTCAGCCCTAGCTCTAAATTGGTTTGTAAGGCTAAGATTTGGGTATAAGTTAAAATTTCGTGTTTTTGTTCGCTGATCTTTTGTTTAAGTTTTTTAGGACAATCGGGGTGTTGTAACGCATCATTTAAACTACGGCCTAGGGCCATAAATTCTTCAGCACTTTTGGGGCCAACACCTGGCACCCCCGGGATATTATTGGTGCTGTCACCCACTAAACTCCACCAACTAACAAGTTGCTCAGGCTGCACGCCAAACTTTTCCTTTACGTGTTCGCGCCGGATAAACTGCTTGGTAAAAGGATCATAAACGTCTACCCCATGCGTGAGCAGTGGCAAAAACCCTTTATCAGTTGAAATGATAATAACGTGCTGCTGATGCTGCCGTAATTTACTGGCAATAGTCGCAATAACATCATCTGCTTCATACTCAGCTTGTTGAAAACAGCGAATACCTGCTTGTTCTGCATCCTGCATGAGTTCAGGTAAAGCATCCGCTAACAGGCTCGGCATTGGCTTGCGGTTGGCTTTATACCGCGCACAAAGCTGTTGGCGCCAATGGCTATTACCGCCATCAAATACCATCAATGCGTGACTAGGCACCAGATCGTGGCGTAATTTAGCAACGGCTTGTAATACCATGTTACGGGTATTACTGATGATTTGCTGACGAGTGCCTTCAGCAACCTCACCTGCTAAGGGCAGATAAGGTCGCTCTTGCACGGCATATAAGCGCCGTATCAAGTTTAAGGCATCGATCAGTATCACTTTTGCCATCTGTTATTGTTCAATCCGATAACAAGGTTGGTATTGGGTGCCAGGGAGCTTCATACGACCTTGATCCACAAAGGCGCTAAGTAGTTTGTCCATAAGCTGCATCAAAGACGTTTCTCCACGTAACACAAAGGGGCCATGTTCTCGAATAGCACGGATGCCCTCATCTTTCACGTTCCCTGCGACAATACCTGAAAAAGCTCGACGCAAATTAGCGGCCAGTTTGGCTTTGTCTTGTTCTAGGTGCAAGTCAAGTGCGGCCATATTCTGATGATTCGGGATAAAAGGTTGTTGGAAATCAGGTTGGATATCGAGCGTCCAGTTAAAATGATATGCATCGCCGACCGACTTACGATATTGACGTACGGCTTGGCACCCCAGTTTGAGACGTTTCGCTACTTCTGCTGGATCATCGATAATGATATCTAATAAGTCGAGCGCCTCTTTTCCTAAGGTTTTCTCAACAAATTCAGCAATTTCGTTAAAATACGCGGCACTGCTTGCTGGCCCAGTGAGTATGATGGGTAATTGCTGATTAGCATTACGTTCATCCAACATAATACCCAACAAATACAATAACTCTTCAGCTGTTCCAGCACCACCTGGGAAAATGATAATCCCGTGCGCAACCCGAACAAACGCCTCTAAGCGTTTCTCGATATCGGGTAAAATCACCAGCTCATTTACAATAGGATTCGGTGGCTCAGCTGCAATAATACTTGGCTCAGTTAAGCCTAAATAACGGCCATTACGAATACGTTGTTTACTATGACCGATGGTAGCCCCTTTCATAGGGCCTTTCATGGCACCTGGGCCGCAGCCCGTGCAAATATTCAAGCCGCGTAAACCCAGCTGATAACCCACTTCTTTGGTATAATCGTACTCAACTTGCCGAATGGAATGTCCTCCCCAGCATACGATCATATTAGGCTCACTGGTTGCATCAATCACTCGGGCATTACGTAATATATCAAAAACACTGTGGGTTAAATGGGCACTATTGGTTAAATCTAAGGGATTAGTGTCTACACTATGCCGGGTGTGGTAAAAGAGAATATCGCGTAGAACGGCAAACAAATGTTCATGTATGCCTTTAATAATCTGGCCATCAACAAAGGCGCTTAACGGTGGATTGTTAAGTTCAATTTTAATGCCGCGCTCGCGCGCAAGTAAATTAATCGAAAAATTCTGATATTGATCGTAAATCTCTGCTGAGCTATCGGTATGGCTGCCTACATTAAGGACGGCTAAGGCACAGTTTCTAAATAACTGAAATGCGGATTGTTCGGTGTTCTGCTGTAGGCGTTCTACTTCCAGTTGTGATAATAAATCCATTGCCCCGATTGGGTTAAGATGCACTTGCATCGCGTTACTCCTCGTTTACGTGACAGCTTGCCACGACGTCATTTTATGGCAATTCGATCCCTGCCGTCTTTTTTAGCTTGATACAAAGCTTCATCAGCACGATCAAAGGCTTGTCTTGGTGTTTCGTCATTTAACATTTCTGTCGCACCAAAAGAAATAGTAATGGGTACACTTTTATTTCTAAATTTAAAGGGGATCTTTTTAATCTTTTCTCGTAGCAGGTTTAACGGTTCTAGCAATTGTTGCGCGCTGGTTTCTGGCATTAAGATCACAAACTCTTCACCGCCATAGCGTGCAATAAAATCGGTTTGTCGAATCGCGTTTTGTAGGGCTTTGGCAATAACTTGTAGGGTTTTATCGCCGGCACTGTGTCCGTAGCTATCATTGATATTTTTAAAGTAATCGATATCACCCAAGATAATACACAGCGGTTTTCCAAAGCGTTTAAAGCGCTTGAGTTCTAGTTGTAAGCGTTCATCATAGGCAGCACGATTAGGAATGCCGGTGAGTGAATCACGTAAGCTTCTAAAGTTTTGTTCGGTTAAGCGTTGTTTAAACAGTAGAGCGTCTTGTTCAAGTTCTTTTACGCGTTGCTCCATCGTGCTTAAGATTTGATATATTCTTGCACGCTCTTGTTTTTCGAGTTGTTCTTTTTCCGATAAGGATGAGGTGAGATCACTCATCCGATGGATCACGAGACGTTTTAATTGCTCAAGCGATTGGGCTTGTGCCGTTTGTTGGCCGAGATTATCAATTTGCTGTTCAATTTTTTGATTAAGCTCAGCGAGTTTTTGTTGTAATTGGCTCGAATCCTGAAGTGTACTTTCAACAGCGCGTTGTACCGTCGCCAGAGCATCATTAAGTTTTATTAAAAAGCTCTCAGAGGATAACCGCTCTTCATTAATACCATTAACAATAATGGTGATTGAACGTAAACAAGTATCTAATAAAGCCTCAATGTTAAGTTGTCCAAGCAAGCTGGATTTTATGTGCTCTACTTCTACCGTGTATTTACCGGTGAACGTGAGTTCACTCAATAAATTGGTCAGTTCCAGTGTGATTTGGCGACAAATATGGCCATAGCGTTCTTCATCAGGAGGAGTGCTATCGTGCTGCTGTCGGGTTTTTAATGCTAATTGGTAAAGTTGGGTAAGGCCACTGAGTTGCGGTAAAAATGCTTGCAAGGTTGCAGTGGGTTGCTCTACGGTACTGAGCAGTTGCCTTAGCTCACGTCTTAGTTGATCAGGTAAACCCCGTTGCTGTTGCAGTAGACGACCCGCTTCAGTGAGATCCTGTTGAACTTGCCGAATGTCTTGTTGTTGCTTTTTTTCCAACTGTTGCAAACTATTACTGGTTTCTTCTAAAAACGGCATCAGTTTTTCTAAATCTGCATTTTTTGCTAATTCGGTGCGTAACTTGGCTAATCGATTATCAAGTTCTAAATCAATGCCTTTGCACAATAATGACAAGCGTAACACAAACTGCGCTAACAGCTTAAACTGCTGCGTGTAGGTACGTTCTAAAGATTGGCGTGCGCTGACTGCTTCGCTTAATTGTTGTTTGAGATCTGATTGCAATCGGGCCACCTTACTTTAACGCTAGCAGAAAAAGGTTGTTTATTAAGTATATACTCAAACAACCTTAAGATGCGAGCATCACGACTATCGCTTTATGCAGGGGCAGATGGTAGAACAAAATACTGTCTAGTTTGCCAAGAAAAAAGCGAGCTAGGCTCGCTTTGGTAGGGTGTTTTTTTATTGTTGTCTGTGTCTTACGTACGAATGATGTTACTTCGTTAAATAGTAAGGCAACCAGCTCATTTCTTCATCAGGGGTAAGATAGTGCATAGTTCGGTTCCATATTAATCAACAGCCTGCTGTTGGGACATCAGGCTGAAGTATTAGACCAAAAATTACACTAAATTGAAAGCTAAATTGAAAGTGAAATTGTACTGTTACACGCAGAGTTACCATCTGGGAGCTCTAAAAACATGAACCGTCTCGAAGATTAGTGTTCAAGAGTAGCTAAAACGCGGAAAAAAGTTAGCTTTCACAACAGACGCTCAGCGTAAAAGAGTATTTATATAGCTACTTATTAAACTATACGCTGAGCTAAATGTTTAAAAATGTTTTCTGCTTGGTATGTTTTCAGTGTGCGTTACAGATTATTGGCGGCTTAAACGAATATTAGGCGCCGTATATGGCTCACTGCTACGCAAAGGATTAATGTCTAACCCACCACGACGCGTATAGCGTGCATAAACAGCTAAACAGTCTGGTTTTGCCATTTGCCAGATATCATTAAAAATTCGCTCAATACATTGCTCATGAAACTCGTTATGGCTACGAAAACTGATCAAATACTTCAGTAATGCTTCATGTGATATCGCGGTGCCACGATAATGAATAAAGACACTGGCCCAATCTGGTTGCGACGTGATCAAGCAATTCGATTTAAGTAAATGTGAGTGGAGTTTTTCATCTACATGGCCACGCTCTGGGGCAAGCGCCAGTAAACTGGGATCATATTGGTATTGTTCTATACTAATATCTTGCTCGTCTAGGCAGATACCGGGAATCCATGTAGGTTGAAATGCCATGATTTCACTTACGTTATGTAAGCTTACCTGTACGGGTTTACCTGCGCAGGCAGATAAATCATGTTGTAACGCCTGATACACTAATCCTAAATCAGCAAAGCGGCTTTGATTAAAACTGTTTAAATACAGCTTAAACGACTTGGATTCAATCAAATTAGGCGAATCAAAAGGGACCACAAAGGTGGCTAACGCCACCATCGGCTTACCTTTGGCATTGAGCCACGATAGCTCATAGCCATGCCAAATATCTTGCCCAACAAAAGGCAAATTAGCAGCAGATAAGCCCAATGATTGCCGACCCAAGCTACGTGGCACGGCTTGTAATAATGAAGGAGTATAGTGATCGATATAATCGGTTATTTTACCAAGACTCAACTCGGCTAAAACGTCGGCATGGCTTTTTGTCATTTCGGTGTCTTTTTAGCTACAATAGCCATTATATTATCACAAGTGATTCAGGGAGTAGAGGTGTCAACGCAACAAGCCTATGCAAATTTTATCGAGCGCAGCCTTGCCTGGCATGCAGCCAAGCAGCTGGAATTAACCACCTGGGCGGATCCTGCAAGTCCCTCACCGTGTCAGCAGCAATGGATAGCGGAAGATCGGGTGCGTTGGCAACCCGTAGCACAACAGCCAAGTGCTGATTTTACGAATGTTGAACAGGCCTTAGACGTTGACTTGCATGCCGATATAAAAACGTTTTACAGTAGTTTTTATGGTGCAAACTTGGCTGCCACGCACGCTCGCGGCAACTTAGCGTTACTTATGCCGTGGAATGCTGCAGACATCGCTCGCTTGCAAGAAAATATTATCGGACATTTTTTGATGAAGCGGCGTCTTAAGCAGCGTGAAACTGTCTTTTTCGCCGTGACGGATGATGAAAATATCGTCTTATCGATACTCAACAGTACTGGTGCCGTTTACTTAGAGCCGGTGGGTAAAGAGGTGAGTGAGTTGGTGGCTCCGGATCTGGAAAGTTTTTTAAACAGCTTAACGCCGCTGGCTTATTCTCCACTATTTGACTGACATTCCCACGCAATATTACTCATGATAAAGCACGATGTGCAGCGAAAATCGAACAGTCCAGCTTGTGGCGGGCTGATACGCCAAGGCTTGCCACAATTTGGGCAGGTTTTATTCGGTTCGCTGTTACAATCATGAGCGCTACCACTATATAAAGCATAATAAATCGGCAGGTTGTTAATTTTGCTTAAATGTTTGCTTAATTGACGACCCACACGATTTAGCGTGCTATGCCAACCTTGTAAACTGTTCTCCGCTACTTTGTGCAACACACGCTGCTCTTGCAATTGAATTTCGTCGAGTGCTTGAAATTGTAATTGCCAGCGGATCAATGCTTCATGATCGTTTTGCATGGGAGTAAGCCAAAATAAGGGCACGGGTTGTAACGTTTCAGCACAACGAATAGGTGAGCAGGTATCGGCAAAGGTGGTAAATAACACACATTCTTTGGGCAGGCTGCTGCAACTGGTTTGCGACAATATATCTTGGCCAAGCACGTGATATCGTGGGTAGCTTAGCCCAGCTGCGCCGAGCAGTTGTTCAGCGCTACGGCCTTTATCACTATGCCATTTAGGCTGTAATGCATCTTCGCTAGGTACGACAATCCGACTAACAAATTCCTCTTGTTGCCATGCTGTGGGAAACTCGCGGCCCAATACTTGGCCATTGAATATCAAGGCTTCAATATACTGTCGGATAGCCTGTTCAGCATGCGCAAACTGTGTATCAGCAATAATTTTAAAACGTAATTCAGCGAGATACATTAGCCTGTTCCAATAAGGCTAAAACCCGATCGAGTTTCTGTTCAATCCGCTGTAAGTGACTGCTGATATCTTGTTCTGTGTTGATGGCTTGGATGGCAGTTACGTCGGCGTCAGTTACTGCATCGGTTAAAAAGGGTTCAGGATGTTGCCGCCAATGCTGATAAGCGCTAAACAATTCTGGAGGGCTAAGTTGGCCTGCTAAGCGTGCTTTAAACAGGGCCAAACTGGGTTGCTTGCCCTCTTTTCGCAACGTTGTTGCGAGCTGTTGTAACAATTGAATACCCGATGCCATGGTGAATCGCCAAGTCCACTAAAAAGAGGTGTAATTTACCATTCATTCGGTTTTATAAAAAGTATCATTTATTTAAGTTATTGAAAATAAAATAAATTAATCTTGGCATTTAATTTGCTGACATTACATTCGCAATGTAAGGTCAATACTGAGGTATTTGGCTGTTTTTTTCTGAGCGCTATGTATTTGTAAAGACGCAATGCGTAAAGAAGTAGTCTGTAAAAAATTAACATGTAGAGAAGAAGGGAGCAATTATGTTGTTAAACAAAGTGTTATTAAGTAAAGCAATCGCAATCGCCGTGATGACTGCCACACTGAGCGGTTGTGTGGTGGCCATTGGTGATAAAAATGGTCCGCAAACCGACAGCAGCTTGGCGAAAACGCAAGCCTTTAATGTACAGCAAATTAATCAGTTACAATTGGGTATGCCAGCAGAAACCGTGCGCGCGCAATTAGGGACGCCTGATTTTTCTGAAATGTTTCAAAAAGAGGGCGAGCAAATTTTAGTGTTATTTTATCGCACCCATCAGCATAAAGATCAGCATAAAACGACAAAAGACGCATGCACGCCCTTAGTGTTTAAAAATAATGAACTCACTGGCTGGGGGGATAAAGCCTATCAATATTTATAAGCACTCAGGTTGCCGCTAAGCGTAGCTTAATGACTTAGAATAGCAGCAATAACATGGAGGAGATTGCTGCCATTTACGCAGTTTATTGATGTAGTGAGATTTGCTGATGATACCCAGTGGTGTTATCTCTAAACACAAAACACAAAACACAAAACACAAAACACAAAATGCTATGCGGATATCAATGTGGTTGATGTAATAGATTATTTAATTCATCAATCGCGCCACACCAATCGGCATCTTCACGCCAAGCTTCTTGCATAAACATAGCTTGGGCATGGTTCCAAAACGGTGCTTTTGTTAACGATACACTGGCTGCCAGCGGATGCTGTGCCACAAAACGTCGTATGTCTGCTTTCGAATTCGCCAGACCTAATTGGGCAAATAGATCGCGTAATGTGTATTGATTTATATCCATCATTCCTCTCCATTTTACTAAGTGTAGTTCAGAAGCCGCGTTATGTTCGATTTATTTTGAGTAGTTAGTAAGTCACACATAACATTTAAAAAAACGGACTTGGCAAGATGGAATGACACTGTTATGGTGGATAAAAAAACAACAACCTTAGGTGCGATATGTTAGCTCAATTCAGTGATGTTGAACCCGCTCATTTACGTGCAGCGCTGCTGGGCGGTGAAGATCTTAAACTGGCAGCCTCATTGCTTTATCAATCGTATCATGATGATCCTTTGTTTATGGCTATTTTTCGTGCGAATGCCACCGATTATGAGGCGCGATTACGTTCTGCAATTCGCGAGGAGCTCAGTACTTTTTGGCAAGCTGAACAACCTATTATTGGGTTGTTTTATCACGAACAATTACTCGGGGTCGCCTGCGTAGTCGGACCCGACTCGGGGATTGGTAGTAGCCGTTTATGGCATTGGCGGTTAAAAATGTTACTCACCGCAGGGTATGTGTCTACTAAGCAATTGCTCGCAAAAGAAGAAAAAATTCATGCTGCGATGCCAGCAAAACGTTATCACATGCTCGCATTTATCGCGGTATCTCCCAAGTATCAGCATGCAGGGCTGGGCCATTACCTCATCCATGCCGTTGATCGCTTAGTCGACGAAGATGTTGCCTCTGCCGGTATTGGTGTCTTTGTCACCTTAGAAAAGTATCATAATTTTTTTGCGGATGATAAATATTATCGAGTCAATGACTTAGTGTTTGGATCGGTGAGTGGTACGTTAATGTTCCGGCCAAGGCAAGATCGTCGTTCTGAAAGTGCCTAAATTTAAATAATACAACACGTTAACGATGAACCTTTGTGTGCGAGGTAGTGATGTCACGTTTTACGTCTTTTCAGCAATTTTACCCTTATTATTTGCAAGAGCATGCCGATGCCCGTTGTCGGCTGATGCATTATATCGGTAGCAGTTTAGTCTTATTGGTTTTGGTGTTTATATTATTAACGGGGGCATGGCTATGGCTATTAAGCCTGCCGGTGATCGGTTATGGATTTGCTTGGTTTGGACACATGGTTTTTGAACACAATAAACCTGCGACATTTCAATACCCTTGGTACAGTTTGGCCGCTGACTGGGTTATGTATAAAGATTTTTTAACAGGGCAATTACCTGCTAAGTTAGCACAAGCTGGGATTTCTCAAGGGTAAAATAGTCATGGCTTGCGGCTAAATGCGATGGGGCGGTAACGTGAATTGCGCTAAATGTAAGCCTTGTAATACCAGTTCTGCTTGATAGCGGCTCTCGCCATCACTGCTAAAGTCTACCTGGAAGTAGGTTACCCAACGTCTGCGACCATTTACCCTGGCAAACCGATGCCCATGCCTGCCACATTCTAAAAATTGCAGCTGATGCTGTCGACATAATTGCTTGGCCAGATGAACCGCGCGTTCGTCTTGCTTGCGTTGTAACCAAAATCCATAAACCAGGCTGACGAGCAGTAATAAAAACCAAATGGTAGACATGTCTTCTCCTTGTAAATGTACATAGTGGTGATCGCCAGCACATTTTGCAAGATGAGCAAGCGCGATCAAGCTCGAATCTTGTGGCTATTTTGGTATAAAATACACGTCTTTAGCCCACGCCGGAGAATGGAGTGAATAATGTCTGAGCGAGTTGCACTGTTACTAGACGATCTTGAGGCAGCATTAAAAGCAACGGCATTGTGGCAGGCGCATGCCCCTAGTGCGCAAGCATTGGCCAGTAGCGCCCCTTTTTGTTGTGATACCATGCCATTAGAGAATTGGTTGCAATTTGTATTTATTCCTAAAATGAGACAGGTGCTTGCTGCTGCAGGGCACTTACCGCATAAGGTACAGATACTGCCAATGGCAGAGCATGTTTACGCGAATAAGTCGTCAGAAGTTGCTAGCTTATTAGCGGTGATTAAGAGGTTAGATACGTGTCTGAATTAACGATTTTGTATCAAGACGCGTACCTGGTGGTGGTAGATAAACCCAGTGGCATGTTAGTTCATCGCTCTTTCTTGGATAAACACGAAACGGAATTTGTGTTACAACGTTTGCGAGATCAACTGGGCCAACATGTTTATCCAGTTCATCGCTTAGATAAACCCACGTCGGGTATACTCGTTTTCGCCTTGTCTGCTGAAATTGCGCGTGCGTTAGGCGAGCAAATCGTCGCAGGACATTGGCAAAAAGGGTATCTTGCCGTTATTAGAGGATTTTTGAAGACGGCAGGTACCCTCGACTATCCTCTGAAAGAACAGCTTGATAATATTGCTGACAAGTTTGCGCGGCAAGATAAACCAGCTCAAGAGGCTGTTACGCGGTATCAACCGCTGCATACTGTTGAACTACCTTTTTCTGTTGGGCGTTATGCGACAGCTCGCTATAGCTTAGTGGCATTACAACCTCTTACGGGCCGAAAACATCAGTTGCGGCGGCATCTTGCCCATTTACGCCACCCTATTGTCGGTGATACTAGCCATGGTGATGGGAAGCATAATGCATTTTTTAAAACGCAATTTGCAAATACACGATTATTACTCTGTGCCTATACCTTGCGGTTTCCGCATCCTGTCACTGGCGTTAACTTAACGTTGCATGCCGGTTTAGCTGAATTGGCCCTGCTGTTCGCGCAGTTTGCTTGGCCAACGGAGCCAGCATATTATCAAACAATGTTTAACCAATTTTTGGAGCAAGAACCATGCAAAAAATCGCAATAATGGTAGGCAGTGTCTACGGCGGTGCAGAATATGTCGCAGAACAAGCTTTACCTTTATTACAAGGCAAAGGCTATCAGGTGCAATGGTTTCAACCTGCTGACCTGGATGCCGTTTTAGCTTTTAATGCAGATTGCTGGCTTATCATTAGTTCGACTACTGGGCAAGGTGATATTCCTGACAGCTTATTTCCTTTTTATGCTGCTTGCCGAGATCGCTTCCCTTTATTAACCGGTAAAAAGTTTGCTGTCTTAGGGTTAGGAGACAGTAGCTATGGCGACACCTTTTGCGCCGCCGGACGCCAAGTATTTGAGTTGATGACAGAATTGCAAGGTGAGGCTATAGCGCCTATGTTAGAAATTGACGCAGGCGAGACCTTACAAGCAGAAGACGTGGCATTACCTTGGTTAGCGCAACAGTTTTAGCAATATTTATCTAGCTTTTTGTAGCTGCGTGCTCCCGCGGCTTGTAGCGCGGGATCATATTCTGCAGCAAAACGTTCATGCCACATGGCCGTAGCGCCACAGACGGCTGCCGGCATCACCAATAAGTTAAAGACCGGGATCATACTGCCTACGGCGATAGCACTGCCAAAAGAGAGGCTTAACTTTGGTGATCTTCGGACCTGAGCGCGTAATTGTAGAAAACTTATTCGATGATTATCAAAAGGATAATCAATATATTGCAAACTATAAAACCATGCACTGCATAAAAACCATAGTACAACTCCGATAATCGGGATAAACCAACACAGAATAAACAACACTATGGCTCGGGGCAAAAGGTAACAAAGTTTTTGCCATTCTCGCCCTAACATTCTTGGGCAATCTGCAATAAATTGTTTTAGGGTAATATCAGGTAGATTCAGGGCTGGCGCTTGCCCGGTAAGCGCCACTTGCCGGGCATTGAGCAATTGTTCGGTTTTTTCACTTAATAAGCCATTAAAAGGCGCTGCGATGATATTGGCAACCATCGTAAAGCTATAGGCAAAGCTAACGATAAGGGAGAATAATCCCAAGGGAATAAGCAGAAATTCCAGCCAATGTAACCATTCAGGTAAGCTACTTTGCAGCGAGTTAATCAGCGTGCGTAGTACTTGCCATAACCAAATAAGTGCAGCAAAAAAAATCACAATATTGATTAGTAGCGGGATCAAGACAAAGCGTTTAAGTCCCGTTTGTCCTAATAAGCGCAGACCTTTAAAAAAATAGCCCATAAGTGCTCTCTTACATCTTATATAACGCCATTATAACGCTGCTTATGTAAGCTTGAGCAGCGAAATCGTAACGAGGTATTGCTGTGCAAGGATAATACTGTTACTGTCGTCTTATGTGTGATAAATAAGGATGTTTTATGTTTCTAAAAGGTGTTTTTGTTGGTTTTGTCCTGCTTGTTGGCTTTATGCTCTGGTGGTATGTTGGATCGTTTCAACCCCTTGCCAACGAGGTAACACAACCTACTACAATAAAGAATGCAAAACCTGATAAGGTTGCAATTGAGCAGCCTACCACTGAA
Organism: Alishewanella tabrizica; assembly: GCF_014652375.1. GTDB lineage: Bacteria > Pseudomonadota > Gammaproteobacteria > Enterobacterales > Alteromonadaceae > Alishewanella > Alishewanella tabrizica. The sequence continues at coordinate 480,950 of NZ_BMYR01000001.1, read as the reverse complement.
GAAAACCTTGAAATTACGACTACTTTCCTTACTCAGTCAGAACTTACGCAGTCAGATGTCTTTCAAACAGAGGTAACCCCAAGTAGTGACAGTGCCACTTCAACAATCGCAGAACAAGTGACTGACTTTGTTGAGCAAGCTCAGAAAATGGGCGCAATTCCTTACAACCTCGCGGAAGTGATGTTAGCGCAATCAGAATTTGATAACTATGTTGACGCATTAGAGCCTGTGCATGATGTAGACTTCAAGCTGCGTGATGAATTAGAACAAGCGCTTTTCCAGCACATTGCAGATAGTCCATTACAAGCAGACTTACACCGTATTAACTGCGGTGGTGGCTTCTGTATGGTGATGTTGTCAGGTGATAATGAACAGCATATTGAAGAAATGTTTAGGGCAGCAATCAAACCTCAACGTATTCGCGCAATATTTAGCCGTGTTAATCGTAAAGAGGGTGTAGCACAATTACGTATAATCTTAAGCTACAGTGACGCTATATCAGGTATTTCTGTACCAGCAATAGTAGCAAAATAGCCGTGAGTTACTCATGAGTATTTCACGGCTTTAACACATTGCTCTAGCGAGGTGCAAAAGCCACTAAAAGCCAGAGCACACTGGTGCCGATAGTAAAAATTACATATTCCAATCGTTGCTCAAACCTTTTTTCGGGATCGTCGCTACTAGACGGAAAAATAATTAATACCGAGCAAATTAGCGCTGACAATAACAACAGTAGCTGCGCGGTAAATAGCAAAGCAGGGCCCATTATCGCTAATAAATTTGTCATTATTTTACTCGTCTATGCTGCGTAATAACGCATTAATACCCACTTTAGCCCGGGTTTGCGCGTCCACTTTTTTCACAATAATGGCAGCATACAAGCTGTGGCTACCGTCTTTTGCAGGGATAGTGCCTGGGACAACTACTGCTCCTGCGGGTACGCGGCCATAGGTGATTTGGCCGGTTTCGCGATCGTAAATCCGAGTGCTTTGGCTGATATAAACACCCATCGATAATACTGCACCTTCTTCAACAATAACGCCTTCTACCACCTCAGAGCGCGCACCGATAAAACAATTATCTTCAATAATGGTTGGATTGGCTTGTAACGGCTCTAATACACCGCCGATACCAACGCCACCAGATAAATGCACATTTTTACCAATTTGGGCGCAGCTGCCTACGGTAGCCCACGTATCGACCATTGAACCTTCGCCCACATAGGCGCCAATGTTCACATAAGAAGGCATCACAACCACATTTTTACCAATGTAGCTACCACGACGTACTGCGGCAGGTGGCACAATACGCACGCCATCGGCCCGGAATTGTGCATCAGTATAAGCCGCATATTTCATAGGCACTTTATCAAAGAAACGGTTTTCCGCGCCATCCATCACTTCGTTATCATTGATCCGAAACGAGAGTAACACCGCCTTTTTCAACCACTGATGTACGACCCATTCTCCAGCAATCTTTTCGGCTACGCGAGCGCTGCCGTTATCCAACATCGTGAGCACTTGCTCAACGGCTTGCTTTAGCTCAGCGCTAGCTGTTTTAGGCGTAATATCAGCGCGTTGTTCAAATGCGGTTTCAATCAGGTTTTTTAAATCAGACATCGGTTTATTTAGCCTTCTGTTTGCTGTGAGAGTTGTTCGATCAAACTACGCTTTAACTGGCTTTGTTGCTCAGGAGTTAAAGCATCGTCTTGATCATTGGAAATTAAGAAAAAGTCTTCGGCACGTTCGCCAATAGTGGTAATTTTCGCGGCATGAATATTCACACCACATTGCTGAAAGACCTGACCAATATCGTACAGTAAGCCAGGCGTATCTAAGGCGGCCATTTCTAACATAGTACGATGCTTGGTATTCCCCGGTAAAAATACAACTTTAGGGGGAACGGTGAATTGTCGCATTTGCCGAGATAAACGCGGTTTTTGCCGCGAAAAATCTGGCTTGCCGGCAATAAATTGCTCTAAGGCTTTTTTGATGCTTTGTTGTCGAGAAGGGGAAGTAACGGCCTCGCCGTTTTGCTCCAATACCACAAAGGTATCCATCGCAAAGCCGTCTTTGTTAGTCATTATTTGCGCATCAAAAATATTCACTTTTTTACTGTCTAGCGCGGCCACCATGCGGGCGAATAACCCCGGTTGATCTTTGGTATACACAAAAACTTGGGTGCCGCCTTTAATCGCCGCTTTACTCACTAATACCAGCGGTTCATCGGTGTTTCTGTGGCGTAAAATATGCTCACAGTGCCACACAATTTGTTTCGGGCTATAACGGGCAAAGTAATCCGCTTTGATCCGGCTCCACAAGTGCAGTATTTCACTTTCGATAAAAGTTTGCTTAATCAGCAATGGCAGCGCTTCGGCTTGGTGTTCACGGATCAGATCGCGTAAGTCCATGGGTTTTTCCAAACCGCGACGAAACGCTTTTTGCGTGGCTAAGAACAGTTCACGTAATAAGGAACCTTTCCAATCATTCCACAAATTATCATTGGTGGCGCGAATATCGGCTAATGTTAGGCAATATAAATAATTTAAGCGGGTTTCATCGCGAACTTTCTCGGCAAATTCTGCTACCACTTGAGGATCATGAATATCGCGTCGCTGCGCGGTTACTGACATCAGCAAGTGATGCTCCACTAACCATGCAATCAGTTTGCTGTCAAATTCACTGAGTTTATGCAGTTTGGCAAACTCGCGCACATCCATTGCGCCCAATTCAGAGTGATCGCCGCCGCGCCCTTTGGCGATGTCGTGGAAAATGCCTGCCAGATACAACAATTCTGGCTTTTCCATTTTTTTAACGATATCACTGCACAGGGGAAACTCACTTTCGTGTTCGGGCAAGCTGTATTTATACAGATTTTTTAAGAGGCGATGGGTATGTTCATCCACGGTGTAAGCGTGGAAGAGATCAAATTGCATCTGCCCTTCAATATTGCGCCACTGCGGTAAATAGGCGGCCAAAATACCGTAGCGATGCATCAGCGTAATGGCTTTATCCATACCGCGTGGATGGCGTAACAAGGTTAAGAATAATTGGCGACAGGCTTCGTAATCTTGCAAATCACCCATTAAACGTCGCCGAACCTGGCGAATTAAGCGGATCGTGGTGGAGTGCACGCCGGTAATATTAGAATTATTCGCAATATGCCAGAATAGCCGAAGCAGGTTGTCGCGCCGTGCAAAAACGGCATTATCGCTGGCTTTAATTAAATGGCCATGCAGTTCAAAGTAATCATCTAACTGACTTACTTTGACTGTTTGCTGCGAATTTAAAATACTGCCTTCAAAATGCTGCAATAGCATCTCGTTTAACTCGCTGACACGCTGGACTGTACGGAAAAATCGCTTCATCATCCGTTCAACAGAGGCTTTACCGTCGGCGCCAAACCCTAAACGATCTGCGGCAGCGGGCTGATAATCAAACAAAATGCGGTTTTCATTCCGCCCCGCTTCTAAATGCAGGGCAAAGCGCATTTGCCATAAATACGCTTCACACTCCATCAGCTCTTGGTATTCATCTTCGGTCAGATACTGATAGGCCACTAACTCCCGCATGGTGCGGGTATTAAAGTGCTTTTTGGCCACCCAGCCAATGGTTTGAATATCCCGAAGGCCACCGGGGTTGGCTTTTAAATTGGGTTCTAGATTGTAAGCGGTACCATGATACTGCGCATGGCGTTGTTGTTGCTCATGCCGTTTGGCTTGAAAAAAGGCTTGGCTACTCCAAAAGTTATCAGCCATCACGGCTTGCTGTAGCTCATTAAACAGCGTTTTATTGCCGGTGAGTAGACGCATTTCTAATAAGTTAGTCGCGATAGTAATGTCGTCTTTACCTAGGCTGAGGGTTTCTTTATAGGTGCGAACACTGTGGCCGACCTCTAAACGTAAGTCCCACAGCAAGGTTATAAAGCGCGAAATAGCCTCTTGTTGCACACTACCTGGTCTCTTATCAACCAATAACAATAAGTCAATGTCAGAACAAGGATGCAGCTCGCCGCGGCCATAACCGCCTACGGCAAGTAAACTGATACTTTTATCTTTCGCTAAATCACAGTGTTGCCAGAGTTCCAACAAAACGTCATCGACGAAACGTGCCCGCGCTTTAACCAGCGTATTAATCGGTTGGCTATGAAAGGCACGCGCTTGAAACTCTTGAAAATCAGCAAAGTGCTTTTTATAGCCATCAAGGGAGTAATGGTCGGGCAGCGGGCGGTTAAAACTCAGGGCCTGGGTCACATGTTACTCCTTAAAAGGGCTTATTCTGCGATAACAATACGATCAATAGTATCATCGCTACGTAAGGTAAGAATTTCGCAACCGGTATCGGTGACTAAAATAGTGTGTTCAAACTGTGCTGATAGACTGCGATCTTTAGTTACAACGGTCCAGCCATCTTTGAGTAACTTGCTATGGCGGCCACCGGCATTGACCATCGGTTCTATGGTTAAACACATACCGCTTTTTAACACTTCGCCAGTACCCGGTTTACCGTAATGTAGCACTTGCGGCTCTTCATGAAACACGGCGCCGATACCATGACCACAATACTCACGGACAATAGAATAACTGTGTTTTTCAGCGTGTTGCTGAATAACAAAACCAATATCACCTAAGCGTGCGCCATCTTTCACTTTTTTGATGCCTAAGTACATGGCTTCTTGTGTTACTCGAATTAGCCGTTCGGCCATAATGCTCGGTTTACCGACCACAAACATTTTCGAGGTATCGCCATGATAGCCATCTTTAATTACCGTGATATCAATATTGATGATATCACCGTCTTTTAAGGCTTTGTCGTTTGGAATGCCGTGGCAAATAACCTGATTCACTGAGGTACAAATAGACTTTGGGAAGCCGTGATAATTAAGTGGCGCAGGGATTGCCTGTTGCACATCAACAATATAGTTGTGGCAGATGGTGTTAAGCTCATCCGTGGTAATACCCGCTTGTACGTGCGGCTCGATCATTTCTAGCACGTCGGCGGCTAAACGGCCGGCAATACGCATTTTTTCAATTTCGGCCAAGGTTTTGATCGGTGCTGTCATGCCTGCTCTCTCTTGTAAATCTATCCAGTAGCGACTGCTGTAAAATTACACATTTCATTGTGTTTGCGAGCTTACTATGGTATAAAGCGCGCCGCAATTTCGTAATTTGCATTGTACCCTAACTTAACGCTGTAGGTCTGTAGCTTTACAGAATTTCTCGTGATAAGTAATAACGTCTTTGCTTAGCGGATTGCATTAACCTTAATTAAATAACACACATGCATCGACACATATTCCGGGGTGCTAAAACGACAGTTTTAGTCGGCATATGGGATGCATGGAGGCCTAACCCCTTAACAGGAAAATATATCATGGCAAAAGTTTCTATGCGCGACATGCTCCAAGCGGGCGTTCACTTCGGTCACCAAACTCGTTACTGGAACCCAAAAATGAAGCCATTCATTTTCGGTGCTCGTAACCGTGTTCATATCATCAACTTAGAACAAACTGTTCCTATGATGAATGACGCCTTAGCGTTCATCCAGCAAGTATCTGCAAAAAAAGGTAAAATCCTGTTCGTAGGTACTAAGCGCGCAGCCTCAGAAGCAATCAAAGAAGCCGCAATTAATGTTGACCAGTTCTACGTAAATCACCGTTGGTTAGGTGGTATGTTAACTAACTGGAAAACTGTGCGTCAGTCAATCAAGCGCTTAAAAGATCTTGAATCGCAAAGCCAAGACGGTACTTTCGACAAGCTGACTAAAAAAGAAGCTTTAGACCGTACGCGTGAGATGGACAAGCTGGAAAAGAGCTTAGGCGGTATTAAAGATATGGGCGGCTTGCCAGACGTGCTGTTCGTTATCGATGCTGACCACGAACACATTGCTATCAAAGAAGCCAACAACCTGGGTATCCCTGTGGTATCAATCGTTGATACTAACTCAGATCCTAAAGGTGTTGATTACGTAATCCCTGGTAACGACGACGCTATCCGTGCTATCCAGTTATACCTGGGTGCGGTAAGCCTAGCGATTCAGGAAGGTCGTGACAAAAACATCGAAGTGCAAGCTGAAGCTGAAGCCTTCGTTGAAGCAGAATAATTTTTCTGTCATCAGCTGCGCTTAATATTACCAGCTGAAATACAGGATCACTTTGCAACAGGGGCGTAAGCCCCTGTTTGTCTGAACTCAATTACGAGGAAGCACTCATGGCTGTAACTGCCGCTTTAGTAAAAGAACTGCGCGAGCGCACTGGCGCTGGCATGATGGATTGTAAAAAAGCATTGGAAGAGACCGCGGGTGACATCGAAGCGGCAATCGACGCGATGCGTAAAAGTGGCTTAGCCAAAGCTGCCAAGAAAGCTGGCCGTATTGCTGCTGAAGGTGTTGTTATCACCCGTGTTGCTAACGGTGTTGGTATTGCTATTGAATTTAACTGTGAAACTGACTTCGTAGCACGTGATGCGAGCTTCTTAGCCTTTGCTAACAGCGTAGCTGATTTAGCACAAGCACAGAACATCGACAGCGTAGAAGCCTTATTGGCCGCTGATTTGAACGGTACCTCTGTTGAAGATACCCGTGCGACTTTAGTTGCTAAAATTGGTGAAAACATCAACGTACGTCGTATTGCCAAAGTTGCTGGCGCGGTAATCGGTCAGTACATTCACTCTGGCCGTATCGGTGTATTAGCCGTGTTAGAAGGCGGTAACGAAGAGATCGCGAAAGACGTTGCGATGCACGTTGCTGCTAACAACCCAAGCTACGTTAACCCAGAAGATGTATCTGCTGAAGTGGTTGAGCGCGAGCGTCAAATTCAGATCGATATCGCGGTGAACTCTGGTAAGCCACAAGAAATCGCTGAGAAGATGGTTGCGGGCCGCATGACGAAATTCACGGGCGAAGTGAGCTTAACAGGTCAACCGTTCGTGAAAGATCCGTCAATCACGACTGGCGAATTCTTAAAGCAAAATTCTGCTAAGGCTGTTTCTTTCATTCGCTTAGAAGTAGGCGAAGGTATTGAAAAGAAAGAAGAAGACTTCGCTGCTGAAGTTGCTGCGCAAATCGCTGCGGCTAAAAAGTAATTTGCACTTTAGCAATGCACTGAAAAACGTTAAAATAACCGCGACTTCCGTCGCGGTTTTTTTTTGCCCGACCAATATAATGAGCCTAATGGGGTAACTATGAGCACCAATCCAAAACCAACCTACCGTCGCATTCTACTTAAACTTAGCGGTGAAGCCCTAATGGGAGATGAAGGCTTTGGTATTGATCCCAAAGTGCTAGATCGTATGGCGCAAGAAATTAAAGAATTGGTTGAGCTTGGCGTACAAGTAGGTATTGTTATCGGCGGCGGTAATATTTTTCGCGGTGAAGGCTTAGCGAAAGCGGGGATGAACCGCGTCGTAGGCGATCATATGGGCATGTTAGCTACTGTGATGAACGGCTTAGCCATGCGTGACGCACTGCACCGTGCTTACGTAAACGCGCGGATGATGAGTGCTATTCCCTTAAATGGTGTTTGTGACAATTATAGCTGGGCAGAAGCGATTAGTTTGTTAAAATCAGGCCGAGTTGTCATTTTTTCTGCGGGCACCGGTAATCCATTTTTTACTACCGATTCTGCAGCATGTTTGCGCGGTATTGAAATTGAAGCCGATGCCGTGTTAAAGGCGACCAAGGTTGAAGGTGTTTACTCTGCCGATCCGGTTAAAGATCCGACCGCTACACTCTACAGCCAACTTACCTATAATGAAGTGTTAGATAAAGAGTTAAAAGTAATGGATTTGGCTGCGTTTACCTTAGCACGCGATCATAATTTACAAATTCGGGTGTTCAATATGAACAAACCCGGTGCGTTGAAGCGGGTGATTATGGGCGAAGAAGAAGGTACAGTCATCGACCACGCTGAAAATTTACAGTAAACTAGTGCTTTGCGTTACTGTTGCATAAACAAAAAAGGATAACGATCGTGATTAACGACATTATTGCTGATGCTAAAATCCGTATGGATAAAAGCGTTGATGCCCTTAAAGTTCAATTAACTAAAGTTCGCACCGGCCGTGCGCATCCCAGTTTATTGGATAGTATTCAAGTGTCTTACTATGGTGCAGATACACCTTTACGTCAGGTCGCTAACGTATCCGTTGAAGACTCGCGTACTTTAGCCATTACCGTATTTGACAAAAGCCTGACACAAGCCGTTGAAAAAGCCATTATGATGTCTAACTTGGGATTAAACCCCATGTCTGCTGGTACGGTTATTCGTGTGCCTCTACCGGCGTTAACCGAAGAACGTCGTCGTGATTTAGTCAAGCATGTTCGTGGTGAAGCTGAAGGTGGCCGTGTTGCCATTCGTAATATTCGTCGCGATGCGAATTCTGATTTCAAAGCACTGTTAAAAGACAAAGAAATCAGTGAAGATGATGAGCGTAAAGCTGTAGATGAAATTCAAAAACTCACCGACATTTTTGTAAAAAAAGTGGATGACGTGCTGGCTGAAAAAGAAAAAGAGCTGATGGAAGTCTAATCCTAGACCATCCCGTCCCAATTTTTACCAGGTTCGCATTTAGTAACTGCTCCGTAATTAATAAAGCGCCGTGCCAGTCCAACTTCGCGGCGCTTTTTTGTTATAAGTAGTGGAACCCAACGCGTTAACTTAGCACTAAACATTTTCACGTCAAATTGGACAGATAACACTGATGACAGTAGGACCAACGCTGAAACAGCAAGTATTGCCACAACATGTGGCGATTATCATGGATGGTAATGGCCGCTGGGCTGAGCGTCGTGGCAAGCCACGCGTTTGGGGCCATAAAAAGGGCGTTGAAGCCGTCAGGCGCAGTGTCAGTTTTTGCCGTGAGTTAGGTATTCCTTCATTAACTTTATTTGCATTTAGTAGCGAAAACTGGCGTCGTCCAGAAGAGGAAGTGAGCACGTTAATGCAGTTGTTTTTGTTAGTGCTGCAAAAAGAAGTAAAAGCCTTACACAAAAATGATATTCGTTTAAAAATTATTGGTGATTTATCGGCATTTAGCCCAAGCCTGGTGCAAAGTATAAGAAAAGCAGAAGCGCTAACCGCCGATAACAAAGCCATGACGTTAAATATTGCCGCGAATTACGGTGGCCGTTGGGACATTGTTGCTGCAAGCAAGCAATTGGCGCAGCAAGTACAACAAGGTACACTGCAAGTAAGTGAAATTAATGAAGCGCTATTTGCCCAGCAAGTGCAAATGGCCGAGCAACCTGAGCTAGATTTGTTGATTAGAACGGGCGGTGATTTGCGGATAAGTAATTTTTTACTCTGGCAAGCCGCTTATGCCGAACTGTGGTTTACTGACACCTTATGGCCCGATTTTGATCAGCAAGTGTTTTCTGATGCCATTGCTACCTTTGTGAATCGCGAGCGGCGTTTTGGCTGCACCGGTGCGCAGATCAGAGAGCTCGCTGCTGAAAATAAAGGATAATAATATTGTTTAAGCAACGTGTTTTGACAGCGTTAGTTTTGGCGCCTTTGGCGCTATGTGCGGTGTTTTATTTACCCTTGATGGGGTTTGCCATCATTCTGTCCTTGGCATTTTTACTCGGTGCATGGGAATGGAGTGGGTTTTGTGGGCTAAGTAAACGCCGTTTACGTGCCGGGTATGTGGTTACTACCGCAGGTATTATGGCGTTGTTTTATGCGCTTACCCCCTTAACCGGCGAACTATCCTCTAATACCCTTTTGCTCAGTATGTTGTTATTGGGTGCGGCATGGTGGATAGTGGCCATTATTTTAGTGTTAAGTTTTCCGCGAAGTCAGCGTTTATGGGCTAGCAGTGATTGGCGACGTGCTTTAATGGGCTGGTTTACCTTATTACCTGCCTGGGCTGCGTTATTGTTTATTCGTGGATTCGATTACGATACTTCGCCTTTTTATGGTGCTTGGCTTATTTTTGCCTTACTGGGCTTAGTGTGGGCCGCCGATATTGGTGGTTATATTGTGGGCAAACCTTTTGGGCGGACTAAATTGTTACCTAAAGTTAGCCCTGGCAAAACCCTTGAAGGCATGTTGGGCGGATTAGTACTGGTTATCATCGTTGTTACTGGATTAATGTTCTGGTTAGATTGGCCAGGTCAAGCTGAGCACTGGTACATTGCTGCGGTATTACTTACCGTGTTATCGGTCTTTGGCGATCTGAGTGAGAGCATGTTTAAACGGGTCGCCGGTAAAAAAGACAGTGGTATATTTTTACCCGGCCACGGTGGTATTCTCGATCGCATCGACAGTTTAACTGCCACTGCGCCGTTATATGCATTGCTGTTAGCGTTTTTGGGTAAACAGTTTTTATGAAACAAGTTGTTGTACTGGGCGCGACCGGTTCAATTGGTTGCAGTACCTTGTCGGTGTTGGCAGAGCATCCTGAAAAGTTTGCGGTGTTAGCACTTACTGCGGCTACGGGGGTCGATAAGCTATTTGCGCAATGCGTGCAAGTTAAACCCCGTTTCGCGGCCATGTTAGATGCTTCAGCAGCTTTGCAGCTTGCACACAGATTAAAAAGTGCAGGCTTAGCAACGGAAGTGCTTAGTGGCACAGAAGGGCTCATCGCGCTTGCTGCGCACCCTGACGCTGATATTGTTATGGCGGCCATAGTGGGGGCAGCTGGCTTACTGCCCACGTTAGCAGCTGTTGAGCAGGGCAAAACGGTATTACTGGCGAATAAAGAAGCCTTGGTAATGACCGGCGAACTGTTTATGCATAAAGTTGCGCAGCATGGTGCTACCTTGCTGCCAATTGACAGCGAACATAATGCGATTTTTCAGTGCTTACCTTTACCTTTGCAGCAAGCTGGGCACCGTGCCAGCTTACCCGATTTTGGCATTGCCCGTTTATTATTGACAGGCAGTGGTGGGCCATTTTTAACGCGCCCTTTAAATACCTTTGCCGATATTACTATTGCGGAAGCTGTGGCGCATCCTAATTGGAGTATGGGGCATAAAATTTCTGTCGACAGTGCGACCATGATGAATAAAGGCTTAGAATTTATCGAGGCCCGTTGGTTGTTTAATTGTACGGCGGCAGATATTCAAGTCGTCATTCACCCGCAAAGTATTATTCATTCTATGGTGCAATATACGGATGGTTCAGTATTAGCGCAGTTAGGACAACCTGATATGCGCACGCCTATTGCACATGCTCTAGCATTTCCTGAGCGGATGAGCAGCCCTGCTAAACCCCTCGATTTTTTCGCACTACCGTCCTTTACGTTTTCGGCACCTGAGCCGGCACGTTATCCAAATCTCTATTTAGCCATAGCGGCGTGTGCTGCAGGACAAGGGGCCACGACGGCCTTAAATGCGGCCAATGAAGTTGCTGTAGCTGCTTTTTTAGCGGGTAATATTCCTTTTACGGCGATTAGCCTAGTAAACGAACGTTGCTTGGATCGTTTCGTAAGCTATCAGGCAAGCGCCTTGGATGATATATTAGCACTCGATACCGAAACACGCGCATATGCACGTCAGCTGTTGGGAGCGTTATGATGTCGGCTTTTCTGTGGAATGCACTGAGTTTTATTGTTGCCCTAGGGATTTTAGTCACGGTTCATGAGTTTGGTCACTTTTGGGTAGCTCGCAAAAATGGCGTCTTTGTAAAGCGTTTCTCAATTGGTTTTGGTAAGGCGTTGGTGCGCTGGCGTGATAAACATGATACTGAGTTTGTTATCGCTGCTATCCCCCTCGGCGGTTATGTGCAGATGCTGGATGAGCGCACGGATCCGGTGTTGCCTAAATATCAAAACTTGGCGTTTAACCATAAAAGCGTGTGGCAACGTATTTCTATCGTGGCTGCTGGTCCTGCCGCTAATTTTATATTTGCTATTTTCTTGTTATGGATCATGTATTTGGTTGGTGTTCCAGAAGTCAAACCTGTTATTCAAACTACGCAGACTACCTCTATCGCCGCGGCTGCAGGCATCATTGAAAATGAACAGATTTTAGCGGTAAATGGGCGAGCAGCACGTGATATTCGTACGGCGAATTTATTACTTGTTGAGCAGTTGGGTCGAGCTGAAATCCGCTTAACGTTGCTACATCGCGAGAGTTTGCAAGTTAGAGAGGTGGTGCTAGATACCCGTGCATGGCAGTTTGATCCCGAAAAAGAAGGCGTCTTTACAAGCCTAGGTTTAAATTTATTGCAACCGCAAGCCACCAGCACGTTGGCGTTAGTCACGCCCGGTTCGGCGGCTGAGCAAGCCGGTTTACGTGCTGGTGATACGATCCTAGTGATTGACAACGAACCCATTACCCGTTGGGAACAAATTGATCGCATTATTAAAAATAGTCCAGAAACGACGCTTCGCCTTGAAGTGCAACGGGATAACGAGATTATCATAGTTCAGGCAACGCCAGCGCTGAGCCAACATGCTGATGGGTTTAGCCAAGGATTGTTAGGCATTGTGCCAATGGCATCGCCATGGCCAGAAGATTTGCGCTATATCCAACGTTATGGCATCTTTGCAGCCGCAAAAGAAGGGATCGATCAAACCTGGCAATTAACACGTCTCAGTTTTTCCATGGTCGCAAAGTTATTAACGGGTGATGTGTCGGTAAAACATTTGAGTGGTCCAATTGCGATTGCTCAAGGCGCTGGCACTACAGCCAGTATGGGGTTAATTGCCTTTTTATCTTTTATGGCACTAATAAGTGTTAATTTGGGTGTTATCAATTTATTGCCGCTGCCTATTTTGGATGGCGGCCATTTAATGTATCTTGTGGTGGAACTAATACGCGGTAAACCTGTCTCTGAGAGAGCGCAGGAAATAGGTTTTCGCTTCGGTGCTTTAGTCCTGCTGATGTTAATGGGAATTGCGCTGCTCAACGATATTTCTCGTTTGTAATAAACTAATCATAAGTAGTTCAAATAATGACAATTAAACGATTAGTAGCTGCGATGTTGCTTGCTACAGGCAGTAACTCGGTGCTTGCTGAAGAATCATTTACCGTTCAGGATATTCAGGTTGAAGGCCTGCAACGTGTCGCACTTGGTGCGGCCTTAAATAACCTGCCGTTTAACATTGGTGATACGGTGACCGATTTCACATTATCACGAAGTGTTCGTACACTTTACGGTGCCGGACACTTTGATGATATTCGTGTATTCCGCGATGGTAATACCGTGATTTATCGCCTGCGCGAACGGCCAACCATCAATAATATTGAGTTTGATGGTAATAAAGATATTAAAGATGAACAGTTAAATGAAAGTTTGTCTGGAAACCGGATCCAGGTGGGGGAACCACTGGATAAGACCATTCTGAAAAATATCGAAAATGGCTTAACGGAATTTTACCATGGTGTTGGTAAGTACCAAGCCAAGGTTGAAGTTAAAGTAACGTACTTACCGCGTAATCGGGTTGACTTAAAATTTGAATTTGAAGAGGGCGATGCTGCTTCTGTTCGGCAAATCAATATCGTGGGAAATCAGTTATTTTCCAATGAAGAATTATTGAATGTCGTTGAGTCAAAGCAAGATATGCCGTGGTGGCGTTTTTGGACCTCTGATCGTTATCAAAAACAAACCTTACAAGGCGACTTTGAAAAGATCAACAGCTACTACCTCGATCGGGGTTACCTGCGTTTTAATATCGATTCTTCGCAAGTTGCGGTAAGCCCAGACAAAACCGCTGTTTATGTCACCATGAATGTGACAGAAGGCGAGCAGTATAAAATCAGCGACATTAATTTTGTTGGCGATTTGATCGGTCAAGACGAGTTTATTCGCTCTATTTTACCGTTAGAAAAAGGCCAATTATATAATGGCGCTTTAGTTACCTTTACTGAAGAAAGTATTGCCCGCCTATTAGCGCGTTTTGGGTATGCTAACTCTAAAGTAAGAACCATTCCGAATATTAACGATGAAACCAAGGAAGTTGCACTGACGATAAGTGTCGATCCTGGTAAACGCGTTTATGTGCGTCGTATTGATGTAAAAGGTAATGTTAATACGCGCGATGAAGTGATTCGTCGTGAGCTGCGGCAAATGGAAGGGGCTTGGTTATCCAATGATTCATTGGAGCTGTCTAAAGAGCGTTTACAACGATTAGTTTATATCGAGAAAGTTGACTTTGCTACGTCTCCGGTACCCGGCGTTGATGATCTGGTGGATATTGGTTTTACCATTAAAGAGCAACCGTCAGGCAGCTTTAATGCGGGGGTGTCTTACGGCAGCTTCCAAGGTTTATCTTTCCAGATTGGTGTTGAACAAAATAACTTTATGGGCTCAGGGAACTCTGCCGGCATAAACTTAAATACCAGTAAGTTCCAAAAAGGTATTACGTTAAGTTATACCGATCCCTACTTTACCTTGGATGGGGTAAGTTTAGGTGGGCAGGTTTTCTACTCTGATTTAGATTACAGCTCCTTATCATCAAATTTGGAAGCCTATAATCAGCAGCGTTATGGTGTGGGCGGTAACATTGGTTACCCTATCAACGAATATAATCGACTGAATTTTGGTGCAAACGTTTCAGTTAACAAAATCAAATCGATCAATGAGTATGATCAGCTCCGCCATTTCCGTGCCGTGTTGTTAGATGCACAAAACCCGGACGGTGGTTATAACTTTACCAACTTTGAGTTAAGCACCGGTTGGCTGCACAGTACGTTAAACCGCGGTTTATTCCCAACGGCAGGGCGTATGTTTAGCTTATCACTGAGGGCAACTACGCCAAACTCGGATCTGCAATACTTCAAAACAAACTTTGAAGCACAGCAGTATATCCCATTAAGTAATGATCATCAGTGGTCCTTCCGTACTAAGTTAGAGCTTGGATATGGTAACGGCTATGGCAATAAAAATGGGTATGATTATACCTTACCCTTTACTGAGAATTTTGTAGGTGGGGGACAAAACTTACGTGGTTTTGAAAACCGTATTATCGGCCCGCATGCTATTTTCCGCTCAGCCAATTCTATCCCTGGGGTGCCTGATCCGTTTGGTGGTGGTACGAATTTCCCTTCTGATCCTGACAATGATATCTATCAGGTATCGCAGCGCTCGATTGGGGGGAATGCGTTAGCCATGCTGACATTGGAATTAATTACGCCAACGCCATTCTTGGGTGAGGAAAACCGTAATTCTGTTCGTACCAGTTTATTTGTTGATGCGGGTAATGTCTGGGATACAGAATTTGATATTAATCGTTATGCCAATTTGGTACAGTTGCGCCAGAATGATCGAGAGCCATTGCTTATCGATTATTCTGATCCCAGCTTAATTCGGGTTACTGCAGGGGTATCAGTGCAATGGATATCACCTATGGGACCACTGACCTTCAGTCTGGCGAAAATTATTAAAAAGTATGAAGGCGATTTGCAAGAGAACTTTAGTTTCAATATCGGTACAACTTTCTAGAACATGATAGGAATCAAGATGTTTAACAATAATGTATTTAAATCTGCTGTTTTTGTTGTTGCAACCATGTTTTTCGCAGGTGTTGCGCAAGCCAAGGAAGTTAAAATTGGTTTTGTTGATGTATCCGCTGTTGCTGCCAGCATTCCACAATCGCAACAAGTACAGGAAAACATCCGTACGGAATTTGCGGCAAAGATTGCTGAAGTGAATAAACTTGAAACCGATATTAATTTTAATATCGAAAAATTGCGCCGTGACGGCCCAACGATGAGCGAGAAGCAGCAACAAGAGTTAACGGCTTCGGTAAATAAACAGCGCGAGCAATATGAAAATTTAGCCCGTCCTTTGGATGAGCAAATTCGTCAGCGTCAAACGGAAGAGCGTAATCGCATTCTGGGGATGATTAAAGTGGCAATTGACGTAGTTGCTGAACGTGAAAAATTTGATGTGGTGTTAAACGCTAATGCGGCTGTTTATGCCAAACCAGAATACGATTTGTCTGAAAAGGTGATCGAGCAGGTTGGTAAGGCGAACTAATAACGTGATTCTACTATCTGTTTTAGCTGAAAAGCTTAATGCAGAGCTGATTGGAGACGCCGCTTGCGGCGTTTCTTCTGTGGCTCCGTTAGAGAAGGCTGGCGCAGGCCAGCTTAGTTTTTTATCGAACAGCAAATTTCGATCATACCTCGCACAAAGTCAGGCGTCAGCCGTGTTAATCAAAGCGGATGATCAGCCCTTTGTGGCGCCAGGTGTTAATGTGTTAGTGGTCGCTGATCCTTACGTGGCCTTTGCAAGGGTCGCGCAGTTATTTGATACCACACCGAAAAGTGCATATGCCGGTATTCATCCTACCGCGGTCGTTGATCCCACTGCGCAATTGGCAGAGGGTGTAGCAATTGGTGCTAAGGCGGTTATTGCGGCAAATGCGGTTATTGGTGTTGGCGTGCAAATTGGTGCGGGTTGTTATATCGGTGAAGGTGCGAAGATTGCTGCAAATACGCGTTTATGGGCCAATGTCACAGTGTATCATCGAGTAGAAATTGGTGAACGCTGTATCATTCAAAGTGGTGCTGTTATTGGTGCGGATGGCTTTGGTTTTGCCAATGAGCGCGGCAATTGGTTGAAAATACCGCAAACAGGTACAGTCATTATTGGTAATGATTGTGAGATTGGTGCCAATACTTGTATTGACCGCGGGGCCTTAGAAAACACCCTTATTGGCCATAATGTGATTATTGATAATCTGTGCCAAATAGCACATAACGTGAAAATTGGCGATCATACGGCGATGGCGGGGTGTAGCACTATAGCGGGTAGCACAACGATTGGTCGCTATTGTATTATCGGTGGTGCCGCAGTCATCAATGGCCATATTGAGATTTGCGATGGTGCACATATTTCAGGTATGGCGATGCTAATGAAGCCCATCACGGAAAAAGGCGTCTATACTTCAGGTTTACCGGCAACGACTAATGCCGAATGGCGTCGTAACACGGCTAAGCTTAGACAAATTGATCAGCTTTATCAGCGTGTAAAGCAATTAGAAAAACAACTGGCGGCGCCCGTAGCAGCGGCCGTTTCGTCAACTGAGGAATAATTTTGGCGAATCAACTGAATACTCTGGATATCCAAGAAATCATGGCGTTATTGCCGCATCGGTATCCTTTTTTATTGATCGATAAAGTACTGGATTACACACCAGGTGAAAGTTTAACGGCGTTAAAAAATGTGACAATTAATGAGCCCATTTTTACTGGCCATTTCCCTGGCATGCCTATTTTCCCAGGCGTATTGATTCTAGAGGCGTTAGCGCAAGCTACCGGTATTTTGGGTTTTAAAACCGCCACAGAACGATCTGAGAATGAATTATATTTGTTTGCGGCTATCGACGAAGCGCGTTTTAGAAAACCGGTAGTACCAGGCGATACCATGATTCTTGAAGTGAAGTTTTTAAAAGAACGTCGTAATCTATGGAAATTCTATGGAGAAGCGAAGGTTGATGGCCAGGTTGTATGCTGTGCCGAATTGATGTGTGCCAGAAGAGAGATGTAACGTGATCCATCCTACCGCGGTAATTGAAGCCAGCGCCAAGCTGGGACAAAATGTAACAGTGGGTGCTTTTAGCTATGTCGGTCACAATGTGGTATTGGGTGACGATTGTGTATTAGAGACGCATGTTGCAATAAAGGGCCCTACCACGATCGGCAAGGGAAATCACTTTTACCAATTTTGTAGTATTGGTGAAGCGTGTCAGGATAAGAAATACAAAGGTGAACCTACAGAATTAATTGTAGGTGATTACAATGTGTTTCGTGAGGGCTGCTCAGTACACCGTGGTACGATCCAAGATCAAGGCAAAACCATTATTGGTAGTCACAATCTCTTTATGAACACCACGCACATTGCGCACGATTGTGTTATCGGTAATCACGTGATTTTTGCCAGTGGCGCACAAGCAGCAGGTCATGTACATATTGGCGATTGGGCTATTCTCGGTGGTATGACCGGTGTGCACCAGTTTGTGCAAATCGGAGCACACAGCTTTTGTGGCGGTGGCTCTATCGTGTTAAAAGATGTTCCACCTTACTTAATGGTGCATGGTGCACCTTGTGTTCCTGCTGGCGTAAATACTGAAGGCTTAAAGCGTCGTGGCTTTAGTAGCGATGCTTTATTAGAGATACGCCGAGCGTATAAAGAAGTCTATCGTAAAGGCCAAACAGTGCCTGAAGCGCTACATGCGCTCGCAGAAAAATCTGCCAGTATGCCTGAGGTGAAAGCCTTTACTGACTTTATTGCGAATGCTTCGCGTGGTATTGTGCGTTAAACACCTTACCGGTGCAGAAAAATAAAACATTAACGCTCTGCTCTGGGTTTTTCGAGCAGAGCGTTTTTCTTTGAGTTCATTGGGATTGTTCGTAGGGATTTTTGCCTCATTATGGCTAATGTAGCGTTAGTAACATCTTCACCACGTAAATTCGCCTTAATTGCCGGAGAACATTCTGGCGATATTCTTGGCGCGGCCTTAATTGTGGCATTAAAGCAGCAGCATCCCACAGCGGAGTTTTTTGGTATCGGTGGGCCAAGGATGCAAGCTGAAGGCTTCAAAGCGCTGTTTGATATGGAAGAATTGGCCGTGATGGGCTTGGTTGAAGTCCTTGGACGCTTACGTCGTTTACTGCAGATTAAACGTGAGATCACCACGGCGATTACCGCGGCCAACCCTGATATTTTTATTGGCATTGATGCCCCCGATTTTAATTTACCGGTTGAGCTAGCCTTAAAACAACAAGGTATTAAAACGGTACACTATGTAAGTCCCTCTGTATGGGCATGGCGGCACAAACGTATCTTTAAAATTGCGAAAGCCACTAACATGGTATTGGCATTGTTACCCTTTGAAAAAGCGTTTTATGACAAATACGCGGTGCCTTGTACGTTTGTGGGGCACACATTGGCCGATAGTATGCCACTTCAGGTCGATAAAACGCAGGCGAAAACGGCCTTAGGGTTAAACCCAAGCCAACCCGTATTAGCTATTATGCCGGGCAGTCGAACCAACGAAATTACCTTACTCGCCCCAGATTTTTTACGCGCCGCGGCTGAATTACAGCAACAACATCCTGAACTACAACTGATCACCAATATGGTAACAGCTGAAAAGGCGACGTTATGGCGTCGGATGAAAGCCGAGTATGCCCCCGATCTAGAGGTCACGGAGTTTATTGGTCAGGCGCGGCAAACATTGCTAGCGGCCGATGCCACATTTATCGCATCAGGCACGGCCACGCTTGAAGCCATGCTAGCTAAATGTGCTATGGTCGTTGGATACAAGACCAATTGGTTAACCTATCAAATCGCACGGCGTTTAATTACGCTACAACATGTCAGTTTACCTAATTTATTGGCGGGACGTGGCATGGTCACCGAATTGCTGCAAGCTGATCTTACTGTGCCTGCACTGGTTAAGGCTATGCAACCTCTCGTATTGGGTATTGATGTCTCGTTGACCGCAGAGTACGAGCGTTTACATCAGCAATTACAGCAAAATGCTAGCGCGGTTGCCGCCGCCACTATTTTACAGGTTATGGCAGATGAGTGAGTTACAGCGTCCCAAGGTGGCGTTATTGTGTGGCGTTGATGAAGTGGGGCGTGGTCCACTGATTGGCGCGGTGGTGACGGCTGCAGTGATCCTTGATCCCGCCAAACCGATTGCAGGGTTAGCCGATTCAAAAAAGCTAACGGAGAAAAAACGGCAGTTATTGGCAGCAGAGATAAAACAAAACGCCTTATGTTGGGCGTTAGGGCGGGCGGAACCCAGCGAAATTGATGCGCTGAATATTTTGCATGCCACTATGCTGGCGATGCAACGCGCGGTAGCCGCACTTGCCATTCAGCCCGAATGGGTCATGATTGATGGTAATCGTTGTCCGCCATTGGCTATGCCTGCGACAGCGGTGGTAAAAGGCGATGCATTAATACCAGAAATTAGTGCGGCGTCTATTCTAGCCAAGGTCGCGCGTGATGAAGAAATGGCGCTCTTACATCAGCGTTATCCCCAATTTGGCTTTGCCGATCATAAAGGTTATCCAACAGCCGCGCATTTGGCGGCTATCCAGCAATACGGTATTTTGGCGGAACATCGTCGGAGTTTTAAACCGGTGCGACTGATAGCCGAGCGTGATGCGTTATCCTGTGCCAACACTGAACAAGGTAGTCGCTGATGCGTGAACCGGCTTTTATCCATTTACGGGTACACAGCGATTTCTCTATGATTGATGGCGTCGCCAAGATTAAACCTATTGTTAAAGCGGCGGCGGCTACGGGTATGCCCGCTCTGGCCTTGACGGATCAGATGAACCTGTGTGGTTTAGTGCGTTTTTACAGTACCGCGCATGATGCGGGTATAAAGCCGATCATCGGCGTCGATTGCTGGGTACAGCATCCGATTTTTCCGGGTGAGTTAAACCGCTTGCTGATTTTATGTGCCGATAATACCGGTTATCAAAATCTCACTACCCTGATTTCTAAAGCGTATTTACGTGGCCATGTAAATGGTAAACCACAGCTCGATCACGAGTGGTTAGTCGAACATGCCGAAGGGTTAATTTTACTCTCAGGCGCGAAAGACGGTTTGCTGGGGAAAGCCCTGCTAAAGGAAAACCCGCAAAGTGTGCAGCAACTGGTACAGTTTTACCAGCAGCATTTTCCTAATCGTTACTATGTAGAATTAACTCGCACTGGCCGGCCAGATGAAGAGCGTTATATTCAAAAGGCGATTCAGCTAGCTGAGCAGGCACAACTGCCTGTGGTAGCGACCAATGAAGTGGTATTTTTAAAGGCTAGCGATTTTGCGGCGCATGAAATTCGTGTGGCAATTCATGATGGCTATACCCTAGATGACAAAAGACGTCCGAAGAACTATTCTGAACAACAATATCTGCGGACCAGCGAGGAAATGCAGCAGTTGTTTGCTGATATCCCAGAAGCGTTGGAAAACAGCGTTGAAATAGCCAAACGTTGTAATGTTACGATCCGGCTGGGTGAGTATTTCCTACCCGCCTTTCCAACCGGTGGTTTATCTGACGCCGACTTTTTGGTCTTAAAATCACGTGAGGGATTAGAGCAGCGTTTATTGCAATTATTCCCAGATGAGCAGGTACGCGCTGAAAAAAGACTGCCTTACGACGAGCGTTTGCAAATAGAACTCGATGTTATCAACCAAATGGGCTTTCCTGGCTACTTCCTGGTGGTTATGGAGTTTATTCAATGGAGTAAAGATAACGATATTCCGGTGGGACCAGGGCGCGGTTCAGGCGCCGGCTCATTGGTCGCTTACGCGTTAAAAATCACGGATTTAGATCCCTTAGAATTTGATTTACTGTTTGAGCGTTTCTTAAACCCAGAGCGGGTGTCGATGCCCGACTTTGACGTCGATTTCTGTATGGATCGGCGTGATGAGGTAATAGAACACGTTGCAGATATGTATGGCCGCGAGGCCGTATCGCAAATTATCACCTTTGGAACCATGGCGGCTAAAGCCGTTATTAGGGATGTTGGCCGAGTGCTAGGCCATCCCTATGGTTTTGTTGATCGTATTTCCAAACTGATCCCGCCTACGCCGGGGATGACGTTGGAACAAGCCTTTAAAGAAGAGCCGCGCTTACCTGAACTTTACGACTCAGATGAAGACGTGCGCGATCTAATTGATATGGCACGCCAACTTGAGGGCGTTACCCGAAACGCGGGTAAGCATGCGGGGGGCGTTGTTATTGCGCCCACTAAGATCACCGATTTCTCCCCACTTTACTGTGACGAGCATGGCTTAAACCCGGTTACCCAGTTTGATAAAAACGATGTGGAATACGCCGGTCTGGTCAAGTTTGACTTCCTTGGCTTGCGTACGCTGACCATTTTGCAGTGGGCACTGAATATGGCCAACGCTCGCTTGAAAAAGGAGGGCAAAGCTCCGGTCGATATTAATACCATCCCATTAGATGATCGTTACAGTTTTCAGGTATTGATGCGTGCCGATACCACGGCGGTGTTCCAGTTAGAATCGCGCGGTATGAAAGATCTGATACGCCGCCTGCAGCCTGACTGTTTTGAAGATATGATCGCACTGGTCGCGTTGTTCCGTCCGGGCCCTTTACAATCAGGCATGGTAGATAACTTTATCGATCGTAAACGCGGCCGAGAAGACATTTCTTATCCAGACGCCACTTGGCAACACGAATCATTAAAGCCCATTTTAGAACCCACTTACGGCATTATCCTGTATCAAGAGCAAGTTATGCAAATTGCGCAGGTGCTGTCGGGGTACTCGCTAGGCGGTGCTGACTTACTACGTCGGGCCATGGGTAAGAAAAAGCCGGAAGAAATGGCTAAGCAGCGTGATACCTTCCAAGAAGGCGCGGCTAAAAACGGTATTGATCCAGAGCTAGCAATTAAAATCTTCGATCTGGTAGAAAAGTTTGCCGGATACGGTTTTAACAAATCGCACTCTGCCGCCTATGCGTTAGTGTCTTATCAAACCTTGTGGATGAAAGCGCATTTTCCAGCTGAATTTATGGCAGCTGTTATGTCGGCAGATATGGATAATACCGACAAAATCGTGACACTGGTTGATGAATGCGAGCGGATGAAACTGACCTTGATCCCGCCAGATGTGAATACCGGTCAATATAAATTCACCGTTAACGAGCACGGTCACATTGTATATGGTATTGGCGCGATCAAGGGGGTTGGCGAAGCCCCGATAGAAGCAATTATTGAAGCGCGGCAAATCCATGGTGAATTCAGTGATTTATTTGATTTTTGTGCCAAGGTCGATTTAAAGCGCCTGAATAAGCGTGTGATGGAAAAGTTGATTTTATCTGGTGCAATGGATAGGCTGGGACCTGAACGTAAAAAACAGCAACATCCTGGGCCACTGCGCGCGATCTTAATGGCCAGTCTTGAAGAAGCCATGAAAGCTGCAGAGCAACACGCCAAAGCGCAAGCGGTTGGACAAGACGATTTATTCGGTTTGCTGGCAGGGCCTGATGAGCACTCGTCCAGTCAAAGTTTTAAAATCGTGCCATTATGGGCAGATGATGTGTGGTTGGAGGGAGAGCGAGAAACCTTGGGATTGTACCTAACAGGACACCCAATTAATCGCTATCTTGATGAGATAAAACATTACGTTAATTGTCGCTTAGTTGAGTTACAGCCCACTAAAAAAGATCAGAGCGTGCAAGTTGCTGGCTTAGTGGTAGCCGTGCGTATCATGATTAATAAAAAGGGGCGGCGCTGGGGTATTGTTACGTTAGACGATAAATCGGCGCGTTTAGATGTGCGTTTTTTCACAGAACAGCTGGAAACGTTCGAGCATTTGCTACAAAAAGACCGTATTTTGCTGGTGAGTGGACAGGTCAGCTTTGATGATTTTAATGGTGGCCTTACAATGTCCGGCCGCGATGTCAGCGAAATCACCGCGATGCGTGAAAAATCGCTGAAATCACTGAATATAACGGTACAATCAACGCAGATTGATCAACATTACTTGCCTAAACTGCAGCAAGCGCTGGATGAGTTTAAAGCGGGTACGGTGCCAGTGAATATCTGGTATCAGCGAGAAGAAGGGCAGGTTAGACTGCAGTTGGGTACGGCTTGGTGGGTTACGCCCACAGACGCTTTGTTGCATCAGTTAAAGCAAATTGCGACAATAGAATTGGAATTTAATTAATTAGGTAATGATAGTCGATGATGCTGAATTATTTAGAGTTTGAGCAACCTATTGCTGAACTGGAAGCAAAAATAGACGAGTTACGCAATGTCAGTCGCAATGGCGATTATGATCTTGGGTTAGAAGAAGAAATAAATAAGCTCAAAGAGAAAAGCCTAACACTGACCAAAAAAATCTTTTCGGAGTTAGGCGCGTGGCAGGTTGCACAGTTAGCACGGCATCCTCGCCGGCCCTATACGCTGGATTATCTTGAGCACATTTTCACTGATTTTGATGAATTGTGCGGTGATCGTGCTTATGCCAACGACAATGCGATTATTGGTGGTACGGCTCGAATTGGTGAGCAAGCCGTTATGGTCATTGGCCATCAAAAAGGGCGTGATACCAAAGAAAAAATTCGTCGTAACTTTGGTATGCCAAGACCAGAGGGCTATCGTAAAGCATTACGCTTAATGGAAATGGCTGAACGTTTCAAATTGCCCATTATCACCTTTATTGATACACCGGGAGCCTATCCTGGGATCGGTGCTGAGGAGCGTGGACAGTCTGAAGCTATCGCCCGTAATTTAAAAGTGATGGCGGGCTTAAAGGTGCCCATGATCTGCACGGTCGTAGGTGAGGGCGGCTCAGGCGGCGCTTTAGCTATTGGCGTGGGTGATAAAGTTAATATGCTGCAATACAGCACCTATTCAGTGATCTCGCCAGAAGGGTGCGCATCTATTTTGTGGAAAAGTGCTGAAAAAGCGCCATTAGCGGCAGATGCTATGGGCATTACGGCGGAGCGTTTAAAAGAGCTTAAGCTGATTGACGAGGTAATTGGTGAGCCTTTAGGGGGCGCCCATCGCTCTGCAGAGCAAATGGCCAGCTCACTGAAGGCGGCGTTGTTGCGTGATTTAGACAAACTGCAGAAACTCAGCATTGCCGAATTATTAGACCGCCGTTATAAACGTTTAATGTCATACGGTTACTGTTAACATCGTCTTGGGTTTTTACTGTTTAGGCGTTGTTGCTCAAAACGCTAGAAGCGCAAGACAGTAAAGTGTGACGTTGACCTGCGTAGGTTAGGGGCTGGATGTTAGCACTTGCACAAGTTATCAAAACAGCACTGTTAGCGCAAATTGAGCAGTTAGCACACCCAGCTGGGGAAACTCGGCTGGTGTTAGCCTACAGTGGTGGTTTAGATTCGCAGGTGTTGCTGCATATTCTTGCCCCAATCTGCCACGATATGGCCATAGCTTTATTTGCTGTTCATGTGCATCATGGTCTTAATCGTCAGGCCGATGCCTGGGCGACTTTTTGTGAGACGCAATGCCGAGCGCGTCAGGTCGATTTCCATTTGCGTTATGTGAGCCTAGATCCTCAGCATAATGTTGAGCAAGAAGCTAGAACCGCACGATATGCTGCCTTAGCGCAATTTGTCACAACCCCTTCCACCCTTCTCTTAACGGCGCATCACGCTGACGATCAGCTTGAAACAGTACTATTGGCGTTAAAACGCGGCGCAGGCTTAACCGGTTTAGCCGGGATCCCCCAGCTACGCGCTTTTGCACAAGGGCAATTATATCGGCCGTTGTTAACGTTTTCTCGGCAGCAACTTGAAGCGTTCGCTGTTGCTGAACAGCTACATTGGATTGAAGATGACAGTAACGCAAATACTGACTTTGATCGCAATTTTTTGCGTCACATTATTGCACCACCATTGAAACAGCGCTGGCCAGCGCTGACCAAAACGGTGACGCGCAGTGCTGAACATTTACAACACGCGCATACATTGGCTGAACATTACACCTCGTTGGCATTAACGGCTTGTTTAGAGGGCGATCGTCTTAATCTATTGCGTTTAGCACAGTATCATCCGTTACAACAGCCCTTAGTTATACGACAATGGCTGGCAGCTGCAGGCCTGAATCCGGATACGCAATGGCTCAGTACGTTGCAAGCTGAAGTGATTGGCGCCCGTCAAGATGCTACACCGATATTACATTTAGGTTCGTTGCAGGTGCGTCGGTATTTACATTGGCTATACCTACTGGCTGATCCGCCAGCCATTCGCTCAGGGATGGCCGCTGTGGTTAGCGTGGGTAAACCTCAATATGTCGCAGAGGGACAGGGCTATTTGCACTGGCATGCAGAGGGTATACAAGGTGCGGTAGCGATTGCTTCTGATCACCAAGAATTTACTGTCGGTTTTGGTTTACTCAGTAGCAACTTTAAACCAAGTGGCCAGCCCACTAAGCCGTTAAAACAGTGGTTTAAACTATGGCAAGTGCCGCCTTGGCAGCGCAGTCAGGTCCCGCTATTATTTGCAGATGAGACCCTTTATGCCGTTGTAGGCTTTGCCAGCCGTTGCGCGGCAACGGCTGGTAAGAATTGGCTTAGCTGGCAGCCAGTAACGCCCCAGCGCGTGCCTCAGCAAACTTTGGGCGAGTAAGTGAACTATGACGGACTTTACCTTTGCCAGACAACTTGGCTTGGTATAAGGCCTCATCGGCTTGATGAAAAACATCTCTAGCTTGTTGCTCTGGCGCCAGTCGGGCAAGACCAATGCTACACCCAACCTGATGCTCGGCTAAAAAAGCATCTTGCTTAATCGCCTGCAATAAACGCTCTGAAACTCGTTCAGCATGCTCAGCATCACTGTCGCTTAATAATACGGCGAATTCATCACCACCAAACCGAAACAAACTGTCTGTGGCGCGTAAGGTATCACGCATACAATCGGCTACTTTTAGTAGCACGTCATCACCAACGCTGTGCCCAGAAATATCGTTAACCTGTTTAAAGTTATCTAAATCGAGTAACAACAATACAAACGGAGACTGGTGTCTTTTGGCCAGTTGTATGGCTTTAGCAAAACTGTCGTCAAAAAAGCGTCTATTACCTAACAAGGTAAGCGGATCTTTTAATGCCATTTGTTGTAAACGGCTAACGACCAAAGCATTACGTAAAGCAAATAACCACTCAGATTCTAATAATAAGAGTTGTTGTTGAATTAGGGGAGTAAAAGCGTACTCCGCTTCGTAGCATAACTCAGCCAGTACTTGTTTTTCTAAAGTTAAAGTCACTAGATGTTGGTGTTGGCCATTTTTTGAGCCACGTGCCGTAAACTCACCTAAAGCTGTTTTTAAGGTTAAGCCGCTCAACGTAAGGACTCTGCCCGCACTCATTGAAAAAATGTCCAACTGCTGCTGTAAATCTAACGTGGTTTGTAATTGGCTTACCAAACTGTTTTCACTACAGTCTGGACTGTCTTGCCAGTTGCTACTAATCGTTAGATCGCCAAACGCATTTGTTAAGTTGCCCGATTCTTGCCACATATCAACACCATCGTTGTTCAATTGCACTTGGTGTAAATAAGCAAGTATCAAGCCATTATTCTATGATATTGATTTTAATAGCTATTTTTTGATTACTTCTGCGTGTGTCGTCTTTTTGACGGCGTTCTCTTGCGGCGCGAATGGCGAGGGCGCGGCAAGAAATTGCATGATGTGAGGTAACTGATTCATACCATCTTGATAGCCTAATTCTACTAAACGGCGCGTATATTTTTGTTCAAATAATAAATAACTGACTAAACTGGAGTCAGAATGTTGTCGAATACCGGTTAAGCGTAACAAGGTACGAATCGCCATGGGTAAACATAAAAAGTATTCACTGGCGAGCTGACTAAAGTTCTGGCTAGGATTGATCAATAAACTTTGGATAGGTTTTAGCTCGGTAGCAATATTATGCTGCTGTAAGACTTCAGCGGTTTTATTAATACGGTTTAATCGCTCAAGATCAGAGTTAAGGGTATCGGTGAACACGGTATCTAGCAAATGTCCAGCTACCGTCGCGACATCTGGATGATGCAGTAACCGATTATGTTGCTCAGTAGGCCTAGGATCATCGACACCAATGATTAAAATTTTGTCAGCGCCTAAGTGAATCGGCGCACTAAGGGGAGCCAATTGGTTTACTGAGCCATCCCCATAGTATTGTTGATGGATCCGCACTGATGGGAAAATCAACGGGATCGCGGCCGAAGCCAATAAGTGATGAATGCCTAACAGCGTTTTTTGACCGCAACGTTTTGCTCGGCGCCATTCATTCGCGCTATCAGATTGAAAAAAGCTAATCGAATCGCCGCTGTTATAACAGGATGCGGTAACTGAAAAGCTGGATAAATACCCACGCATAATATTGCGATCAATCCGCTGCAAATCCAAAATGCGCGTTAATAATTGCTTCAACGGTTTATTGTCGAGCAAGCTCACGGGTTTTTTGTTGGCATAGTCAGCTTGAAAGGCGCTGTAAATGCTGCGGATCAGCTGCCTTAAAAGACGAGGATAATCAGAATAATACACATGGCTTGTATGAAAATTGCGCCACACTGATTCTATTTTTTTTACACCCAGGTGAAAACAGGACGCATAACACGCTAACCCCGCACCGTTGATGGCGCCTGCCGACGTGCCACAAATAATCTGAAAGGGCAAAGGGCTTGTGCGTGGATATTGGCTTGCGATCGCTTTTAGTACGCCAACTTGATAGGCCGCGCGTGCTCCGCCCCCTGTAAGCAAAAGCGCCGTTTTGTGTGCAGCCGGCTCAGATGTAACTGCCATGTTCTTCCTTAAATGAACTTTTTCTTATTATCAGGCTCTGTGTAAACAGACTACCGTGCATAAAGAGTATATTGCTGATATTTCAGATTAATGCAATGCTATACCTCTTTTTAGGTAATTTTTCAGTGAGTATGGGTAGAATGCTATGACACAACAGGCTTCAGGTACGGGTCAATCAGTTTATTATGCCGGTTTAGCCGGCGTGGTCATTATCATTATTGGTGCACTTTGGCTGTTATTTAGCGGTGGCGACGACAACACAGAGACTGTGGCGTTACCGCCTGTGATACTTCCGACGCCAGACGTTACACCTGATCCCGCACCCACGTTGTCTGAACCCGAGCCTGCTATTATTCCTACGGAGTCTCCGGTTGTTGCTCAAGTTCAACTAGAGCCCGCCGAGCCAGTGATCCCAGAACCCGTATTGCCACCACTTCCTGCGTTAGACGATTCAGATGCGATGTTAGCGGCTGATTTTTTTGCGTTAAATTGGAAGCCGGGTTTAGCCGGTTTGTTCAACCGAGAGGAGATGATTCGTCACTTTGTGGTGACTATCGATAACCTCGCGCAAGGACAATTAGTGGCTGGGCATAATGTGTTAACAGCTCCAGCGAGTGGTTATCAGGTAGAAAATATTGCACAAGATCGTTATAAAGTGTCACCGAATAATGCAACACGCTACGAGCCGTATATACAGTTACTCGAAAGTGTGCCGGTTAGGCAATTATTAGCGTTAAAACAGCGCTATCAGCCGCTTTTAGATGAAGCATTTGCTGAGCTTGGCTATCCAGATTTGACGTTTGATCAGCGTTTGCGTCAGGCTATTGCCGTATTATTGGCCACACCGCGTTTGGATGCTGATGTTGAGTTAACGCGACCCACCGTGTTTTATACTTATGCTGATGAGCAGCTTGAAGCACTTCCCGAAGCGCAAAAACAAGTATTACGTTTATCGCCTGCACAGCAACAACGTTTAAAAGCGTTGTTGACCGCGTATCAGCAAGCATTAGGTAACTAATTGCTTGTTTTATCAGCAGCAAAGCGTTATTCAGCCGGATAGCGCTTGCAACAGACTCGCCTTTTACGGATAATGCACCTGTGTTGTGAAGCGGCTTCTTAGCCTCTTATTTCAATCACAATAGCACTGCAATGGTAACTCCATTGGTCCTCTCGCAATACTAGTAGGCGAACCTGGTCAGGTCCGGAAGGAAGCAGCCACAGTTTATGATGTATGTGCCGGGATGTGGCTGGTGGAGTTGCCACCCACCTTTAAAGCCCATTTTGTCTACGCTTCGCCGATTGAATTTTCTGCCAGCAAAAAATCTATTACTGGTTATCCAAAAAGCTGCATGCTCTGGCCACGGCCTCTTTGACTTTCATCGACATTTCAAAACGCTCGCTCTGCGGCATGTAAAACGCCATATCGACTTCATATCGTATATAGCGCGGTGGCAACAGATTAAGCGAGATGCAGCAAAGATCTGCCAAATATTCAGGATCTTTCTCTTGGTCAAGTCCCAGCGCGATAATGTGATCGAGTACTAATTTTTCGTAATAATTATGAATATCGTCATCTAATTTCATGTTTATAACTCCTAAACGGGCTTAAATATAATAGGGTAAAAGGTGCGATAAGCAAGCGCCTAACTGCGACAAAGCCAACGCGATGAACCGCGTTGATCGCTAACCGCATCAATTATGTGCCTTAACAGACTTACGCTATCAGCATAATCAGCTTCGACAGAAAAGACCACTGAAAGATTGAGTTAGTGTTGAGCCTTGTTACAATGCCACACCCTTAGGCCACGGAGGCAACCCGATGCAAAAAAATACCACACCTTGTTATTATGGCGATTACTTACAACTCGACAAACTGTTAACGGCTCAAGCACCCGAGAGTGCGCGTTACGGCGCAGAGGCACACGACGAAACCTTGTTTATTATTGTGCATCAAGTGTACGAGTTATGGTTTAAGCAAATTTTGCATGAGTTAAAAGCAGTCATGTCGGTGTTTGCCGCGGCTGAAGTCAAGGATGAGCAACTAACCGGTATCGTGCACAAGCTAAAAAGGATCATCAGTATCCAACAGCTACTGAATCAACAAATTGCCGTATTAGAGACCATGACACCTCAAGATTTTATGGCGTTTCGGGATTATTTGGTTCCCGCATCAGGCTTTCAAAGTATTCAGTTTAAAATGTTAGAAATTGGCTTGGGATTAAAAACGGAGTACCGAATCGATTTTGACAAAAATGCGTTTTACAGTCGTTTAAACGAACCTGATCGGGTCTTCTTGCAAGCCTTGGAGCATGAACCCAGTTTATTTGAGCGCGTTGAAAAATGGCTAGAACGCATGCCCTTTTTACAATTTGATGAATTCAGTTTTTGGCAAATGTATCAGCAAGCGACCGAGACTATGTTGGCGCGTGATCAGGCGATTGTCTCAAGTATTACGCAAATTGCTGAGCATGAACGTGCGCTACAGCTAGCGGAGATCGCGCGTACCCGGGAAAAGTTTGCGGCCTTATTGGACGCGCAACAATATCAGACACTGCAGCAGCAGGGCAGTTTTCGGCTAAGCCAAAAGGCCATGTTGTCAGCGTTGTTTATAAATCTTTATCAGGAAGAACCCTTATTTAATTTGCCTTTTCAGCTGTTAACGTGTTTAACCGAAGTTGATGAGCAATTAACTATCTGGCGCTATAAACATGCCATGATGGTACAACGTATGTTGGGCAGTAAAATAGGGACTGGCGGTTCTTCTGGGCACGATTATCTGAAGCGCACCACGGAAAAAAATCGTATATTCACCGATTTGTTTTCAATGGCGACGTTTTTGTTACCCAAATCTGCATTACCTGCATTACCACAAGCCATAAAACGGCAATTAGGATTTTATTTTGCTCCCCAAAGGTGAGCCTTTTACCGTAAAAGCGGCTTTGAACAATTGCAGATGGACCTGCGTAAGGGCGTCTAAATCACGTTGATAGCCGCCACCAATGACTGCAGCAACGGGAATACCTTGCTGCTGACAAAGGCTCAGCACCAGTTCATCTCGGGCCGCAATGGTGGCTGTGCTTAAATTGAGGAGTCCTAAATCATCCGCATGATGCACATCAACGCCGGCATCGTAAATGACTAATTCCGGTTTGTGCCAGCTTAGTAGACTGGTCAAGCTTTGTGATACGGCCTCCAAATAAGCTGCATCACTACAATTACGGTCTAAACCAATATCCCAATCCGAATGCTGTTTACGTGCTGGAAAGTTTTTTTCGCAGTGAATTGAAGCAGTAATGATGTGACGATTTTCGCTAAAAAGTTGTGCGGTGCCATCACCTTGATGCACGTCTAAATCGAAAATTAAGATCGGGCCTACGCCACGTTGTTGTAACGTGGCGGCAGTAAATGCTAAATCATTAAACAAGCAAAAACCGCTTCCTACATCGTAAAAAGCGTGGTGGTAGCCGCCGCTCAAATGTATCGCCAAGCCTTGTGAGCCCTGTGCTAATGCGAGTTCAGCCGCCAGTAAGGTACCGGCGGTAGAGGTTAATGAGCGAGAAATTAGCTGTTGCGACCAAGGGAAACCAATACGGCGCATCGCTTTTGGATCTAGCGTGCCTTCACATAAACTCTGGATATATTGTGGATCATGAATCACCGCCAGTGACGATGGCATAATTGCTGATGGGGTGGAAAACTGCTCTGCTGGTACACCCAGCTCACGTAAACGTTGATACAAAGTACGATATTTGCCGATAGGATAGCGATGTAAAGGCGGTAAAATTAACTCACTATAACATTCATGATAAACCAATGCGGGTAAGTCTACTGTCATACCAATTTACCTGATTCAAGCTGTTGTATTTGTTGTTCAACTTCATCAATTGCTCGCCGACAACGACCTAATCGCGCTTGCAGTGCCAGTGTTTTGTGTGTTGCATCGGCGCTTTGATCACGCTGCGCTAATCGCACCATATCTAATAAACGTTGCTCAAATTGCTGATATTCACTGAGTTGTTGATAAAGCTGTTGACCACTTGCGGCCAATTGTTGCACGACCGCTTTGGTGCGCGTAATACTGGGTGCTTGGCGCACGTCACGATTACGAAACGCCAACGTGAGTGCGTTTACTTGTTCATTGACGCGTTCAATTAAACGCTGACGAGCGGCTATTGATAAATGCTCAGCTTGGCGTTGTAAATGTTCGACATGGCGTAGACTATCTAAAACATAATCAGCAAGATCGGGCGAGTGGCAGCTAAATAAAGCAGAATCGAACCAGTGGGTGGGTTTGCCCGCTTTTTTTTTCCGATCCAATTGTTGTGCCCAGCTGAGTAATTGCTGTAACAGCGTTTTTAACTGGATAATTTGTTGCTGGGTATCCATTAGCCTTGGCTCCATGCCTGCCACGCGAGCCGAGCGGCAATGGCAATCACTACACTGATAAAAATAGGTCGAATAAATTTACTGCCAAAACGGATTGCCGAGTGTGCGCCTAACCAGGCACCTAACATTAAGCATAATCCCATAGCAATACCCAACGTAAAGTGTACATGCCCTAAGATAATAAAAGCCGCCAATGAAAAACCATTGCTAACAAAATTCATCGTTCGCGCTACGCCACTGGCGAGTAGCAGATTTATTTTATACAGCGCCATGGTTGAGACCATCCAAAACGCACCGGCACCTGGACCCGCTACACCATCGTAAAACCCGAGTGTTAAACCTTGAAGCCGTTGTTGCCAATAGAGTTTTCGATTTTTTTCGGGTAAAGCAAGGCGATCGTCTGGTTGCATACGATTAAATAACGTATACAGCGCGGCAAATAAAATCAAAATGGGTAATATTTTTTCTAGCAACTCGGTGCTGATTTGATCCACCGCCAGCGTGCCTAAAATGGCGCCTATAGCAGTAAACACCAGGCTATACCGCCAAAAATCAGGGTTGAACAGTTTTTTACGATAATAGGTTACAGAAGCCGTCATTGAGCCAAAGGTCGCTGCCAGTTTATTGGTGCCTAATACGACATGAGGCGGCAAACCGGCGGTGAGCAATGCGGGAACCGTTAATAAACCGCCTCCACCAGCAATGGCATCAATGTAACCGGCAATAAATGCCACACTGCACAATAGCAGCAAGAGCTCAAGGGTAAGCGTAATCTCTGGTATCAAAATAATGTATCCTTAATACATTTTTAACGATTCGTGCTAACCATTTACCATCGCAACATGGTCGAGGTTTAAGTTTTAATTGGCACGATTTAGCCCGTTACTTTCAACGTCCTATCACAAGAAAGGTATGGCAAGTTCGGTAATCGTATTGTTATGTTTTGTATTAATACTCAATACGACGCCGAAAAGGCGGTAGCGCGTCAAGCATCGCTTTGCCATAGGTTTTAGACACTAAGCGCCGATCCAGGATCACAATACGCCCGTGATCATGTTCTTGCCTAAGCAGTCTACCACAAGATTGCACCAGTTTTTTTGCCGTGGCGGGGATGCTTAATTGTAAAAAAGCATTTCCCCCACGGGCGCTAATGGCTTCGCTTAAGGCTTCTTCTAGCGGAGAAGTGGGCACGGCGAAGGGTAATTTTGTAATAATCAAATTTGTAAGCAGGTCGCCGGGTAAATCCAACCCTTCAGAAAAACTTTGTGTGCCCATTAAAATACTTTTATTACCTGCTTTTACCTGCTGAGCATGTAATTGCAGTAAAGCCTGACGTGACGCTTCGCCTTGAACTAATAACGAAAAACCCGATTGTCGCAGCGCAGTTGCCACTTGTTGCATTTGCCAGTACGAGGCAAATAACACCAATGAACCTTCTTTTTCCGTGAGATAGGCAGGTAACAGGCGAATTAATTCGTCGGTAAAAGCCGGATCTGTTGGCTCACATCGTGTTTTAGGTAGCAGAATTTCGGCTTTTTCGTGGTACGCAAAAGGAGAATCTACTTGTAGGCATTGTAAACCGGCATGCTCAGTGAGCCCGAGTTCACGTTTGGCGTAATCAAATGAATTTAGCGCCGTTAATGTTGCTGAGCACAATATTACGGCAAATGCCTGACTGAAAAAAGCCGTTTCTAGCGGTAAACTTGCCGATAGGGGCGTGGCATGAAGGTGTAGCAGAGGGCTTGCGCGGTCTACTGCCTGTTCGGGGATATCTTTACTAATCCAGCGCGCTTGCCACGCCGGTTCTTTTTGTTCTTGATGCAGTAATTGCCACAGCGTATGTTGCTGTTCAAAGCGTTGTCGGGCATAAGCCAGCTCTTGAAGTAAGGTATAGCCTTGCTTTGCGGCTTTCGCGGTAGCAGATTTTTGTTCGGCCACTGTGGTTTGCAGTTCGGTGAGCAGTTTTTCACAACTTCCTGCGGCTTTTTGTGCACTTTGCCAAATAACCTGAGCTTGCTGTTGCCATAATTTTGGTAACGCCGCGTGTTTAAAACGATAGTCTGTTTGTTCTTTACTAACAAACCATTGCGACAAAAAACCGGGTAAGCTTCGTTCAACCGGTTTTAATGCCGCATGAAAATCACTGACCGTATCATCCAATTTTAAAATATCGCGCAAGCTGGTGTCGGGTAAGATCGCTTGCAGCGTTTGTAAGTTTTTGCGCAACTTCTCTAGCCATTGTGCATTGTCAGACACTTGTGCACTGGCGCTTAACAGTTCTCGACCACATACAGCCAAATGATGCGCTTCATCAATAACATAAATGCAGTCTGCTGGCGCGGGGAGTACGCCGCCACCTGTCAGGATGTCGGATAACAATAAACTGTGGTTAACGACCAATACCTGCGAATCAATAATCTCGGCTCGGGCTAAATGAAAGGGGCAAGTCAGATGGCGTCGCTGCGTTTTACTACAATGATGGGCGTCAGCTTGCAAACTAAACCAAAGCGCATCACTGACTGGCTCAGGGAGGCTATCACGGTCCCCTAACCAACGTCGTTCGCGCCAAGCCTCCCACAAACGCTGCAGTAACCGTTGATGTTCAGGTTCAGGCGCAGTGCTGGCAAATAACATGGGTTGCTGGATGTGTTGTTGTAACCGCTCAATACAGGCATAGCGTTGCCGACCTTTTACTAAGGTAAAATTAAACGATAAGCCACTATGCTGGTGAAAGAAAGGCAAATCCTTGGTAACTAATTGCTCTTGCAAGGCCACTGTTGCCGTGGCGATGATCACGGTTTTTTTTTGGCTTAGCGCATAAGGCAGAGTCCCTAGAATGTAAGCTAGCGATTTGCCAGTGCCAGTACCCGCTTCAATTAAGCCAATGCGATCGTGCCGATCATAATGGCCAGCAATGATACTGGCAATTTCAGCAATCAGTTTATTTTGTGCGGGCCGAGGTTGGTACCCGGGCAGCTGGCACTTTAACTGTTGGTGTATGGTACGGATTTGCTGTTTTTGTGCGTCGGTAAGCATATATGTTCTGTATAAATGTACAGCGAGTATTCTAACGCGCGCAAACAAGGAGAGCCAGTTTTTCTAAAAAATAGAGAGGGAGGTGTTTTTTTGAAAAAAATAACAAAACTGCAGCTGAGATATTACTGGTAAGAGCAGTTTGATTTTGTATTGTTTATTTTACAAATTATTCTTATCTAAAAAGCCTTAAACCCGCCAAAATCGCTACAGTAGCGGCTTAGGTTTACATTTCATGATGTATTTCAACAATATATCTTCTTTGTTGTAAGCGATGTGTTGCAATTAACAGCGGGCGCTAACGATTTGCGACTAATTGACAACGTAGTAAGACAACCAGAATCCGAAAATGTTCCGTAAAAGCGGTTGACCCAGCAGAAAAATTGCGTTTATTATCGGGGGGCGTTACTCGGAATCCAATCCGTGCTAAAGCGAAATTTTTTTCGCATCAGAATTAGTAACTGAAAAAACAGAATCACAACACGTGGTCCAGGGAGTTTTACATGTATTCAAATAATAAATTAAGCAAAGCTGTGCGCTTAGCTATCGCGTTCGGCGCGGCTTCAACCTTTACCGGTGCAGCTATCGCTCAACAAGCAGCACAAGATGACGAATCAACTGCTAAGGTTGAACGTATTGAAGTTACTGGTTCACGTATCAAACGTACTGATTTAGAAGGTGCGGTGCCAGTTACTGTTATCGACCGCGCTGCAATTGACTTCTCAGGTCAAACTTCAGTATCAGATTTAATTCGTAATATTTCGTTCAACTCATCAGGTTCTTTCCGTCCACAATCTGGTAGTTCAGCGCAAGGTATTTCACAAGTTAACTTACGTGGCTTAGGCTCTGAGCGTTCGTTAATTTTAGTTGATGGCCGTCGTTTGCCAAAATCGCCTTCAACGGGTAACTCACAAGATTTAAACTCAATTCCTATGGCGGCTGTTGAGCGTATTGAAATTTTATCTGATGGTGCCTCAGCGGTATACGGTTCTGATGCTATCGCAGGTGTTATTAATATCATCACCAAAAAAGATTTCAATGGTGTAGAGCTTCGTTTAGGTCAAGCTTCTGTTAGCTTACCTTCAGAAGGCGGCGACCGTGAAGAAGGTTCAGCAGTGTTTGGCGCTAGCTCAGGCAAATCATCTGTGATCGGTGGTGTTTCATGGAACGAGCGTGACATCATTTTTGAACGTCATTATCCATGGGTACAACCAGGTGTATCAAGTTTTGGTAACAACTGGCAGTTAGCGTCAGGTGGTTTCCGTTCTATCACCTCAGCAGCTACTTGTGATGGCTTACAAAACTTCTTTTCAACGGCTTCTGGTCTGTGTGCATACAACTTTAACGCGACTAACGCCAACGAAGCTTCTACTGGTAACACCTCTGGCTTCTTAAAAGCTGAGTATGATATCAATGATGACTGGAAAGTCTTCTCTCACACTTTAGTATCTAAAACTAAGTCGTTTGGTCGTTATGCACCGTCATTAAATGACGCTGGTGAAGCGCGTTTCATTGCCGCGAACAGCATCAATAACCCAACAAACCCAGCTAGCCCATTCTTTGATGCAGCTAATGGACCAAATCGTCAAGTGTTGTATCGTCACCGTTTTGCTGCATTAGGTAACCGTGATAATCAAGTTGACAACTGGTCAACCGATTTCTTAATCGGTGCCGAAGGTCAAATTGGCGGTGCCATTGTGGATTTCGGTGTTCGTAAGAGCAAGTCCAAAACCTATGAAATCGGTCGTAACTATCTGATGGGCTCTAACGCCAGACGCGCAGTTGATAACGGTACTTACCGTTTAGATGACCCGTTCGGTGCGCGTTTCACAACGCCAGGTGAGATCAGTGCTTACACCGCTTTATTAAATAGCTTAAAAGTAACTACCAGCCGTATCGGTGTATTCGATCAAGAAGAAGCTTTTGCATCAGTATCTTTTGACGCCTTTGAATTGCCATCTGGTATGGTACAAATGGTTGCCGGTACTGAATACCGTAAAGAAACTTATGCTGACATTTACGACTCATTATCAGAAGCTGGTCAAGTAGGTGGTTCTGCAGGTAACAGTGCGGGTGGTTCACGCGATCTGAAGAGTGCTTATGTTGAAGCATTAGTGCCTATCGTTGATGGTTTAGAGCTGTCTTTCGCTGGTCGTTACGACAAATACTCTGATTACGGTAATGATTTCTCACCAAAAGTCGCACTGCGTTGGGAAGCTGCTGAAGGTTTAGTGTTCCGTGGTTCTTACGGTGAAGGTTTAGTGTTCCGTGGTTCTTACGGTGAAGGTTTCCGTGCACCTACGTTAGATATTTTAACGCAGCAGCCACAGCCAGGTAACCCAGGCGTAAACGATCCGGCAACCTGTATCAACTTTGGTCAAGCCGCAAACTGTAACGTACAGGTTCAGGCTATCACTATTGCTAACCCAGAAATCAGCTCAGAGTCTTCTAAGCAACTTTCTCTTGGTAGCGCATGGCAGCCTACAGATTGGTTAAACCTGTCTGTTGATTACTATGATATCAAAATCACTAACTTAATCCGGTTCTTTGGCGCGGGTACTATTTTACAACGCGAACAAACTGGTCAGGCATTGCCACCAGGTATCGGTTTAACGCGTTTCCCAAGCGGTGGTATTGAGTTAATCACTCAAGGTAACTCGAACGAAGGTGAATGGGCGATCAGTGGTTTAGATTTTAACATCAACACCAACTTCGATTTCGGTAACTTTGGTCGTTTAAATCAAACATTACAGTTAAGTCACCGTCTTGATAGCAAGATTGATGGCGGTCGTAACACAGTAATGGATCCAGGTGAACCAAGACAACGTGGTGTATTCAGCAACGTCTATGCATTTGGTGATGTTGACGTAGCCTGGAACATTAACTATATCGGTTCACAGTTTGCTGATGTTGAAGCGGTAGCTGGCGGCGCCATTGAGCGTTCAGGTCATTTCCCAACGTGGATCACACACGATCTGCAATTATCATACTCATTACCAACCAACACTAAGTTAATTGTTGGTGCGAATAATGTGTTTGAGAAAGAGCCAGTATTAGGTACTGATCCAACGTTCTCTCGTAGCTACAACTTCGATTTGTATGATGCTTACGGTCGCGTACTGTACTTCCGTATCTCTCAATCGTTCTAATTAGTTAGCTGTTATTAAGGGCGAGTCTTACTCGCCCTTTTTTTTGGAAAAAAATGTATGGAACATTGGGATCATTATTGGTTGAATCGAAAAACTGTAACCAGTTTTGCCAACAGTGGTTATGATACAGGCTACGCAGGGCAGTTAGCGCAATTTTGGCAAGATACCTTTGCTGGGTTAGCTGGTAGTGCCGTTATGTTAGATCTTGGCTGTGGTAATGGCGCATTAAGTTTACTCGCACTAAGAAGTGGTAAAGCGTCTACCATATTAGCTGTTGATTTCGCGGCTATTGATCCTTGTCAGCTCTTCGCTGATGATCACGTGCTGTTAACTGAGCTAAAACAGATTAGTTTCCACCCAAGTTGCAAAATGGAAGCTTTACCCTTTGCTGAGCACCATGTTGATTTAGCAATCAGTCAGTTTGGATTTGAATACTCCGATATCACACAATCCTTACCTGAGCTTTTTAGAGTGCTTCAGCCTAATGGTAAAGCAGTTTTGTTGTGTCATGATGCGGCTTCTGAGATTTCGTTGCTGTGTAAAGCGGGTATAACGGTTTTAAATGAGTTGCTCAAAAAGGGTTCATTAATTGATCAATTGATCGATTATGCTGTGCGTTTTGCAAAAACAGATGCTGTGCAGCTCGACGCTAGGCGTGAGTATAACAAAAAACTTATTATGGCCTTTCAGCAATACAGAATGGGCTTAAATGACATGCAAGCCAGTTTTTTCAACGACATAATTGGCCCATTTGTGTCTTTGATGTCCAATCAAAGTGAATTAAATGTTTGTGATTTTGAACATTTAAAAAAGCAATTAGGATTTGAGCTAACAAGAATAGCAGATCAAGTACAAGCCGCTTATAGCATTCAGGATATAAGACGATTTAACGATCACGCTGTAAAAGCTGGATTTAATGCCGATATTCACCCGTTTACGTTAAATAATCTGCCTTTTGCTTGGGCGATTACTCTTAAGCGAACCTAAGAGGTTTGTATTAGAACCACCCCAAAAAAACTTATTAGAAAAAAGTTCACTTTTTTGCGATAAAAAGCGGGTCAAATGCTTGACCCGTTTTTTTTTTGCTGCATATTATTGGGTATGACTAAGTAGGTACACCTAATTAGTCGGTAATTAGAATAAATAATATCTAAAAATAAATATCGAGATACCTTACAAAGGTCATCCAGGGAGTTCAATTATGTTCACTAATAACAAGCTTAGCAAAGCCGTGCGTTTAGCTATGATGTTTGGTGCTGCCTCTACCTTAGCCTTAGCGGGCTCAGTAGCAGCACAGGAAACTGATGAAGAAGAAGCCAAAAAAGATGAAAAAGCCGAACGTATTCAGGTTGTCGGCTCACGTATTCGTACCGATGGTTTAGACAGCGCTACACCTGTTACTATTATTAGTGCGTCTATCGCGCAAGAACAAGGTTTAAACACCTTAGGTGAATTACTACGTACTTCTACTATCGCTGCAGGTTCTGATCAATTAATCTCTGCATACTCAGTGGGTTTTGTTACAGCGGGTGGCTCTGGCGCTGAGTCTATCTCTCTGCGTGGTTTAGGTTCTAATCGTACCTTAGTGTTATTAAACGGCCGTCGTGCTGGTCCTGCGGGTGCCCGCGGTCAGGTTTCTGCATTTGATATGAATGCGTTACCTGTTTCAGCCATTGAGCGTGTTGAAATTTTAAAAGACGGTGCTTCATCACTGTATGGTTCTGATGCGG
This sequence comes from Alishewanella tabrizica, assembly GCF_014652375.1. GTDB lineage: Bacteria > Pseudomonadota > Gammaproteobacteria > Enterobacterales > Alteromonadaceae > Alishewanella > Alishewanella tabrizica. The sequence continues at coordinate 440,437 of NZ_BMYR01000001.1, read as the reverse complement.
TTGCTGGGGTAATCAACATTATCACCAAGCGTGATGATGCAGCCAATGTCACCGTATCAGGTAGCAAGCCATTTGAATCAGGTGGCGAGACTTATCGTGTTAACGGTACTTATGGTTCTACTTTCGACCGCGGTTCATGGCGAGTAATTGCTGACTATAACGTTAACACGGGTTTAGTCCGCGATGATCGTGAATATTTTAACTGTAATACCCGTTTATTATTTGATGCGCAAACAGGTGCTTTAGCGGATCCTATCGATCCACGTACTGGTGAAGCGCATTGTAATGGTACCGGTTATGGTTTGTTTAACCTTTCTGGCGGTCGTTTCCAATACGATTACAATAACTTTGGTTTCCCTGGTGCGGGAAGTACCTTTACTTCTCCTGGTACACCTGCAGCAAACCGCCCATTAACTGCACCAGCTGGCTGGTATTATGCGGGGTGGAATAAAGAAACAGATGGTTGGTTAGATGGTCAACATCCGTTCCAACGCGGCGCTACTATGATTCCTGAATCAAAAGTAGGTTCAATCTACCTGCAAGGCGATTATGACATCAACGATAAAGTGTCAATGTTTGGTGAGTTTTTACATAGTAGCCGTAAAACAGAAGTTAACAGCGTACGTCAGTTATTCTCGCAAGATCCAGGCGGTGGTGGTTTTATTCCCGTAACTTTCATCCCTGGTTGGTCAGGTACAGCTTCTGTGCTACCTGTAGCCATCAGTAACCACTTTAGCAATGATACAACCATTGACTATACTCGTGGTGTAGTAGGTTTTGAAGGCGAATTAGATGATTGGTACTGGAACTTCTCATACCAAAGAACCTTCAACAACGGTACTTATCGTCAAGATATCTTCATTCGTGATGCCGTATTAAAATCACAACGTGTGTTACGTGGCGAAGCATGTGAAGGCTTAACACCTTTATCTCAACGTCCATGTTATGCAGTAGAGTGGTTTGATAGAGATTTCTTAAACGGTAATCCAAGCCAAGGTGCACGTGATTTCTTATTTGGTGAAGAAACCGGTAATACTTACTACAAACAAGATACTGCCGATTTCTATGCCACTTCAGATTTATTTGAATTACCAGCAGGTATGGTGGGTGGCGTATTTGGTTTAACATATCAAACCGACTTCATCAAAGATACCCCAGGTATGGAGACGCTGCGTGGAAACTCTGCTGGTTTAACTGGAGCAGGTATTACTACAGGTCGCTCTAATACTAAAGCGATTTACAGTGAATTTGCTGTGCCACTTTTACGTGATTTACCCTTCGCCCAATCTGTTGATTTAACAGTGTCAGGCCGTTGGACTGATGTGAACACCTATGGTAGTGGTAATACTTATAAAGCCGGCCTGAACTGGTCAATTACTGACAATTGGCGTATTCGTGCTTCACGCGGTACATCATTCCGCGCGCCAGCACTATTTGAACTGTTCTTAGACAACCAAACTGGCTTCATTGGTCAAACGGCTGATCCATGTGTTAACTGGGTAGAAAGCACCAATGAATTATTAAAAACCAACTGTCAAGCTGCGGGTATCCCTGCAACTTACGTGGTTGGTATCGGTTCGAGTATGACTGCCATTACCGGTGGTGGCCAAGGCCAGTTAGATGCTGAAACATCGGTATCTAAAGGTATCGGTATTGTGTTTGATAGCGATGACAGTGTATTTGCTGCCTCGGTAGATTACTATGATGTTGAAATCCGTGATCAGGTTTCAAACGTGGGCGGTGCTGCGGTATTAAACCAATGTTACTTCTCAGAGAACTTTGCTAATGAACCGTTCTGCCGTCAAATTACCCGTCGTCCAGGTACAGACGGTGACTGGGGTGTTGCAGTGGTTCGTGGTGGTTACTTAAATACCGCTAAGCAAACAGTGCGCGGCATTGATTATGCTGTGACTTACCGTGACACCTTCTCGTTTGGTGATTTACGTGTACGCTTAGAGCATACTCAGCAAATTGAGCGTAACTTCCAACAGTTTGCTACTGATCCAGAAACACGTTTTATTAACCGTATCGGTAACCCTAAACAAGTTGGCACGTTACAAACTAGCTTGAGACGCGATGATTGGCGTTTTAACTGGACTATGAATTACTTTGGTAGTACAGCTAACTACAACACATTTGTTAATGGTAACCGTACAACATATCGTGGTACACCAGTTACTTTCTTAGCCGAAACGCCAACCTATATTCTGCACGCGTTCTCTGCTAATACTACCTTAGTTGATAACTTTGATATCACCTTTGGTGTGGCAAATGCGTTTGATAAGCAACCACCAATGGCTAGCCCTGCCGCTTCTAACGTAGTGGGTAATGTACCATTATTTGCATCACAGTTAGATTATTTAGGTCGTCGCTTCTTTATGACAGTGTCTTACGATTTCTAATCGTAAAAACACGTTAAAGTAGCTTTTTAAAACCCTTACTACGTGTAGTAAGGGTTTTTTCTTTTCAGCTTACTCACTTTGCGACTTTTCAAAAGCCTCCAAATTCATTACCATATAGCCCTCTGTTGATGTAGATCAATGATTAAGCGGTGTAGTGATATGGCAGACGAAAACTTTAAAGACTCGTTAAACGTAAAACAGATCATAGTGTTTATCATTTTTTTTGCAGGTTTATTGTGTCTAGCGCCCATCTTGCGCTGGTTCCAACTGTTATTCTGATGCGCGAAGCACCAGCTGAATAGCCGCCGCTTGGGCGGCTTTTTTATCGGTTTTTCAAGAAAGGGTTCAAAAATGAATGAGCATGTGCTGAGTGCTGAATTAAAACAGGTAATCAAGACTGTTGAAAACTACCCTAAGCCAGGGATAACTTTTCGCGATGTTACCAGTTTAATGCAAGATGGTCCCAGTTTTAAAAAAGTGATTGATGCTTTTGCTGCGCAATATCAAGGGCAGGGGATCACGAAAATTATTGGTACTGAATCGCGCGGCTTTATTTTTGGCGCGCCTTTAGCCTATGCCTTAGGTATTTCTTTTGTACCAGTGCGCAAGCCCGGTAAGCTTCCACGTGAGCGTATTTCTCAGGCATACACGCTTGAATACGGTGAGGATGCTTTAGAGCTGCATGCTGATGCCATTGTGGCAGGGGATAAAGTATTGTTGGTTGACGATTTACTGGCAACGGGCGGTACTATTGATGCTACCGTAAAATTAGTTCGGCGTTTAGGCGGCGAAGTGCAAGATGCCGCCTTTGTGATTGCGTTACCTGCTCTGGGTGGTGTCGCGCGTTTGCAAGCGTTGGATCTGAATATCTTTAGTTTGGTTGAGTATCAGGGCGAATAAGTTTAGGCTAGCAGCCATTAACAGCGATTCAGGACAGCCGGCATGAGTTATCAAGTACTAGCAAGAAAATGGCGGCCTCGGCAATTTAGCGAGTTAGTGGGGCAACAACATGTTAAAACGGCGCTGGCTAACGCGCTTACCAGCAGCCGTTTACACCATGCATATTTGTTTACAGGAACTCGCGGTGTCGGCAAGACAACAATTGCCCGTATTTTTGCGAAAAGTTTGAATTGTGAAACCGGGGTTACGGCAACGCCGTGTGGCGTATGTAGTGCGTGCTTGGAAATTGACGCAGGCAATTTTGTTGATTTGATGGAAATTGATGCGGCCTCGCGCACCAAAGTAGAAGATACGCGTGATCTGCTTGATAACGTGCAATACGCGCCAAGCCGAGGTCGTTTTAAAGTGTACTTAATTGACGAAGTACACATGCTGTCACGTCACAGTTTTAATGCCCTGCTAAAAACCTTAGAAGAACCGCCACCTCATGTTAAGTTTTTGCTGGCGACCACCGATCCGCAAAAACTGCCGGTTACTGTGTTGTCTCGTTGTTTGCAATTTAGCCTAAAAGCATTAACGGTAGCACAAATTGAACAGCATTTAGCGCACGTTTTAACTGCTGAAAATATGCCTTTTGACGCAGCGGCTCTTACGTTGTTAGCTAAAGCGGCTAAAGGTAGTTTACGTGATTCGTTAAGTTTAACCGATCAGGCAATCGCGCTTACTAACGGACATATCACTCTTGAGCCTATTAGGCAAATGTTGGGCTTATTAGATACTAGTTGGTCTGTACAATTGCTCGCGGCCTTACTTGCCGCTGATCTGCCGCAATTACAGCAGGTGTTGCATTCGCTGTTAGCACAGCAATCTGATTACCAGCAAGTATTAGACGATATGTTAGGTTTGCTTCATTTAACGGCACTAACACAATTGCAGCCTGCCGCTGCCGCCTTAAGTGAGCAGGCAGAGTTTATTCAACAGCTCGCGTTACAGCAAACACCTGAAGCGGTACAGCTTTATTATCAATTATTGCTCAGCGGTAAAAAAGATTTACCTTATGCGCCTGAACCGCTGATGGGCTTAGAGATGGCCCTATTAAGAGCGATGGCTTTTGTGCCCAGTACAATGGCGGCTGCTGTGTCAGCTGCAACACCATCTGCGGTGCCATCTCCGTTGTCATCTGCATTGCCAATCATATCATCTCGTCCAACACAGGTTGCAGCCACCACTACAGCAACGCCAGTATCAAACGATGTTAACCTAACAAGTGAGCCCGAGGCTGAAACCGCGTTAACGCCAGCGACGAATACTGACATCGCAGATGCTACGCTGCATAGCAGTGGTATTGATGCTGGAACGGCGCGGATCATGCAGCGTCGAGGGGTAGTCATTCCCACGGTAACGCAACCGTTAAAGCCACCGTCAGCTGTCTTGTCAACGCCGTCTGTATCCTCTACAGCGGTTCAATCGCCCGCTACAACACATACTGCTCATGGTTCAGTAACCAGCGAGCCTTCTCTACAGGTTGCTCAAGATAATATCGTTGCTACAGAAAAAAAGTTTGAGCGCCAGTCGGCGCTACAACAATCTGTACCCGCTCGGCATTTGACTCATCAGCCTTTGCATGAGCAATCATCAGGCGTCATTGACACCTTTATGCCGAGCACTGAATCACCGCCTTTCTCTGCCGATGCAGAGGGGTATGAGCAGCAGGATGAGTCAGTCAGTTTTGCCGATCAACAGGCACTGAGTGAAGCGTGGTGGCAACAACAACATTTTGAGCCTTTACCAACAGATGACACAGATGTTTTAGATGAACAACGTTTTTCTATTCGCTTTGCGGCACAAGTTGATGCGTGGTCTCGACTGATCGAGCAGTTACCTGTTGGCGGTTTAATGCGTTTATATTTGTTGCACAGTGCTATGGCGCAAGCACAAAACACGGTGACGCTTACGGTGGCGCAAAGTCAGCAACACCTAGATAAAGGCGAGTTTAGGCAAACGCTTTACACCGCCATTAGCCCCGTGTTTGCGGCTGGATTTACGTTGGTGATTGATTATCAGCACGAGGTCAATGACAGTCCAATTAGGATCCAACAACGTATTGAGTTAGAGCGTAAAGAATATGTTAGTCGTTTAATGCAGCAGGATCCCATTGTACAAGCGCTTCAGCAACGTTTTGCCGCGCAGCTACAATTAGAGACGCTGCAAGTGAATTAACCTTGTAATTTGCGGCTTGAGTTATTATCTTGTCGCCATAAATCTACAGCTATCAGATAAGAGAGAGTAATTATGTTTAAAGGCGGTATGGGCAACATTATGAAGCAGGCGCAAGCCATGCAAGAAAAAATGCAAAAAGTACAGGCCGAAATTGCCAATATGGAAGTGACTGGGGAATCAGGCGCGGGTTTAGTCAAAATAACCATGACGGGCAATCACAATGTACGTCGGGTACATATTGATGAAAGTTTAATGAGCGATGATAAAGAAATGCTAGAAGATCTGATTGCGGCCGCGCTAAATGATGCCGTGCGTCGGGTAGAAGAGAACAATAAAGAGCAGATGGCTAAGGTAACGGGTGGCATGCAATTACCGCCTGGCATGAAACTTCCTTTCTAATTTAGGGCTTACAACGCATGGCAAAGCTCCCACCGCTGCTGCAGCAATTGATTGATGCCCTCCGTGTTTTACCGGGGGTTGGGCCAAAATCTGCGCAAAGAATGGCGTTCCAATTGTTAGAGCGTAATCGCCAAGGTGGAGCGAAATTAGGGGCGGCCTTAACCGCAGCAATGTCCGGCATTGGCCAATGCCAACAATGTCGGACTTTTGCCGAATCAGATTTGTGTAGTATTTGTAGTGATCCCCGACGCCAGCAAGCCGATACGTTATGCGTAGTAGGCTCTGCTGCTGATCAACTCGCGATAGAGCAAACGGGACAATTTAAAGGTCGTTATTTTGTCTTGATGGGGTACTTGTCCCCCTTAGATGGTGTAGGCCCTGCCGCGTTAGGGTTGGATCAATTCGCAGCATTATTAGCACAGAAACAGATTAACGAGGTTATTCTGGCGACGAATCCTACGGTTGAGGGCGAGGCTACGGCTTTTTATATTGCCGAATTATGTCAGCAATATGGTTGTAGTGTAACCCGTTTAGCGCAAGGTTTGCCCGTTGGCGGCGAGCTAGAATACATTGATGGTACCACGCTGGCGCACGCCCTAAGCGGCCGGAAACGCTTTTAACGCAACAACTTGTCTTATCTAAATATTTCATGCTTTTGTTTCGCGCTTGAAATCTCATTTCTTAACCCCATATCCAGTGCAGCTAAAGCTCAGGATGCGCACTAAGGCGCTTACTGAACCCTTGTTATAATAGGTTGAGGAAAAATAAAATGAGTGATACCACTGCCCACGCTGGCCAGAAGCAAACTCATGGCTTTCAGGCGGAAGTAAAACAATTACTGCAACTGATGATCCATTCGCTGTATTCAAACAAAGAAATTTTCTTGCGCGAACTGGTCTCAAATGCCTCAGATGCGGCTGATAAACTGCGCTTTATGGCGCTATCAGATGGCAGTTTATATGGCAATGATGGCGATCTTAAAGTTCGTATTAGCCTAGATGAAGCGGCACGTACTATTACCATTAGCGACAACGGCATTGGTATGGACGAAAAAGACGTTATTTCCCATTTAGGTACTATCGCTAAATCAGGAACTAAAGAGTTTTTCTCGCAATTGTCGGGCGATCAAAGCAAAGATTCTAAGTTAATTGGTCAATTTGGTGTCGGTTTTTATTCTGCGTTTATTGTGGCCGATAAAGTGACCGTTCGCACTCGCAAAGCCGGTTTACCTGCTGATGCCGCAGTTGAATGGGAATCAGCTGGTGAAGGTGATTATACGTTAACACCGATTGTGAAAGAGACGCGCGGTACCGAAATTGTGCTGCATTTACGTGAAGGTGAAGACGAGTTTTTAAGTCGCTGGAAAGTAGAGAGCATTGTTACTAAGTATTCAGACCATATTTCGATTCCGGTAGAAATGTGGCAAGAAGGCACGCCAGAACGTGAAGAAGACGGCGAAACCATTGCGGCGACTGAAGGACAGTTTAAAGCCGTAAACAAAGCTACTGCGTTATGGACTCGCGATAAATCAGACATTTCAGATGAAGAATATCAAGCGTTCTATAAGCACATCACACACGATTGGAATGAGCCGTTAAGCTGGAGCCATAATAAAGTTGAAGGTAATGCCAACTACACCAGCTTATTATATGTGCCGAAAAAAGCCCCGTTTGATATGTGGAACCGCGAAGCCAAACATGGTTTAAAGCTATATGTACAGCGCGTGTTTATTATGGACGATGCTGAACAATTTATGCCGAGTTATTTGCGGTTTATCAAAGGGGTATTAGACTCTAGCGATTTACCGTTAAACGTATCACGCGAAATTTTGCAAGATAACAAAGTCAGTCAAAGTTTACGTAAAGGCTGTAGCAGCCGCGCGTTAAAAATGCTGGAGAAGTTGGCAAAAGATGCTGAACAATATGCGCTATTTTGGCAAGAGTTCGGTCAGGTATTAAAAGAAGGCCCGGCCGAAGATGCCGCTAATAAAGACACCATCGCAGGGTTATTACGCTTTGCTTCTACCCAAAATGACGGTAGCGAGCAGACTGTTGCACTGGCTGACTATGTTGCGCGGATGAAAGAAGGTCAGGATGAAATTTACTTCCTAGTAGCCGACAGCTACGAAGCCGCTAAGCACAGCCCGCATTTAGAAGTCTTCCGCAAAAAAGGCATAGAAGTGTTACTGTTGTCTGATCGGATTGATGAATGGTTAATGCAGCATTTACCTGAATTTGATGGTAAAAAACTGCGGTCTGTTGCTAAGGGTGGCTTAGATCTGTCTAAATTAGACGATGAAGAAACCAAGCAGGCGCAGCAGCAAACTGAAGAAGCGTTTGCCAGTGTCGTCGCGCGTTTTAAAACGGCCTTGGGCGCTCAGGTGAAAGACGTAAAAGTGAGTCATCGTTTAACCGACAGCCCTGCGTGTGTGGTTACTGATGAGTACGACATGAGCACGCAAATGATTAAGCTGATGGAATCAGTTGGTCAAAAAGCGCCTGATGTGAAGCCGATATTCGAATTAAATCCTGAGCATCAGTTAGTCAAACATATCGCTGATGAGCAAGACGAAGGACGGTTTACACAATGGGCAGAAGTGCTGTTTGAACAAGCCTTACTGGCTGAGCGGGGCAGTTTGAAAAACCCCGCAAGCTTTGTAACACGGTTAAACAGTTTATTGCTCTCTTTAGCTAAGTAACACTTTCCCTTTTTAAGCTCATTTATTGTGGATAATCAATGATCCATGATAAATGAGCTTTTTCGTTTTATCCTTCCTCGTAAAAACTCCGCTATACTTAATCCGTCATTATAATAATTATACAGGTGTAATATGGTGCAGTACTGGCGTGGTCTTCGGCTTGGGGTGCGGTTAACTCTGGTTATGGTCAGCTTATTTCTGGTAGCAATTGTCTCGCTCACCAGTTTAGTGTTTGTAAATTATAAAACGTCGCAGACAGAGGGCGTGGTAACTGCGCTGAATAGCTCGGCAGAGCTTAATGCGAAAGCCTTTACAGAATGGCTGTTGGTACGCCAAGAAGAAATGCGATTACTCGCTACCTTGCCATCTATACAAACCTTGGATATGCCATTAGCTACAGAGTTGATGTTGCAATTAGCACAAAACAGTGGGTTTTATGACACGATTTTTGTGGTCGGTCTAAACGGTACAGGTCTAGTGGGTGTCAGTTTTGCAGACGGTGTTGCTAAGCCTCTCTCAGAGACTGAGGCTAATAACTTTAATGTCGCTGATCGCGCTTGGTTTCAGCAAGCGATTGCAGGTCAAAATGTGTTTTCACAGCCAGTGGTATCGCGTGCAACGGGACAAACTGTTAGTACAGTCGCTATCCCTATTCGATATAACAATCAAATCATTGCGGTAATGCGTGGTGCGGTTAAGCTTGAGACTATTTTTAAAAAAGTGAATGAGCTAACCCACAATGCTTATACTGAAATCTATTTAATTGATTCAGAAGGTGTAGCGCTCTCTCCGGCTTCTTCTGTGCAAAACACTACCCGTCTTGACACGGATGCGGCAATAGCCGCCAGAGAAAAACAAAGCGGTTCTAGTTTATATCTTAATGCCGTTAATGATCCTGTTATTGGCAGCTATCAATTTATGCCAATGTTAGGTTGGAGTTTAGTGTTAGAAAGCCGCCAGTATGAAGCCTTTAGTGACGTTCGGGGGATGTTATGGACGTTATTGTCGGCTGCTGTGGTGGTATTGCTTATTGCTTCTGCGATATGCATGTGGATAGTGAATGGTGTAACAAAAACACTTGGGGGAGAACCCGAGTATGCGGCATCTGTTGTGCATCGTGTTTCTGAGGGCGATTTGAGTACGTCGATTAAGGTTGCAATGGGCGACCAACACAGCCTATTAGCCTCTATAGCCGTGATGCAGCAAAAGCTAAGGCAAATGATGACAGAAGTGGGGACTTACTCTGATCAAGTTGCTGCAGCGTCGACAGAGTTGTCGCAAATTAATCAGCAAACCAGTGAGGGAATGCAAGTACAAAATACCGAGATTAGTAATGCGGCTGTGGCAATGAATGAAATGACCAGCACCTTACAAGACGTTTCGCGTAATACGCAGCAAGCGGCTGAAGCCGCCACTAATGCAGAGCAGCAAAGCCAAAAAGGTCGAGATGTTGTGGGAAATACCTTACGTGAACTCAATACCTTATCTGAAGATGTGAGTTCTGCCGCAGGCATTATCCGCTTATTAAAACAAGACAGCGATCAGATAGGCAGTATTTTGCAAGTGATAGAGAGTATTGCTGAGCAAACCAACTTACTGGCCCTGAATGCGGCTATCGAAGCGGCCAGAGCGGGGGAAAGTGGTAGGGGGTTTGCTGTGGTTGCGGATGAGGTACGCACCTTAGCCAGCCGTACAAAAGACTCAACGACCGAAATTAAGCGGATGATTGACAAATTACAGCAGGGGACAGAACGGGCGGTAAAAGCGACGGAGAGCAGCGAATTAGCAGCGAAAAAAACCGCAGAGCGAGCTAGTGCGGCTGAGCAAGCACTTTTAGCAATAAATGAGGCAGTTATCTTAATCAGTGGTACGACACATCAAATTGCGACCGCTACGGAGCAGCAAACAATTGTTTCGAGGGATATTAATCAAAACTTCCATTTAATCAGTGATGTAGCCTATCAAACTAACGAAAATGTTAAGCAGTCTGCTCAAGCCAGTTCTTCTTTGTCTGCCTTGGCTGAGCAACTACAAGAGTTGGTCAAACGGTTCAGACTTTAGTCTGATACCGCCGGCAATATGGGCAGTTAATTGTCACTTTTTGACCTTAGTGAACAATTATTACCTGAGATGGCGCTATCAGGCAGGCTATCGACTAAAGGCGAGTAACTGCGCCTTCTCAGGTAGCACCAGTTGACAAAATTCTTGTTTCAAACGGCGCATTATGCAAAGATTAGATCTGATAAAAATTACAGATTAATCCCAGAATACGAGGATAGACGCTATGCGCATAATTTTGTTAGGAGCCCCTGGTGCCGGGAAAGGAACTCAGGCCCAGTTTTTGATGAGCAAATACGGTATACCGCAAATATCAACCGGCGATATGCTTCGTGCTGCGATCAAAGAAGGCTCAGAACTTGGCCTGGCAGCAAAGAAAATCATGGATGCGGGGCAACTGGTGTCAGACGATTTAATTATCGGTCTGGTCAAAGAGCGTGTAGCTAAGGCTGATTGTGCGAACGGCTTTTTATTAGATGGTTTTCCACGTACGATCCCGCAGGCTGATGCGATGAAAGATGCGGGTATCGATGTTGATCACGTGATTGAGTTTGATGTTCCCGATGATGTCATTGTTGAGCGCATGAGTGGGCGTCGCGTGCATCCCGCGTCTGGTCGTGTGTACCATTTAGTCTATAACCCCCCTAAGGTTGCCGGACAAGATGATGAAACAGGCGAAGAGTTAGTGATTCGTGCTGATGATGTTGAAGCCACAGTGCGTAAGCGTTTGGCCATTTATCACGAACAAACAGAATTGTTAGTAGGGTATTATCGCAAGGCCGCTGAACAAGGCCAGACCCACTATCATCACCTAGATGGCACCCAAGCTGTTGATGCGGTAAGTCAGCACCTAGTTAAGCTATTAGGCTAACGCGTAAGGTTTAGCTGCTTGTTAATCCGGTAATATGTGGTTGCTTAACTTAGGATTGTAAGCTAACCACAAATGATTTTACTAAGCATCAGCAATATTTAATAACGTGTTTAAGAAAGGCCAGCAATAGTGTGCTGGCCTTTTTTTTAAGAACCAATCACGCCTTGTAACGCTTGCAGAGCAGCGGCATAATCGGGCTCTTGCGCTAATTCAGGCACCATTTGCTGATAAGCCACTTTGCCTTGGTTATCAATAATAATAATGGCCCGTGTCAACAATCCCATATCTTTAATCAATAACCCGTAATTACTGCCAAAGTCACGCCACACGGCGTCGGATAAAACGGCCATAGCTTCAACTTGTTCTTGCTGACAAAAGCGTTTTTGTGCAAAGGGAAGATCTGTGGAAATGGTCAATAAAACGACATTATCAGGCAGCTTACTGACTTCTTCATTAAAGCGCTTAGTTTGGATAGAACACACGCCAGTATCAATACTAGGCACCACACTTAGCAAAATGGTTTTGCCGCTAAAGTCTGCTAAAGATACCGCTTTAAAGTTATTGTCAACCACTTTGAAGTTGGGGGCTTGCTTACCTGTTTTTAATTCTTTTCCTAGTAAGACCACTTGTTGGTCGCCCGCTTTAACTGTGCTGACACGGGAAGGGAGTTTATCTGTGGTGTCAACCGCAAAGGTGTTAAAGCCGGTTGCACTTAAATACAAGACAACTAGTAATTTGCTACTATTTTTAAAATTTAAAAACATTTTGCTGCTCCAGTGGTAAATCAACGTTATGATAAGTTAAGACCGCCGCAATGCGAGAAAGTTATGACGCCTGCTATATTGATTTGTGATGATTCAAATCTAGCTCGAAAACAACTTGCCAGAATCTTACCACAGGAATGGCAAGCTACTGTTTTTTTTGCTGGTCATGGTGCAGATGCACTCGATACCATTAAAGCCCATACGATTGATTGGCTATTTTTAGATTTGAATATGCCAGTGATGGACGGTTATCAGGTGTTAGCAGAGCTAAAAAAACTGGGATTATCGCTCCAAGTTGTGGTGGTATCAGGCGATATTCAGCCTGAAGCTTATGAGCGTGTTATGGCATTAGGGGCAAAAGCCTTTTTAAAAAAACCGGTTAGCGCGACAGAGTTAACCGCGCTTTTGCAAACAGAGGCACCGGTATCGGCTGAAGATAAAAAACGACAGCGGACCTATATAGCGCCTGATCGTGTGCAACTCGATAATGAGTTGCGCGATGTCTTTCAAGAAGTGGCGAATGTTGCAATGGGACAAGCTGGCGACTTACTGGCGCGCTTGTTAAATGTGTTTGTAAGATTGCCCATTCCTAATGTTAACTTGATTGAAGTCAGCGAATTAACTATGGCCCTTGCCTCAGTTGATCCGAATTCTAAAACGTCTGCGGTTTGCCAAGGTTTTATTGGCAGTGGCGTAGCGGGCGAGGCGTTACTAATTCTAACCGATTCCAGTTTTCAGGATATTGCCCGATTACTGAATTATCACGGTGAAGTAAATAATGCCGTAGAGTTAGAATTGCTGATGGATATTGCGAATATCCTGATCGGTGCCGTGCTAAAAGGCATTGCTGAACAAGTTGATATGAGCTTTAGTCAAGGACATCCCGTAGTACTGGGGCAGCATGCCCCGATTACGGAATTAATTAAAGCGAATGCCAAGCGCTGGCGCACCACACTGACTATTGAGCTTAGCTATGGTATTGAGCGGTTTGACATCAATTGTGATTTGTTACTGTTATTTACTGAAGATAGTTTAAAGACCTTACGTTATAAGTTAGCCTTTTTGATGGATGATGCCTAATGACTGAAATGAACGCAGGTGCCTCTGAGCTACACTGGTTGATGGACATGTTGCAAACAGTCGATGTCGGTTTAGTGGTGGTGAATGCCGATTACCGTATTCAATTATGGAACGGTTTTATGGAAAACCACAGTGGTTTGACACCTCGTCAAGTTCGAGAGCATTATTTATTTGATTTGTTCCCAGAAATTGATGAAGACTGGTTAAGGCGTAAGTGTGATCCAGTGTTATTGCTGAAAAACCGTGCTTTTACGATTTGGGAGCAACGACCGTATATTTTTCGGTTCAAAAATTATCGGCCAATCACCGGAAATGCCGATTACATGTATCAAAACAGCACAATTTTTCCGATCACCGATACGCGGGGAGACGTCAGCCATTTGTGTTTTATTATTTATGATGTAACCGATGCGGCAGTAAGTAAATTAGAGTTGCAGGCAACTAACGGTCAACTACGTCAGTTATCTACCACCGATTATTTAACGCAAATGCGCAATCGGGGTAATTGGGAAGAAAATATTAAACAAGAATTTAATCGTTTGCAGCGCTATCCGCAACATCAAAGTAGCCTCATCATGGCTGACATTGATCACTTTAAACGCATTAATGATACCTATGGTCATGCTGCAGGTGATTTAGTCATTAAATCGGTGGCAGAAATCATCCGGAAAAGTTTACGCAGTACCGATATTGCTGGTCGCTATGGTGGCGAAGAGTTTGCCATTTTGTTACTAGATACGACAGAAGATCAAGCCAGTTATTTAGCAGAGCGAGTCCGTCGTAAAATTGAACAAACTGAAGTGCTATACAATCAGCAGACTATAAAGCTAACGATGAGTTTCGGTTTGGTGCAGCGGAATACTGATATACAGGATTATCTGCAGTGGATAGAGGCAGCCGATAAAGCGCTTTATACCTCCAAAGCGAAAGGGCGTAATCAGGTCACTCGTTACAGCAAGGATCTGTAGCTGCTTATAGACCGCTTTCGTGATGTATCGAAGGGCTGTTGGCCCTTCGCTAACTTAACTCAGAACAGCTTGCTAAAATCGATATATTTCCTTCGCTACTTTGTTGTTCTAGCCTTACTTCAAAGCCCCATAAGCGATGTAGATGGCGCATCACCTCTTTAATATTGCCGCCAAGTGGAATGCCATTATGCGGTATATAACGCAAAGTGAGTGCCCGATCGGTATTAATGTTAACTTGTTGTACTTGAATGTTAGGCTCTAACTGACTCAGATTATATTGGGCTGATAATCGCTGCCGTATCTGCTGATAACCCTCGGCATTGTGAATAGCGGCAACTTCTAAGCTTGCTTCTTTACTATCGTCTGTTATGGCAAAGAGCCTGAAATCACGGATCACTTTAGGCGATAAATACTGGCTGATAAAGCTTTCATCTTTAAAGTTTTGCATAGCAAAATGTAGTGTATCCAGCCAGTTACTGCCGACCAGATCGGGAAACCACACTTTATCTTCCGCAGTAGGTTGCTCACAGATCCTTCTAAGATCACTAAACATGGCAAAACCCAGCGCATAAGGGTTAATGCCTGAATAGAATTTACTGTTGTATTCAGGCTGCAGGACCACATTTGTATGGCTGTGCAGAATCTCCAGCATAAAGCGATCACTCAGTCGCCCTTCAGTGTAAAGATGGTGTAGCAAGGTGTAATGCCAAAAGGTGGCCCAACCTTCGTTCATTACTTGAGTTTGTTTTTGCGGATAAAAGTACTGGGCTATTTTACGTACTATGCGCACCAGTTCACGTTGCCAAGGTTGCAACAGCGGCGCGTGCTTTTCGATAAAATACAGGATATTTTCTTGCGGCTCAGCGGGGAAAATGTTGCTCGTTGTTGCTACCTGGGCTTTGCCAGGCACGGTACGCCATAATTCATTAACCTGCGATTGTAAAAAGGCTTCACGTTCTTCCTGACGTTTTTGCTCTTCCTCCATCGAAATTTTTTGCGGTCTTTTATACCGATCTACACCATAGTTCATTAGTGCATGGCAGGAATCGAGAAAGTCTTCTACGGTTGCGACGCCATATTTTTCTTCACAGCGGCTGACATAATTTTTAGCGAATACTAGATAATCGATAATAGAGCTGGCGTCAGTCCAGGTGCGAAATAGATAGTTATTTTTAAAAAAAGAATTATGGCCATAGCAGGCATGGGCTATCACCAGCGCTTGCATTGGCAGGGTATTTTCTTCCATTAAGTAGGCGATACAAGGATTGGCATTAATCACGATTTCATAAGCTAACCCCATATAACCGCGTTTATAATGCTGCTCAGTTTGAATAAATTTTTTGCCATACGACCAATGATGGTAACCCAACGGCATACCGATACTCGAATAAGCATCCATCATCTGTTCTGCCGTAATCACTTCAATTTGATTAGGATAGGTATCTAATTTATAGAGCGCGGCGACACGTGCTATCTGCTGCTGATAATCATGCAGTAAATCAAAACTCCAATCTGGGCTATCGCTCAGACAAGATCCCATATTAAAGGCAATGCTGCTCATGTTGCCTCCTATTAAGCGGCCTGTTTTTTAAATAGTTCGCGAAACACGGGGTAAATATCACTGATCTCCCGAATATGCTGGATTGCCAAATTGGGGTGGTTGGCAAGTAACTGCTGATATTGCTCCCAGAGTGATTGATGCGCCCGTGGTGTAATTTCTATATAAGCGTAGTAGCGTAGTAGGGGTAATAGCTGTTCAGCCAATAGCTTGGCACAGGGCGCGCTATCTTCTGCCCAGTTATCGCCATCAGACGCTTGGGCAGCATAAATATTCCATTCTTGCGGGTTATAGCGTTGTTGTACTATTTCTAACATCAGTTTTAACGCTGACGAGACGATAGTGCCACCCGTTTCCTGTGAATAAAAAAACTCTTGCTCATCCACTTCTTTAGCTTGGGTATGATGGCGGATATACACCACCTCAACATTTTTATAGGTACGACTTAAAAACAAATACAGCAGAATATAAAAGCGTTTTGCCATCTCTTTAGTGGCTTGATCCATCGAGCCAGAGACGTCCATTAAACAAAACATGACCGCTTTACTGGTAGGTTCGGGCCGTTTTTGATAATTTCTAAAACGTAGATCAAAGCTGTCAATAAAGGGGACTGCTGCTATTTTTTGTTTTAACTCGGTAATGTGCTTTGTTAAAGCACGGCGAAGCAATTCATCTGGTACGGCGAGTTGCTCTAGCTCGGCAAGTTGTTGCTCGGCTTGGCGTAACTGTCTTTTCTTTTCTGAACTCATCGCGACTCTGCGTGCTAGGGAACCACGTAAAGAGCGCACTATATCAATATTTGCCGGCACGCCTTCTGCTCGATAACCTGCCCGTACGTTTTTATACTGAACAAGTTTATCTAACTGATTATGTTTAAGATCGGGCAGTGCCAAATCTTCAAATAGTAGATCAAGATATTCGTCTTTCGAAATGGCAAACACAAAGTCGTCATTACCTTCACCATCCTGACTTGCATCGCCTTTACCACTGCCAGCACCTTCGCTTTGCGGGCGTGGGATCCGGTCACCCTCGCTAAACTGATCATTACCCGGATGCACTCGCTCCCGTTTACCGCCTTTACCTTGATGAAACAATGGTTCACTGATATCGCGCGCGGGTATACTGATGCTCTCACCACTGCTTAAATCCGTTACACTACGTTTGCTGATAGCATCAGATACGGCTTGCTTAATTTGTTGCTTATAGCGCCGGATAAAGCGCTGGCGATTTACCGCGCTTTTGTTTTTCCCATTAAGACGGCGATCAATAAAGTGCGCCATACTACCTCCGGAGCTATTGAGATTTACGGACCCGCAAATACCATTCCGATAATAACCGAACCTGTTTGCGGGTGTAGCCTTTCTCCATCATACGGTTAACAAAATCATCGTGCTTTTTCTGATCATCGGTGCTGGTTTTGGCATTAAAAGAAATGACTGGCAGCAGTTCTTCCGTGCTGGAAAACATTTTCTTTTCAATCACGGTGCGCAGTTTTTCATAGCTGGTCCATGCCGGATTTTTACCGTTGTTTTTTGCTTTAGCTCGTAGTACAAAGTTGACAATTTCATTGCGAAAATCTTTAGGGTTACTGATGCCGGCCGGTTTTTCAATTTTTTCCAACTCCGCGTTCAACGAAGCCCGGTCAAACAGTTGACCGGTTTCTGGATCCCGATATTCTTGATCCTGGATCCAAAAGTCGGCATAAATCACGTAACGATCAAAGATATTTTGGCCATACTCAGAATAAGATTCCAGATAAGCGGTTTGAATTTCCTTGCCGATAAATTCAACATATTTTGGCGTTAAAAAGCCTTTTAAATGTTCAAGATAACGCTCTGCGGTATCGGCCAGAAATTGCTCCCGCTCAATTTGTTGTTCCAACACATAAAACAAATGTACTGGGTTTGCCGCTACTTCTGTCGTATCAAAGTTAAATACTCGCGACAAAATCTTAAAGGCAAAACGTGTGGATAAGCCGGTCATGCCCTCATCAATACCAGCATAATCACGATACTCCTGATAAGACTTCGCTTTTGGATCGGTATCTTTTAAGCTTTCACCGTCGTAGACCCGCATTTTTGAGTAGATACTGGAGTTTTCCGGCGCTTTTAATCTGGAAAGTACCGCAAACTGCGCTAAAGCGCTTAGGGTGCCGGGCGCGCAGGGCGCTTGTTTCAACTCACTGTGCTCCAGCAGTTTTTGGTAGATTTTCAGCTCTTCACTAACCCGTAGGCAATAAGGCACCTTAACAATATAAACCCGATCTAAAAAAGCTTCGTTGTTTTTGTTATTGCGGAAAGTTTGCCATTCCGATTCATTACTGTGTGCCAGAATGATCCCGTCAAAGGGCAAGGCCGCCAGCCCTTCGGTACCGTTATAATTCCCCTCCTGAGTTGCCGTTAACAGGGGATGCAATACCTTAATCGGGGCTTTAAACATCTCGACAAATTCCATCAATCCTTGGTTAGCCCGGCAGAGCGCGCCAGAGTAACTGTAGGCATCAGGATCATTTTGCGCGAAATGTTCCAATTGACGAATATCGACTTTACCCACTAGTGCGGCAATATCTTGATTGTTCTCATCGCCCGGTTCGGTTTTCGCTATCGCCAATTGGTCAAGAATGGATGGATAGCGTTTTACCACCCGGAATTGACTTATATCGCCATTAAACTCATGCAGCCGCTTACTAGCCCAAGGCGACATAATGCTTCTGAGATAGCGTTTAGGTATGCCGTATTCTTGCAGCAATAGATCGCCATCTTCAGCAGCATCAAACAAGCACAGTGGGTGATCTTGCACTGGCGATCCCTTAATGTAATAGATAGGGATTTGTTGCATAAGATGTTTGAGTTTTTCTGCCAATGAGGATTTGCCGCCGCCAACAGGCCCCAGCAAATATAAAATCTGTTTACGTTCTTCTAAACCTTGCGCGGAGTGCTTCAGATAAGAAACAATTTGTTCTATAGCATCTTCCATTCCATAAAATTCGGAAAATGCTGGATAACGAGCAATTAAACGATTGGAGAACAAGCGGCTGAGTTGCGAGTCTTGAGATGTATCAATCAGTTCAGGCTCACCTATCGCCATCAGTAAGCGCTCAGCAGCACTGCTATAACAGCTTTTATCCTGTTTGCAGAGCGTAAGGTAATCCTGAATGGTAAGTTCTTCCTCTTTGTTTGCCTCGTAGCGTGCTTTGTAATGTTCAAATATGCCCATTTTGACCCTCCAGCTACTAATCCGGGAAAACTGCTTTCAGCTGTTAGTTTAAGGGTAGACATGAATCGTCAGCTTTGCCCGTTACAATCAAAAAATTCTGCAATCAAAATACTTTACGCGCAAAATTTATTTTTGGTTTTGTATTATTTTTGAGCAAGGGGGGAGAGGAAGGTTCAACGCACAGACAAAAAAATACCCGGCAAATGCCGGGTAAGAATTCGGTAAGAAACCGCTTATTTAGCGAAGTTTTCCGCCGCAAATTCCCAGTTAGCCAGTGCCCAGAAGGCATCTAAGTAAGTTGGGCGTGCATTACGGAAATCGATGTAGTAAGCGTGTTCCCATAAGTCAACAGTGATAATTGGTGTGACGCTAGCATCTTGAATCGGTGTACCCGCGTTGCTGGTATTCACGATATCTAAGCTACCATCCGCTTTTTTCACTAACCATGTCCAGCTAGAGCCAAAGTTATTAACGGCTTTGTCGTTAAAGGCCGTTTTAAACGCAGCAAACGAACCCCATTTAGCGTTAATGGCATCAGCAAGTGCACCTGTTGGTTCACCGCCCGCATTTGGCGCTAAACAATGCCAGTAAAACGTATGGTTCCAAACTTGCGCGGCGTTATTAAATACACCACCTTCGCTGTTACGGACAATCTCTTCCAGTGTTTGGCTGGCAAAAGGGGTGCCTTCAATTAAACCGTTTAGTTTTACCACGTAGGTATTGTGATGTTTACCGTGATGGTACTCTAACGTCTCGGCAGAAATATGTGGGACTAATGCATCTTTAGCATAAGGTAATGCGGGTAATTCAAAGGCCATTGTTGCTCTCCGTTCACGTTGTTAAAAGTGTCTGCATGACGTAGACTACAAAACCTGACTAAAATACTCAAGTTTTATTCGCCGACGCGGGGTTTGCCACTAACTGGTGCTAACAGCATATTTAATTGTTCAGCTGATATTGGGGGCTTTATCAAAAACTCAAGTGCTTGTAGGCGTAATACAGGGTAAAATAGTAAGACTGACAGATTAATTTTAGAGGTCATGATGGAAACGTTAGATAAGATTAAACAGCAAATCGCTGAAAACCCCATTTTGTTATTTATGAAAGGTTCACCAAAATTTCCAAGCTGCGGGTTTTCTGCTCAAGCGTCGCAAGCGTTGATTGCCTGTGGTGAGCAGTTTGCGTTTGTGGACATTTTACAACATCCTGATATCCGGGCTGAGTTACCTAAATACGCGAATTGGCCAACTTTTCCACAATTGTGGGTTGAGGGAGAGTTGATCGGTGGCTGTGATATCGTCTTAGAAATGTTTCAACGTGGTGAATTACAGCCGCTAATCAAAGACGCTGCGGCTAAGCACAAAGTTGCGGATACAGATGTTGAATAAGCATTACGCTTATTGATTAACTCTGTGTAATGAGGCTGCTCTGCATCGTGCAGATGCAGCCTGTTATAACGGGTCAAGTTGTGCCTCTTCTTCCTCTTCTTCCGCAACGGCCGTTAAAGGCCAACCGCCAAGTGTTTGCCAGCGATTGACAATAAAACAAAATAGTTCTGCGGTGCGTTCTGTGTCATACAACGCGCTATGTGCTTCTTTTGCATTAAATGCGATACCCGCCTGCGCGCAGGCTTTTGCTAGCACGGTTTGCCCTAAAGCCAGTGCCGACAAACTGGTGGTATCAAATGAAACAAAGGCATGAAAAGGGGAACGCTTGTAATTTACGCGATTGATCGCCGCATTAAAGAAACTTTGATCGAAGGCTGCATTGTGCGCCACAATCACCGATCGTTGGCAGCCAGCCGCTTTTTGTGCTGTACGTACCGCTTTACAAATAGCTGAAATAGCATCACGTTCGCTCACCGCACCACGAAGTGGATTAAACGGATCAATGCCATTAAACGCCAAGGAACTGGCATCGAGGTTGGCGCCTTCGAAAGGATCAACATGAAAGTGTAATGTTTCACCTGGATATAAATGACCTTCATCATCCATTTGCAATAAATTTACTGCAATTTCCAACAATGCATCGGTTTTTGGATTAAAGCCTGCGGTTTCTATGTCGATAACTACAGGGTAATAGCCCCTAAAACGGCGCGCGAGCAAAGACGTGGTTTGAGAAGGCATCTATTCGATATCGCTCTATCATGGGTAAAGTGAACGATATTATGCCAAATAATCCCCACAAGGTCTTGTGTTGTAGGCGATTGTCAGGTGGTTTTATGTTGTAGGCTCGGGTTACCGGAGGGTGACGGACAATTTCGGCACAATCTCTGTACTATGATTAGTAACATCTTCGCTTAGTAAAATCGTGGCTTAGTAACATCGTGGCATAATCACGCGCGGTACAACTTAGTATATTTTTAGTAAAATCTCGGCACAATGTTTGCTTTGCTTGATGGTGTGGTTAATGTCGTGTCTGCAGTTGGGCATGTCTCCGTCTTTATTGTATTTTTGATCGTATTTTGATCGTATTTTTGGCGTAGTTAAAAACGAGTCGTTGATTGCGTTTGCCAACACAGCGCAAGGTCAAGCTTAAAAAAGGATCTCAGAGTGTTTATGCGTGCTATGTTTTGTGTTTTGGGCATCAGTCTTAGTGCTGCTAGCGTGGTGGTTAGCGCTGCGCCTACACAGGTGCGTCAATATTCTGCCAGTATTGATCAATCACAATGGTTGCTGAGTAAAAATACGCCTCTGCATTGTCAGCTTGAGCATAATATCCCTAATTTTGGTACGGCAATTTTTCGAAGTCACGCTGGCAAAGGCTTAAATATGGATTTTGAGTTAGCCATGTTACGCCTACCAGATAACTATGATCTCGCAGAAGTGTTGTCGGTGCCGCCGCAATGGCGTGCTGGCGAAAAAACAAAAGCCTTAGCCAGTATGCGCTTGTTAAAGCAATTTAATGGCGACTTACCTAAAAAAACAGCTTGGACATTACTCACAGAATTAGAACAAGGTTTTAGCCCAACCTTCTATTATGCTGATTGGTATAGTCCTTTTGACAAGGTTGTGGCAGCACTAAACCCTGTGCAGTTCCCCACGCAGTACGCCGCATTTAGTCAATGTATTGCGGGGTTATTACCTTACAGCTTCGAGGATATCGCTTTTACGGTATTAACCTATGAAAGCGGTGGTGATCAATTAACGCGAGATTCACGTCGTCGCTTAAGTCAAATCGCTGAGTATCTAAAATATGATACCGACGTTGAATCTATCGAACTGCAAGGTTACACCGATAGTTTTGGGGGACGTTGGATGAATGAACAGTTATCGGTACAACGCGCTGAAAAGATCAAAGCGTTTTTTGTCGCCGCCGGCGTTTCAGAAGATAAAGTACAAATTGAAGGTTTTGGCGAGCGACGCCATGTTGCGCCTAACGAAACGTCGTTGGGCCGCGCCATTAACCGACGCGTTGTTCTGCAGATGGCAAGACCCTAACGGATGACGCGTAAATGGCAATCACACCAGTAAGCAATTAGTCACAAAGCAATCAGTAAAAAAGCAATGTTCTCTAAATTGTGGGCTTTGCTGCTTTTCTAAAACGGTTTGCGCTAAGCATTTTTAAGGTGTCCTCGGCAACCGGCAAGGGTTCAGCCGTGAGTTGACAGGCCAATAACTCGGCTAAAAGTGGTGCAAAAAGTAGCCCTCTCGCCCCTAAGCCACTTAACACCCATATCCCCGCTGTCGCCTGTTCATCCGGATGATAAAAACCACATAGTGGCAAATGATCGGGTGTCGTTGCGCGAAACGCTGCCTTTGCCGAGATAACGTTAAGCTGTTGTAACCAGGCGTGACTCTGTAATTGTTGTTGTAACTCGTTGAGGTTTGTTTCGTCGTCCGCGGCGAGAACAAGCGCTTCTTGACCGGCTCGATCAAAGGTTGCACCGACACTGTGAATGCCGTCCATTGCCGGTGTTAAATAGCCTTTATGACAAATAACCGTTTTAAGTGATTGTAATTCTTTCGATTCAACATGGCTGACTTGCCCCCGAACACGGTTAACGGGTAGAGCAGAAAATAGGTTAAGTTGTTGCAGATCGGCGCCGGTTGCCACAAGCAGTTGGCTGGCAAAGTCAGTTTGCTCGCCCGAATGCAGCTGCCATCCTGCGTTGATCGCGTCAATACGATCAACATGATAATTAAACCGCGCGCTGAACAACGGATGCGTGGCTAAGTACTGATAAAGTGCCTGGCAAAAACCCTGCGGTGATAGCCAACCTGCATTGGGAATAAAGATCCCAGCGTGCTTAAGGGGGATACCCGCAATCGCGGTTGCCATTTCTGCGTCAACAAAACGAACCAAATTAGTCGGCCATGATTGTTGCTGGGCCATTTTTTGCTGTCGAGTGTGCAGTAAGTCAGTTGTGGCTAAGTGCAGCAGGCCGCATCGTGCCAGCGGAAATACCATGCCCAATGCTTGGCATTGTTGATAAAACTGTTGCGCAAAATGAAAGGCGTGGCAATGCCATAATCCCGCCGAACTGATATTGGCCGATAAGTTGGGATAAAGCGCACCTTGTCTATTTTGCGAAGCGCCAAGCGCAACGTCGGCATCGGCACAAAGCAAACGAACCTGGACACCACGTTGAATTAAGGAAAATGCCGCACATAATGCGGCTAAGCCGCCACCTATTACGGTTATCGGTTCGTGGTTTGAACGCATGTCGGCTGTCGTTATTGCTGCATCATGGCTTGGCATAATATTGGGCGTTGCCAACAGCATTTCCCGCTTGCGACCAAATCCCTTTACTTTCTTAACGATAAAGCCTGCATCAAGCAAGCCACGTTTCACCATACCGGCACACGTAAACGTGGCGAGGGTCGTGTCGTGATGACTTAATCTAAAGAGTTGCTGAAACAACGTGGGCTGCCACATATCCGGATTTTTAGAGGGCGCAAAGCCATCAAGAAAAATGGCATCCACTTTATTTTGTGCAGGTAGTTGGGGTAGCAGGGTATTAACATCGCCCAGCCATAAATCAAGCACAATATGGCCTTGTTCAAAGAGTAAACGGTGACAGCCACTGACCGGCGCTGGATAAGCATGTAGCAGTTGCTCGCATTCGGCTTTCAGCTCGGTATGACACTGCAGTGCCTGTGTTAAGTCAGCCAAGCTAAGGGGATATTTCTCAAAACTGGTAAAATATAAACGTTGACACGGTGCCTGCGGATAGCGGGCGCGATAGGCGTTAAAACGTTGCCACGTGGCTAAAAAGTTTGCACCGGTACCAAAGCCTGTTTCTATAATGTGGAAAAAACGAGCGGGGTGAAGCGGCCAGCGTTGTGGCAGTCCATTATGATGCAAAAAAACATAATCCGTTTCCGCTAAGCCGCCTTCATTAGAAAAGTAAATATCATCAAAATCGGTGGCAACCGGTGTACCTTGCGGATTGAAGTGAATACGGGCATGTGCTATTGACTGCATAGTAAGCTTACCAAGAAAAATTCAACTTGTAGTTTACCTCAGGCTGAAGCAAAATTAAAAATAGAGTACAACTGTTCGCTGAAAGCAGACCAGTTTTCGGCATAAAAGCCGTAGAATAACACGCAAATTATTTTATAACCTGAATAAGTAGGTTGGGGAGTCAGCATGAAAAGAGCCGTAATAACCGGTTTTGGCATTGTATCCAGTATTGGTAACAATAAAACAGAAGTATTAGCTGCGTTAAAGGCCGGTAAATCCGGAATTACCCGCGCTGAGGAATTTGCCGAGCTAGGATTGCGCTCTCAAGTTTGGGGTGACATAAAACTTAACCCAAGTGATTTGATTGATCGTAAAGCGTTGCGTTTTATGGGTGATGCAGCAGCCTATGCTTACATCGCCATGCAAGAAGCAATGCAAGATGCTGGCCTGACTGAAGAACAAATTTCCAATCCTCGCGTCGGCCTAGTGGTTGGTTCAGGTGGCGCTTCGTCTAAAACTCAGGTTGAAGCAGCCGATATTTTACGGGAAAAAGGGGTAAAACGGGTTGGACCCTATGCCGTGCCTAAAACGATGTCGAGTACCTGTTCTGCTTGTTTAGCGACACCGTTTAAAATTAAGGGTGTTAACTACTCTATCAGCTCAGCGTGCGCCACCAGCGCGCACTGTATTGGTAATGCCATGGAGCTGATTCAATTAGGTAAACAAGACATCGTGTTTGCGGGGGGCGGTGAAGAGGTGCATTGGACCTTAGCCATGGAATTTGATGCCATGGGCGCGTTATCCTCACGTTATAATGATACACCAACAGTTGCGTCTCGAACCTATGATGCTAATCGCGATGGGTTTGTAATCAGTGGTGGTGGTGGCATTGTGGTTGTTGAAGAGCTCGAACACGCGCTGGCGCGTGGTGCGACGATTTACGCAGAAATTGTCGGCTATGGCGCCACCTCGGATGGTTACGATATGGTGGCCCCAAGTGGTGAGGGCGCTGTACGCTGCATGCAAATGGCCATGCAGGGTGTATCAGCCCCTATTGATTATTTAAATACGCATGGTACCAGTACCCCAGTGGGTGATGTTAAAGAGCTGGGGGCTATTCAAGAAGTCTTTGCAGGTCAAATGCCTGCCATAAGTGCGACTAAAGCGATGACAGGGCATGCGCTCGGAGCCGCGGGGGTGCATGAAGCGATTTATTCATTGCTGATGATGCAGCATAACTTTATAGCGCCTTCTATAAATATTGGCGAGTTAGACGACGCTGCCAAAGGATTGAACATTGTGACTGAGCCACGTGATGCCGTGCTCAATACTGTGATGTCAAACAGCTTTGGTTTTGGTGGCACTAATGCCACGTTAGTGTTGCAGCGCTATACCAATTAAGCTTTCTCTGTGCATTGAAAAGGCGCTTGATTAAGCGCCTTTTTTGTTCAGACAACGGTTGCAAAAATAATGCAGTGAGTATGATGTTTCTAGCATAATGGCAACAGGCGGTGGTACGCTAAGCAACGCTGAATGGAAGAGTGGGCTTCCCAAGTGAGCATGCTTAATTTTTAAGCCGTAATGAGAACGCATGATGAAGATTTTTGCTGACGAAAATATGCCCCTGGTGCAAGCGTTTTTTGCAAAATTGGGTGAGGTAACGCTTTTCAATGGTCGAACGGCCCGCGCAAATGATATCGCTGAAGCCGATATTTTATTAGTACGTTCAGTGACTCAGGTTAATGAGGCTTTGTTAGCAGCGAATAAAAAATTACAATTTGTCGGTACCGCGACCATTGGCATGGATCACATTGATCGTACTTATCTCGCGGCACGAAATATTGCATTTAGTTCTGCACCTGGCTGTAATGCCCAATCGGTTGTGGAATATGTATTAAGTAGCCTTTGGTGTTTAGCCGAGCGTTATCAATGGCAATTGCGTGACAAAACCGTCGGGATTGTTGGTGTTGGTAACATTGGGCGTCGTTTGGCTAATGCTTTAACGGCTTTACACATTCCGGTGCTGCTTTGTGATCCTATTCGGGCCAAGCACGAAGCTGATTTTGCGCATACCGATTTTGAACAGCTATGTCAGCAAGCCGATATTATTAGTTTTCATACGCCACTGACAAAAACCGGTTTAGAGCAAACCACGCATTTACTTAACGCCACACAATTGGCGAAACTTAAACCGGATTGCGCCATCATTAATGCCTCACGTGGCGGTGTAATAGATAATGCCGCTTTATTGGCAGCTCAGCAACAATGTCGGCGCCCCTTGGTGTTAGATGTCTGGGAACACGAGCCTGAGATCTTGCGACCATTGATCGCCTATTGTGATATCGCTACAGCCCATATTGCTGGACACAGTATTGAGGGTAAGGCGCGTGGTACCGCCATGTTATATCAACGTTGCTGTGAACTGTTACAGATCCCCGAGAGCGCACACCTTAGCGAATTATTGCCAGTGCCAGCAGTGGAAAAACTGCAAATATCTGCAAATTTTGGGCTTCCAGATGTCCAAAATGTCGCGAGAATGTTATATGATGTACGGCGTGACGATGCCTTATTTCGTTATCATATTGAAGGGAAAGGATTTGACTGGCTTCGTAAGTCATATCCGGCGCGACGGGAGTTTAGCGCGTTACAGCTTGTCGGTCAGGCTACACCGCCCTGGCTTAGCCAATTAGGCTTTAATTAAGAGGATGCATCGCATGGCGTCGCAATACAATGTCGCGATTTTAGGCGCGACCGGCTTGGTAGGCCAACATTTAATTGAAATTCTTGAACAACGTGATTTCCCTGTGGCGCAATTATTTCCGCTCGCTAGTAGTCGCTCTGCTGGTGGCACTATTACGTTTAAAGGCAAAAAAATCACGGTATTAGATGCCGAGCAATTCGATTGGAGCCAAGCTCAAATTGGGTTATTTTCTGCTGGCGGGAGTATTTCAGCCATTTATGCACCTAAAGCAGCTGAGGCGGGCTGTGTCGTTATCGACAATACCTCGCATTTCCGTTACGAAGCCGATATTCCGTTGGTTGTACCCGAAGTAAATGCCGCGGCTATTGCCGATTATCGTAATCGCAATATTATCGCTAACCCCAACTGCTCTACGATACAAATGTTAGTGGCATTAAAACCAATTCATGATGCGGTTGGGATCAGTCGAGTCAATGTCGCGACTTATCAATCTGTTAGTGGCGCTGGCCAGTCAGCTGTTGAAGCGCTAGCAAAAGAAACAGCTAAGTTATTAAATGGTCAGCCGATTGATGAAGACGGAGAGTTTGCGCGTCAAATCGCCTTTAACGTTATTCCTCAAATTGATGTGTTTATGGATAACGGTTACACCAAAGAAGAAATGAAGATGCATTGGGAAACCCAGAAAATTTTGGGTGATAGCAGTATTTCGGTTAATGCCACTGCAGTGCGGGTCCCGGTATTCTTTGGTCATGCGGAAGCCGTTCACATTGAAACCAGAATGCCCATTACCGTTGAACATGTTAAAGCCCTACTTGCCAACGCGCCCGGTGTTGTGTTGTTAGAGAATAATGCTGACTTCCCAACACAGGTGTGCAGTGCTGCTGGCAAAGATGAGGTATTTGTTGGCCGGATCCGGCAAGATCTTTCCCATGAAAATGGCATTAATTTGTGGATAGTGGCAGACAATATTCGCAAAGGGGCCGCCACCAATAGTATTCAAATTGCCGAACATCTCATTCGCGATTACTTATAATGGCTATGAGCCTGACCGCCTGTCTTAAAGCGCCCAAGGGCGCTTTTTTTCTGTAGAGTGCTTGAGCTCGCCATTAAGTCAATAACGTTATCAATTTGCTAACATGCCAGCGTCAACTACTAGCCAGAAAAGTGGTTCTGCATTATATTTAACGCACTGCGCAAGCGTAATATGGAACACGGCTTGCATAACACAGCCACAGAGTTTGACTTTAATGTGAGTCTAGGTGCTCGGCTAAGGAATCCTGATGCCCGTTCTAATTGTTTTACTATTAGTTTTTGTCAATATATTGCCACTTGCGATGGCCGATTCGGCACCAACGCAAATTCGTGGTCCAAAAAACTCAGACAGTGTGCTGTTACAAAAACAATTTGGCCCATTAACTGCCAGCGATACCTTGTGGCGGATTGCCGAGCAAGTTAAACCCAATAGCAGTGTGACGACCTATCAGGTGATGTATGCATTGTTCTTAAAAAATCCCCAAGCGTTTAATGACGCGAACTTCAATCATTTACAACCTGGTGCCATGCTACTACTGCCTGATTTACGGGAAATACGCAGTGTGGATCCCGAAGTCGCGAGGCGTAAAGCGGATGCTGACGATAAATGGTGGGCAGAGCGTGTCGCACGTGAATCGGCTGCGCGCGCCAAAGCACGAGAAGCTGCGGCAAAACCTAATGTCGTTCAGCAACAAACAGCTGCTGAATTAACGGTATTAAAAGAACAATATCAAGACTCTATGCAATTGATCGAAGGTATTGCGCTTGAAAATCAACAGTTGCGGGGTTCGCTTGGTCGAGTTGAGGAAGAATTACAGGGGTTAAAAGCACAGTTAGCAGAAGATAGCCTGTTACAGCAACAATTAAATCAGTTATTGCAGCAGCAACAGCAAATTTTGGCAGAACAACAAGCGCAGAAAGCCGCTGAAGAGGCGGCAAAATTAGCGGCTGAACAACATTCAGCGTTAGATGATTTGCTCAAGAATCCATTGAGTTGGGTTGTGGCGGCTTCATTGCCAGCGATTTTGTTATTACTTGGCGGGTTATTCTGGATCATGCGCCGTAGTCGTAAAACAGAACAGACCGTCGCCGCTGCGATCAGTGAGCCGGTAGCGAAGCCGGGATATCAGTCGCCATTACCGCCATTAGATACCAGTCAGGATTTTGACGATAGTTTATTTGATCTTGATGACAGCCTGCTAGGCGATGCCTTTGAGCCAAAAGAAACATCGAAACAGGCTACGGCTAAAGACAGTTTGTTGGATGATGATTTACCTGATTTTAGTGATGACATCTTACTGGATGAGTTAAACGAACCGGATCCATTACGCACCGATTTACTTGACGGAGGTGATCTGAATGATCGTTTGGATGACAGTTTGGATATTACGCTTGATGAGCCATCAGCGGGCCGAGCGGATAACGATTTGTCGTTACCTACTGAAGATGAATTAAGTTTTGACGCTAATAATATTTTATCTGATACCGATCTTGCCGCGCTGTTAGCCGTGGAGGATGACGCTGATGAAGTAATCGAGTTGGCGGATCCTGAAGACTCGGAGTTATCAGATCTTCTGGGCGATTCCGCTGACACCCTGCCAGAACAGCGCGAGGCTACTGCTTTCGATAATCAAGATGATATTGATAGTTTGCTAGAAGAAATTGAACTGGATCTGCCCGAAAACTATCCAGAGCAGGGACGTGAAACGGCCGATAAGCAAGATAATGCCTCTTTTGCTGAGACGGGTTTATCCGCTGATACGCTTACAGATGACTTGGCAGACGATATCAGCCTTTTAAATGAGGCTGATTTTGATTTCTCTTCTGCCAATGCTCAAGAGAATACGGTTCTGTTAGACACGGATGTCGACACGGGAGTAGACACCGATGTTACTACAGAAACACGCTTTGATAATTCTGAACTAGAAGAGTTTGCTGAACGCTTGGCCGCTGAAACAGAAGCTCAAGATCTGTCTGATCTGGCGCTTGATGAGGGACAAGAACTGCTTTCTGAAGATGAGCAGTTGTTGCATGCAGAGTTGGATGATATTGAGCAGCAGGCTGCTGCCGAACAGTCTTTGCGTACAGCCGACTCACCATTAACGGCTGCCGAAGAACTCACTCTTTCGGATATTGATCTTGAGCAGATAACACATAACGATGACGATAATGCGTTATCGTTAGATTTGAATACGGCAGAAGATAATTCGGTCAACCGGCCAAGCGAAGCCGCGCTATCGGTTGAGAATCCAAGCCAAATACTTGACAGTTATCCCGAGCTGGATTTAGCACCTGATGAACAAGATACGCCTGCTGAGTTAGATAAAGACACAGTTACTGAAGCGCAAGATGTTATTGTTGAGTTAGACAATGACGCTGAAGTTGCAGCGCAAGATACGCATGATGCTATTGTTGAGTTAGACAATGACGCTGAAGTCGCAGCGCAAGATGTGCAAGATGCTATTGTTGAGTTAGACAATGACGCTGAATTTGCAGCGCAAGATGTGCAAGATGTGCAAGATGCTTTTGTTGAATTAGACAATGACGCCGCTGCAGCCGCGCAAGATGCGGCAGAGCTTAGTCAGTTGGCGCAACAAATTGAACAACTCACACGCGATCCTGATCTAGAGCTTGATTCCGATATCGCTACAGGTACTGATTTAGCGCTAGATACGGCTAACGATACCGATCTAGACAGTGCTTTGGCGCAAGATACTGATTTTGAGACTGAGTTAGCGTTTGATTCAGATACAGATACAGATACAGATACAGATACAGATACAGATACAGATACTGATGCAGAACTTGATGCTTTGTTAAATGCTGACGTTAATGCCTTAGAGACCAGCGAGTTGGCGGATACGGAACTGTGGCAAGACAGTGAAAGTACTGACACCATAACGGATAACGACGATGAATTGGTGTTAGGGCTTGATGATAGTCAATTCGATGAGTTGCTAAACGAGCTTGCAGCGATTAAACAAGAAGATACTGCAGCCATGGAGGCCGACGCTGATGCCGAAGCTGAAGCATGGTTAAATTCTGCCATCGCTGATACGTCTGATAACGACGACGAGCCGGTATTATCAGATGACGATTTTGTCGAGATCGATAATTTGCTTAATGCTATGGAGCAAACTGAAGAAGATCAAGAACGTTTTACACAATTAAATGTGGATGTGGGGCTTGACGAGTTTGCTGATATTATCGGTGAACACAACAAAACAGATGTTGATCAAGAAGACGCCGGTTTTGCGGGGAAGCTCGATCTTATTCGGGCCTATTTCGAAATGGATGAACCAGAGAGTGCACTTTCTCTGATTGATGAAGTCCTTAACTCGGACGCCCCTGATTATGTTAAAGATAAAGCAACCGCGTTAAAGCCAGAGTAGGGCGTATTTAAGGTGTTTGGGCATATCGGCTTAGCTGCGGTATAATCGCCGCAGTTAATTGAGGGTGGAAAATGCGGATAGCCTTAGGTATTGAATACGATGGCACTGGTTTTTTTGGATGGCAGCGCCAGCGGGAAGTAACCAGTGTGCAAGCAGAGTTAGAAATGGCTTTAGCCAAGGTGGCTAACCAGCCTGTTGAAGTGTTTTGCGCAGGTCGAACAGACGCCGGCGTGCACGCGACAGGGCAGGTGGTGCATTTTGACACCACATCTATACGTGATGAGAAAGCGTGGGTAATGGGCACCAATACCCAGTTACCTGATCAAGTGGCTGTTCGATGGGCGAAAGTGGTTCCTGACG
This sequence comes from Alishewanella tabrizica, assembly GCF_014652375.1. Lineage (GTDB taxonomy): Bacteria > Pseudomonadota > Gammaproteobacteria > Enterobacterales > Alteromonadaceae > Alishewanella > Alishewanella tabrizica. The sequence goes on along the minus strand of NZ_BMYR01000001.1, from coordinate 408,412 downwards.
ATTTTCATGCCCGATTCAGTGCGACGGCCCGTCGTTATCGTTATGTTATTTATAACCACAAATATCGGCCAGCCATTTTACGCTCTGGTATCAGTCATTATCATCAATCCTTGGATGTTACTTTAATGCAGCAAGCGGCACCTGTGTTGCTTGGGGAGCATGATTTTAGTGCATTTCGGGCAATTCAATGCCAATCGAACACGCCGTTTCGCCATGTTCAGCATCTGCGCTTGGAACGTTTTGGTGACTATGTGGTCTTGGATATTAAAGCCAATGCATTTTTACACCACATGGTACGCAATATTACCGGCAGCCTATTAGAGATTGGTATGGGGCGGCAATCCCCCGATTGGTTAGCGATGCTACTGGCGAGTAAAAACCGTCATTTAGCTGCTGCAACGGCAAAGCCGGGGGGATTGTATTTAGTTGATGTTGATTATCCAGCGCATTTTCAGATCCCGAAAGTGGCATTAGGGCCTTTGTTTTTGCCCCCGACGTAAGTTGTAGACTCTGTGATGTTAACGCCCCATACTACTAAGACCAGTTTTCTGTATTCGATGGGCCTATATTTGTGTTTTAATAGTGGCATTTGCGCCATTTCGATGGTTTTAGCGTATTTTATGCTCAGATAATCAACTATTATCAGCATGATCAGAATTAGGAAGCCTTTATGAGTTGGTTAGAAAAGATCCTCCCCAGAACCTCTTCGTCAGGTCGTCGTAATATTCCAGAAGGGGTATGGACCAAATGTATGTCGTGTGATGCGGTGCTGTATAAAGCAGATTTAGATCGTAACCTTGGTGTATGTCCAAAATGTGATCATCACATGCGCGTGACTGCACGCAGTCGCTTGCAAAACTTCTTTGACTCCGGTTCTACCAAAGAACTTGCCGCTGAGTTAGAACCACAAGATTTACTGAAGTTTAAAGACAGTAAACGGTATAAAGATCGTCTTGTCGCAGCACAAAAAGACACTAACGAGAAAGATGCGATGGTGGTGATGCACGGTGCGTTACATGGTATGCCTGTGGTTGCTGCCGCCTTTGAGTTTGAGTTTATGGGCGGATCGATGGCATCGGTGGTTGGTGCAAAATTTGTGGCAGGGGTGGAATACGCGCTGAAACACAAAATCCCCTTTGTTTGTTTTTCTGCCAGTGGCGGCGCGAGGATGCAAGAAGCCTTGTTCTCGTTAATGCAAATGGCGAAAACCAGTGCTGCCTTGGCCAAAATGAGCGAGCAAGGCTTACCCTATATTTCTGTGCTTACAGATCCAACGATGGGGGGCGTTTCAGCCAGCTTAGCGATGTTAGGGGATATTAATATTGGTGAGCCGAAGGCCTTAATCGGTTTTGCCGGACCACGTGTTATTGAACAAACAGTTCGAGAGAAGTTACCAGAAGGCTTTCAGCGCAGTGAATTCTTATTAGAACATGGTGCAATTGATATGATTGTTGACCGCCGTGAAATGCGCGATACAATTGCACGATTAGTCGCTAAGTTTATGCAATTGCCGCTGCCCGTTGTTAAAAGCAGCGCCGCTTAAGGATTTATGTCTGTCGAAAACCTGAATAGCCAATCGCGCCACACGCTGGCCGATTGGCTTTGCTATATTGAGCAAAGCCATCCAATTGATAAGATTGAGATGGGACTTGAGCGTGTGAAGCGTGTAGCTGAACGTGGTAATTTAACCTCATTGCCAGGGCAAGTGGTTTTAGTTGCTGGCACCAATGGTAAAGGCACAACACTGCGCACCTTAGAACAAGTCCTCTTAGCCCAAGGCCATACTGTTGGCGTATATACATCACCCCATTTGCAATATTTTAATGAGCGCTTGCGCTTGAATGGACAGGATGTTGCTGATGCAGATTGGCTTGACGCCTTTGCGTTAGTAGATGCTTTACGTCAAGATACCTCATTGACCTACTTTGAATTCACTACGTTGGTTGCCTTCGCTATTTTGCAAGCGCACTCCCCTGAGTATTGTCTCATCGAAGTTGGTTTAGGGGGCAGATTGGATGCGACTAATATCATCGAACCGGATGTCAGTGTTATCACCACTATCGGTTTAGATCATCAAGATTGGTTAGGGCATGATGTAGAGAGCATCAGTAAAGAAAAGGCAGGAATCTTTCGCACCGGAAAAGTCGCCATTTCAGGTGAAGTAGAACCGCCCCAGGCTATTTTAGCGGTGGCGTTGGAAAAAGGGACTACGTTACTCCAAGTAGGCCAACATTTTCATTATCGTCTTGCTTCAGACAGTTGGGAATGGCAAGGGATCTCTCATCGTTACGCCAATCTCCCATTACCCGGAGTGCCGGTACAAAATGTGGCGACCAGTTTGGCGGTTTTAGAGCAGTTAGGCAAATTACCTGCGGAGGCAACATTAAACGCTTGCTTATCGCAGTTGCGCTTACCAGGTCGAATGCAGTTTGTGCAACATCAGCCTGATGTGTTACTGGATGTGGCACATAATCCACAATCAGCTGCTTATTTGGCCAGTCAGTTGCATATTCTTAAACCGCGTTATAGTAAAATTATTGCCTTAGTCGGGATGCTAAAAGATAAAGATGTAACACAAACCTTAGCGCCCTTGACGGCTTATGTTGATGAGTGGCATCTTGCTAGTCTGCCTGGAACGCGTGGTGCAAACAATGTGCTGCTAGCTGAGGCGTTATCTGTGGTATCGTCAGGCAATATGTTGTCAGTATATGACTATGACAGTATGCAAACTGCGTATCCCGCTATCATGCAAACCTTACAGCCATCCACATTATTGGTTGTTTTTGGTTCTTTTATTACCGTTTCCGCAGTACTGGCAATGCGGCAGGAGTAGCAATGACAGCAAAATTTAAACATCGGCTTTTAGGCACCAGTATCTTGGTTCTGGCAGGCATCATATTTTTGCCTGATTTGCTTGATGGGGAAAAGCAGGTGATCAAAGATGATTTCCAAGCTATTCCCAATAAACCTGAATTTGCTGGTGTGCAGCAAGTCACGCCCTTTGATGAGGCAGCGTTTGCCGCCAGAGCGGAAGCTGCAGCAGCTCAGCCCGTTGATGATACTGTGGTAGCAGACGATCTAGCTGAAGCGAGTGTTGCGACCGATTCTCTCGCTGCAAGTGAGCGTTTACCATCGCAGCAATTTGCTCAAGTAACCGTTGGATCGGCCAACGCCACTCCAATTGAAACAGCAGAGCCTGTGAGGGTGCCTAGTAATACGACAGCAACTGAAACGCCCGCGACAAAGACACCGGTAACGGTAAGTCCGCCGCCAGCGCCAGGTATTGGCCAAGCCGCATGGGTTGTGCGTGTAGGAAGTTTTAGTAATCCTCAAAATGCGAATGCGTTAGTTGCGAAATTACGTCAGGCGGGTTTTGCGACCTTTACGCGCAGTATCACAAATGCCAATGGCCAGCCACTGACCAGTGTTTTTGTGGGCCCAGAACTTCGGAAAGAGCGGTTAGAGCAAGGGCTAAACAAATTGCAGCAGCTTACTGGTATTGAACGGCTGACCATTAGTAATTATCAACCTACCGAAAATAATTAGCTATTCTCCCATGCAATTTGATAGAATGCGCGCCGTCATTAAGCATCCTTTGGTAGCAAATGAATTGGGTTGATTTCGTTATTTTAGCCATCATCGCACTCTCTGCTGTGGTGAGCTTGGTTCGCGGCTTCGTCAAAGAGGCAGTGTCGCTAACCGTATGGATCGCGGCTTTTTTTATTGCCAGCTCCTATTATCCCTATCTTGCTAGTTTCTTCACGCAAATCTCTGACACGACACTTCGCAATGCCTCTGCCATAGGTATTCTATTTATCGCATCGCTTATCGTTGGCGCTTTAATCAATTACCTTATCGGCACCCTAGTACAATCAACGGGGTTATCTGGAACCGATCGAATTTTAGGGTTGGTTTTTGGTGCGCTACGAGGCGTATTAGTAGTCAGTGCGGTGTTATTTTTTAGCGATGCTTTTACTCCGGCGGCTTCTGCCGATTGGTGGCGCCAATCGCGCCTGATCCCGGAGTTCGGATTTATCATTGAATGGTTCTTTGAATATTTAAAGAGCCATTCTAGTTTTATGCAAAAGCCATAGCCGGCGAGGATGAATCAATGTGTGGTATTGTTGGTATCGTAGGTAAGTCTCCCGTAAATCAGGCGCTATATGATGGCCTGACAGTGCTACAACACCGCGGGCAAGATGCCGCCGGTATCGTGACGGTTGATAACAACACCTTGCGTTTACGCAAGGCAAATGGACTGGTTAAAGATGTGTTTGAAACACGGCACATGCAGCGACTTGCAGGCAATATTGGTATTGGCCATGTACGTTATCCTACGGCAGGCTCGTCAAGTACCGCTGAAGCCCAGCCTTTTTATGTAAACAGCCCTTTCGGTATTGCTTTAGCGCACAATGGCAATCTGACTAATGCTCACGAGCTTAAAGATGAGATATTCCGTTTAGCACGCCGTCATGTTAACACCACCTCTGATTCAGAAGTGTTGCTGAATGTGCTAGCACATGAGCTCGCTTTGCAGCCAAATATGCAGTTACAGCCGGAACAAATTTTTAAAGCGTTGGCAAATGTTCATCGTAAAGTGCGTGGTGGCTACGCTGCTGTTGCGTTAATTATTGGCCATGGCTTGGTTGCTTTTCGAGATCCTAATGGGATCCGTCCTTTAGTGATGGGAAAACGTGAAACCGCTGCCGGTACTGAGTATATGGTGGCGTCTGAAAGTGTGGCTTTAGACGCAGACGGCTTTACTGTGTTACGTGATATTTCGCCTGGTGAAGCGGTGTATATTACCGAGCAAGGAGAGCTGCACAGTTTGCAATGCGCAGAAAATCCTAGCTATACCCCCTGTATTTTTGAATATGTGTATTTTGCTCGTCCTGATTCAACCATGGATAACATTTCGGTGTATGCGTCACGTGTTGCCATGGGAACTTACTTAGGTGAGAAAATCAAACGGGAGTGGGCGCATTTAGATATTGATGTAGTTATTCCAATTCCAGAAACAAGCAATGACGCCGCGTTGGAAATTGCCAATGTGTTAGCGTTGCCTTATCGTCAGGGCTTTGTTAAAAACCGTTATATTGGCCGTACATTCATTATGCCTGGTCAAACACAACGCAAAAAATCCGTAAAACGTAAGCTAAACGCGATTTGGCAAGAGTTTAAAGGTAAAAATGTGTTGTTAGTCGATGATTCTATCGTGCGCGGCACAACGTCTGGCCAAATCATTGAGATGGCACGAGAGGCGGGTGCCAAGAAAGTGTATTTTGCGTCAGCCGCACCAGAAATTCGGTTCCCTAATGTGTATGGGATTGATATGCCCTCTGCGACAGAATTGATTGCCCATGGACATGATGTAGAGAGTATTTGTCAAATTATTGGTGCAGATGGGCTGATATTTCAATCTTTGCCTGATTTGATTGCGGCGGTTCGTACTGAAAACGCAGAGATCAGCAGGTTTGAAACCTCGGTATTTGATGGTTACTATGTGACTAATGATATTGATCAAGATTATCTTAACCGTTTAGATCAAATGCGCAGTGATGATGCGAAGGTTGCGTCTGTTATGGCAATGTCTGCCAATTTAGAAACGTATAACGAAGGTTAAGCGCGCTAATTAAGAAAAAAACGGCTGCAATTGCAGCCGTTTTACTACCTTGTCTTACTTTTTTATTATCTGTTGTCTGCTAGTTCGTAAATTCAGGATTAGTGCGTAAACGCCGGGCCAAAGCCTGAACTCCATAAAATTGCTGTGGCTGCCATCACGCTAACTAACAAAATTAAACCACAGGTTACTACAGAGCTTGCATAAATAAAACCACGTTCTTCTGGTATATGCATCAAAATGGGTACCCCAACGTAAAGTAGATACACTGAGTACGCTAGGCCTGCCAGACCGACCATCATTACAAACCACAATTCAGGGTAAAGTGCTGCAAAACCGACCATAAACAGAGGGGTTGAGGTATAAGAAGCCAATTCTAATGTTTGAGTGTAGGTTGGCTCAGAGCCAAAGGTGTGTGCCATCCAGTGTGCCAGTAACCCAAGTACAAATACGCCAACAATCAACGCAATGTACATAGCAACAGAAAGCATCATCGCACTTTCTGCTGTTAAAAAGATTTTATCGCCCACACCTATGCTCCAGCCAAGATGTACCGCGGAGTAATAGGCACAAATAGATGGAATTAAGGCAACTAGCATAATATGAATCATGCTGTAGCGAAAACTTTCATGCCGAGCATCAATGGTATGCCATTCTTCTTTCGGGTGGGCGTATAAACCCCATAAATGGTTTAGTATCATAATTATTATCCTTGTTATCGCACGACTAAGCCTTTGTACGGGAGTTGTTACCCCATTATCTGCTCGCTGTTTAACGCACACAACTTGAGCAATTAAGGATAGTCACATTTACCCGTACATCAGTTATGGTTGATCTCTGCCAATTCGTCAAGGTAACGATGAAAATTTAACCGAATACTGAGTGGCTGGAGTCAATTGCAGGCTTCGGGTATAATTATCTCGTCTTTTCGCGGGTGACTCTTTTTATGTTAAGTAACGAATACCAGTCTTTATTAGCGCCTATCCAACAGTTTTTACACTGTGATACACCCCAAAGTTGGCTTGTCGTGGCGCAACAGCCTGAGCAGCTCAGCGTAATACTCACTGATCATTTAATTTGTGAATTAAAAGCAGCGCAATCAGCGATGTATTTAATTAGACGCTACGCTGTCGATGAGCAAAGTGCCGACGCACTACTTCAATGGTTAAAACCCTATGAAGATTTTACGTATCGTCAACAGGGCGAATGGCAAGCACTCGCAGACATTAAACTTAAAAAATCGATGTTACCTAAATCTCATTCTGAGTATGGACAAGAGCTGATCGATAAAATGGTGCTGTTGATTAAGGAAGAGTTGCATCATTTTTATCAAGTATTAGAAATGATGCAACGCTATCAGATCCCCTACGATAAAATCACTTCTAGCCGTTATGCTAAAGGCTTGTTACGTCATGTCAGCACGTTTGAACCTAATGCGTTGGTAGATAAACTCATTTGTGGTGCTTATATTGAAGCTCGTTCTTGTGAGCGCTTTGCGCGGTTAGCCCCGCTATTACCTGTCGATATCGGTAATTTTTATATTTCATTACTGCGTTCTGAAGCGCGGCATTATCAGGATTACTTGCAATTAGCTGAGCAAATTGCGGGTACAGATATTAGCGATCGCATCCGCTTTTTTGGTGAAGTAGAAGCTGAATTGATTTTAAGTGCAGATATCGATTTTAAATTCCACAGTGGTCAGCCTGCCGAGACTATCGCATCTGTTAAGACGGTGGCAGCGGCCTAAAGTAAAGCTGCCATTCTGTCGCAGACACTTTTAGATAACTGCTCTGTGTATACCAATCGCCCAAAACATAGCGTTTAGCGGCCGCATTGTTTACAAGGACATCGTGAATGGCTGGTCGGTGAGTATGGCCATGGATAAGATGCTTTACGTGGTATGCTGTCATAACCTTTGGAACTTCTTCAGGGGTGACATCCATAATATTGCTGCTGCCCATGGCTTTATAACTGGCTTTGGCCTTAGCGCTTTTCGCACGAGCTTTGGCGGCTAATCGTTGCCGATACCACAGTGGTAGCGAGAGCATTAACCACTGCCACCAAGGTTGGTCCCACCATCGACGAAATTTTTGATACTTAATATCCAGGGTGCACAAACTATCCCCATGCATAATCAGGGTTGGTGTACCGTAAAGATCAATCACTTTATGTGGTGGAAGAAGCCGCATACCAGCCCGGTGAGCATAAGCTTGCTTTAATAAAAAGTCACGATTGCCATGGATAAAGTAAACGGGGATACGCTGGCTTAGCTGGTTAATAGCCTTTGCAAGCGTGTCAAGCAGTGGCTCTGGATTGTCATCACCAATCCAGACTTCAAATAAATCACCCAAGATATAGAGTGCGTCAGCAGCAGGGGCTTGCTGCTGCAAGAACGTTAAAAAGGCCTGCGTAATATCAGGCCGTTGTGCCGACAAATGTAAGTCGGCAATAAATAACGTGTGTGCGTTCACTTAGTCGTTTAACACCGCGCGTTCAATTAATACGGGATCAATAGGCACATCGCTATGACCCGCAAAACGGCCTGTACGAACCGCTCTGATCTTATCAATTACGTCCATACCTTCTACCACTTCACCAAAAACGCAGTAACCCCAGCCTTGCGAATTTTCGGCGCTAAAATTTAAAAAGCTGTTATCGGCTACGTTAATAAAAAACTGGCAGGTTGCTGAGTGTGGATCGCTGGTGCGTGCCATAGCAATAGACCCTTTTTTATTAGCAACACGATTATTTGCTTCATTTTTAATGGTCGCTTTGGTTTCTTTTTGATCCATATCTGGCGTAAAACCACCGCCTTGGATCATAAAGCCGTCAATAACACGGTGGAAAATTGTGTTGTCGTAAAAGCCGTCTTTTACATAGCTAATAAAGTTAGCCACTGTAATTGGCGCTTTATCGGCAAATAAATTTAATGTAATAACGCCATAATTAGTATGTAACGTGACCATGATCAATATCCTTGTAGTTGCAAGGACACTATTCTATCGCACTGTGAGCAAATCATAAAGCAAGGATAGCGGCAGTGCGCTGCCAGTGATAAACTATTTAGCCTATTACTGTGTTAGCCACTTAAAGTTTGTCAGAGGACATAATGTTACAGATATACAATACCTTAAACCGTCAGAAAGAAGTGTTTACCCCCATTGTGCCGGGTAAAGTAGGATTGTATGTTTGCGGCATTACTATTTATGATCATTGTCATATAGGTCATGCCAGAACGTACGTGGCGTTTGACGTCATGAATCGCTATTTGCGCTTTAGTGGTTACGATGTGACTTACGTACGTAATATCACCGACGTAGACGACAAAATTATAAAGCGGGCAGCTGAAAACAATGAAAGTTGTGATGCCTTAACGCAGCGTTTTACGGAGGCTATGCACGCCGATTTTGCAGCATTAGGTTTGTTACCTGCCGATATCGAGCCGCGCGTAACAACGCATATGACTGAGATTATTGAGCTCATTCAAACGTTATTGCTGAAAGGCTATGCTTATCAAGCAGCCGATGGTGATGTGTTATTTGATGTAAGTAAATATGAGGCCTATGGTGCCTTAAGTCAGCAAAATCTAGAGATGCTGCAATCGGGCGCCCGAGTTGAAGTGGCCGATAATAAAGATGATCCTTTAGATTTTGTACTGTGGAAAACGGCGAAGCCTGGTGAGCCATTTTGGGAATCGCCTTGGGGTAATGGCCGTCCTGGCTGGCATATTGAATGTTCGGCGATGAGTGCCAAACACCTCGGCGTGCATTTTGATATTCATGGCGGTGGCTCTGATTTACAGTTCCCGCATCATGAAAATGAAATTGCACAATCAACCTGTGCGCATGGTCATAAATATGTCAACACGTGGATCCATACGGGGATGGTGCAGGTTGATAAAGAAAAAATGTCAAAATCGTTGGGGAATTTCTTTACGGTAAAAGAGGTATTGGCAGAATATAATGCCGAGGCAGTACGTTACTTCTTGTTATCCAGTCAATATCGTAGTCAGCTTAACTATTCCAAAGAAAACTTAGAGCAAGCGCATGCGGCCCTAGGCCGTTTATATACCGCATTGCGTAACATTACGCCAAGCCAGAGCATTGATTTAAAGAGTCCCTATATTGCCCGTTTTAAAGCGGCAATGGATGATGATTTCAATACGCCAGAGGCGTTACCTGTATTGTTTGAGCTGGCGCGTGAGGTCAATCGCTTTAAAGAAACTGAACCGGCTAAAGCGGCTGAGTTGGCAGGTTTATTAAGTTTGTTAGCGGGCGTACTTGGTTTATTACAAGGCGATGCCGAACACTTTTTACAAAGTGGTACTTCGATTGATGATGTTGCTGCAATTGAAGCGTTAATTGCAAAACGTAATGCCGCTCGTGCTGCCAAAGATTGGCCTGCTGCGGATGCTGCCAGAGCAGAGCTTACAGCCAAAGGTATTATCGTAGAAGATAAAAATGGTATAACCACGTGGCGTAAAGGCTAATATATTCAGTAAAAAAACCGCCGAAAGGCGGTTTTTTATTACGGTGCCAGTGTTTTAAGCTGGTGGATCACGCCGGCAAGGAAACGTGATTGTCGTGATAGAGCTCACAGGCTTCTAGGGTGTTTTCAATTAAACTGGCCACGGTCATAGGGCCGACGCCACCAGGTACGGGGGTAATATAACGCGCCTGTTTTACGGCGTTGGCATAGTCAACATCACCCACTAATTTACCGCTATCTAAGCGGTTAATGCCCACATCAACCACTAATGCACCTGGTTTTACCCAATCGCCAGGAATAAATTCCGGCCGTCCCACCGCCACAACCAGTAAATCAGCGCGGCGAACTTGTTGCTCTAGGTTTTTAGTAAACTTATGGCAAACGGTAGTGGTACAGCCAGCCAGCAAGAGTTCTAATGCCATAGGGCGCCCTACAATATTTGAGGCCCCAACCACAACCGCATCCATTCCTTTAATATTGACACCTGTGCTTTGTAGTAGCGTCATAATCCCTTTGGGCGTACATGGGCGTAATGCCGGCATACGCTGCGCTAAACGGCCAATATTGTAAGGATGAAAGCCATCGACATCTTTATGAGGGTGGATACGTTCTAATATTGCCGAAGCATCTAAGCCCGCGGGCAAAGGTAGCTGAACTAAAATACCATCAACACTGTTATCTGCATTTAGTTTATCAATAAGTTCCAGTAATTGTGCTTGGCGGGTATCTGCGGGTAAATCATAGGAGACAGAGTGAAAACCTACTTCTTCACATGCTTTTCGTTTACTACCAACATAAACTTGTGAAGCCGCATCTAGGCCAACCAGTACGACGGCTAAACCAGGTGCACGTTTGCCTGCAGCAATTCTGGCACGTACTTGTGCTGCTACTTTGTCTTTTGTTGCTTGCGCAACCGCTTTGCCGTCAATAATTTGAGCTGTCATGCCTGCTGATTTCCCCCTTGATGAATATGTTGATATTTTCGCACAGCTACTCAAATAAGGCTATCATCGCTGTTTGTAATCAGCACTTACTTGAATTAGGTTCAAATAATAGCCAAACAGTACGATTTACAAAAAAAAGGTTTGACGGTGTGCATGGCGAGCGTTAATATCTCGCCCCGTTGTAGCAGTGCAACATCGTCGGTGATTGGCGCAGTTTGGTAGCGCACTTGGTTTGGGTCCAAGGGGTCGCAGGTTCAAATCCTGCATCACCGACCACTTTTAAAAAACGGTTTGGTAGCGCACAAGGTTTGGGTGTTTTTGATCTAACGGGTCACAAATTCAAATCCTGCATCACCGACCACTTTAAAAGTTACAAATATTCAACCCTGTTAGGCGTTTGACATGTGCGCCCGTAGCTCAGTTGGATAGAGCAACGGCCTTCTAAGCCGTGGGTCATAGGTTCGAATCCTATCGGGCGCGCCATTTAGGCGTAAATGTTTTTAAAATGTGGTGGTTGTAGCTCAGTTGGTAGAGCCCCGGATTGTGATTCCGGTTGTCGTGGGTTCGAACCCCATCATCCACCCCATCCCCTCTTGCTCGGTGATTGGCGCAGTTTGGTAGCGCACTTGGTTTGGGTCCAAGGGGTCGCAGGTTCAAATCCTGCATCACCGACCATTTTAAAAACGTTTTGGTAGCGCACTTGGTTTGGGTGTTTTTTATCTAACGGGTCACAAGTTCAAATCATGCATCACCGACCATTTTAAAAACGTTTTGGTAGCGCACTTGGTTTGGGTGTTTTTTATCTAACGGGTCACAAGTTCAAATCCTGCATCACCGACCATTTTAAAAACGTTTTGGTAGCGCACGTGGTTTGGGTGTTTTTTATCTAACGGGTCACAAGTTCAAATCCTGTATCACCGACCATTTTAAAAACGTTTTGGTAGCGCACGTGGTTTGGGTGTTTTTTATCTAACGGGTCACAAGTTCAAATCCTGTATCACCGATCATTTTAAAAACGTTTTGGTAGCGCACTTGGTTTAGGTGTTTTTTATCTAATGGGTCACAATTTCAAATCCTGCATCACCGACCATTCTCCCAGAGTTAAATTTAAAAATATTCCACTTATAATCTATAATTTATAGTTTTTATTTTTCTAACGTGTAGCAGTCTTAAATCCTGCATAACCGACTATCCTTCCAGAACTAGCTTACAAAATAATCTATTTAGATATCGCTCTTTTTTCGGGTATTTTTCTAATAATTTTTAGTTTAATTCCGATCACAGGGTCACATTTTCAAAGTCAGCTTGAGTCTTGTTGCATTCGGCGGCGAAACGCGGCGTATCGCTTTTTAGTGGACCGCTGTGAATACCTCCCTGTACAGTTACAAACTTCATCCTGAAGTTTACCCTTCGGGCCAGCGCAAGCGCTTTTCAAATTCGTTCCCGACGAATTTGTAGGTTTTTCATCCCTGAAAAACACGTCCCCGTAAAAAGGATACTCTGCGTTTACCACCTCGTTATGTTTTTGTCGTGCCATTTATTAAATGACACCAGTGCAGCTTGGCAGCGAGCTAATAATGCTAAACAAGGCCTGTCCAGCATGGATGCTGGAGAAGAGCTTACATGGATGTATTCACAGCGTCTTTGTGTGAGTTATCGGCTGCAAGCAGCCTAGCGGTTCGGCTCAAACCCTCCCTATACCCAATATTCATCAAAATAATACTGCATTGTTGCGCAAAAAGAATTCACACGGCAGTACAGCAACAGGTATTTGTTAAATCTGTAATTTAATTACAGTTTTTGATGCTCTCAGTTACGTTAAAAGTAAGCATTAAAAGCGAATTAAAACTGTAATATTATGAATAGTAATGCTTATTTATTCTGTGGCGTTAGATGCAACTAACGCGGAAATGGTAAGTTGGGTGGTGCTGGGTTACATTTTTTGCTAGAATAGCTCACGGTTCACACAACGGAGGAGTTATGTTAAACCCATCTTGGCGTAGGATAGTACTGAAGGTCGGCAGTGCCCTAATAGCGCCAGACAATGAAGGATGTAGTGAAAAATATTTACGTCCCATTGCTGAATTTATCCGCGAATGTCGTCTTCTTGGCCGGGAAGTTATCCTAGTTTCTTCGGGCAGCGTTGCCGCTGGTCGCCATCATTTTAATTTTCAACATCACCGTGTGCCATTGGCATTAAAACGCGCTATGGCAGCTGTCGGTCAAAACGAAATGATGAATTTTTGGAGTCGTTGCTTTGATTTCCCGTGTGCCCAAGTGTTACTGACACATGGCGATCTGAGTGATCGAGTCAGGCATGTTAATGTGCAGAATACGTTGCGTCGTTTGTTAGATCATGGGGTGCTGCCCATCGTGAATGAAAACGACACTATTGCGACTGAAGAATTAAAAGTGGGTGATAACGATAACCTAGCCGCGATGGTTGCCACGGTTGCGCATGCCGATGCGTTGCTGATTTGTTCTGATGTAAAAGGGCTTTTCACTGCTGATCCTAACAAAGATCCTGCTGCTGAATTTATTCCAGAAGTAAAACACATTTCGCCACAAATTTATGCGCTCGCCGGCGGTGCGGCATCAGCGGTGGGTACCGGGGGAATGCGGACTAAAATTGAAGCGGCTGAGAAAGCCACAACGCAAGGGGTGGATACCATCATTGCGGATGGTCATCAGCCAGAAACCTTTCAGTGTCTTTTAGCGGGCAAGAATCCGGGTACCATTTTTTATGCCCAGAAAAATCCGTTACCGGCTAAAAAGCATTGGGTACGGCATACGCTGCGCGCTAAAGGTGAAATTTGGGTAGATGACGGTTGTGTTGCTGCGTTGTGTCAACATGGCGCGTCTTTATTAAGCAGTGGTATAGTAAAAATCAAAGGCGAATTTGAATCGGGTGATGCCGTGATTGTGCGCTGCGCAGTGGGTAAACGATCGATTGCAAAAGGTGTGAGCCGTTACAGCGCACACGAGCTATTTTCAATTAAAGGCCAAAAAACCCAACATATTGAAAAATGTTTAGGGTATTGTCCAAATGGCAGTAATGCGGTGATTCATCGCAGTGAAATGATGTTACTGGAGAAATTATGATTACCGATGTGGCGGCTAAACTGGCCGCGGAGGCTGCTGTAGCAGCAAAAGCGGTTGCTGTGCTGAGTACCGAACAAAAAAATGTTGTACTACAGGCGTTTGCCAATAAGATCCGTTCAGCAACCCCTGCTATTCTTGCGGAAAACCGCGCTGAGGTTGCTGAAGCCAATGGCAATGGCACCAGCCCTGCGATGTTAGATCGTTTAACCTTAACGGCAGAACGCATTGACGCCATGGCATCTGCCATAGAACAAATCATTCGTTTACCCGATCCGGTTGGGTTAACGCGTCAAATAGAACAACGTCCCAATGGCATTAATATTGCCAAACGCCGTATTCCGCTGGGTGTGATTTGTATGATTTATGAAGCGCGCCCCAATGTGACGGCCGATGCCGGTGCCTTATGTTTTAAATCGGGGAATGCGGTAATTTTACGTTGTGGCAGAGAGGCGATTAAAACCAGCCTAGCGATTGCTGCCGCGATGCGTGAAGCCCTTGCTGAGCATAATTTACCTGCAGCGGTGATTAGTATCGTGCCAGATCCAGATAGAAACTTATTATTGTCATTGTTGAAGCAAGATGAATTTATCGATCTGGTGATCCCGCGCGGTGGGGAGGGGCTTATTCGATTTGTCACTGAACATAGTCGGATCCCAGTTATCCAGCATTTTAAAGGGGTGTGCCATTTATTTGTCGATGCGACAGCCAATATTGATATGGCATTAACACTATTGATTAACGGCAAAGTGCAGCGTCCTGGGGTATGTAACGCGCTTGAAGGTTTGTTAGTACACAGCGCTATTGCACCACACTTTTTACCCATAGTGGCAAAAGCGTTGACAGAAAATCATGTGAAAGTGCACGCCTGTGCGAAAAGCTTACCTTTCTTCTCAGGGGCGTCGTTGATTGCCGATGATGAATTTGGCCAAGAATACTTAGCACCAGAAATTGCAGTGCGTATCGTGGCAGATTTAGATCAGGCTATCTCGCATATTGATCGTTTTGGTAGCCAGCATACCGAAGTGATTTGTACCGCTGATCAGACAAATGCCGATCGTTTTATTGCAACAGTCGATACTGCGGTGGTTATGCATAATGCTTCATCACGTTTTTCAGATGGTGGAGAACTAGGCTTAGGTGCAGAGATTGGTATTTCTACCAGTAAGCTACATGCATATGGGCCGATGGGACTTGAAGCCTTAACGACTGAAAAATATGTTGTAACGGGTCAAGGACAAATTCGCGGCTAATCAGCTCTTTTGCGTTAAAAAACAGGCTTTCACACAAAGTGAAAGCCTGTTTTTTTGTTTGTTGACAATAAGTTAAAACCATCTTCTTGAGCATTGAATCTGGGGCTCGACTACTGAGTTATAGCTCGCTATAATGCCGCGTCCATTTTATAACAGGCTAGGTTATTGCTACGTTTTCACACCCAGCTATCACACTACGGCGTATATAGAGGCGCCTGACATTGAATTTGAGGTAAAGAGATGCAAGTTTCTGTTGAAACCACCCAGGGTTTAGAGCGCCGTTTAAATATTACTGTTCCAGCAGTTAACATTGATACTGAAGTCAAAAACCGTTTACGTGAATTGGCAAAACGCCAGCGTATTGATGGCTTCCGTCCAGGTAAAGCACCGATTTCTATTATTCAAAAACGCTTTGGCTTAGCGGTGTTACAAGAAGTGGCCTCAGAACAAATGCAACGTTCTTTTTATGATGCCATTATTGAAAACAAGTTAACGCCTGCTGGCGCACCCACGTTTGCACCAGGTGCCTTAGAAGCCGGTAAAGATTTAGCCTTCACGGCGACGTTTGAAGTGTATCCTGAGGTTGTTGTTGCCGCGTTAGATAAAGTTGAAGTGTCTAAGCCAGTGGTTGAGATCTCTGAAGACGATCTGAGCAAAATGTTAGACACCTTACGCAAGCAACATGCGAAATGGGAAGACAAAAACGCTGCTGCGGCCACTGGCGATCGCGTAACGATGGACTTTGTTGGTTCAATTGATGGCGAAGAGTTTGAAGGCGGTAAAGCTTCTAATTTCGTATTAGAATTAGGCCAAGGTCGGATGATCCCAGGCTTTGAAGACGGTGTTATCGGTAAGGCCGCAGGCGAAGAAGCAACGGTTAACGTTACCTTCCCTGAAGATTACCATGCAGAAAATTTAAAGGGTAAAGCGGCCAGTTTTGCGGTAACTGTAAGCAAAGTAGAAGCGCAAGTATTACCAGAATTAAACGATGAATTTGCCACCTTATTTGGTTTAGCAGATGCCTCTGTTGACGCGTTAAAAGCGGAAGTCCGTAAAAATATGGAACGCGAATTAAAGCAAACCATTAAAGGCAAAGTAAAAGAGCAAGTCATTAAAGGTCTGTTACTGACGAATGACGTTGATGTGCCAAAAGCGCTGATCGCCAGCGAAGTAGATGTATTACGTCAACAAGCTTTACAACGTTTTGGTCAAAATGTTGATCCTAAGCAGTTGCCAGAATTACCCGCCTCTTTATTTGAAGAGCAAGCGAAAGATCGCGTAAAAGTGGGTTTACTGTTAGGCGAAATCATCAAGACAAACAGCTTAAAAGTTGACGAAGCTAAAGTGCAAGAGTTAATTGACAATGTAGCGTCTGCTTATGAAGATCCAGCTGAAGTGGTTCAATACTACAAATCAAACAAAGAATTAATGCAAAGTATGCGTAACGTTGCGTTAGAAGAACAAGCCATTGACGTGGTTCTGGCTTCTGCTAAGGTAACCGAGCAAGTTGCGGCGTTTGACGAAATTATGAACCCAAAGGCCGCTAACTAAGATTGACATCTTAGCGCGTGACGGTTTTAATGGCTCGAACACGTGTTCGGGCCATTTTATTTTTAGGTACCGTTTAGACCACTATTTAAACCGCTACCCCAGAGGGAATCCAGATTATGCCTATGTCTCGCGACATGAATGACATTGTTAATGCCTTAGTGCCGATGGTTATTGAGCAAACCGCTAAAGGCGAACGTTCTTTTGACATCTATTCCCGCCTTTTAAAAGAACGTGTTATCTTTTTAACGGGGCAGGTTGAAGATCATATGGCCAACCTGATCGTCGCGCAGTTATTGTTTCTGGAATCAGAAAATCCAGAGAAAGATATCTATATTTATATTAATTCACCCGGTGGTTCGGTAACCGCAGGTTTGTCTATTTACGACACCATGCAGTATATTAAACCTAATATTGCAACGGTGTGTGTAGGCCAAGCTGCCAGTATGGGCGCATTTTTATTATCAGGTGGCACCAAAGGTAAACGTTACTGCTTACCGAATGCCCGCGTGATGATTCACCAACCTTTAGGGGGCTTCCAAGGTCAAGCGACTGACTTTGAAATCCATGCTCGCGAAATTCTTTATATCAAAGAAAAGCTTAACCGTTTAATGGCCGAGCACAGTGGTAAGACCTATGAGCAGGTGTGTAAAGATACTGAGCGTGATAACTTCTTAAGTGCACAACAGGCCTTGGATTATGGTCTGGTTGATGCCATATTAACGAATCGAGACGCAAAATAATTAAATGAGGCGAGCAAGACGTGCTCGCCAGCTAGAAAAGAGGTAGTTACATGTCTGATCACCGCACTGACGGCGATAAGAGCGGCAAATTACTGTATTGCTCTTTTTGTGGCAAATCACAGCATGAAGTGCGTAAGTTGATCGCAGGGCCACAGGTTTATATTTGTGATGAATGTGTTGATCTGTGCAACGACATTATTCGCGAAGAAATCAAAGATATCTCGCCAAAGCGTGATACGGAAAAATTGCCAACACCACGTGATATTCGTAAGCATTTAGATGATTATGTTATCGGACAAGAACATGCCAAAAAAGTGCTGGCTGTTGCCGTATACAATCATTATAAACGTTTACGTAGCGCCCAATTAAAGCAAGACGTTGAGCTTGGTAAAAGTAATATTTTGCTTATTGGCCCTACCGGAAGCGGTAAAACCTTGTTAGCGGAAACGCTGGCTCGCTTGTTAGATGTGCCGTTTACCATGGCTGATGCCACAACCTTAACCGAAGCGGGTTATGTGGGTGAAGACGTTGAAAACATCATTCAGAAATTATTGCAGAAATGCGATTATGATGTGGAAAAAGCGCAGCGTGGTATCGTTTACATTGATGAAATAGACAAGATATCGCGTAAATCAGACAATCCTTCGATCACGCGGGATGTGTCGGGTGAAGGCGTACAACAAGCCCTATTAAAACTGATTGAAGGCACCATTGCTTCAGTTCCCCCGCAAGGCGGACGCAAGCACCCTCAGCAAGAGTTTTTGCAGGTAGATACGTCTAAAATTCTGTTTATTTGTGGCGGCGCCTTTGCCGGACTAGATAAAGTCATCGAGCAGCGCAGTGCAAAAGGCTCAGGGATTGGGTTTGGTGCACAAGTTAAAAGTAAAGAAAATACGCGCAGCTTAAGCGAGTCGTTCCGTGACGTTGAACCAGAAGATTTAGTGAAATACGGTTTAATACCAGAATTTATCGGGCGATTACCAGTAGTGGCTACGCTAACCGAGTTAGACCTTGATGCTTTAGTGCAAATTCTGAGTCAACCGAAGAATGCACTGAGTAAACAGTTTGCTGCATTGTTCGAGATGGAAAATGTTGAATTAGAATTCCGTGAAGATGCATTAAAGGCCATCGCACAAAAAGCCATGGAGCGTAAAACCGGTGCCCGTGGTTTGCGCTCGATTGTAGAAGGTGTGCTGTTAGACACCATGTATGAATTACCCTCAATGCAAGATGTTAGCAAAGTGGTAATTGATGAGACGGTGATCCGAGGTGAGAGCCAGCCCATACTTATCTATGAGAGCAGTGAGTCGGCGGTGGCTGAATCCCACTAAACACAAACGACATGAAAAAAGGAGCTGTAAAGCTCCTTTTTTATCAGATGAATTGAAGTTTACAGAACTGCCCCCATATACTAAACATTGTCGCCTGCAGTAACTTAATTCGAGAGTAAATTAATGACCACAGCACACTCTGAACGTATGCATATGCCCGTGCTGGCATTGCGTGACGTTGTTGTTTATCCGCACATGGTAATCCCACTTTTTGTTGGCCGGGCGAAATCCATTAAATGTTTAGATGCGGCCATGGATAACGACAAACAAATTTTCCTGGTTGCCCAAAAAGATGCCACCTTAGACGATCCTACAGAACAGGATTTGTATCGTATTGGTACCGTTGCGACGATTTTACAATTATTGAAATTGCCAGACGGTACGGTAAAAGTGTTAGTTGAAGGGGGTAAGAGAGCGCAACTTGTCGAGTTTACCGAGACTCAAGACAGTTTTGCCGCTTACATTGATCCCGTAGCAACGCAGGATATTGACAGTCGTGAGCAAGAAGTGTTTTTACGCTCAGCGATTAATCAGTTTGAAGGCTACATTAAGCTGAATAAAAAAATTCCGCCTGAAGTTTTAACGGCCTTAAGCGGTATTGACGATGGTGCTCGTTTAGCCGACACCATGGCAGCGCATATGCCATTAAAGGTTGAAGATAAACAAAAAGTATTAGAGCTGACCAATGTTACCGAGCGGCTTGAGTATTTAATGGCGATGATGGAAAGCGAAATTGATATTTTGCAAGTTGAGCGCCGTATTCGTAGCCGCGTTAAGAAACAGATGGAAAAAAGCCAGCGCGAATACTATTTAAATGAGCAAATGAAAGCGATACAGCGTGAGTTAGGCGAGTTAGAAGATGCGCCAGACGAGTTTGAAACGCTATCGAAAAAAATTGCTGAAGCAAAAATGCCTGCCGATGCCGAAGCAAAAGCGCGTGCCGAACTGCAAAAGCTAAAAATGATGTCGCCTATGTCGGCTGAAGCGACAGTGGTGCGTAGCTATATTGATTGGTTAACCCAAGTACCATGGCAAGCACGTTCAAAAGTGAAGAAAAACCTGGCCGCAGCAGAACAAATTTTAAATGCTGATCACTATGGCTTAGATAAAGTGAAAGAACGCATCATTGAGTATTTGGCGGTTCAGCAGCGTGTAAACAAATTAAAAGGCCCAATTTTGTGTTTGGTTGGTCCGCCAGGCGTGGGTAAAACATCGCTTGGGCAATCTGTTGCCAAAGCAACAGGGCGTAAGTACGTTCGTATGGCCTTAGGCGGCGTGCGGGATGAAGCCGAAATTCGTGGTCATCGTCGTACTTATATCGGCTCGATGCCGGGTAAAATTATTCAAAAGATGGCTAAAGTAGGGGTGCGTAACCCGCTATTTTTACTTGATGAAATTGACAAAATGGCGTCAGATTTCCGCGGTGATCCTGCAGCTGCGTTATTAGAAGTGTTAGATCCAGAACAAAATTCAGCATTTAGCGATCATTATTTAGAAGTAGATTACGATCTGTCTGATGTGATGTTCTTCGCGACCTCAAACAGTTTGAATATACCCGCGGCCTTGTTGGATCGGATGGAAGTGATTCGTTTGTCAGGCTACACCGAGGATGAGAAGCTTAATATTGCTAAGCAGCACCTTATCCAAAAGCAAGTGAGCCGTAATGGTTTGAAGCCGTCAGAAGTTCTGATTGAAGATAGCGCAGTGGTAGGGATCATCCGTTATTACACCCGTGAAGCTGGGGTGCGCAGTTTAGAACGCGAAATTTCTAAATTGTGTCGTAAAGCGGTTAAACAGATTTTATTGAACAAAAACGTCAAGCAAGTTGTGATCAACGAACAAAACCTAGAAGAATTTTTGGGTGTACATCGTTATGATTATGGTAAAGCTGAAGACAGTAATCGCATTGGTCAGGTAACGGGTTTAGCTTGGACGGAAGTCGGTGGAGACTTACTGACCATAGAAGCTGCGGCGGTAGTGGGGAAAGGCAAACTGACATATACCGGCTCCCTAGGCGATGTGATGAAAGAGTCGATTCAAGCCGCGATGACCGTGGTTAGAAGCCGTGCTGAAGCGCTGAGAATTAACGAAGATTTTTATGAGAAGCGCGATATCCACGTTCACGTGCCTGAAGGCGCAACGCCAAAAGACGGGCCAAGTGCGGGTATTGGTATGGTGACGGCGTTGGTTTCAAGCTTAACCGGTAACCCTGTACGAGCCGATGTGGCTATGACGGGCGAGATAACCTTACGTGGTGAAGTTCTGCCGATTGGCGGCTTAAAAGAAAAGCTGTTAGCGGCACATCGTGGTGGTATTAAACGTGTGTTAATTCCCCACGATAACATTCGGGATTTAAAAGAAATCCCGGATAACGTGAAAGATGCTATCGAGATCAAAGCTGTAAAGTGGATTGACGAAGTATTAGAATTCGCCTTGCAAGAGCCGATTGCCCGCGTTACACCGCTAAATACGGTAAAAAATGCAGCAAAAAGCAAAAAAACCGAAAAAAATCCGGTTTAGGGGCTTTTCATTCGCGGTAGCTGTGCTAAGTTATTGGCAGTTTCGGCCAAGCCCTTGTGTAGCAAGGGCTGCGGTCAAAGCCAAAATTATTAGTTTTCGCGTTTCTGCTGCTTGCAAGCAAAGTTGTTGCTTGTTATAACACGCGGGCAACCACTTAGACTAATAGCTTGCCGTTGTAGAAAATAATAACAATTGAAGGGGATGATATTGTGAACAAGTCTCAACTAATCGACAGAATTGCTGCGAATGCAGATATTTCTAAGGCCGCAGCAGGTCGTGCTTTAGACGCGTTCATCGACGCTGTTACCGAAGCTCTTAAGGAAGGCGACTCAGTAGCTTTAGTTGGTTTTGGCACCTACGCCGTACGTGAGCGTGCTGCTCGTACTGGCCGTAACCCACAAACTGGCGCTACTATTCAAATCGCTTCTGCGAAAATTCCTTCTTTCAAGCCAGGTAAGGCGTTAAAAGACGCTGTAAACTAACAGAATCCTCTCCGGCGCGCCGGGCGGGTTTCTTAAGCCAGCAGACAATGCCAAGGCTTCTATAAAAAGGGCGCATCTGTTAAGATGCGCTTTTTTTTTAACACAACATGTGTGTCACTGATAACAGAGAAAGAGCAAAGATGTTAGAACGAATCAGAGAAGGCTCGCAGGGACTTACCGCTAAGATTATTCTTGGTTTAGTGATCCTGACATTCGCCCTAGCTGGTGTTGGTAGCTATCTTAGCACGCCAACCGAAGCCGTTGTGGCCGTAGTAAATGGGGAAGATATAAGCCAAGCAAGCTACGATCAGGCATTGCAAAATGAGCGTGCCCGTATGCAACAGCAGTTTGGCGAAATGTACGATACGCTCGCCGCCGATCCGGCTTATATGGCCAGTTTCCGCAGCGACGTGCTTGAGCGTGTTATTGATGACACCTTACAAAAGCAATTTGCTCGGACATTAGGTTTGCGAGTAGGGGATGAGCAGGTAAGACAAACCGTTACCAGTTTGCCAGAATTTCAAATTGATGGTGTGTTTAGTACTGAACGCTTTAATGCTTTATTACGTCAAGCCGGCTATCAGCCAGCCCAATTCCGGGAGATGGTTAGAGAAGACTTATCCACCGGTCAATTGATGCAAGGTCTTGTTGGTAGCGAGTTTGGTCTAGCTTCTGAAATCAATTTATTGCTGTCGCTGCAACAACAAACCCGCGATCTGCGTTATTTCACCATAAACGCCGCGGCGTATGCAGAAACTGTGTCGGTGACGGATGAGATGTTGCAAAACTATTATCAGCAAAATATTGCCCGTTTTATGACGCCAGAACAAGTGGCTGCTGAATTTGTTGAGCTGTCTGCGGCAACGTTAGCGCAAGATATCGAGTTTACGGCACAACAAATAGCAGAGTACTATGACGCTAATCAAGCGCGTTTTGGGAAAGCGGAGCGCCGCGAAGTCGCCCATATTATGTTAGAAAGCGACGCTGAAAATGCTGAGATTGCAGCGAAAGCGGGCAGCTTATTAACAGAATTACAAAACGGTGCGGATTTTGCTGAATTAGCAAAAACTCACTCGTCAGATACGTTCTCTGCTGAAAATGGTGGTGCCTTGGGTGAGTTAGTGGCTGGGCAAATGGATCCCGCGTTTGAAGCGGCAGGGTTTGCTCTAACGCAACAAGGTCAACTATCAGAAGTGATCAAAAGTGAGTTTGGCTACCACATTATTAAACTTACGACGTTTGAGCCTGCGGTAACGCAACCCTTAAACGAGGTTCGTGCCGAGATTGAAACATTAATCCGTCAAGAACAAGCAACGGCCTTGTTTTATGATTTACAACAACGCTTGGCACAAGTTGCGTTCGAACAACCCGATAATCTAGATGAAGCCGCCGAAGTCTTGGGCGCGCAAGTGCAAACAACCGACTTATTTAGCCGTGATACGGCAAGCGGTGTTTTAGCCCAACCAAACGTATTAAATCGTTTATTTGATCCGCGTTTCATTAGCGAAGGATTAAATAGCGACGTACTGGAACTGGCCCGTGAGCACGTGGTGGTGGTGCGGATTAAAACCCATAATCCAGCGCGTACTCAAAGTTTAGACGACGTTAAAGAGCAGGTAACGGCTGCAGTACGCCAAGATGCTCAGGCGAAACAAGCGCTGGCACGTGGTGCAGAGTTGTTAGCTACAGGCGTCTCGTTGGCTGATATGGCGACGCAAGCCAATGCTGAGATTGTTACCGCAGCTGCCGTGTCGCGCTTTGGTGGCGAGCTTAATGCTGAGGTACGGAGTAAAGCCTTTGCTATGCCAAAACCTGCTGAGGGTGCTAGCAGTGTTGATTCTGTGCAGTTAACCAATGGCGACGTGGTGGTAGTATCCGTTGATAATGTCACGGCAACTGAAGTAACGGCTACGCCAGATGCCAGCCAATTAGAAGCGATTTCACGTCAACAAGCTGAATTGCACTACCAAGCTCTTTTAGCGACCTTAAAATCACAGGCTAAAATTACCCGGCAGTTACGCACGACAGAACTTACTGAAGCGTTTTAATCACGCGAGCTGTACACATAAAAAAGGGAACTCCGGTTCCCTTTTTTTATGTGTAAAATCGGTAACAACCATCATACGATATATTGCGCGTCTACGTTTAGATGCAATCAAGGTTTAGCTGCAATCAAGGTTTAGCTGCAATCAAGCGCACTTAAGGATTGCGCGCATTGTTGTAGGCTTAACTCAACATCAATGCCTAGTATTAACATGCCTATGGGGGTTGCTGGGATAGCGGGAGTTGCGTTAGCGTCTCGCGTATTGCTATTTATGGTGTTATCAGCAGTTTCTTTATTACCCCTTTCTTTATTGCCTGCAGTTTTATCGTCGGTTTTTATCTCGTACAGGGGGATACTTAAATGGACGAGAAAGCGTTGGGTTGACGCATCAAAACTTACTGCATCAAAATAGTAAGGCTGTAACGCCTGCACCGCTTGCTGAAATTTTGCTTCATCACCTTGCCAATAATCTGAGGTAATTTCACTAATAGCGACATTACGGCCTTGTTGATCCATTAACATGATTTCAGCCACCTGACCAGAAAACTGTTGCTGCCAAGTGTGTAAATATTTAGATAAGGGGCTTTGCTGCATACTGACGGCTAAACCCGAAATATTAAGCGCAAGCTCATCTGCCCACTGCTTATCAAGTAACGTCAGTTGTTCTTCACTAGACGGTTGGCTATTGGCCTCTTGTACGGCAGAGACCAGGCGAGGGTCTTGGCTGAGTTGTTCCGCGGCAATAAACAGCTGGTTTTTAATTTGCACTTTTTCTCGTTCAGATAGAGCAAAGGGCGTTTGTGTGCATAATGGAATATTGTGATTGAAAGCGGCCAGAAAATCGGGTTTTTCTTGTAAGTAACGGCTTGAAAAGTAGACCCCTAACGGCACATACCGAAAAAAGTCGCTACTATAGGCCTCCGTGGTAAGTTCGACACGTTCGGCGATTTCTGCAAAGGTTTCCAGATCCATCAGTACCGTATCGATTCTTTTGCGTTTTAATACTAACAAGAGCTCTTCTGCCGTATTCACTTCTACAGTCGGTGTGATCCCCAGGCTCTCAAACCATTTTGCTTGATGGCTACCACGTACCACGCCGTATTGCCTCATTTCTTTTGGTAAGCGCTGTGCAGAAGGAGCGACGAACCAATACCAATTTTCTAAGTATAATGGCGCTGATAATTGCCCAAAAGGTGACATTTCGTTTAATAAAATAGCGGTGTAGTACCCGTCGATACGCTGTAATCGCAACTCTTGTCTGGCGCGCAGCCATGGCATGTCTAGCACGTCGTAAGGCTGGCCAACATTCTGCATAATGCATCTAATTTGGTGATGCGCCGAGTTGTTTTGTGCTTGCGGTATGTTAGTACCCAATTGCATAGGGGACGATAAGGCGATCAACAGCGCAGAAGTTAGCATCAGTTACCTTGTATAAAACATGTTGTTTTGATCAACGCATCTAACTTTACGGTTTATAAAGCGCTGTTGATCAGCTTTTTTGTATAGTCGTGTTGTGGGTTTGCAAACACTTCAGCGGTAAGACCCGAATCGGCTGCTTGCCCTTGATATAAGACTAACATCTCGTCACTGATATGGCGCACAAGTTGTAAATTGTTGGTAATCAGCAAATAAGCTAGGCCATCTTGCTGTTGTAGCTCAAGCAATAAATTGACAATTTGTGCGCGCAAAGAGGGATCTAACGCCGTTAGTGCCTCATCGAGAATAAGGAGTTTTGGATCTAAGATCAAGGCTCTGGCTAAGGCAACGCGCTGCAGCTGACCTCCGGAAAACATATGCGGATAGTACTCGGCATGCTCATCTAATAAACCCAGTTGCTTCAAAGTTTTTCGTATTTTTACGCGGCGTTGCTCTGCATCCAAGATGGTGCTAAAGCGTAAAACGTCTTCCAGCATTTGCCCCACTTTTTGCAAGGGATTAAGCGAGCGACCTGCATCTTGAAATATAAAACGGATGACATGGTTATATTTTTTATAATTACTTATATCGACTTGCTCACCCGATAGTTTGATGATGCCGCTGTCGGGTTTTTCAATCCCAACTAACAGTTTTGCTAAAGTACTTTTACCTGAGCCAGTTTCGCCTACAATCGCCAACGTTTTGCCGCTATGTAAACGAAAACTCACATTGTTTAGGGCCGTGACTTTTTTTCGGGTTATGCCACGTTGTTTATAATAATTTTTACCAAGCCCAGAGACTTCCAACAATATACTCATGATTCGTCTCGTTTTAATAAAGGAAAATGGCAACTGTAGTAGTGATTCTGTAAGCGTTCTAAGTTAGGTGTTTTTACACACTCTTTACGGGCATTCGGGCAGCGGGGACCTAAACGACAGCCGATAGGTAAGTGCTGGAGGGTGGGAATACTGCCAGGGAGTGCGTACAAAGGGCTTTTAGGTAATAAGTCTGGTTGAAACTCGGGCACACTTTTAATTAACGCATGGGTGTAGGGATGAAAGGGGTGTTTTAATATGGCAGTGGTATCGCCGCTCTCAACTAATTGGCCACAATACAGCACACTTAAATTTTGGGTATAGCGCGCCACACTCTCTAATTCGTGACTAATCAATAATATCGCCATACCTTTTAATTGATTAAAACTGGCCAATAAACGGAATAACTGCGCTTGCGTGGTGCTTTCAAGCGCGGTAGTTGGTTCATCGGCAATCAACAATTTGGGGTTTTTGGCAATCGCCATAGCGATCATCACCTTTTGGCAAATCCCTTCTGACAATTGATAGGGATAACTTTGCATAATATTTTGATGATCGCGAATACCCACTTTATGCAGTAAGGCAATGGCTTTTTTCTTACGCAAAAAGGGTTTTTGCCACCAATAGCCATCCAGCAGTGACGTAGGTATTGCCTCTTCTAATTGTTCACCCACTAATGCCGTTGGATCTAAACTGCGACTGGGTTCTTGATAAATCATCGCGATATCGCGGCCAATAATTTTCCGGCGCTGCTCTGCACTCACTTGCAGCATATCTTGGCCCATCCAACTAAAGCGATCAGCGGTAATGCGCCAACGCCGATTTAAAACGCCTACTATGGCTTTTGCGACCAAGCTTTTCCCTGAGCCTGATTCTCCTACTAAGCCACGCGTTTCGCCTTCACGTAAGCTAAGGCTAACGCGATCGACCGCGCGAATGAGACCGTCGGGGGTTTCTAGTTCAATGGTAAGGTTTTTAATATCCAGCAATAACATCAGCTTTCCCGCCGTTTCTGAATAGCCACTTTTAACCCATCTCCGACTAGATTAACCGACAACACTGCAGCAAAAATTAATAACCCCGGTATGGCTACGCTAACAGGGGCAACATAAATAATATCGAGAGAATCGCTGATCATGGCTCCCCATTCGGCAATAGGCGCTTGTGCGCCTAATCCTAAAAAACCCAGTGCAGCAATATCTAAAATGGCCGTCGACAGTGCCATACTGCTTAAAACGGTAATTTTCTCCCAAATATTTGGGATAATAAGACGGGTTAATACTTGCCAATTATTGGCACCGTCTAATCGATAGGCGGTGACATAATCTTGCTTGAGTTGTTCGGCGATAGCGTTTCTGATCCCATGCACAAATTGTGGTAACAGCGCTAAAATGACCGCCCAAGCGGTATTTTCAAGCCCCGGCCCCAGCACAGCAACGATAATGATAGCCAGTAGCAAAGAGGGTATGGTTAAAATAAGATCGAGCAGATGATTAAAAAAGCTCGATTTCACGCCACGGCTCATACCCGCTAATGCCCCCAAAGCCAAGCCTGCTAGTAAACTGGCTAATACCGTCAGTAATGCCAGTCCAAAGGTATAGGTCGTCCCTTTTAACATCCGCGAGAGCAAATCACGGCCTAAGTCGTCTGTTCCAAAAGGGTACTGTACTAACCCTTGCTCAGTCCAAGAGGGAGCGAGCAACAGTAAATTATCGGCTTGCAAATACGGATCATGTGGGGTGATAAAGGGCGCTAGTACGCTTAAGCTTAAAAAGGTGCTAAATAAGATTAAGCCAAATAATGCACTGTGTTGTCGCGAGAACTCACGCCATAGTTGAGCCAGCGGAGAGCGGTTATTTTCATCCAGATAAAGCCGGAATTTTGCCATGTTAATACTTCCTGGCCAGCGGATTAAAGAAGGTATGCATAATTTCCGTAAGCATATTAATGGTAATGACCAGGGTAGAGATAATCATCAGCCCAGCTTGAATTGCCGGGAAATTACGCTGGTAAATACTATCAATTAGCCAGCGCCCAATTCCTGGCCAAGAAAAAATCACTTCAGTTAACATCGCTAGCGTAATGAGGGTACTAAACTGTAAACCAATTTGTCGGATAACCGGCAAGAGTGCATTGCGTAAGCCATGTCGATACAAAACTTGCAGCCGGTTAAGCCCTTTTGCTTTGGCGGTTTTAATGTAATTTTGCTCCCACACATCCAGCATGGCATCGCGAACAAAGCGGATCATCACTGTGGTCGGATAGGTTGCGAGTACTAGGGTGGGCAAAATCAGATGTCGAAATGCATCCATCAAAGCCGCATCTTGATAATGGGTGTTGGATAGTAAAATATCCACTAACATAAAGCCCGTGAGGGTGGGAATTTCATATAAAACGCCCAAGCGCCCGCCGGAAGGCAGCCATCCCAACGTTACAGAGAACAACATAATTAGCAATAATGCCCACCAAAAAATAGGTAACGAATAGCCCACCAAGGCCATACCTGAGATACTTTTGCAAAAAAGATGATTAGGTTTCATTGCGGCCAAGATCCCTAAGGGAACGCCAATGAAAAACGACAGTAACAATGCGTACGTCGTTAACTCTAGGGTAGCAGGAAGCACTTGCCATATTTCGTTCAGGAGTGGTTGCTGGCTAGAAAAAGATAATCCCCAATCACCTTGTAGTACACGCGTTAAAAAGGCTACATACTGGGTGGTATAGGATTGATCTAATTGAT
This sequence comes from Alishewanella tabrizica, assembly GCF_014652375.1. Taxonomy (GTDB): domain Bacteria; phylum Pseudomonadota; class Gammaproteobacteria; order Enterobacterales; family Alteromonadaceae; genus Alishewanella; species Alishewanella tabrizica. The sequence goes on along the minus strand of NZ_BMYR01000001.1, from coordinate 379,369 downwards.
ACGCCTGTATCAATTGTTCACGCTGCGCGCTATCAATGTAGCGTAAGCCAGTAAAGTTTTGTAACGGATCGCCAGGAAACAAATACCCCAGACTAAAAGCAAAAATACTTAACCCTAACAAAACCGTACCAAGCAGAAACAGACGTCTCAATAAAAAAATTATCATGGGGTGATCCGCCTTGCACCAAACAACGCAATACCACCATAGGGGTTTACGCTTACCCCTTCAACATTCACGTTTATGGCTTGGAAACGTTGTGAATGTGCAATAGCCACTAAGGGCTTTTGTTGATGCAGGTATTGTTGTGCTGTAATGTAGTAGCCTAATCGTTGTTGTTGCTCGCCAGTGCTTAAGGCTTGATGCAATAATTGATCAAACACCGGATCGCACCATTGTGCACGATTACTGCCGCTGTCGGCTGCTGCACAACTTAATAACGGACGGAAAAAGTTATCAGGATCGGCATTATCCGCCGCCCAACCAATAAGCACTGAATCATGTTCTCCATCGGTTAGTTTACGTCGAAACGTATTCCATTCATAACTCACAATATTAGCCGTTACGCCAATTTGCGCTAAATCGGCTTGAATCAATTCAGCCATTTTTAAAGCGTTTGGATTATACAGGCGCTGCACGGGCATTGCCCAAATATCCATGCTAAAGCCTTGGCTCAATCCCACTTCCGCCAATAATGCTCTGGCTTGAGCAGGATCATAATTAGCAGCAGGTAATTGCTGATCGAAGGCCCATGAGGTAGGGGGTAAGATCCCTTTCGCCGCAGTAGCTTGATTAAAATACACTGCTTGTAAGATGGCGCTTTGATTAATAGCCAGTGCTAAAGCTTGCCGTACTTTCACCTGATCAAAAGGGGACTTTTTGGTATTAAAAGCCCAAAATCCCACATTCATATTAGTGCTTTCTTGCACTTTGACATCAGGGCGTTCAGTAATGAGCGATAATTCAGCTAAACGGGGAAAGGCAACAATATCACACTCATGAGTGAGCAGTTTTGCCATCCGTCGTGCATTATTTGGGACAATATCAAACACCAATTGCTCCATTGCCGCAGGGCCTCGCCAATAGGTAGGATGGCGATAAAGGCGGACTAACACATCTTTTTGATATTCTTTAAAGTGAAACGGGCCGGTACCGATGGGCTGCGTATCTAATCGCTGTGGTTGGCCTTCAGCAAGGAGTGAGGCGGCATATTCAGCGGATAATACTGGCGCAAAATCGGTCGCTAAATTGGCCAGAAATGAACTATCAGGTCGATTTAATTCAAAACGCACTTTATCTTCGGCAATGGCTGTAACTTTATTGACTAAGTTTGCCCAATCGACACTTTGAAAATAGGGATAAATCCCGCCGCCTAAAAAATGATAGGGATGGGTGGGATCCATAATACGATTAAAGGTAAAAACAATATCGTCTGCGACTAGCGGTCGAGTTGGCTTGAAAAAATGCGTGTGATGAAAGGCAACATCTTGGCGTAAGGTAAAATCGTAAGTCATACCGTCAGCAGAACGTTGCCATGCAGTGGCTAGCGCTGGCAGTAAATTACCCGTGTTGGCATCGATATCCAGCAAACGGTCGTACAATTGCTGGCTCACAATGTCGATGGTCGTCCCTGACGTCACCCGTTGCGGATTAAAATTTTCAGGGGGACCTTCGGCACAGTAAACTAAACCTGTTCGGATGGTTTCAGGTTGTTCTGGCTGACATGCGCTTAAACTTAATGCGCTAAATAAGGCAAAAATACCCAGTTTGTTCACTGTTGGCTGTCCAGTAGTTGGTATTTTTTCATATAACCTCGTAGTTGATGATAGGTCAATCCCAGAATATCAGCGGTTTTTTTCTGATTAAATTGGCTAGCTGCCAACGCTTGCTTAATTAAATTGATTTCGAAGTCTTGTGACAGTGTTTTAAAATCTAAACCGGAAGAAAAATCCAGATCCGGTAACGGTGTTAACGCTGCTGGCAAAGGTAAAGCCGTGTTTGTTGTAGGCGCTACCGGCGGCATCGTCACAGATTTGGCCGGTGTTCTTATCCGTTGTTTCGGGCGAAACGCCGATTCAAAGGGATCTAACTGGATATGATGTACAGGCACATAGGCATTGTTATTACGATAAACTGCTCGCTCTACCACATTCTTTAATTCTCGAACATTACCTGGCCAATCATAGTCAAGCAGCGTTCTTTTTGCCCGTTCAGTAAAGCCACTGAAGAGTTCTAAGCCAAGCTCTCGCACCATATTCATGGCAAAATGTTCGGCTAATTGTAAGATATCCTCACGACGCTCTCGCATCGGTGGCAATGTGATCACATCAAAGGCTAACCGATCTAACAAGTCGGCTCGAAACTCGCCTTGCTCGGCCATTGAAGGTAAATCTTCATTGGTGGCACAAATTAATCGCACATCAACGCGAATAGGTCGGCTGCCGCCCACCCGTTCAAATTCACCATACTCAATTACCCGCAACAGTTTCTCTTGTACCATCGCAGGCGTATTGGCTAACTCATCTAAAAACAATGTCCCGCCACTGGCGCGTTCAAAACGGCCTTCATGGCGTTTACTCGCCCCAGTGAAAGCGCCTACTTCATGACCAAATAATTCACTTTCCAACAAGTTTTCGTTTAATGCCGCACAGTTGAGCGTTTGGTATTGCTGATCCCAACGTTTCGATAAAAAGTGTAAACGGGCGGCAATTAGCTCTTTACCCGTGCCACGTTCACCAATGATCAGTACAGGTTTATCAAGTGGGGCAAGTTGCGATACTTGATCGAGCACATTTAAAAAGCTATTGGCTTGGCCAATCAGGTTATCTTGTTGGTACTTTCGATTCATAGCGGCTACAAGTTAGTGAAATCTGCTAATTAATAGTGTATTTCATAATTGCTCAAGGCGACAGCGCTATTTTGAAATAAATAAACACTATATAAATCAATTTCTTAAAATAATAAAACAAGTTGGCAAGAAACCTGAATAGTAATATGTGTCTACGACATTCCAACTAACTAAGAGGTAATTATTATGGGTATTTTTTCACGCTTTTCCGATATCGTGAATTCTAATCTGAATGCCTTACTCGACAAGGCCGAAGATCCCGAAAAAATGGTGCGCCTGATTATTCAGGAAATGGAAGACACTTTGGTTGAAGTGCGTTCATCATCAGCAAAAACCATTGCTGAGAAAAAAGAGTTACAGCGATTAGTTAGCCGTTTAGAGGAAGAAACGGCTGATTGGCAAGCAAAGGCTGAGCTAGCATTATCTAAAGAGCGTGATGATCTGGCACGGGCTGCCCTTATTGAACGGCAAAAAGCAGCCGATCAAGCGCAAGCCGTTAATCGGGACATTGCCAATTTAGATGAACATATTAGTAAATTACAAGACGAAGTCGGGCAGCTACAAGAAAAGCTGGCCGATGCCAAAGCGCGGCAAAAGAGCATGTTGATGCGTCAGCAAACGGTCGCCAATCGGTTAGAAGTCAAGAAAACGCTTGATAGCAGCCGGATCAACGATGCGATGTACAAATTTGAGCGGTATGAACAAAAAATCGATTCTTTAGAAGCACAGGTTGAATCGTATGATTTGGGCAAGAAAAGCTTAAAAGATGAGTTTGCTGAATTAGCCGCGCAAGATAAGATTGATAATGAATTGGCCGCCTTAAAAGCCAAGTTAAATAACCCACAAAAGACGCCTGAGTAGGGCGTCTGTACTAACCAAGGACTGAGCGATGGATATTCATGAGATTATTTTTGTGCCTCTGATCTTATTTATGATTTTTGTGGCACCGCTGTGGGTGATCATGCACTACCGCAGTAAAAATAAGATCTCGCAAGGGTTAACTGAAGCGGAGTTAAATCAGTTAAATGCATTAACCCTTAAAGCAGAGAAAATGGCTGAAAGAATTAAAACCTTAGAAGCCATTTTAGATGCGGATAGCCCAAGATGGAGAACTCAACATGATCAGTAAAAAAGGTGAACTGCTTCGAGACGACGAAAACGGCAAAATTGCCGGCGTATGTGCGGGCATTGCAGACTATTTCGGTTGGGAACTGTGGTTGGTACGTATTATTACGGTCTCAGCTTTCTTTCTGGGTGGCGCAGGTATCGTTTTTGTACTGTATATTGCTGCATGGGTGGTGCTTGAAAAAAAGTCTAAGGCGGCGAGATCGCTCGCCGCAGGTTCCGGACCTGTCGCCTATGCGGATCGCCCAGTAGAGCTAAAAACGCGCGTATGGCAACGGGGCGAGTCACCAAAACAAGCGCTAGCGCATCTAAATCATCAATTTAACAGTTTAGAGTTAACCTTGCGTGATATGGAACGGCACGTTACGTCTAACCGCTTCCAATTAAATCGGGAATTCAATAATCTGTAATCGATGTATTTTAAGGAAAACGGAATAACATGAGTTGGTTAGAGGGCATACATTATCAGGGCCGGCAGTGGGGTAACCGCGCCCTGGATCGTCACTTAAGAGTGGGCGTTACCGGATTAAGTGGAGCAGGTAAAACAGCATTTATTACCTCACTCGTGCATCAATTAACGCTAGGCGATCAGCCGGCGCATTTGCCTTTTTTTTCGGTAGTCGCGCAACAACGTTATTTGGGCGGGCGCTTAGCCAGCAATCAACCCTTGTCGTTGCCTCGTTTTCCTTATGAGCATAATTTACGCCACTTACAACAGCGCCCTGCAGCATGGCCGCCGTCAACCACGGGATGGAGTCAACTCAATTTAACCTTGCGATATAAACCTGCCCATGGGGTGCGCGCACGGTTACAAAGCCACAGTGAGCTTAATCTGGAGTTGATTGATTATCCTGGGGAATGGTTATTAGATTTACCTATGCTACAACAAGATTATCAGGCGTGGTCTCACTTTTGCTGGGCGTTGTTTGCACAACCACATCGAGAAGCGCTCAGTCGCGTTTTTGCAGAGCGGTTACGCCAAGCCGATCTTAATAATCTTGCTGAGCTTGAATTACAGCAGTTAACCGATGCCTACAGCGCGCTGCTGCAGGAATTTCGCGCACATGCCGGCACCTACTTGCATCAACCTGGACGTTTACTCGTACCAGGCGAATTAGCGGGTGCGCCGATGTTGCAATTATTTCCTTTATTACCTGAGCAGCTCTCTGCTCCCTCGCCATTGCTACAAAAGCTGACAGAACATTACAACAGTTATTGTGATTACGTAGTAAAGCCTTTTTATAAACAACATTTTGCCCGTTTAGATAGACAAGTGGTTCTAGTTGATTGTTTGTCGGCGCTCAATGCCGGTGAAGCCGCAATGCAAGAACTTCAGCAGGCGTTAAGATTAATTATGCAAAGTTTTCGCTATGGACCTGCCAGTGTTGTAGCGAGAGTATTTAAACCGCAAATCCATAAGGTACTCTTTGCAGCAAGTAAGGCTGATCATGTTACTCCAGAGCAACATAAAGCATTGACGTTACTGCTGCAGCAATTACTTCAGCAGCCAATCAAACATAGCCATTACGCGGCGGCGCAAAGTGAGGCGATGGCGCTTGCTGCCATCCGCGCAAGTCAAGCGGGCTATATAGAACAAGGCGGACAAAAACAACCGTGTATCCGTGGTTTTGAATTGGGTGCAGCCCAGCCAGTGACTTTATTTCCGGGCGATGTGCCAAGTACCCTGCCGACAGCAGAACTATTTAAAACACATCCTTTTCAGTTTCCGGCGCTCGCGCCAAGCACGCTGGATGTGCAGCAACCTTTACCCCATGTGCGTATGGATCACGCCCTTGAGTTTTTACTTGGAGATAAATTGCGATGAACCAACTCAAACCTGCACAACGGTTTTCGGCGCAGCATTGTGCCGAAGATGAGCCGGTCTTAGCGTCGCCATTACAACAACGACAGCAATTCACTGCCGAAGACTTTACCACGGAATCTGCGATTGTTGTGCCTGAAAAACCGCTGCGATCGCGTTCTTTCGGTTTCGTCGCTTGCCTAGCGCTAGGGCTACTGATTTTGATCAGTGTGTTGCAATGGGGACTATGGCTGCAACAAAGTTGGCAAGACAATATCATGATGGCATCGATCAACACGGTATTTAGTCTTGTCGTGTGCGTGTTATTGACCATGGTGGGCGTTCGCGAGTGGCGTTTATGGCGGCGGCTTCGTTTAAATCAACAATGGCAGCAGCAAGCCGCGCGTATTGCAAACAGTGTGCAATTTGGTGAAGCTTCTGCGCTTTGCGAGCAAATTTTACACGCCATGCCTGCTAGCGATACCCTCCAACAGGCCGCCACCCAGTGGCGCAGCGCCATCACCGCTGAGCATAGTGACCAAGAACAATTACAATTATTTGATACCGTGGTGTTACGCGATCTTGATAAACAAGCACAACAACTTATTCGCCGTGCTAGTACAGACACCAGTTTGGCCGTAGCTGTTAGCCCTTTTGCGTTAGCCGATATGGTATTGGTGGTATGGCGAAGCAGCCGTATGTTGCGTGCTCTAGCGGCACTTTATGGTGCGCCGGTAGGACAATTACGTAGTTTAGCAATGCTAAAGCGTGCACTAGCGGCTTTATTATGGGCTGGCAGTTCTGAACTTGCTTTAGATATGGCAAGCGACGTATTGGGCAGTGAGTTGACTGCCAAGCTTTCTGCTCGTGCTGGCCAAGGTATTATCGCGGGGCTGTTAGTTGGTAGGTTAGGTGTATTAGCGCAGCAACAATTACGTCCTTTGCCCTTAGTTAAGGCGCAACGACTTAATTTTACGGATCTAAGCCAAGCGCTTGTTGCGCGGTTTAACGCTAAGCCTGAGGCCGAGCGCCAAGCCTAAATTGCTGCTGATGTTGTTACAGCTTCTGAGTAATTGCGTATTAACGTCAGCCTATTTCAAGATGATCTTTTAATACTGACAACAAAAGCTGACAGTGTTATTTACGCATTTTGGTTAATCATGGATAGCAAGCCGTCTGGCTTGCTTCCTTTTTTTAAACTTTCTGCTATTGCTGTAAAGGTGAGTCATTAATCATCTTTAAAGAGTGTTAGCAATGATCAATAATAATAATGCGAATCTCGACACCCTGTGTATCCATGCGGGTAAAACCAAACAGCCTTATGGCGCTTTAAGCACACCGTTGTATCAAACCTCTACTTTCGTATTTGATAATGCCGAGCAGGGTGCTGCCCGTTTTGCGGGTGACGAAGCTGGGTATATCTATACCCGACTGGGTAATCCGACAACCCGTGAATTAGAGCTTAAGGTAGCGGCTCTTGAGGGCATGGCTGACGCTGCCGCAACCGCAACGGGTATGGGGGCAGTGGCTGCAGCAACCATGGCGTTTTTACAACAAGGCGATCATTTGATTGCTTGTAATACCCTTTATGGATGCAGCTATGCGTTATTTAGCCATCAATTCAGTCGCTACGGTATAGATGTTAGCTTCGTCGATATGACCGATCATCAGGCGGTGATCGATGCGATTAAGCCAACAACGAAAATGCTGTTTGCGGAAACACCGATCAATCCAAGTCTAGTAGTACTGGATCTGGCTTTTTTATGTGGGCTTTGTCAGCAACATGGCATCATCTCAGTTATCGACAATACCTTTATGACGCCATTGTTGCAGCAACCTGCCAAATTTGGCGCAGACATTGTGATTCATAGTGCTACAAAATACCTTAATGGCCACGGCGATGTTGTTGCGGGGATCATTATCTCGGATGTTGAGAAAATTGCAGCGATAAAATTAACGACGCTCAAAGATATGGGGGCCACAATTAGTCCGCATGATGCCTGGTTAATTATTCGAGGTTTAAAAACCTTAGCGGTTCGTTTACAGCGTCATTGTGATAATGCGCAACAGGTTGCAGAGTATCTCGCGGCGCATCCAGCCGTTGCAATAGTGCATTATCCTGGCTTGCCCAGCCATCCCGGTTATCGGTTTATTGGCAACCAAATGCGTGCAGCAGGGGGCGTGCTGGCGGTAGAGTTAAAAGCCGATTTAGCAGAAAGCCGCCGGGTTATTAATCGCTTTAAGCTTTTTAGTTTAGCGGTCAGTTTAGGCGATGCTGAGTCACTGGTGCAGCATCCAGCGTCAATGACCCATAGCCCCTACACAGCAGCAGAACGCGCTAAAGCCGGTATTAGTGATGGTTTGATCCGCTTATCGATAGGCTTGGAGCACATTGACGATATTTTGGCAGATTTGCAGCAAGCATTAAGTATCATCCCTGTAGCGCAGGCTGCGGTTTCGGCGGCCCAGGAAGCAACACCGGCTTAACTGTACGCTATACTTTACGCTCACCATCACGGCTTTTCACCGTGATGGGATTAACTCCTGACGGACTATCCTCTAGTATCAGCGCTATAAACGCGCTGACCGAGCCTCTCTTAGAATAATCTCGGCAGCATTGCGGCTTTAGCCGCCTTGTTAAACCAACAGGTAGTGTATGACTAAGACCAGTAAATATGTGTCACGTCAGTCGGATGCCAACGGGATCATCCACTGGAGTGCTGAAGAAAATCAAATTTGGCATGAATTAATCAGCCGCCAACTTAGTGTTGTGGAAGGAAAGGCGTGTTCAGAGTTTATGCAAGGCTTGGACAAGCTGCAACTGCCACGCGATCGCATACCGCAGCTGGCCGAAGTGAGCAGTGTGTTGCGGGCTACGACAGGCTGGGAGTGTGCAGAAGTACCGGCGCTAATCAGTTTTGATAAGTTTTTTGAATTGTTAGCCAATAAGCGTTTTCCGGTGGCCACATTTATCCGAAGCCGTGAAGAATTTGATTACCTGCAAGAACCTGATATTTTTCACGAGATTTTTGGTCATTGTGCCATGCTAACCCATCCTGCTTTCGCTGAGTTTACGCATATGTATGGCAAGCTAGGGTTAGCTGCAAGTAAACAAGATCGCGTGTATTTAGCGCGTTTGTATTGGTTTAGCATTGAGTTTGGTTTATTGAATACGGCAGATGGCCTACGAATCTATGGTGGTGGTATTTTATCATCGCCGGGTGAGACGCTTTATGCCTTACAATCAGACGTACCAGAACGTTTGCCGTTTGATGCCCTAGAGATGCTGCGCACCCCTTATCGGATTGATATTATGCAACCGGTTTACTTTACGTTAGATCATATTGATACCCTGTTTGATGCAGCGAAACTTGATATGATGGCATTGGTAAACCAAGCCAAAGCGTTGGGCTTACATGCCCCCAAATTCCCCCCTAAAGAAAAACAAGCAAGTTAGGATTAAGGCATGACCGAATTAACCAAAATGCAATGTGAGGCCTGTCGTTCAGATGCGCCTAAAGTATCAGACGCTGAGCTGCCCGAGCTAATGCGACAACTGCCCGATTGGACCCCTGTGGTGCGCGAGGGAGTGTTACAATTGGAGCGGGAATATAAATTCAAAAACTTTAAGCAAGCATGGGCTTTTCATGGCAAAGTCGCTGAGATGGCTGAAGCCGAAGGGCATCATCCTGCATTATTACTGGAATGGGGTAAACTCAAAGTTACTTGGTGGTCGCATTCCATTAAAGGGCTGCATAAAAATGATTTTATTTGTGCCGCTAAAACGGATGCCTTGTTAGCCAGTTAATATCCCCTAATCGGTAGGCTGATTAGCCTACCGAACGCCTTGTTCATATTTGTTTACAAAAAGTCTGGTCTGTTTCTCCTCATTTACCGTATCATGCTGCATCTCTTCTGCCAAAGGTGTAAGGCGGTTATGCGTTTAGAAATTCTCTGTCAAAATCGACTGGGTTTAGCCCAAGAAGTCTTAAATATCCTGGTAAGTTATAAACTGGATTTAAGAGGTATTGAAGTTGATCCGTCGTTAAACAAAATTTATGTTTCCTTTCCATCTGTGAATTTTGAGCAGTTTCAAGAGCTGATGGCCAAGATGCGGCGCATCAATGGCGTAGAGGATGTCAAAACGACGGCCTTTATGCCTTCTGAACGCGAGCATAATGAGTTATTAACCTTACTTCGGACATTGCCTGATGGGCTTATTGCGATCGATATAAAAGCCAATGTGACGGTAATAAATGATGCGGCGCTGGAGGCGTTATCTGTCGTACGCGAAGATATTGCCGGACAGTCGCTGCAAGGGATGGTTAAAGGCTTTAATTTTTTACGCTGGTTAGAGGGCGACGATGTTCTGGCCCAAACGCGCCGGTTTGAAATTCATAATAAGCGTTTTATTGCCGATATTTTGCCGGTATTAGTGCCTGATGAGAACGGCCATGAAATTTTAGCGGGCGCTGTGATTAATCTGAAATCAGAGAGCCGGTTGGGGCAGCATATGATTGCCTTTAAAAAAGGTGATCAAGAAAGCTTTAACAGTATTCAAGCTAGCAGCAATGTTATGCGTAAAGTGGTGCGTGAAGCGCGACGTATGGCGCAATTGGATGCACCTATTTTAATTATGGGCGAAACCGGCACGGGCAAAGAGTTACTGGCGCGAGCGTGCCATGCGGCCGGTAGCCGTCATACCAAACCCTTTTTAACGGTACCTTGTGCGTCAATGCCCGACAATGTGGCTGAGTCGGAGTTGTTTGGGTATGGTCCAAATGCGTTTCCTGGCACGACAGAAGGTAAAAAAGGCATTTTTGAGCAAGCTAATGGCGGCACGGTCTTCCTTGATGAAGTGGGTGAAATGTCGCATCAATTACAAACAAAGTTATTACGCTTCTTACAAGACGGCAGTTTTCGACGAGTGGGTGAGGAAAAAGAAGTGCGGGTAGATGTACGCGTACTGTGTACTACCCAAAAAGATTTGCCAACGATGGTGCAAGAACATAAGTTCCGCGAAGATTTATTTTACCGGCTAAATGTCCTTACACTTAATTTACCGCCTCTGCGCGAGCGCAAACAAGATGTGGTGCCACTTGCCGAGTTTTTTATAGCGCGTTATGCCGCACGTTTGGGGCGTAAGCCGCCAAAGCTTACCGAAGGTTGCTGCCAGTTTTTACAACAATATCCTTGGCCTGGTAATGTTCGCCAATTGGAGAATGCGTTATATCGTGCCGTAACCTTGTTGGATGGCAGTGAGCTGGATAAGCATCACTTACAATTGCCCAGCTATACCAGTGACTTTGGTTACCTTGAACAAGATTTTGATGGCACTCTTGATGAGGCGGTTAAACATTTCGAAGCTAATTTGCTGCGAAAGCTGTTTCCTGCTTATCCAAGTTCACGCCAGTTGGCGAAAAAGTTAGGCTTAAGTCATACCGCTGTGGCAAATAAGTTGCGTGATTACGGTATTAACCGCAAGAGCGTAAAGATTTAAGTACGAATTCGTGCGAAAAGCTGTACTTTGCAAAGGCCGCCAGCCACGTCTGGCGGCCTTTGCTTTTGTGAAAGTAAAAAAACGCCCTTTTTGTATGACTTAATGTACATTTAGGCGCATCTTGCAGCCTCAGGCTGTTACACAAACGACTCTTTCTTTTTTTTGGCGCTGGCGCATCATATCGTCATTATTACGCAATGCGTTTGTAGATACGACAGGAGTAACGGCATGACCGATCATATTAATCCACTGGGTACCGACGGCTTTGAATTTGTAGAATATACTGCCGCCGATGCTGAAGGCATTCAAAAACTAAAAGATCTGTTCTTTTCGCTCGGTTTTACCGAAGTGGCTAAGCATCGTTCGAAGCAAGCTTGGCTTTACAAACAAGGTGATATCAATTTTATTGTTAATGCCGAGCCCAATTCACAGGCCGAAGAATTTGCCCGCAAACATGGTCCTTCGGTGTGTGCGATGGCATTCCGAGTAAAAGATGCCGCTGTTGCGTTGGCACATGCATTGGCAAATGGGGCTAAAGAATATAAAAATCAAATTGGTCCAATGGAATTGAATATTCCAGCCGTGTACGGCATTGGCAGTAGTTTGCTGTATTTTGTAGATCGTTATGGTGCAAGCTCAGTGTACGACATTGATTTCAAATACTATGACAATTGGCAAGTCAGTATGTCGCGTCATGGCGTTGGCTTAGAAGTGTTGGATCATTTAACGCACAATGTTATGCGCGGCAATATGAACTTATGGTCTGGTTTTTATGAGAAGATCGGTAATTTTCGTGAGATCCGTTACTTTGACATTGAAGGCAAACTAACGGGGTTAGTGTCTCGAGCCATGACAGCACCTTGCGGTAAGATTCGTATTCCGATTAATGAATCATCAGATGATAAATCACAAATCGAAGAGTTTATTCGTGAATACAAAGGCGAAGGTATTCAACATATTGCCTTAACGTCAGACAATATTTACCAAACTGTACGCACCTTACGTGAGCGCGGTATGGAATTTATGCCAACGCCAGAAACCTACTACAATAAAGTTGATGCGCGCGTTGAAGGACACACTGAAGATCTGGAACAATTACGTGAGCTGCGTATTTTAATTGATGGCGCGCCGATGAAAGACGGTATTTTGTTGCAGATTTTCACTAAAACGGTGATTGGTCCAGTATTCTTCGAAATTATTCAACGTAAGGGTAATGAGGGCTTTGGTGAAGGTAATTTTAAAGCCTTGTTTGAATCTATCGAAGAAGATCAAATTCAACGCGGAGTCTTAAGCAATGCGTAAATGGGCATCCTTTCCGTTAAAAGAAGGCGATATTTCTCGGCAAGCCCATGCCGATTTTCCAGAGCGGGCAATTTATGAACGTGAAGCAGGGCGCAGTGGTTTTTTTGGTCCGGCTACACATTTCCATCATCAACATGCGCCTACCGGTTGGAGCGATTGGCAAGGCCCATTAAGGCCGCGCTTATTTGATTTTAATGCGTTGACTGAGAACACCAGCGCCTCGCCTTGGTCTGTTCCGAGTTTATTACATAATGCGCATTGTCAATTTCGAACCTGGCGCTTAAACGAAAATATGCCACGTTTAGCACGCAATGCCGATGGTGATGAGCTGTTGTTTATTCATGAAGGTCGCGCTGAGCTGTTTTGTGATTATGGGCATTTAACATTACGTGATGGCGATTATGTGGTGATCCCACGTTCCACTATGTGGCGTTTGGAACCGCTTGAACCCATGGTTGTGTTGCTCATTGAAGCAACCAATGATAGCTATCAATTACCCGAAAAAGGGTTAGTCGGTAATCACGCTATTTTTGATCCCGCTATGCTTGACACACCAAAGATCGATGCGGCTTTTCAGGCTCAATATAGTGAAACAGCGTGGCAAGTTGAAGTCAAACGCCATAATCAGGTGTCGCTGATCACTTACCCATACAATCCATTGGATGCGATTGGTTGGCATGGCGATTTAGCCGTGATGCGTATTAACTGGCGAGATATTCGGCCGTTGATGAGTCATCGTTATCATTTGCCGCCTTCAGCTCACACAACCTTTGTTGCGCAACGTTTTGTGGTGTGTACTTTTGTGCCGCGGCCAATTGAAAGCGATCCTGGTGCATTAAAAGTGCCGTTTTATCATAACAATGACGATTATGATGAAGTGCTGTTCTATCATGCGGGCGACTTTTTCAGTCGCGATAATATTGAAAAAGGCATGGTGACCTTTCATCCAGCAGGTTTTACGCATGGCCCGCACCCGAAAGCGTTTCAAGCAGGTCGAGAATACCGAAAAAAATTCACTGATGAAGTGGCCGTAATGTTAGATACCCGAGACGCTTTAGTCGTTGGTGACGCGGCACTAACTACTGAAAATCCAGCCTATGTTAATAGCTGGCAAGTTAAAGCATAAGCGGTCGATTAAGGATAAAACATGAAGTTAGCAAGTTTAAAAAATGCGACCCGTGATGGTCAGTTAGTGGTAGTAAGTCGTGATTTACAGCGTTGTGTCGCTATCCCGCAGATCGCCAGCACCATGCAAAACCTCATTGATCAGTGGCAATCACTTGCCCCAAAAGCGCGTGACGTGTATCGAGCCTTAAATGCTGGCACAGTGAACGGCGAACAACCCTTTGTGGCTGCAGCCTGTGCAGCCCCCTTGCCGCGTGCCTTTCAATGGGCCGACGGCAGTGCCTATGTTAATCACGTGGAGCTAGTTCGTAAGGCGCGTAATGCAGAAATGCCAGAAACGTTTTGGACCGATCCGCTGATGTATCAAGGTGGTTCGGATGCCTTTATTGGCCCGCGTGATGCCATTGAAGCAATTAGTATTGAGCATGGTATTGATTTTGAGGGAGAGGTTGCGATCATTACGGATGATGTTCCAATGGGCTGTTCAGCCAGTGACGCCTTAGCCGCCATTCGCCTTATTATGTTGGTAAATGATGTCTCGCTTCGTGGCCTTATTCCTAATGAGTTAGCGAAAGGCTTTGGTTTCTTTCAATCAAAGCCAGCGTCAAGTTTTAGCCCGGTGGCCGTGACGCCCGATGAGTTGGGAGAGCACTGGCGTGAGGGTAAGGTGCACTTGCCATTACTGTCTACTTATAACGAGCAGCCGTTTGGAAAACCCAATGCAGGTATTGATATGACGTTCCATTTTGGTGAGCTGATTGCACATGCTGCGAAAACTCGCCATTTAGGGGCAGGAGCCATTATAGGTTCAGGTACGGTCTCGAATAAGCAAGGAACAGACTACGGTACAGCGATTGCTGAAGGGGGCGTGGGATATAGCTGTATTGCCGAGATCCGCATGATTGAAACCATTCGCGATGGTAAGCCAAGCACACGCTTTATGCAGTTCGGCGATCGCATTCGTCTGGAGATGCTCGATCCTCAGGGGCAAAGTATTTTTGGCGCCATCGATCAGCAGGTCATCGAGTATCGTCAACAATAAGCTATTCTTTGGTTGATTACGTTGGCTCGAGTGGTTACTTAACATGGTAAGCAGCGTAATTGGGTTACAGGGTCTGCAGCGAGCCAAGCTGCAGGCCGGTTTCAAGGATGTATGAGATGAAGCTTCATAGTTATTGGCGTTCTTCTGCCGCTTATCGCGTTCGTATTGCATTGCATTTAAAACAATTAGGTTTTGAAACCATCCCTGTACATCTACTTCGGGACGGTGGGCAACAACATCATATCGATTTTCAACAACGGAATCCTTCGGAACTGGTGCCTGTGTTTGAAGATGATGATGTTATGCTTAATCAATCGCTGGCCATTATTGAATATTTAGACGAGACCTATCCAGCACCTGCCTTACTGCCGAAAGCGTCTCTTGCTCGCGCCCATGTCAGAGCAATGGCTTTAGATATTGCTTGTGATATTCACCCGTTAAATAACTTGCGTGTTTTACAGTATCTTACTGGGCCATTGGCGCTTACTGAGCAACAAAAATTAGCGTGGATCCAACATTGGTTAGCGGTAGGCTTTACAGCATTAGAGCAACGTTTGGCGCTCTCAGCGGGGCAATATTGTTATGGCGACTCGGTTTCACTTGCTGATATTTGTTTGGTACCTCAAGTGTATAATGCGTTGCGGTTTAACGTATCGCTGCAGCCTTATCCAAACATAAGCCGAATTTACCAACATTGTCAGCAGCTTGCTGCCTTTGTTCTCGCTGCACCAGAGCAACAACCCGACGCCGAACGTTAGCACGCTATTGCATTACAATAAGATTTACGCTAAATAACTGGAATTTGTTGCTCTGTTTCGGGTTAGGTTTGTCTTGTTCAATAACATAGGATGTCTGTGAACGATTATTTTTCATGGTGGCGCCAAGCGCCTTTTGCGTGTGCACTGTATCGTGGGCCCTTTGACCGTTTAGGCAAAACGGAATTTGTTGATGCGAATGCGGTTTTTCGCGTGGTCACTGGCTTAACGCAATCGGCGCTACAAACCAGCCAAGCAGATGATTACACTTTGCGTGCTGTTTATCTATCACCTAACACGGCTTTGCAATATCAAGTACATTGCTATGCGCCAGAAAGTGGTTTGCTGTTAGTCACGTTGCACCAAATTCCCAATGTGAGTAATGTGATATCGGCGCCGGCAATGGTTACAGACAGCTGGTCTTCACCCGATGCGCTAACCACCTTATTGCTTGAGGTCGCTCCGCGTTTTATTGGTGTAGAGCCTACTGCTTTGCCAGTGCTTATCAATGCAACATTAGCTCAGCTTGGACAGGCCGTATCGGCAGATCGGGTATATATTTTCGATTATGATTTTCAGCACAACACGTGTTCTAATACCTATGAATGGTGTGCCAATGGCATTGTGCCAGAGCGTGAAAGTTTGCAACAAGTGCCTTTAGCCGCCATTCCACAATGGGTGAGTGCACATCAGCGCGGTGCTCAAATGTATATACCTGATGTGCCTTCGTTACCTGAAGGCGACGGCCTAAAACAGATATTGCAGCCCCAAGGCATCAAAAGTTTACTCACACTGCCTATTGTAGCTGAACAGGCGCTGTTAGGTTTTGTAGGTTTTGACTCAGTAAAGCAACATCATTACTATAGCGAACAGGAGCGGCTTTTATTAGGCGTGTTTTCTCGTATGTTAGTTAATATCACGCGGCAGGATAAGCATGAAATTGCATCTACCAAAACGCTGGTTTAACCGATTATTATGCTATGCAGGGTGTTTT
This sequence comes from Alishewanella tabrizica, assembly GCF_014652375.1. Classification (GTDB taxonomy): domain Bacteria; phylum Pseudomonadota; class Gammaproteobacteria; order Enterobacterales; family Alteromonadaceae; genus Alishewanella; species Alishewanella tabrizica. The sequence continues at coordinate 362,879 of NZ_BMYR01000001.1, read as the reverse complement.
GGCCTAGTGTTTCAGGTTACTGCTGCTATCCATGCCTGGTGGTATAATATTCCATTGGATTATTTTTGGTGGATGCTTTTAGCGCCATTGTTATGTTTGCTGTCAGGGTTGTCGCCTGCACTGCAAATACAAAAAGAACATCATTAATCCGATTTAGGGGGGGTATCACTATCTGCGAGGTTTAAACATGCCCCGAACTTCAATATCCGTGATACCATTTTGTCCGAACACAAAGTTTATTTGTGCTGGTCCTCTGCCAAAGAAATACATTTCATCACCAACATAAAGTACGTATCGTCCTCTGGCTTGCGTAGCTTGTGGTTCCTGGATCAATCGTAATTGGTAATCAGCAATAGACAAGGTAAAAGCTTGTAAAGGTTGCTCGGCAAAATCAGTGACCCAGACTTCGCGATCACGCTGCAATACTAATGCTAAAGAATATTTTTGTGGCGCCATAGGCAACCTAGCGGTTTGGTTGCCAACCTGGAACAACTGGGCACCGGCTTCGGTGGTCAATGACATGATAAAAGGGCTAGTGGTCTGTTTACCATTTAAAAAGTGCAGTTGTAACTCACCGTTGTAGTTAAAATCGGCTTTGGCTTGTCCTATAAAAACCAGTAATGCCACTACCCAATATTTCATGACCTGCCCCGTTAGCGTTTAAACCGCATTGTTATCAACAAGCAACATGAGCTGTTGACCCGGTTGGATAAAACGTTCGGCGTTAATATTATTCCATTTTACGATATCGTCAACGGATACACTAAAACGTTGAGCTATTTTGGCTAAAGAATCACCAGGTCGCACCCGATAATTTAGCGTACGCATTTTTGGCGCTTCGCTTTTATTCACTACGTTTTGCCAAATCTGCAATATTTGCCCTTCTTTTAACATTGTACTAGATGACAACTTGTTCCAATTACGAAGTTGCGCAACAGTAACATCGTATTTACGGCTTATATCCCATAATGTATCACCCCGAGTGATGGTATGGTCTATTTTGTTCGTATTAGGCTTCTTTGCAGCGTTGGTAGTATTGGTCTTGGCAAGTTCAGTGCCAGTTGCACTGTTATCACCCGCCCGAGGGATCAGCAATGTTTGACCGATCCGAATAGTGTTGTTAGATAATTGATTTAAACGGGTAAGTGCCTCTACAGAAATGCCATAACGTCGGGCAATGGCGCCCAACGTATCGCCACTTTTCACTTGATAAGGTTGCCACTGCATTAAACGTTCTGCTGGCGTTTGAGCGAGTTTTGCCGTAAAGCTAGATTTTTTTTCTATCGGGATAACAAGTTGATGTGGACCTTCTGGCGCAGTGGCCCATTGAATAAAACCTGGGTTAAGTGCTTGTAAATCAGCAAGGCTCATATCTGCCATGTCGGCTGCCACGGCCAAGTCCAGTTGACGGCCGATATCGACAACAGCGATTTTAGGTTCGTTTGCTATAAACTTCCAAACGATTTGAAATTCTTCCGGACGTTGTAATACATCGACCAGCGCCAATAATTTTGGGACAAAGGCGGTAGTTTCAGCAGGTAAATCGAGTGACCAAAAATCGGTAGGTAAACGCCGTTTTTTGTTGGCTTGGATGGCACGCATAATACGTCCTTCACCCGCGTTATATGCCGCAATAGCGTTTAGCCAATCATGTTCAAGAGTGTTATACAGATATTGCAAGTAATCCAACGCGGCTTGAGTCGATTCAATCACATCACGCCGCCCGTCGTACCAGCTATTTTGCTTTAAACCAAAGCGTTTTGCCGTAACAGGCATAAACTGCCACATGCCAGCTGCGCGGGAAGGGGAATAGGCCATTGGATCAAAAGCGCTTTCAATAATAGGCAGTAAGGCGATTTCTAACGGCATTTCGCGTTTTTCTAACTCTTTTACAATGTAATATAAAAAAGGTTGGGCACGGCCAGCAACGCGATCTAAAAATGCTTGGTTATCGGTGTAAAAATTACGCTGTTCAATAATAGGGCGAGTTTGGGGTACCTTAAAACTCAGTTGTGATTGAATGCGTTGCCATAAATCTTCAGCTTCGGTGGCATCAAGTAATTGTTCTTCGGTAATGCCTGATACCCAAAGACGCTCAGCGATTTTCTCAGCCGAAGCAGTATTACGATGAAAATTAGCCGCAATAGTCTGTGGTTTTACAGGCTGGGTTTCAGGTGGTGGAACAGACGTGGTGTTGTCTGAGTGAGACCCTGTCGTGCTGACACAGCCGCTTAAAAATGCCAGCAATATTACGGCAGAGATTCTTACAGTCATTACAAGATTCCAAATCTAAAAAGCAAATATTACCTGTCTGACTTATCTTTGCAAGTCAGGATTTAAATTGATCTTTGGCCATCCTTAAGCAAGCAAATAACGCTTGGGCAGTATTTTGTTTAAATTTCAACTGCAAATCCCTGTTTTTACAGCGTAAAAATGGGTTAACTTTTTTTTCTAACCCGATACTTGATGGCAAGGTAGCCTGAGCATTTTGTCTTTTGACCTCACATAATTGCTGGTAACTGATCAACGCTTGATTAGTGGGGTCAACAGTATGGGCAAATCGCAAGTTAGCTAAGGTATATTCATGGGTACAATATACCGCCGTATCATCGGGTAACGACGCGAGACGCTCAAGAGAATGGTACATGGTAACTGCACTCTCTTCAAAACGTCCTTCGAGTAGCCTGCCACAACCACCACTAAAGAGCGTATCACCACAAAACAGAACCGGAGCTGAATAAAACGCAATATGTCCTGCGGTATGGCCTGGTATTGCCATTACATGAAAGTTTAACGCCATCTCCGCAAAGGTGAGAGTATCCAAATCTGCGACCTGCTCAGTTAGCGTCGGGATCCTATGCGCTTCTGCCGCTGGGCCAATAACACGTAATGATGGCCATTGTTGTTTTAATGCTTGCAGCCCCCCCGTATGATCGGCATGGTGATGGGTAATTAATACGGCGAGTAAATGTTTGTTAGTCTTATGCAGATATTGTTCAACAATGCTCGCCTCGCCGGGATCAACGACAATACACCAGGGCGATTGCGCCGAGGTAATGGCCCAAATGTAATTATCTTGAAATGCTGGGAGTGGGATAATCTCAATCATTTTGCTATGCTACATAAACGTAAAGTCAGAAGCTTAACATGAAACCAGCACTTCGAGAAAATCATCCTCCTGCGCCTGCAGGCTGGCAAGCCTTTCGTCAAGGGAGCGCCTTAGCTGCGGCGATTAACCAGCAACTTGCACCTTGGTGGCAGCAAATTTTTGGGTATTATTTGCTAAAAGTGGGGAATTTAAGTTGTCAACTTGACACCACCTCAGCACGTTTGCGTCATCATATCCCTGTCTCACCGTCGCCTGATATAGGCCCAATGCTCTTAGCTGAGCCTGATGCGTTACCAATCCAGTCGGCCAGTATTGATGCGGTGTTACTTAGTCATTGTCTCGAGTTTCAAGCGGATCCACACCATGTTATTCGAGAAGCGCATCGGGTATTGATGGCCGATGGTTATTTACTCGTCACAGGGTTTAATCCTCATAGCTTGCTTGGTGTGTGTCAGTTTTTACCTTGGCTAAAACACGAATTACCTTGGCAGGGGCATTTTTTTAGTGCCGCGCGTATCAAAGATTGGTTACACCTTGTAGGGTTTGAAGTGCTGAGTGAAGAGCGTTTTTTTGCCAGTGCCATGGTAGCAACAGAGTTTCGTGCGGGTCGCTGGCAGCGCTTTAGTGAGCGTTATCTTAACTATTTTGCTGCTAACTATTTATTAGTTGCGAGAAAGCGAGAATTACCCTTAACCCCAATTCGACCAAAATGGCAGGTTCAACGAGGTTACACGGCGACACAAGGCATCAGTGCCAGATCTGGACATAGCTGATAAGACACCTCATGATAGGGGCGCACCCTCGCAATTTATTGACAACCGCAATTCATTGCTAGCCTAAGTGCCCCCTCGGATGAGCTTGTTATTCGGTTAACTGGGTGATCTGATAACCTTGGCGATTAAGTAACGTCAGCAAGCCATCTTCGCCCACCATATGCAAAGCGCCCACCAGCACCATTACGTTCGGTTCATCAAGTTGTTCTAATGCTTTGAGCCAGGCATGATTACGTTTAACCAACAGAATGTCATACATTTCAGGAAATTGTTGCATGTCATCTATGAACAGTTGTTTCAACGCTTGGCTATCGCCACTGCGCCATGCGGCTTTCATCTTCGATAACATTTCTTCTGTTTGTTCAATGTCTTTAATCGTGCTCTTGATTAAGCTATCGGCATCTAATTCATTCATCGCGCTCATCACGGCGAGATGTTCATCTATAGTCTCTAAACCACTAATCGTTTTTTGCTGTTGCTGCGCACGTTGTAAGTAATGCATATCGACGCCGGTTGAGGCGGCACCTAAACGTTGTAATTCTAGGGTAGCCATCATCATTGCAGCGAACGCGGGTTTAAATTGTTCAATGGAAGTAAGCGGCCATTGGCGCGCTTTAGCTACGGTTTGTAACGCCTCATATACCTCTTTGGATAAAACCTGTTGCAAATTCTGTCCAGGTTTATAGGTATTTTGCGACATTAATTTATTCATTCCGCTGGGGCCGGTCAGTTCAGCCAGATCGGTTTCGAAAATCAAATGGGTACTGGCATTGAATGCTGTATCAAAAGCGCTTGGCAAGGGAAAGTCGCTTTCACTTAACAGATGCACTGTACCCACCAGATAAAATTGTTGATTATCTTTACTAACCTGCCATACCGAGGCCGCAAATAAGGTATGGCTGCTAAAGAACATTAACATTAAAAATAAATAAACAAACCGTGGCATAGTAAACTCCTTTCGAGGCGTGTTAAGGGGTATGCAGTTAACTGCGTTAAGCAACAGGCCCAGTCGGTATTACCACATCAAATCATCAGGGATTTGATAAGCGGCATAAGGATCATCTTCTGCAATGTCTTGCACCTGACGACTGTGCAACACAACGATACAATCTGCATCGCGCTGCGCAATTTTCTCGGCAATACTTGCAGGAACCAGTACATACTGATTGCCTTGCCTAACCACAGCCAGTAAACCACGTGTTAATTCACTTTGCAACTTGTTGTTAACGTATAGGCGCTTTACCACTTGGCCATCTGTGAAATTAAATGCAAGGTCGCCACTGGCTTTAATGGTGTTTTGGGTAATGAGTTGTGTTACTTGCGCTGCAATGGCTTTTTTATGCAATTGCGCTTGTTTTTCACGATTTAGCGCTTGATCTCGCGCGACTTGCTCTTGCCGCCGTTGTTCAGCGAGTAACGTAGCTTCGCTGACAGTTTTTTGGTTTTTGCCACTTTGCACGCGTGCTTGATGCTGCTGTTTTTTTGCCGCTTTAAGTTTTTTAGGATCGGCTAAGCCGGCTTTTAATAACTGTTCTTTAAAGGCATTACTCATAGATTACTCTTAATTCGATTTATACACTTTTCGATTTATACACTTAGCAAAATAGCCGCTATGATAAATGATACTAACTCAAATTGGATAGTTCGGTTATTATAACGCGCTATTTTAACTCTGGGGTTCATTTTGGTATTTCAAGATTTAGGGCTAGACCCACGTTTACTTCGTTCAGTGCAACATTTAGGCTTTGCTAAGCCCACTGACATTCAGCAAGAAGCCATTCCTGCCGTGCTTGTAGGACGTGATTTGATTGTTTCGTCTAAGACCGGCTCGGGTAAAACGCTGGCGTATTTGCTTCCTATGATGCAACGTCTGTTAAAAAGCAAACCTTTATCTAAACAAGATGCCCGAGCATTGATCTTAGCGCCCACTCGAGAGTTAGCTAAACAAGTTTATGCGCAATTGCGTTTATTTATTGCCAATACCCCGGTAACAGGGGCTTTAATTGTTGGCGGTGAGAACTTCAACGATCAAGAAAAACTGCTAAAACGTCAGCCGCACATTATCGTGGCAACGCCAGGGCGTTTTTTAGATCATTTAGAGCATAAATCTGTTTATATTCAGGGACTGGAGTTATTGATCCTAGATGAAGCGGATCGTATGCTCGATTTAGGTTTTATGCCGCAACTTAATGCCATTAATAAAGCGGCGGATCACCGCTTACGTCAGACCTTAATGTTTTCGGCAACCTTAGATCACGCCGAAGTCGACGAGTTAACCCTGTCGCTACTCAAAAATCCTTTTAGGGTGGCCTTAGGTGCAGGTCATGAGCAGCATAGCGATATTGCTCAACACTTTATGTTTGCCGATCATTTAACGCATAAAGAGGCGTTGTTAAAACATACCTTACAACATGCGGCTATTAAGCAATTAATTATTTTTACCGCCACGCGGGATGATGCTGAACGTTTAGCAACGCTATGCACGGATCTAGGTTTCTCGGCGATGGGTCTAAGTGCGCGGTTAAACCAAGGTCAACGTAATTCGGTAATGCAACAGTTTGCCGCCGGTAAATATCAAGTGCTCGTGACAACCGATTTAGCGTCAAGAGGTTTGGATTTACTGCAAGTTTCTCATGTGCTGAATTTCGATTTACCCAAGCATGCAGAAGAGTACGTGCACCGTATTGGTCGAACTGGGCGTGCTGGCGCCAAGGGTACGGCATTATCGTTTGTTGGCCCCAAAGATTGGGCAGCATTACAAAAAATTGAAGCTTTTTTGCGCCGTCCCGTTACCTTTTCGAGCATAAGCGGTTTAGAAGCGCGTTTTAAAGGGGAGATTGCCCCCGCAGTAAGTTCACCAGCACAGGTAACCGCGGCGACAACCACGCGCAAACCTAGCCATACAAAGCCGAAAAAGACGCCGCAAGGGGCAACAAAACCGGCGAAGCGTTTCTTTGAAGGGGGAGATGATGGTACTGCTCCGGTTAGACGTAAAAAAAATGATGTAAATTGAGTATATTTTCAGCATTTACTGCTACACTTAACTTGCTCAGGAATAATTTCTTGAGCCGGAACGGCCTGTACAGAAACTATTTTCTGTTCGCCCCGGTATTTATGTTGACCACTTAATCAGCATCCCTGATAATGCGGTTGAATATGTATCAGCTCGATGACGTGGCCGGTATTATTTAAGTCGCCGGAAGCCCGGCAAAATTTGTTAAAGTAAGAGAGTGTTATGTCACAGTTAATTTCTGGTACAGTTAAGTGGTTCAACGAAGATAAAGGTTTCGGTTTCATTGAGCGTGAAGGTGGTAAGGATGTATTCGTACATTTCCGCGCAATCAACGGTACTGGCCGCAAAACATTAGTTGAAGGCCAAAAAGTAACCTTTATCGTTACTGAAGGTCAAAAAGGCCCACAAGCTGAAAACGTAACTGTTATCGGTTAATTGATAAAAGTTTATTAAGAGCCGGCTTAGTTGCCGGCTTTTTTATGCTTGTTATTACGCTTGCTCAAACGTAGCGACGCGCCTTATAGTTGTTTTTTCGTCTCTATTGTGGTGTGAGCGGCAGTAATAATTGCTCTTCGCACACTGGCCGAAAACCTAGGTGTAACCCAATTAAACGCACGGTTTTTTCCTGGCGCCGCTGCCAAGCTTGTTCCAATAATTGTTGAAAAAGCAACGGATTAAGCTGGCTACATTGTGTTTCTACTGTGGTTTGGCGAAAGTCACTGAATTTAAGTTTTACGCCAATTTTATGCAATAACGCCGTTTTGCCACTTTGCAATAAACGCTGCTCTAAGGTAGGCAGTAAGCTCAATAGAGCGTCTTGAACCTGAGCAAGATCGTGCAGATCGTGTGCTAGCGTATGTTCTACACCAATCGATTTTCGTTCACGGCTCGGTTGTACTGGGCGCTCATCAATACCCTGACAGCGTTGCAGCAAACTGCTGGCTAAACTACCAAGGTGTTTGACTAATAGACTCAACATCTGTGTGCTTGGTTCTTGTCCATTTGCCACAATATCGCGGCATAAAGTTAGGCCCAAGGCAGCCAGTTTTTCACTGGTTTTTTGACCGACGCCGGGTATTCGTCTTAGTGGCAAGGTTTCGATAAATGCAGGAACGTGATGTGGTGGCAATACAAACAGCCCATCAGGTTTATTTTCATCACTGGCAATTTTAGCTAAAAATTTATTGGGTGCTACACCGGCCGACACCGTTAACCCAGTTTCAAGCAAGACCGTTCTGCGAATATCTTCTGCAATAAGTGTGGCGCTGCCTCTAAAGAGTGAGCAGTTACTTACGTCAAGGTAAGCTTCGTCAAGCGACAGCGGTTCAACCAAATCGGTATAACGTAAAAAAATTGCCTGAATCTGCCGACTTAAGGTTTTATATTTCTCCATATTGCCACGCAGTAATGTTAAATGCGGACAACGTTTTAGCGCTTCGTGCGTGGGCATCGCTGAGCGAACGCCAAAGGCGCGTGCTGGATAGTTGCAAGTGGCAATAACGCCACGCTCGTTACGGCTGCCACCAATAGCCAGCGGCACGGTTTTTAATGCAGGATTATCCCGCATCTCAACGGCAGCAAAAAAGCAATCCATGTCAAGGTGGATAATTTTGCGATGCGTTGTCATAGTAAAAACACAATAACCTGTGCACTGTATTAATAACCAGTAATTTAGCGATGCGTCACGACTTTGTAAAGCTAAGATGCCATTTAAAGCGCGCGTTATGCTAGTTTGATAGATTATTTTTAACTTTGGACGTTTAGACGTCTTCTTTTTCAGTGCAAGGTACGCATTTTCAGGGTAGAATATGGGCCAGTTTTTCAGACTGTAGTTAACCGTTAAGCGTGACAGGCGCGCCCAGGAGAAAGCATGTTAAAGCGTGATATGAATATTGCTGATTTCGATCCGGAATTATGGCAATCGATGGTACAAGAAACTGATCGACAAGAAGCGCACATCGAGCTAATTGCTTCAGAAAATTATGCCAGCCCTAGGGTGTTGCAGGCGCAAGGTTCACAATTAACCAATAAATATGCCGAAGGCTATCCACATAAACGCTACTATGGTGGTTGTGAGTTTGTTGACATCGCAGAAGATCTTGCCATTGCCCGTGCTAAGGAATTATTCGGCGCTGACTACGCTAACGTACAGCCGCATTCTGGTTCACAGGCTAACTCGGCGGTATTCTTAGCCTTGTTAAATGCCGGTGATACTATTTTAGGGATGAGCCTAGCCCATGGCGGTCATTTAACGCACGGTGCTACGGTAAGCTCCTCTGGTAAGTTATATCATGCAGTACAATACGGGTTACATCCTGAAACGGGCGTCATTGATTATGATCAAGCCGAAGCCCTAGCGTTAGAACATAAACCTAAGTTGATTATTGCTGGTTTTTCAGCGTATTCAGGTATCGTTGATTGGCAACGTTTCCGTGATATAGCCGATAAAGTGGGTGCCTACTTATTGGTGGATATGGCGCACGTAGCTGGTTTAGTGGCTGCTGGCGTTTACCCAAATCCGGTGCCTATCGCAGATGTTGTTACAACAACAACGCATAAAACACTGGCCGGTCCACGTGGTGGCTTAATTCTAGCCCGTAAAAACGAAGTCATTGAGAAAAAATTAAATTCTGCAGTGTTCCCGGGGGGACAGGGCGGACCATTGATGCACGTCATCGCTGCAAAAGCTGTGGCTTTCAAAGAAGCTTTACAACCTGAATTTAAAGTTTATCAGCAACAAGTATTGTTAAATGCTAAAGCAATGTGTGCCGAAATGATGTCTCGTGGCTACAAAATTGTTTCTGGTGGTACTGATAATCATTTATTTTTGATGGATCTTATTGATAAAGAAATCACCGGTAAAGAAGCTGATGCGTGGTTAGGTTTTGCGCATATCACGGTGAATAAAAACTCGGTACCAAACGATCCACGCTCACCTTTCGTGACCAGTGGATTACGTATTGGTACGCCGGCTATTACGCGTCGTGGTTTTAAAGAAACTGAGGCCCGTTTGGTCGCCAATCTGATTTGCGACGTATTGGATAGCCGTGGTGATGCGGCCGTTATTGAACAGGTAAAAGCACAGGTTTCTGCGGTTTGTGCGCGCTTCCCTGTTTATGCGTAACCGCAAATAACATGCTATTATGGCCGCTAATGCGGCCATTTTTATTGGTCAATTACTTATGACAAGCTATCGCCTGAGTGGGTGATAGGAAAACATAGAGAGCCCTGCATGTTTTGTCCATTTTGTAATGCTGATGACACAAAAGTTATTGATTCTCGCCTGGTTGCCGATGGTCATCAGGTTCGCCGTCGCCGCGAGTGTTTGGCTTGCCATGAACGTTTTACTACGTTTGAAGCCGCTGAGCTAGTAATGCCACGTATCATTAAACGCGATGGCTCGCGTGAGCCGTTTAATGAAGATAAATTGCGTAATGGCTTGTTGCGCTCGTTAGAGAAGCGGCCTGTGTCGACGGAAGAAATTGAACAACTGATCCAAAAAATTAATTCACAACTTCGTGCTACTGGCGAGCGTGAAGTGGCTAGTCATATGTTGGGCAATTTAATTATGGATGAACTGGTAAAAGTAGACAAAGTGGCTTATGTGCGTTTTGCGTCAGTTTATCGTTCGTTTAAAGACATTCGAGAATTTGGTGAGGAAATCGCTCGCTTAGGAGAGCAATAATGCGTTTTTCGGATGACGATATTGCCTTTATGGCTGAAGCCATCGCGTTGGCGGCAAAAGGCCGTTTTACCACCGATCCCAATCCGAATGTCGGTGCCTTAGTTGTGAAGAATCAGCAGGTGCTTGGTCGAGGTTATCATCATCAAGCCGGTCAAGGCCATGCGGAAGTTTACGCCTTAGCCGAAGCGGGTGCCGCCGCGAAAGGGGCGACGTGTTATGTAACATTAGAGCCTTGCGCACATTATGGCCGAACCCCTCCTTGTGCCGAAGCCTTAGTTAAAGCTGGCGTTAGCCGTGTAGTGATTGCGATGTTGGACCCGAATCCGTTAGTTGCAGGCAAAGGCGTTGCTATTTTACAAGCGGCGGGTATTGATGTGCAAAGCGGGCTCTTAGCCGCTGAGGCGCGGGCACTTAATCCTGGCTTTTTAAGTCGAATGGAACGTAAACGCCCTTATGTTTGGTTAAAAATGGCGGCCAGTTTAGATGGGCGTACCGCATTGGCGAATGGTGTGAGTCAATGGCTAACCGGCATTGGGGCTCGGCAAGATGTGCAGCTGTTTCGGGCGCAAAGCAGTGCTATTTTATCTACTGCCAGCACACTGTTAACTGACAGTGCGCGTTTAACGGTTCGACAGGTTTCAGCATGTAGTATCACGCCATTAACGGATAATCAGATACGCCAACCTCTTAGGGTTATTTTAGACAGACAACAACGTTTAACCGGCAGCGAGCCTCTGTTTGCAGAAGGTGGCCCGGTGTTACTTTGTTACGCAGCAGAGCAAACGCCCAAGCATCTTGCGCAAGCAAAGGTGCCAGTTGAACAGTTAGCGATGACTACCACTGCGTTTGGACACCTGTGTTTAACGTCGGTGCTTGCCGCGTTGCATGAGCGCCAAGTAAACAGTGTGTGGACAGAAGCTGGTAGTACCTTAGCGGGGCAACTTATTGCACACGGGCTAGTTGACGAGTTAGTGTTGTATCAGGCACCACGCTTCTTGGGCGAGCTGGCGCAACCGTTGGCTAAACTGGGCGATTTTCAAGATTTACAGCAGGGACCACAATGGCTTATCCAAGACGTGGTGATGCTAGGATCTGATATCCGGATCCGTGCGCTACCTGTTTTTCCATCATTGGCGACGTCAGACGCCTCCACAGAAGAAGCACATTAACATGTTTACTGGGATTATCGAAGCAACGGGGCAACTTACCCAGCTCAGGCGCCAAGGTGGTGACATCGTGGTCACTATTCACAGCGACACCTTAGATTTTAGCGATGTAAAATTAGGTGATAGCATTGCGACCAATGGCGTATGTTTAACGGTAACCGCGTTATTGCAGAATAGCTTTCGAGCTGATTTATCGGCAGAAACACTTGCGCTTACCCAGTTTGCTACGTATCAGATTGGGCAAAAAGTGAATCTTGAAAAAGCGTTAATGGCGACCAGTCGATTGGGTGGACACTTGGTGAGCGGCCATGTTGATGGGCTAAGCGAGCTGTTACATTTGGAAAAAACGGCTCGAGCTTGGCAACTTTGGTTTAGTTTACCCCCAGCCTTGGCACCTTATTTAGCTTACAAGGGCTCGGTAACGATCGATGGGGTAAGTCTTACCGTAAATGATGTGACCAATGATCGTTTTCGTTTAACTATTGTGCCGCATACTGCGCAGCACACAACGCTGATCCATTTGCAAAAAGGTCAGCGTGTTCACCTTGAAGTTGACCTCATTGCGCGCTATTTAGAGCGTTTATTACTGGCAAAAGCCCCTGCAGCGGCAGGCGGTGTTGATCTTGCGTTGCTCAAGCAGCGTGGGTTTTTATAAAGAAGGTTTGCTATGCAACTGAATACACCTGCTGAAATTATTGATGATATTCGCCAAGGAAAAATGGTTATCCTAATGGATGACGAGGATCGTGAAAATGAAGGTGATCTGGTGATGGCGGCAGAATATGTCACGCCAGAAGCCATTAATTTTATGGCGAAATATGGTCGTGGCTTAATTTGTTTAACCTTGACTAAAAAACGCTGTAAACAATTAGCCTTACCCTTGATGGTGGATGCGAACAAATCGCCTTTTGCGACCAACTTTACGGTGTCTATTGAAGCGGCTGAGGGCGTGACTACCGGTATTTCTGCTGCTGATCGGGCGCGCACCGTAAAAGCTGCCGTTGCGCGGGATGCTAGCCCGCAAGATATTGTACAGCCTGGACATATTTTCCCGTTAATGGCGCAAGATGGTGGGGTTTTAGTGCGCGCAGGGCACACTGAAGCTGGGTGCGATTTGGCGCGTCTAGCGGGGCTTGAGCCGGCCGCGGTGATTGTAGAAATTCTCAATGATGATGGCACCATGGCACGGCGGCCGGATTTAGAGATTTTTGCTAAAGAGCATAATATAAAAATTGGTACCATTGCCGATCTTATTGAATACCGCAATTTACACGAAACCACTATTGAAAAAGTAGCTACTTGCCAATTGCCAACGGCGATGGGTGAATTTGAATTGGTAACTTTTAAAGATACGATCGACAACCAATTACATTTTGCGTTAGTAAAAGGCCAGATCCACGCTGAGCAACCTACGCTGGTGCGCGTTCATTTGCACAATACGTTTAACGATTTACTGTTAACCACGCGCGGTAATAATTTAAGTTTCCCGTTACATACTGCAATGCAGCGCATTGCTGCCGAGGGGGGCGTCTTAGTATTGTTAGGTAAACACGAGTCAACTGACGAATTGGTGCATGTGGTACAAAATTTTGAAGCTGAGGATAAAGGTGAAAAACCGCGTTCTGCACCTTGGAAGGGCACCTCTCGTAACGTTGGTTTAGGCTCACAAATTTTGGCTAACCTGGGTGTGAAAAAAATGCGCTTACTTAGTCAGCCAAAGAAGTATCATGCGTTGTCTGGCTTTGGATTAGAAGTGGTCGATTACGTTTCGGAATAAGCCTATCCGCGTATCCTCTTCATCTTTAAACCCGTTGGGTATAGACAGAAAGTATGTTAGAATACGCGGCTAATTTTTGATGGCAGTTAATAAGTAAGGACTGGCAATGCAGGTAATTGAAGCAGGCTACTCAGCTCGTGGCAAAAAAATTGCGATCGTGGTCGCGCGCTTTAACAGTTTCATCGTAGAGAGTTTACTGAGTGGCGCTATCGATACGTTGCAGCGCGTGGGTAATATCGCTGAGCAAGATATCACTGTGGTGCGAATTCCAGGTGCGTTTGAACTACCACTGGCCGTGCAGCGTGTTGCCGCCAGCAAAAAATATGATGCTATTGTCGCACTAGGTGCGGTTATTCGTGGCGGTACTCCGCACTTTGAATATGTTTCAGGCGAATGTGTAAAAGGCATTGCGCAGGTTTCTATGCAATATGATTTACCTGTTGCGTTTGGCGTGTTAACGGTCGATAGCATTGAGCAAGCCATTGAGCGTGCGGGTACCAAAGCAGGCAACAAAGGGGGCGAAGCTGCCATGTCGGCGCTGGAAATGATTAATGTGCTGGAACAGCTGTAACAGGAACTGTCAATGAAACCCAATGTTCGCCGTCAGTCACGCTCGTTAGCCGTGCAAGGTATTTACAGTTGGCAAGTTAGCCATAATCCTATCGCTGATATTGAACAGCAATTACTGCTTGAAAATAACGTAAAACATCTTGATGTTGCGTATTTCCAGGATATTTTACGTGGCGTTGTGTTACACCACAGTAAATTAGATGAAGCCATTAAGCCTTATTTAGAGCGACCCTTCGACGAGATTGACTTGGTTGAAAAAGCGGTATTACGCGTTTCTGCGTATGAATTAAAGTACCGCTTAGACGTGCCTTACAAAGTCGTGATCAACGAGGCGATTGAATTAGCGAAATCCTTTGCTGCAGATGATAGCCATAAATTTGTTAACGGCATCTTAGATAAAGCGGTTAGGGTATTGCGTCCAAATTAATGGAGAAGCCGACGTAAGTCGGCTTTTTAATCTTTATGGGTGAATTTGATTTAATCGCCAAATATTTTGCGCATGCAGGGGTGAAACGCGCAGATACGACTCTTAGTGTTGGCGATGATGGTGCTGTATTGCAAGTGCGCGATGGTTACGATCTGGTTGTTACCACTGACACCATGGTCTGTGGCACACATTTTTTCCCCGATGTGGATCCACGCGCATTAGGTCACAAATTAGTGACTGTTAATATTAGTGATTTAGCCGCGATGGGGGCAGAACCCAGCTGGTTATCATTAGCCATTACGTTGCCCGCTTTGGATGAAGCGTGGTTAGCTGAATTTGCTGCCGGCTTACACGAGACAGCCGATTATTATAATTGCCAGCTTGTCGGAGGCGATACCACGCGTGGCCCATTGAGTTTAACCATGATGGCAAAAGGCCAGGTACCGCGTGGCAAAGCCATTACCCGTAGTGGCGCCAAAGTAGGTGATTACGTGTATGTTACTGGCACCCTGGGAGATGCCGCCTTGGGATTGAGATTGGTTCAAGGTGTACATGAAGTGAGTAAAAAACACCAAGGTCATTTGCTACAACGTTTTCATTATCCTGCCGCCCGCGTTGCCTTAGGGCAGGCATTACGGCATACCGCAAGCAGTGCGATGGATATTTCTGATGGCTTGGCGGGAGATTTACCTCACATTTTAAAGCGCTCGGGCGTTGGTGCTTATATCGATGTCAATCGTCTGCCATTATCGCAAGCGCTAAAAGACAGCTGTGAGCCGGCGTTAGCCTTACAGCTGGCACTGTCAGGTGGCGAAGATTATGAATTACTCTTTACCGTACCTGAGAATCGTCGTGGCTCATTAGATGTTTTATTATCACCCTATGGTGTTCCTATTACCTGTATTGGTCGAATTACTGGTGTGGCGGGTAAATTAGAACTAAAAGCGGGTGAACAGCCCTTTACATACCAACATCAGGGATTTCAGCATTTTTGATGAAAGCATCTTTTCAATTATCTAAATGGCAACACTTTCTGGCGTTAGGTTTTGGTAGCGGCTTAGCGCCGAAAGCACCTGGCACTTTTGGGACCTTGGTGGCATTACCCTTGGTGTGGTTACTCAGTCTCGCGGGAACCGCCTGGTTTATCGCTTTTCTTCTGCTGGGAACCTTATTAGGTATTTATGTGTGCGGCAAAACCGCTGCTGATGTCGGCGAGCATGATCATGGGGCGATTGTCTGGGATGAAATAATCGGGTTTACACTGACCATGTTATTTGTGCCAGTAAGTTTAGGCACTTTGGTTTTGGGCTTTGTTTTGTTTCGTTTTTTCGATATTGTTAAGCCTTGGCCGATTCGATGGTGTGATCAACGGGTACACGGCGGCTTGGGCATTATGCTGGATGATATACTCGCCGCTTTGCCGGCCCTCGGCCTAATGCATTTGGTATTGTACCTTGGGTGGTTAAGTTAGCCAGACAAGAATGACAGAATAAGACCAAGGAGAGGTTATGCGACAGATACTTTTTTTACTCTTGTGCTTTTACTGCCATGTAGCTCACGCCACGTCTTCCGTTTATGATTTTGATATAAAGCATTGGACTAGCGCCGACGGTTTGTCCAGTAACTCTGTGCGTGCTATTACCCGCGATGAACAAGGTTATATTTGGTTTGGAACTTTATATGGTCTTAATCGGTTTGATGGTAAGAACTTTGACGTTTTTACGACCGAGCTTTACCCCACGTTGGCCAGTAACACTATTACCCAATTACTGACTGATAGTGAGGGGAATATTTGGATCGGCACCAAAGCCGGTTTATCTTTGCTTAATCCTAGCACGCTTAAATTCGAGCGATTACCAATTTTTAGTGAAGTGACCTCATTACTTGAAGTTGCTCCTGGTGAAGTATGGGTTGCGGCAGATCAATTATTTAAAGTCAGCGCCGGTAAGGTCAGTCGAGTTGAACACATTAAATCGGTAGTTAGTCAGTTAGCACAAACTGATGAGCAGCTCTGGGTATCGGGTAGCGAGTTCTTATATCAACGCGATCATGCGGGAACATGGCAGCAATTTTCGTTACCGCCAGAATTAGCGCAAAACCCCATTTATGATCTTGCTTGGACGTCATCAGGTTTATTAATTGCGAGTGAAGTGGGCTTATATCGATTGCAATCAGACGGCACTATAACCCTGCAATTGTTGCCAGATAATGCAACCGCAGCTGTTTACCGTGTTTTGGAAGATCAGAGCGGGGCCATGTGGTTATCAAGCCATCGCAAGCTTTTCTATCAGTTTCCCCAGCAACCTTGGCAAGTGGTAACCAGCACAGAGTTAGGCAGTGTTCCTTGGTTTAGCTCTCTTTTTCAAGATCACGAACAAAATATCTGGTTAAGTAGTTTTAGTGACGGGGTGTATTTAGCCAGTCGTAGCCAAATCCGGCGCATTTTACCGGGCTTAGAGCCGGTTATTCGCAGTGTGTCATTAAATCCACAAGGCAAATTACTTTTTGCCAGTCAGCGTGCAGTAGGTACCTTGGAAAGTGACGGAACTTATCGGCCTTATATCAACGAAGCGCTATTAAAAGATCAAACCGTGCATGATCTCTATTGGCGAGACAATCAACATTTATGGCTGGGTTTAGATCGAGGACTTTTCGAATATAACCCAATCGACAATCAGCTTACTCCGGTGTTTAAAGAATTAACTGGGCAAATAGTTAAAGTGGTTCAGGCTGCGACAGATGGGGGGGTCTGGGTAGGCGCGTTACAGGGTTTGTATCATATTAAGCTCGCAGAACCTAACGACGTAACGTCAACGGCCACACTCACGCATTTACCAATTAATGCCGAGTTAGAATCAAGACAGATCACTAGTTTGACCCAAAATCAATATCAGCTGTTTTTTGGAACAAGCCGCGGGTTTTATCGCCTACAAGAAAATAAACTCACGCGTTTAGGCATAGGCAGTGCTTTGTATAACGCGTATATTTTGGCGGCGCAGCTATTACAAGACGGTACCATAATGGTCAGTACACTTGACGATGGTATTTTTATTCAAGTACCTGGGCAGGCGTGGAGCCGGCTGGATAGCGGTAATGGTTTACTGCATGGCCCAGCGTTAAGTTTTTATGAGCACCAGCAAAGCGATTGGGTCTGGATCAGCACGCATAAAGGCATTGTAAGATTATGGCGTGACAGCATTAAAGATGCTGCGACTACAGGCTTTAGAATAGAAGAGGTACTTTCTCCTTTTGATCGGCAAATGGGGAGCTTTTCCAGTCGCTGTTGCAATGGTGCTGGACAGGCAAAAGTCGTGCACTGGCAAGAACAATTATGGTATCCCACATTGCGCGGCTTAGTTGCTGTGCCTGAACAGGTTAATACCGCCGCCCAGCGTCAACTGAATCCACTGATTAAACAGGTGAGTGCGCAGCAGCAGTATGTTATTGGTGCATTACAACTACGACAAGTATTGGCGCAGCATGAGCGTAACATCACGATTAATTATGCAGCGTTCGAGTTTAATCGCCCTGATAGTGTTGAATTTCGCTATCAATTAATCGGGTTTGATGATGATTGGCATAAAGTTGGGACACGACGTCAGGCGGTGTACACCAATTTACCCCCCGGACATTTTGTGTTTCAGTTAGAAGCAAAGTACGTGCATCAAACCTGGCAGGACGCGCAACAGGCAACATTAGATGTGGTGATCCCACGCGCGTTTCACGAAACGTTATTGTATCGTTTACTGTGGTTATTATTAGTGGTTTGCGTACTGTATGCTGCGTTTTGGTTATACCGGAAAAATGCGTTATCCAAACAAGAGCAATTGTCGCGGCTTGTTCTGCAACGAACGCAAGAGTTGGAAAATACTAATCTGAAGTTAAATGAGCTTAATGAGCAACTTAGCCAATTGACGCATCGTGACACCACAACGGGTTTACGAAATTTACGATTTATGCAAGAACAACTCCCTAAAGACATTGAGCATTTTCAACGTAATCGGCAAGCGTTGTTACAACAAGGTAAAACAATCGCGTTACTCTTACTTGAACTAAATGATCACGATAGGATCTTGCAACAATACGGCAGCAAAACAGCAGACAGCATATTGCAGCAGGTGGCGGCGCTATTGAGTCGAGAAACACGTGGGTCTGATTATGTGGTGCGTTACAGTGCTTCGCATTTTATCTTGGTGTTTAGAGATATTTCAGTGCATCAAGTGAGTCAATATGGTCGTCGCTTGGTTGAACAATTGGCAGCAACTGAGTTTAACTTGCTAGAGGGTAATAGCATAAAATGCCATGTTACTGCGGGCTACGCATTGTATCCTCTACCGTTATTAGGCGGACAACTCCTTAGCTGGGAGGTCTCAATTGAAATGGCTGCGTTAGCCTTAGCGCAATTACACGCGAAAGGCGTAATAAATAAAGTTGCGACTTTGCAGTTTGACGAACAAGTTGACGCGTTCGAATTTGAAGAGAGTCGAGAGTTAGCGGTTCAAATAAATCGATTAATTGCCGAAGGGTTAATTACTCTGGAACACGGCTAAACAAACCGCTAAAAAAGCTAAGCTAATAACATATTAAATAGCTAGGAACATTATTTAACCGGCAGTCCTTACCGCAATGTGCGGTAAGGACTGATTGCTGTTTACATCGGGTAAAGTGCTAGTTTTTTTGAAAAAAACGCTCAGCGTGTTTGCTGATCCCTGCACTGTCTAAACCTAATTCCTGATAAATCTCTTGTTGCGCGCCATGTTTAATAAAGTGATCAGGCAGACCCAAATTCAAGACCTTACCGCGGAAACCTTGTTGTAATAAGAACTCGTTTACTGCCGAGCCTGCTCCGCCCATAATTGCGTTGTCTTCAACCGTAATAATGTGGCTATGACTGTCGATAAGTTGCAACAATAAATGTTCATCTAAAGGTTTCACAAAACGCATATCAATCAAGGTTGAATCTAGCGCTGCGGCGGCTTGCTGGCATGCCGTTAGTAAAGGGCCAAAGGCTAAGATAGCAAGCTGTTGCCCTGCTCGTACCAAACGAGCTTTGCCAATGGGTAGCAATTCCATCGTGCTATTGGCGCTTATTCCCGTGCCAGATCCTCGAGGATAGCGTACCGCTGCCACGCCTGCGTGTTGATAGCCAGTATAGAGCATCTGCCGACACTCATTCTCGTCTGAAGGCACCATAATGGTGATGTTTGGGATACAGCGCATAAAACTAATATCGAAGGCCCCTTGATGGGTTGGGCCATCAGCGCCAACAATGCCAGCCCGATCAATCGCAAAAAGCACATCAAGTTGTTGTAGCGCCACATCGTGAATAAGTTGATCATAACCACGTTGTAAAAAACTTGAGTAAATAGCAACAACGGGTTTTAACCCTTCAATCGCCATGCCTGCAGCTAAGGTAACCGCATGCTGTTCGGCAATCGCCACATCAAAATACCGATTAGGAAAGCGCTTAGAAAAGGCAACTAAATCTGATCCCTCACGCATTGCCGGCGTAATGGCTTGCAGACGCTCATCTTGCTCTGCCATATCGCAAATCCATTGTCCAAAAATGTTAGAAAAAACAGGCAGACCAGGTTTTTTAGCGGGTTGAGTGCTGGCACTGGGATCAAATTTAGCCACAGCATGATAGCCAATAGGATCCGCCTCAGCAGGGGCATAGCCTTTACCTTTTTTGGTTACAATGTGCAATAGCTGCGGGCCTTTGAGTTGGCGCATATTGCGAATGGTATCGACTAAGCCCAGCACATCATGGCCATCAATAGGCCCAATATAATTAAACCCAAGCTCCTCAAAGAAGGTACCTGGTGTTACCATGCCTTTAAAATGCTCTTCTGCTTTGCTGGCCAAATCATGCAGGGGAGGCACGCCACGTAAAATCTTTTTACCCCCTTCGCGTAAGCTGGTGTAAAAGCTGCCAGATAAAATGCGGGCAAAATACTGATTTAACGCGCCAACATTTTCCGAAATGGACATTTCATTATCGTTTAAAATAACCAGCATATCGGGTTTCACTTCACCCGCATGATTTAATGCTTCAAACGCCATACCCGCAGTAATCGCACCGTCACCAATAACGGCCACCACTTTACGTTGATTTTTAGCTTGCGCAGCGGCAACGGCCATACCCATTGCCGCACTAATTGATGTGCTAGAGTGGCCAACAGATAAAATATCATACTCACTTTCTTCCCGATAAGGAAAAGGATGCAAGCCCTCTTTCTGACGGATGGTATGCATTTTGTGGCGACGGCCCGTTAAAATTTTATGCGGATAGGCCTGATGACCAACATCCCAGATTAAACGATCGAAGGGGGTGTTATACACATAATGTAAGGCGACGGTTAACTCTACTGCCCCTAAACCTGAAGCGAAGTGACCACTACTCTGGCTTACGGTTTTTAGTAAAAAATGGCGTAACTCCTGACTTAATTGTGGCAAGAGTTCTTGAGGTAACTGACGTAATTGTTCAGGCAAATTTGCCTTAGTCAGCAGCGGATAATCCGTCATATCAATGTGCATAACAAATGCCTATGTTAGAACTTTCTGGCAATAATATAATGAGCGAAGTGTTGTAACTCCGTCGTATCGTAAGGTAGCCGTTGTAATGCCGCTATCGCATCATGATAAAGCTGTTGGGCTTTTTGTTTTGCGCCCTGTAATCCAAGTAATGCTGGATACGTCGATTTATTGGCTTTTACATCAGAGCCTTGTGGTTTACCCAAGGTTTCCGTGTCGCTTTCAATATCCAGAATGTCATCTTGTACTTGAAAGGCTAAACCGAGCGCATCAGCAAATTGGCGCAAGTCAGCCAGCACTGTAGGCGCGTCAATTGGGCTGGCATAATAGGCTAATTGTACCGTGCATTCAATTAAGGCGCCGGTCTTCAGCCTGTGCATTTGCTCTAAAGTGGTTAATGCCACTTGCTGATTTGTATGGGCCAAATCAATAGCTTGTCCCGCACACATCCCAGAGGCACCTGCAGCCCGCGCTAACGCTTTAACCATGGCCAATTGCCGTGATGGCGTAACCTGTATGTAGGCATGATCGCAAAGTGCTTCAAATGCCAGTGCTTGCAGGGCATCGCCGGCAAGAATAGCTGTCGCTTCATTAAATGCAATATGGCAAGTAGGTTTTCCGCGGCGCAAGGCGTCATCGTCCATTGCAGGCAAGTCATCATGAATTAAGGAATAACAATGTATTGCCTCGATGGCTGTCGCTGCAGCATCTAAATCTTCAAGCTTCGCACCCAAAAGCTGACCTACCGCATATACCAAGTAAGGCCTTATACGTTTACCACCTAGTAATAGACTATAGGCCATCGCATCATATAACAAACTGGTTTTTGGAATTTTGCTTGCGAGCAAGTGTTGCAGCTGCTGTTCCACACGTTGTTGAAACATGGGCAAACTGGATGGCGCCAAGTTAGTCTCCTGCTTGCGGTTCAAAAGGGTGTAATTGTTCCTGTTGCTGTTGCAAGAGGATTTGCACTTTTTGTTCAGCGGCGTGTAACTGTTGCTGGCTCTGTTTTACCAAGCTAATTCCGCGCTCAAATTGGCTTAGGGCTTGTTCTAGGGTTAACTCGCCTTGTTCCAGTTGTTGCACGATTTGTTCCAGCTCCAGCACCGATTGTTCAAACTGGCCTGGGGTACTGTTTGTTTTGCTCATAATATTCCCCAAAAAAACTGTGCGCAACCTTATCGTAGCAAGCTATTATGGTCAATGACAAAGCGCTTTGGAACGACTATTTTGATGTTACTTGCTGAATTATTGCTTAATGATTCTCGGCAAAGGTCGATAACTAGGCAGCAGGTAAGTTATTATAATTAATAAGTCGTGTACAGTGCCCCAGCCAACTGGCTTTCTGAAGGAGTAAAATGTGGATTTAGCGACGCTTATAGGAATGGTAGGTGCTATTGGTTTCATTGTTATGGCCATGGTAATAGGTAGTAGTGGCGACGTGGGAATGTTTGCTGATTTAGTGTCTGTCCTCATTGTTTTTGGCGGCTCAATTTTTGTGGTGCTTTCTAAGTTTACGCTGCAGCAATTTTTAGGGGCTGGTAAGGCTGCAGTTAAAGCGTTTATGTTCAAAATTGAAGCACCAGAAGAATTGATTGAGAAAGCCGTGCAATTGGGTGATTCTGCTCGTAAAGGCGGATTTTTGGCGCTTGAAGAAGCCGAAATTCCTAATGCTTTTATGCAAAAAGGCATCAATATGCTAGTTGATGGACATGATGCAGATGTCGTTCGTGCCACGATGCAAAAGGATATTACGTTAACTGAGAAGAGACATGAAAGCGCCATTGCTTTTTTTAAGAGCTTAGGTGATGTTGCCCCAGCGATGGGCATGATTGGAACATTAATTGGTCTAGTGGCGATGTTATCAAATATGGATGATCCCAAAGCCATCGGTCCGGCGATGGCTGTGGCTTTGCTGACAACGCTCTACGGGGCTTTTATTGCTAACGTAATCGCCATTCCACTTGCAGATAAGTTAGCTATCCGTAATCAACAAGAAAAACTGAATAATATGCTCATTCTTGATGCTGTATTAGGCATCCAAGATGGGCAAAACCCGAAAGTTATCGAAGGGATCTTGCGTAATTATTTAGCACAGGGCAAACGTGAGCCCGCTGGAGACGCTACATGAGTGACATGGAAGAAGAGTGCAAATGTCCGCCACCAGGGTTACCTGCTTATATGGGAACTTTTGCAGATTTGATGGCTCTTTTAATGTGCTTCTTCGTTCTGCTGTTAGCCTTTTCCGAAATGGACGTGCTGAAATTTAAACAAATTGCAGGTTCAATGAAGTTTGCCTTTGGGGTGCAAAACAAAATTGAAGTGGATGATATTCCGAAAGGCACTAGCGTGATTGCGATGGAGTTCCGGCCGGGGCGGCCTGATCCAACGCCGATCGAAACATTACAACAGCAAACCATGGAAATGACACAGCAAGTAATCGAGTTTCAGGCTGGTGAAGAAGATTCATCAGGCGGCAGGCAAGAGCAGCGTGATGATCAAACAGGGGGCCAGTCTGCGTTAAACGCTGAGGAAATTGAAGCCGCCGAAGCTGCAGCAGAAGCGGCACAAGAGCAAATTAATGAAACCGTGAAAAAACTGGCTGAAGAGCTCGAACAGCAAATTGTTGATGGTGCTATTGAGCTAGAATCATTAGGGCAACAAATTATTATTCGGATCCGAGAAAATGGTTCTTTTCCGTCAGGCTCCTCCTTTTTACAGCCACGTTTTAAACCTATCGTGTTACAAATTGGACAGATGTTAAATGATATACCCGGTGAAATTACCATTAGTGGGCACACCGATGATTTTCAGGTAGCTGATGAATTACATGCCAATAACTGGGATCTTTCGGCCAAACGCGCGGTGTCGGTGGCTACGGAGATTATTCGGGCGCCCGGTTTTGATCGTAACCGTTTAGTGGTGGTAGGGCATGCTGATACTCGGCCTTTGGTACCGAATAACAGTGAGCTAAATCGGCGACGTAATCGCCGTGTAGAAATTTCCATTATGCAAGGTAAGCCCAAGGTCTCGGATCCGATTAGTTTTGAACCCGTGACTAATCCTTAGTACGTTTCCATCGCTTACGACCTTTGCGAGCGGTTTTATAACGGAAGTCATGCGTATAGTGTGGCAAAGCGCAATCCTAGTATTAGCCCGCTTTGCCACGCGATAAAAGGTATGATTCACTAAAAGTGCGGTGTAGGCATTTACGCGTTTAACGCGCTTTTAGTCCGGTTATTCGCTATACTACGCGGCAATTTTTAGACGGCCGCGATTTTATGCTCGAATTTATTATCAAACTGCATCCCGAAATAGCCATTAAAAGTAAGTCGGTGCGTCAACGACAAACCGAGCTACTCGAACGTAATCTTATTACCATTTTAAAACGGCTTGATCCAAAAATTGCTGTGCGTAGTGTGTATGATCATCTGATTGTTCGTAGCAAGCTAGCGGCACAGCGAGGGAGCTTTATCGCGCGCTTACAGTGTATTCCCGGTATTGTCACCTTTGCCGAAACTAAGACTTGTCACTTCACCGATTTGCATGATATTTTTTTGCAAGTTGCTGCTGTTTATCGCGCGCAACTTAGCGGTAAAACCTTTTGTGTGCGGGTAAAGCGTCAGGGTAATCATGAGTTTAGTTCGCTAGAGGCCGAACGGTATATTGGCGGCGGTTTGAATCAATTAGTCAATAACGCGAAGGTGCAACTAAAACAGCCCGATATCACTATTAAACTAGAAATTAAGCAGGAAAAATTTTTAGTGGTGGTAGAGACATTTTCTGGTATGGGTGGTTTTCCCATCCCTGCCCAACAAGATGTATTATCCCTTATTTCTGGGGGATACGATTCTGCCGTTGCTACCTATTTGATGATTAGAAAAGGCATCCGAAGTCATTTTTTGTTTTTTAATCTTGGTGGTAATGCGCATGAAGCGGGTGTGCGTGAAATTGCATTTTATATCTGGCAAAAATACGGTTTATCGCATCGGGTAAAATTTGTTAGTGTCGATTTTATGCCGGTAGTGAACGAGATTGTGGCAAAAGTCGATTCGAGTTTGCTGGGTGTGGTGCTGAAACGGCTGATGATGCAGGCGGCCAGCCACATTGCTGCGCAGTTAGGGATCCAAGCTATTGTCACCGGTGAAAGTATAGGACAGGTAGCAAGCCAAACCATTGCTAATCTTGCTGTTATTGACCGGGCAACCGATACCCTTATTCTGCGGCCGCTAATTTACCATGATAAACAAGATATTATTGATATTGCCCGACAAATAGGCGTTGAAGCCTTGTGTAGTACTATGCCTGAATATTGTGGTGTTATTTCAAAAAGCCCCACGATTAATGCAGCGTTAGACGCGGTACTGGCAGCTGAGGCTAAGATTGATGTTGCTATCCTCTCGAATGTGCTTACCCACAGTAAAATTTATGATATTCGAACCATTGAGTATCAAGCTGAGCAGCAGGCTCGCACTGTCGCGACCGAAGCGGTTTTACCGCGTGATGCAATTGTTATTGATGTGCGTTCACCCGAAGAAACCGAACACCAACCTTTGCAGTTGCAGCAGCATCTTGTGCTAGAAATTCCATTTTTTCGCTTAGCAAGTCAATTTCCAAGCCTAGATCCGCAACAACAGTATTATTGTTACTGTGAGCACGGCGTTATGAGTCGATTACAAACGTTGTTATTACAAGAAATGGGCTTTACCAATATCGCCGTATATCGCCCTTAATCGGCGCTGAGTGTTTGCCAAATGGCCTGGTTTTCAGGCATGGCGAGTTGATGTTTTGCTGCTGTTTTTAGAATAAAGCCGGTGATGGCCGCTAACTCTAATGGCCGGCCTTGTGCGTGATCTTGTTGCATAGAAGAGTAATTGTTGGCTGTTGCCTGCATAACGTGATAGACATGTTGTAGGGTGCTGTCATAAGGTAATGCCATGCCCTCTGCGTTGGCCAGCTCACAGACTTCGGCTATAATACGTTGAATTGTGCTCGCATATTGCGGTTCGACAAGCGCGCCATTTCGGCAGTTAAACAAGGTTGTTAATGGGTTTATGACGGCGTTAACCGCTAATTTTCGCCAGAGCGCTGGCATAATATTCTCTGTTAGCGTTACCGGTCCTAAGGCTGCCTGCATGGCATCCAATACTGCTGGTGTAGCTTTAACGGCAGCGTGATTTAGCGGACAAAGGCTGCTTTGTCCTTCTCCCGTGTGCTCTATAGCGCCTTTCTTACGCAACGCACCATGGCTGGTACTTAAAAACCATATCCCTTGATCTACACCGGCAAATTGACGCAAACTATCAAGATCCGGCATGCCATTGTGGCTGATAATCAATTGGGCGTGATGGGCTAAATAAGGTTTTAATTGTGCCAGACAGGATGCCACTGCATAGGCTTTTACGGCTACAACACTATGCTGGATAGGGGCTATAGTGGGTAAAAAATAACAGCTATATTGCTGATGTTCTAAGGTGTTGAAGATTACTGAGAGTGGTGCAGGTTCGCGCAGCCACAACGAAACAGCATAGCCATGAAGTTGCAAACGACAGGCGGCAAGTAAACCAATTGCCCCTTGCCCAACAACACTCCACGCTAGGTTTTGCTGCGTGGGCGCCATAGATGCCAAAGCTTACGAATCAGGAAAAACGCCAATACGCCGGCCATATTGGCTAGCCAGTCCCAAAAATCACCATTTCGACGTGTATAGTTCTCTTGTATAACCTCAACCAGCGCGCCATAAATAGCCATCAGTAGCACTACTTTCCAAATGGTAGGGCGAAATCCTTTCCAGACTAATCCACTTAACACAAAGAAGATGCCAAAATGAGCAACTTTGTCCATGTGCTCAAAGCCACTCTTAATTGGATTGCCACTGAGCTCGACCATAAAGCCGGCGGTCGCAATAACAAGAAAAGCCAAACATAAAAATCGATAAAACGCTTGGGGCACGTCAATCCTCCCGATAATGAGGCTCGGATTGTAACAGTTTTCTGGTTATAATCACCAGCATACCTAGATCTATACCTATACCGATTGACTGGAGAGTGAAATGCCATCTTTTGATATTGTTTCTGAAGTGGAACAACAAGAAGTATTAAATGCAGTAGACAATTCAAACCGAGAGTTACAAACCCGTTTTGACTTTCGGGGTGTGAACGCGGAATTTAGCCTTAAAGAAAAAGAGATCACGCTAAAAGCGGACTCAGAATTCCAATTACAACAAATGTTAGAGATCTTTTTAACTAAAGCCGTTAAACGTGGCTTAGATGTGCGTTCCTTTAAAGAAGGCGATGTTGTTCATTCAGGTAAAACCTATAGCCAAAATTTAACGTTGCGCCAAGGTATTGAAACTGAGATGGCAAAAAAGTTAGTAAAGCTGATCAAAGATCATAAGTTAAAAGTTCAAGCCGCGATTCAAGGTGATCAAGTGCGGGTTACCGGTAAAAAGCGTGATGATCTACAAGAAGCGATTGCCTTAATTCGGGCTACTGAGTTAGAACAAGCGTTTCAATTTACCAACTTCCGTGATTAGTTCCTGATCTAACGTGGATATAGAAGAGCCCTCTCTGGTTCTTTGGCTATCTAGATGTCTGTTGACTTTTTGGGATTAATGCGTACACTTGCGGCGGCTCCATTGGGAGCCGTCGTCTTTTTAGGTGCACTGTATTATCAGAGTAGCGCACGTTGTTACGCTTTTAGCGTTTTATGCAACGCGGCCCTATAGCGTGATGGAACAGTGTTAAACGGGAATTTGGTGTAAAACCAAAGCTGCCCCCGCAACGGTAATCAATCTTAGGTATTTCATACGCCACTGTCAGTTGATGGGAAGGCGAAGTACCGGCGTAAGCAGATTGTTAGCCCGGAGACCGGCCTAAAAGTTCTTTCACCTTTACCCTGTGCGGTGGGCACTGGATTGGAGTACGTATGTTAAAACCCTCTTGGGCCGCGGTTATGCTGGCCTCTTGCTGTTCTGCTGCGCAAGCAGAAAACGCCATCGAACGTATCAGTATTTATGCAAATCGTCTGCCAACGGCTGAATCACAGGTGTTAGCCAGTGTTACAGTATTGGAACGTGACGATATCGTTTCCCGTCAAGCCACTGATTTACCAACATTGTTAGCACAAATGCCTGGCATAAATATTGCCCGTGATGGGGGGCGTGGTCAGAACAGCAGCCTGTATTTACGCGGCGGCAACAGTGGTCACACGTTAGTGTTGATCGACGGTGTTCGGACGGGATCTGCAACATTAGGTTATAAAGCGTTAGCCATGGTACCGCTGGAACTGATTGAACGTATTGAGGTGATCCGTGGGCCACGTGCCGCGTGGTATGGCGCTGATGCCTTATCCGGCGTCATTGCGATAAGTACTCGTAAAGCACAGGGTACCGAGATCAATGCGAATGTGGGCAGCTTTGGGCAAGCCGGTACGGATCTTAGCGTGAGTCAACAAGTGGGTGATTTAACCGTGAGTGCGACAGCAGGTTATAGCCGGGCAGATGGCTTTAATGTGCGCAAAGATTTAGATGCCGATCGTGATGGGTATCAGCAACGATTTGCTAAAGTAGCCGCTGAGTATCAGAGCACGGTTGGTACCTGGCAGGCACAATTTGATATTAATTCTGGTTTTAACCAATTTGACACAGCCTGGGGCACTGAGGATGAGGCAGATACATTAAGCCGCAGTTACTTACTTGGCTGGCAGCATGCCGTGGGTGAGTGGCAACATCAAGCTCAACTAAGTCGCGTGCTAGATGATGATACCAGCTTTGGGCCAGACTCCCGCAGTCCTTTTGTGACCGAGCGTGATGAAGTGAATTATCAAACTAGCACCTCTCTCACCGAGCAGCTTACCGGGTTAGCTGGCGTTAATTGGTATTCTGAAGATGTTGCGCGGTCAGGCGTAAATTATGTCATTGATAGCCGAATTAATCGGGCGTTTTTTACTGGGATGAGTTTTAAGCAACAACAATTGCAGCTTGAAGGATCGGTGCGGCGCGATGTTACCGATCAATATGGTGGCAATACCACGTGGCAACTGGCAGCAGGGTACTTTTTTTCCGAGGCGTGGCAAGTGCGAGCAAGTCGTGGCGCTGCTTTTAAGGCTCCAACCTTTAACGATTTGTATTATCCAGGCAGCGCTAATCCTGATTTAGCGCCTGAGCAAACGGTATCTGATGAAGTTGCCATCCATTATCGGGCAAGTAATGGCAGTATTCAGTTGGTTTGGTTTGAAAACGATGTTGATAATTTGATTCAGTTCGATATGGCGACGTTTATGCCGCAAAATATTGAAAAAGCACAGATTTCAGGTGCAGAATTGGTGATCAATGTTGATGTTGCAGAGATCCAACAGCAATTTGCGTATAGTTGGATTGATACTGAAAATACCTTAACCGGACAACGCTTAGTTCGTCGTCCGGAAAATACCCTTAATTGGCGTGCAGAACGGCAGTGGGGCAAGATATCGGCATTTGTCTCTGCAGATTATCAAAGTAATACCTATCAAGGTCCCTTTGCCAGTCAAGAATATCTAGGCGGGTTTACAGTCTGGGGAGTAGGCGCCAGTTATCCGGTGTCTAACAGTTTGATTGTAAGAGCCAATCTTGCCAATCTGTTTGATAAACGCTATCAAACCAATGCCAGTTACACTACGGCGGGCGTAAATTTTGGCCTTAGCCTGAGCTATCGGCCACAGTAAGAGGGGCGCAGTAAGGGTGTTGTTTTATGCCGTGTGATGCACATCAAGCAGACGTTTAGTCTGCTTGATGTTTAAGGACGTGTGTAAAGCGCTGCCGAAATTTAGCCATTTTGGGCGTGATGAGCATCTGACAGTAACCTTGATAGGGATTTTGTTTGTAATACCCTTGATGATAAGCTTCTGCTGGATAGAACTGGCTTACAGGGCTGACTTCAGTAACAATCGGTGCGTTAAACAATTTGTGCTGCGTAAGCTCCGTTATCATGCTGGTGGCATCTTGCTGCTGCTGAGCGTTATGGGTAAAAATCACCGAACGGTATTGCGTGCCAACATCATTGCCTTGCCGGTTAAGTTGCGTGGCATCGTGCAAACTAAAAAAAATCTGACACAACTCAACAAAGCTTATCTGTGTAGGATCAAATTGTACTTGCACCACCTCGGCGTGACCGGTTGTGCCAGTGCACACGCTACGATAATCTGGGTTCGCCGTTTGACCGCCCATATAGCCGCTGACGGCGAGTTTAACCCCTTTTACTTCGTTTAACGCGGCTTCTAAACACCAAAAACAGCCTGCGCCAAAGGTTGCCAGTTCTGTTTGCTCTGTTGTCACGTTCATAGTTAGTCCTTAAGGTGCATTGTTAACAAATAGGTTAACCAATGGGTTAACCTCGTCGAGATTGATCGTGCTGTCATTATTCGTCGTAAAATAGTATGGCAGTTATAAGCAGCATTTTTTGTTGTTTGCTCTTCAGATTTACTCAGCATTAACTCATTACGGTGTATTTAAACGCTTGGATGATTGCGACATGCAAGATGCAAGATGAGAGCTAAGCCAAGTTGACATACAGGATCCTACTCATCGAATGATAACAGGATGGAATTAAAACATGAAAGTAGCAGTAATAGGTGCGGGTATTGCAGGGATCAGTTGTGCCAGCGCGTTGCATGCAGCCGGTTGCAGTGTCATGTTGTTTGACAAGGCACGGGGTCCCGGAGGTCGCATGACCAGTAAGCGCACGGGTCATGGGTATATGGATTTTGGTGCGCAATATTTTACGGCGCGTCACCCAAAATTTCAGCAACAAGTAGCAAGATGGCAGCAGCAGGGGGTAGTGAGTCGTTGGTTAGCGCCAATGTATCAGTATAACCAAGGACAATTAAGTGCCTCGCCTGATGAGCAACAACGCTTTATCGGTATTCCTGCCATGCACAGCCCATTAAAGTGGCAAGCTCAGGCTATTCCGAGTGAAATGGATTGCCGAATAACCTTGTTGCAGCAGGTGTCTTCAGGCTGGCAATTAACCTCTGAACAAGGACAGGTGTTTGGTCCCTTCCAACATGTAGTGTTGTCTATACCTCCCGTACAAGCAGCGGCATTGCTCAATAGCCATTCTGCATCTTTGGCAACAGACACAACCATAAGCTTACCTGAAACGCTTTTACAGCCTTGTTGGGCTGCAACGCTGGTGTTAGCGGCGCCAACAGGCCATGCCGCAGGGGGTATTTTTGTGAAAGGTGAACACCGTTCGCTGAGTTGGATCAGTCGGCAGAACAGCAAGCCTGGCAGAGCACAGGTCGAAAGTTGGTTATTACATTTTAGCCCACATTTCAGTGCGTCCCATTTGCAGGCGTCCACCGAGTTCTTGCAACAACACGCTACAGACTGTTTATCCGAGATAATCGGCAAACCGATTAGTGTGACAGAGGCCATTTGTCATCGTTGGTTATATGCACAAATTGATGCTGGGGCGGCTGAGATGAATCTATCGGATAATCCCCATGAGGGCGTGTGGCTGGCAGGTGATTGGATGCGTGGTGGCCGAGTAGAAAATGCCTGGTTAAGTGGTGATGATATTGCCAGTAAGATACTGGCCCTCAAATAGGGCCTCAAATAGGATAAGACACGATGCAACATTGGTTAATTTTAGGCGCTAGCGGTGGTATTGGCTTTGCCATGGTACAGCAGCTTTTGGCACAGGGTCATCGGGTATCGGCAATCAGTCGTCAGCCGCTGTCCACAACGTTATCAACGCCATTTGAAATAACACATACGCCGCAGGCGTTAACCTGGTATACCTTAGCATCTGCTGATGATACTGCCGCGCCAAGCGTGTTGGCAGAGATTTTTGCAAGCAAAGTCGATGCAATAATGTTGTGCCAAGGCTGGTTGCACGGTGAAGGCATGTTACCTGAAAAGTCGATTAAACAACTGAGTCGTCGCGCGTTAGCGCAAAGCTATGAGATTAATGTGATCCATCCTGCATTATACCTGCAAGCATTGCTGCCTTTTCTTGCTAAACAAGAAGCAATTAAAGTGGCGGTATTAAGTGCTAAAGTGGGCAGTATCAGCGACAATCAATTAGGTGGTTGGTACAGTTACCGGATGGCAAAAGCAGCCTTAAATATGCTGGTAAAGAGCAGCAGTATCGAATTGGCACGTTATAATAAAACTGCAG
Organism: Alishewanella tabrizica; assembly: GCF_014652375.1. Lineage (GTDB taxonomy): Bacteria > Pseudomonadota > Gammaproteobacteria > Enterobacterales > Alteromonadaceae > Alishewanella > Alishewanella tabrizica. The sequence continues at coordinate 330,666 of NZ_BMYR01000001.1, read as the reverse complement.
TGTTATTTAGTTTGCACCCAGGCACTACTGATTCAGAGTTATCCGCTCCTTTTCAAAAGAATCTACCACAAGGTCAATTACGCAGTGCTGCCGATACGGCGTCGCGCTTAATTGCGGTGTTCGCTGCGGTCACGCCCGAACAATCGGGTGCACTGATTAATTGGGATGGTACGGTATTACCGTTCTAAACAGGATTGCAATCATACGGATATTGGATAACAAAGAAAAAATAATGAATAACCTCAGCATCTTTGCCTAAACGTATTTAGTAGAAAGGTCGTTCTGTGTTTACGCGAAAGCAATGAAAAAAACCGAGTCTAACTCGGTTTTTTTATTGGTATACGGTTGTTAAGATCGTGTTTTATTAACTGACAAGCTTTTACTGCAGCAGGCTGGGCCTTAAGGAAGGCCCAGCGACATACTGTTATCAGTCTTTGGGTAAGGCTGTTGTTGCCTTTGCCGGTGTGGCAGTTGGCACCACTTCATCTGCGGCATGCTCATCTGGTGCATCGGCTTCTAAGCGCGCGAGTTCTCGCGTTAGCGTTAATGGCGAACCTGTATTACGAGCAATAGCAATGTAGATCACCGGCACCACGTAAATGGTGAGTAAGGTTGCTAACGCAACACCACACAGAATCACCATACCAATGACCATACGGCTCTCTGAGCCAGGTCCAGTGGCAAGAACCAGCGGCAAACTACTCATTACCGTGGTAAAGGCTGTCATAACGATGGGGCGTAAGCGCTGTGTTGCTGCACGCTTTACCGCATCTTCAAACGCCACGCCAGCGTCGCGTAATTGGTTGGCAAATTCCACTATTAATATGCCGTTTTTCGCTACTAAACCAATAAGCATCACAAGGCCTATTTGGCTGAAAATGTTTAACGTCATACCTGCAAAATACAAGCCTGATAAGGCGCCAACTAACCCAAGCGGCACCGTGATCATAATCACCAGCGGATGAATGAAGCTCTCAAATTGGGCAGCCAATACCAGATAGGTAATCAACAGCGCTAATATAAATACCAAAGCCGTTGATTGACCGCTTTCTTGGAATAAAAGTGATTCGCCCTTGTAATCAATACCCACAGGGGCGTCAATTTCAGTACGCACAATATCTTCCAAATACTCGAGTGCTTCGCCTAAACTATACCCAGGCGCCATGCTGCCCGTAATAGTAATAGAGCGCATCCGATTGTAACGGTTCAGGCTTGATGCTGTGGCCTCTTCACGTAAGGTTATTAAATTATCTAATGGGATCAGTTCGTTGCTGCTATCTGAACGGATATAAACATTACTAATCGTACCCGGTGCGCGGAAGTCGTTATCTAAGCCTTCGATGATCACATCGTATTCGCGGCCGCGATCTAAGAAAGTAGTTACGCGACGCCCGCCTAACATGGCCTCCAGTGCCCGACCTACTGCGCCAACCGAAATGCCTAAGTCACCTGCACGATCCGTATTGATTTCTACCAACACTTGCGGCACGGTTTCTTTGTAATCATGGTCTAACATCAACAGATTAGGATTCTCAGCGGCGCGATTAAGGATAATGTCACGCCACAGCGCCAATTCCTCATAGGTGTTGCCTTGTATAACAAACTGAATAGGCCGATTACCGCCACCGCCGCCACCTAAGCCACCACGCATAAAGGTAAAGGCTCTCACATCGGGTAGTTCGTTAATTTTCACCCCAATTTCGGATACTAGATCTTGGGTGCGTCGTTTGCCGTTGTACCAGTTTTCAGTACCCACAATTGCTACGCCACCATTATTACCCCAGCCGGGTACTCGGATCAGCATCCGAGTTAATTGGCCATCTTCGTAATAGGGCGTCAAAATATCTTCAATTAGACGCATGTTACGGCTATTACTTTGATAGCTCGCGCCTTCAGCTGGGCTCATCATCACAAAAAAGGTGCCGCGATCTTCTTGAGGCGCGAGTTCGCCGGGTAGCATCCTTACCAATTGTACGCTGGCAAGGAAACAGAGCACGACGACCAAGATAACGGGCCATCTTTTACTGCACACGATATTGAGCTGATTGGTGTAAGCACGTTCAAGTCGGTTAAATCCGCTGTGCAGCCAAGTTCCTAATTTACTTTCACGCTTGCGATGTGTTAGCAGCTTACTACACAACATCGGCGATAACGTTAAGGCAACCACACTGGAGAACGCCACGGCGGCGGCGACGGCAAGCGCAAACTCAGTAAAGAGTTTACCTAATTGTCCTTGCATAAATACCAGAGGAACAAACACGGAGATTAACACTAAGGTGGTTGCTACCACAGCAAAACCCACTTCACGTGCCCCGCGATAAGCCGCAAGTAATGGGGCTTCACCTTGTTCGATACGCCGATAAATATTTTCTAGGACAACAATAGAATCATCTACCACCAAACCTATGGCTAAAACCATAGCAAGTAGTGTCAATAAGTTGATAGAAAAATCGAGCGCATATAACACGGTGACTGCAGCAACTAGGGCTACCGGCACGGTAATGGCAGGAATAAAGGTGGCGCGGATATTACCCAAAAATAAGAAGATCACCAAAATCACCATACACATGGCAATACCCAAGGTGTTGTACACTTCTTTGATTGATTCAGAGATAAACACCGACGAATCATAGCCTGGCTCTATCGTCATCCCTGGGGGAAGATTGGCTTTAATCCGTTCCATTTCGGCGCGCGCATTACGTACAACATCTAACGTATTGGCTTTAGACTGCTTAATAATGCCGATACCAAGGATGTTTTTACCATCGCTACGAAACTCGCCTTCTTCGTCTTCAGCGGTCAGCATCACATCGGCGATTTCGGACAAGCGTACTAAATAATTGTTTGCACCGCGTTTAACCACGATGCGTTCAAAATCTTGCTGGCTACGAAACGAACGCACCACGCGCACGGTAAAATCACGATCAAAGGATTTAATGTTACCCGCGGGTAGTTCAACGTTTTCAGCACGTAAAACGGCTTCAACATCTTGTACCGTTACCCCACGTGCGGCCATGGCATCACGATCTAACCAAATGCGCATGGCATAATCGCGTGCACCGCCAAATTGCAAACGGGCCACGCCATCTACTACCGAGAAACGCTCCGCAATATAACGATTCGCATAATCGGTCAGTTCCAGCGTGGTCATATTATCGCTATTAAGTACAAACCATGCGATGGTGTCTTCATCTGCATTCGCTTTAAACACTTCTGGTGGATCAGCTTGATCAGGTAGGTTGTTTAGTGCACGTGATACGCGCTCTCGCACGTCGTTTGCCGCAGCATCAATATCGCGTTCAACATTAAACTCGATAGTGATACTAGAACGACCATTGCGACTGCTAGAATCGATACTTTTAATGCCCTCAACGCCGCTAATGCGGTCTTCGAGAATTTGGGTAATTTTACTTTCGACAATCTCCGCAGAGGCTCCGGGATAGTTAGTATTAATACTAACGATAGGGGAATCAATATCCGGATACTCACGCAGCGGCAGCATGGTAAAACACACAATACCGAATATAACCAACAATAAGTTAACGACGGTGGCAAAAACCGGACGTTTTACAGAGGTATCAGATAGCCACATGGTTAGCCTCCGACTTTGCTAATGGTCACGCCAGTACGAAGTTTTTGTACGCCTTCAATCACAATTTCATCGCCTTCACGCAAGCCAGAAATAACTTCTACCCAACCAGGAATACGTTGTCCCACTTCAATTTCTTTTTGTTGAACTTTGTTTTCGCTGTCGACAATAAACACATATTGACGATTTTGTTGCGGTAGCAAGGCTTTTTCTGAAATTCGCAGGACCTCACGATTTTCCAGTTGTAGTTGCACATTTAGCAGCATGCCAGGGCGTAATTGTAGGCTTTCGTTATCAATGATGCCGTGTATTGTGACTGAGCGCGTTATAGGATCTAAACGCGTGTCGATGGCTGATACTTTACCCTGAAATTTGATATTGCCATAAGCAACGTTGGTCACACTGATGGGCATACCAACGGCGACTTCAGCAAGATAGCGTTCGGCAATACTAAAGGCGACACGTAATTGCTGCATATCATCCAGCGTCGTAATCACCGTACCGCCGCTAACATAGGCGCCTTGGCTAACTTGACGTAATCCCAAATGCCCCGTAAACGGCGCTTTTATGGTCATTTCAGTTAGTTGTTGGCGTGCGATATCCAATTGCGCTTTGGTGCTATTCACTTTACTTTGTTGTTCGTCTAACAGCGATTGTGCTGCAGCTTGAGTAGTCGCTAAATTTTTCAAACGATCCAATTGACGACTTTGCTCCATTAATACCGCATCCAGTTCGGCAACCCGGGCGCGTTGTTGCACGTTATTCAACCGCGCAATCACTTCTCCCTGTTCTACTTTTTTTCCTTCACTGACATTCAGCTCAATCAGAAATTCGCTGCTTGGCGCAATTAATTGGATGGAATTATTGGCAATACCTGTACCTAGCGCGCTAACCTCGCGGCTCATGGCAAGGCTTTCAACTTTCGCCGTTTTTACTGCCACATCGGCTACACGGCTTCGGTTAGTCCCATTTGTTTGCTGCGTTTGCCAGTATAAAAAACCAACAAAAAATAGCATTGCCAGTAAAATAAACCATATTAGTCGTGAATGTAATTGCGCCAAGGGAACTCCGAGTTATATCAAAAAAAGCCTGTGGGCTATTGTATGGAATTATGGTGCATTCAGATTTCCTATTATCGCAATGAGCGGGGGATTGGTCGTATCATTCATCTAAATGATGAACTGCTTAGCAATAATTTTATGGTAATCTTACGCCTAACCAATCTAAAGCGCGCATTTACACCGTAAATAAAGCGCATACCTTATAACTGATATGAGTTTTTTATGGCCAACACTGCAACCACGTTAACTTTTTCCGGCTCAGCCAGTAGCGGGGGGGCGTACTTGTTGCTGTCTAGTGTAGGTGGTTTCCTGTTGCTGTTGATTTATACGGCATTTATTGCGGAGTCTTTTAGCTGGCTATTGGCCATTGCGTATATAGCCAGTTTTATGGGCGTGTTTATTGGCTGGGCAAAACTTGCAGAGCCTAAATACAGTTTGGTTTGCGATGACGCCGGAGTACATTATCATCATCGTGTTGGCAGTTGGTTCTTACCCTGGCATGCATTTCAATACAGTGCCGTGCCCAGCATTGATGGCAACGATTTAGCTTATATCGGTTTTAAAGTCTCAGATTATGATGCAGTGTTAACGAAAATCTCTTTACGTTTAGCCGTCCGCATTATGACGGAGCAAAGGCCATTGTTTTTGGAAGCGATTAAGCAAAGTTGTCAGACTGGTCAATGCGCTTCAGAATTATTGCGGGAAAAAGATGTATTTAAAACAGCTAAACAAGATTACGCTGGTGTAAAAGCTATTTTTGCGCATCGTATGCAGCGTTTGGGCAATGTGAGCGGTTTTGAACTCATGGTACCTATTAATGCCAAGACAGTTGAAGCGCAGCAATGGTGCCAGCAAATTAATAAATTACGCTTAACACAGTTACATCCTGCAAATAGTAACCCGCTCTAGACAGCTCTTAAATGCTGTATCATAATAAGTTAAAATTCAATCATCTGGCAGGCAATAATGAATAGTTACGAAAAAGCTTTCTTGGTGAGTGGTCGCAATACACTTATTCATAAAAACAAAAAATTAGATTTGGTGATCATCAATGATGATGATGATCCGCCATTGATTGTGACCCGTAATGGCGTAAAGCTTTTTGATGAAGAGGTTCCTGGGAGCCGGGTAGAAGCAAAAGAGCGCTATTTAGAATTGGTCGATGTGTCGAGTGTTGATGTGTTTGGTGAGACTAAAACGCTGTTGTTTATTCAGGCTTTAAATAACAAAGAGTATAAAGTAGATTATACTAAACAAGGCTCCGACATGTTTATTCGCCTGCACCAAGATAACTATATTTAACGTTTGATTGTTCATATCCCGTCTTCGCACTAAGCCTTGAATAACTCAGGGCTTGCCTTTTATGCCTTTTTTTGTTTCATTAATATCCTAATCTCCCTTTTTCCCCAGTCGTAGTGGGTGAGGTACTTATGCAATTTACTGAACACGAAAGTACTATAACAATTAACGTGTCGGTTACTGCTTCATCGTTAACGTTCGAACATGTTCAGCAATCCCTGCATGATGCGGGCTATTCCCGTTTTTATTTACTAAAAGCGCAACTCGATAATTTATTGGCAGAATATCATCAATTACAGCAAAAAGTGATTGCGGGCACTTTAGCTGACGCTGCGAAATCGCTTAGTTATCCTATTGCGGAAAAACGGGCTGCCCAATTAGTGTTTGAAATTGCTGAAGACAAAATGACAGCCGTGGCGTTTATTACTGCAGCGTGGGGCGGAGCTCCTATTGCAGCCAATGCGTTAGTCAAAGCCGCGCAAGAAGCTGGCATTGTGTTTGGTTTTAATAAAGAGAATATTGTACGTTTAGTCCAAGATGCGAGTCGAGCTGAGCCTGGTATTCGGCTGCGTGAAGAAGTCGCTTATGGTCGTGTCGCAGTAAATGGGGTGAATTCACGTTTTATTCCTATGTTGCCGGATATGGTAATACGGCGCAATCAACCCTTGGTTGACTCTGAGTCTAAAGCTGATTTACGTGATTTTGGTGTTATTCCGTCTGTTGCGGCAGGCACACCTTTGATGCAACGTTTACCGCCAACGCAAGGTGAACCTGGCTTTACCGTGACGGGCGAGCGACAGCCTCCAGTACCGGGCGTGATCATTGAATGGCAGTTAGGCGCCGGGGTTGAATTGGCAGCAGATGATCCTGATATGTTGCTAGCCCAACAGGATGGCTTGCCTCGAGCAATTGAAAATGGTGCTACGGTAGATGATGTTTTTACGGTGAATCAAGTCGATTTAACCTCCGGGCATATCATTTTTAAAGGCTCTGTTGTGATCAGCGGAAATGTCTCAGCTGGAATGAAAGTGATTGCCGGCGGTAATGTATTTATTAAAGGCGTAGTAGAAGGTCAGCTTATTGAGGCTGGTGGCGATATTGTGGTTGGTGGGGCGATCATTGGACATCAAGTGATGACAGCCAATCAGCAAGAATATAGTACGGTGTTAAAAGCCAAAGGCAATATACACTGTAATATGGCGCAGTACTCAGCGCTCAATTGTGATGGTCATATTTATGCCAGCAAGTACCTTATGCACTGTTTTGTTAATGCACATGCCGTATTAGCCGGGACGGAAGATAAAATAAATGGCAAGGTGGTCGGTGGCCATTATTACCTTGCTAAAAGCCTGCATTGTGGACAACTCGGCTCGCCTTCAAATGGTGCAGTGATGATTAAGCTGAATCGATTATTGGATCCTTTGGTTGAACAGCAGGCGTTGTTACGTACCCAAGTGAGTGAAGCCAAAGATCTGCTGGCCGATTTAAAACAGCATATTGAAGGACAGAAAAAACTGCAGACCGGTCAAGTGGATCCACAAATGCAGATGTTCGAAATTGAGTTTGTTGAACAGCAAAAACTGGCCAAGATGCTGTTAGCTGAGTTAAGAGCCTTAGAAGCTAAACGGCAAGAGTTACTATTGACCTTAGAGGTTAAAGCGACCCAACAAGTGTTTTCTGCGGTAGATATTCAATTTGGGCATGAAACCGTAAGAAGCCGGCGTGAATATGGGCCCTCTATCGCCAAGATCGTTGATGGTCATCCCAGCATTGAGCCTTTGTAGTGTTATGCGACCAGCAGGTGGGGCGCTGCGTTAACATGAGGTGTAATAAAGCCCATTTTTTCTTATGCTATAACTAAGATAGATTGTTGGGTTACTCCTGTGCCAGTACTTGTGTTTATTTTGCTACTTCTAAGCAGTTTGTCGGTTAAGGCAGACTGTAATATGGCTTTTCGCTATGGTGTGCTAATTTCGCCTGAGCATATTCGTGTGATGCAAAATAATCGTACTTTTGTGCAAATAAATCATAATCAACAGCTGTTTGTAAAAGGGGAGTGGCAGCAGTTAGATGAAGAAGAGCAACGTTTGCTACAACTTTACTCGGAAGGGTTGCGCAAATTTGTGCCTGAAATTGTCAGTTTAGCTGTAGATGGTGTTGAAGTCGGTTTATCCAGTATTGAAGCGATGTTAGCTGGCGTGGGCAATAAATCGCAGCAAGCGGAATGGCGGGCGTTAATCCGCGAAACCACCTTTCAGTTTTTATCACGTTTTGTCCGTACCGGTGATCATTTTTACTTAGCCCCACAAAGTTTGAATGAGCTAGATAATTTTTTAAACCGTGAGCTTAAACCCCAGTTACACACCCTAGCACGACACAGTGTGGGGGCTGTGTGGGGAGCATTGCGTGATGCTTTACGTCAGTCCGACAGTAACTTTGAGCGTGCTGAGACGCAAGATTGGCAATCCGTTAATCAGTTAATGGAAAAAATCACTCTGGGTATGGATGAAAAGATTGTCGAATTGGAAGCTAAATCGGCGCTGTTTTGCCAGCGGATGCGAGAATTAGATCATATAGAAAGCAAGCTGCAACAGCGGATCCCGCTGTTGGCAGAGTATGACGTGGTTGTCGAAAAACTTTAAATTGCCAAGGCGCACTGCTAAGCACCACATTATAATGACGCTACACTACACCATATTCATCAGTGATTGAGCTGGGCATCGCATTATCCACTTCGTCACTAATCGCATCGAGGGTTTTTTCTGCTTCTTCTAATGAACTTACTTCAGCAATATGAAATAACGCTTCGCCTTCATTAACTAACGGCAGATTGTTGCGTCCTATGACGACGCCGGCTAGCGTAGCGGTGATGGCGACTTCAAAATCGGAGTAGGGTGAATAAATATGAGCCAGTAAGTCCCCTTGTTGTACCGTTTGGCCCAAACTGACATAATACCGTGCAATGCCATCGTGCTCTGCACGCACCCAGCTACTTTTCTTCGAGAAAAGAGAGCCGGTTTTGATCCCGCGTTTGGTATGCGTTAGCATACCCAAATCTTGCATAACATTGACGATACCCCGCACCCCAATTTTGATAGATTGCTCATCAAAACGCAGTGCCTCACCCGCTTCATACAATAAAATGGGAATACCCAAGGTATTTGCTGTGCCGCGCATGGTGCCTTCTCGGCTGGCAGCTTTAATAATAATGGGCGCATTAAAGATCTCAGCCATTCGTAGTGCGGTTTTATCTTTAGCACTGGCTCTTACCTGCGGTAAATTAGCGCGATGGATAGCACCGGTGTGTAAATCAATGGCATGCGTACATTTCGCTAAAATACTATTGGTAAACTGATAGGCCATACGGCTTCCTAAGGAGCCTTTCTCACTTCCAGGAAAGCTGCGGTTCAGATCTCGTCTATCGGGTAAATAGCGTGATTGCTGCACAAAACCATAGGTATTCACAATAGGCACTACAACCAGCGTACCGCGTAATCGATTTAATCGTGGAATTTTTAAAAGCCGCCGACAAATTTCTACACCATTAATTTCATCACCATGTAAGGCTGCCGTGATTAACAGCACAGGGCCGGCTTGTCGGCCATGTACCACGTGTGCGCCAATATTTAGCTCAGTGTGCGTATACAGCTTACCAAAGGGGATATCAACAACTTGGCGACTACCTGGCGCAATATGGCTATCACCCAAAATAAAAGGGCTGCGTTGTTGGGTGAGCGGTCGTGTCATTAGCCAGTCCCCTTAGTATTAACTTGTTTTTTCGATTTAAAGCTGGCCACTTGTTTTTCTAAATGCGCAATAATTAAGCCAGCAACATCCTTTTCCGTCGTGGTTTCGATACCTTCTAACCCAGGTGAGCTGTTCACTTCCATTACCACAGGGCCATGATTCGAGCGCAATAAATCAACCCCAGCGACCGCTAACCCCATCGTTTTTGCCGCGGCAATCGCAATACGTCGCTCTTCTGGCGTTAAGCTAATTTTGGTGGCTGTGCCACCTCTGTGTAAGTTTGAGCGAAACTCACCGGCTTTAGCCTGGCGTTTCATGGCAGCAATCACTTTGTCGCCAACGACAAAGCAGCGTAAATCAGCACCGTTCGCTTCTCGAATATACTCTTGCACCAAAATATGCGCATTAAGCCCCATAAAGGCATCGATAACACTTTCTGCGGCAGTACGGGTTTCGGCTAACACCACACCAATACCTTGTGTCCCTTCTAACAGTTTAATCACTAAGGGCGCACCACCCACCATCTCAATTAAGTCAGGGATATCGCCTGGTTTATCAGCAAAACCGGTGACAGGTAGACCGATGCCTTGGCGTGCCAGTAATTGCAATGAGCGTAATTTATCGCGTGCCCGGCCAATCGCAACTGATTCATTTAACGAATAAACGCCCATCATTTCAAATTGCCGTAGTACCGCAGTGCCATAAAACGTAATTGAGGCACCTATACGCGGGATCACCGCATCAAACCCTTCGAGCACTTCTCCTTTGTAGTGAATAGAAGAGCTGATACGGTTGATGTTCATATAACACATGAGGGGATCAATAACATGAACATCATGGCCTGCTGCGGTGGCTGCTTCAACCAAGCGTTTTGTAGAGTAAAGTTCGGCGTTACGTGACAGTATCGCTATTTTCATAAAGGCTCCTGCCTGTCGTATTAAGCACGTCAGGCAATAACGAATTGAGACGGTGGGTAAACCTTATGCTCACCCACTCCAGATAACAATATTATGCCAGTAAAAATAGCGAACCTAGTCCTAAGAATGCAAAAAAACCTACCACATCGGTGACTGTCGTTAGGATCACTGAGCCTGATAAGGCGGGATCAATATTCAGCTTGTCTAACCAGCGCGGGATGTACACGCCAGATACGGAAGCAATAATGATGTTAATTACTATGGCTAAACCAATAATACCGCCGATAAGCCAGTCGCCAAACCAAAAATACGTAATAACGGCGATAACAATCGACCACAATACGCCATTAATCGCCGCAACCCCCATTTCTTTGCGCAACAGGGTCATATAGGTTTGTTCAGTAATTTGCTCCAAGGCTAGCCCGCGAATCATCAAGGTCAGGGTTTGGCTACCTGCAATACCGCCCATGCTGGCAACAATAGGCATTAGTACTGCTAAAGCGACCACTTGTTGTAACGTGGCTTCAAATAAGCCAATGGTCCACGCGGCTAAAAAGGCGGTTAATAAGTTAATGCCTAACCACACTGCACGTCGTTTGGCGCTGATAAAAATAGGCGCAAACAAGTCTTCTTCTTCATCTAAGCCTGCAGTATGCATAAATTGGCTTTCTAGGCTGCGACGGACATTCTCTAGCGCCTCGCCAATGGAAAGGCGTCCCAGTAATTTACCTTGATCATTCACAACGGCGAGGGCGGTATAGCCAGAGCGTGCAACAATATCTGAGCCTTGATCTAAATCGAGTTGACCATCAACCACTGGGCAATCTTCATCAATAAAGCCTTCTATAGGCAAATGGCTGCCGCGACCAAGTAAGCTGCTGGCCTGAATTTGTCCTGCGTAGCGACCGGTCCGATCAATAACAAACAAGGTATCTTGATATTCGGCGTCGTCTGGCACCGTTTGGAACAGCCGTATGGCATCGCGTACCTTGGCGTTTTTATTAATAATCAATAGATCATGATCGGCATAACGACCACATTGATCTTCATCGTAAGTGAGCGCCATTTCTAACCAGCGGCGCTGGCTGGCATCGAGCCGAGAACAGGCGTAATCATATAAACGTTGTGGCAGCTCTTCTAAAAGCTCCAGCAAAGCATCAACGTCCATTTCTTCAACGAGGGTTTTTAATTGTCCATCGTCAAGTTGCTTAAACACGTTTTCGCGGGCATCGACCCGCATATGCGTAAGGGCGGCAATTTGATCTTCAGGGGCTAAACCCAGCCAACAGTTAAGTCGTTGCTCAAGTGGCATCGATTCTAAGGCAAGGGCCAGTTCGGCTGGCTCAAGCTCTGTTAAGCGGGTTAATAGCTGATTGAATTCTTCTTCATCAAAGCTATCCCGCACAATTTCTTCTAAATCCAGATGTGGGTTTTCAACCATAAGGCATCCTTGTTACCACCAATGTTTAAATTTAAACCAGGCAAGACTCCCCAAGCCCATAAATAGCATCGCCAATAGCGTAATAAAGTACCCCTTAGCAAAGGTGAGCTCGGGCATATTATGAAAGTTCATCCCATAGACACCCGCTACAAAGGTCAGAGGGATAAAAATGGTACTGACCATCGTCAGAACCTTCATACGCTCATTTATCTGATGCGAAGTGGTCGACATGTAGCCATGGACTAAATCACTCAGCTGATCGTAGTACATATCGGTCATAGAATGAAGACGTTCAAACTTTTCATAAAAGTCTCGCAAATCGGCATTAGAGAAATGATTCGCTAAGACATGTTGTTCTTCATACATGGCATCAGAAAAGATATCTTTTTGATACGCTAAGTTCCGATTTACTTTGCGTAATACCGAGCGATTTCGCATCATCGTTGCCATTAATTCATCATTGCCTTTATGCAGCATAGCATCTTCGAGCTCACTGAGCTCTTCTTCAAAACTAAGCAATTTGCCTAAATAGCTGGCAGAAACCACCAGGGTAAAGTGTTTTACCCAGTCCACCACACTAACTTTACCCTCAGCAGAGAGTACAGGTTTTAACTGTGCGGCAAGTAAGGGCTCATGGCATTGTACTTTGCTAATAAGCACATCCCCTGAGAATAACAAATTCACCTGAGCACTTTGGGTTATCTCTGAAAAGTCAGGATCAGCATAGCCGCGTAATACTAACAGCGAAAAATGCGCTTGTGCTTCAAATTTAGGGGGATGTCGTTGCCGGGTAAAGTCTTCTGCCATGGTAGGCGCGATCGCCATGGCGTGCATTACCTGCGATTCTTCTTCATTCGTCGCCTGAGTTAAGTCTAGCCAAATAGGGGCACTTAATCGTAATTCTTGTGCGATCTGCTGCACCTGACGCTGCTGCCATGCAGCAAGTTCGGGATCATAATAATGAATATGAATCATAGACTACCTACTGAATTCTCTAGCAGGCAACAACATACCATAACCAGTATGTTGTTACCTCGTCACGTTTAGTTAGCGGGTTTAGTTCGCGCAATATAGGCGTCAACCAACTGTGCTAGGGTATCCAGTGGTACCGCGCCATTTTCAAGTATAACTTGATGAAAGGCTCGAATATCAAAATGCTCACCTAAGCTCGCTTGAGCATGAGCACGCAATTGCAGAATTTTAACCATGCCCACCGTGTAAGCCGTTGCTTGGCCAGGCATCACAATATAGCGCTCAATGGCTTTACTGGCATCCGTGGCGGGGTTAGGCGTATTGTCTACAAGGTACTGTATGGCCTCTTCTCGCGTCCACTTTTTGGCATGCAGGCCGGTATCGACCACAAGACGCGCTGCTCGCCACAATTCCATCGCTAGGCGACCAAAATTAGCGTAAGGATCCTGATATAAGCCAATTTCTTTTGGCAATAATTCAGAATACAAGCCCCAACCTTCAATGTAGGCTGTTACGCTACCAAAGCGACGGAATTTAGGAATACCTTCTAGCTCTTGCGCAATGGCCAATTGCATATGATGACCGGGGATCCCTTCATGATAGGCTAATGCTTCCATCTGATACTTTGGCATATCACTCATGCGATATAAGTTGGCATAGTAAACGCCTGGCCGTGTACCATCCATCGATGGGCGTTGATAAAACGCTTTACCAGCGCTTTGCTCCCGAAAAGGCTCAACGGCTTGTACAATCATCTCTGCTTGTGGTTTCACCAAAAACAGCTCATCTAACCGCGTGCGCATATGATCAATAATGGCAGTCGCATCGCGTAAATAGGCGGCACGCCCCTCAGCCGTTTCTGGGTAGTAAAATTGAGGCGCGTCGCGCATATATTCAAAAAATGCCGCCAAGGTGCCACTGAATCCAACCTGTTGCATAATGGCTTGCATCTCGGTATGGATCCGCGCCACTTCATCTAAACCCAGTTGATGAATTTCTTCTGCAGTAAAATCAGTTGTTGTCATCCGCGTTAAGCGGTTTTGATAATATGCGTCGCCGTCTGGAAAACGCCAGACACCATCATCCGTTCCTGCGCGTTGTTCTAATTCAGAAAAGTATTGTAGTAATTGCCGATAAGCCGGGCCCACACTGGTCAGAAGTGCAACACGTGCTTCATCCACTAGTAATTTTTGTTCAACCTCGCTTAGAGAGAGTTGCGCGACTTTGCCGCTAAAGTCTGCCAGTAATGTGCTGTCAGCCTGTTCGTCGAAAGGCGCACCCTGAATAATGTTCTCGCTGGCTGAACGTAAATGCGCAAATACAAATTGTGGCACAATAATACCCGCATCGGCTTGTGCGGTTAGGTGTTGTTGTAATTGTTGAAATAACAGTGGCACGGCATTTAATCTGGCGATATAGGCCTTGGCATCGTTAACGTCACTGATTTTATGCTGGTTAATAAGCACTGATGGGACTTGCGAGTGAATGCCAAACATTTGATTTACTGGGTAGTTATAGAGTCGCCATTTGGCGTCTTCGAGGGTGTCATTCAGCTGTTTGTGCATTAACTGATAACTTAAGCGCGTTTGCGGATCCAGCGCTTGGCTGTCAATCGCTTCTAATAGCGTTAAATGTTGGCGCGTCATCGCTAATTCTGCGGCAAAGGCGTCATCGCTTAGATCTTGCCATTTATCATAATCATCTTTTATACCTAAACTGGTTTGTAATACTGGATTGCGTTGCACGCGTTCATTAAAAATTTGTTCAAAGAGTTGATTGGCGCGTTCGTTCAAATCCACCTGTTGTTGTGTCGAGGTGTCAGTGATTAACGACGGTTGCGCCGTTTTCGGGCCACAGCCAGACACTAAGGCCGCAGTTAGCGCTAAAGAAAGTAAACCCAAACGGGGAGAGCGAATATTCATAACATCTATTCCTTTTTAACCTTGTTAAATAAACAGGGTCAGTAAATCATTTAAGTAGCGTGCACCATGCGGGGTGATTTGCCAAGCATCTGCCTGTTCAGTCAATAAACCTTGGGTTAACGCCGTGGCAATAGGTTCATTAAGGGTTGCTAACGGTAAGCCGGTAAACGCGGTAAAATCGTTAAACGGGCACGCTTCCAGTAAACGAAAGCGATTCATAAAAAATTCAAATGGCCGGTCTTCGGCCAGCACTGGGTGTTTTTCATCCAAGTAACCACGGCTCAAATCCATATAACCTTTTGGATGTTTAATTTTAACCGTCCGTAAAATAGCGTTTCTTGAGGGTAAGGTGATCTTGCCGTGAGCACCACAACCGATACCTAAATAATCCCCGAAACGCCAATAATTTAGATTATGTTGGCATTTATGCCCCACTTTACTGTATGCCGAGGTTTCATACTGCTCATAGCCTGCGGCCGCTAAGCGCGCTAATCCTTGCTGCTGAATATCCCAAAGAATGTCATCGTCGGGCAGCACAGGAGGGCGTGAGGCAAAGGCTGTATTCGGTTCAATGGTCAGTTGATACCAAGATAGATGGGGGGGATTTAACGCAATGGCGGTATCCAAATCGTGTAATGCCATCGCCACATCTTGTCCTGGCAAGCCATGCATTAAGTCTAAATTAAAACTGTGCAAAGGCAGTGTTGCAGCAAGTTTTGCGGCGGCTTGTGCTTCTGCGGCATTGTGAATACGCCCTAAGGCACTGAGCTGAGCGGCTTGAAAGGTTTGTACACCAATAGAAAAACGGGTAACACCTGCAGCAACGTACCCAGCAAAGCGTTCAGCTTCAAAGGTCCCCGGATTAGCTTCCATGGTGACTTCCATGTTGGGTAACGTCGCCAGTTCCTGTTTAACGCCGTCTAAGATCTGTTTAATACCCGCTGCACTAAATACACTGGGCGTGCCGCCGCCAATAAAAATGCTGTGCAAAGGTCTACCGACAACGAGCGGTAAATCTTGGCGTAAATCCGCTAAGAGATGTGCAATATATTCTTGTTCTGGGATCCCTTGTTTTACCGCGTGCGAGTTAAAATCGCAATAAGGACATTTTTGAATACACCACGGAATGTGAATATACAGTGAAAGTGGCGGTAATTGCAGGCTCAAACGGTTATCTCGCTGTGTGGTAAGGTGGCAAGGTGTTGCACTAACGCACGTAATGCCAGTCCCCGATGACTCAGTTGCTGTTTTTCAGCAGGCAATAATTGGGCAGCGGTTTTTTCGAGTGCTGGCACATAAAATACCGGATCATAGCCAAAGCCTGCTTCACCCGAGCGATTGAGCGCGATGAAGCCCGCCCAGCTGCCATGACAGATCACGGGCGTTGGATCTGTCGCATGACGTAAATAAACCAAGACACAGTGAAACGCCGCGTGTCGTTGTGCCATGGGAACGTTAGCCATTTCCGCGAGTAATTTATCGATATTAGTCGCATCAGTGGCATTCGCCCCAGCATAGCGTGCCGAATAAATACCTGGCGCGCCCCCCAGCGCGTTTACCGCCAAGCCAGAATCGTCAGCGATGGCGGGTAAACCAGTAATATGCGCGGCATGGCGTGCTTTTATCAGGGCATTTTCAACAAAGGTTAAGCCCGTTTCATCTGCATCACCCACGCCCAATAGCGTTTGTGGGATCACCGAGATCGCATAAGGCGCTAGCATGGCACTGAGCTCGGTGACTTTTCCTTTATTGCCGGTGGCAAGAACAACTTTTTGCATGAGTAAAACCTTATTCAGTATAGAGTTTTTGTTCAAAGTTCAGTTGCTGCCGCTTAGTCCCCTGACGAATATCTAAACTAAAGCGTAATTGCTCTTCATTTCGAAATGGCATCACGGCGATATAATAAATCGCATCGCCATCTTTAATTTCCCGAAACACGAGATCGCGTTGTTGCCCTAATAAGTTTCGAGCAATGCCACCAATAGTGACCGCTTGTGCTTGTTGCGTTTGCGTATCTAATACTGAAATATTAATGATAGCGTTATTTTTGTTGCGGCTTAAATTAGCCGCTCGGGCGACGTCTGGAGTTAAAAAGGTAGAATTAAAGGCAATATAATGAATATCCCAATCACCTAATTGCTTTTTTTGCTCTGCTTGCACACCGGCGGTAAACCAGAAACTCGCAATAAGCATCAGAAATAGGCTTACCTTTAGTACCTTATGCTGAATAGCGTTTAACCATCCTAGTGATGATTGTCTCATAACATGTTGCATAGTATGACTCCCATTATTGCATCTACAGATGAGGTTATAAGCCTCTAAACCAGTCACCGAGTAACAGCTCAACAAACTTTAACGCGATAAGGGCCACGAGTACCGACAAATCTAGGCCACCCATGGGGGGTAAGATCCGGCGTATAGGGGCTAAAAACGGCTCGGTCAGTTGCTGAAAGACATGTTCCATCGGGTTACGACCTTGGCTGAACCAACTCATGATGGCGCGGATCAGCAACACCCAGAAAATCAAATTCAAGGTTTCTTTAATCAGCAAAAGCCCACCAAGAATTAGGCTTGGCCCGATTTGCACCGAAACCGAAAAAACCAGTTGTAGCACAATAAATTTTGCAGTGGCAAGTAAGTAGGCAATGACCAGCGTAGCGGTATCCAGTTTTCCAAGACTGGGGATCACCCGACGCAGAGGGAGTACTATCGGATTTGTCGCCTTAACAATGAATTGACTAAAAGGGTTGTAAAAGTCTGCTCGAACTAATTGTAACCAAAACCGCAGTAAAACGACCATTAAGTAAAGGGTAAATACCGTATTAATTAAAAAATGTAGTGCTTCCATAAACGCGTCTCCGCCCACAGGTTAAATGCTTTTCGCCATGTCTTCGGCACGATTAATGGCCGCTTGCATGGCGTTATCAATGATACTTTCTAAGCCCGCAGTTGCCAGGGAGCTTACGGCCTCATGGGTTGTGCCCCCTTTAGAGGTCACTTGGGCGCGTAATTCGGCAAAGCTATGTTCACTTTGTAAGGCCATGGTCGCGGCGCCAAGCGCGGTTTGCGCTACCATAGCTTTGGCTTGCTCGGAACTAAAGCCCAGTTGCTCAGCCTTTTGTTGCATGGCTTGCATAAAATAAAAGAAATAAGCGGGTGAGCTGCCGGTTACGGCAATAATATGATTAATTTCATGCTCTTCCTCTAACCAAACCGTCATACCGGTACCACTGAACATATGATCAACAAAGGCTTTTTCATAATTAGAACAGCGGCTTGGGTATAATCCTGTTACACCCAATGCCACTAACGAGGGGGTATTAGGCATAGCGCGAACCAAACGGATAGGTCCTAGCCATTGTTCATAATGGGTAACCGGTAAGCCCGCAGCCAATGTCACAAAAAGCTTATCAGCTGCCTCTGGGGCGTCGGCTAACAATTGCTGACAAACGTCTTGCATCATTTGCGGTTTAACTGCGAGTACAATCACATCAGCCCATGTTGCGGCATCTGCATTGCTCAACGAGGTATGAATACCAAAGTCAGCGGCAAGTGCCAGTAATTTCGGCTCGCTGCGGTTAGCGGCCATAATATTGTCTTTGGGATACCCAGCTTTTACCATGGCGGCAATGACACACCGTGCCATATTGCCTGCGCCAATAAAAGCGACTCTGTTGTCATTCATCTCAGTCATAATTCCTTGCGCCAAAAATTGCGGTGCCTAATCTTATCATAGTTGCGCCGTATCGTAGAGCCAGTGGCCAGTCATCGGACATGCCCATCGATAATTCAGTCGCGTCAGGATAGTGTTTTTGTAATTCGAGTGATAATTGTTGCATGGCAGCGAAATCGGCTGTCAGACGCGTGTTATCGCCAGGTGCGGGAATCGCCATCAGCCCGCGTAGTGTCAGATTGGGTAACGCACTTACTGCGGCAGCAAGTTCTAGCATGTGATCCGGGGCAATACCTGATTTCGCTTCTTCTTGGCTAATGTTTATTTGCAATAAAATCTTTAAATCACCCTGTTTAACGGGGCGTTGCTCACTTAAGCGCTGTGCGATTTTTAAACGATCAATGCTGTGCACCCAGCTTGCATTCTCTGCAACCAAACGGGTTTTATTCGATTGCAAAGGCCCAATAAAATGCCACTCAATCTCTGTTAAATGTTGCAAAGCGTCTGCTTTGGTCGCGAGTTCTTGTGGGTAATTCTCACCAAATTGGCGTTGGTTAGCAGCAAATGCCGCTTCTATAGCGCTGTTTGGCTTCGTTTTGCTAACCGCAATCAGTTTAACGCGCTCTTGAGGGACGTGCGCCTGTTCGCAGTTTTTCGCTAACTGGTGATAGGCGAGGGCAAGTTGTTCTGCTATGTTATTCATCATAAATAAGTCAGTTGGAGTTCCTAAGCATGGATATTACCGAATTATTAGCCTTTAGTGTGCAACATAAGGCGTCCGATTTACACCTTTCTGCAGGTGTCCCGCCGCTAATTCGAGTCGATGGCGATGTGCGCAAACTGAATATTCCGCCTTTAACCCATAAGCAAGTACATGCGCTTATTTATGAGATTATGACGGACAAGCAGCGTAAAGAATACGAAGAGCGCCTAGAATCAGACTTTTCTTTTGAGGTGCCTAATTTAGCCCGCTTCCGGGTAAATGCTTTTGTGCAAAATCGTGGTGCCGCCGCCGTATTTCGTACGATCCCAAGTGATGTATTAACTTTAGATGATCTGGGCGCGCCTGATATTTTCAAAACCATTGCGGAAAATCCACGGGGTTTAGTGCTAGTCACCGGTCCAACCGGTTCGGGTAAAAGTACCACCTTAGCTGCCATGATCGATTACATTAATAGCAGTCGTTTTGATCACATTTTAACCATTGAAGATCCGATTGAATTTGTGCATCAAAATAAATTCAGTTTAATCAATCAACGTGAAGTGCATCGCGATACGCACAGTTTTAGCAATGCGCTACGCTCCGCGCTGCGTGAGGATCCCGATGTTATTTTGGTGGGCGAATTGCGGGATTTAGAGACGATTCGGCTTGCGATGACGGCGGCAGAAACTGGTCACTTAGTATTCGGTACCTTGCATACCACTTCGGCACCTAAGACGATTGACCGGATCATCGATGTGTTTCCGGGTGAAGAAAAAGCCATGGTGCGTTCTATGTTATCCGAATCCTTGCGAGCGGTTATTTCGCAAAGCTTGCTGAAAAAAGTCGGTGGTGGGCGTATTGCCGCGCATGAAATTATGGTGGGGTTGCCGGCCATTCGTAACTTAATACGAGAAGATAAAATTGCGCAAATGTACTCGGTAATCCAAACCGGCGCAGCGCATGGTATGCAAACTATGGATCAATGTTTAGTCAATTTAGTGAATCGCGGCCTAGTCAGCCAAAAAGATGCTGCCGCCAAAGCACAAGATAAAAACACTTTTGGTGGTATAGGTCGAATGTAGGGGTAGCTATGCAACTGGTTGATTATCAAAAAAAGATGGTTGAGTTAAACGCGTCAGATTTATTTGTTACCGCCGGTATGCCGGTTGCAGCAAAAATAAATGGCGAATTGTTACCGATTGCTGATGCGGTATTAAGCGAAGCCGATTCACTTAATTTAGTGCTAGCCGCCATGAACGATAAGCAGCGGCATGAATTTACGCAAAACAAAGAGTGTAATTTTGCTATCGCCAACGAGGCGGGTCGCTTTCGGGTATCCGCTTTTTGGCAACGCGACAAAGCCGGCATGGTGATGCGCCGTATTGTTACGAATATCCCTAATGTGGATGATTTAGGGCTACCGCCGATATTAAAAGAAATCATTATGTCCAAACGCGGACTAGTGTTGTTTGTCGGTGGTACGGGTACGGGTAAGTCTACCTCGCTAGCCGCCTTAATTGGTTATCGCAATCGAAATGCCAAAGGTCATATCCTGACTATTGAAGATCCCATTGAGTTTGTGCACGAGCATCAGCGTAGTTTAATTACACAGCGTGAGGTGGGGATAGATACGGAGTCTTTTGCTGCTGCGTTAAAAAGCTCATTGCGACAGGCGCCCGATGTGATTTTGATAGGCGAGATCCGTTCGCAAGATACAATGGAGTATGCCCTGTCTTTTGCAGAGACTGGTCATTTATGTATTGCTACGCTGCACGCCAATAATGCTAACCAAGCGATTGATCGGATTATGCATTTAGTGCCAAAAGAAATGCATGATAAATTGCTATTTGATTTATCACTGAATTTACGCGGTATTGTGGCACAGCAATTAATTCCAACTTCAGATGGAAATGGTCGCGTCGCAGCTATTGAGGTATTGTTAAACTCACCTTTTATTGCTGATTTAATCAGTAAAGGTGAAATTGGTGAGATTAAAACCGTGATGAGTAAATCGCGAGAGCTGGGTATGCAAACCTTTGATCAAGCACTCTATGATCTTTATCAAAACGGCACCATCAGTTATACCGATGCTATTCATCATGCTGATTCGCCTAATGATTTACGTTTGATGATTAAACTCCGTAATAACGAAGTGAAAGGTTCGGGTTTCTTAGCTGGCGTAACCTTAGATGGAATGGATAAGAATTAACGGAGATAACTATGCCACTTAATGCCATGATGACGCCAAGAAGTAAGCTGATAACCACCCATGGTGATGCCAGTTTAGCCTCTTTAAGAAATGTCTTTACTGTAGCGCGTTTTCAGCATGTCGTGGTGGTGGATGGCGTTGATAAGGTTATCGGCATAGTGTCTGTTAAAGATTATTTTAAGGTGCTAAGCCCGGTGATGGATGCAGCCAGTGATCAAGCTATTGGGCTCTTTATGCGCACACGCAAGGTGCATCAGGTTATGGTGTCGCCGGTGATTACCGTTACCCCAGATACGTCGTTACGTGTTGCTGCAGCGATGCTAATTGAACATAACATCAGTTGTTTAATTGTGGCCGACAGCCAGCTACGGTTACTCGGCTTGTTATCATGGAAAGATATTCTTAAAAGTGCGTTACTGGCGAAAGCGGCAAAGTAAAGACTATTAATGCTGCGCATAGCGCTGCATTAAGATCTTCACTCGTTCAACATAGGCTTGCGTTTCGGCGAACGGTGGTATGCCATTATAGCGTTTTACCGTTGCAGGGCCGGCATTGTAGGCGGCTAGGGCTAAGCTAAGATCACCTTGAAATGCCACTAATAACTGGGCTAAATATTGGCTACCCGCGCGAATATTTTGCTCAGGTTCAAACGCATCCGAGACCTGAAATTGCTGCTGTGTCGCGGGCATTAATTGCATTAAACCCGTTGCCCCTTTGTGTGATACGGCTCGGGGATTAAATGCCGATTCTGCGTGTATAACCGCCTGTACCAGCGCGGTATCTAAGTTAAATTCGCTGGCCGCTTGGCTAATTACGCGGGTAAAACGTTGCGTAAATAATGGGGTATTTTGCCAATTAATGCTAGACTTAGGCGCGCAGGCAAAGCAATCGAAACGCAGTAATTCAAATGCTTGATGAGTAGGGCGTTTATCAGAAAAATGCCCGCTGCCATCAGCCAATACGGTTTTGTAAACATGAATTTTCGGCACAGCCCGCGGTTTTGGCTGATCTGATGGTGTACTCGAGGGTACGCTTGATGGTGAATCAGTATGTGGTGATAGCCGGCGTCGTGCCTTATGGGTAGCAGCATCTTGTTCCGCAATATTGGCCAAACTTGTGTCAGCAAAACTGTGTTCGGCAAAACTTAGGCAGGCAATACTCAAGCTGGCGCAACCTAAGAATATCAGACTGGGCTTAAACATAATCAGTATCCTGCTCCTTAGCGTTGTTGCTTCACCCGTTTGCTTAACCAACTGAGTAATACTGCGACAGTAATGACAATAAATGGCACGCTGAGCGCTTTCCAAAACGCGATATTAAGTTGTGGTTGCCAATAACTGACGGCGTTCAACATTTTCTCGCCTAATTGCACAGCATAATAGCTGATGGCAACAAAAGAAAACCCTTCAATCATCTGCTGCAGCTTGAGTTGAAGCTTAGCTTTCTGCTCCATAGAGAGCAAGAGTTGTTGATTTTGCTGCTCGAGTTTTACATTAATGCGGGTACGCAATAACGCGGTTGAACGCCCGAGTCGTCCTGATAAACTGTTTTGACGTAATTGCACTGATTCACTGGTACGAAACGCTGGGGTTAAGCGTCTGGCCGTAAAATCATGCAGAGACAGCTTATCATCAATCGCTACCTCTTCCAGTGCTTTTAAGCGATCGAGTGTTAGTTGATAATAGGCTGCAGTCGCTTGCAAGCGAGAATTATTTTCGGCAATTAAGCGTTCGGTGGCGGCGGCAAGTTGAATGATGTGTTTAAGCAATTGTTCATCATTGTGCGGCTCTTGTTCTATCCGCTGAATAAGTTGTGCTAAATCTTGTTCTAGGCTGTTGAGTTTATGCAGGCTTTGTTGAGAAACCGGCCAGCCTAATAAGGATAATTTGCGATAGTTACCCAGATCGAATAGCTGCTGCGCTACGCGCCCTAAGGCGCTTGCCGAAAGGCCTTGATTCACAAGCAACATGCGCCCTGCGCCCTCGGCATGTTTTTGAAAATCGGTCCATATTTGGGCTTTACCCGCAGCAAGCTGGCTATTAATGCAGTTTTCTGCATGAAATAAGGGGGCCACGTCTTGTGCGACTAAGGCACTCGCGTTGCTGATCACGGTAAGTTGCACAATCCGAAAAACCTGTCCAGGGATGGCCTGAAACCAGTCTCGTGATGGCAGAAAATCCAACGGATCATCAAACCAAGGTTGGGTGGCGCCTTGGCGAATAAAGGTATAGGTTGAAAATTCTCCATGACGCTCCCAACGTAACCATTGGCCATACAAGGGCAACGTAATATCTTGTGCTGTGTCGGTTAGCGGGCAATTAAGCTGCGCTGCTAATTGTTGCATTAATTGCAATTCCAAGGCGCGCGAGGCCGGTGTCACGGTGAGCATAAAGTGACATAGGCGGCAGGGGGCTTCAATGGCTGGAAATGTACGCTGTTGCAGCTCTTTATCAAGAACATCACGCATAGGATGATTGCGACGGGATAAGCTTTCCATAAGTCACCTCAATAATGTGTGTTACCCGGCCTGATTGACTGCAGTATCTATGCCAGAGAGAAAACCCCGTGAAGTTTAGGTGTCAAAAGTGATAAGCCTATAAAAATATTATGAAATTTATAATACGCGTAACATTTAAGGTGAAAAAAGGGCATTTTGCCGTGTTTTAACAAGGCAAAATGCTTAGTAACGGTGCAATCATTCGAATAAATGTACGGCAAGCAATAATACTTGGCATACAATAGCGAGGTACTACACCAAGGTTTAGGGGGTGGGAGTATTGCGTAATAGGAAACGATATGTGGCAACAACATAAAGCATTTTATCTGGCTATTGTCAGTGTGCTCTTAGCAATGGTGACGATTCAATCGGGCGCATCTATTGCTAAACAACTCTTCCCATTAATTGGCCCTGCGGGCACCACCGCGTTACGGGTGGGATTTTCTGCAATCATGCTGTGGTGTGTGTTTCGGCCCTGGCGTGCCTTATCCACACACCGAAATTGGCGTGCCATTGTGGTATATGGACTGTGTTTGGGGGGCATGAACTTATTATTTTATCTCGCGATTGCCCGCATTCCATTAGGGATCGGTGTGGCATTAGAGTTTACAGGGCCTTTGGCCGTTGCCCTTTTTTCATCACGTCGGCGCTTAGATCTATTATGGGTTGCGTTGGCGCTGGGCGGCATTTTATTGTTGCTGCCAGATATGCGCAGTGTTGATGCTCTCGATCCGGTAGGGGTGATGTTAGCTTTAGCGGCGGGTGCTTGTTGGGCAGGGTATATTTTGTATGGTCAGCGTGCAGGCAATCTTGGCTCTGGTGGCGTCACGGTAGCATTGGGTATGACCGTGGCGGCCGCCTTTTTAGTTCCGATTGGGATCGTAAGTGCAGGCAGTGCTTTGCTAAACTGGCAGATTATTCCCTTAGCGATTGCCGTGGCTGCACTATCCAGTGCTTTACCTTACAGCTTAGAGATGATTGCGTTAAAAAACCTGTCGGCGCAAAACTTTAGTGTGCTAATGAGTGTAGAGCCGGCCATTGCCGCGTTAGCAGGTTTTATCTTACTAAGTGAGTTGTTGAGCCTAACGCAATGGTTAGCCATTTTTTTCGTGATCAGTGCGTCTTTGGGAAGCACCTTATCAGGGCGGAAAAGTTTGACGACTTAAGATGAGGCGTGAGGCAGTAAACAAAAAAATGGCAGGAATATCCTGCCATTTTTTAAGCGTAATGCTGGTGCTTAGCTTTTCTTAGCCGCCAGTGGTTCATCCACCTGCGTTTCTGTATCAGGATCACGTTGATAATCGCGTGCCAACAGTAAATACATGGCAGGCACCACATATAGCGTGAAGAAAGTACCAATGGTCATGCCGCTTGCGATCACGACACCCATGGCAAAACGAGAGGCAGCACCGGCGCCAGTAGCAATTAATAATGGAATAACGGCCAGTACGGTTGCGGCGGTTGTCATTAAGATTGGACGCAAGCGAAGAGCAGTTGCCTCTTCAATAGCATCACGCTTAGTCCGGCCTTCTTGTTGTAATTGATTAGCAAATTCAACAATCAAGATACCATGTTTTGCAATTAATCCTACCAAGGTGAGTAAGCCGACTTGGGTGTAAATATTAATGCTGGTTACGCCTAAGCTGGTAAAAATTAACGCACCACATACACTCATCGGCACAGTAACCATGATGATAATGGCGTTTTTGTAAGATTCAAATTGCGCCGCGAGGACCAAGAAAATCACGATTAACGCGAAGAAAAAGGTGACCACCAATTGCTGGCCTTCTTGCTTAAACTGGCGTGATTGTCCAGCATAGTCAACACTGAAGCCTGCAGGAAGGACCTCTGCCGCGATTTGATCAAGTACCGCGAGTGCTTCACCAAGGGGCACACCGGGACGAGGCACTCCCGAGATTTTCACTGCATTTAACTGCTGAAAACCGCGTAACGCTTGCGGTTGAACCGACTCTGTTAATGTGACTAAGGTTGATAAGGGAATTAACTCGCCTTGTTCATTGCGGGTGTAATAATCTTTCAATTGAGCAGGGTTTAATCGCTCGGCACGTTCCACTTGCGGGATCACCCGGTATGAGCGATTGTCTAGCGCAAAACGGCCCGCATCGGCTCCCGATAACAAGCTGCCTAAGTCAGCGGCAATTTGTTGCATCGAGACACCCATTAATGCCGCTTTTTCACGATCAATTTGCACGGTTTGGCGTGGTTTATTGATTTTCAAATCGCTGTCTACAAAGATAAAGCGGCCAGACGCCATAGCGCGACCTAAGACTTCTTTTACCACTTCATCTAATGCGGCAAACGGCAAGGTAGAACCAATGATAAATTCTATTGGTGTACCATCACCTGGTGAGGGCAGAGAAGGCGGCACTAACGCAAAACTGTTTAACCCCGGGATCCCTGCCATATGGGGTTGAATATTTTGTTCTAGCACGGCCGCTGTGGTCCGTTCACGTTGATCCCAAGGTGCCAACACAAAGCCGGCAATGGCTGAGTTGGTACTGCCTAGACCATTAATAATAAACACATTACGTATTTCAGGCGCTTGTGCTGGGAGTTTATTTAACTCAGCAGTATTACGTTCCAAATAATCAAGCGTAGCAAAGCTGTCGGCTTCCAAAATTGAAAACACAAAGCCTTGATCTTCCGCTGGCTCCAGTTCTGATGGGCTGGTGATAAACAAGAAATAGCAAGAAACTAACACGATTGCCGCAAAGGTTAGCACCACCGGCATCGTATTAAGAGTGCTGTGGAGTTGGCGTTGATAGCCTGTACGCAGCGATTCAAAACGCGCATTTAGCCAAGCTTCTAATGATTTCTCTTCTTTCTCGTCGCCCTGATGAGGTTTTAAAATATAGGCACACATGACCGGGGATAGGGTTAATGCGACAATACCGGATAAAATGACCGATGCGGCCAAGGTAAAGGCGAATTCGACGAACAGTACGCCGGTTAATCCTCCAACAAAACCGATGGGTAAAAATACCGCCACTAAGGTAGTTGACATGGTTATGATCGGCCACGCCAATTGACGTGCTCCCAAGATCGCGGCATCTATGCGGGAATAGCCTTCTTCAATGAAGCGGTGCACGTTTTCAAGCATGATGATCGCGTCATCGACCACAATACCAATCGCTAACACCATTGCTAACAACGTCAGCAAATTGATGGAGAAACCTAAAATCCACATCAAGAAAAAAGTACCAACCAGCGAAACTGGAATGGCGACCGCAGGGATAATTACACTACGCACTGAACCTAAAAAGGCATAAATAACCAATACTACAATAACCAAGGCAGCAACAATCGATACCACCACTTCGTCAATGGCGCTTTCGATATACTCGGTAGAATCATACGGGATATCCGCTTCTAGTCCTTGAGGTAACTGCGTTAAAATATCGCGTTCCCATACTTTACGGACTTCCGCGATGACATCTAAGGCGTTCGCATCTGGCGAAATTTCTATCCCCATAAAGGTGGCCGCCAAGCCGTTAAAGCTGACTGAATTGTCGTAGCTCTCTGCGCCTAGCTCAACTTTTGCAATATCACCTAAACGGACTAAACTTTGGCCATCACCTTTGATTACAAGCGCATTAAATTCTTCCACACTGCGTAAATCAGTGGCTGCATTTAAATCAATAGTGATCATTTGTCCTTTGGTACTGCCCAGTGCCGCAAGCACATTATTACTGCGCAGGGCAGCGCTGACATCGGAGCCGGTAAGATCAAACGCTGCCATTTTGGCCGGGTCCAGCCATATACGCATAGCAAAAGTACGTGCACCTAATATCTCGGCACGTTGTACGCCAGGTATAGTGGCTAATTGAGGTTCAATGACGCGCACTAAATAATCGGTAATTTGGTTATTACCCAATATTTCAGAGTAAAACGATAAATACATTGCCGCGACATTTTGCCCCATTTTTAATGAGATCACCGGATCGCGGGCATTTTCAGGCAATTCAGAGCGGATTTTATTCACCTGCGCAGCAATTTGCGTCAGTGCTTCATTCGGTTCATAGTCAAGCCGTAAATAGGCTTGAATCGTACTTACCCCAGCCACCGAGCTTGACACGAGGTAATCAATCCCCTCGGCAGCGGCAATTTCCCGTTCTAATGGCGTGGTAATAAAACCTTGAATTAAATCGGCATCGGCCCCCACATAAACAGTGCTTACAGTGACCACCGCGTTTTTAATTTCTGGAAACTGGCGGACATTCATTTCGCTAATGGCTCTAAAGCCTAATAGCAAAATTAATAAACTTACTACGCTTGCCAGTATCGGCTTACGAATAAAAATATCGGTAAAACGCATGGCAACATCCTTACTGGTTAGCTGGCGTAGGGTTTAACTCAGCACTGGGCGCAGCCGTGGTATCGCTAACAATGTTAACAACCGCACCATTGCGTAATTTGAGTAAGCCCGACGTGGCCACTTCTTCACCAACAGTTACGCCTGCGGTAATTGAGACTAAATCACCCCGTGCTTCACCGGTGCTCACAAAGCGTTGTTGCGCCGTTTTTTGACCATCTTGCTCAGTAATCACAAAAACAGAATTACCATAAGGGTTAAACTGCACAGCGGTTTGCGGCACTAATGTAACTTGGTTAGATTCACCGTTGTTTAACTGCACACGGGCAAACATACCTGGGCGTAATTGTTGTTCAGGGTTTGCAAAGGTAGCTTGAACCTCAATGCTGCGAGTACTTTCACGAATGGCAGGCGCAATAGCGGTGATGGTGCCGTCAAAGCGTTCATCACCAAAGGCATCAACTTGAATGCTTAAAGGCTTTCCGATTTCAATTAACGTTAAGTGTTGCTCTGGTAGGGTGAAATTGAGGTAAATGGGATCCAGTGATTGCAACGTTACTACCGCAGTGCCGCCAGTGAGTAATTGCCCTAAACTTACTTGACGAATACCTGCTACACCATCAAACGGCGCATACAACGACTTTTGCGCGATGCGCGCTTGTTGCGATACGACGGCAGCGCTGGCTTGTGCTGCTTCACTTTCGCGACGACGTAACTCTAGCTCAGAGACCCCTTTATCACGAAACAAACGTTCTAAACGATTTTGCTCTAATTTTGCCAATTTTTCGGCAGCCACTAAGCGTGCGAGTTCAGCCTGATCGACCGAATCATCCAATTGCACGAGTAATTGTCCCTTTTTGATTGCCGCACCATTTTCAAATTGGATCAGGCTAATAATGCCGCTGGCTTCGGTAGTGAGTTCTGTACTATTCACTGCGACAAAGCTACCAACTGCATTGAGGTAAGGTTGCCAATTATCTTCGCTAACAGTGGTGGCCGTAATGGCGGCAGGGGGCATTGGCATATTGTCAAAAAACTGATTCATAAAATAGTTGCCAACAGCTTTGTAGCCAAAAATACCGCCAAATAGCAAAGTAACAACGACTAACATTATAAGCATACGCTTAAGCATGGTTTCTCCTTGAAAGGGCAGTGCCCAAAATCACAATTAAACTGATAGATAAAAATGGTTACGCCGTGTTTTCACATTGAAAAAACGGTTCAAGCAATGTCTGTAACAGGGCAATTTGTTTGGATAATTCCACGCGATCATCGATTCTTTGTAACGGTTGCCATTGCATACCGTTTAATAACATATGCAGATGGCGATAACGTTGCAGCGGATCGGCATTGCCACCAAATGCACTTAATAAGCCCTCAGTACGCTCTAGGGTGTTTGTTCCCACACACAGCGCCCAGGGCGCCACCGACAAATTAAAGGCATCGCAGTTGTGTGCTGGTAATTCATTATCAATAATGGCTTGCTGCACAATACCGCTTACCACTTCAGCCAATGGCTTACTGTTATCAATGATGGCTTGGCGTCTAGCTGCTGAGGCATTTTTCCAAACAACTTCGGTAAAAATATATTGTTCTAGTCCTGCATGGCTGGGATGTGCTTGCTGGTTCATGTGGTCCGCGACACACAGGGCAAGCATTTTTTCTCTGCTGCTAATGGGTAACGCGGCAATCCCCTGGAATAGTTGTATCTGATGACAGCTGTTACGATTGGCTAATGCCAAAAGTAAATCTTCTTTTGAGCTAAAATGTTGATACAAGGTGCCTGTTGCATAATCACACGCCTTGGCCAACGGCGCCATTTGTAGAGGAAGAATGCCATGCTGAGCAATCAGCTCGGCGGCTTTATCCAGAAATAACTGCTCTCGAAGCAAGCGTTGCCGCTCTTTACGCTCGGTTACCGTCATAAGATCAGTCTCGCGTTGCCATAATGATGGTGAATTATGAATTAAATTCAAAAACTGAGCAAGATTCATATTAAGATATATCTTTGCCAGTTCCCCTAATACCTTGCACCAAATTTGTGCGGCTAATCGTAGTTGCGGGGGGATTCAGCGAAAAGCTATTGCAGCAAACATCCGTGAATGTTAATTTCTTATACATTATAATATTTGTACGCATATGGCATTTTCCTATTGTCATTTAAAACAGCAAGACAGCTTGGAACGTTGATATACCGAAGCAAACGTTTGAAAGGGTTTTGGTCGTGCAAAGGATTATGAAAGGTGTTAATACTGCTGTAGCGGACCCCAGATTATTATGGCCAGACCTTGCAAAGCGGATTCGGAACAAACCCGCGATAAAATTTTAGATGCCGCAGAGCTGATGTTTTTAGAACATGGCTATGGCAAAACGTCGCTTGAAATGATTGCTCGCGCTGGCGGTTTTACGCGGGGTGCGATTTATTGGCATTTTGCGGATAAGGTCAGTTTATTTAATGCCATGCTACAACGGGTTAAATTACCCATGGAGCGCATGTTCGAGCAGAAAATTGAACAGCAAACCGATCCCTTAGCAGCACTGTATGACATGTGCCACGCTAGCTTAATGCAATTATATGAAGATGCCCGGCATTACCGTGTTCATGCTATTTTACTAACACGCTGTGAACAGGTCGGTGATTTAGCCGATTTGCATCAACATGATTTAGACTTACACAATCGTATCCGCCTGCGCTGCGAAGCATTGTTTGCCAAAGCACGTGATATGGGCTTAGTCGCTGCAGAGTTAGATGAAAAACGTGCCGCCTTTGCGTTAAAAGCCTATGTGATGGGGTTATACCTGAGTGTATTGCGTGAACAAAGCGAGCAAGCCAGTGCGCCAATGATAACATTATTATTATCTGATTATTTTGCACAATTACGTTGTCATCCCCGTTAATTAATTACAAAGTTGCTGCGCATATTGTTTATTCACAGCGCCTGTTGTTTATGCAACGTGTCTGACTAACAAAAAGCCCCAACCAACAAGGAAGGGGCTTTTGCATAATAAATAACCGCGACACAAAGTACCGCGACTACAAAGGCCTAGCTTTACATTACACCCATTTCTTTGAGTAGATTATCGGCTTTATCCACTTGCTGCATTTGCCACAGCATAAAGCGTAAATCAACTTGAATAGAACGGGTATTGGCTGGATTAAAATCCCAGTCCGAGATAATGGAGTCTAAGGTGCCATCAAAGGCTAATCCAACAAACTCACCTTTGCTATTCAAAATAGCTGAGCCCGAATTACCACCGGTAATATCTAACGTTGCCAAGTAATTTACTGGCACAGAATTTAGGCTACTTACGGCATACGGACCATAGTTTTTCGCCTTAATGGCATCTAATTGATTTTGTGGCGCATTAAACTCACCCTCGCCGGTAGCTTTAGCCGTGATACCACGTAATGTAGTAAAAGCGGTCCAGGCATTACCATCTTCGTTACCATGAGGACGGCCTGTAACATTACCAAAGGTCACACGTAATGTACTATTCGCATCAGGATAAACCGCTTTACCTTGTGATTGCATAAAGGCAATCTTCGCCCGCATGTAGCTGGCGTAGGTTTGTTGAATTTTGCCGGCTAGCTCTTCTTGCTGCGCTTCACGTTTCATATCCGCTTTATACAATGCCACAGCGGCTTTAACAAAGGGATCAGTACTTTGTGCAAATTGTGCTGGAGTAGACTCTACCAGTGCTGCACGTTGCGTTGCGTCTGTCATGATAGTGGCGCTATACCAGCTATCAATTAATGCCTCTAACGCTTGCTTATCCATGCCATCTTTTATGCCAAGCGCTTTATCAAAGTCAGCATTGCGTTGTTTTTTAGGTAATTCGATATACTTAGCCAGGTTATGTAAATCGAGCGCTTTTTCTACTTTGCTATCAAAAGAGCGATCCATACCGGCAACAAAGGCTTTGTAGCGTGGTAAGTCGCGCGTTTGAAAACCGGCTTTACGCTCTGCATCAGGTTTAGTTCCCTCTTCGGCTAAACGATACAGGCTACGAGCGGTGGTAAGTAACCGTGGTGTAGCATTGGCGAGTAAATAGCTATCTCGACCTTGTTGCTGTTGCTCTTTTAACAGTTTTTCAATAGCGGCCAAATCTTTAGCATAGGCCTTTTTATTAGCACTGGTACTATTTACCCATTGTGTTAACGCGTCATGCTCAGCATGTTTACGGGCTAAGAAATCGCTTTGTGCATAGCTGTCGAGCATGCCTTGACGATTTTTTAAATAATTATTTAAGCCCGCCACTCGGCTTGCATATTTTAGTGCGGCATCACGATCATTCGCCGTTTCTTGATCAATAATTGCCAGTGTTTCGGTGAATTGGCTCACCGTATTTGGATAGCTCCATTCAAACGTATCGGCGACCTCAGAGGGTAATCGATGGCGGTTCGTGCGGCCTGGATAACCCAACGCCATCACAAAATCTCCTTCTTTCAAGCCTTCTTTAGCCAATTTAAGATGAAAATCTGGCGTATAAGGGACGTTGTCGGCATGAAAATCAGCTGACTTGCCATCAGGACTCACATAGGCGCGTAAAAAGCTATAATCGCCAGTATGGCGCGGCCACATCCAGTTATCGGTATCACCGCCAAATTTGCCAACACCTTCTGCAGGTGCATGTACTAAGCGTACGTCTTTAATTTCCAATTGTTTAATTAAGAAATACTCTAAGCTGCCATAATAAGCGGCTACGGTACAACGATGACCAATATCTTGCTCACATGCGGCTACTAAGGCTTTTTGATTGGCTTCAATGGCATCGACACGCTTTTTACCAGCGAGTTTTGCCGTTTTTGCATCAATAATTTGCGCAGTAACATTGTCTACCGCTTTGGTAACAAAAATGCGACTCCCTGGCGCGGCAGGGACTTCTTCAGCAAAACTTTTTGCTAAAAAACCATTTTTTAATAAATCATTATCTGCCGTTGAATTGTGCGCTATGCTGTTATAAACACAGTGATGATTAGTGGCAACTAAGCCCTGCGGTGACACAAAGGATGCAGAACAACCGCCTAAACTGACAATAGCGCCCATAGGGAACTCAGTTAATTTAGTTAGATTGGCAGGATCAAGTTCTAAACCGGCCGCTTTTAACTCGGCGGCAATTTCTGGTAATTGTTGGGGAATCCACATGCCTTCGTTGGCAAGGGTAAAACCACTGGCGGTTAATGCCAGTACGAGCAAGGTTTTTTTCATAAGTGTATTTCTTATTTGTTATGGAGGTGGATAAGATTGATTACTCCCCATAGTGGTTGTAGCAAGCTGTTATTGTCAATACTTAGCAATCTTCTGTTACAAATTACCGCACTTAAAAAAATAATGTCTCAAATGTCCTAAAGATCCTTTGCTAAAAACGATACTATGCTAATATGAAACTGAGTTTGTTGATTGTTACAGTAACAGCATGAATTACTAGCGTCTTTTAATGAGGTCAATATGAAAAAAACAGTGTTATCGCTCGCGCTTATGGGATGCTTAGCGGCCCCTGCGGTGTTTGCAAACGTGGCTATTAATGGCTTTGCCTCAATAAAAGGCGGCATGACCACCGGCAGTGATGAGTTTTTATATGGTTATGATGATAGCTTTGATCTGAAAAACGAGAGCTTGTTTGCGTTACAGGTTAAATCTGATTTAGGCGAGAAACTCTCTGTTACTGGGCAACTCATGGGGCGTGGTAATAAAGATTTTGACGTAGGGTTTGAGTGGGCGTTTATTACGTACGAATTATCAGACAATATGCGTGTCAATGCAGGCCGCTTGCGTACACCTTTTTATAAATACTCTGATTTTAAAGATGTTGCCTATGCTTACGATTGGTTACGTGTGCCACAAGGCGTATATGGCTTAGGTTTTGATAATATCGAAGGTGTTTCTTTTTATCGCACAGCGCAATTAGGGGCATTTGAATCAACGTTACAAGCGGTCGCCGGTTCTTATGATGGAAAAGCGATCGTTAGCGGTTTAGAAGTAGACGCCGAAATTAAGAATATCCTCGGCGTAACGTGGGAGCTGGCCAAAGGTAATTTAAGCGGACGCGTGGCGTATTTAACCGGCAAAGTGACTATTGACGCTGAGTCAGCCTCGCTTGGACAAAATGTCACGATTGGGGGATTATTCAATACCCTTAACGGTTTTGGCTTAAACAACCTGGTGAGTGCGATTGATATTCAAGAAGAAAAAGGAACCTTTTTAGGATTTGGCTTAACCTACGATAATAGTGATTGGGTTGCCGTAACGGAAATCACACGCGTTAAAGTGGATAACAGTTTTATTGCAGAACAAAACAATTATTATGTTTCGTTAGGGAAACGTTTTAACAGTTTTACCCCTTATGTATCTTACGAGGTCGAAGATAACGACAGTCGTGATGATATTTTCTTGCCTTTCCAAACGGTATTGCCTCCGCAATTATTTGTGCCTGTGCAAGGATTAGTGCGTTCGCAAGAGCGCAGTACTAAAACGTGGAACCTTGGCGCGCGTTATGATTTTCATCCATCAGCTGCCTTTAAAGTGCAATATTCATCTGAAAAGAACGATACCACAGGTGATCGGGCCGGTTTAATTGCCCTTGGCGTTGATTTAGTGTTTTAAGGAGTGGTTATGTTTAAGAAAATGCTATTCGGCCTGTTGCTTGCGTGTTCTTTTTCTGCGGCAGCTAACATTGTTGTGATCGTGAATCCAAGTAATACCAGCAGTGTCAATGCGGAGGAATTAGTACGAATTTATACCGGTCGTTCGAATGCCTTTAGTGCGGTTAATCTAGCCGAGTCTGTGCCTTTACGCGCGCAGTTCGACGAAAAAGGCGTGGGTCGAACGTCTGCGCAATTAAAAGCCCATTGGTCAAAGTTGGTGTTTACCGGTAAGGGTACGCCGCCAGCAGAATTGGCTAGCGAAGAAGCAGTGTTGGAGTTTGTAGCAAATAATCCACAGGGCATTGGTTACATTAGCGCTGATAAAGTCACCAGTGCCGTAAAGGTTGTTCACACTATTAACTAATACCAAATCCCGGCAGCACGTCTGCCGGGTTTGAGGTCGCCTTATGAAAAGTTTGTCTATCATTGCTAAAATTTGGTTGGTGATTGCGTTAGCGGTCGTGGCGTTCTCTGCCGTGGTAACGGTTAGCATTTGGTTTACCCTCAAAAATAATGAGGCAATCCAAAAAATGCAGGACTTTATGTACGAGACAGCAAAACTGTCTTCGCAAGTTCGAACAGGTTTTGTCTCTTTGGACGAATTTTTTACACAAGCTGTTACTTTATCCGATCCCGATTTACTGGCAACAGCACAACAAAATCAAGTCAGAATTACTGAAACTTTGGCGCGTTTGAAAAGCTTAAACCCAGAGTGGACGGAGGCCCTACAACAGTTATCTAAAGATGCCAGCAATTATGCCGAACTTTCATCAGGTATCGCGCAACGCTTTATTGATGGTGATGTCGATTTTGATATGATTCAGCAGCAAGTCGCCACAAAAACGCGGCTATATGAGTCGTTGTCTGCTGACTTTCTTAAGTTTGAGCAACAATCGGATGAACGTTTCGCTACCGCCTTGTCGGATGTATCAGCCAATTCCGAGCGGGCGCTTAACGTCATTTTAGTGTTAGGTGGCGTATTGCTAGTACTTACTGCCAGCCTTGGGCATGTTATTGCGAATAGAATTAGCCAATCCGCCCAAACATTGGGTTCATCTTTAGCGGAGCTCGCCAGTGGCAAAGGTAATCTCGCCAGTCGCCTACCGGTCAATAGTGATGATGAATTAGGTAAAGTGGCCCGTGAATTTAATGCCTTTATTAATATGTTGCAGGGCTCTTTTAACGAGTTAGCCCGAGCTGTAGAGCCGTTAACGCAAAGCTCCAGTCATCTAGCGTCAGGCATGAAAGAGCTGCAAGCCATGACTACAGAACAAAGCCACGATTCAGAAACCGTGAGTCAAAGCATGGCTGAAATGCAATTATCGGTCAGAGATATCAGCCAATCGGCAAACGATGCTGCGCGTTCAGCCGAAACCGCAAGCACCTTGGCGAAGCAGGGCTTTGATAAAACGAGCCATGCGGTTAATTTTTCAGAAGGACTGTCTACTGAAATTGCTCAAGCACAATCGGTAATTACAGAATTAGCAGAAAAAACCAAAAATGTGACGCAAATACTGAGCAGCATTAATGCCATTGCCGATCAAACGAACTTGCTGGCCTTAAATGCGGCCATAGAAGCGGCAAGAGCGGGTGAGCATGGCCGAGGATTTTCTGTTGTCGCGGATGAGGTGCGTAACTTATCGACCAAAACGGCGCAATCGGTCGTTCAGGTGCAACGCGTGGTGGGAGAGCTTACGCAAAATGTAACCAAAGCAGTTAATATTATGCAGCAAGCCGTTAATAATGCAGCCCATTCCGCGACGTTAGCAGCAGATGCTGGCAATTCTATTGAGCAAATCAGTGGTGAAGTCCAACAGATCAGTTTGTTAAATGCGCAGATCGCGGCGGCGACGGAAGAACAAACGATGGTAGCAGAGCAGATTGTAAGCAATACCAGCAAAATGATCAGTTCGTTCACCAACTCAAAAGCGGTACAAGGTGATGTGAATGGTATTGCTAGTGAGCTTAGAGCGCTATCAGAATCGTTAGCCCGTATTAGTTCAAAATTTGAGACATAACACCTTAGGATTGCTGTATTGTCATAAGTGGTAACGTTAAACGCTTTGTGTTAGTAGTGTTAAACCAAATTAAAGCCTAAACGAATGTTTAAGCAACAGGGTACAGCTTGCTGGGTATAAAAAGCCTATTAAGCATTAAACCAGCATGCTGGCACTTGCTGGTTTTTTGCTTGATACATGGCGGTATCTGCTTGCAGTAACAAGGTATCCATGTTTGCTGCGCCTTTAAATAGCGTCATGCCAATGCTGCATCCACATTGGTGAAATTGCCCATTAGGCAATAAATAAGGTTGCAATAACTGCTGCCTTATCTTGCTTATAACATCTTCAATTTGCTGCATGCTCAGCGTAACGTCTTGTTCTATATCACGAATTAGCACCACAAATTCGTCCCCCCCAAAGCGTGCAACGGTGCCAGGCAGATGTAAACTGTGGGTTAATCGTCTTGCCACTTCAGCCAGAACGGTATCTCCTGCTTTATGGCCATAACGATCATTAACAGGTTTGAAATCGTCCATGTCGATAAACATCAAACAGCAGTACGTTTCATTATGTTGGCTTGCAGCCATGGCTTGGCTGAGATGTTCTTCCAATAATCGACGATTGGCTAATCCGGTTAAGCTATCATAAAAAGCTAAACGCCTTATTTGTTGCGCGCTAATACTGCGACTGATTGCCAGTTCAGCTAAGTTACTATACCCTCGAATCTTCTCAATTTGATGGGGAGTCGGCTCTGCAGGGTGTTTATGATACATTGCAAAGGTGCCCAAGACTTTGCCTTGAGCATTTTTAATGGGTTGCGACCAACATGCTGCAATGCCGGCAAGTTGTGCTAACGCCTGATATGGTTGCCAGTAGGGGTGGGTACGCGTATCACTAACAATGACGGTTTCACCACTAAAAGCCGCTGTACCACAAGATCCTACACCAATGCCGCTAACCACCCCATCCAAAGCCAAGTTATACCTTTCAGGTAATGAAGGGGCTGCACCATGGCGTAAGGTTTTGCCATCTTCATCCAGCAGTAAAATTGAGCAAATCATATCGGGGTGGAGCTGTTCTACTTGCGACACAAGATGGTATAAAATTGTTTTTAATGCCACACCTTCACTAATCTGGTTCAAAATGTGGTTTTGCAATTGCAGTTCTTGATTTCGTTGCTCAATCTGCAGTTGCGATTGCTCTAAAACCTGCAAATACCGATTATTTAGTAGCACCAGTTCTGCAATATGAACCGCCAGTGAGGCTAACATGTTTATCATGGCAGGTAATTTAGCTTCGTCGACAATCGGAACATCAGCTAAGGCAGCCAAATAGTCGCTTTCTGCAAAGCCTGCATGTTGTGCTTGGTGTTTAAAAAACTGTTCATCAGGTGTTTGTAAAAAAAACTGTCCCATAAACAAATTGGCCACATGTTTACCTTCTAACATAATGGGCGTAGCACAATCGGTTAAACCATTGCGACAGCGATAAAGTGAATAATTTTTTCCTTGTTGTAATTGCAGTGCTAATTCACGATCACTTTCTAAGCAGCCCTGTAAGGTTGTTGGTGCTTGACGGTGAAATTGATGACATGCGCGTTGCCAAGCGGAAGACGCTAATACCTTTCCCTGCAAATCGACTAAGGCGATCGGTATATGTAATACCTGTAAAAAACTGTCGAATAGGGTGGAAAGGCGGCCAAAATCTATATTGGCCAATACTTGGTGTGTGTTTAGCGTATTTTGAGCAGATAAAGTGATATTCCAATCAGCCGTTAAGGGATCGAACATCTGGATCAGGTTCGCCTCGCGGTGTAAATGCGGCGCCTTGGAATTCATAATGACATTATTCTAGCTAGCATCCTTGCCTAAGCTTACTCCATTTTTAAAAAAAGAATAGTGCGCTGCAGTATTATTTATGGCGTTGTTGTAGCACCTTGATCACGTCATTTAATTCCAGTTTCTGGCTACGCAACAATACCAGCAAATGGAATATAAGATCGGCAGCTTCATTGGCGAGTTCTTCTCTATCGCCGGCCATGGCGGCTAAAGCAGATTCAACGCCTTCTTCGCCGACCTTTTGGGCAATGCGTTTCACGCCACGCGCAAACAAACTGGCGGTATAACTGCTTTTCGGATCAGCACCTTCACGGCTTTGAATGACTTGCTCTAAATCATATAAGAAAGCCAATTGCGGGCTGTTAGCGCTATTATCGTGCCAGCAGGTTTCGGTACCGACATGGCAGGTAGGGCCTTGCGGCATGGCCAGTACCAGCAAGCTGTCGGCATCGCAATCACTGTCAATGCTAACGAGCTTTAAGGTATGGCCAGAGCTTTCGCCTTTAGTCCATAAGCGTTGCTGACTACGACTAAAAAAGGTCACATTGCCGCTATCCAGCGTATGCTGTAGTGCCGCCGGGTTCATATAACCTTGCATTAAGACTTTACCGGAGATGGCATGCTGCACTATCGCCGGTAGCAGTTGGGTGTCGGGCCAGCTTAGCTGGTTGATTTGTTGTAGATTCATATTGAACTCTCAAAAGTGAGTGTGCGCAACACCGACACTACACGCAAAGACGCCGTGAATACATCCCTGTAGGCTCCTCTTTGGCATCCATGCCAAAGACGCTTTGCTTAGCAGTGTCGGTGTTGTGCTCGATACATAGGTGTAGTCAACGGGATGAGCAAACGCGGATGTACTTTTTTCTGTGACCGTTGGAGGCCATGGATGGCCGGACAAATTCGTCTGGAACGAATTTGGACAGCTTCGCTGGCCCCTCCATGGGGTAAATGTCATGGATGACATTTACAATCGAGCCCATGGATGGTTCACGGCGTGTCACAGAAAAAATGTACGTAGTGTTTGCGTGTTCGAAGCACATGACTATACCACTAAGGCCGAATACTAATCCCATCCGCAATTAACTTCGCTTTTAGCTCGCTAATCTGAATAATACCCTTATGAAACACACTGGCGGCTAAGGCACCATCCACATCGGCTTGCTGAAATACCTCAGTAAAGTGTTGCATCGTACCGGCACCTCCACTGGCAATAAGGGGTACCTTGCAGAGATCGCGGATGGTTTTCAGCTGGGCAATATCATAACCCTGACGCACACCATCTTGATTCATACAGTTCAGCACAATTTCACCGGCACCCAAACGTTGTACCTCGCTTACCCAATCCCGCGTTAACCACTGGGTTTTTTGGGTGCGCGTTTCATCGCCAGTAAATTGGTATACCTGATACTGGCCAGAAGCCACATCAAAAAAACTGTCGATGCCAATCACCACGCATTGCTGGCCAAAGGTGGCATTTAAATCGGCAATTAATTGCGGATTACTCAGCGCCGGACTATTAATCGACACCTTATCGGCACCCATTTCTAAAATCTTGCCCGCATCGGCGACTGATTTAATGCCACCTGCCACACAAAAGGGGATATCAATCACTTCAGCAATACGCCGAACCCAGCTTTTATCCACCACACGGCCATCGCTGGAAGCGGTAATATCATAAAACACTAACTCATCGGCACCGGCTTCGGCATAGCGCTGTGCCAGTGGCACAATATCGCCAATAATTTCGTGGTTACGAAACTGTACGCCTTTCACCACCTTGCCATCGCGAACATCTAAACAGGGAATTAACCGTTTTGCCAGCATGCTATGGCCTCCTCAAGCGAAAATTTACCTTCCAATAGCGAGCGTCCTAAAATCACACCTGCTACGCCAGAGCCAATTAAAGCCTGAATATCACTGAGCGCGCCAATACCGCCCGAGGCTTGCCAAGCCAATTGTGGGTACTTGCTGCACAGTTCGCGGTATAGCGCCACATTGGAGCCGCTTAGGGTGCCATCTTTACTAATATCGGTGCACAATACATGCTTAGCACCGGCAGCGATATAGCCATCAAGCACTTGCTCCAGTGTCACACCAGACTCCTCAATCCAGCCATGGCTGGGTAAGGTTTTTTCGCCCTTGGCATTAATCGCCACGTCTAACGCCAGTACGATACGATCGCCGCCATACTGCTTGATCCAGCCCTGCACCAACTCAGGTTCACGAATGGCTAAACTGCCAATAACTACCCGACTGGCACCGGCGGCCAGTAAATCTTTCACATCTTGCTCGCTGCGCACGCCGCCACCGACTTGGATCTGTAAGGGCGAATTAGTCATTAAGGCTGTTAATAAGCTAAGTTGCCGCTTACTGGCATCTTTCGCACCAGATAAGTCGACCACATGTAAAATGGGTGAACCGGCTGCGGCATAGCGATCGCGCAAGCTTAGCGGACTGAATTCGTATTCGGTGGTTTTATCATAAGCGCCCTGATATAGACGCACGACCTTGCCATCAATTAAATCTATCGCTGGGATAATCACAGCTGCCACTCCAAAAAGTTTTGTAATAAACGCGCACCGACCTTGCCTGAACGCTCTGGGTGAAATTGCGCACCGGCCACATTATCTTTGCCAATCACGGCTGCGAAATCAGAACCATAGTGGCACTGCGCTAAACTATATTGGCTGGGCACTACCGCAAAGCTATGCACAAAATACAGGTAATCTTGTTCGGTAAAGCCTTGCATAATAGGGTGACTGCTAATGCTATGCAGCGTATTCCAGCCCATATGGGGTAAGCGTAAACCTGCGGCATTCAGTGGCGCGACTTCGCCTGGGATTAAGCCTAAACAGGCGACATCGCCTTCCATACTATGGGCGGTAAGCATTTGCATGCCCAAACAAATGCCTAACACCGGCTGGGTTAAGCCTTGTAAGGTAGCAATCAACTCGCGCTCGGCCAAGTTCGCCATAGCGGCTTTGGCGCTACCGACACCAGGCACTATCACCCGGTTAGCCGCTTTGATGACGTTGGCGTCGTGGCTAATCACCGGCTCAGTACCGAGGCGCTTTACCGCAAAATAGACCGAGCTGATATTGGCACAGCCGGTATCGACAATAACCAGTTCCGCCATTACAGCACTCCTTTGGAGCTGGGTAAGGCTTCACCACTTACCGTAATCGCTTGGCGTAAGGCGCGGCCAAAAGCTTTAAACAAGCCTTCCACTTTATGGTGTTTATTGCCTTCGGTAATGCTTAAATGCAGCGACATTAACATGGCATCGCTTAACGAGCGGAAAAAGTGCGGCACCATTTCCAGT
The DNA here is from genome assembly GCF_014652375.1 of Alishewanella tabrizica. GTDB lineage: Bacteria > Pseudomonadota > Gammaproteobacteria > Enterobacterales > Alteromonadaceae > Alishewanella > Alishewanella tabrizica. The sequence goes on along the minus strand of NZ_BMYR01000001.1, from coordinate 288,494 downwards.
GTTAAACCACCGACTGCACCATCGCCCAGCTCGCCATTAAACACAAACAGCGGGCGGCCCGATAAATCCAGCACACACTCAGCACGACACTCATCCATCGGCAGCACAAAGCCAAAACGGTTGATGCCGCGTTTATTTCCAAGGGCTTGTTTTAGGGCCTGACCTAGTGCTAAGGCGGTATCTTCGACACTGTGGTGATCGTCAATATGGTAATCGCCTGTGACTTTTACTTGCAGCGAAAAGCCGCCGTGGGTGGCAATTTGCTCCAGCATATGATCAAAGAAACCAACGCCAGTGCCAAAGTAATTGTTTCCGCTATTATCCAGATCTACGCTGATTTCAATATCGGTTTCACGGGTAGTGCGGCGCACTGTGGCTTTTCGACCGCGACTTAGCAGGCGCTTGGTGATTTCGGCCCAGCCTAAGGTATCGCGATTGTACTGAAACGACGGCAAGCCCATATTTTCAGCTAATTGCACATCGGTCAGCCGGTCGCCAATTACGTAGGAATTGGTAAAGTCGATTTTGCCTTGCTGCAGGTAGTCTTTGACTAAGCCTAATTTGGGTTTACGACAACTGCAGTTATCGCTGTCAAAGTGCGGGCAAATCAATACATCATCAAAAACGATGCCTTGCGAGGTGAGCAGTTGCATCATTTTGTTATGCGGCGCATCAAAGGTGTCACGCGGAAAGCTGCTGGTGCCCAAGCCGTCCTGATTGGTGACCATCACCAAGCGATAACCGGCGGCCTGCAGCTTTAAGAGTGCAGGGACCAAGCCCGGTTCATAGGCCAGCTTTTCCAAGCTATCCAGTTGTTTGTCAATTGGTGGCTCTTCCACCATGGTGCCGTCGCGGTCGATAAATAAAATAGGTTGGCCACTCATGCGCTTGCTCTCTTCGTCGTGGAAAAATAGGTTAACATGGCTTGCTGTAAACGCTGCATCTCATCCGGATTACCAATGGACACCCGCACTACCTCGGTTAAGCCTAACTGGCTGGATTGATTGCGGATTAAGATCCCTTCGCTGATTAATGCCTGCACACAGTCGGCGGCATTACTCACTTGTAACAGCACATAGTTGGCATTACTGGGCCAAATTTTTACAATGCCCGGGAGCTGTGAGACAAAGGTGCTAAAGTCGTTACGCAATTGATTAATGATCGCTACGCTTTGCTGCATTTGCGCGATGCCCTTTGCCGAAAGTGCCTGAGCAGCAATTTGTGCCACCGGTTCGGCAATGGGATAGGGCGCAATCATCTTTTTCAGGGCATTGATAATATCGGCCGAGGCCAGCGTAAAACCACAGCGCAACCCTGCCAAGCCAAAGGCTTTGGATAACGTACGTAACACTACCAAATGTGGGTAGCGGCTAAGCAGCGGCACTACAGAGGCTGAGGGCGCGAATTCAATATAGGCTTCATCTACCACCACCAGTGCCTTGTCTTTAAAGTGCTCCAGTACGGCAATAATATCTTCACGCGGGATCAGATCGCCAGTGGGGTTATTCGGGCTACAAATAAACACCAGTTTGGGGTGGGTAGCGAAAATACCCGGTAAATCCAAGCGCTCGCTGTCTTTTAACAGCACTTTCGTTACTGCAGTTTGATTGCTTTCGGCACTAATGGCATACATGCCATAAGTCGGCGGGCAAATAGTAATGCTATCTTGTTTGGGCTCGCAAAAGCTACGGATCAGCAGCTCGATACCTTCATCGGCACCGCGGCTTACCAGCACCTGTTCAGGCGCCAAACCGGCATAGGCGGCATAAGCGTCAATTACCGCTTTTGGCTGACATGACGGATAGCGGTTAAAGCAATCATCTAACTGATAAGCAGGAGCTAGCGCATTTTCATTAGCATTAAGCCAGACTGCGCCGCCACTCATACTGCTGCGGGCAGAGGCATAAGGTACAATGTCTTGCACCAGTTGCCGGGCCAGCGTATTTACGGTATTGCTGGTGCTGTTGGCGTTATTGGCAGTTGTCATCACAAACCTCAACCTTGTTTATTCGTTTTCTTAATATTGGCCTGACTAATAACCTTAGTCGCTTGCCTTAGTCATTTGCCGTGTTCTGGCCGGCTTTTTCTAGCGCAGCTAAACGCAGTCGCACCGCATTGGCATGGGCTTCTAAGCTTTCTGCTTCGGCAAGCGTAACAATAGCTGGGCCAATATTGCGCATACCTTGTGCTGATAACTGCTGCACGGTAAAGCGGCGATAAAAGTCCGTTAGTGATAAACTGGACACGGTGCGGCTATAGCCATAGGTTGGCAACACATGGTTAGTGCCGCTGGCATAATCGCCGGCAGATTCTGGCGTCCATTCCCCTACAAAGATACTGGCGGCACTATCAAATTGCTCGGTAAGCGCACTGGCATCGCGCGTTTGCACGATTAAATGCTCGGGCGCATAGGCATTCGTTACCGCCACGGCAGTTTGGAGGTCTGCTGTTAAAATGGCACGGCTATGGGCAAGTGCTTTGGCTGCAATGGCGCCCCGCGGCAGAGCCGCTAATTGCGCAGCAAGTTGAATTTCGACATTATCCAAGAGGGTGCTGCTGTCACTAATTAAGATCACCTGTGAATCTGGGCCGTGCTCTGCTTGCGATAATAAATCAGCAGCAACAAAGGCGGGGTTAGCTTCCGCATCCGCCAACACTAACACCTCTGAAGGCCCTGCCGGCATATCAATTTGTGCGCCCTTGGCATCTTGGCTGACCTGCTGTTTAGCTTCTGTTACATAACGATTGCCAGGACCAAAAATTTTATCGACTTTGGCAATGCTCTCAGTGCCATACGCTAGAGCAGCAATTGCTTGAGCGCCACCAATTGTATAGATTTCAGAAATGCCACAAAGATTAGCGGCATAAATAATTTCAGGCGCAATATCAATTGCATTAGGTTTGCCTGGTGGCGTGACTAACACCGCGCGCGGGCAACCGGCTAATTGCGCGGGTACACCTAACATTAGTACCGTAGAAGGTAAGGGTGCACTGCCGCCGGGGATATATAATCCTACGCTACCGATCGGGCGGCTTTTTAGCTGGCAAATCACCCCGGCGCTGGTTTCTACTTCAATATCGCGCGGTAATTGTGCCGCATGAAACTTGCGAATATTGTCATAGGCCAATTCGATGGCCGCTTTGCGCTCAGGTTGCAGCAAGCCAAGTAAGCGCTGTTGCTCTTCTTGGCTTAACCGAAGCGGGTTGTCGGGCAGTTGATCAAATTGTTGGCTAAAGCGCTGCAGTGCTGCATCACCCTCTTGTCTTACTGCCGCAATAATGGCTTGAACAGTTGGCGCTAACGCGGCTGAGTCTGCTAACGCAGGTCTTGCTAACGCGGCTTGTTGCCCTGCTTGATCCAGTTGATTCCAGTTAAAGCGCTGCATGTGTTACTCCATCATCTTTTCAATGGGTAATACTAAGATTGAACTTGCACCCAGCAGCTTTAATTGTTCCATGGTTTCCCAGAACAAGGTTTCACTGCTAACTACATGGATGGCGACCATTGCATCGTTGCCTACCAACGGCAATAGCGTTGGATTCTCGGCACCGGGCAATAGGGCAATTACTTCGGTTAGTTTAGCGCGGGGGGCGTGTAGCATAATGTATTTGCTTTCGTTGGCTTGCATTACACCCTGAATGCGCGGCATTAACTTATTGATCAGTTTCAGGTGCTGGGCATCGTTTAAGCCTTTGCGTTGAATCAGCACTGCTTTACTGCGGTAAATGACTTCGGCTTCTTTTAAACCGTTGGCTTCAAGTGTGGCACCGGTAGAAACCAAATCACAAATGGCATCGGCCAGACCCGCGCGCGGAGCAACCTCAACCGAACCGGTTAGCATCACTACTCGGGCATTTACACCTTGTTGCTTTAAATAACGGGTTAATAATCGCGGGTACGTGGTGGCAATTGTTTTACCCTCTAAACTGCTGGCACCCTGATATTCTTCTTCTTGCGGTACTGCGATAGATAGCCGGCAACCACCAAAGTCAAGCCGCGCCAACACATCATATTCTGCAGATTCATTATCAATTTGCCGCTGTAACGAGACTTCTTCTAATACGTTTTCGCCAATAATGCCTAAGTCGCAGACACCGTCCATCACCAAACCTGGGATATCGTCGTCGCGAACCCGCAGAATATCAATCGGCATATTTTCAACATGGGCAATCAGTCGTTGCTCCCGCAGGTTGATTTTTAAGCCACAACTGGTTAACAGAGCTTGTGATTCTGTGGATAAACGCCCAGATTTTTGCATACCGATACGTAATCTTTTACTTTCAATCGCCGGACTCATTGGTTACTCCCAAATACTAATCATTTAAAAACAAAAAACCCCGTGGCTTGGCCTGCGGGGTTGGTTGTAACAAAGTCCACCGGAGGCCAACACAATAGCCCTCCGCCTAAACCGGAAGGCTAGGTGATATGATGGTGGTGCTGTGTTACGCTTACGTTATTATTCATAAAAGTGTTCAATAAAAACCTTATTTAATTGCTATACAAGTTACTCTGGCTGGCGCTAAAGTGCAATAATTAATTTTATATTTTTAAAAGTGAAATAATTTTATATCATTAATAATCAGTTACTTATTATTAATGCTGGAATGTGGTTAACGTGAGAATAGTGTTTGCGAAACTACGCTATGATTTATCTGGTTAAATAATGCTCATGTTGTATAGTCATTGCAAGGGCTTTAGTTTGCCAAGATTTGGCCGATATAAAATAAACACAGTGTAGCCAAAGGAGGTCGTCGTGGACATTTTTATGCCGTTTATCCAACGTACCCCGGGTACGCCAATTGAACAAGAACCGAAAATGGTCTTACCGGTTTTTAAAGAGGCACGCTTAGAGCCACTGAAGCGGCATGAGCAAAAGTATCTGATTTTACGCCGATTTGCTCAGCGTAAGCAGGCTGATGGTGACTTTCCCGTTGCGCCGTATACCACGCCAGAAGAAGAGCAACGGGTTGATAAAGACGGCCATGTTGATATTTTTGTTTAAAACAATACGGCGTTTTGTCTGCATTTTTAGATAAACAAGGCATAATAGACGCCTTTTTTGGCTATGCCTAATGCAGTCAGGTAATAGATGATACCGATAATAACATACCACTTAGATCACCTAAAAAGGGCTCACTGCGTTGCTGATCTCGTTTGGCTAGGTTGCGTTAATCTGGTTAATTCTCAACATCCGTTGACAATTGGCATATCTAATGAACACTAAATCAGCGAAAGTGTTTGCCGAAAATGGCACCTTAGCCCAGCAGATACCTGGTTTTAAGCCACGGGCTGCGCAATTAGCGATGGCCAATGCTGTTGAAAAAGCTATTCAGCAAGACGGTGCTTTAGTTGTAGAGGCCGGTACTGGTACGGGTAAAACGTATGCGTACTTGGTGCCCGCTTTGCTATCAGGCAAGAAAGTAGTGTTATCAACAGGCACCAAAAACTTGCAAGAGCAGTTGTATTTTCGAGATTTGCCTACTGTTTTGCAGGCGTTGGCGTTGCCCATTACCATTGCGTTATTAAAGGGGCGGTCAAATTATCTGTGTTTATTTCGATTGGAGCAGCATTACCAACATGTCCCGGTAGCGGATCCTCAACTTATTGCTGATCTGAGTTTAATAAAAAAATGGTCAACTGAGACGCAAAGTGGCGACATTGGTGAACTTACCTATATCGCGGAAGATTCAAAAGCGCTGCCTTTTGTTACCAGTACAACGGATAATTGCCTTGGTAAAGACTGCCCAGTGTATGAAGATTGTCATTTGCTAAAAGCACGTAAAGAAGCACAAGGTGCCGATTTGGTGGTGGTCAATCATCACCTATTTTTTGCCGATTTAGCGTTAAAAGATACTGGCTTTGGCGAATTATTACCGGATATGGAAGTAGTGATTTTTGATGAAGCGCACCAAATCCCTGATATTGCCAGTGAGTATTTTGGTGAGCATTTTTCTACCCGTGTCTTGCAAGATTTATGTAAAGATATTGAGTTAGTGGGCAAGGGCGAGTTAAAAGATGTTATCCAATTAAGTAAGGCAGCTGACAAAGTGGCCAGTTTAACGCGTGATTGGCGTTTGCAGTTTGCCACCGATCCTAGCCGCGGGAATTGGCGACAAGCGTATCAAAAACCGGCTATGCAAACTGCCATAACCCGAATTAATGATGCCTTAGATATGCTGTATCAAATTGTTAAAAGCAGTTTGGGGCGAAGCCAGACGTTAGACAGTTGCTACGAGCGTTTAGCGCAATTAAAAGGTCAGCTGGTAAAATTGTTACAAGTGGAACAAACAGGCGTAAGTTTGTGGTTTGAAACGAGTAAGTTACATGTGGGTTTACATTTAACGCCTCTGAGCATTGCCGATAAATTCCATAAATTGGTATTTGCAGAACAACGTAGTTGGATTTTTACCTCTGCTACTTTGTCAGTAGATGAAGGGTTTAGCCATTATCAACAGCAAATGGGCTTAACCGGCGCCGATACGTTATTGCTAGAAAGTCCTTTTGACTACGCTAAACAAGCCTTGTTGTGTGTACCGCGGTTTATGCCCGAACCTCATGAGCCTGCCATGGCCCATGCATTGTTGACTATGGCTATTGAGTTAATAACGGCGAATAATGGTCGCTGTTTCTTTTTATTCACCAGCCATCGTATGTTACAAATGATGGCCGCAACCTTACCTGAACAGATCCGCCAGCCTGTGTTAGTGCAAGGCTCAACGGGTAAACGATTATTATTAGAGCAATTTGTTCAGTTGGAAAATGCGGTATTGCTTGGTACGGGCAGTTTCTGGGAAGGTGTAGATGTACGAGGTGATACGTTAAGTTGTGTCATTATCGATAAGTTACCCTTTGCATCCCCCGACGATCCTTTGCTACAAGCACGTAGTGAAGATTGTGCTATGCGCGGCCAAGATCCCTTTGCCGAAGTGCAATTACCTCAGGCGGTGATTACTTTAAAGCAGGGGGTAGGGCGATTGATCCGTGATGTTACCGATCGTGGCGTGTTGGTGATATGCGATAATAGATTAGTGACTCGGCCCTATGGCGCCACCTTTTTAAAGAGTTTGCCGCCGATGCGCCGTACTCGTGATTTGGCTGAAGCCAGCGCGTTTTTAAAACAGTTGCAACAAGGAAATACATGATTTTTTTAGCCCTAGACACGTCTACTGAAGCCTGTTCAGTAGCTTTAAGCTACCATGGCCAACTTTTGGCGTTTGATGAAGTTTGCCCGCAACAACACAGCAAACGTATTCTGCCAATGGTGCAGCAACTCTTAGCCGATGCAGGTATTGGCTTACATCAGGTAAACGGTATTATTTTTGGTCGCGGGCCAGGAAGTTTTACGGGGGTGCGTATTGGCGTATCCGTTGCGCAAGGACTCGCGTTCGGCGTAGATGTGCCGCTGTATGGTGTATCGACTCTTGCGGCTATGGCACAAGCCGCAGCACAACAACATGCCGCAAAACAGGTTATCGCCGCCATTGATGCTCGCATGGCAGAAGTGTATATGGCGGTATACACTTTGAATGCTAAGGGTGTGATGCAGGCTTCTACCCCCGAGGTCGCCGCAAAACCAGCAGCGTTACCTTCAGCTATTACTGATTTACAATTAGATCCGGGCGTTATTGGCGTCGGTACTGGCTGGCAAACCTATGGTGATGCGTTAAGTTTATTAAAACCCGCCACTATTGCATCCGATATTTTATACCCATCCGCCCAGTTTATGCTGCCTTATAGCCTTGATGCTTGGCAACATGGTCATTTTGTTGCGGCTGAACACGCTGAGCCCGTGTACGTGCGTGACGAAGTGACATGGCAAAAGCTCCCTGGACGCTAGCAAGCTAAAGCCAGAAAGTTGCGTAGAAAAAAGGGAAAAGCGCTGGCAAAAATGAGATATCCTTGTCTATAATTGCATCACTATTTTTTGAGTATGTTAGCCCATGAGTATCAACGCCAGTAACACCATTACTCCCAGCAATTTGCTGACTCCGGCGACAAATCGGCCGCAGCCAGCGCGTGCGGTTGTGCCAGAGAAAGAGAGCACGGTGAATCAAGCTGCTGGCATTCGAATTGATCGTGATGTTATTCAGCGTCTAGATACAGAGCGCGAGGCACAACAGACCCAACAGTTTGCGCGAGAATCCTCTCGTGCGTCATCGCGAAATACTGCCGAGCAAAATAATGAGCGCGCTATTGCTGCCTATCAAAGCTTACAAAATGAACAGCGTCGTAGCGAAGTGCAAGCCATGCTAGGTGTTGATTTATACGCTTAGCGTTAATTTTGTATTCAACACGTATTGATCACTTGTTCACTCTTTAATTCTATACTCATCGGCTGTTGTTTTTATATTTTAGTGATTTCGTTTACTCATCCTGAGTCATCAAACCTTCATTTACTTACACTAGGCTTATTTACTCTTCTGCTCAGTTAATCGCCTGGTTGGTCCAATGGTGCTTTCGCCCTTCTTTTTAGTTCTAATGTGCCCTAATCGAAGGCATAACCAGTTGATTAGCTTGTTTACTGGCTTTGTGCTGAACTGTTCTTATTAGTTTACGTATATAGAAGTATTAGCCAAGGAGTGATCATGTCTTCGACCATTTTAATTACCGGTGCCAGTTCAGGCATTGGCCGCGAAACGGCGTTATATTATGCCAAACAAGGGTGGACGGTTTATGCTGTTGCGCGCTCAGCGGATAAATTAGCTGACTTAGCCGCGCAGTATACTAATTCTATTGTGCCAGTAAGTTTGGATCTCACCGACACCTTAGCTATGCAACGTTGGCAGCAAAGTTTGCCAGCAGATTTAAATTTTGATGTGGTTTTACTTAACGCAGGCAACTGCGAATATGTTGAGGCAACCGATCTGGATCTTGCCGCGTTTGAACGTACCTTTGCCATTAACTTTCAAGCGGTTGTCGCCAGCACTAAGTTGCTTCTTCCTATGCTTAAATCTGGTAATACCTTAGCGATTGTCAGTTCGATGGCACATTTTTTCCCATTTACACGGTCTGAAGCCTATGGTGCCAGTAAGGCGGCGGTAAGTTATTTTACCGAAAGCTTACGGGTTGATTTAGCGCACACGGGTATTAAGGTGTGCTTGATCGAACCGGGGTTTATTGATACCCCTTTAACGCAAAAGAATGATTTCGATATGCCATTTTTAATGCCTGTAGCAAAAGCGGCCGAACGCATATTCAAGGGTATTGAAGCAGGTAAATTGCGTTTACGTTTTCCCAAGCGCCTTGGGTATCTGCTTAACGCCCTTAGTTGCTTACCTTATGGTATGCGTTCAAGTTTGGCGGCAAGGATGAAGCAAACATGACAGCCTTAAAAACTAAGATCCCTTGGCGATCCTTAATCGGTTTCGAGTTATGCTGGTTTCTATTAGTGTTTTTCCAGCAATTGTTATTTTGGCCTGTCCTGATTTATCTTTTGTACGGTTTATGGCAATTACCCTCGAAAAATGCGCAAATAGCTGTTTTGCTGACTGCAGTTTTTGGCATTGCCGTTGACAGTATTATGGTGGCGACCGAGGTGTTGAGTTTTGCTCAAACGGCCTGGATGCCTATATGGTTTCTGCTGCTATGGGCCATTTTTGCCTTAGCGCTAGTTGAAGTGATGAGTAAGTTTTTAACCCATCCTGGCATCGCTTTCGTTGTTGCCGGGGTTGGCGGCCCTTTATCCTATATTGGTGGTGCGGCGTTAAGTGATGGCATAATGAGTTTTCCTGCCGGGGTTGGATCTTACGTAATACTTGGCCTGGTTTGGGGCGTATTAGGCATCCTATTTGGTTACAGTCGGAGGTGGTATGCGTAAAATTTTAGGTTTGTTATTGCTGTTAACGTTTGCAGGGACTGCGTTAGCGGTGCCTGATTTGAAAACAGTTGGACAGGGCAGTTATCGCTATATGCTGTGGCAATTGTATGATGCGCGGCTTGCGACAGCTGATGGCCAATTTGTAAATTACGAGCAGAGCACCCCTTTGCTATTAGAACTTACCTATAAACGCAATATAACCCGTGATCAGTTTATTAAAGCTACTGTAGATGAGTGGAAAAAACTACAGCAGAGTAGTTCCGAGCAACAGCAGCAGTGGGCTCAGCAATTAACGTCGTTATGGCAAGATGTCAAAAAGGGCGATACATTAGCGGCAGTGTTACAAGCGGACAATTCGGTAGCGTTTTACTTTAATGGTAAAGCCACGGGGGTGCTTACTGATAACGCTTTTGGTCCAGCTTTCTTTAATATATGGCTGCACAATGGTACCAGCGCGCCAAAATTAAGATCACAACTAATCGGCGAAGCTAGCGATTAGTCATAAGCTTCTTTTAATTAGCACTATTGCAACGATATTCCTGATACCAAAATGCCCAGTTAATCACTGGGCATTTCAATTTTATGGTGTTGGCTTATCGGGTAGCTAAGCCAACAATTGCATTACGGCTGGGTCGTGCTGATATAACGAATTAACTGTTTAGCAATGGCAGTATTATCCATAAATCCATGGAAATCCGTGCTGTTTTTGCCATAAGCCATGATAGGGACATCCGCCGCGGTGTGCCCGCTGCTGGTCCAGCCCGTATAAGAATATTTAGCCACCAACTTCACCGCGACGTCTCGCAATGCCTGCTGCTCTTTGCCGCGCTGCGCCAGTAATTGTTGTTGTTCCTCTGGCGTTAACGTAATGTTGGTAAGTGCTAACCAGCGGCTTAATGCCGCCTCATCCGTGCTCGCTGCATTTAATTCGTCGGCAATTTTTCGTCCGGTTGCTGTTACGCCTTGTATGACTTCCGGCAGCCATAGATATTTGCCGTCAGCTCCTAAAGACATCCCACCCGTTTCGTGATCTGCAGTAATAATCAATAAGGTATCAGGATTTGCATCAACATAGGCTTTCGCTACGGCCACTGCTTGCGCAAAGTCATGCATCTCCGCCATAGCACAAGCAATATCGTTGTCATGACCACACCAATCGATTTGGCTCCCCTCAATCATCAAAACAAATCCTTTTTCGGCAGGCGCTAATAATTCCAGGGCCTTTGTCGTGAGGATCGCTAATTGTTGCGGTTGTTTGCTATTAAGCGCAGCCGGTAAGCCGGTTTTGTCTAATAAAGCGATCGCTGGTTTCTGGCTAAGCGTGGAGAGTTGTTGCCAGCTGTCAGCGTATTGATAGCCTTCCTTTTTGAATTCAGTAATCAGATTTCGATCGTCTCGAACAAAATAATCGGTGCCACCGCCTAAAATCACATCGGCAACCGGTTTACCGTTTATTCGATAATCAAAATACATATCGGCAATTGCATTGTAATTACGACGGCTAACATTGTGAGAAACAAAGGCTGCAGGCGTCGCATGGTTAACCTGCGAGCTGGCAACAATACCATTAGCTTTGCCTAGCTGTTTGGCTAACTGCATCATGGTGCCGATTGGAATGTGTTGTCTATTAACAGAAATTGCGCCATTAAAGCTTTTAACGCCAGTTGCTAACGCGGTAGCACTTGCTGCAGAGTCAGTTACTAAGGTGTCATCGTCTGGATAGGTACTGGCCATGCCTGTCAGTAAATCATCAAATATGGTATTGGCGATGGGCAACGAGGTTTGTTGCTGCGATTCGGCAAGTTGATGCTGATAATAGCGATAGGCTGTTAGATAAGCAGGTCCCATACCATCGCCAATCATGTATATAACATTTTTTGGGGCTGCATCAGCGTAAGCGCCAAAAGTGAGTAAAGGAAGAAGTAACAATGCGCGCATACAGGCACCTTTATACAAAATGAAATTAGTGTAAAGCAGCACATCAGGCTCGCCAAGCTTGTTGCGATAAACACGCGAAAATATGACGTCAGTACGAAATGCGCTTTTGCTGGACTTTTGCACAAGGAGAGCGTTATCTTAAGGTTATAGCACGTTATTTATGGATCCAGTCATAACACTAGCTTTTATCACGATGTTATCAACATTAAGGTTAACTATGAAAAAAATAACTACAAGCATAGTGATGTGCAGTTTTCTCGCGGTACTGCCGGTGTTGTCTGCGGTTGCGCAAACGCCTGAACAATGGCGTGAACGTTTGACCGTACTAGCAGAAAACCCGAAGCGTGGCGCTGCACATTTACACCGTAATCAATATCGTAACCCTGTCGACACCCTAATGTTTTTTGGACTTGAACCGCAGATGTCTGTTTTAGAGTTATGGCCTGTTAGGGGATGGTATACCGAAATTATTGCTCCTTTTGTCAAAGATCAAGGTCAGCTGACCATTGCCCATTTTCGCCAAGATGGTGTGAATAATTTGGATGAACGCAGTGCTTTTTGGGCAAGATTAAGCGCGCGGTTAGAACAGCGAATTATTCAACAAGCCGATGAATTTGGTGATGTTGGGCGGGTAGCTCTAGATCCACCAAATTTTATCCCCGTATTAGCGCCTGACCAATTTGATATGATACTTAGCTTTCGTAACGTGCATATCTGGCATCAACGCGGGCAGCTCTTAGCGACTATGCAAACCTTATTTGATGTGCTTAAACCCGGTGGTACCTTCGGTATGGTAGAGCATCGCGCAGCCCGAGTAACCGATTTAACCAGTTATGCCGTAGAAGGGTATACCGACGAAGCCTTCTTAATTTCAGTCGCTGAACGTGTTGGCTTTCAGTTAGTTGCTAGCAGTGAAATTAACGCCAATCCTAAAGATACTAAAGATTATACCAAGGGCGTTTATACATTACCGCCAACGTTAGCGTTAGGGTTGGAAAATCGCGATGCTTATCTTGCCATTGGCGAGAGCGATCGGATGACATTGAAATTTGTGAAACCGCTGGAACAGGAGTAAGGCGACTGATTGTCTGTTTAGCGCTTTTATGGGATGATGGCGTTAGAGTAAAAGCTCAATATTAATAACTGCTATCCAAGGGTAATCCAGCAACTTGGTTAAATGCAGCTACAATAACTAGAAAAAGCCATGCTATGCGGTTCTAAAACATGCAAGTGTGCGCGAAGTACAACAACTTTATTAAGGAGTAGACGGTGGACAGAGTCTGGTTAAATTCTTACCCCGAGGGCGTTCCGGCGCAAATTAATCCTGATCATTATTCTTCTTTGTTAGATATATTTAGTCAAAGTATTGAAAAATTCGCTGATAAGATCGCTTTTGTTAATATGGGTAAAAGCATCACCTATCGTGAGCTTGATCGACAAAGCCAAGCCTTTGCAGCCTATTTACAACATGAGTTAGGGTTAAAACCTGGCGATGCTGTGGCCATTATGATGCCTAATTTGCTGCAATACCCTGTTGCACTCATGGGTGTACTACGGGCAGGTTGCTGTGTTGTCAATGTTAATCCCCTTTATACACCACGCGAGTTACAGCATCAGCTTAGTGATTCCAAAGCTAAAGCTATTGTTATTGTTGAAAACTTTGCGCATACCCTGATGGCAGTTGAGAAAAACATGCGTTTAGAGCATGTTATTTTAACTAAAATGGGCGATATGCTGGGTACCGTGAAAGGCACGTTAGTGAATCTGGTGGTTAAGCATGTCAAAAAGCTGATTCCTGCTTATCAATTACACCAATTTACGTCGTTTAATCAGGTGTTAGCGCGTGGTGCCAGCCTTAAATGGCAAAAACCTTCGGTAACAGGCGATGCTATTGCTTTTCTACAATATACGGGCGGCACGACTGGCGTATCGAAAGGCGCCATGCTAACGCATCGCAATATGGTGGCAAACCTAGAACAAGCCAGTGGTTTTCTGGATCAATTCTTAAATGAAGGTACGGAGAATGTGGTAACAGCCTTACCGCTTTATCACATCTTTGCCTTGACAGCGAATTTCTTCGTGTTCTTTAAACATGGCGGTACCAATTTACTGATCACTAACCCGCGTGACATGCCTAATTTTGTCAAAGAACTCGCTAAATTTCCTTTTACCGCTATCACCGGTGTTAATACCTTATTTAATGGTTTATTGAACACACCGGGTTTTGCTGAGCTGGATTTTAGCAAATTAAAATTATCCTTGGGTGGCGGCATGGCTGTTCAGCGGCCGGTTGCCGAACGTTGGAAAAAAGTCACGAAGACCCGTTTGTTAGAAGGATATGGTTTAACCGAATGTTGTCCATTAGTGACACTAAGTCCATTTAACTTAGAAGATTTTAACGGCAGTATTGGCTTACCTGCACCATCAACCGATATTCGTTTAGTGGATGAAAATGATAATGACGTTGCGCCAGGCGAATCAGGTGAAATGATCGTTCAAGGTCCGCAGGTCATGCTCGGCTATTTAAATCGACCCGAAGAAACCGCCAAGACCATTAAAAATGGCTGGTTATATACGGGTGATATTGCCCGTATGGACGAACAGGGTTTCTTTTATATTGTTGATCGTAAAAAAGATATGATCTTAGTCTCAGGCTTCAATGTGTTTCCTAATGAAATTGAGGAGGTCGTTGCCATGAGCGAGAAAGTATTAGAAGTGGCTGCTGTGGGGGTGCCAAACGAGGCAACGGGTGAAGTTGTTAAGGTGTTTATTGTTAAAAAAGACGCCTCACTAACAGAGCAAGAAGTGATTGCACATTGTAAGCAACATTTAACGGGCTACAAAGTACCGAAACTGGTAGAATTCCGCAGTGAGTTGCCCAAAACGAACGTAGGCAAAATTTTACGCCGCGAATTACGCGGTTAATCAAAAAAGCCGGCCTTGGGCCGGCTTTTTTGTCAGCATTATTTGGCGCTTTTTACCGTTTATCTCTACGCCTATTGGCGTGCTGAAAAGCTGATACTGAAAAGCGTGCACGAAAGAGAGTTAACCATGTCACTGCTAACCGATAACCAACATTTAGCCCAGTTTTGTCAGCAAGCGATGCGACAACCGTTATTGGCGGTGGACACTGAATTTATTCGTCAAAGTACATTAGCCCCAAAATTAGGATTAATTCAGTTATATGATGGCGAGCAGTTAGCACTGGTCGATCCCTTGAGCATAACTGATTGGCAGCCATTACAACAATTATTCGCTGCACTACATATAACCAAAATTCTGCACTCATGCACCGAAGATTTAGAGGCGTTTGCCACCATTGGTATTACTCATATCTGCCCGTTATTTGATACTCAATTAGCCGTAGAAATTGTCGATTGGGGCAGCAGTATGGGCTATGGTCGTCTGGTGGAACAGTTAACGGGTGCCGTCTTAGATAAAAGTGAAGCACGAACCGATTGGTTAGCCCGGCCCTTGGCAGACAAGCAACTCACTTATGCTGCCAACGACGTGAAATTTCTGTTGCCGGTGTATCGTAAACTTTTAGCGGAATTAACCGATCCCCTTAAGTTACGGTTATTACTGGCAGAAGGGCAACAATTGTTGTTACGGCGGCAACAACAGTTACCTCCTTCATTTAAATATCTTGAAGTAAAAAACAGTACACAGTTAACCAGTCGAGAATTAGCTGTACTGCGTGATCTCGTCAGTTGGCGTTATCACTATGCGGTAGAGCGAGATCTTGCGCTTGGACTTGTTGCCAAAGACGCCCAATTACTGGAATTAGCAAAACGCCGACCTGCTACAGCCGAAAGTTTGCTAAACATCCCCGGCATGGCGAGCCGCGATATGCGAAGGCATGCAAAGCACCTTGTGCACGTGATCGAACTTGCCAAGGCCATCCCCGCTGAGCTTTGTCCACAACGTTTCTATTACCCAGCACATTTTGCGGGCGAAAAAGTGGTGTTAGCCGAACTTGGGCAAGCAATTAAAGAGGCCGCTTTAGCCACGGGGATCCCGGCGTCTTTTTTATCTACCCGCCGGCAATTGCATGAATTTTTTAATTGGTGTTGGCGTGTTACTGAGCAAGAGCGCGCATTGTTACCGTTACCAGAATATCTTTGTAGCTGGCGAGCTGAAATATTGAAGCCATTTTTGCCGATGCCAACACACCTAGAAAGTGAGCAAATGGCTGGCAAGGATATTTAAGTTTTTATTATTCAATGACTTAATTTATGGGGCGCGAGGTTGTAACACGCGCTTTATAATTTGCTATAGTAGAAACAACTAAAAGATACGTTATAAAGTAACATTTGGTTCAGTGAAAAAAATAGCTAATTTTATGCTATTTTTTGCTTATTTTTTAACAATTAATTGTTGATCCTCTGGAATTTAAGCGGCGTAAATTTTTCCGCTTACATCAACTTAAGGGTAACAACAATGAAAAAAATCATTCCGCTTTCCTTAGCCGCGCTTGCTATGGCGACACTCAGTGCCTGTAATAGCAGTGATGAACCGGTGTTTGTGCCACCACCACCGCCACCACCACCAGTTAATGCGACTTTACGTGTTATTCACGCTGCTTCTGATGCGCCAAATGTGAATGTATTAGTGGGTGGTCAACCTGTAATAGAAGATTTGGCCTACGCCCAAAGCTCCGATAATTTTAGCTTGGCGCCGGCAACTATTAATGTTGCAGTGCAAGGCATACTGCCAGGTAATACCACGGCAACAGTTATAGGACCTTTGGACCTTGCCTTAGCGGCCGCCACAAACTACAAAGTTTTTGCTGTAGGCTCGGTTGCCGGTGACACCTTAGAGCCGTTAGTGGTTACTTCTGATGTAAAAGATCTGGCAGCAGGCAATGTTCGCTTACAAGTTGTGCATGCGGCATCGGCAGCGCCTACGGTTGACATCCATGTTACCGCTCCAGATGCGGCATTGGGTACAGCATTAGCTACCCTAGAGTATAAAGGCTCAACTGCTGCACTTGACGTGCCTGCTGGAAACTACCGTGTCCGTATTACACTGCCAGGTCAGCAAGCGGTGGTATTCGATTCTGGAACGCTTGCTCTAGCGGGAGGCACTGATCTTGTGGTTGCGGCCATTAATAGTCGTTTTTCGGGCGAGTCACCGGTGTCATTATTAGCGGTCGCGCCTGATGGTGCCTTTTCTGATATTACCGACGTAAATACAACTTCGTCGGTGCGCGTTGTACATAACGTATCTGATGCGCCTGCGGTTGATGTGATCGTTAACGACAGCATTAAACTGGTAGAGGCATTAACCTTCCCGAACTTTACGGATTACGTGGGTGTAGCACCTGATACGTATAATGTAAAAGTGGCCGCTGCAGCTGACAACAGTGTTGTGGTTATTGACGCGGATTTAACCTTAGAAAAAGGGGCCTTCTACAGTGTATTAGCGGTGGGATCGTTAGGTCAAAATAGCATTGAGCCATTAGTGCTAAGTGATATGCCACGTCGCATTGCAACCGAAGCACAAGTGCGTATTGTGCATGGTTCGACTTTAGCTGGGCCAGTTGATATCTATGTTACGCCAACTAGCGATATCAGTACTGCAACACCTGCTTTCGCTGCGGTAACCTTTAAACAAGAAACGGGATACGTATCGCTTAATGCCGGTGAGTATGTTGTTACGGTAACCCCTGCAGGCAGCAAAACGGCCGCCATAGGTCCAGTAGCTTTAGACCTAGACGCGAACAAGATTTATACCGCTATTGCGCGTGATGGTGCCGGCTTAACGGGTGACGTTGGATTAATTTTAATGGATGACTTTGTTGTAGCGCAATAATCATTAGCCATAACATTTACCTCATCTTTTGATAAAGACCCCATTCGGTAGTTGCTGAATGGGGTCTTTATTTCTGGCGAACGCTGCCTTGACACCTAGTTTAGAGATATAATCCCCGCCTTAATATCGGAGTAATTATGTCTTTAACGCGAGAACAAAAGCTTGGGGGCATTTTTGCCGCCAGCGCCTATACCCTTTGGGGTATTGCCCCGTTGTACTTTAAGCAAATTGATTTTATTCCTACCCCTGAGATCCTTGTTCATCGCATCGTTTGGGCATTTTTGTTATTACTCGTTGTGATTATCGTCCTTAAACAAGGTCGTGCCACACTTGCACTTGTCGCGCGTCCCAAATTAATGGCTTGCTTACTCTTTTCAGCCGTATTGTTAGGCGGTAATTGGGGATTATTTATCTGGGCAGTGAATAACGCGCATATGTTGGATGCGAGTTTAGGGTATTACATTAATCCCTTATTGAATGTGTTATTAGGTATGTGCTTTTTAGGTGAACGTTTACGTCCTATGCAATGGCTTGCTGTGGCATTGGCAACGGCTGGCGTAATATGGCAAGTGATCAGTTTTGGCGCTATCCCTTGGATAGCACTGGTGTTAGCCAGTTCTTTTGCTGTGTATGGATTGATCCGGAAAAAACTCGCGGTAGATGCCATTAAAGGCCTCTTTTTTGAGTCACTATTACTTTTGCCAATAGCATTATGGTATTGGTGGGCGCTAGCGGCCAGTCCAGCAGCCAATTTAATGCAAAATAGTCTAGGGTTAAATGCCTACTTAATGGCGGCAGGCCTGGTCACAACCATCCCCTTGTTGTGTTTTATTGCTGGGGCTCGACGCTTACAATTATCCACTATGGGCTTTTTTCAGTATATTGGTCCCACATTTATGTTTGTATTTGGGGTATGGTTATATCAGGAACCCTTTGCGGCAGAGCGCTTATTCACCTTTGGACTGATTTGGTTAGCATTGTGTTGTTACAGCATTGATGCATGGTGGGCGAGTAGGGCGAAACAGCAGCTGAATCAGCAGCAAGATTAATTAGTATGTTAGAAACAATTTAATACACTTAACCAATAAAAAAGCCAGCAGCAAGGTGTGCTGCTGGCTAATTAGGTCACGCTCTGCGTTTTATTCTGCCAGTTTCATATTGGTTTGAAAGACCATGCCATGTTGGTCTACACCAAAGCTAAACCCCATTTGCATATTAGTGTTCATCATCGATTCAAACTCAGGCGGCATAGGCTGTCCAGACAAGGTGATCATGTCGGCCATGCTGGTAAAAAACTGTTTATAATCCATACCTACCGATAAGATACCATTTTTGCTTAGTGGCTCTTTACCAATAGTTTCAGCCTGTGTTTTAGCGATATCACCAACATACAGCAATAAATGATTACCGCTGGCTTTTAAGCGCACATCTAACCCAGATGCAGCGATAGGCGGGAAAATGTCAGCTACTGCGATGTCTTCGCCATTAGCGGGTAAGGTAATACCGGCTAAAGGAGGTAACATCGCTTTGGCGTTATTAAACAAGGTTTGTGGATTATCAGCAGAGAGCGTAATTAAGCTATCAGCGCTTTTCGGCATGCCGGTAGCAACATCCATGCTAAAGCTGTTAATGGTAATTGACATCCCTTGCAACCCATTCGCCGCCATACCGGCCATGGCTAGCATCATCATGGGATTTTGTTCTTTCATTTGCGTTTGCGCGGCAACTAACGGCTCGCAGTTCAAGCTAAGATCGGTCATCCCGCTCCACATCTTGCTCATGGCCGGTGTCAATTGACTGATTTCGGTTCCCAGTGCCATGTAGAACATAGACGCATGTAAGCTACCATTCAGGCTGCTAGGAATAAAACCTTGCATACCTTGCAAGCCTTCTAAAGCAATTTTGCTTTCAGTAGGGAACAGCATTTTGCTGCTTAATGTCATGCCGGTATTATCTTGCTGTTTAATTTCAGCATCCATAACTAAACCGGGCCAGGTTTTAGTTAACATGGCAATGTCGGTTTGACAAGCGGGTGTTTGCCAAACGTTTAGCGCCTCTGGCGCCACGGTACTTAAGGCTAACTGCAGATCTTTTGCGAGTTGGTTGCCATCAACTGTGGTGAAGGCAACACCCAATTGCTCGGTGCTTAAAAACCCTAAACCATCTTGTTTTAGCTGGTATTTTTTGCTCATATCAGCAAGTTTGCTGTTATTGCCTAAATTGTCTGCAGGTTTTTGCTGTGCTAACGCTTGAGCACGATGGGTTTCAGATAATTTATTGCTGTGTAACGATACGGTGCCCCAGCCACGATCGACACTGACCAGTAATTCTAATCCCTCTAGAACCTCATGCAGCGAATAAACTTGATAGCTGTGTGTATCAAGCTGCTTCGTTTCAACCGTTACACCGCTTTTTGCTGCGGCACGTTCGAAAAAGGCTTTAAAGGCAACGGGATCAACAACCTCAAAGCGAACAACGGGTGCGGCACCGACTAAATAGCTTAATGAGCGCGTTTTTGCTGCAATACCGGTGTTTTTAACAAAATCATCCGGTGTACTCAAAATGGTCATGTAATCTTGAAATAGCGCAATACCGAATTTCACTGCGGGTGAAGATTCCGCCGATAAGCTGTTCATCGCTTCTTGCATCTCGTCATTGCTTAATTGCGCAGGAGACATGCCAAGACTTTTCAGATAGGCTACTAAATCTAAAGCCGTAAACTGACCAGAAAACAGAGCCGTATCAGCGGGAACATAATCTAATTCGCTTAAGCTTACACCCGATGAAGATGATTGATTGATAGCATAATAGCCGAGGGCGCCTGCAGCGATAACCGCTGCGGCAATAAGAGTCTTGCGCATTGTCTGCTCCTTTGACAGAGATTAAAAGAAAAAGCGCTACTTAGCGCTTTTCATCAGGGAAAGTGACATTCAGTTCTAATACTGATAATTCGTCACTGCGTTGTTCCAGCGAAACCGCAATTTGGTCGGCGGGAATATCAACATATTTACGGATCACTTCTAAAATGTCACGTTCTAATTGTGGCAGATAATCCGGGCCAGAACGGCGTTTACGTTCATGCGCGACAATAATTTGCAGTCGCTCTTTCGCCGTGCTGGCGGTATTGGTTTTTTTTGAACGAAAATAGTCCAGTAACGACATCAGTTATCCTCCAAAAATCCTTTTGATAAAGCCTTTCTTTTCCACAGTGAGAAACCGGAAAGGCACTGTTTCGCCCAGCAGGCGTTGTACGGTATCAAGATACGCTTGACCTGCATCACTGTCTTTATCCATGATGACGGGCTGACCCGAGTTGGAGGCATTTAGTACCGCTTGTGATTCCGGTATAACACCAATCAGTTCAATTGCTAGTATCTCTTTTACATCTTCTACGCTCAGCATTTCACCTTTTTGCACGCGCTCAGGGTTATAACGGGTTAACAGCAAATGCTCTTTAATACCGTCTAAACCTTGTTCGGCGCGGCGCGATTTGCTCGAAAGCATCCCTAATATACGATCAGAATCGCGTACGGACGACACTTCTGGGTTGGTAACCACGACCGCTTCATCGGCAAAATACAGGGCCATCATTGCACCTGATTCAATGCCTGCAGGTGAATCACATAAAATGAAATCAAACTCTTTTGCCAGCTCAGTTAGCACCCGCTCTACACCGTCTTTAGTCAGTGCGTCTTTATCGCGGGTCTGTGAGGCGGGTAAAATAAAGAGATTATCAACACGCTTATCTTTAATCAGCGTTTGTTTTAAGTTGGCTTCGCCATTAATGACGTTAACAAAATCATAGACCACCCGGCGCTCGCAGCCCATGATTAAATCAAGATTACGTAAGCCAATATCAAAATCAACAATAACAGTTTTGTGCCCAGCTAAGGCTAGACCTGTTCCAATAGCGGCGCTGGAGGTGGTTTTACCGACACCGCCCTTGCCCGATGTAACCACAATAATTTTTGCCATAGTGACGTTCCTTACACTAATTCTGAAATGACCAAGGTATCGTCTTGTAACTTAATACAAGCCGGTTTACCCCAAAACTCACCTTGCAAGCTGTCACTTAACCAGTAGTTACCTGCAACGGAAATAAGTTCGGCCTGCATGTTAAAACAGTAAATACGTTTGCTGGTGTCACCGCTAGCACCGGCTATAGCTTTGCCGCGTAGTGAGCCATAAATATGAATATTGCCATCTGCGATCACTTCCGCACCCGCACCAACTGCGCCTTTGATAATAAGATCGGCGCCTTTTGCGTAGATTTGTTGGCCCGAACGCACCGTCTGCTCAACAATTTTGCTATCCATTGTGCTCGGTGCAAGTTGTTGTGGGCTAACAGCAGCCTGTGGTGCCTCGTTAGTTTTAGCTGAAGTCGTTTTACCCGCTTGCAAGGCGGCTAATCCGGCCTGCTGTGCGGCGGCTTTAATGGTGGGTGACGCGCCAGTAACGCCAACTAATACCAGTTTAAGATCAACAAAAAGGTGCTTTAATGCGACAAAATCGGGTACCTGCTGGCAATCTTGTAAGTTTAAAACGATAGGTGCCTGATAGAAAAATCCCGGTGCTTGAGCCAATTTCGCGGATAACAGCGGTTCCAGTGTAGACACACTTACATCAGTACAATGTAACACGGACAAAGGGAATAAACTTCCCTTAAGTTCTAAGGAGTGTTCAGACATAAAATTCAGCGCTTTTGCTATTATTATCACTGCTTCAGCAGCGTTATACATTCGCTTCATGTTATAGTCTTGCTATGTGTTAGGCAAGTTAGCGAAGTAGTTTTATTGTATGTTATGCGCTGTTTATCGTAGCCTGCGTAAAGAAGGCACCTATTTGTATATTGAAAAGCGGGACGACTTTAGTAAAGTGCCCGACTTGTTGTTGCAAAACTTTGGTTCGCCCCAGCTCGTCACCATCCTTAATCTGGCAAAAAGGGAACATTTGGCGCAGATTGATATCAATAAGTTAAAAGCCGCTTTAGTCGAGCAAGGTTTTTATTTGCAACTTCCACCACCACCAGAAAACTTGCTGGCTGCACATAAAGCGGCCACCCAACTGGGTCAGTAGTCTAAAAAAGGAGAGCATGATGAAGGGTTTATTTTTACGTAATTGGTTTGCTGCTGGTGCCATATTGCTTACGTCCAGTTGCAGCTTGGCACAAGATGCTGCCACAACACCCAATGCCAAACCAGATTTCACCGCATATACCGCAGCGTTAAAAGCCGAAGCGCAACAACGAGGCTATGATGCTGCTCTTTTAGATGCCGTGTTCAGCTCTTTGGAATTTCATGAACGCGTGATCAGCGCCGATCGTAGCCAGCCAGAAGTGGTTGAAACACTGAGTACGTATTTACCGAAACGGGTAAGTGAAATTCGTATTCGGATGGCTCGGGAACGTTATCAGCAGTACGGTCCACAGTTAGAGGAAATTGGAAAGCGCTATGAGGTGCAACCTCGCTTTATTATTGCATTATGGGGCTTAGAAAGTAGCTTTGGCCGTTTTATGGGGACTTATTCTATTCCGTCTGCCTTGGCAACATTGGCCTACGAAGGGCGCCGCGAAACGTTTTTTAAACAAGAATTTTTTAATGCGTTAGATATTCTGGCAGAAGGTCACATTCGCTTAGAAGACATGAAAGGTTCATGGGCTGGCGCAATGGGACAAAGCCAGTTTATGCCAAGTTCTTTTCTAGCCTATGCGCAGGACGGTGATGGCGATGGCAAAAAAGATATTTGGACCAATGAATTGGATGTGTTTGCCTCCATTGCCAATTACTTAAAACAACAAGGCTGGGATAACAGTGGCACCTGGGGGCGCGAAGTGGTGTTGCCGGCAGGGTTTGACCCAGCGCATGCCATTCAACGTGGCAGTTTGGCGCGTAACGAATGGTTACAACGCTGGAATGCCTCAGAGCGTTCTTTAACCGAATGGCATAAACTTGGTGTACAGCGGTTAAATGGTGAAAGCTTGCCACAGCGAGATATGCCTGCAGCGCTGATATTACCCGATGGCCCTAACGGTCGCGCTTTTTTAGCTTACAGTAATTACAAAAGTTTAATGCACTGGAATCGCTCGTATTACTTTGTCACCAGTGTCGGTTATTTAGCCGATTTAATTGTGGCGGAGCAAGGTTAATATGTACCAACATCAAGAATATGTACTAAATAACGCTGCGGCACCTGTCATCCCTTTGCCGGTAGGCAAAGTGGTGTGTATTGGGCAAAATTATCAAGATCATATTGCAGAGATGCAAAGCAAAACGGCTGCAGAAGCGTTGTTTTTTATAAAGCCCACAACCGCTTTAGTGCCGCTGGCACCGTCTTTTGCTATTCCTGTCGGCCATGGAGCCGTTCACAATGAGTTAGAAGTGGCCGTTTTGATTGCCAAACCGTTAAAAAAGGCCACTGTTGCACAAGTGAATGACGCCATTTGGGGATACGGCTTGGCATTAGATTTAACCCTGCGTGATGTGCAGGCCAAACTTAAACAATTAGGTCGCCCCTGGGAGGTGGCCAAAGGGTTTGACGGCGCCTGTCCACTGAGCCAGTTCGTAGCGAAAGATGCCATCATGCATCCACAGCAGTTAGATTTTCGCTTACTGGTCAATGGTGAGCTGCGTCAGCAAGGCAACAGCGCCAATATGATCCGCGGTATCGGACAAGTGATCAGCGAGATGAGCCAGCACTTTACCCTGCTGCCGGGGGACGTGGTGCTCACTGGTACACCCGCAGGTGTAGGGCCCTTGCACGCAGGCGACAGTTTGCAGTTACACTTAGCACAATTTTTTTCAATCTCTACCCAGGTAACCCACTAAATGGCTTTAGCAGAAAACTTTTGGCAGCACAAAACACTGGCCGAAATGAACACCGAAGAATGGGAAGCACTGTGCGATGGTTGTGCCAAATGCTGCCTAAACAAATTTATTGATGATGAAGTAGAAGAAGGACCTACGGCGATTTTACAGCAAGATGAGCAAGTGCATTTTAGTAATATTGCCTGTCGCTATTTAAACAGCCATAAGTGTGAATGTACGCAGTATGAGCAAAGAACCGTTTTGGTGCCGGATTGCATTAAACTCACCAAAGATAATCTGAAAGATATCTTTTTTATGCCAACGAGCTGTGCCTATCGGCGTTTGCATGAAGGCCGTGGTTTACCATCATGGCATCCGTTATTAAATGGCGGCAAAAAAAGTTTGATGCATAAAAAGCAGATGTCGGTTCGCAACAAAACGATTTCGGAAGATCATGTCGATATGGACAAGTTTGAAGATTATATCGTTAGTTGGCCATTGAACGACTTGGATTAATACCCATGAGTGTCGAACAATCTATTATTGCCGAGAGCGATTTGCTCACCCAATTAAGTAGCTATTTAAGCCCAACAATTATCCAAATAGGCTTATCCGTTTTAGCTCTCTTGGCTTATATCGTGATCAGTCGCCGACTCGTCCCCGTGATGTATAATTTATTGGCGGGCAATCGCATGCGCCCAGAGATGAATAAACGGGCGTTGGTTGTGTGTCATATTTTACTACTCCTGTTGTTAATGGTGCTTCTCAGCATCGTGTGGGGGGTAGACATTCGTGGCTTATTGGTACTGGCATCGTCCATTATTGCGGTTGCCGGTGTGGCGTTATTTGCCTCTTGGTCGTTAATTAGCAATGTCACCGCTTTTTTTATTTTGCTGGGACAGCGTGACTTTGCCGAAGGCAGTAAAGTGAGAATTATTGATGGTAATAATTCGCTAGAAGGCGATATCTCCGAAATCCATTTGTTTAATACCGTGCTGACCACCAAAGAACAAGAGCGGATTATTTATCCTAATAATTTGATTATCTCCCGTCCGGTAGTGATTGTCAGTGTGGCGCCGGTCGCATTGCCGCATCGTAAAAGTGTCGATGTGATCACCAAAGCCGAGCGCTGGCGCAAAAGAAATCATCCTGCCCGACCAATCAGCCGAATTAGCAAGTGACAGCTCAAAACAATTTCGGTAGATTAAAACTACTTGAATAATAATAACCTAATTAACTGCTTAACTAAAAATCTGCAGCGGGGCGATGCGCTTAAAACAAATTAAACTTGCCGGTTTTAAATCCTTTGTTGATCCCACTACAGTCCCGTTTCCACAAGCGATGACGGCGGTAGTGGGACCCAATGGCTGTGGCAAATCAAATGTCATTGATGCAGTGCGCTGGGTGCTGGGCGAAAGCTCGGCAAAAAACCTACGCGGCGATGCCATGACCGATGTCATTTTTAATGGTTCGGCGCAGCGTAAACCAGTATCACAAGCGTCGGTTGAGCTGGTGTTTGAAAATACGCAAGGGCGGCTCGCGGGACAATTAGCGGATCGCAGTGAAATTGCCATTAAGCGCCTGGTCACCCGTGATGCGCAATCCAGTTACTTTTTAAATGGCAGTAAATGCCGGCGTCGTGATATCACCGATATCTTTTTAGGAACCGGTTTAGGGCCTCGCAGTTATGCCATTATTGAACAAGGCATGATTTCTCGACTAATTGAATCCAAACCGCAAGAATTGCGGGTCTTTCTGGAAGAAGCTGCCGGTATTTCCAAGTACAAGGAACGGCGCCGCGAAACTGAAAATCGCATTAAACATACGCGCGATAATTTAGATCGGTTAGCGGTTGTACGCGAGGAACTAGGTAAAAATATTGAGAAGTTAAAACGTCAGGCCGCTACGGCACAACGTTATAAAGAGCTCAAGGCGCAAGAACGCAAACTTAAAGCCGAAGTGACCACCATTAAATGGTTAGGGTTTACTGCACAATTGCAACAGGTTGAGCAGCAAGTACAGGCGCAAGAAACTGAGCTGGAAAAATACCACGCCGCCCAAGTGGGTGATCAGCGTGTTTTGCTGGAATTAAAAGAACAGTTAGTAACGGCGCGTGCAGAGCAAGAACGTCAACAGCATCTGTACTATCAATTGGGCGCAACCATCAGCCGTTTAGAGCAACAATTACTAAGTCAGCGTCAACAGCAGCAGTTATTGCAACAACAGTTGCAGCAAAAACAACACACCTTGCTCGAGTTTAATCGACATCAGCAGATGGATGTACAGCAATTGGCCGAGCTAGCGGCGCAATTAAGCGAGTTAGCACCCGACTTAGCACTACAGGCTGAGCAGGTAGCCGAGCTCGCGTTGCAATTACAAGATGCAACAGAGCAGGTAACCCAGCAGCAACAGCAGTATGATCACGCACAGCAATACGCCTTTGGTTTACGCGCGCGCGTTCAACAACTGCAATTGCAAGATCAGCATGTGCAACAACAATTGCAGCAACTTGCCACTCAGCAGGTTAAACAGACGCAGCGTCTCACGGAGTTGGAGGAGACCACGTTACATACAGCGTTGGCAGAGCTTGAACAGCAACAGACGCTGCAGCAGGCCGTGCTGTTAGCCACTGATGAAGAATGGCAGTTAGCGCAGCAGCAGTTGTCATTGGCTGAGCAAGCTTACACTGTGGCTAACGACGAACGGCAGCATTGGCAAAATAAGCATCACGTATTACAACTTGAACAGCAGCATTTGTTGGCGTTGCAACAGCGCATCCCCCCAACAGAGCAGCACTTATTACAACATGTGAATATTCGTCCAGGGTGGGCGCTTGCCGTAGCACACGCGCTAGGCGCATTACAGCAGGCCACATTGATCCCTACAGATAGCACGTTGGCTGCAACAGCCACGCCGTTGCAGGCGTTAACACAAACGACACACGCTTACTTGTTATGCGATACGCAGGGGCTAGGGAGTGCAAACGAGAATAGCGCAACCTTAGCCAGCGTGGTGATCTCGGGACCTTATCCTGAGAGTTTTCGGCATATTTTGCTGGCCAATACGCTGGCAGAAGCCGAGGAGATATTGCACCAGCTGCAACCGGGACAATCTGTGATCTGTCCCGATGGAAGTTGGTTTGGCCGCAACTGGGGGCTGAGCGCCAGTATTGAAGCGGCAGACAGTGCCTTATTGCGTCAAGAGCGTCTAGTGCAATTAGCGGCGGAGCAAAAAACAGCTGATGCCGAGCTCGCCTCAGCGATCCAGCATGCACAAGCCGCTCAAGAACAACGCCATGCTATTAAAGCCCGTGGTCAGCAGGCTTCATCAGCGCGTGATGCGGCGAAATCCCAGTTACAGCAATTACAGAGTGCTGCGCAATTTAAACAGTTTGAATTGCAGCAACGACAACAGCAACGGCAGCAATTGCAGCAAAGTCTCTCGGCGTTAGCCGAAGAGCACGTTTTACTGCTTGCACAGCAAGAGCAGCAACAGGTGCAATTAGCCGATGCAGAAGATGCGTTACAAGAGCAGCAGGGAGTGCAAGATGATCTCCAGGCGGCCCTGATCCAAGCGCGTCAGTACGAAGCGCAATTACGGCAACAGCATACGGCCCAAAAAGAGCAATTATCGCAACTACAGATGCAACAAACCGTATCTCAGCGCCAACAGCAAACCCTACAAGACACAGTGCAACGTGCCGCAGCACAACAACGCGCCCTTACAGAACAAGTGCACGCGTTAGAGACACAGCTAACGCTGCAAGACGACTCACCGGTGTTGCTTCAAGAGCAATTACAAGAAACCTTATTACAGCGCGAAGACGCTGAGCAAGCTTTAGCTATTGCAAACAATCAGTTAAACGCGTTAACGTTACAAATTCGCGAAATTGATCAAGGGCAGTCGGGCATATTGCAGCGTGTCGCGCAACAACAAAAGGCCTTGGAGTCATTGCGATTAGATGCCGAAGGTTACCGTATACGGGCGACGAATATGATGGAGTTACTTCGAGAGCAGCAAGTGTCGATGCAAACGGTTTTAGCTGAGCTTCCTGCTGACGCCGATGCAGTAATATGGCAGCAGCAGTTAGATAAAACGGTTGACGCCGTATCACGCTTAGGCGCCATAAACCTTGCTGCGATAGAAGAGTATGAGCAACAAGCACAACGTAAACAGTATTTAGACGAGCAACATCAAGACTTGGTGTCGGCGTTAGAGACCTTAGAAACGGCGATGCGTAAGATTGATCGGGAAACTCGCCAACGCTTTAAAGAAACCTTTGACGAGGTAAACGACGGATTAAAGCAATTATTTCCTAAGGTGTTTGGTGGCGGCAGTGCTTACCTGGATCTTACCGATGATGATTTACTTGAAACGGGAGTCAGCATCATGGCCCGACCACCTGGTAAAAAAAACAGTACAATTCATTTATTATCCGGTGGTGAAAAAGCGTTAACCGCTTTATCATTAGTGTTTTCAATCTTCAGGCTTAATCCAGCGCCTTTTTGTATGCTGGACGAAGTAGATGCACCGCTGGACGATGCTAACGTGGGTCGTTTTTGTAATTTGGTGCGTGAAATGTCTGAAACGGTACAATTTATTTATATTAGCCACAATAAAATTGCTATGGAAATGGCAGCGCAATTAATGGGTGTTACCATGCAGGAGCCCGGGGTATCTAGGGTGGTAGCGGTAGATGTGGATGATGCTGTCAAACTGGCAGTAGCCTAAAAAGTTAAAGGTATAAGAAATGGCTAGCGAGTTGCGTTTAGTATTAATTATTTTAGGTGCCCTCTTGTTGGGGGGCTTATTTTTACATGGCTTATGGACTGTGCGTAAAAACAACAACAAAACGCCGCACAGGTATCATCCAGAAGAAAATACCAAAGACGCGCCACCAGCAGAAGGGTTTGACGAGCTTGGTGTGGGCTCCGTGCGGGTAGTGAAGGGCGGCGGTAAAAAAGTGCCCGAAAAGCCCCGTTTCACCACCACACCTCGGCCAGAAGCAAAACCCCAAAGTCGGCCTATTGATTTGAAGCGTCGGACCGTTCCAACCGAGCAAGACGATTTATTTACGGCGCCTCAAGATCCGGTTTTAAATTTTTCAGCGTTTGACGAGCCACAAGAAGCGCCTACCGTTGCCGATACAGATGCTGATTATGATCAGTTTGCAGAAACGACTGAGCAAGACAGCTTACAAGATCAGTCTGCTACCGAGCCATCTGAAGTGTTAATTTTGTATGTACTGTTACCCGAGCATAAAGAAATTCAGGGGCAAGAATTATTATCAGCGCTAACGGTATTAGGTTTTAAATATGGCGAGATGGATATTTTTCATCGTCATCAAGACAGTGCCGGCAATGGCGAGGTGTTATTTAGTTTAGCGAACATGTTTAACCCCGGCACCTTTGATATTCATAATATGGATCAATTAACCACACGCGGGTTAAGCTTGTTTATGACGTTACCTGGGCCAGGTGAACCGCTACAAAACTTTAATGTGATGAATAATGCGGCTAAGAAGCTGGCAGAAGAATTTGGTGGTCAGGTATTAGATGGACAACGCAGTGTGCTTACCGTACAAACGGTGCGTCACTATGTTGAACGGATAAGAGAGTTTCAGCGTCAGCGGTTAATTCGCCGCTAAGTCCCTGCCAAGCGTGGCGCAACGACTATTATCACGGCAGGTTTATACCTGCCGTTTTTATTAAGAGTTACAGAGATTATGAACCTAAGTCCAGAACAGCAAATCAGCCAGTTACGCACGCAACTGGCCGAATACAATTATCAATATTATGTTTTAGACGCCCCAACGGTGCCTGATGCAGAATATGACAGGCTGTTTCGTGAACTTCAGCGGCTAGAGCAACAATATCCCGCACTGATTAGCTCTGACTCGCCTACACAGCGGGTTGGCGCTGCGCCGTTAGCCAAGTTCTCACAAGTCCAGCACAGTATCCCTATGTTATCTCTGGATAATGCCTTTGATGCCACCGACTTTGCAAGTTTTGTAAAACGGATGCGAGACCGCTTAGATTTAGCAGGCGAATTTCGTTTTTGCTGTGAACCCAAATTAGATGGATTAGCCGTTAGTATTCGTTATGAAAACGGTGTATTGGTGCAAGCCGCGACACGGGGTGATGGTTACACCGGCGAGGATATTACCAGTAACATCAGAACCATTCGTGCCGTACCGTTAAAGCTAAAAGGCGAGCAGATTCCCGCAGTACTTGAGGTGCGCGGAGAAGTTTTTATGCCGCTTGCAGGGTTTGAGCAATTAAATAATCTGGCGCGCCAGCAAGGCGAAAAAGTTTTTGCGAATCCACGCAATGCCGCGGCCGGTAGCTTACGTCAACTTGATCCGGCCATTACCGCGACGCGTCCGCTGATGTTTTATGCATATGGCGTTGGTGTAATTGAAGATAATGCTAATCAATTCAATAACCTTTGCCATTATACGCGTCTGCAGCAGTTAAAAACGTGGGGCTTGCCCGTCTGTCCAGAGATCCGTTTAGTTGAAGGGGAAGCGGCTGCCTTAGCCTATTACCACGATATTCTGGACCGTCGATCGCAATTGGCCTATGAAATTGATGGTGTCGTGATCAAGGTCAGTGATCTAACCCAACAACAAGCGCTGGGATTTGTGGCCAGAGCGCCGCGCTGGGCCATCGCGTTTAAGTTTCCAGCACAAGAAATGATCACAACCTTGCTTGAGGTCGATTTTCAGGTGGGACGCACGGGAGCCATTACACCGGTGGCTCGCCTAGCACCTGTAAACGTAGGCGGCGTAACGGTAAGTAATGCGACCTTACATAATCAAGATGAAATTAACCGCTTGGGCGTGCAAATTGGCGACAAGGTGATCGTGCGTCGCGCTGGCGATGTGATCCCACAAATTGTATCGGTCGTCCGCGAGCAGCGGCCCGCTGATGCCCGACCAGTGTTATTTCCTGCAACCTGTCCGGTATGTGACTCCAGCATTGAGCGGGTTACGGGTGAAGCGGTAGCGCGTTGCAGTGGTGGCTTAATTTGTGCGGCGCAATTAAAAGAAGCCCTAAAACACTTTGTGTCACGCAAAGCATTAGATGTTGAGGGACTCGGCGACAAATTAGTTGAGCAATTAGTCGATCAAGGCTTAGTGAAAACGCCAGATGCGATATTTTCACTTGATATGCCTTCGTTAGTTGGCCTTGAGCGGATGGCAGAGAAGTCAGCTTTAAAATTATTACAGGCCATTAAGCAAGCCAAAAGTACCACCTTGCCACGGTTTATTTATGCGTTAGGGATCCGTGAAGTCGGTGAAGCGACAGCGCTTAACCTTGCCAATCATTTTACCACCCTTGACGCCTTAGCAGAGGCCAGTTTAGACGAGCTTATTGCGGTACAGGATGTTGGTACGGTAGTGGCTGAACATCTGTTTCATTTTTTCCGCGAAGCGCATAATCAGCAGGTCGTTGCTGCGTTGATCGCGCAAGGATTGCATTGGCCGGAAATTGCAAAAGTACAAGAAAGTGAGCAGCCACTTGCAGGACAAACAATTGTGTTAACTGGCACCCTAACCAGTATGGGTCGCGATGATGCCAAAGCCTTGTTACAGCGCCTTGGCGCAAAAGTGTCAGGTTCGGTGTCGGCCAAAACCCATGCGGTTATTGCAGGCGATAACGCAGGCTCTAAATTGGCGAAAGCCTCTGAGCTAAACGTGCCGGTGTGGAACGAAACGCAAATGTTAGCCTTATTTGCACAATATGGTTTGTCATGAACGATTGGCCATTATTAGATAAATATGGATTAACGCCGATACCGCAGCGATTATACTGGTTATTATTGTTGTTACTGCGTCCCTACTTAAGTTGGGTATTGGTGTTAACCTTACCGCCGCAACAAAAAGATTTATTAAAGCTGTTTTATCCACAGCAACTGGATTTTATTGTGGCGTGTTGCATCGCCTTGCCGGTGTTGTTTGTGGTTGCTGCGCTAACGCAACGCAGCGATAAACGCAGTAAGGCATGGCGAAATATGTGGCGTTTTAGCCAACCGGTATTACTGGTTTGTTGTGTGGCTGACTTGTTTTATACCTTGTACGATTTACCCGCCGACGCGATCTTAGATGCACCATGGCGCATAAGTACGGTGGTCGCACTGGGGATTGCAGTTTTTTGGTTGCTGCGATCAAAAACCTTACCAACAGTGTTTAAAGAATGGCCTGAACCGGTATCGAAGAACTAAGTTAACTTGAAGAAACAGGATGTTGAAATTTTAATTTAAGCTGATCGTAGCG
This sequence comes from Alishewanella tabrizica, assembly GCF_014652375.1. Lineage (GTDB taxonomy): Bacteria > Pseudomonadota > Gammaproteobacteria > Enterobacterales > Alteromonadaceae > Alishewanella > Alishewanella tabrizica. Next base: position 255,843 of record NZ_BMYR01000001.1, on the reverse strand, counting down.
ACGCTTTTGTTCTGGCTTAAGAGGCGAGTTTTCAATTATTTGTTGGCATTCTAATTGAAGACGCCTTTGTTCTTTTGCCGAGCATAACGCGCGGGGCGACGTCATTATTGTTTGCCATAGATTGAGTGCAATACCGGCATTTTTCGGCATAACCTGATGTGCCAGCGAAAAGGCGTTAAAGGCTTGCTCCCAATGTCCTCTTTGATACATTTGTACCGCATTATTGTTTAGTTCACGCGGCCCTTGTTGCATTTGTTTACGTTCAACTTTCTCTTGCTGTAAATAAGCACTAAACATCGGATCGGTATTTTGTTGCAAACAATATTGGCTAATCTGGTCAAATAATTGCTGCGAGGCATCGGTTAAGCCAATCTCATGTAAGGCTTTAGCCTTATCAAGCGCATCCTCTAGGGAGTGAATTGGACTATTTATATCTAAGTCTCGTAATAACGCCTTCGCTTTATCTTTGTGATCTTGCAGGTAAAGTAATCGTGCTTGCAAAATTTGATGTTGTTCGCTCAAATCGTGTTTAGCAAACTGTTTTTGAAGGCTTTGTAAACTGAGTGTGGCTTGCCGGTTTAAGCGACTATTTTGCTCTTCATCTTCACTGCTAAGCGCAAAATCAATGCTGGCGCGGGCTAAATTTAAATACAAATCGGGCTGTTCGAATATAGAGTAGCGTGCAAATTTCACCATATCTTTGGCGGCACGATATTGTACTTCGTAATCGTGATTTAAACGTGAGAGTTGCAGTAATTTTTGCTGACGCAATAGATTACGAGGCGCTAACTCAGCCGCATTAATTAAATGTTGCTGTGCTTCTTGGTAACGTTGCTGTTTAAACTCCAACTCGGCCAATAAATCTAATGCAAATAATCGGCTATCAGAGCGAACCAGCATCGTCTCTAGCTCACTAAACGCTTGGGCTTCTTTGTCTAATTGCAAATAACAGCGTACTAAGCCCATTTTCGCCCAGCTAAAGGGTTGGATCGCTAACATCGCTTTAAAAAAGAGTTCGGCATCAGCAAACTGTTGTTCAATTAATAAAATGTCGCCTTTGAGTTTTAATAGCAGCGGAAACCATTTTCGCTGTGCGACATCTGAAAGCTGTTGATCAATATAAAGCAATGCAGCAGGGTAGTTGTGCGCATCAAGCAGTTGATACAGCGGGCGTAATTGTTCTTTGCGTTTTAATACCCGTTCAATACGTACTTGCAAATCCTTTATCACGAAGGGTTTCGCCATAAATTCATCGGGTTGCAACTCAATAACGCTGTGCACTAAAGTTGGATCTGTTTCTGCACTTATGAAAATAATGCCAGTTGTATGCTTTTGCAAACCACTAAATTTGAGTTCTTCATATAACTGGTAGCCATCTTTGCCGGTACCTTGGTTGTATGAGCAAATGATCAGGCTATAATGATTTTCACGACAAAGGTTTAAGGCGATTTGTGGCCTGTCGGCGATGGTGACATCTTGATAGCCTAACTCATCCAGCGCAAAACGTAGATAGCTCTGGGACAATGATTGCTCATCAATAATGAGTATACGTTCATTGCGCTTCAGCGAACTCTCCATCTACAGCTACGGTCCTGTTTTGTTCTAGATGCCATACTATAGCAATTTTTTCATCCAGAATAACTGTATAGCGTTAATTATTCGCGACTAATATGCAGTTATTTTTATCTTTTAAGGTAATCCAAAGGTATTATTTTTAAGTAGTTAAGCGGTATTTTTGGTAATAACTATTTTCTCGCTGCCTAGCTGCAAGTGTGTGCTTGGTGGGTGTGTAATTTGTTTCTGTTGGTGTGTTTGAGCCGAACCGCTAGGCTGCTTGCAGCCGATAATGCACACCAGGCCGCCGTGAATCCATCCATGGAAGGTTACAAACTTCATCCATGAAATTTGCCCTGCGGGCCAGCTAAAGCTGTTCAAATTTGCTCCTGGCAAATTTGTAAACTTTCGCATCCCTGCGAAAGACGCCTGGTTTAGCATTATCGACTCGCTGCCTAACTTGATAGGTGTTATTTGCTTGTTTGTTTAAAAAGATCATTAGGCCAGATAGTAATACGGGAATAACACGAGGTGGTAAACGCAGAGTATCCTTTTTATGGGGACGTGTTTTTCAGGGATGAAAAACCTACAAATTCGTCGGGAACGAATTTGAACAGCGCTTGCGCTGACCCGCAGGGTAAACTTCAGGATGAAGTTTATAACCGTACAAGGAGGTATTCACAGCGGTCCTCTAAAAAGCGATACGCCGCGTTTAGCCGCCGGATGCCTCGAACTCAAGCTGACTTGGTAAGTTTGCTTCTGTGAATGAGCTGAAACTGCTAGGCTGCCTGTAGCCGATATTTAAAGCAGTATGCTAAAAATAACTATATAGTTGAAAACAGAAAAAGACATATTGGATTTTTGAAACTAAAAAATGAAATAATAAACGTGTATTTAATAGCAGGAGTTTGGTGGATTGTACTGGGTTCGAACCAGTGACAACCGTCTCGTCGTAAAGAGCGGGCGGTGCTCTCTATAACATGACTAAAAATTGGTGGATTGTACTGGGTTCGAACCAGTGACCCCCGCCTTGTAAGGGCGGTGCTCTCCCAGCTGAGCTAACAATCCATGGGAAGTACATATATAAAATTTTGGTGGATTGTACTGGGTTCGAACCAGTGACCCCCGCCTTGTAAGGGCGGTGCTCTCCCAGCTGAGCTAACAATCCATGGGAGTAGAGTTGACACATTAATTGGTGGATTGTACTGGGTTTGAACCAGTTACCACCGTCTCGTCGTAAAAAGCGGGCGGTGCTCTCTATAACATGACTAAAAATTGGTGGATTGTACTGGGTTCGAACCAGTGACCCCCGCCTTGTAAGGGCGGTGCTCTCCCAGCTGAGCTAACAATCCACGCTGTGATGGCGCTCATTATAGGGAGCGATAAAACAGTGTCAACTTTATTTTCGAAAATTGGGTTTGCTTGCCGTAAAATTAAACAGTCATCACGAATTTGCTTAAGATTACCGGCATTCACTGAAAAAAGTCGTTGATGAAGGCTTCAGCTTGAGTGCATCCGTAAGCGTGCATTGCTACAATAGCCACCTTAATGTTGTTTTGTCAAAATGGATAAATTATGTCGTTAGTGACTCGTTTTGCTCCAAGCCCAACAGGTTATTTACATGTTGGTGGTGCACGTACTGCCTTATTTAGTTGGTTATATGCTAGAAAAATGGGTGGTAAATTTATACTTCGTATTGAAGATACCGATTTAGAACGTTCCAGCCAAGAGTCGGTAGACGCTATTCTTGAAGGTATGCACTGGTTGGGATTAGCACATGACGAAGGTCCGTATTACCAGACAAAACGCTTTGATCTCTACAAAGAGGTTGTTGCGCAGCTGCTAGCTGAAGGCAAAGCTTATAAATGTTTTTGCACCGTTGAAGAAGTTGATGCGATGCGTGAAGCGCAAACTGCTGCGGGTGAAAAACCTAAATACAATGGCATGTGGCGTGATCGCACCGATCATCCTAGCGATAAGCCTTATGTTATTCGCTTTAAAAACCCGTTAGACGGTGTGGTCGTTATTAATGATCTGATCAAAGGCCGGATTGAAATTGCTAATGCCGAATTAGACGATTTAATCATTGCGCGCAGCGATGGCACACCTACTTACAACCTTACTGTGGTGGTTGATGATTGGAAAATGGGCATTACACATGTTATCCGTGGGGATGATCATGTTAATAATACACCGCGCCAAATGAATATTCTTGCGGCCTTAGGCGCGACGATTCCAGAGTATGCGCATGTACCGATGATCCTGGGCGATGATGGTAAGCGTTTGTCTAAGCGTCATGGTGCCGTTGGCGTCATGCAATATCGCGATAACGGATTTTTGCCTGAAGCACTGATTAACTATTTAGTACGCCTTGGCTGGTCGCATGGCGATCAAGAAATTTTTAGTTTAGACGAATTGGTGCAACTTTTTGACTTGTCTGCGTGCAACAGAGCCCCCTCTGCGTTTAACACCGATAAGCTTATTTGGTTAAACCAGCATTATTTAAAAACGCTGCCGCCAGAGCATATTGCAACACAACTGGCGTGGCATTTAGCACAACAACAGCTCGACGTTTCAAACGGTCCCGCCATTACTGAGGTGATCAAGGTGCAAGCCGAACGGGTGAAAACGTTAAAAGAATTGGTAGAAGTGAGTCGGTACTTCTATGAAGATTTTGCTGAGTTTGAAGAAAATGCCGCTAAAAAGCATTTAAGAGGCGTTGCTGCGGAACCTTTAGCCTTAGTATTAGCCAAACTGACTGAATTAACAGAGTGGACAACCGACGCGATTCATCAACAAATTAATGCGGCTGCTGACGCATTAGGAGTTGGAATGGGTAAAGTCGGCATGCCATTGCGAGTGGCCGTAACTGGCGGTGGTAATTCGCCTGCGCTGGATGTCACCTTGCAACTCATAGGAAAAACGCGCACCTTGGCGCGAATTGCGTTGGCACTTGAGTACATTACACAACGTGCAGAAAACGCCTAGGCCGATAATAAAAACGCCTGTCAAACAGGCGTTTTTATTAAAGACGACATTAACTTATTGGTAGACAAACCTCAAACATGCCTGTTTTACTACTGTTACTAGGGCTTTTCTCCTTTGCTGTAATAGCGAATGAGGAACCTGAATATGATGAAATTCTCCTACCTGGCCTAATTGACCTAGGCATTCTCGGTACTATTACGGGTGATGTTGAAGTTGGTTTTTTGTTTATAGACGGCAACACTGATGCACGTGGATTTCGCGTTGCTACAGAGATGGTGCATGACACCGAATATTTCCGTAATCGTTATAATGTGCAAGGCCGTATTCAGAAAAACCGATTTACTGACACGGAAACCGGCGCAGTAGATACACAAACTACTGTAAAACGTTACGCGCTGTCAGGGCAAAGTAATTATAAGTTTTTAACCGGTACGCAATCCTTTTTTGGTCGGGCAGCCTATGCCTACGACATGCAGGGGGCGTTTAAACAGCAGGGATCTCTGGCAACGGGTTATGCTAATCGGGTATATGAGCGGCAAACCAACTATCTTGATTTAGAAACTGGTCCCGGTTTTGCCTTTCGAGAGAGTGCTTCAGGCAATAATACCAAAGGTTTAATTTGGTTTTTAGCCGCCAACTTTGAACAAGAAGTGTATAAGGGCAGTCGCTTTCGGCAAACCTTTGAAGGTAATATTTCATTAGATGGACAAAACTCGATGTTCACTAGCCGCTCTTCGTTAACCTCACAGGTTAATGGTCGTTTAGGGATGCGCTTAAGTTTTAATGCGCACTACAACTCATCGCCAGAAGGTGAGCTTGAAACATTGGATACCGAAATATCCGCGTCATTGGTCTATGCGTTTTAAGTTAACATCTAAGGCATTGTTTAAATTGAAAAAATAAACCGCATTGATCCGAATGCGGTTTACTCTGAGGTATCACTTAGACACTGTTATATAGCTGTGTTGATAAGGTTAGCGTTTTACACTGCGTACTTTTTACTACACTATCAGCTGTTAAAGTATCAGCTATTAAAGTATCAGCTGTTATAGTGTTCTAAGCATTAATACTAATGCAACACACGGGCTCTTAAGGTGCCAGGGATCGCTTTAAGCTCGTTGAGTGCCAGCTCACGATCGGCCGAATCAATATCAATAACCACATAGCCAATTTCTTGGTTAGTTTGTAAGTACTGACCGGCAATATTCACATTATGCTTCGCAAAGGCTTCGTTGATTTTGGTCAACATACCGGGTTGGTTTTTATGCACATGCAGTAAGCGAGCACGATCTTTATGCTCAGGCAATGACACTTCAGGGAAGTTTACTGCGGATAACGTAGAGCCATTATCGCTGTATTTTACTAATTTCCCCGCTACTTCAAAGCCAATGTTTTCTTGTGCTTCTTGGGTAGAACCACCAATGTGCGGCGTTAAAATAACATTATCAAATTGACGTAATGGCGAGACAAACTCTTCATTATTGCCTTTAGGCTCTACTGGGAACACATCAATGGCGGCGCCAGCCAGTTTTTTGCTCTCTAAGGCGGAGGTTAATGCAGGGATGTCTACTACGGTACCGCGTGAGGCATTAATTAACACTGCGCCGTGTTTCATTAACTGCAGTTCAGCTTCGCCAATCATATTTTGCGTTTGCGGTGTTTCAGGTACATGTAAGCTGATCACATCCGAGGTTTTTAGCAAGGTGCCTAAGTCCACTTGCGTGGCGTTACCCAATACTAATTTGCTTTCAATATCATAAAATTGCACACGCATGCCAATGTGCTCGGCCATAATGCTTAATTGGGTACCAATATGGCCATAACCAATAATGCCGAGAGTTTTGCCGCGAGCTTCAAATGATTGATCGGCCGTTTTTAGCCATTCGCCGCGGTGGGCTGCGGCATTACGCTGCGGAATACCGCGAAGCAGCATAATAATTTGGCCTAGCACCAATTCAGCCACTGAACGGGTATTGGAAAATGGCGCATTAAATACCGGTACGGCCCGTTTTAACGCAGCGTTTAAATCTACCTGGTTAGTACCAATACAAAAGCAGCCAATTGCAACGAGCTTAGTGGCAGCATCCAGCACATTTTCAGTTAATTGTGTCCGCGAACGTATACCAATAAAGTGTACATCTTTAATGCGTTCAATCAGTTCGTCTTCGGGTAAGGAAGTTTTCAAGTACTCGATATTGGTATAACCATGATCTTTAAAGGTTTGTACCGCACTTTGGTGTAAGCCTTCCAGCAACAGGATCTTAATTTTGTCTTTGGCTAGCGAAAATTTTTCCATGATACGTCTCTTGTGCTTAAGTAAATAACATGCGGCCTAGGGTGTAATGCTTAATCAGTGTATCTGATTTTATTATTTATACTGTTATGGATCTTACGATTACCTTATAAGGGCTTAGCGTAACGTTTGGGTGCCTGAAGCGGTGCCCACTAATACAATATCGGCGGAGCGATGGGCAAAAATACCGTTTGTTACTACGCCAACGATATTATTGATATTTTGCTCTAAGGTGAGTGGATCGGTAATCGACAAGCCTTTAACATCAATAATCACATTGCCGTTATCGGTGATCACACCTTCGCGCAAAAACGGGGTACCACCCAATTTAACTAGCTCGCGACTCACATAGGCGGCGGCCATTGGGATCACCTCAACTGGCAGTGGAAATTGTCCTAAAACAGGCACTTGTTTGGTACTGTCCACAATACATATAAAGGTATCGGCAACGGCCGCAACAATTTTTTCGCGGGTAAGGGCTGCACCGCCGCCTTTAATCATATGACGCTGTGGATTAATTTCATCAGCACCATCTACGTACACATTAAAGCTTGTCACATGATTTAAATCTAATACCGGTATGCCTAAGGCTTTTAAACGAGCAGTTGATTGCTCAGAGCTCGATACGGCGCCCTTAATAAGGTGTTTATTGTCGGCCAGTGCATCAATAAAATGGTTAACGGTTGAGCCAGTGCCCACCCCCACAATGCTGTTTTCTGGGATAAACGCGATGGCCGCGCGGGCAGCATTACGTTTCATTTCATCTTGAGTCATTCGCGTCACTTTACACGTTTAGCCATTCAGATGGATATTATATACTCAAACAAGGAAAAGAAGCGACACCCTTTCTACTTCAAATCCATGGTGCAGCTGGCTGCAAATCAACGCTTAAAAGTGTAAAGGCGCGAAGGCGTTAAAATGGCGGATAAGGGGTGATCCCAAGGTTCATTCGGCACGGTATCTACCAATTGACAATCGTGTGCTAATCCTATGATAGCACAGCGATGATTGGCCGGTAATTGGGCCAAGGTACGATCATAAAACCCGCCACCCATGCCTAAGCGCTGGCCTTGCAAATCAAACGCAACCAAGGGGGTAAAAATACTATCCAGTTCTGCCACAGGTTTAATCTCATGGCAATTAAGCATGGGCTCGGCAATACCAAAGCGATTTTGGCGCATTGGCGTGTTAGGCTCATAACGCTGAAAAATTAGAAAACCGGGCGCAAAAGGATGTAGAACCGGCAAATATAGGGTTTTACCAGCTGCCTGTAATGCGGCAATTAATGGCGCTGTATCTATTTCGCCTTCATGTGTTAAATAAATGGCCACGTGTTGCATGGCTAGCTTATCGGTTTGCGGCGTATCAAACAGGGCAAGGTGTTGCGTAAATTGCAAGGCTAAACCCTGCGCGGCCTGCTGTTGTGCCACAGGAGATAAGGCATTGCGACGCTGGCGTATCATCGTTCGTAATTGTTGGCGTTCAGATATCACGGCGAAAATAAGTAATAGAGGGACGATTCAGAGAACAATAACACAGATAAAGCAGAAAGGGGCAGGTGTTCTCCGGGTGTGCCGTACCTTGCTTAAGCCCTTGAACCCAAGGTTCAAGGCGGAACGCCAATGGCTACCGTAGGCTTCCCAGTACAAGCCGGGCCTGCACAAAAGCAACGCAGAAGAGTCCCTAAATAAAACAATTATCGGCTCAGGGACGTCAACAAGAACACAAGCCACCCAGAGAACGCCTTAAGTATAACACTGTGCGGCACGCTGTCTAAGAGAATCTGCAGGAAAAGTGTTTAACTGCTGTTTGTTTGTTCCTTTTAATCAAAAGGCAAAAAAGCCAATAGCGTTAACATAGTGCGAGCTGAACGCTTAGCTGTTTTTTGGCATAACGCACGTGCCTTGAGCGTGGCTGCGGTTGGCGAAGTGCAGCGGCAGTGGTAGCATAGCATCATCTAAAAATAGCATTCACGCTGGTAAGGTTTACCTTTAGGCACACAACCTTGCCTGAAAACCGGTTGGCGTGACCCAGCAAAGCACTAAGACAGTATAAAGAGAGAGGCCAGCATGTCGGTAACCTTAATTCACAGCTACGAGCGTTGGAGCGTGCAATTGGATGAGGCCTTTGTGATGGCGTCAGCCGCAGAACTGCACGGGTTAATCAGTGGTTTACTGAGTGGTGGTTTGTCGGCGCAAAGTCCCGACTTCTTCCCGGTACTTTACGACTTTTTAAATGATGGTCAGGCCTTGCCTTCAGCGCTTAAAGTCGATGTACAGCAATTAATTAATAATACAGCCAGCAGTTTACAAAGCGGCGATTACGATGTTGCGTTACTTCTACCGAATGATGACGACAGTTTAGCCGAGCGCTTAGAGGGGATGGTGGAATGGACTCAAGCGTTTTTAGTTGGTTTCGCGGTACAGCAAACTGATTTGTCGTTGCTATCGGCAGATGTGCGTGAGGCTGTAGAGCAGCTGACTGAAGTCACAAAAGTGTCCATAGATACCCGCGATGACAGCAGTGCGGAGGAAAATGAAGAAGCGTACTTTATGGTGCTAGAGCATATTCGTATTATGGTGTTTAGTTGTTTTAACGAAGTGGGCAGTAAGCCGGTAGATAAAGGCATTATTAGTAAAACCCTGCACTAAGCACTGTACTAAACACCTTACTAAACACTGTATTAAAGATCGCTTAGCCGTGTTAGGCATGAACCGCCGGTAAGTATTTGCTGTTTAACATTTTAGAGGCGTTATGCAACTTGAAACTTATTTACAGCGCAGGCAGCAGCTATTAAATAAACTGCCGGTGAATAGTGTCGTGTTAGTGCCCGCGGCGACTGAACACACTCGCAGTCGCGACACAGAATATCCGTTTCGCCAACATAGCGATTTTTGGTACTACATTGGGTTTAATGAGCCCGAAGCCCTACTTATACTGAGTAAAGATCAGCACGCACACTGTTCTGCTTTATTGTTGTGCCGCGACAAAGATCCTTTTGCCGAAATGTGGCAAGGGCGTCGTTTAGGTCCTGAAGCGGCTCTTACCACATTGGGTTTACCTGCATTAAGTATCCAAACACAACACGAGCAACTCAGCCAAGCAATCAACGGTAAACAGGCGGTATATTTAAATCTTGGTGAGCACATCGCGCTAGAACAGCAACTGCGCGACATCATGCAAAACATGCGTCAGCGTGAAAAGCGCGGCGATATTGCGCCTGTCAGCCTGCACGATTTACGGCCGTTTAGCAGCGAACAACGTTTAATTAAAGACAATACTGAAATATCACTGATGCGCCGAGCAGCAAACATTAGCAGCCAAGCTCATCATCGTGCGATGCGATTTAGCCATGCTGGCGCTTGGGAATACCAATTAGAAGCGGAGATTTTGCATGAATTTGCCATGCAGGGTGCACGTTTTCCCGCGTATAACACTATCGTAGGCAGTGGTGAGAACGGTTGTGTTTTGCATTACATTGAAAACGCGCATCAGCTTAAAAGCGGGGACTTAGTTTTAATTGATGCGGGTTGTGAATTGCTCGGCTATGCGGCAGATATAAGCCGTACTTTTCCGGTTAATGGGGTATTTTCACCTGAGCAAGCGGCCTTGTATAAACTGGTATTAGAGGCGCAATTGGCCTGTATTGCGGCAGTCAAACCGGGCGCGAGTTTTGCGATATTAAATGCCATTGCCGAACGGATATTAACCGAGGGGTTGTTAACCTTGGGTATTTTACAAGGAGAGCTTGACACGCTTATCGAGAACAAAGCCTGTAAACAGTATTTTATGCACGGCATAGGGCATTGGTTAGGGCTCGATGTGCATGACGTTGGTGCCTATAAATCTGCTGGGCAAGATCGGCCATTTGAACCCGGTATGGTACTCACTATTGAGCCAGGCCTGTATATTTCGTCAAACAGCGCCGCGGCAGCAAAATGGTGGGGGCTTGCGATACGGATTGAGGATAATATTTTAGTTACCGAAAGCGGGGCTGAAAACCTCACGGCAGGGTGTGTAAAAACCGTGGCCGACATTGAACAATTAATGCAAAACAGCTGATGAAACACAGTTGAAGCGGATCTTGCTATTATTATGACGACTGAAGCAGTTAACCTTATGATACCTAATGTCGTGAATCCCAGTGTCGTGAAGCAGAATACTGTAAATCCGTACCCACAAACCCTGGCAAAATTTGATGTGGTCATCGCTGGCGGTGGCATGGCTGGGAGCATGCTGGCGGTGGCGTTACAGCAATCTTGCCCTGAACTTCGCCTTGCCATAGTAGAACAGCATGCCGATACTGCGCCCAAGGCCAGTTTTGACAGCCGAAGTATTGCGCTATCGGCGGGCAGCGTGACGTTATTGCAGCAATGGGGTATGGGGCAAGGATTAGCAAAACACGGTTGCCCCATTTTAGATATTGCGGTGTCAGATAGGGGGCATTTTGCCAAAACCTGGTTAAGTGCCGCTGAATACCGTGTTCCTGCCTTAGGGCAAGTGATTGAAGTTGAACATTTAGGCGCTATGCTCAGCGCGCAATTAGCGCAAGGTCCGGCCATTACCCGTTTTCAACCTAATCAGATCGCCGCAATTGCTACCTCTGAACAACAGCACCGTTTATCTTTAGCCGATGGGCAGCAACTCGATTGCCGTTTACTGATAATTGCTGAAGGTGGCCAATCGGCAACACGCAAATTAGCCGCAATGCCAGTAGACGAGACGCCCTACGAACAAACGGCGATTATTACCAATCTCGCATTAGCCAAGCGACATAACAATGCTGCGTTTGAGCGTTTTACCGAACATGGCCCTATGGCGTTACTACCGTTGGTCGACAATCGTTACTCCTTGGTGTGGACGGTACCACCAACGCAGGCTCCCGCTCTGCTGGCATTGCCAGAATCGGCGTTTGTTGCCAAGGTACAACAGGCCTTTGGTTATCGTGCCGGCATTTTTAGTGGTTGCGGTTCGCGTCATGCTTATCCTCTGGTGTTGCGGCAAAGTCCACAGGTCGTTAAGCACCGTACCGCGTTGCTGGGCAATAGCCTGCACAATTTACACCCTATTGCGGGGCAAGGATTTAACCTAGCGCTGCGTGATATTGCTTGTTTAAGCGCCTTGCTAGCACAAGGTGGCGTAGGTGAGGTTGGCGGATATTGGCAATTACGCGACTATGCCAAGGCCCGTCAAGCCGATATGCAGCGGGTGATCTGGTTAACCGATGCGCTAGTGCGTACTTTTTCTACTCGTTCACGCTTGGTCGCGCTGGCGCGCAATCTTGGGCTATTTGCGATGTTACTTTGTGATGATTTAAAAACACCATTGGCGCGCCAGACCATGGGCTTTGGAGCGCCTTATGCAAAATCTTGATGTCACTATTGTAGGCGCGGGCAGTGCCGGCTTAACCTTAGCCTTATTACTTGCAAAGCAAGGTTTAAGCGTGGCTATTATTGAAAAAGGCCCAGCGCCAAGTAGCGAGCAACAACCAGATTATCAACGTGTTAGCGCGTTAAATCCGGCAACTATGCGGATGTTTTCTACCTTAGGGGTTTGGCCGGATATTGCTGCGCACGCGGCCGCTTATCAACATATGCATGTATGGGAAGCTGACAGTTTTGGCCAGATAGCCTTTACGGCTGAGCCTGGGCAATCAGCAGATTTGGGATGGATCTGTGACAATGATGCTATTCGTACGCAGCTCTATTTACAGGTAGTAAAGCAACCAACAATTCAATGTTATTTTGACAGTACCATTACACAACTTGCGCAAACGGCGCGCGATGTGTTGGTACAACTTAACAGTGGCGCTATTCTGCTTAGCCAACTGTTAGTGGGCGCCGATGGTATCCATTCGTTTGTTCGTCAGCAACAACAGTTACCGCTTACCCATTGGGACTACGATCAACAGGCTGTTGTTGCCGTTATCGCCTGTAAAGAGCCGCATCAGGCTACTGCCCGACAGGCATTTTTAGCCACAGGCCCCTTAGCTCTATTACCCTTACCCGATCCGCATTATTGTTCTATTGTGTGGAGTGCCGATACCGCGCACGCGCAACATCTTATGGCGTTAGACGATCAAGCCTTTAATCACGCCCTTACGGCGGCCAGTCAAAGTGTGTTAGGGCCCCTTTCACTGCACAGTACACGACAAGTGTTTCCATTAACCATGCGTTATGCCAGCGAATGGGTACGTGGCCGCGTAGTATTAGTGGCCGATGCTGCACACAGTTTTCATCCTTTAGCTGGGCAGGGCATGAATTTGGGATTGATGGATGCCGCGGCGTTGGCGCAAATTCTAGCTGAACAAATGGCGGCAGGAAAACCGATATACGAAGCACGCGCCTTGCTGGCGTATCAGCGCTGGCGAAAAGCTGAAGCGCAAACCATGATTGCCACCATGGAAGCGTTTAAACGTGGTTTTGGCAATGATATCCCCGCGTTAAAATTGTTACGCGGTGCCGGTTTAGTGCTAGCTAATAAGTTACCAGGTGTAAAACAAAAACTCATGGCGGCTGCACTGGGTAATAGCGGTGATTTGCCGGAGATAGCGAAGTACTAAATTAGAAGCCTATAACCCATTGCTTACGCCAAGCCGCCGTGAATACCTCCCTGTAGGCTTCATTGCGAATGTCTTCCATGACACTCCCCCTGCGGGTCAGCGAGCTTTACAAATACGCTCCCACCGCATTTGTCAGGCATCCATGCCTTCGAGACTTGGCTTAAAGCAATCTGGTTACTGTCTCTAAGTAAGGTTAGTAAAACTGTCATAATTCACCTTAGATTTTTTGGTAACTCGCCTTGTCGCATTACAAAAAGTAATCCAAATTGGGCTGTTTACAGGGCAATGCTTGCGGTATAATCGAGGTGTATTTTTTAGTTGAGGTAGCAGGGCTCGCATTTAACTAGTTGAAATATATTAACTTTTAAGTGCATCTGCTTTTATGCTACCTACCCTCATCATAAGTAGGAAAAAATAATGGCTCAAAAAACCGTGTTACATGCCAGCCACCTGGCAGCAGGTGCCAAGATGGTCGATTTCTTCGGCTGGGAAATGCCAATCAACTATGGCTCACAGATTGAAGAACACCACGCCGTAAGGCAAGACGCCGGCATGTTCGATGTGTCGCATATGACCATCGTTGATTTAACCGGTGCCAATACCCGTCAATTTTTACGTGTGCTTGTAGCCAATGATGTTGCAAAGCTCACTGTTCCAGGTAAAGCGCTGTACACCGGCATGCTGAACGAGCAAGGCGGCGTTATTGACGATTTAATTGTCTATTTCCTACAAGAAGATTTCTTTCGTTTAGTCGTTAACTCTGCTACCCGTGAAAAAGATTTAGCGCACATTATTGCGCAAGCTAAAGCCTTTAACGTAACCGTTACCGAACGACCTGAATTTGCCATGATCGCTGTACAAGGCCCAAATGCCAAAGCCAAAGTGGCGACCTTGTTAACTGCCGATCAGCAAGCGGCTGTAGCCGGTATGAAACCCTTTTTTGGTGTCCAAGCTGCAGATTTGTTTATTGCCACCACCGGTTATACCGGTGAAGACGGTTATGAAATTGCGTTACCCAATGACCACGCGGTAGCGCTGTGGGAAAACTTGTTAGCCGCTGGCGTAAAACCCTGTGGGTTAGGTGCGCGTGATACGCTGCGCTTAGAAGCTGGTATGAACTTATATGGTCAAGATATGGACGATAGCGTATCGCCGTTGGCGGCCAATATGGGCTGGACCATTGCTTGGGAACCAAGCGATCGTAACTTTATCGGCCGCGCAGCCCTAGAGCACGCTAAAGCTAACGGCACCGACAAGCTGGTAGGGTTAGTGATGGAGCAAAAAGGCGTATTGCGTCATGGTCAACGTGTTATCACCCCAGCGGGTGAGGGCGTGATTACTTCTGGCACGTTTTCGCCAACCTTAGGGTTTAGTATTGCGATGGCGCGCGTGCCTGCTGCTACCACTGACACGGCAGACGTCGACATTCGTGGTAAACTGGTAAGTGTAAAAGTCGTTAAACCGGCTTTTGTGCGTGCGGGTAAAAAATTAATTTAATGTGTGTAATACCAAGTAAAAATACCTTAACGCGGTAACGTTGTATGCAAAGGCACATTACCCGTAAAAAAGGTGCATAACAGAAAACAGCTAAGGAAAACAACATGAGCAACATCCCTGCAAATTTAAAATATGCGTCTAGCCACGAATGGCTGCGTGCAGACGGTGACGGTGTTTACACTGTTGGTATTACCGAACACGCACAAGAATTATTGGGCGACATGGTTTTCGTTGAGTTACCTGAAGTAGGTGACACCGTCACTCAGGGTGACGATTGTGCCGTAGCTGAGTCAGTCAAAGCAGCTTCAGACATTTATGCACCGGTATCGGGTGAAATTATCGCGGTTAACGACACGCTGAGCGATTCACCGGAGCTGGTAAACAGCAGCCCATACGAAGAGGGCTGGATGTTTAAAATTAAAATTGCTGATGAAGCCGAATTAAGCGCATTACTCGACGCTGCCGGCTACCAAGGCGTAATTGACGAAGCCTAAATTTTCGGCAGATCCTGCCAGCGCAAAGCCCCGTAGATAACGGGGCTTTATGTTAGAAAGCATTAGTCCCACTTTATTATCGACTTGGCTTGATGACGATGTTGTGTATCACAGCGAGCCATCCTTAATAAAGTAAGGGAATTACCTGAATTAACACCAGGATTAATTAGCATGACCCATACCGCAGTGAAAACTCTGACGCAACTTGCGAAACACGACGAATTTATTCAGCGCCACATCGGCCCTGATGAGGCTGAAACGGCAGCGATGCTAGACACGCTGGGCGTGGACAGTATTGAACAGTTAATTGCGCAAACTGTGCCGCAGAGCATTCGTTTACCACAGCCGTTGGCTATTGGTGAGAGCCAAACTGAAGCCGATGCACTGAGTTATTTAAAAGCCGTTGCGGCAAAAAACAAAATGTATAAATCATACATTGGTATTGGTTATCACCCAACGCTAACCCCTAACGTGATTCTGCGTAACGTATTAGAAAACCCGGGCTGGTACACGGCATATACGCCTTACCAACCAGAGATTGCGCAAGGTCGTTTAGAATCGTTATTAAACTACCAGCAACTATGCTTAGATCTTACCACGATGGAATTAGCCAGCGCCTCGTTATTAGACGAAGCTACTGCTGCGGCCGAAGCCATGGCGCTAGCCAAGCGTGTGACTAAGAGCAAATCTAACCTGTACTTTATTGCTGACGACGTGCATCCACAAACCATCGACGTGGTAAAAACCCGCGCCGAAATGTTTGGTTTTGATATTGTGGTAGGCAACGCCACTGAAGCGGCTGAGCACGATGTATTTGGTGCCTTAATACAGTATCCAACTACGCATGGTGATATCCGTAACGACAGCGCCTTAATTGCTGCTTTACAAGCGAAAAAAGCCGTGGTTGCGGTAGCTACTGATCCAATGGCATTAATGCTGTTAAAAGCCCCGGGCGAGCTGGGCGCTGATGTGGTACTGGGCTCTATGCAACGTTTTGGCGTACCAATGGCTTACGGTGGCCCACACGCTGCGTTCTTCGCGACCCGCGATGCGTACAAGCGCTCTATGCCAGGCCGTATTATCGGTGTATCAAAAGATCGCCGTGGTAATCAAGCTTTGCGTATGGCGATGCAAACGCGTGAGCAACATATCCGCCGTGAAAAAGCCAACTCAAATATCTGTACCGCCCAAGTATTATTGGCCAATATG
The DNA here is from genome assembly GCF_014652375.1 of Alishewanella tabrizica. Classification (GTDB taxonomy): domain Bacteria; phylum Pseudomonadota; class Gammaproteobacteria; order Enterobacterales; family Alteromonadaceae; genus Alishewanella; species Alishewanella tabrizica. Next base: position 239,246 of record NZ_BMYR01000001.1, on the reverse strand, counting down.
GCGTCGTTCTATGCCGTTTATCATGGTCCACAAGGCTTAAAAGATATCGCTGAGCGCATTCATCGAAGCGCCGATATCTTCGCTGCTGGCTTACAAGCCAAAGGTATTGCATTGGTGAATAGCCACTGGTTTGACACCGTGACGTTTAAAGTGGCTGATCGCGCTGCGGTTATCGCCCGCGCCTTAGCTGCTGGCGTAAATTTACGGACAGACGTAACCGACAGCCTAGCTGTCAGCTTTAACGAAGCCACCAAGGCCGCTGATATCGCAGAGTTATTCGATATTGTGTTAGGTGCAGGCCATGGTGTAGACGTAAACGCCTTAGATGCACACATCGTCGCAAATGGTTCAACGTCTATTCCAGCCGAGTTAGTGCGCACCTCTAAGGTACTAAGCCACCCAGTATTTAACCAGTATCACAGTGAAACCGAGATGCTGCGTTATATCAAAAAACTGGAAAACAAAGATTTAGCGTTGAACCACTCGATGATCTCGTTAGGTTCATGCACCATGAAGCTCAATGCAACGGCCGAGATGATCCCCGTAACCTGGCCAGAGTTTGGTTCCTTACACCCGTTTGTTCCGCGCGATCAGGCTGAAGGCTATTACGAGATGATTGGTCAACTGGGTAAGTGGCTGGTAAATATCACTGGGTATGATGATATTTCTATGCAGCCAAACTCAGGTGCACAGGGCGAATACGCCGGTATGGTCGCCATTCGTAAGTACCACGAAAGCCGTGGTGAAGGCCATCGTAATATCTGTTTAATCCCAGTATCGGCGCACGGTACTAACCCAGCTACCGCCGCCATGACCAGTTATGAAGTGGTCTTAGTTGATTGCGACAAGTCAGGCAATATCGATATGGCTGATTTAAAAGCCAAAGCTGCCGAAGTGGGCGATCGCTTAGCCGCGATTATGGTGACTTACCCGTCAACACACGGCGTATTTGAAGAAACGATCGCTGAGCTGTGCGACGTAGTGCACTCCTACGGCGGCCAAGTGTATATGGATGGTGCCAACATGAACGCTCAGGTTGGGGTAACCTCGCCAGGCTTTATCGGCTCAGACGTATCGCACTTAAACCTGCACAAAACCTTCTGTATTCCACACGGCGGTGGCGGCCCAGGTATGGGGCCAATTGGCGTGAAGAGCCATTTAGCGCCGTTCTTACCTAATCACAGTATTGTTAAAATTGATGGTACTGGCGCTAATAACGGTGCAGTAGCCGCCGCACCTTTTGGTAGCGCAGGTATTCTGCCCATCAGTTGGATGTATATCGCGATGATGGGGAGCGAAGGCTTAAAACAAGCGACCGAGTTTGCCATTTTAACGGCCAACTATGTGGCGAAAAAGCTGAGCCCACACTTCCCAATCCTGTACGTGGGCACTAACGGCCGCGTGGCGCACGAGTGTATTATCGATATTCGTCCGTTAAAAGAAGCCAGCGGTATTACCGAAATGGATATTGCCAAGCGCTTGATGGACTTTGGTTACCACTCACCGACGATGAGCTTCCCGGTAGCCGGCACGCTAATGATTGAGCCAACCGAATCAGAAAGCAAAGCCGAGCTGGATAAGTTTATCGAAGCGATGACGACGATCAGAGCTGAAATTGCCAAGGTAGAAGCGGGCGAGTGGACTGTGGATAACAACCCACTAGCATACGCACCACACACCATGGCCGACATTCTGGACCCAAGCTGGGATCGCGCCTACGAGCGTACCTACGCCGCCTTCCCGGTAAAATATGTAGCAGAAAACAAGTTCTGGCCAACGGTTACCCGTATCGACGACGTATACGGCGACCGCAACCTGATGTGTTCATGCCCAAGCCCAGAAGATTATCGGTAAGATTTACTGCGTGAGTTAAGCTTGTCTGAAAACCCGACCTTGTGTCGGGTTTTTTATGGGTGTTTAACTTTGGTTTGACGTTTATCGATTATCGATATATGATTAAGCATGATCAAAAGTTTTAAATGTGCAGTAACGCAGCAGCTTTTTGAAACTGGCAAATCCAGCCGGTGGTCTGCTATTGCAAAGGTCGCCACCCGAAAGCTGACGCAACTAGATGCAGCGACCACATTAGAGTTTTTGCGCAGCCCGCCAGGTAATAGATTGGAACCTTTAAAGGGCGATCGGACTGAGCAGTATAGTATTCGGATTAACGAGCAATGGCGTTTGTGTTTTCGTTGGCAAGACGGTAATGCCTGGGACGTTGAAATTGTCGATTATCATTAATAGGTGAAGCTATGTTTAAAAATGGCATGCGTGCAGTACACCCCGGTGAGGTATTGCGCGAAGATTATATGGAGCCACTCGAGATGAGTGCCAATGCGCTGGCGCAAGCGTTAAGGGTAACGCCAGCACGAATTAATGAAATTGTGCGTGAGAAACGAGGTATCACGGCAGATACCGCACTGCGGTTGGCACGTTATTTTGGTGGTGATGCACAAAGCTGGCTTAACTTGCAGGCTATCTATGATCTGAAGCGTGCTGAGCAGGAAAGTGGTGAGAAAATCAATAAAGAAATTTCGCCACATGCGGCGTGAAACCAGTTTTCTGCATCTGAAAGTGCTGTAAAAATTAAGCCTGAACCGCTAATCGAGGTATTACTGTGAAAACCCTTACAATCAGAATGCCTGACGATAAAGCCAGTAGACTAAAAGCGTTGGCGCGACGTCGTAATATCAGTGTAAACAAGCTTATCGAAGAGCTCTCTACTATTGCGCTGACAGAATATGATGCGCAAGTCAGCTATGAGGTTCGTGCCGCCCGTGCTACTGCCGCGCAAGGTTTAGCGTTGCTTGATGAATTGGATAAGTTGGAAACAGCAGGCTAACAAACCAGCGGCCCAGATGTTACAACAAATACATTGATAACAGCGGACAACCTTCGGGGTCAGATACCGAAGGTTCCCGAAGGTTCAAGGACCTGCAAAAAAACACAACGTATCAAGTCCCTTGAGCCGGGTGACAAAAAAACACAACGTATCAAGTCCCTTGAGCCGGGTGAGGCATTAGAGGTTTTCTCGCCGCCCGCCAGTAAAAGCTGGGAAGTCCATATTGTGCTCTTTACGAAGTTACTGACCGCTTAGCTGAAAAGGTCTGTTTAAACGTGATTTAGGTTTTTTCAGGCTCTGCGTCATTTACTACTTGTGTGGTATCAGCATTAGCAGCCAGTGGGGCCAATTGCTGCTCCACTTTAGTGAGCGCCTGCGCGACCACTGTGGCCGGTTTATGCCGTAGTGCCAGCATCAGCCCGGTTAGCATAATCAGCAGCACGCCTGCACCTTGCAACAAACTTAACTGCTCGGAAAAGAGCAGCCAGCCGGCCAGAATCACCGTTACCGGTTCCAGATAGGCTAGGGTGGCATAAACCCTGGTGGGTAAATGCTGCAAGGCAACAATAGCACAGTAGATTGCTAAAAAGCCTGGGAACCTTCGGGGTCAGATACCGAAGGTTCAAGGACCGGCAAAAAACACAACGTATCAAGTCCCTTGAGCCGGGTGAGGCATTAGAGGTTTTCTCGCCGCCCGCCAGTAAAAGCTGGGAAGTCCATATTGTGCTTTTTACGAAGTTACTGACCGCTTAGCTGAAAAGGTCTGTTTAAACGTGATTTAGGTTTTTTCAGGCTCTACGTCATTTGCTACTTGTGTGGTATCAGCATTAGCAGCCAGTGGGGCCAATTGCTGCTCCACTTTAGTGAGCGCCTGCGCGACCACTGTGGCCGGTTTATGCCTTAGTGCCAGCATCAGCCCGGTTAGCATAATCAGCAGCACGCCTGCGCCTTGCAACAAACTTAACTGCTCGGAAAAGAGCAGCCAGCCGGCCAGAATCACCGTTACCGGTTCCAGATAGGCTAGGGTGGCATAAACGCGGGTGGGTAAATGCTGCAAAGCGACAATGGCGCAGTAGATTGCCAGAAAACCCGGGAAAATACCGGCTAGTGCAATCCAGAGCAGGCTATCTGTGGTGGGTAGCGCTATGCCACTTAAAAACGGCAGTACACAGCACGCGCCGATCAGTAACTGATAAAAGGTGCGTTGTAATTGCGAGTGGCCTGGTTGTGGCCGGCGGTTTAACAGCAAAAAGCCACTGTAGGCTAGCAGTGACAACAGGCCAAACACTAAACCCGGTAACTGCGCTGCGTCCAGTACCAGTTGAAATTGGAACTGTTGTAGCATGGCAAACCCCAAAAAGGAGAGGGCGATAAGGCCAGTATCGGGTAAATCCAGTTTTTCCTGTAGCAGCCAGTGTGCCACCATTGCCGATAGCGGCGGTGCCAGATAGACCAGCATAATGGCATTGGCTAGGCTGATATACTGAATGGCACTTAGAAAGCACAGCATAAAGCTGGCCAATAGTACGCCGTTTAGCCCGATACGCCAGTCGGGTTTGGTTTTTAGTACCGTAAGTTTGCCGCTTGCCAGCAATAACAACAACAGACACAGTGCACCTACCGCTAAACGATAAAACGTTAGTTCAGCCGCCGCCAGGCCACTTAGCCTGGCAATCACACCGCTACTAGCCATCGCCACGGCCGATACCAGCGCCAGCAGCATATAAAAACCCATGATTAACCCCAAATACTAAAAACGACCTACGCGATAGAGGTATGAAATTATGCCGTTTTTAAGCAAGGTTTACGAGGGCTGCATTAATGCTTCGTTTAGTGCTGGAGGCTGATGGTTTTGCCGGTTTAATTGCTTGGAAAAATTTATGTGTAAAATATACGTTTTGGCCGGAAGCGCTGCCACAGCAGCATTAACCTCGTTAGGGTAAACAATACGGCTGCTGCGCCCATGGCGATTAATAGCGGATTATTAAAGTTACTGCGAAGTTTATAATCCATAATATGCAGCATCCAGAAAAATCTAACCTTCGGGGTTGATCCCGAAGGTTAATAACTTTAACTTTTAAAACGACGTGTAGCAAACAAGCCAAATAAACCTAGTGCAAATAAACCGAAAGCACCTGGGGCAGGGACTTGAGCAGGGCTAAAACCACGTGCATCCCAACCTGCCGTCAGGTTGACCACAGAAGTTTCTGGGTTGGTTGGCCAAGTTGTTCCTTGTAAGCCAAGTTGTCCGCTAAGGATAAAGCCATCGGTCAAATTCAGATCAGGTCCGGTGACGAGCCAATCGAGATAAGTATCTGAACCCGTGAAATCGCCTAATGAAATACCATCCAGAACCAGACTTTTCAGTCTGACAGAAGACGTTGTGCTCCGATCACCGATACTGATTTGAAATGCGTTCAAGTCTGAAGCTGTTTTAGTTTTATTGGTATTGGCCGCTAATTTTGTCGACCAGTCAGTGTATTGAAGCACATTGTTCCCGAGAATGGAGATCAACATGTCATTGGTTTTGTCGTACTGAAAGCTAAAATCGAAGAATGTTTCAGTTGTGAGGTTACCCCAGTTGATGTCTTGCCCTACGCGATTCGCTGCAGTTCCAAGGCTAGGAATTCCGAGAAAGTTTTCCTGTTGAGCAGCAGAAGTAAAAAATGCTCTGTATCTGGTACTGGCAAGTGATTCGCCCGCGTTACCATTGCCGCCAATAAAGGTGCCAGGGGTGATAATAGGGGTGATAATCGCAGCGTTAGCCTGTGGTACTAGACACATGGTAAAAGACAGCGCAAAGGCCGTCATTGTGATTTTTTTAATGAAAGACATCATGAACTCCAGAGTGGTTTTTGTTTTCAAATCTTGTGCATGCATGGTTTGTGCCGTTTTTTTTTGCTTTAAATTCAATGATATATTATTTTTGCAATCTTTCACTGTAAAGGATTTTGACACCCTGATGCGACCTCATAGCGTGAGAATTTCAAGGCTTGTTTTTAGTAACCATCGAGGGAAGATCTTGATGGTTAGCTTTTGGCGCTGATTGATACGGAAGGTGTATTATCAATAAGCTACTTGCACAATACTGGCCTAACTCGCAGTATAGTGTTTATCGCTATTTATGAATGAGTCAAAGGAGCCTGCTGTGCGAGTGTCTGCTGTGTTGTTGTTATTACTGGCGTTGCCCTTGGCCGCTGAAACCTATTATCCGCCACCTGGGCATTGGGCCACGGTAAGCCCGGCGTCACTGAATGTGCATGAACAAAAACTGGCCGACGCCGTTGCTTATGCCATTGCCAGTGAAAATCCTGCCTCTAAAGATCAGGCCATTGTGCAGGCAACAACCTTTGGTGCCAAAGAACCCTATGATCAAATTATTGGCCCGATGGGCGTACGCGCGGCAGCAAATGGCCTGATTATTTATCGGGGGAAGCTTATTGCTCAGTGGGGGGATGTGGATAGCGTTGATATGACGCATAGCATCGCTAAAACATTTTTAACCACGGTAACCGGGCTGGCTTGGCAGCGTGGGCTGATCCATGATCTACAAGATAGGGTTGGCCCTTATATGCCACATGGTGTGGATTTATATCAGGGCGAGCATAATAGCCAAATTCGCTGGGATCATTTACTGCGGCAAACCAGTGATTGGCAGGGAACGCTCTGGGGGAAACCCGATTGGGCAGACCGGCCAGAAGGTAACACACCGGCAGAGTGGCCAAACCGCCCATTACGAACGCCCGGTAGCCATTATAAATACAATGATGTGCGCATTAATTTACTTGCCCTTTCAACCCTTTATGTATGGCGTAAGCCACTACCCGAAGTATTAAACGAGCACATCATGCAGCCCATCGGCGCGTCTTCCACTTGGCGTTGGTATGGTTACGACAATAGCTGGATAGAGCTGGATGGCCAGCGGATCCAGTCGGTATCTGGTGGTGGCCATTGGGGCGGCGGTATCTTTATTAATGCCTGGGATCTGGCGCGTTTTGGGTATCTGTTTTTACGCGACGGGCAATGGCAAGGCCAGCAATTAGTTAGCCGCGAATGGATTAATCTTGCCAGTAGCGCGGGGGTAAACCCAGAGTATGGTTTTGCAAATTGGTTTTTAAACCCAGGGCGTAAAGCGCTACCGAGCGCCCCTGAGAGTGCCATTACCTTTCAAGGGGCAGGGCGCAATATTATTTATATTGATCGTGAAAATGATCTGTTGCTGGTGGCACGCTGGCTAGGCAATGGCGACGAGCTAAATCAACTTGTTGCTAAGGTATTGGCTGCTTTACCAAAGCGTTAGGTACCTCGGAAGTAGAGCCTAAAAATATTAGATCCCAACAGGTTTTAAACTTTTAGGATCAGCTGCATAAAGTTTATCGTTCCATAAGTAACGTTAACGCATCAAGCGGCAGACCAATTTAATAGGGGTATTCATTTTTTACTTAATTTCGCTGTCTTAAGGCTAAAAATAAGATAAAGCACTTATACGGATTCGTAATAGGATCCTAGGTTATTTTTACCCCACACTACCAACCAATGTTTATACAACGTTAAGGTAGTGCGGTTATGTTAGGTGTAAAAAAGAACCTCAATCTTAATTGTCTTCGTGACTGCACGCGTTGGCGACAGCTTGGTATTGCAATCTTGTTGGGTGGGGTTATAAATGCTCCCACTGCCTTTGCTGCTGACAAAACCAACACAGCGGAGCGTGCGCCTACCCATTTCGATAACCCTATTATTAAGTACGATACTGCCGATCCAACCAATGAAGCGGGCGCGTTTATCTACACTGCCGATCCGGCAGTTATGGTGGTAGATGGCACGGTTTACCTTTACAGCACGCACGATGAGCAATCGGTTGAAGGCAAAGATTATCGTATGTATGACTATCGGTTATGGACCAGTCAGGATCTGATCCGCTGGGAGAATAAAGGTACGGTGCTGCGTTACTCTGATTTTGCTTGGGCCCGAGGAGATGAAAAAACCGGTAATGCCTACGCACATCATGTGATTCACCGTAAAGATGCATCGGGTAAGTCAACGTATTATTTTTATGCTGCTGTAGAGGGAGGCCAAACGGGGGATCAGTTTGGGTTTTCAATTGGTGTTGCCGTCTCGGATAGCCCAGAAGGACCTTTTACAGATCCACGCGGTATGCCAATGATCTTATTGGAAGATACTGCCCAGGACAAGGCGCATAGCTGGCGCAATATTGATCCGGCGGTGTTTATTGATGATGATGGCAAAGCCTACCTGTACTGGGGCAATAAGCAATTATGGTGGGTTGAGCTTGACGCTGATCTTATTCATTTAAAAGGCGAACGTTACACCTTAGATCCTGCTGACAAGATGCAAAATCGCGATACGCGTCAGGTAAAAATTAATCGAGTAGACACCCTACCAAACTTTGAAGAAGGTCCATATCTGTCAAAGCACAATGGGCTTTATTATTTGGTGTATGCCGCTGGGTTTCCAGAGAGTCTTGCGTACGCAACCAGTACCGCTGCAACGGGGCCTTGGCAGTACCAAGGGATCATTATGGATCCACTACCCAACACCACCACCATTCATCCCGCCATGTTTGAGTTTAACGGTAACACGTATTTAGCGTATCACAGTGCTGATTTACCAGGCGGGGGCAATTATCGGCGCTCTGTGAGCATGGACAGAGTGTATTTTAATGCTGATGGCACTATTAAACCTATTGTCCGCACGGTAAAAGGTCGCGCTAAATAACACCTTAGCCGAGAGGCTGCTGCCGCAGAGTATCGTGCTTTGCCCTGTTAATATCATAAGGAGAGCGTTAATGCGTTTACTTATAATGCCGCTGCATCAACATCAGATTAGCGTTTTGTGGGCGTTAGCATCGGGCATTAAGGCCTTGCGGTGGACGATTAGTTTTTTGTTATTAGTGTGCTCTGTGCTGATGCCGTTATCTTTGCAAGCAAATGACACCATGACGCCCATTACACCGCCTAATCAACAGTCGGCGATCACCCTAGATACGGGCCCGTTGATGGGAGCGCAAACGCCAGAATCATGGCATTCTCAGTATGGCAGTCGCTTTGTACGTAACGTTACTGTGGCAACTCTCACGCCTTTTCTACCCGATCCAACCAAGGCAAGTGGTGCGGCAGTGATTGTTATGCCAGGGGGTGGTTTTCGTACATTATCGATGGACAACGAAGGCTGGGATGTCGCGCAAGCGTTGGCACAGCAAGGCATTGCAGCTTTTGTACTTAAATACCGTTTACAGCAAACACCCGCTAACATGGCCGATTTTACACGTGAAATGCGCGAGATGTTTTCGGCCGCAGGGCGCAGGCCGCCTCGTCCTGATGTCGACGCAATGCGAATAAGCTTAGCACCGCAGCTTGCCGATGCGCAGGCCGCTTTTACCCTGATCCGCAGTCGAGCAAAGGAGTGGCATATTGAGCCAAATCGCATTGGTATGCTTGGTTTTTCAGCCGGCGCGATGCTAACGATGACAACCACGCTATTTAGCCCAGATGCCAAGCCTGCGTTTATTGGTAATATTTATGGCCCGCTGTCGGCAGTAGCCGTACCTGCTGATGCGCCACCACTCTTTGTTGCTATAGCTGCCGACGATCCTCTTTTTGCCACAGGTGAGTTTGGCTTGATACAGCAGTGGCATGCGGCTGGTAGACCGGTAGAGTTTCATTTTTATGAACAAGGCGGTCATGGCTTTGGCATGTACCCCAAAGAAACCACGAGTACCGGCTGGTTTGATGCGTTTTCACACTGGCTTAAAATGCATGGCATGCTTTAGTTTAATGAAATGTAGCAGCAAATTTCTGACAATTGCATGTTGTTAGCGCACAACGAACATGTCACAGGGCTGTCTCTTTAAGTGTTGCTATTTGTTGCTATTTCTTATTAATAAAGGCTTGATAAAGCTTTTCGAGTTTATCCAAAAACGTGTATAGCCGTTGGTTCATGTCTGTAAAATCATGGTTGAGTAATGCGCTTGGGGTTTCAACAAAGCGATGTTGTGCTGCTGTAAAGGGAGTATCGTTGGCAATTAACATGGCCACAATATCGGTTGTAAATTCCATATGGCACTGAAAACCAAAGACTCGATCGCTGTAAGCGATAATTTGACGCGGGCAGCCTTCACTGTAGGCAAGAATCTGCGCGTCGGCAGTTAATCCTGGCATATCATTGTGCCAATGTCCTACCTCTAGCACGTTACCAAAATGGTTTATAAGCGGATGTGCGATGCCCGCCTCGGTGAGGGTAATAGGGAATTTTCCGATTTCACGTTCTGGACTCTGCGCGTATGTTGCGCCTAGTGCTTCACCAATTAATTGGGCGCCTAAGCAAATGCCAAGGACTACTCTACCTGCGTTAATCGCCTGTTTAATTAGCTGTTGCTCAGCGTGAGTATCAAAGTGAGCACATTGCGCTTTGGTCGTATGTGGATCTTGCGGGCCACCCATAACAATCAGAAAGTCGATCGTGCCGATGTTGCCAGGCAAGAGGTCGCCTTGATACACCCGAGAATAGGTTAGGGTATGATGGTGGCTTTTTGCCCATGTTTCATACGCGCCCGGCGCTTCAAACGCTTCATGAACAACAAAGTGAATACGCATCTTATCGCCTTTTACGTATGATGAAATTACTTGGGAAATAACGTCGCGTTAATGCCGCTTATAGTAGCGTTGAAAGCAGAATATGTGAATCTTAAGATCGATTTTAACGGTTTGGCATAAAAGAAAATAGATCTGAACCTAAGACGGTTTAGTAAACGTTAAATATTAAGTAAGGCGCCGCAATAAAGTTATTAGCTGTTTTTTGCGTTTGGATTTAGCAAAACTTGCCGACACTTTGTTCCGTTCGCTTGGCGTAAAGTAATCAGTTTTATCGCTTGATATTAAGGATTTTATGCGTACTGTATGCGGCATCTTCTTATTTTTACTTTTTTCTTTTAGCTGCTGTGTTGCAGCGGAGGAGGGCTGGCAGCTATATCAAGAGCAGCCTACTGTCCGCGTTGAATACCGTAAAAATGCCAATGAGTTGTTACAGATAAACGCCAGCACAACGGTCTACTCAAGCCTAGGCGCTTTTTTGCATTTGCTTGAAGACACCGCTAACATCCAAAATTGGTTAGTAAACAGTGAACGTGCTGTAATTTTGGCTCAACCAGATCCCTACACACACATTGTTCATACGCAGTTTAAGGCAGTGTGGCCAGTATCACCACGGGATATGATTACCCATTCAGTGTGGTCGCAGCACCCAGAAACTGGGGTGGTAACCCTAACCGTGAGCGATATGGGACAACAATTTCCAGTAAAAGCGGGCTATATCAGAATGCAGCGCGTTGTTGGTGTGTGGACACTTACTCCTCTTTCAGCGGGGCAAGTACACATTGAGTATGAGGGGCAAGCTGATCCTTCGGGTCGCTTACCACAGTTTTTAACCAATAATGTTGCGTTAAAATCAACGTTTCAGACATTTGAAAAGCTAGCTACTGTGCTAGTAGACTATCAGCGACTTTACCCCAATTTAGTTGAGTTGGTGATAAAGCCAGCTAAGTAAATGATAAGTAAATGAAGAGAGGGGTTGGGTTAATTGCTTGACCCTATTACCATGCGTCATTTTTTATATTTTGTGACGTTGGCTATGACGCGTGTTGAGAAATGTAAAAACAAGAACAAGAACAAAAACAAGAACAAAAACAAGAACAATAAAATCAGGGATTATAAATGCGCTTAAAAGGAAAGATCACGCAGTGGGATGATGTAAAAGGCTTTGGTTTTATTCAGCCAATGCTAAACGGCGATCGGGTATTTCTGCATATAAAAACGCTGCAAAATAGACAACGCCGCCCGATGATCGGAGATGTTGTAACCTATTCAGTTACTCAGGACAAAAGTGGGCGTTCGCAGGCAGATAGCGTGACGTTTGCTGGGGAGACACTTCGTGTTAAAGCCGCAAAAAAAGGAGGTTTTTGGCCAATCGCTTTGCTGCTCATTTTTTTAGCTGGTTTGCTGATGGCGGTTGTAACACAACGGATGCCAGTTTTTGTTTTATTGGCTTATTTGTTGCTGAGTGTTGTTACCTTCGTGGTTTATTGGTTTGATAAACGTAAGGCTCAAACAGGCAACTGGCGAACACCGGAATCAACCTTACAATTTTGTTCACTTATTGGTGGCTGGCCAGGCGCTTTGCTGGCGCAGCATTATTTGCGACATAAATCTCAAAAAAGATCATTTTTGTGGCAATTTTGGTCTACCGTGCTATTGAATGTGGCCTTGCTGCTGTATTTTTACTCGCGAGATTTTATCTCGCTAAGTTGAGTAGCGAAGCCCGTCATTATAGATAGCAAAAATCCCACAAATAATAAGGGTTAACGCCGCGGCATTGCGGTGAGCGGGAGCTCAAGCACTTTAGTACTGTTGTCGGCAAAATGTAGCGTTACGCTGACCGTTTCACCCACGGTTAAAGCCACTTGAGGTTCAAAAAGCATCAAATGTAAACCGCCAGGCTGAAAGACTAACGTTGCGCCCGGTTCTATGCTTATTGCTTCAACCTCGACCATGCGCATGACATCGTCTTGTTTAATATGTTGATGCAGTTCTACTTTGGCAAATGCTGGGCTACTGGCTTTTACCAGCTCTACGGTAGCGGCCGTAGTATTTTCCAGCGTAAAGTAACCCGCGGTGACAGTGCGACCTGGCATTGGCACTCTCACTTCGCCTTGTTTAAGTTGCAGCTCGGCAGCAATTGCCGTACTTAGTATGACGCAGCTCAGTGTGACTATCAGTGTGATTAGAAGAGAGAATGACAGCAATAATGATCGCATGGAATGTCCTATTTTTGATTAAAAGCTTAAGAGTAAAGTAGTGATAAAAAGAGGTAATGACAAGTCTTTCTATAACAACAGCGACATTATGTCGCAATTGATTTTAATAGCCTGAATTCCCGTCGCGCCTTAGTAAGCAATACTGTCGTCAAGCAAATTTTAATTGCTATTTTTTCTTGTTTAATTGTGTAATGTGCAGCAGAAAAAAATCGTCGTTTTATGTCACATTTTGTTATGTATGCAGGGAGAGTAAAATGTATCAAAACAGGCAAGTCCTCGCCTTAGGTTCGTTGATGTTTTTGTTTTTCGCCATTATCGCTTTAATTGTTATGTCGCTTTGGGCATGGCCAAAATACAACTTATATCGCATGGAAATGAGTGGCCGAGCAGCGCTAAAAGAAGCGGAGTGGAGCAAGCAAATTTTAATTGAGGAAGCGCGCGCTCGGGAAACCGCGTCGTTAATGCAAGCAAACGCCCGCGTTACGTTAGCCGAAGCGGAGGGTAAAGCCGCGCTGGTAAAAGCGAAAGCAGAAGGCTTAGCCGATATTGAACGCGCCAAAGCGGCAGCAGAAGCGAACAAAATTATCGGTGAATCATTAAAAGGGAATTCGGAGTATCTGCAGTATATTTGGATAAAGGGCTTACAAGAGGGTACTGGCGAGAGAATTTATATTCCAACAGAAGCGGGTTTACCCATTTTAGAAGCCGGTAACGTAAAAAAGCAGTAATTGAATATGCTAACGATTCCATCAAGTTCACGGCTGTATTTTAGGCTGATGTCTTTGCAAGATGCTGATTTATTGTTTGAGGTTGATCAAGATGAAACGGTCATGCGTTTTATCAATGGCGGTACCTGCACCAATAGACAAACCATTGAGCAAGTTATGCTGCCTCGAATGGCTAAGTACCGTGATCCCGTGAAAGGTTTCGGTATTTGGCAAGTGCGAAGGCAAGCCGATAATGTGTTTTTAGGATGGGTATTGATCCGACCGATGGGTTTTAATACCGCTAATCCAAGTGAGCAAGATGTTGAAATAGGCTGGCGCTTTAAGCGAGCGTTTTGGGAGCGAGGGTTTGCAAGCGAGGCAGCGTTGAGAATTGCCAAAGCAGTCTTAACCAATCAGCCAGAAGTGCTTACCTTGTCAGCGATTGCTATGCCAGAAAATGCAGGTTCTATTGGTGTGATGCAAAAGCTTGGAATGCGCTTTATTAAGCGTTTTATACATCAGGATGCCATTGGTGATGTTGATGCTGTTTTATATCAAGTTATGGTGAATGAACTTTTCAATACGTCGTTGACATAATATTTTGTCGAGAGCGTGTTTATACTTGTGTGAGTTGCCGAACGGCTTGTTCCATAATAGCTGCTCCGTACAACGCTGTTACTGTATGACCACGTCGATTGACAGCTTCACCCAGTAACCATTGTGCAAATTTTCGCTCTAGTCTTGTAGCCACCATAAAGGGTTTTTAAGTTTAATGCATTGATTTTTATAAATTAAATATTAAGCGTGCTCTAGGCTGAAAGAATATTCGATCGCGTTTTTGGTGAATTCTTGGCATTTAAGGTAACTACGAGTGACATATGAAAAAATATTTCATTATTTTATTAGCCTTAAGTCTTACCGGTTGCGAGCGAGTGCCGCAATTGCATAAGTTTTCAGGTGCGGCGCAAGGTACAACCTACAGCATAACCTATTGGAGCGACACTGAGATTGCACAACAGCCAGTAGAATTGGCTATTAGTACTGAGTTGGCGCGGTTAGATAAGCTGATGTCGAATTATCGTAACGATTCGATTATAGAAGGGTTTAATCGGACCACAAGTACGGAGCCCGTTGCAGTTGGTACCGAAATTGTGGAGTTAGTGCATATTGCAAAGCAGATCAACGAAGCAAGTGCGGGCTGTTATGATTTGACGATCAGCCCACTATTTGCTGCCTGGGGGTTTCGCGATAAAGCTTTACAGATCCCTAGCCATGAGACCTTGGCGCAACTTAGTCCACAGCTTGGACTGGCAAAAGTTCAGATCGTTAGCCCTGAGTCGTTACAAAAGCAGCACCCGCAACTGAGTATTGACCTATCATCCATAGCGCAGGGGTATTCGGTGCAACGCTTAACGGCCATCGCTGAACAGTTTGGCATTCAACATTATTTAATCGAAATTGGGGGCGAATTACAAACGCGTGGCCACAAGCCTGATGGCAGTAAATGGCGAGTAGCAATAGAGCGTCCCTTGCCCGGCGCGCAGCAATTACAAAAAATTGTTCAGGTTACGCAAACCGATCCTATCGCTATTATGACCTCAGGCACCTACCGGCATTATTATGACAACGCGGGCACCCGTTATAGCCATATTTTAGATGCACGGAGCATGGCACCCGTGACCCACAATACGGTATCGGTGACTTTATTGCATGACGATTTAACCGAGGCAGATGCCTGGTCAACCGCGTTATTGTGCTTAGGCACGGCGGCTGGGTTAGAGGTAGCCAATAAGCATGGCTTATCGGTGCTCTTTATTGATCAGGCCGTTGCTCAGAACAATACACAAGCCAATATACAACAGTTTGATGCTCGTCGTGAGAACGCTAACGCAGAAGGCGCAATACAATCAGTACGCTTTACTGAAACGCAAAGCCATGCCTTGCAACAGCATTCTGGTGTTGTCTTACAAGCAGTACCCTAATTTGGGTATTTCATACAGATATTGTCGGCAAAAAGCAGATAGTGGCAGTTATCTGCGCGATAACCATGTAGAATACGCCGCGATAAGCGTGCGTACTTGGCGCTGTGTACATTTTTGTAGGAATTTTAATGAAAAAAACATTCACGTTAACCCACCCAAAATTGAATACCGCGCGCTTAGTGGATTCGATTAAGCATGATATTAAAAAATATTTAAGACGCGAGCGCGGCAAAGCCTTGCCGGCAGGGCAAGATTACTGGGCATTTGATTGTCGGTTTGGTGCATCTGAAGAAACTGCAGTTAACATTTTTAACTCGGAAATTAATAAACATATTGATGCTGCTGTAGCACAGGAATATCCGCAGTTTTATCTGGAGATCCTGGCCAAGGCATCTAAGTTTAAACCACGTACTGCTCTTGATTTTGATCTTGAGAGTGCTGAGTAGCACTTAGCGTTAAACACAGCAACATATTAGGATTTAACGTTTTGCCAGCTTTGTGCATCGCGAGGTCCTCAGGTTACCGTTACATTGCAGAGGAACCGTTATGCAATTTTCATCATTAGATTTAGCTCCCGATTTACAACGCGCGCTGCTGGCATGCAATTACCATGAGATGACACCGGTACAGGCGCAAGCGATTGTTCCGGCTCGTCGCGGCAAAGATTTACAAGTTACCGCGCAAACAGGCACGGGTAAAACAGCCGCTTTCGCTATTCCGGTTTTACAGCGGATGCTGGACAAACCTAAAGCCACCACCGAACGTCGCCCCAGAGCGTTAATTCTTACACCTACCCGCGAGTTAGCCGAACAAATTGCTAATGCGATAACGGCTTATGCACAGTTTTTGCCGATCAGTGTTACCGCGCTATATGGTGGGGTAAAAATGGGTGGCCAGGCCAATAAGCTTATTGCTGGTGTTGATTTAGTGATCAGTACACCTGGCCGTTTGCTAGAGCATATGGCATTGGGTAATGTGATTTTAAGTGACGTCGAGTTTGTGGTGCTGGATGAAGCCGATCGTATGCTCGACATGGGCTTTAGCACCGATGTGTTAAAGTTACTGCAAATGACCGCGGATTCACGTCAAACTATGCTGTTCTCGGCTACTACGTCACCGGCTGTGAATGAGTTATCGCATAAGATTCTAAAAAATCATCAGCAAATTCGAGTAGCAAAAACCAACAGTACAGCGGATACCGTTGAACATGTGGTATATCCCGTAGAAGAAAGCCGTAAAATTGAATTATTTGAGCAATTGTTGGCTGAGCAAAACTGGTTTCAGGTGTTGGTGTTTACCAGTACTAAAGAGCAAGCCGATCGCTTGTTAGCCGATTTACAAAAATCGAAAATCAATGCGGCGGTTTGTCATGGCGATAAGAGCCAAGGTACGCGCCGTCGGGCAATTGCTGATTTTAAATCAGCAAAATTACAGGTGTTAATTGCGACTGAAGTGGCCGCCCGTGGCTTAGATATTCAAGGGTTAGACCATGTTGTTAACTTCAACTTACCGTATTTGCCTGAAGATTATGTGCATCGTATTGGCCGTACCGGGCGTGCTGGCGCGTCAGGTCAGGCTATTTCGTTTGTTAGCCGCGAAGAAGAGCAAAGCTTAGAGCGGATCCAAAAGTTGATTGGCAGCAGCATCAAACGGGTCGTTAAGCCAGGTTTTGAAGTTAGTAACCGGGGGTCGTTATTAAAGACGATATCGCGCAAAGTGCTTACCGGTCGGTCTAACAAAGCTTCAGAGACAACAATAGAATTAGAAGCGGGTGCTAAGGCAAAACCGAAAGCCAAGCCTAGATCTGCGCCAACGTCCGGCGCAATGTCTAAACCAAGCAGTGCTCCAAAAAAGCCTGCCACATCAAAAGCTGGCAAGGCACCACGTCAACGTTAAGCGTAACCGCGTTTGATCATTGCCGTGCCATAAACGCGGTACATCGATAACAGGCTGCAGCATCACTGCAGCCTAATAGTAGATGGTCGTGCAACGACATCACGATAGCATTTCAAAAAATCAAAAAATCAAAAAATCAAAAATTATTGCAATGAAATTAAAATTTCATTTCGGCGTAGCATAGGAAGTGTAAGCGGACCATTATAGCCCGCTTCAATGGGCGCGCTGGCAGCCGTATAGCCATTAGCCGCCATCCATGTTTCAAGCTGCTTGGTATACTTAGCCACATTGCTTTTGCTTAAGGTACCGCTAAATTGGATTGCGGCAACCGTGTAATCATTAACTTCGCTGACGTTAACGCTAGGATCATTGGGTTTGGGCGTGGTGTCGAGCGTAAAGGTTTTTGGCATAACAAATGACATCAGCGTATCCGCTTCACTGTTATTCATAAAAACGGGCGCAGTCATCGCAATTTCGGTGCCTTTAGGCGCACTTGCTGCGGTATTGTTGTCCATAAATACCGGCGCGGTCATAGCAATAGGGGTGGCGAGAGTATTGTCACCGCTGATGTAGCGAAATAGTTTACGAAAGGCGGTATTGCGACCTTCTGCCATACTGGTCGACACGAGTATCATATTATCGTAGCGTCGCACCTCAATCTTTTGTTTCTCGTCGGCTTTTAGCAAGGTATAGGGAGCCGTTTCAACTTCACTGTGGCCGACAATGGAGCAGCCAGCCAAAAACAGTGCCATCAGGGTAGTGCCTAAAATTTTCACGTATTTCTCCTCTATTTAAGTGGTGTAAACCGTTATACGTGCCAGGCTACTTTAAAGCGCACTTAAATAAACACGCTCCCCTTTATAATGCCGCCAGCGTTAATTTATAGCGCAAAGGTCTGATAACACATTCAGCAACAATAGCCGCATAAACCCATAAAATAGCCAACACTTGCAGCCCGGCAAAAAATTGGAGGTGATTGCCTGTTGTTGCCAGCATCTCTAATAAACTTATCAATCCTATGCCGCTACCCAGTGCTGCGGCTATGTAACAGTTAAAATAGATATAGCCATAAAGGGAGTGTAAATACGCAATTGAGCCTTGGGCATAAAGCGTTGAGCTCGCTAAAAACCTTATACCACTCAGTGCACTTTTTATACCCTGTAAACCAAAGCAGAGCAGTGTTGAAAGGCTAAGATAGCCGATTAGAATGAATAGTGCGATCACATCAATATAAATACTAATATCAACGGTAGCCAGCCTCATTAAGCTCAGTACACCGGCAAACAACAGCATAAAAAGGAATATTTTGCTAATAACAGTAGCGCGATGCCAACGACTATAAAGTGGTGCTTTTTGCTGTTGTAATTGTTCGGCGTCAATATTGAAGGTGGCACACAAAGCGTGCAATGTTTCACTGGAGCCACCACCTTCGCGTTCTAAGCGCTGAATAGTGCGAAGACTCAGTCCTGATTGTTTGGCGAGTAATTCCTGCGAGAGGTTATGTCGTAGTCGCATGTTTCTTAATTTATCGGCTGAGATATCCATAATACACTTTTGCAATTAACGGGCAGCTTAGTTAAGCAAGCTCGCTGATTTTCTGCAAGCGTCTGGAACCGCATGGCGCCGTCAAAGCACCGCCAAGTTACCGCCAATCCCTTTTTAGCCAGCTCGCGTTAGGAGCAACAGCGTTTATTCGACGAAAAAAAAGGGCCCGAGGGCCCTTTTAATCGCTAAGCAAAACTTAACGATCAAGTTCCATTACTTTAGTCCATGCTTTGACGAAGTCATCAACAAACTTCTTTTTAGAGGTATCAAAAGCATACACTTCAGCGATGGCGCGCAGTTCAGAGTTTGAACCGAACACTAAATCAACTGATGTTGCTGACCATTTTTTCTCGCCCGTTTGGCGATCAAAACCGTCGTATAGTCCATCTGTTTCAGATTTACGCCATACGGTAGACATATCCAACAAATTCACGAAGAAGTCGTTGTTTAAGGTCCCAGGTTTGCTGGTAAATACCCCGTGTTTGCTGCCTTGATAGTTGGCATCAAGTGCACGTAACCCACCAACCAGAACCGTCATTTCGGGTACAGTTAAGTCAAGCTGATCGGCTTTGTCTACTAACATTTCCGTTGGCGACTTGTAGCTATTTTCAGCATCAAAATAGTTTCTGAAACCGTCAGCGGTTAATTCTAACAAGCCAAACGAGTTGACATCGGTTTGTTCCTGCGTGGCATCACCACGGCCGGGTGTAAAGGGTACAGTTACGGTATAACCGGCATCTTTGGCTGCCTTTTCAACTGCAGCCGTACCCGCTAACACGATAAGATCGGCCAGTGATACTTTTCTTCTGCTCTTGTTAAAGTCAGTTTGAATACCTTTAAGTACGTCTAACACCTTGGCTGTTTCAGCCGGGTTGTTTACTGCCCAATCTTTTTGTGGTGCCAAGGCTATACGTGCACCGTTTGCACCACCACGCATATCTGAATCACGGTAACTTGCGGCAGCACCCCAAGCAACACGGACTAACTCAGGTACCGTTAAACCAGAGTCTAAGATCCGCGTTTTTAACGTTTTAACATCGCGATCATTAATGGTTGATTGCGTACTTGCGTCAATCGGATCTTGCCAAATTAAGATATCTTTGGGGACCTCAGCACCTAAGAAATTGCGTGGTGGTCCCATGTCACGGTGGGTTAATTTATACCAAGCTTTGGCGAAGGCTAAACGGTATTCTTCTGGATTTGCCAGAAAACGCTCAGCAATTTTACGGTATTCAGGATCGTATTTCAGCGCCAAGTCAGCGGTGGTCATCACTGGCGGGTTAAACTTACCTTTAATATGCGCATCAGGTACCGAAGCGTGCAGCGATTCATCCGTTGGGATCCACTGAATTGCACCGGCTGGGCTACGTGTTTGCTGCCATTCAAAGTTAAGTAAGTTACTTAAATACAATGTTGTCCAACGGGTTGGCGCCTGTGTCCAAGCCCCTTCTAATCCGCTGGTAATGGTGTCTTCTGAGTGGCCTTTACCGCAACTGTTTTTCCAGCCCAAGCCTTGCTCTTCAATACCTGCAGCACCGGGTTCTGCGCCAACGCAATCCGCGGGTTTGCGTGCACCGTGCATTTTACCAAAAGTGTGCCCGCCGGCGATCAAAGCAACTGTTTCTTCATCATTCATGGCCATGCGATCAAACGCCACCCGAATGTTTTTTGCTGAGCCAACCGGATCCGGCACGCCGCGTGGACCTTCAGGGTTAACATAAATTAAGCCCATATGGGTTGCGCCCAAAGGACGTTGTAACTTACCGTCAGCATCTTCACGATCGCTTGCCAGCATCTCTACTTCGGGACCCCAGTAAACCAGATCCGGTTCCCAATCATCTGGACGACCACCGGCAAAGCCATAGGTTTGAAACCCCATATTTTCTAAGGCAACGTTACCTGCCAAGACAATTAAATCTGACCAAGACAGTGATTCACCGTACTTTTGTTTAATTGGCCATAATAAGCGACGCGCTTTGTCTAAATTGGCATTATCTGGCCAGCTGTTCAGCGGATCAAAGCGCTGCTGACCTCCACCTGCACCACCGCGGCCATCTAAGGTGCGATAGGTTCCAGCACTGTGCCATGTCATTCGAATAAAAAATGGGCCATAGTTGCCAAAGTCTGCCGGCCACCAATCTTGTGAGGTGGTAAGCAGTTTATCGATGTCTTGTTTGACTTGGGCCAGATCTAAGCTGCTAAACGCTTTGCCATAATCAAAGTTTTCGCCGTAAGGATTTGAGCGAATGTCGTGGGCACGCAGTGGTGATAAATCGAGTTGATTAGGCCACCAAAACTGGTTTGTTCTAACGGCACCAATAGCGGCAGTACCTGAACCCATTGCACCTTGTGGTTTACTAATTTCTGCCGGTGCGTTATTGGCAAAACTGGTACCTGAGGCCAGTAACAGGCTCATCATGCCAGCGAGGAGCGTTTTATTAAAACGTTGTTGTGTCATTGTTGGTCTCCTTCAAAACCTTTTTTATACAAGCACGGATTGCTACCTAAAAAACCCATGACCCATCCGGTGTTTGTTATGAGCTAACAGGGTTTTAAGCGCACTTGCCATGAGCAGTGCGACTTAGTGAAGTAACAATGAAAATAGTATAGTAAGTTGCTGATAGTTTATTGCGAATAAAATAGATTGGGTTGATAGATAAAAACGATATAGCTTTAGAGCGCGATTAATTTTTGCCACGTTGCTCTAAGCAAGATGGGTTGCCGCAGTCATGATTATTGGCTACGACAACCGAGAGCGGTTAGGGTAATTGTAAATGTCTGCCGCCATCAAGCGCCAAGATCCGCCCTGTAATATAGCGGCTATTTAATAAGTATAAGATGCTTTGTAACACTTCATCTGGGCCTGGCTCTATCGCCATCAGGGATTTAGCCAAGGCTTTTTCTCGATAGGCGGCATCATCACCCTCATTAAACATTAACAATGCAGGGGCAATCGCGTTTACTTTAATGTTGGGCGCCAGTTTTCGCGAAAGCGATAAAGTGAGGTTTTCTAAGGCGGCTTTAGACGCGGCGTAGGCTTGATGTTTACCACTCCCCACACTGGCGACAAAATCGGTGATATGCATAATATCCGCACGTTCACTGGCCTGTAATTGTGATAATAATGCCCGATTAAGCAAATAGGGTGCTCGTGCATGAATATGTTGCATGGCATCGAATACCGCGGCATCTGCCTCTAATTGCTGCAGGATAGGGCCTTCTACAGAGGCTAACGGCCGATCAGGCTGCCAACTCGAGGCGTTATGAACAATCGCCCGCAGGCTGGGGTATACGGCGAGGGCTTCTACAAAACTTGCCATCTCGTTTAACTGGGTAAAATCGGCTTGGATACAGTGTGCACCGGCAGCCCGCAACTGTGTGATACCTTCGGAGGTTTTACGATAGCTCACAACAACATGATAACCCTGCGCTAATAACGCTAAGGCGCAATACAAGCCAACGCGTTGGCCGCCGCCAGTGATAACAATCACTTCTTTCGTCTGTGGCGTTGTGCGATCCGATGAGTGGGACATGGGCTCTGTTGTGGTTGTTGTAGTGAATGGTGTAGTCGATTGCGTCGTTATCATAGTATGGCTTCGAGTAGAGTGGTTTATGGGATATGGTTATGAGATATCCTAGTGTTACGTTGCGTTATCCATTCCAGTTTTTATAGCATAATTCTGAGAAAATCCCCGTTCAAAGCGAAGTCGCGGGCTAGTTGACGTTATAAACGTTATTTCTGATAAAAGTTTTCTAATAAAAGCTCACTGAATAAAGTGTTATTACTGTGCAATCCGCCTTAGTGTTTGCTTGCACTTAGGGTAAACGTTGCTGGCGCTGGCTATACAGTTGTTTTAGTGCAGTTGTTATAAAGCGAAACACCGGACCCTGATTTGCGCCTTTGGCATAAATAAGATCAACAGGTACTGACCATGTAATGTGATCAAAGGCCATCCGCATATTAACTAGCAGGCCTTTATCAATTAAGGGTTGCACCATGAAATAAGGCAAGTAAGCCCAGCCTATTTGGCGATTGACGAGCGCTAATACATGAGCGTAGCTAGAACACCACCAGGTATGTGATGCCATACTCAGTAGCAAGGATGATTCACGTTTGTTGCGACCTCGTACGGCAATTTGTCGGTAAGGAAGTAGCGCCGTGGTGGTAATAGCCTGATGCTCTGCCAACGGAAACTGGGGGTGACAGACTGCCACATACTCGACATGTCCGATAAAACAGAAATCGATTTGCTTAGCGGCTTCGACTTCGCTAAACATAATGCCTAAATCTATTTCACCCTGAGCGACATCGATGGCCATATCGGTTGAGGTAAGTGAAATCAGTTCAATTTCTAGCGTAGGAAAGCGCTGCTCAACGTTAATAAGCAGATCATAAACCTCGGGCAGCAATAAGCCATCATCAACTGCCAGCGTTAATCGTGTCTCTTGCTGTTGCGAAATGGCTTGGGCGGTTTTCTCTAATTCTTTTGCTTGGATCAGTAGCCCCTTGGCTAACCGATAAAGCCTTTCTCCGGCCGGCGTGAGCGTGGGATGGCGCGTTGAGCGATCAAAAAGACTTACATTCAAATCTATTTCTAAGGTGTTAATGCCATGACTAACCGCCGATTGAACTTTACCGGTTTTCCGTGCGCAGGCCGAGAAAGAGCCTTCGTCGGCAGCAATAACAAACATATTGAGTTGCTCTAAACTTAACATATGAATTTTTTTGATAGTAACCAACTTTGATGAATCTAATTAACTGATATTATTCCTGCACTGTCAAGTGTGCTGATGTTCGTCAGTAAGCAGATTAATCGAGGTGAAAAATGGGTTGGATATACTTAGTATTAGCGGGATTAACCGAAATTGGCTGGCCGGTGGGGTTAAAGATTGCGCAATCTGGTCAACATAAAATTGCCGGTATTGCTATGGCAATTGGTTTTATGGCGATAAGTGGTACTTTGTTATTTTTAGCGCAGCGTACCATTCCTTTAGGAACGGCTTACGCGGTTTGGACGGGTATTGGGGCTGCTGGAACCTTTTTGGTGGGCATTTGTTTTTTTGGTGATGCCAGCTCTTTACTGCGTTATGTGGGCGTCATGTTAATCGTTGGTGGCGTGATCGTGCTAAAAATAGCCAGCTAACAATAAGATAGCCCCGTTTACAGGTAGCAAATAAAAAGGTAACGTTGCGATCTCTTAATGAAGTAGGTTTTGTGATGTCACAAATTTTCAGTTATTCCGCAATTAGCAAAGCCTTACTCCTGCTCATTTTAGCGGCGGGTGTCTATTTTTTTATTGATTTTTTAGTGCCGGTGTTAGCAGCGTTAGTCGTATGCTTTGCTAGCTGGCCAATTTATCAGCGTTTATTAGCGCGCTGTCAGCAAAAACACACGTTAGCTGCCAGTATCGCCATTTTGGTGATTGTATTGTGCTTAGTGGTGCCTTTAACCATGGTATTTTCGTTTGCTATTCAAGAAATGAAAGTATGGATGAAATGGTTGATTGCGGCTAATCAAGTGGGTGCTCCGGTTCCCGAATGGTTGGCTGCATTACCCGGAATAGGTAATGGATTGGCAAGGCTCTGGCAAGAATATTTAAGCGAGCCACACCAATTTGGGCATGCGGTAACCTTAGTCAGTGGTGAGCATTTAACCGGTATTTCTCGTACGGTGTTAAGTTTAGGTTGGCATACTGCGGGCGTTTTGCTGAGCTTGCTGTTTATGCTTATCACCTTATTTTTCTTGTATAAAGATGGCGATAAATTAGCCGTGCAGCTTGATACCATTGGTGAGCGGGTATTGCCTGAACGCTGGCAGCGGTTTTCGCGCGTGGTGCCCGCCACGGTGAGCTCTACAGTAATGGGCATGACCATTATTGCCATTGGTGAAGGGGTGATTTTAGGGGTTGCCTATTGGATTGCGGGGGTTCCTTCGCCAGTGGCGTTTGGTGTAATTACGGGTTTTATGGCATTGATCCCCGGTGGGGCGCCGTTAGCCTTTACACTAATCTCGTTGTATTTAGTAGGCACCGGTGATGTAACCGCCGGGGTGGGCTTATTTTTATGGGGCAGTATCGAGTTATTTATTGTTGATAAAACCATTCGACCTACTCTAGTTGGGGGGCCGATAAAGCTGCCTTTTTTACCCACTTTTTTTGGTTTGATTGGTGGGGTAAAAACGATGGGCTTAGTTGGGCTGTTTGTTGGGCCTGTGCTGATGGCGTTATTGGTGGCTATTTGGCGCGAATGGTTACGAGACAACACAAAACCAGAGTTGCTGACACCTACAGATCCCCCTATGCCAAACACAATCATACCTATTTCGGAACAGATGAAGCGTCCGGCGCAGCCGCCTCCACATCCATCCTCGCTAAACCCTAAGGAATAAACTCAGGCAATATTGCTTTGGTATTAATTTAAAGAGAGCTGTTTGGTGTTAATTACGCTGTTACCCGATTTATTACTGTTGTTAGGTGGCGGCTGCCTGAAACGCACGTTACCCCCAGTAGGCTGGCAAGGTATTGATCGCCTTAATTTCTATCTGTTGTTTCCCGCTCTGATTTTTATCAGTGCCTTAGCGAGTCCACCTAAGGGCAGTGATTTGTTGATAATGGGCTCCGGTGTGTGGGGATTAATGGGCTTAGCATGCGGTTTAGGATGGCTAGTGCGTTGGTGGGGCCCCGAAAAATTTGTTGATTTTGCTGGGATGTGGCAAACCGCTTGGCGCTTTAATACGGCATTTGCCATGGTCGTTGTGCAAGCCTTACCGGCGGAGTATCGTGGATTAATGTCAATAGCGATTGGTTTGGCCGTACCCGTAGCCAATATCTTAGCGGTACTGGCGCTTACCCGTGGACAGCAGCTCAGTGTGTGGCGAACCGTTCAGCAAGTTGTCACCAATCCTTTTCTCTTGGCCAGTGTAGCTGGAATTGGCTGTGCAATCTTGGGATGGCGTATGCCGGAGCCTATAATGATCGCACTGGAGAAGTTAGCGGTTGCCGCCGTGCCTTTAGCATTATTATCCATAGGTGCCGCCATTAATTGGCGCGCGTTGCTTACTTTATCCCGATTTGAAGTGGCTTTACACAGTATTAAACTGTTGATCTTGCCGCTAACTATGTTGCTTATCGGGATACTTTTTACTTTGGCTACTGGACCGGTGATTGTTTTGATGGTGTTCGCCGCTATGCCAACCGCCTCAGCGGCCCATGTATTAGCTGCCGTGTATGGTGCTGATAAAGAAAAAGTAGCAAAAGTGATAGCGCAATCGACGCTGCTAGGCTGTTTGATGGTGCCGGTATGGTTGGCTATTATTTCAAGGGTCTTTTTGGTTGCGGAATAATTGTGCAGTTTAGTGACGTGGTGTAGAAATAACAGATAACAAACGTCTGTTTGTTATCTGTTGGCAGGGGTAATTAGTTTTTCGGCATTACAACAGAATCGATCACATGAATGACACCATTACTGGTTTCGATATCAGTCGCAATCACTTCAGCGCCGTTTACGAAGACTTTGCCATCTTTTACTTCAATCGCTAAATTTTCACCTTGAACAGTGGTGGCAGAGGTCAATTTCACCACATCAGCTGCCATAACTTTTCCAGCAACGACATGGTATGTTAATACATTCGTTAATGCGGCTTTGTTAGCCACTAAGGCATTTAAATCGGCTGCTGGGATCTTGGCAAAGGCAGCATCATTTGGTGCAAATACTGTGAATGGACCTGGACCTTTTAAAGTGTCAACTAAATCAGCTGCCTGAACTGCAGT
Organism: Alishewanella tabrizica; assembly: GCF_014652375.1. GTDB lineage: Bacteria > Pseudomonadota > Gammaproteobacteria > Enterobacterales > Alteromonadaceae > Alishewanella > Alishewanella tabrizica. Next base: position 212,676 of record NZ_BMYR01000001.1, on the reverse strand, counting down.
AACTAACGTTGAAAAACTACCAGCAGCAACAGCGGTGTCAACGATGTCAGCTTTTGCTTTATGGTTATGAGCATAAGCACCAAATACTAAAGAGCTTACTAATAAAGAACCACTGATTAAATGTGTTAATTTCATAGCTAATCCTCTTGCATGTTAATAGACAAAAACGTCTGCCTGTTTAACGTACACCTATCAGGAAAGGATCATATTTAATTTTGCTTAGCGTTTAACACACAAAAATAGGGCATTACCGGCATCCATTTGCCAAGGCTGAATGCGTTGGTAATCATGGGCTAATTTATGCACCTCAAAGTAGGGTGATAAAAGGGCTTCTAATTCATCAAAGCTTATCGCCACCATAGGGTGTTCGTCTTGCCAAAATTGTTTTTGCTCGCCTGTCGTCTTACAAATAGATAAGCGTAGACGTTGCTCTTCTCCTTGCCCCTGATAAAACCAAGCAGAGCTAAATTCAAACACACTCTCTAAATGTTGAGTTCGATGGCTTACACGACTTATATTACAAATTTTGGTTTTATCAACGGCATTAAAACAAAATACACCGCCAACGCTAAGTGCGCGGTAAACGCTGTCAATGCATTGTTTTAACGCCATTATTTTACCTGTGTAGTGAATGGAGTATAAAAAACAGGTAATAAGATCAACAGGTTTATCTAATGCGAAATGACACATATTTTCTAACATAAACGCTGCGCTTGGGCAGCGCTGTTTCGCGCGTGTCAGCATAGGTGAATTAAGATCAAGCCCAAGGCAATCAAAGCCGGCAGCTAAAAAATGTTGGATGTGCGGACCCGTGCCACAGGCTAAATCTAAGTGCGATTTGCCCCCATTACCAAAGAGTTGATGCAGCCGATGGATGCCTTGAGACTGCGTGAGATAATCGATATCGCAGCACATTAAATCGTAATACTCTGAGAGATCGGTATATAAGGCGTTAGTGGCAAGCATAATAGGGCAATGGTTAAATTCGGTGCCGCATTTTACAGCAGATTGTGCTTAGCAAACAGCATAACTTAATATCGCCACATACTTTGTTTACTACCTCTTTTTAAAACGCTACTGTTTTGAATTCTTGACAATCTTGCATTGTTGACGGTAGGTAATTTTTAGCATCATTTTTTATATATTGCTGTTTCATACAGTTTAGTTTTAAGTACATTCACCTTTTTTAAACTCAGTTGGTGTTCTGATATGCGAAATTATAATTTATGGCTGGTTTTGTGTTGGTGTTTGATTTGTAGTCCCTTCACACAAGCTACACCTGCGTGGCAAACATTGCCTCCTATGCTTGAACCCGCACAAGAAATTTACCCCGCGCTACACAATGGAAAAATTTATGTCGCTGGCGGACTTAGCGACAGTATTTCAATGGCTGAACAACAAATGAGCGCCAAGGTACAAATTTTTGATCTGCAAACGCAGCACTGGTCATGGGGGCCTAATTTACCTGAGCCCAGACACCACGCCTATTTAGTCTCGGTGCAGCAGCAACTTTTTTTATTTGGCGGTTTTGTAAAAACGGCAGATGGACGTTGGCGCGCCAGTGCTGATATTTTGCGTTTAGACGAGCAGCAACAACAGTGGATTACTGTTGCGGTACTGCCCAAGCCGTTAACAGAAACCACTATTGGCGTGATTAACGACAAGGTACATTTTGCTGCAGGTCGTTCACCTAGTGGCGAAGCCAATGCGCAATGGCGTGATCAGCAAGATGTGAATTGGCATTGGATTTTTGATCCTAAAACATTAAAAACCATGGAAGCACCGCCGTTACCAATGGCCTTTAACAGTGCTGCGGCGGTGGTCTTGGATGCGCAATGGTATGTTATCGGTGGCAGACAAGTGGGTGGCGCAAATTTAGCACACGTGATGCGTTTTGATGCGGTAATACAGCAATGGCAAGCCATGGCCGATCTCCCTCAAGCACAGGGAGGTTTAGCGGCAGCGGCGCTTATGGGACAGATTTGGGTTTTAGGCGGTGAATACTTTACTGACAACGGGGGCGTCTATGCAGAGGTTTGGGTTTATCAGCCTTTGCAAAACCAATGGCAACAACAGGGTACTATGCCAATCCCCAGACATGGCCTAGGTGCAATAACATTTAATAACGCAATTTATGTACTAGGTGGTGCGACAGAAGTTGGTTTGAAAGCAACTTCAAAGGTGTTAGAGAAAATAGTGCTTACTCCTTAGGTAAAAGAGTAACGGCTACCTGTGTACTTAGCGATTACACCATGTTAATTACACAGGATAGCTTCTTTTTAAATTCGTTTTTTGCGACAAATGAGACAAAAAAGCGCGTTAAACACTATCCTCTTTTTTAGCATGTGCTATATTCATAACGTAATGACACAACATTCAGTAATAGCATAAAAACATAAAAAACAGATAATTACATAATCATTTACTCTTACTCTCGATAACATTATCCATATTTTTATTACAATTTGTAATTAATTAGGTCATTTTGGAGTAACGCAATGAGCCTCAGTCGCAAACTATTTTGGGCTTTACTTTTACTGGTATTCGTTATTGCTGCAATCACTGTCACGGTAGCAAGCATAAAAAGTTATGACCGGGTAAATAAGCAAGTTGATGTTGAAATGAATAATGTTAGTGAACAGTTGCTTAGCCTATTGCAAGTAACCGATAGCATTATGGCTGAACGCGTGCAAGGCAGTATGCGTTTACTCCAAACAAAAGCTGCGATGCTTGGTGAACCGCAGCTCGGTGATATGGTGCAAGTAGGCGAGCAAACGGTAGCGAACATCCAATTGGGTGATTCGAGTCTTGCCAATGAGTTCACGTTGGTTGACGACGTTACCGCTATTTTGGGCGGCACGGCTACCGTATTTAGCCGTCGAGGCAATGATTATGTGCGTATATCTACTAATGTGCAGAATGCCGGGAAACGGGCTACAGGCACCTTGTTAGCACCCGATGGTGCAGCGATAAAAGCCATTGCGCAGGGCAATGCTTTTTATGGCCAAGTCGATATTTTAGGACGCCCTTTTATCACAGGTTACGAGCCTATCAGGCAAGACAATCAAATTATCGGTATTTGGTATGTAGGGTATTCGGCAGATTTAGCTGCATTGGCGAATGTGATTGGCAAAACCCGTATTCTTGAACAAGGTTTTGTGGCATTACGTGATGGCAAAGGCAGTATACGTTTGCATTCAGACCATGTCAGCACCAGTGATATTGAAGCGATCTTGAGTGAGCAACAGGCTGATTGGGAAGTACGCGTAAATGCGTTTACCCCTTGGGGTTATGAGGTTGTAACGGCTTATTATCAGAGTGATGTTAGTGCTATGGTATGGCAAACACTGTGGCAAGAGTTGTTGTTAGTAATTGTACAAGGCATTTTGTTGTTGCTTGCGTTGGTCTGGTTTATTCGTAGCTTAATGATCAAACCTTTACGAGGCTACATTAACGCTGTTGAAAGCTTGTCAGGTAGCGAAGGTGATTTAACGATGCGTTTTAGCCGTGATGCATCGAGCAAAGAATTTTCGCAAATGGCGGAGGGGTTTAACCGTTTGTTAGACCGCATACAACAAACCGTTGTCAATAGTAAAACCTCGGCAAGTTCAGTCTCTGAAGCCTCAGTTGGATTGTCGCATTTAGCCGAAAATGCCTTGAGTTCTGCACAAGCGCAAAAATCGCAAACCGAGCAAATTGCAACAGCGACTTATGAACTTAGCCATTCTGCTGAGGAAGTCTCGGGTAACGTTGCTACCGCAGAGCAGATGGTAAACAGTACACATCAACAAGTTAATTTGGCGGTGACGAGCTTACAGAAAACCATAAATAACGCGCAATCACAGGCCAATTCGTTACAAGAAGCCGGTAAAGTGGTGAGCAGTTTAGCGGCAGCAGGTGAAGATATTGCTAAAGTCCTTACCGTTATTAATGAAATTGCTGATCAAACCAATTTATTAGCATTAAATGCCGCCATTGAAGCGGCCCGAGCCGGCGAGCAAGGTCGCGGTTTTGCCGTGGTAGCCGATGAAGTTAGGTTACTGGCGAGTAAAACGCAGCACTCAACCGGTGAAATTCGTAATATGATTTCACGTATTCAAACTAATGGTCGTGATGCATCGCAACTGATGCAACACAATATGCAAAGCGCAAGTGAGAACTTAGTAGCTGCACAAGCTGCAGGCCAAGCATTAAGTAGCGTTACGCAAGCCATGCAAAGCTTATTAGACATTAATAGCCAGATCTCTGCCGCCGCGTCAGAGCAGCGTCAGGTGTCAGCTGACATCGCTCGTAACTTAGAACAAGTAAGAAACACTAGCTTGCAAAGCGCTGACTTAGCCAGCAATACAGCAGAAGCCGCTGTTAGCTTAAATCAGTTAGCCGCGCAGTTAAATCAGCAGCTTGCAAAGTATAAAGTTCAGTAGTTTTAAAGATTTTTAGCCAGCGCAATAAAGGTTTCGATATGTTTATTGTGCTGCTCGTGTTTGCGGTAACCCACGTGAATATGCTTGTGGATCCCGTCGTTACCAAGCCTAATGGCGACGATGGGCAGCGTTTTTGCGTATTCCAGCGCTAACCATTTTGGCATAGCAGCCACGCCACGATTGGCTGCTACCATTTGCAGAATAATATCGGTGTCTTCTAGCGTTTTATGTTTTTGTGGTAAGCATTGCGCGGGTAATAAAAACTGCTGAAAAATGTCTAATCTGGCCAGATCAACTGGATAGGTAAATAGGGTTTGATCATTTAACTGTTGGGGGGTGAGCTGTGCAACCGTGCTGAGTTTGCTGTGTTGGCTAACGATAAGCACTTGTTCGTATGGAAACACCGGCTCAAAGTGAATACTGTCTTTTTGGATCGGATCCGGTGTGATCAGAATATCAATATCGTAATTGAATAGGGCGGCCATTCCGCCAAATTGAAATTGTTGCTTTACATCAATATCTACACCCGGTGAGGTGGCTAAAAACGGATTAACGACACGTAATAGCCACTGATAACAGGGATGGCATTCCATGCCAATATGCAACGTACCTCGCTCATTGGCAGCAAATTGCTTTAAGGTTTCTTCTACGCGTTCAAATTGCGGCAAAATTCGATTTGCCTGCCCCAACAAATACTCACCTGCGGCGGTCAATTTAATATTCCGGCCATCCTTTACCCACAGCGCTAACGCTAATACATGCTCTAATTTTTTAATGCTATGGCTAAGCGCAGATTGGGATAAGTTAAGCTGCTCCGCAGCTGCGGTGAGCGAACCTTGGCGGGCAATTTCACGCAAAATACTCAGATGCATTTTTTCTAGCATAGTGGTTAAACACTCATATTTATGTTTCAGTATTATCGTTTATACTGCACTTTTCGTTAAGCCTGTACCTTTTGTCAAGGCAATCTATTAAGAGCGGACCAAGATGTTAAGACGCCATACTTCCTTCAGCCCTGCCACGCTGTCTGTTTTGCTAACGATGAGCCTGCTGGGATGTTCAAAAGCCAACCACAGTCAGCTTACCGAACTTAAGACAGAGCAAGAACCACAGCCTGTGGTGCACTTAAGGGTATTAGAAACCACTGATCTTCATGCCAATATCATGGATTACAATTACTATACCGGAAATACCGATGCGACGTTGGGATTAGCCCGCACTGCCAGTCTTATTGCCGCCGCGCGAGCCGAGGTTCCTAACAGTGTGCTAGTAGATAACGGCGATTTAATTCAAGGTAGCCCGCTTGGTGATTATGTCGCTTTTAAAGGATTAGCCGCAGGCGAGATTCATCCGGTCATGCAAGCAATGAATGTACTAAATTATGATGTAGCCACCTTGGGCAATCATGAGTTTAACTTTGGCTTAGACTTTATGTATCAAACGCTTGCAGGTGCTAATTTTCCCTATATCAGTGCGAATGTGTATTGTGCTGCTGAGCAATGCCGCGAAGGGGTGTTCAATGGCGATCATCTTTATCCACCTTACCTTATTCAGAAAAAGGCTGTACTCGACACTGCTGGTGAAACGCAGCACATAAATGTGGGTTATATCGGATTTGTGCCGCCGCAAGTGATGCAATGGGACAAGCAGCACTTAGCTGGAAAAATTCGGGTTGAGAGTATCTTAACTAGCGCGCAGCAAATGATCCCGAAAATGAAAGCTGAAGGTGCTGACGTTATCATTGTGTTGGCGCATTCCGGCTTAGGACAAGCGACTGATACACCTGATCCACAGGCTGAACAACTTGCCTATGCCTTAACGCTGTTGCCCGATGTCAACGCGGTGCTTTCTGGTCACAGTCATTCGTTATTTCCAGATGCCCGTTATCAACACTTGCCTAATACCGATATCTCGACAGGCTTAATTAATGGCGTGCCTACCGTCATCCCAGGACGCTGGGGCGATCACTTGGGTGTTGTGGATTTAACGTTAAGCCCTAGTGCTTCAGGTTGGCAGGTTATCGCGGCCACTGCTAAAGCGTTACCCGTGTTTGATCATACTACACAGCAGGCATTGGTGACGGCAGATTCAGCAGTGGTAAAAGCGGTTACTGCGGGCCATCAGGGTACTATCGACTTTATGCAGCGCCCCATCGGGTATGCTGCGAGTGATATGTACAGTTTTTTAGCGCAAATCCAAGATGATCCTACGGTACAAATTGTTGCCGATGCCCAGCAAGCACGGGTGAAAAGTCTTTTACCTACTGAATGGCTGCATCTACCGGTTTTATCTGCAGCGGCGCCCTTTAAAGCGGGCGGTCGACGCAATAGCAGTAACGATGCCCAGCAGTATGTGCAGGTTGCAAAAGGCGAGCTGAGTTTTCGAAATGCGGCTGATTTATATCAGTACCCCAATACCCTAGTGGCAGTTAAGGCAACAGGCGCAGAAATTAAAGATTGGTTAGAATGTGCTGCCAACCAGTTTAATCGTATTGATATTACTAGCTCTGCACCGCAACAACTTATTAATACGGCACATGCCACCTACAACTTTGATGTGATCAACGGTATTGAGTATCAGATTGATGTAAGCCAACCCGCAAAATTTAATGGCCGCTGTGAGCTTGAAGATGCGAATGCGTCCCGTATTGTCAACCTAAGTTATATTGATGCTACTGGTAAGCGTTTAACTGGCGACGCCTTTGCTGCACAAGCGTTTATTGTTGCCACCAATAACTATCGTGCTTTTACGGGGCTATTTGCGGGGACTGGCAGCCATAAGGTTATTTTAGAAACACCGGATACCAATCGGGAAGTGTTGGTTAATTACATTACAGCACAGTCCAAATTTGATAGCGCAACTCAGCGTTACCTGGCGGCAGTTCAGCCAGCGGCTGATCACAATTGGCGTTTATTACCATTACAAAGCCCAGTGACGTTAGACATTCGTTTTCAAACACAAGACTCAGAGATCGCCGATCATTTTGTAAAAACACAACAATTTAGGCCCATGACAAAAATTAAAACGTTACCGACCGGTTTTGCAGAATATCGCATTGATTTACAGTAAATTTTGCTGCTGGATAAACGTTTGAAAATTCTCTAAGATAAGCACACATTGGCTGTTGCAGGAGGCATCATGATAAACATTCAGCAGCGTAATTTAGTTGCGCGATTAGGGTATGCCATGCCAAAACATCGCCCTCATGTGTGGGTGTTCAGTACTCTGTTATATTGTATAACACTCCCGGCTTGTGCACAGCCTTCTATAGTCCCGCCGCCTACTGCAGCAACCTCAACCGCAGCATCAGGCGGTACGCCCAGTACAATAGGTGCGCCAAGTTCACCAAGTACAACAAGTACACTTAATAGTGCACCAAATCAACGCGCGGCTTTTAGCGATTGTAGCCTCATTGACTTTAAAGATATTGATGGCCGCGAACTCACTAAAGCCGAATTAGTGCAAAAGATGGATCAAGATTTCGCAGACAATCTTAATCGCAGTGATAGGTGTATGGAGCAAGCCGTGACGAGTAACGCAGAGCGTCTTGGTGCTTTGGGTGCGGCAGCACAGGGAGATGCGCCAAGCGCTGCTACAACAGAGGGGGTCGCAGCAGCGAACAGCGAGGCACCTGAAATATCTTCTGGCGCACAACATATGCCCTCGACGCCCTCGACTAATACGCAAAAGGGCCAGAGTAAGTCGGGCACATCCGCCGTGTGTGATACCGTAAAACAAGGTTTGGCTGGTGCAACAACGGAAAGTGAAAAAACACATTTTAAAGCGTTAATGACGCAATACGGCTGTTCGTAACTGCAGAGATAAGGTGATAACAGAGCCATGAGTATACTGAGTAAGATAAACATTTTTCAGGGTGTTGTGTTAGCAAAGCATTGGTTAATCACTAGCCTCACCTTATCCGTTTTGCTATTGAGTGGTTGTCAAAGCACACAAACCAATGTCAGCTCGGTTGGGCCTGCAATAGCTGGTCCCACAAAAACACCAGAACTTGGCACGGTAAAGCGGCAATTTAATTATAATTCTTCGATTTTTTTGGATGTGGCGATCCCTGTCTTTGACCCCGGTATTCCGCTAGATGCTCGTGGCAATATTGATGATAAAAAAGTCGCTGAACAAGATATTTGGCCGCAAGTACGTCGACTCGAAGCCAATCGTTTCGCGATCGATACTAAAAAAGCCTTGGCCGCAACCAAAGCCTTTGGTGCCATTAACATTACCCCCGATGCCTCTGCTTCTGCAGATGTTTATGTGTTGGGTAAAATCAATTACTCTGATACTGAAACGGTGAAAATTAGCGTACGTGTAATGGACGCGACCAATGATGTTTGGGGCGAAAAAACCTTTGAGCATCAGGTAGGAGAAGCTTTTTACCGCGACGCATTTCGTAAAGATCAAAACCCCTATGCCCCTATCTTTAATGATATTGCAGCTTATATATATGATTTACTGATTAAAAAATCTGATGCTGAGAAAAAAGCCATTCAACAGGTATCGGATGTACGTTATGCCGCCATGTATAGTCCTGAGGCGTTTTCGCGCTATTTAGTGAACAAACGCAAAGGGATCACCTCGCGCCAAACGGTATTTCAATTAACCGGTACGCCATCACCTCAAGATCCCATGCTGCAACGTGTGCAGTTACTACAAAATAAAGATGAGCAATTTGTCGATCAATTACAAGACAGCTACGAAGCGTTTTATGCCCAAACACACGATGCTTATTTGAAATATCAACGTGAAACCTTGCCGATTGCCGCAGATATCCGCCGTAAGAAAGCAGAACGTGCTACGCAGCAATTAGTTGCGGCTGGCGGTGCCGTGCTGGGTATTATGTTAGCAAAAAACTCCAATTCTACCGCAGGTGAAATTGGGGCCATAGCTGCTGGCGCAACCGCCGTATACAGTTTGTCAAAAGCGATTGAAACGAATCGTCAAGTCAGCGCGCAGCGTGATGTGTTAAGTGAAATGGGACAAAATCTGGATATTAAAGTCACGCCGCAAGTCGTTGAGTTAAATGATCAAACCATTGAATTGAAGGGTACTGCCAGCGAGCAATATACTCAACTTAGGCAACGTTTGCTTGAGATATATCAGTTAGAAGCGACACCCGACACACAATTGTAATGCTGCTCAAGGCAAGGAATAGCACGTGACCACGTTAGATGAACAAATACAGGGAGAACAACGGGCTCAAAAATCGCGTTGGTTTCGTTACGCCGGCATCAGTACAGGTGTTGTATTCGCGATAGGGTTAGCCTGGGGCGTGGTCCTCATGTTACCTGCATCTTCTACGCATGAAGTCGCGCCTGTTACGCCATTTCCAGCTGCGTCAACAGGTGTTATTTCAGCCGCGCCCACAGGTGTGACACTTTCAGCCGCACCCACTGGCGCGCTAGGGGGAGAGTCAACGCCGTTTTCTGCAGAAGATCGTAGTCGTTTACAGCAGCTGTTATCAGAGACAAATAACCAAGTAAACGCCTTAGTGGCAGATCCCTTACTCAATGCGTGGCAGCAGGCAACGGTTTTTCAACTACAGACCGACATGCAGCAAGCTTATCAATGGTATGGGCAGCAAAAGTATGCTGAGACGGCAGCACTACTGCCGGTAATTCAACAGCAGGCTCAAGCTCATATCGATGCCTTTCATGCAGCTTATCAGCAAGCACACTCTGCGGCCATGCAGGCATTTGCACAAGCTGATCTTGCTCAAGCCACTATTCACAACAATCGTACACTCGCTATTCATCCACAGTATCCCCCCGCAGTACAGTTACAACAACGTTTAGCGGTTGCGGCAGACGTACAAGTATTATGGGAGCAAGTTCGAGTAGCCGAGTTAGAAAATAATACCGCTAAGCAGCAAACGCTACTGACACAGATCAGCCAACTTGATGCAGCCGATGCACATGCTCAAGCGCGTTTAGCGAGTTTAAAAGGCGCTTCGCAGCAACAGGCTTTTCAACGTGCTTTAACCCAAGCCATAACAGCAATAGAGAATCAACGCTATGCCGATGCTCGCCAAGCGTTAACGGTGGCAAAGGGGATTGCGCCTAATCGCCCTGAGCTACAAGAGATACAGCAACAGCTTGCGCGCGCGGAACAACAAGAGGTGGTGCAATCGGCATTAGAACAGATTAATGTATTTCGTGCCGCCGACGAATGGCCCACCGTGTTGTTATTAGCGAATAAAGCGTTAAGCGTCGCCCCCGATCATCCCGAGTTACAGCAGGCGCGCCAAGTAGCAGAGCAGATTGCTGCGGTATCAGAAAAACTGGCGCGATTTTTACGCCAACCCGAACGTTTAACCGACAGCAATATTCAGCAATTAGCCGCGCAAGCCATCACTGAAGCCGATGCGCTTAACCCGTACAGTGCCAAATTAGCGACGCTTCAAACACAGTTACATGCACAGCTTACTATAAAGCAGCAGCCTGTTGCCGTGAGAATTACCAGTGATAATCGCACGACGATTCGCGTGTTAGGGGTGGGGAATGTGGGTGAAGTAAAAGAGAAAACACTGCAGCTAGCGCCTGGCACCTATCAGTTTGAAGGGGTGTGTAAAGGCTATCGAACGGAAATTGTTACCGTTGCGGTACACGCTGATAATGCCCCCATTGATGTTGCTGTGCACTGTAAAGTACGCATTTAACAGGAGTATGCAGTGAATCGTATTGATGAAGCTATTTATGCGGAACAACGCAAGCGTAAGTGGGTGGTGCTGGGTTCCGCCAGCGTATTATCAATCGTCTTGTGCGGTTATCTTGCGTGGTTATTTTTGTTAAAAGGGTTTACGGTACAGGTATTACCTGCGGAGGCCGCAACAAGTCAGCAATTCTCAGTAGAACAAGGCGCTGGCTTTTTTATTGATAATACGTTTTATTTGCTGGGTGCAGAGGCGCAAATACGGATCAGTGCCCACAAATATGCAGCAAAAACGCTGACTGTAGTGGCCACACAAGATAGTCAGATCAGTGTGACGTTAGATCCTATGCCCGCGAGTGTAGATTTCGTTACCGCCCCCACGCTGGATGACATAAATTGGCATGTTAATGGCCAATTAATCGCACAAGCGGCGCGCTTTCAGGCGCCTTTTGCACCTGGTCGTTATGAGATTACTGCCGAACATCCGTTTTATCAGCCGAACAGTGTCAGCGTATCGCTGCTCGCTGGCGATGCGATCCAACAAACGCTTTCTTTAACACCTGTCGCGGGGCAATTGCAGTTAAGCTCTCGTCCATCAGGTGCGCTGATCAGTGTAAATGGCGCATCGGTAGGGCAAACACCACTTACGTTATCACAATCGGGTGGCGCCTATGCCGTTACCATTACGCTTGCCGGTTATGAGCCTGTAACCGAAACCATTACACTGAGCTATCAGCAACCACTACAGCAACGTGATTACTTTTTACGCCCCGAGCAGGCTACCCTACAGCTGCAACTCAGTCCTAGCGATGGTATTTTATTGGTTAACGGTCAACCTGTTACGCCAACCACGCAGCAAACGGTGCGTGTAGAGGCTGGTAAAGCCCATACATTACGCTATGAAAAAGCCGGCTACCTTTCACAAAGTCAGCGTGTTCAGCTCAACGCTGGGCAGCAGCAAACCCTTACCTTTGCGTTAACGGCTGAGTTTGGGGAAGTACAGTTTAGCAGTAACGAAGTCGCCGAGGTATGGATCAATGGGCAACGGCAGGGACAAACACCCATAACGTTATCGCTACCGTCGATAGCACAGCAAGTAGAGTTTCGAAAAGCCGGCTATCGGACTGTGCAGCGCACCGTGACACCAAGCGCACGGCAAGCACAACGGGTGCGTGCTGAATTGAAAACCGAATTTGCTGCGCGTCGGGCTGAGGGACAAGCGTTATTCTCCGCTAGCATAGGCATCCAATTTATTGCGGTACAGCCTAAGCCGTTTACGATGGGATCTCCGCCAAACGAGACCGATCGTGGCCGAAATGAGCATGCGATTCCCGTCAGTTTTAGCCGTAATATTTTGGTGTCAGCTCACGAAATTACGGAGGCGCAGTATGCCGCTTTTCAAGGAGGTAGCTCTGCATCGACATTACCTGTTACCCAGGTTTCCTGGCTTGATGCGGTTAAATTCTGCAATTGGCTAAGCGAGCAAGAGGGGTTAGAACCATTTTACACCGTGCAGGGTAACCGTGTAAATGGGATCCGTGCCAACAGTACAGGCTACCGTTTATTAACCGAAGCGGAGTGGGAATTTATCGCCAAGCACAATCGACGTGCCGCGCGCACCACCTATGTTTGGGGCAACGAAGAGCGGTTACGAACGCAACAAGGTAATTTTGCCGATTCCGCGTTACAAGGGCAACAGCCATTCTTCTTTCGAGATTACCAAGATGGTTTTGCGGGTAAAGCGCCCGTGGGCAGCTTTAAAGCGGAGCGCGCAGGGTTTTTTGATTTAGATGGCAATGTGCGGGAATGGGTACACGATAGCTACACACTCAGCGTGCCCAATACCACCGACGTACAGCAAGATTACGTTGGACCAGCACAGAATGGACAAAGCCATGTTGTTAAAGGTGCATCCTTTAAATCCGGCCGTTTAAAAGAATTACGAGCAAGTATCCGAGCAGAAGGCAATGCGCCTGCTGACGATATTGGCTTTCGTATTGCGCGTTATGAATAGAACTGTTGTTAAAGGAGCCTTAACGATGTCAAAACGAAAACTACTCCTGGCTGTGCTGTTATTAACGCTAGCCGGTTCAGCCACCGCCTACTTTGTGTCATTAGATGCTCCCCAAGATTTCCCCATTAGTATTTAACGGTAGGACCTGCCAATGAATAAAGCGACTAGCGCTACCATGAATCCCAATTTGCTGACGAGTTTGCTGGTGCTGCTAGCAAGCTTTACGGTGGTACACCTTGTTTACGAGGGGCTGATCCGTCCTGCAGCCAGTGTGGTTGTCGCTGCAGCCGGCAGCAGTAGCTTATTTTCGATTTGGGTGATCTTAAAAGATATGGAACAGCAGATTTGTTTCTCGCTGTTATTTTTCTGCTTATTTTTAATGGGCTATAAATTGTGGCGTTTAGTGGAAGAAGAAACACTTTATACCCGTGATTTTTTAAAAGAGTATGACAAAAGCCAACCTTTAGATGTTGCGCAAGCATTGTCTGATTTAGAGTCCTCTAGTTATCGCGAAAACCCTGCTATGGCGACGTGGATAAACTGTATCCGTCGTTTCAAAAACACCCAAAATGTACAACACGCAGCCGATGCTATTGCTTCCTCGGTTGATAATGTTGCGGCACAGTTAGAAAGTGGCAATAACATGATCCGCTATATTATTTGGGCCATTCCAAGTATCGGTTTTGTGGGCACTGTTCGGGGTATTGGTCAGGCCTTGGCACAGGCTGATCAAGCCTTGGCTGGCGACATTGCTGGCATGACAGCCTCGTTGGGCGTAGCTTTTAATTCAACCTTAGTGGCGTTGTTTATTTCGTTGATCCTGATGTTTTTTATGCATCTACTGACCAGCCGTCAAGATACGATGGTACTTAATACGCAGCAATCGTGTGAAAAGCATTTACTTGCTCACCTACACAACTGATACATAACTGAGCGAAGGTTATGAGATCACAACGATGAGACTAAGACGGCGCCCCGAAGATGGATTTAACATGTCCTTTTTGGATGTGATGGCTTGTGGTTTAGGGGCCATTATCCTCATTTTTATTTTGGTAGATTTTCATGCGTTTCAGCCCGAGCCGACAGATGAAACGAATAAGCTACAACAGGAATTAAACGCGGCGGCACACCAGCGTGAGCAACTGCAAAAAGCGATTGATGAGCTAAATGATAAAATAGCGTTAGAGTCGAGTACCCAGCAAGATTCTCGCAGCTCACAAGCCGATACCAGTAGTACCCAAAGTAAGTTATTGCAGCAAATCTCTACGGAGCTTGCTGTAGTGGCCGATTTAGAAAACCAAATTGCGGCGCTGGCTAAACAACCGGTACCCGATGCGAATATTCAGTTAAGCGGCAGTGGTCAGCAGCGCTATCTTACGGGACTGAAGGTGGAAGGACGTGAAATTGGCATTTTATTAGATAAATCAGCCTCGATGATGGGCGAGAATTTACTCGATATTTTGCGTTTTATGGCGTTGTCAGATGCGCAAAAAGTGTCACAGCCTAAATGGCAACGCACGCGGCGAACTGCCCAATGGCTGCTGGCGCGTGCACCGCAGGAGTCTAACATCACACTGGTTGCTTTTTCAGAGGATGCCATCGTATTAGGTAATCGGCCAGCGAGTTCGCCTAAGGTCACAGACTCGATGCGTGCAATGGTCAGAGATGTTGGAAAGTTGGTTCCTCAGGGTGGCACTAATTTGCAAGTGGGTTTACAAAAACTCCGTGAAGTGCATCCTAATGTCACTGATGTGTATATCATTACAGATGGTTTGCCCACCTTGGGCGATGGCTTGGGGGCGCGTTGTCGTGGTGTTTTAACCAGTAAAAAAACCATTTCTTCGCAGTGTCGCCAAGAATTACTGATTGAAACAGTGAAGCGCGCCGGACAAGGTTTTCGGGTTCATGTAATTTTGCTGCCACTTGAAGGCGATCCTTATGCCTCGTCCATGTACTGGAGCTGGACGCAAGTCACCGGTGGTACCTTTTTAGCGCCTGCTGGGGAGTGGCCTTAATGCGACGCATCAAACGTGCTCCGATAGAGATTTTTAATCTGGCCTTTTTAGACATCATTTCCTGTGCCTTTGGGGCGGTGGTGCTATTAGTGTTACTGGCAAAAAATGGCGAAACAGATACCCAAGCTGGGCCAAATAATCTCAGTGTCCTCGTTGATGAGGTGCTGGCTGCGCAGCTGAATGTTGAATTATTAAAAGGGGCCTTATCGGATAAGCAGCAAGCGCTGGCGAATGCACAAGCCCGCTCAGCCTCGGTTACCGAACAGTTAAAGGCGTTAGAATCTTCTGTTCCCCGCGCGCAGCAAACTTTACAACAATTGCAGGATCAGGCCAGTACATTGCGCAATGAACTCCGGCAAGCTACCGCCATGTTAAACGTTCCCACGTCAACGGATAAACCCAGTGCCGAGGTCGGAGGCATCCCAACCGATGCTGAGTATGTGGTGTTTGTCATTGATAATTCGGGCTCAATGGTGTCGGGGGCAAAATGGAGTCAGGTCATCTCGGTCGTGAACGACATTCTCACTAATCATCCGCAAATGAAAGGGTTTCAGATCATGGCCGCTGATGGTAGTTTTTTATACCCTGGCCAAGAGGGGCAATGGTTAACCGACTCTAACACAATGCGCCAACGCGCCATGGATCGTATGAAGCGTTTTACGGGCGGTGGTAGCGCCCCCGAGGTTGGCATTTTAAGAGCGCTGGATTTGTACAGTAAAACCCGAGGTAAGGTGAGTTTGTATGTCTTTGGTGACGATTATCGCCACGCCGATTTGGATCGTATTGTCACCGACATCACCCAACAAAATACTGATCCCAAAGGACAGCCGCGGTTTCGGATCCATGGTATTGGTTTTTATCGCCCGAATGGTGGTGATGCAGCGCAGTTTGCGGCCTTTATGCAAGCCGTTTCAAAACGCAATCGTGGTGCCTTTGTCGGTTTAGCGTTTTAAGCCCGAATTTCACGGCGGGTGCCTGTATGTGAATTAGTCGTAAATAGCTGCAACTTTGTCTGATTAGGCTTGACGCCATCTCAGCAGACAGCGACTTTACACATGCCAATGCTCTGCCTGCGTCAGGGTAAAGCCTGCGCGAACAACACCTTGTGTCCAACACCGCCTATCAATAAGAATAAGAGTACAACGATGAAAAAAACCTTAGTCACACTCGCGATTTCTCTCGCCCTAGCTACAACATTCCCGCTGATGGCTGAAGAAAAAACCGCCGCCGCAACGCCTAAAGCCAAAGAGCAAACGTTTAGCAGTTTAATTGCAAATAAAAAAGCAATTTCTGGTTTGTTCACTATTTACTTGGATGAAAAAACCGGTGAAAACTTACTCGTGATCACCGAAGCACAATTAAATAAACCCTTTTTGTATTTTGCACAAACGCTTGATGGTGTAACAGAAGCTGGGCATTTTCGGGGTGCCTATCGAGAGACAAAGCTGATTGAATTTCGTCGTTATTTTGACCGAATCGATGTAATTAGCAAAACACCGCGTTTTTACTTTGATGAAAACAGTGCCATCTCGCGGGCGGCAGAAGCCAATATCAGCGAAGCGGTGCTGGCTAGCATTAAAATTGAAAAACAAGAGCAAGATAAACTGTTACTTAAGGCCGATAAACTTCTGCTAAGCGAAGATTTACACAAGATTTCCCCCTGGGCGAATCCAAATGATCCTAATGCAAAAAATCGGTTTAATTTAGGAAAATTAGACGAGAAGAAATCACGCATTGTGCAACATCGCCCCTATCCTGAGAATTTAGATGTGGTGGTAGATTATGTGTTTGCTGATGCCAATCCGGGCGTTCGAGGGGGTAATGCACTAAGTGATCCTCGCTCGGTGTCCATTAAAGTCCAGCACTCCTTTATTGCTTTGCCCGAGAATAACTTCCAGCCGCGTTTTGATGATGCTCGGGTAGGGTATTTTACCACCCAAGTGGATGATATGACCTCCGCTGATTGGGCACCGTTTCGCGATGTGATCCATCGTTGGGATTTACAGAAAAAAGATCCCTCTGCCGCCATATCTGAGCCGGTAAAACCGATTGTTTGGTGGATAGAGAACACGACACCGGTTGAATGGCGAGACACCGTGGCGGCGGGGGTGCTGGCGTGGAACAGTGCCTTCGAAAAAGCCGGTTTTAAAAATGCCATTGAAGTACGTATTCAACCCGATGATGCCGATTGGGACGCGGGCGACATCAATTACAATGTGTTACGTTGGACTTCTTCACCCACCCCTCCGTTTGGTGGTTATGGCCCGTCGCTGGCCAATCCGCTGACAGGCGAAATTTTGGGTGCCGATATTATGCTCGAATACGTTTTTATGAAGAACCGTTGGATTTTTGATCAGCTGTATACCGATGGCGCATCTAACGTTTTAGCTGAAACTCAGGGGCATGTGCATGCCAATGGCGTACTGTGTTCGGCAGGGCATCAATTACAACAAAGCCTTATCTTTGCGGGTGCACTTGGCACGGGTATGGGGATTGATAATAACGAAATTTTACGCCAAGGTTTAATGGAGCTGGTGTTGCATGAAGTTGGGCATACGTTGGGTTTAAACCACAATATGCGTGCGTCTAATTTATGGAATGCACAAGAGGTGCATGATAAAACCAAAACACAGGGTATTCTTACCGGATCGGTCATGGACTATACGCCAGCCAATATTGCGCCTGTAGGTAAAGCGCAAGGCGATATTTTTCAAACCAAGCCAGGGCCTTATGATGATTGGGCAATCACGTTTGGATACAGTCCTGCGCTTGCCGATCCTGCGGCAGAACAAGCGCGTTTAGAGACTATTTTAGCGCGTTCAGTAGAACCTGCTCTGGCATTTGGTAATGATGCCGATGATATGCGCTCGCCTGGCCGACACATAGATCCACGTGTGATGATTGGCGATATGTCATCCGATCCGGTGGCTTATGCGGCTGATCGTCTGCAACTTATTGAGCAGTTATTTGGACAGCTAAGCAATACAGCCTTAACCGATGGTCAGTCATATCAGCGTTTATTAACATCGGCCAATATTTTATTTGGTCAATATCGTAGCCAAGCGGATGTGGTATCACGGCAAATTGGCGGTGTTTATGTTGAGCGTGATGTAGTGGGTGCGCCAACAGATCGCAAACCGCTGACACCGGTACCGTTAGCACAGCAAAAAGCGGCCATGAAACTGTTAACTGACAAGGTGTTTGCGCCCGATGTGTTGCAGAGTATGCAGCCACTGTACAACAAATTGTTGCCACAGCGCCGGGGGTTTAGCCACTATGGCCGTAATCTGGATCCGAAAGCGCATGAGATGATTTTAAGCATGCAGCAATCGGTCTTAAATCAGTTATTACACAAAGCGGTTTTACAGCGTATTTCTGATTCAGCGCTGTATGGCAACCAATACAGCCTAACCAGCTTTATGAAGGATTTAACCGACAGTATCTTTGTCGATAGCCGTAATGCCAGCTCACAAAGCCATAATTTACAGGTCGAGTATGTCAAACGCTTGATCGGTATTGCCGGTTTAGAGAAAGCCAGTGAGTACGATAATTTAGCCAAAGCAGCGGCCTTGTTACAATTGAACACGATTCAAGGTAGCAAACTGCCACGCGGCGCGGATGATGCTGCGAAAGCTCAAAAAGCGCTGATTGATCTGATGATCAGTAAAGCGTTACAAGCGTAAGCTATATCTTTACCAGACAGCAGGATTTGATGTTCCTGCTGTTTGGTAACCGCTAACCCATCCGATCACTTAATTCTTTTCACCATAAGGCGCATTATTTTGTTAATGCCGCATTTACTTTTTAGCACTTTAAGTGCTTGGCTCTTCTCTGTTGTGTGGATTATTGATTGTAAAACCGTCTAGGTGTGCTTATTCACCCTGGAAAATACAAGTATTGTGGCACGCATGCTGCTAAAATTCTGTCTAACTCGATTGTCGTTGTCAGCTATTTATAGGAAACCTCATGTCGCAACACCGCAGCAAACCCAGCCAGGGTGCTAACACGTTAATTAAACCGTGGTCAAAAACGGAAAAAAATGCTTCGCCACAAGGCAACCGTAACGCGGTAGCAGCAAAAAAATCATCTGGCCGAGAAGGTGCGACAAAACAAGTAAAATCGATACATGATGACGAAGGCAAAGTTTACGGTGAAAATGCCTGTCGAGTGCTGTTTACGCAAAGACCGGACGCCATAGTGCGGCTTTATGTCTCTGAAAAGATAGCACCAAAATTTGCCGATGTGATGAAGCATTTGGCTGTGGCTAAAAAAGCCTATCATATTGTTGACGAGGCAGAGCTTGAGAAAGTGGCCGCCAGTCAACATCACGGTGGCATTGTACTCCTTGTTAAACGCAAACCCCTTATTACGCTTGCCCATTATTTAAGCCAAAAAAGCCGTAAACGTGATTGTTTATTGGCCTTAGATGGGGTGTCGAATCCACATAACTTGGGCGCGATTGCCCGTACGTGCGCTCATTTTGGTGTAACCGGCGTGATTATGCGTGAGCCACAGTTATTGCACTCAGGAGCCTCGCTGCGCACGGCTGAGGGCGGGGGGGAATTTGTTGAAGCCTTAAAGTGTGATGATATGCCATTGGCGCTGCGTTTATGTAAAGAGGCCGGCTATTCGTTGGTAACCACCTCTAGTCATGGCGGAACGTCTTTGTACCAAACGGCTTTACCAGAGAAAGTGGTGATTGTATTTGGAGAAGAAATGTTTGGGGTGTCTAAAAACGTGGCTAAGGCCGCTGATATAGCGTTACAAATTCCGGGGACGGGCAACGTAGAATCACTGAATGTGAGTGTCGCAGCGAGCTTAATTTTGGGCGAATGGTATCGCCAACGTCAGGGCTAGCGCACGACACAGCCGTTTGCCTTATTACATTTGCCCAGTTGCATCACTGGGCAATTCTGACGCTTTGTCATCCAGTTCTGCGGGTAATGCCGCGCTTAAAAATTGAAAACGCGGGATCTCTTCACCTGCAATCAGTACATTTTCCGAAAACATGCCTGCTGGACGGGCCCATAAACCATAATCACCATACAACGCGCGGTAAATAACCAACCATTCCAAGGTTTCGCTGTGTTGTGCCAAGGCCGTTACCTGATAATAGCGGCCTTTATAATGTTGATAATAGCCTAATTCGATGGTGGGCTTAGCTGCGTTGTTCATACCAGCCCTCAAAGATAATTTGTGCTGATAGGCTATCGACTTTATCTTTGCTTAAGTTGCGATAGCCGCCTTCAGCAAACAAGCGGCTGCGGGCATCTGCAGTCGACAAGCGTTCATCATGTAAGGTTACTGGTAGGCCAAAGCGACCATGTAAACGGTTAGCAAATTTACGGGTACGCACCGTAAATTCTTGTTCGCTGCCATCCATATTCAGTGGTAAGCCTATTAACAGCAATTGCGGTTGCCATTCTTTAATCAGCCGTTCTATTTGTTCCCATTCGGGAATGCCATCGCGGGCTTTCAAAGCGGGTAAGAGGGTAGCGCTGCCGGTTAACTCCGAGCCAACGGCTACCCCAATACTTTTGGTGCCATAATCAAAACTTAAAATGGTACGATGTTGCATTACGCGTGGCCAGCCTCGTTAGTTAATTGCCAGGGTTTTATTCCAATAGTAGCGGTGGCGGATTGCCATTTCTCGGCATGAGTAAGATCAAAAATAATATGGTTCTCGGCAGGGATCACAAGCCAGCTGTTATCAATAATTTCTTGTTCCAGTTGTCCTGCGGTCCAGCCAGCATAACCTAAAGCCAAAATAAACTTATCTGGGGCGCGGTCGGTGGTCAGATCAATCAGAATATCTTTAGAGGTAGTGACCATTAAACCATTTTCTAAATCCATACTGCTGTGGTAACCGGCTTTAGCGGTATGTAGCACAAAACCCCGATCGCTCTGTACTGGGCCACCCGCACAGACATTTCTTCCCGCGACTGGACTCTTGGCATCATAAGCAATTTCAAGTTGTTCGAGTAAATCAGCCACTTTGACATTTAATGGATGATTTACCACTATCCCCATCGCGCCATCAGCATTGTGTTCGCAAACATAGGTGACACTACGTTTAAACATAGGATCATCTAAAGCTGGCATGGCAATAAGAAAATGATTTTGAAATCCTTGCATACAACCTCCGCTACAAACATGTGATGAAAAAGGAAAAAACGTTTAACGAGTGGCTAAACGCTGTTCTATGGCATCAAACAACATCCCCGTAATACTGACTGGAAAGGCCGCTTCAATTTCTCGAATACAGGTGGGACTGGTTACATTAATTTCGGTTAGCTTATCGCCGATAACATCTAAGCCAACAAAAATAAGCCCTTTGGCTTTTAACGTCGGCCCAATAGCGCGGGCAATAGCCCAATCAGAATCAGACAATGGGCGTGCTTCACCACGGCCACCGGCGGCCAAATTACCGCGCGTTTCGCCCGAGGCAGGGATCCGTGCTAAGCAGTATGGCACAGGTTCGCCATCAACCACTAAAATACGTTTATCGCCATCTTTTATTTCAGGAATAAAACGCTGCGCCATAGCATAACGTTGGCCATGCTCTGTTAATGTTTCAATGATCACACTTACATTAGCATCATCAGGTTTTAATCGAAAAATAGACGCGCCGCCCATACCATCAAGCGGTTTTAAAATAACGTCGCGCTCTTGTTGATAAAACGCTTTTAGCCGACCTGGATCGCGGCTAACCAAGGTTTTTGGTGTGTATTGGCTAAACCAACTGGTGTACAGTTTTTCATTGGCATCACGTAAACTTTGCGGTTTATTGATAATCAAGGTGCCAGCATCTTCAGCCCGTTCTAGCATATAGGTCGCATAGATATATTCCGTGTCAAACGGCGGATCTTTGCGCATTAAAATTACCTGTAAATCACTTAAGGCAATATCTTGTTCGGTATCAAATTGATACCAGCTTTGGTAATCGTGCCGAACCTTTAGAATTTTGCTACGAGCACGAGCCTCTCCTTGCAATAAATACAGATCAGCCATTTCCATATAATGAATTTCGTAACCACGTTCTTGCGCTTGTAACAGCATGGCAAAGCTGGAATCTTTTTTGATGTTTATCTGGCTGATGGGATCCATCACAATCCCAAGTTTAATGGTGCTCATTGTTATCCTTAGGCAAGATCGCCAAATTGCAGTTGTAGGGCACTTATTGCGGTTAATGCAGCAGTTTCTGTACGTAGAATACGCGGCCCCAACTGAATGCCGTTAAAGCCTGCCTGCGCGGTAATCGCCACTTCTTGATCGGTAAAGCCGCCTTCGGGACCAATTACCAACCGTATCGCTGTTGCGGGAGTTAACGTCTTAATGGTGGCGCTAGCCCGCGGATCCAAGGTTAAGGCTAAGTCTTTTGTCGGTTGTGCCAGCCAGTCTGTTAAAGTAATGGCCGGGTGCACTGTTGGCACCACACTGCGACCACTTTGTTCACAGGCACTGATAGCAATTTTTTGCCATTGTTCATTACGTTTACTTAAACGATCACCTTCCAGTTTTACACCGCAGCGCTCCGTAAATAAAGGGGTAATTTCTGTCACACCTAACTCTACGGCCTTTTGAATAGCAAAGTCCATTCTATCCCCGCGAGAAATACCTTGGCCCAGATGAATGCGTAGGGGGGATTCCACCGGATTCGCTGTCATATTATCAATACGCACTTGAATCTGTTTTTTGCTCACGTCGGTAATAACTGCGGTGTAGTTATACCCATCACCATTAAACAGTTGCAGCGACTGCTCAGTTTGCATCCGCAACACTCGACCAACGTGGTTAGCGGCATCATCGTCTAAAAACAGATTATCGCCTGTTTGTAGACGCCCGGAGTGATAAATTCGTACAGTACGCATTGGCTGATCACATAAAGAAAAAGATGGATAGTAGCAGTTTTTAGCCGCAGTTGAAAAAGGCCCCGCAGGGCCTAGTAAAAGTATACTCGCGTACACGCTCTTAGCGAGCTGGAATATAATCGTAAGACGCGCCTAAGCCAAGAGGAATATCCAGTGCCCAGAAGCCTAACAAAAAGGCAGTCCACAGCACTAACATGGCGATAGAGTAAGGTAGCATTAGCGCGACTAAGGTACCAATACCGCTGTTTTTCACGTACTTCTGGCAAAATACGACTATTAATGGGAAGTAGGGCAGTAACGGCGTGATGATATTGGTTGAAGAATCGCCCACGCGATAGGCCGCTTGAGTTAAATCAGGTGAAACGCCTAATTCCATTAACATCGGTACCATAATGGCACCAATCAGTGCCCATTTGGCCGATGCAGAGCCAACAACCAAGTTAACAAAACCTGATAAAAACACGATGCCTACTAACGTTAAGGCCAATGGTAAGCCCATGGCTTTTAACGCATTTGCGCCTTTCACTGCCATCAGTACACCAAGGTTAGATTGCGCAAAAGCATACAAGAATAAAGCACAGAAAAATGCCATAACAATATAGTAACCCATGCCACTCATGGCATGGCTCATACCTTTAATCACATCGCGGTGGGTTTTTACTGAGCCAGAAACGTAGCCATAAACAATACCGGGCACCAAGAAGAAGACAAAGATAATGGTAACAATCGACTTCATTAACGGCGCGGCAGCGGTTAATAATGGGCTAACGCCGGGTAACACATCGTCTGGTTTTGCCGCCCAAGGTGTGTTTTCCGGAACAACAATGCTTAATACTAACAAACCCACCACCGCTAACATGGAGAGACCAGCCGCTCTTAAACCACGTAATTCGTTCGGTTTTAAAGCGTCCATACTAACCATTTGTGAGGTATCACCATCAACTTTGGTCGATTTTAAACGCGGCTCAATTACTTTATCCGTTAAAAACCAGCCAATTAACACAATTAAAAACGTGGAAGCAGTGGTAAAAAAGTAATTATTTAATGGATTAACGGTAACCGTGGGATCTAAGATTTGCGCAGAGGTTTGCGTTAATCCAGCCAGTAAAGGATCTAAGCTTGAGGGTAAGAAAAAGGTTGCCGAGAACCCCCCCGAGACGCCAGCAAAAGCAGCCGCAATACCGGCTAAAGGATGACGTCCAGCGGCATAGAAAATAACGGCACCAAGCGGAACGACTAAGACATACCCCGCATCTACGGCAACGTGGCTTAATACACCCACCGCGATTAACACGGGGGTCAATAACATTCTGGGTGTTACAGAGAGTATTGAGCGTAAACCCGCATTGATAAAGCCGGTATATTCAGCGACGCCTAACCCTAACATGGCCACTAACACAACACCTAGGGGGGGGAACGTCACAAAGGTGTTTACGATGTTGGACGTGAAGTTAGTTAACGCATCGCCTGATAATAAATTAATAATTTGAATGGTTTCGCCCGTTCTTGGATTTACTTCGGCGAAACTTACACCTGACAACAACCAAGAGAGTAACCAGACAAACCCCATTAATAGGGCAAATAACACTGCCGGATCTGGTAATTTGTTACCGACGACCTCAATGGTATTGAGCGCGCGATTCATCCAGCCAGTGTTAGTGGCTGCAGTTTGTTCAGACATAACATATCCTTTTTATTTTTTTATTTGTGTACTCGCTATGTTTGCGAGTGACCCTGGAAGGTACAACGTGGTCATAATCATACACAAAACTGTGCCGCAGTTAAGCGGCAATTTGGTATTACTGCCAAATTAAAATAACAAAAAGGAGAGCTTGGCTCTCCTTTTAAGTGATTTTAACTAAACCGCTTATTTTGCGTACTGTCGTAACAGCTCAGCTTTATCCGTTTGCTCCCAAGGGAACTCATCACGGCCAAAGTGGCCATAGGCTGCAGTTGGTAGATAAATTGGACGCTCTAACTTCAACATTTCGATTAAACCATATGGGCGCAAATCGAAGTGCTCACGAACTAATTTAATTAACTCATCTTCAGACAGCTTGCTGGTACCAAAGGTTTCCAAGCTGATTGACGTTGGCTCTGCCACACCAATAGCATAAGACACTTGTAGCTCACAACGTTCTGCTAAGCCTGCAGCCACGATGTTTTTCGCAACATAGCGTGCGGCATAGGCGGCTGAACGGTCAACTTTTGATGGATCTTTACCCGAGAAAGCACCGCCACCATGACGCGCCATGCCACCATAGCTATCTACGATAATTTTGCGGCCCGTTAACCCGCAATCACCCATAGGACCGCCGATGACGAAACGGCCGGTTGGGTTGATAAAATATTTCGTTTTGCTCGTTAGCCACTCAGCGGGTAATACTGGCTTAATAATGGTTTCCATTACGGCTTCACGCAGATCGGCTGTGCTGATAGTATCGCAATGCTGAGTAGATAATACGACTGCATCGATACCTACCGGTTTGCCATCTTCATAGATAAAGCTTAGCTGTGATTTAGCATCGGGGCGTAACCAAGGCAAGGTGCCATCTTTACGCACTTGCGCCTGACGTTGAACTAAACGGTGCGAGTAAGTAATAGGTGCTGGCATTAATACGTCGGTTTCATTACTGGCATAACCGAACATTAAGCCTTGATCGCCTGCGCCTTGCTCACGCGGATCCGCTTTATCAACCCCTTGGTTGATATCTGGTGATTGTTTACCAATGGCGTTTAATACGGCGCAAGAATCGGCATCAAATCCCATATCGGAGTGGGTATAGCCGATTTCGCGAACGGTTTTACGTACCAGCTCTTCAATATCAACCCAGGCTGAGGTAGTCACTTCACCGCCTACTAACACCATACCTGTTTTGACAAAGGTCTCACACGCAACACGCGCCTTGCTGTCTTGCGCTAGAATTGCATCTAGAACTGCATCAGAGATCTGGTCAGCAATTTTGTCCGGATGTCCTTCAGAGACTGACTCCGACGTAAATATATGTTGTGCCATCAGTTGTTTTCCACCACATTAGTTAATGCACAAAGCTAAGTATCTCAACGCCATAGACGCAGATACACGAAAGGCACCATTCCAAACAGCATTTGCCAACGCTAACGCGCGTGGGTCTTAACTATGCTGTTCTTACCAAAAGCATCTATTACTAGGATTCTTACGCAACATCCGATACAGAACGGTGCTGTGCAATGCGCTAGGGACGGAATGCTTTTGACTGGCGCCAAAAAAATAGCCGTTAATTTTAGAGAAAAATATTCTGGATTACCAGTAATATTTGCCGCCCAGACGTCTTTAAGTCTGTGTTACAGTGTGCGTTTTACGTTACAGGCTGTGATAAGTTCACTGCGTAATAAAATAAAGCAAGGCGATCCACAATATTAACAATTGCCATCTGGCTTAGGCTGGGTGAAAATAGCGGCAAATCAACGCGCAAACAGATAAAAAACAGTAAATTTTACTATTTCAGCTTTTAATCTCAGGAGTGAACATGCCATCTCGTAAACAACTGGCCAATGCCATTCGTGCCCTTAGCATGGATGCGGTACAACAAGCAAAATCGGGCCATCCAGGCGCCCCTATGGGCATGGCGGATATTGCCGAGGTACTCTGGCGAGATTACCTGAAGCATAATCCAGAAAATCCAAACTGGGCTGACCGAGATCGTTTTGTGTTATCAAACGGCCACGGCTCTATGCTAATTTACTCTTTGCTTCATCTGAGTGGTTATGCGCTAAGCATGGACGATTTAAAGCAGTTCCGTCAATTACACTCCAAAACACCAGGCCACCCTGAATTTGGTTATGCACCAGGTGTAGAAACCACAACTGGGCCATTAGGACAGGGCATTACCAATGCCGTGGGGATGGCGCTTGCCGAAAAAGCCCTAGCAGCACAATTTAACCAGCCGGGTTTTGATCTGATTGATCACTATACCTATGTATTTTTAGGTGATGGCTGCCTTATGGAAGGGATTTCGCACGAAGCCTGTTCTTTAGCGGGCACTCTTGGCTTGGGTAAGCTAATTGCGTTCTGGGATGACAACGGTATTTCGATTGATGGCCATGTTGAAGGATGGTTTACCGACAACACCCCCGCGCGTTTTGAGGCTTATGGCTGGCATGTTGTGGCCAATGTTGATGGTCACGACGCTGACGCTGTAAAAGCGGCAATAGAGCAGGCGAGATCGGTAACCGATAAACCAACACTGATTTGTTGTAAAACAGTTATTGGGTATGGCTCTCCTAATAAAGGTGGCAGTCATGATTGCCATGGCGCACCGTTAGGTGATGTGGAAATTGCTGCTGCCCGTGAATTTTTACAATGGCCTTATGCGCCATTTGAAATCCCTGCCGATATTTATGCTGAATGGGATGCCAAAGCCAGCGGTGCGGTGCGCGAAGCACAGTGGCAAGCATTATTTGCAGCTTATGCTGCTGCACACCCTGAATTAGCGGCAGAGTTTTCGCGCAGAACAGCCGGTGAGTTACCTGCTAACTGGGCCGAGCAAAGCCAAGCTTATATTGAAAAGTTACAAGCAACCCCAGCTACTATAGCGAGTCGCAAAGCTTCACAAAATACCTTAAATGCCTTTGGCCCAATATTGCCTGAGTTTATGGGGGGCTCGGCCGATTTAGCGGGTTCAAACTTAACCATTTGGTCAGGTTCTAAGCCATTAACACACGAAGATGCATCGGGTAATTACGTGTACTACGGTGTGCGTGAATTTGGTATGTCGGCCATTATGAACGGTATTGCGTTGCATGGTGGCTTTGTCCCTTACGGGGCCACCTTCTTAATGTTTGTGGAATATGCGCGCAATGCTGTGCGTATGGCCGCGTTAATGAAACAGCGGGTCATTTTTGTCTATACTCATGATTCTATTGGTTTGGGTGAAGATGGCCCGACACACCAGCCCGTTGAACAATTAGCGAGCTTGCGTGTTACACCAAACTTAATGAACTGGCGGCCTTGTGATCAAGTCGAGTCGGCGGTAGCCTGGCAGCAAGCGATTGAGCGTACTACAGGTCCTAGTACCTTAATCTTCACGCGACAAAATTTAGTGCAGCAAGCACGTGATGCACAGCAATTAGCAGATATTAAACGTGGCGGTTATGTTTTATTAGATAGCGAAGGTGTGCCTGAGTTAATTATTATTGCCACTGGTTCAGAAGTTGAGCTAGCTATGCAGGCTGCAAAACAACTGCACGCTGCAGGTAAAGCGGTTCGTGTGGTCTCGATGCCTTCTACTGATGTCTTTGAACAACAAGATGCCGCGTATCGTGCTGCCGTATTGCCGTCGCACGTCACCAAACGTATTGCCGTAGAAGCGGGTATTACTGATGGATGGTATAAATATGTTGGCTTAGACGGTAAAGTAATTGGCATGACCACCTTTGGTGAATCAGCACCTGCTGAACAGTTATTTGCTTACTTTGGCATCACCACCGAAAAAGTGTTAGAAGCAGCGCACGAGCTGTTAGCGTAATCACCTGTTATAATGGGCTCCCTGTGAGCCCATTTTTTATTGAAGTATATGACAATTAAACTGGCAATAAACGGTTTTGGCCGAATTGGCCGCAATATTTTGCGCGCTATTTATGAAAACGGCTGGCAACAGCAATTACAGGTTGTCGCCATTAATGAGTTAGCCGATGCGCAAGGGGTTGCCCATCTCTTAAAGTATGACAGTTCCCATGGACGTTTTTCACACAAAGTACAGTCTTATCCCGGTGGTTTATCGGTGGCAGGAGATAACATTGCCCTGTTTGCAGAAGCTGATCCGCTGGAATTGCCTTGGGAAGAGTTGGACATTGATATCGTCTTAGAGTGTACGGGGGTTTTTCACACCCGCGAACACGCGCAGTGGCACTTGGATGCTGGCGCCAAGAAAGTATTGTTTTCGCATCCGGCGGCAGCCGATATTGATGCCACGATTATTTTTGGCATTAATCAACATTTACTTACCCAAGGCATGCAAGTGGTGTCTGCGGGTTCCTGTACAACTAATTGTATCGTACCCGTGATTCAAGTGCTGGATCAGCATTTTGGCGTAGAAAGTGGCACTATTACGACCATTCATGCGTCGATGAACGATCAGCAAGTGATTGATGCGTATCATCCTGACTTACGTCGTACTCGGGCAGCGAGTCATTCCATTATCCCAGTGGATACCAAACTCGCGCTGGGTATCGAACGGATCATGCCACATCTTGCAGGGCGCTTTGAAGCCATTGCAGTTAGGGTTCCCACCCTAAATGTTACAGCGATGGATCTTAGTGTCACGCTGCACCAAGATGTGAGTATTCACGATATTAATCGGGTATTGCGTGCGGCCAGTCAGGGCGCGTTAAGCGGCATCTTAGATTATACTGAAGAACCACTTGTTTCGGTTGATTTCAATCACGATCCACATTCTTGTATTGTTGACGGTTCACAAACGCGCGTCAGTCACAAACGGTTAGTGAAATGCTTAGTGTGGTGTGACAACGAATGGGGTTTTGCTAACCGCATGTTAGACACCGCCAGAGTCATGGCACATTAAGCGTTCAAGCGATATAACAAGGAATTACAACACAGCGTTAATTTAGGGGAGTATAAATATGTCTGTCATTCGTATGTCTGATTTAGACCTCAATGAAAAAAGAGTGCTGATTCGAGAAGATTTAAATGTGCCAATTAAAAACGGTGTGGTTACGTCTGACGCCCGTTTAAAAGCCGCTTTACCGACCATTGAACTGGCCTTGCGCAAAGGCGGCAAAGTTATGGTGATGTCGCATTTAGGGCGGCCGGAAGAGGGCGTATTTGATGCTGAGTCTTCCATGCAGCCTGTGGCTGATTACCTTGCCAAAGCACTAAATGCACCGGTGCGATTAGTTGCGGAATACCTAAATGGAGTCGAGGTTGCGCGTGGTGAAGTCGTAGTATTTGAAAACGTGCGCTTTAACAAAGGCGAAGGTAAAAACAACGATGAATTGGCTCAGCAATTAGCGGCGTTATGTGATGTTTTTGTGATGGATGCCTTTGGTACTGCGCACCGGGCACAAGCCTCAACACATGGTGTTGCCAAATATGCCCCGATTGCGTGTGCTGGACCATTACTTACCGCAGAACTCGATGCCTTGGCCGCTGCGTTGAAAAATCCTAAACGGCCTTTGGTGGCTATTGTTGGCGGTTCTAAAGTCTCGACGAAGCTTACAGTGCTCGAATCGCTATCCGGTATTGTTGATCAACTGATTGTTGGCGGCGGTATCGCTAACACCTTTATTGCCGCGAATGGCCATAATGTGGGTAAATCACTCTGTGAGAATGATCTTATTCCTGAAGCGCAACGCTTAATAGCACAAGCTAAAGCCCGGGGCGGCAACATTCCGGTGCCTACCGATGTAGTAACGGGAACGGCGTTTAGCGCTGATACTGTGGCAACATTAAAAACGGTAGACGCCATTACATCGGATGATATGGTATTTGATATTGGTCCTGACAGTATCGCAGCGTTAACCGCTATTTTAAAACATGCGGGGACGATTGTTTGGAATGGTCCAGTAGGGGTCTTTGAGTTTGATCAGTTTGCTGCTGGCACCAAAGCCCTAGCGGAAGCCATTGCAGACAGTGATGCGTTTTCTATTGCAGGGGGGGGCGATACCTTGGCGGCGATTGATAAATACGGTGTAGCTGAGCGAATTTCGTACATTTCAACCGGCGGTGGTGCATTTCTGGAATTTTTGGAAGGAAAAACCCTTCCAGCCGTGGCAATTTTAGAAGAACGCGCGCAAAATTCAGTAAAATAATATCTTAAAAATTTTGTACGATAATGTTACCTAGATTGTTTGGTAAATTAGCGGCATAGCACCTAATACTGCTTTGCAAAAAGTGCACGAATAAACGCAGATAAAATGCGATAAAAATAGGCCACTGGCCAAAACATACTAAAAAACTGACAGCGACGCGTTAAAAACACTGTCATAAAAAAAATTTTAACCTGTACCCTACACAAAAAGAGAGGATCTCATGGCACTCATATCATTACGGCAAATGCTTGATCACGCCGCCGAATTTGGTTACGGCGTTCCGGCATTTAACGTGAACAATTTAGAACAAATGCGCGCTATTATGCTGGCAGCAGATAAAACGGACAGCCCTGTTATTGTGCAAGCGTCAGCTGGCGCCAGAAAATATGCAGGAGCCCCCTTTTTACGCCACCTTATTTTAGCGGCTGTTGAAGAGTTTCCGCACATCCCAGTGGTGATGCACCAAGATCATGGAACCTCCTTAGCGGTGTGTCAGCGTTCTATTCAGATGGGATTTTCATCAGTAATGATGGACGGTTCCTTGGGTGAAGATGGTAAAACACCCAAAGACTATACCTATAATGCCAACATAACTCGTAAAGTTGTTGAAATAGCGCATGCTTGTGGTGTCTCTGTTGAAGGTGAATTAGGTTGTTTAGGATCGCTTGAAACGGGTGATGCGGGTGAAGAAGATGGTATTGGCGCAGATTGCAAACTAACGCATGATCAAATGCTCACTGATCCAGAAGAAGCCGCGCAATTTGTAAAAGAAACGCAAGTGGATGCCTTAGCGATTGCCTGTGGGACTTCACACGGGGCGTATAAATTTAGCCGTCCGCCAACAGATGACATCTTAGCCATTGATCGGATAAAAGCGATTCATGAGCGGATCCCAGATACGCATCTTGTCATGCATGGCTCCTCATCAGTCCCACAAGATTGGTTAGAAATTATTAATGAATATGGTGGTGCTATTCCTGAGACCTATGGCGTGCCAGTTGAGCAAATTCAACAAGGCATTAAGTTTGGGGTGCGTAAAATTAACATTGATACCGATTTACGTTTAGCCTCAACCGGCGCCATTCGTCGTTATATGGCGATGCATCCCGCGGAATTTGATCCGCGTAAATATTTACAAGAATCCGTAAAGGCAATGTCTGATATCTGTATTGCTCGCTACACCGCCTTTGGCTGTGCGGGGCAAGGCAGTAAGATCAAGCCGTTGTCATTGGATACGATGGTTGATTTATATGTTTCTGGAAAGCTTACACCGAACATAAAATAACCAAAGTAATCAAAGCTCATTAAATAAAAAGCGATTTATTTTTAATGAGGCTTAAAATTGGTGCTAAACCGAAGAGTAAACCGCATCATTAAAGGTTTTCAGGGCTATTCTGTCTGTTGACATATGGCTTTTTACCTGTAATGATGCGGTCGGTTTACCCTCTAAATCGAGGGTCTGCCGTCGTTTTTAAACGGCGACCCTTACAACATCAGGTTACGTTAATCAGCAATAATTGGTTGGGAACTATGTTTAATAAAAAAATCCATATGAGTCTTGTTGCCTCTGCACTGGCGGGTAGTTTTGCCCTTGCTGGTTCAGCCGCAGCAACAGACCTAAAAGATCTGCATCAGGCTAACACTCAAATTCAACGCGCCGCTGTTCAGTCACAAGAAAAAATCAATACTATTTACGAACAGTCTCAAGAGCTGTTAGGTGAATACCGTGTTGTTGTTGATCAAACTGACAACTTAAAAGTGTATAACGACTTTTTAGCAACATTAGTGGCTGATCAACAGCGTCAAATTAACTCTGTACAACGTCAGATCGATGGCTTAGAAAAGACCAACCAGGGCACAGTACCACTGATGTTCCGGATGATCGATTCACTGGAACAGTTTGTTAAAGCAGACATTCCATTACGTACTGACCGTCGTTTAGAGCGTATCGAGCGTTTACGTGAACTGATGGGGCGTTCAGATGTGCAACGTTCAGAGCAGTTCCGTCAAATTTTAGAAGCCTACGAAATTGAAATGGGCTACGGCACCGAATTAGCGGCTTTCCAAGGCACGCTGAACACTGGTGGTGCAGACATTACTGTTGATTTCGTGCATTTAGGCCGTTTGTCGTTAATGGCAGTGGCTTTAGATAACAGCGCTGGCTGGGTGTACAACAAAGGTACCGGAAGCTGGGAAAGTGTAGATGCTTCGTTCATACCTTCAATCGGTAACTTTATCAAGATGGCTCGTCGTGAAGCCACGCTTGAAATGGACCGTGTACCACTTTTCGCAGCGGAGTAAGAATAGATGAAATTGGCAATTAAAAGTTTAGTCGTCGCTGCGGCAGTTACACTTTCTGCTTCAGTGGCTTTTAACGCATCAGCAAATAACCAAAAGCTGGATGAGTTATTACAACAAATTCAACAACAACGTACTGTTGAAGGCCGTGTAAACCAAGAGCGCGAGCGTGCCTTCTTAGCAGACCGTGCTGACAAACAATCGTTATTAAACACAGCTAAGCGTCAATTAGCTGATGAAGAAGCACGTGGTAAACGTTTACAGCAAGAATATGCGCAAAACGATATTCTTATTGCGCAAAAGCAACAAGAGTTACAAAGCGCGTTAGGTACTATGGGTGAAGTGTTCGGTGTTGTTCGTCAAACGGCGAATAAAACTGTTGGTGCAATCTCAAGTTCTATCATCAGTGCGCAATACCCAGGCCGTGATGTTGCTTTACGTGATATCGCAAACGCGACTGAACTTCCAACGTTAGAGCAAATGGAAGAGTTGTGGGTAGCCATGTTAACCGAAATGACTGAATCAGGTAAAATTGCAAAATTTGACGCTGAAGTGGTTGAGTTAGCTGGTGGTACTTCTACTCAGCGCGTAACCCGTTTTGGTTCTTTCCATTTAACTACGGCGACTGATTATTTAATCCGTAACGTAGATACCGATCAGATCCAGCCATTAGGCCGTGCACCACAGTCTAAAATCCAGAGTTCAGTTGCTGGATTCAACAGTGCTTCTGCTGGTCAATTATCAAGCTTGTATGTTGATCCAACCAAAGGTAACTCACTGTTACGTTTGAACCAACAGCGCGCAACCTTAATGGAATATTACCATCAAGGTGGTACGGTTGGTTACTTAATCACCGTGTTACTGGCTATTGGTTTACTGATTGCACTTGAGCGTATCTTAGTATTATCTGCTGTTGGTGCAAAAATGCGTTCACAGTTGAAGAACCTGAGCAATCCTTCAGAAAGCAACCCACTGGGCCGCATTCTGAAAGTGTATCATGACAACAAAAATTCAGATGTTGAAAACTTAGAGCTGAAATTAGACGAAGCTATTCTGCGTGAAACGCCGAAAGTTGACCGCGGTATCGGTTTAATCAAGCTATTTGCTGCTGTAGCCCCGTTAATGGGTCTATTAGGTACCGTTATCGGTATGATCTTAACCTTCCAGCAAATTACGCTGTACGGTACTGGTGATCCGAAGTTAATGGCTGGTTCAATTTCTCTTGCGCTAGTTACTACAGCTTTAGGTCTGATCTGTGCTCTGCCATTGTTATTCGTACACAGCATTGTTCAGTCACGTGCTAAATCTATTTTACAAGTCCTTGATGAGCAAGCTGCAGGTATTGTTGCTGCTCACGCGGAGAAGGAGAAAGCCTAATGATGCTCCAGCTACTTGGGCTGTGGGAATCGGTACAGGATTTTATCCATACGGGAGGCAACGTCCTGTACGTTGTCGCCGTAGTGCTCCTCGTCATGTGGGTAATGATGATAGAACGCTACTGGTATGTCACGGCAATATTCCCAAAAACAAAACGGGACATTATTGCCAAGTGGGATGCTCGGGAAGATACAACTTCCTGGTATGCGCATAAAATCCGTGATTGCTGGATTTCTGAAGCAACGGATAAACTCGATCAAAGAATGTTACTGATAAAAACACTGGTTGCGATGTGCCCATTAGTGGGTCTGCTTGGAACAGTAACCGGTATGATTGCGGTGTTCGATATTATGGCCACCCAAGGTACCGGTAACCCACGTACTATGGCGGCGGGTATCTCCATGGCAACTATTCCAACAATGGCCGGTATGGTTGCGGCGTTGTCGGGTGTATTTTTCAGTTCGCGGCTGGAAGTTAAGGTTAAACGAGAGAAAGCAGATCTCGTTGACAGCTTACCGCATCATTAAGAGAGAATTTTATGGCACGTAAACGTATACGCGAAGACGAAGAAGCCGCAATCGACATTACGCCGATGATGGATATCGTTTTCATTATGTTGATCTTCTTTATCGTTACAACTTCTTTCGTCAAAGAAGCGGGTATTGATGTCAACAAACCTGAAGCAACACAAGCCACTAAAAAGCCAAGTGCAACGATTTTCATTGCAATTCGTGCTAATGGTGAAGTGTGGATGGACAAGCGCCCAGTTGATGTTGAGCGGGTTGCTGCAAACATCGAGCGCTTAAGAGCTGAGTCGCCTACTGATACTATTATCATTCAAGCGGATCAAGAAGCTAAACACGGTGTAGTAATGGAAGTTATGGACCAGATCAAAGTGGCTGATCCATCACTGGTTATTACTGTTGCCGGGGAGAATAACTAATTATGTTACGTTTCCTATCATCGTTAATTATCGGTGCTGTGGTAACGTTCCTGTTGTTTCTGATTATGGCGCTGCTCATTGAGGGCAGCGGCGACCGGCGTCCTCCTGAGCAGGAGCGTATTATTATCGAAATAAATACGACACCGCCGGATTCAGATACACAGACGCGGACTCCACCACCACCGCCACCACCACCACCACCGGCGCAGCCGCCTAAGCAGCCGCAACCGGAGCCAGAGATGAGTAACACTGCAGGTGGGGTATCGTTTAACATGCCAGGTCTTGATCTGGGCGTTAACACGGGGTTAGGTGATCCTGGTTCATTGTTACGTGATGGTGATGCTACGCCTATCGTACGTATTGAACCACGTTATCCGGTTCAAGCCGCGCGTGATGGTTTACAAGGTTGGGTAAGATTGCGTTTCACCATTATGGAAGACGGTAGCGTAGACGAGGTAGAAGTGATTGAAGCAGAACCTCGCCGCGTATTTGACCGCGAAGCAATTCGTGCCTTACGCCGTTGGAAATACAGCCCGAAAGTGGTTGATGGTAAACCAGAGCGTCAGCCTGGCCAGCAGGTTCAACTTGACTTTACTTTAGACATGGCACAAGGAGGCTAAAGAAATGAAAAAATTATCTTTACTTACCTCTGCGTTAATTGTCGCCGCCAGCTTTACGTTTACTGTGCCAGCTATGGCACAGGTAACGCTGACGGACGCAGACCGTGCTCGCATTGAAGAACGCAAAGCGCGTAAAACGCAGCTTCCTGGTGAACGTGTTGGTCGAAGTGTTACTCAAGCGTTCGAGCTTTACAACGAAGAAAAAGTTGATGAAGCGTTAAAGATCCTGTTAGAAGTTCGCGGTGGTAATGAGTTTGATACGGCGTTTTTAGCCCGCTTTATTGGTAACTTATATGCTACTAAAGATGCTAAGCAAGCGATCAAATACCTTGAGCAAGCCACCAAGCCTGATATTTTAAGCTACGCTGATCAATCTGCATCATTAAAGTTGGTTGCTGATTTGCAATCAATGGAAAGCATGCATAAAGATGCGATCAGAAATTACGAAGCTTGGATTAAGTTTACGGGCGAAAATGATCCTGATGTCTATCTTCGTATTGCTAACGCGCATTATCAGTTAGGTGAGTTTACCAAAGCGTTAACCCCTATCGACAATGCGATTCGTTATGCAAAAGCACCTAATAAACAACATTATATGTTGAAAATGGGCGCGTTATACGAATCTAAAAATTACCCTAAAACCGTTGAAACGGTTGAAACCATGGTGCAGTTGTTCCCTGAAGAACGTCAGTACTGGGTTTACCTGGGTAACTTTTACACGCTATTAGAAGATTATCAGAAGTCGTTAAGCGCGTTTCAGATTGCCTATGCCAATGGCTATTTGGAGTCTGAATCTGAGCTTAAAATGTTAGGTCAAATGTATGCGAATAATAATATTCCATACAAAGCAGCGACTATTTACGAGAAGTACCTGAAAAGCGGTAAAATTAAAAAAGACCGCACGATGTTAAATGCAGTAGCATCTAACTTCCAGGCAGCTCGTGAATTTGCAAAAGCTGCAGCCTATTACGGCGAGCTGGCTGCGATGACGAATGAAGCCGATGCGTATCGTCGTCAAGGTATGGCATTTATGGCTATTCAAAAGTACAACGACGCAATTCGTGCTTTTGAAGCGTCATTAGCCCGTGATTCTAGCAATGCTGGTCGGATCCACATGAGCATGATGGAAGCTTACTTCTATCAGGGCAAGTTACGCGAAGCCAATACGTCATTACAAGCGGCCAAGCGTGATCCGGCAACAGAGCGCCAAACACGTAGTTGGGAAAGTTACATTAAAGAAAAAGCGCGTATTAAAAACGTTAGCTTATAAGGTGCTTTCCTTATTAAAAACCCGCTTTATAGCGGGTTTTTTATTTTTAGCCTATTTGTTTGAGTGTTTGCTCGTTAAACTAACGACTGTTTTGGGTTTAACTAACTTCTTTTAACTACGTTGCAGAGTTATCCCAATAAAAATAGGGGTTAGCTGCGCTTCTGGCGTGTTATTAAAGATGATGCTGATATGAATTACCTTGCACATGCCGCCTTGGCCAGAGCGACACAGGAATCTTTAGTGGGTAATTTACTGGGGGATTTTTGTAAAGGCGTCGCGTTATCGTCCCTGCCTGAATCGATGCTCGCAGGCTTGGCTAATCATCGTGCAGTTGACAGATTTACCGACACGCATCCTTTGGTGCAGCAAGCCAAAATGGCCTTTTCACCAGCACGTCGGCGGTTTGCAGGGGTGGCACTGGATATGTTATTTGATCATTATCTGATCCGGCATTGGCAGCGTTTTCATCTATCGCCCTTTGATGTGGCGAAGGCACAGCTTTATCAACATCTCGCCCATGCTGAACCCTTGATGCCCTTACCGATGCGCTTTACCATGCAAAAAGTGCGACAACAAGATTGGCTAAATGCCTATCAGCATTTACCTGGGTTGGCACGTGCCCTAGATAACGTCGCGTCACGTATCCGTTTTGAAAACGCCTTTACCGGTATTATTGATGAAATAACCCCGAATTATTTAGCTTTTGAGCAACTTTTTTTAGTTTTTTATCCTGCCCTGCAGCAGCATGTTATGACGCTTGGATTGGAGCAAGAAAGTGAAGCTAACCTGATGTTAATGCCCCATCTTTAAATTATGCCATCATTAATAATACATTGGGGTATCAATGTGAAGGTTTGTGCAAGGGCTTAAAAGAGCGAATTGGATATAGCAAGTTTGCGTAGCGTTGGGCCAAGGTTGTTATTTTGCTATACTCGGTTTTTTATTACGGCTTTGCTGGTGTTGTATAGCTTGTAGTAGCTGTTTTACTTGCCACGTATCAATGTGGGCTCATTTTTTGCGAGGACTCAATGCAACCGTTTATTTATCATATTGGTACCCAAGGGCAACCGTGGAGAGAGGCTGAAAAGCAGCAATGGCTTGCAGAGCAACGTAAAAAGCGTGCTTATCAAACAGATGTTGTAGAAATGCTACCCGCACTGCAAACGGATTTTGCCGTGATCCAGTATGGTGAGTTAGATTATTCAGCTTTAGGATTAGGCCAATATCCGCTATTTATCTTAAAAAGTCTTGATTGGCATCCGAACAAACCAGTAGCGCTTGTAACAGGTGGCGTGCATGGCTATGAAACCAGTGGTGTACTAGGGGCGTTACGTTTTGCTGCTACTACAGCCAAACAGTATACAGCAGCGTTTAACGTGCTTATTGTCCCCTGTATTAGCCCGTGGGGATACGAAACCATTAATCGTTGGAATCCGTTAACCGTAGATCCAAATCGTGCTTTTGTGGCAAATAGTCTATCAGCCGAAGCCGGTTTGTTACGTGAGTATCTTATTGCACAGGGGATCACGCCGTTGCTGCATATCGATTTACATGAAACGACTGACAGTGATAACAGCGAATTTCGCCCCGCTAAAGCCGCGCGAGATGGCACGGTAAATAGCAATTGGACTATACCGGATGGTTTTTACCTTGTGGGCGATAGTGAAAATCCAGAACCGGCTTTTCAGGCTGCTATTATTGCAGAGGTCGCCAACGTGACGCATATTGCTCCCGCCGACGAACAGGGCTGCTTGATTGGTGAGCCCATCGCGCAGTTTGGCGTAGTTAATTATCCAAAACGT
Source organism: Alishewanella tabrizica (assembly GCF_014652375.1). Lineage (GTDB taxonomy): Bacteria > Pseudomonadota > Gammaproteobacteria > Enterobacterales > Alteromonadaceae > Alishewanella > Alishewanella tabrizica. The sequence goes on along the minus strand of NZ_BMYR01000001.1, from coordinate 173,570 downwards.
GTACTAGGATTATGTGGCGGTATGACTGCTGCGCGCTATGTGACTACCACTGAAGTTTACCCAGACAGCCCAAGTGCCACACCAGAACAATGTATTCTGGCACAGGTTGCGGCTATTGTCGGGGCGTTAAATTTTGTGCGGGGTAAGTGTGCTGAACAGATGCCTGTGTGATCCAATTGTGCGAAGAGTCGCGTTACAGGGAGTTGAGTAGATTTATGCAAGTCAAGATACGGTTGATGCAGCAAACGGATTTGCCAGCGGTGATTGCCTTGCAAGATCGTTGTTACAGCGCCGCATTATATGAACCACCAACCCTTTTATCAGCGCGTTTAGCTGTTGCTAAGCAAAGTTGCTGGATTGCAGAAATGACCGCCGTAGAGAAGATTGAGGCTTGCACAACAGCGTCTTTGCAGGCGCATAAACCGGCACAGCATATACCGGTACTGGCATATTTATTTAGTTACCCCTCTTATTTTGGCAAGCTATCGGCGTTGGCATCGCCATTTGTTATTGCAGAAAAGCCAGATCTGCTTTATTTGCATGATATGGCCGTTAGTGAAGCCGCTAGAGGCACAGGGGTAGCGACCGCGTTGCTCACACAGGCTAAACAGCATGCGCAGCACCTGAGTGTTAGGCAATTGGGATTAGTAGCGGTTCAGGGCTCGGTTGGGTACTGGCAACGACAGGGGTTTTCATTACAAAATGCCCTAGATGATGCAGCTATACGGGCGTTGAGTAGCTATACTGGTGAACGGGCACAGTATATGGTGCAGTCTTGGTGAGCTAGTTAATGTGTTAAACATTGTGTTGGGGATTACGCCGTACCCTTAAGCTGAAGATCGTGTTCTCTTGGGAGGGTGTTATGCGTAATCCGATCGTTATTTTACATGGCTGGAGTGATAACAGCCGAGCGTTTAAAGTCCTCGCCGACTTTCTACAACACACCTTTGGCGCGGCAGTTCACCCGTTGTATTTAGCCGATTGGTTGTCGATGCATGATGATATCAATTATGCCGATCTGGCTGAGGCTATGCAAAAAGCCTGGTTGGCGCTGGAACTGCCCACCACACCACAAAGCGTTGATATTATTGTGCATAGTACCGGTGCCTTAGTCACGCGGCATTGGTTTACGCGCTATTACACCGCTAACACGAACCCAGTAAAGCGTTTTGTTCAACTCGCGCCGGCAAACTTTGGCTCGCCTTTGGCGCATAAGGGGCGCAGTTTTTATGGTAGGGCGGTTAAAGGGTGGAATCAGCCCGGTTTTCAAACTGGGACTGCTATTTTAACCGGGTTAGAGTTGGCCTCCGCGTATACTCGGTCCTTAGCCCAGCAAGATTTGTTTGCTGAAGACACGTGGTATGGTGCTGGCAAGATGCTAGCTACGGTGTTGATCGGCGATACGGGGTATCGTGGTATCAGTGCCATTGCCAACGAGGCGGGCTCTGATGGTACGGTAAGGATCTGTGGAGCAAATCTCAATTGTCAGTTTTTATCCTTCGCCTTAGATGCGCGCCAACACATTATTCCTGGTAGCGTTCAGCAGCAGGCCAGTAAAGGCGCTATCGCGTTTTCGGTGTTAGCCAACGAAAACCACAGTACTATTGTCTTCAAAGGGCGCAACGCACCACATAATCCATTAACGCAGTCACTTATTCGCCAAGCGTTAATGGTATCAGATCAGGACTATCAACTTGATAACGCGCAGAGCTTTACCTGGCAACGGCAGCTTGATGCGCTCAATCCTCCTGAAAATTGGCAGGCCGATCCGCGTAGTCAAGTGTTATGTCGGTTAACCGATCAACATGGTTTGGGAGTGCGTGATTACTTTTTAGAGATGTATCGTACGGCAGGCAGCGATACGCGTTTTGAGGAAACCTTGTACCGAGAGTTTTTAGTCAACGTGCATGCGCATAATGACGATCCGGCAAATCGTGCATTTTACTTTGATCTTGCGGTGTTGCAGCGTTTAAAACAGGATCCGAAGTTTCAACGACTTTATTTAAGCTTTAACGCGCAGCCGCATTTTAAACCGCCACGTCAGCCAGTCGGCTTTCACGCAGTAGCGGCAAATGCGACTGCTGGGTTACAGATCCCCTTGGTGCAATTAGCGCAGTTTTTTAAGCCATTTCAAAGCGTGATACTTAATGTGCAACTACAGCGAGTGGTTGCTGATAGCGTTTTTACGCTCACTAAACCCTAGCCGTCTGTTGCGTGAAGCGCTTTTTAGCATAGCAAACAAACAGGGTGATCAAACGTCATGGCTGTTATCTCACATAATGTTCATATTTGGTCTTTCAGCGCTAACGAAACGTCTTTAATGTTGTTAATCAAATTTTTGGTTAATACTCCCTTTTGCGGGTTCACACGTTGATATGCTATGACGATGGGTTTAACGCCTATATGACGACATTTTTTTCAGTATTAGGCGCGCAGGTTTTTATACCGTGCGGCATTTTATTATTTTCAATAAGTTGTTTGATTGAAGGTAAAAGATGCTTTCAGCTATTGGTTTGCTGCATACTCGTATTATCGCTAAATAGCAAGATAATGGCCTCAGAAGGCATGGTACCAAAGCCAGTAGTGTTAACTGAATTGGTGCTGCCCAGTTTTTATCACCAATTAAAAGCTGAGCAGAGCTTTCCAGCCGCTTGGCACAATACACCGTCACAAGATCCAGCAAGATGGCGTGTGCAGGCCAGACAACGTCTACGCAATGCCTTGCTCTGGCCTGAGCAAGATATCGACTTTGCACCACAGTTAATTGCAGCCGAACGCCGCGACGGGTATCAAGCCGAACGCTGGCTGATCACAATAACGCCTAATAATCGCATACCTATATTGCTGTTACGCCCCGAGGGTGACGGCCCTTTTCCTGCGGTCTTGCTGCTACATGATCATGGCGCGCATTTTGATATTGGAAAAGAAAAGTTGATCCGCCCATTCATCCTTGATGAAAAAATAGCAAGAGCACAGGCTTGGACTGAACGATATTATGGTGGGCACTTTGTTGGCGATGCGCTAGCAAGGCAGGGTTATCTGGTTTTAGCGGCTGATACTTTGGGGTGGGGAGATCGGGGGCCATTAACCTACGAGTTGCAGCAGGCTTTAGCCGCGAATTTTTTGCAACTAGGCCGCTCTTTGGCGGGCTTTGCCGCTTATGAAGATCTGCGTTTGGCTGCATTTTTAAAGCAACTACCGGCCAGTGATGATCGTAAAATTGCCGCACTTGGGTTCTCAATGGGCGCGTTTCGAGCGTGGCAGTTAGCGGCGTTAACTGATGATATTCAGGCTGCTGTTGCGATAAGTTGGATGACTACTGCGGATACAGCGATAACGCCCGGTAATAACCAGCTTCGCGGGCAAACGGCTTTTTGGACAGTGCATCCTGGTCTTGCTGCGCAGTTGGATTATCCTCACGTTGCAGCTATTGCAGCACCAAAGCCGATGCTTTTTATTATGGGAGACAAAGATAAGCTGATGCCCGCAGCTGGGACCCTACAGGCATTTCAGCAAATGCGACAGGTCTGGCAGGCGCATGGTGCTGAGCAGCAGCTTACCACTGAGCTTTGGCCGGAGATGGGACATGAGTTTGGAGAAGCGCAGCAACAGCGGGTATGGCAGTGGTTGTCAGAGGTTTTTAACTGACGGCTGTGTATAGCTAAAAATGTTGTATTTTATAGGTTCGCCTTGTGCTTCTGTGGGTGTGTTTGAACCTAACCGCTAGGCTGCTTGCAGCCGATAACGCACACAAAGACGCTGTAAATACATCCCTGTAAGCTCTTCTCCAGCATCCATGCTGGACAGGCTTTGTTTAGCATTATCGGCTCGCTGTCTAGCAGCAAATGTGTATTTTGTGGTTTGCGATTTGCTTCTGTGGGTGTGTTTGAACCGAACCGCTAGGCTGCTTGCCGCCGATAATGCACACAAAGTCGCTGTAAATACATCCCTGTAAGCTCTTCTCCAGCATCCATGCTGGACAGGCTTTGTTTAGCATTATCGGCTCGCTGCCCAGCTACAAATGCGTACTTTGTGGTTTGCGATTTGCTTCTGTGGGGGTGTTTGAACCGAACCGCTAGGCTGCTTGCAGCCGATAACGCACACAAAGACGCTGTAAAAACATCCCTGTAAGCTCTTCTCCAGCATCCATGCTGGACAGGCTTTGTTTAGCATTATCGGCTCGCTGCCTAGCTGCAAATGTGTGCTTTATTGGCTCGCAAAACAAGTAAGCCTGATAGCAACACCAGAATATAACGACGCGTTTAGCCGCCGGATGCCCCAGTCTTGAATCTGCTATACCTGATGTAAAAGCAGATTGGAGATTTGCACTGCGCCCTTAGCCGCTTAGTCATCTACTGCACTGATCAAAATCCGCTTTAATCTGGTATAGTCAGCCAGTTATAACCACTTCAGAGACAATTATGCAGTATTCAATCTTAGGTAGCAGCGGCTTATCCGTTTCTCGAGTGTGCTTAGGTACCATGACCTGGGGTCAACAAAATACCCAAGCCGACGCCGATTCACAGCTTGCTTTAGCACTCGCTGCCGGCGTGAATTTTATTGATACCGCCGAGATGTACGCCATTCCGCCACGTCCAGAGACCTATGGCGCGACTGAAAAAATCATTGGTCACTGGCTTAGTCGAAACCGCAATCAACGCGACAAACTGGTGATCGCCACCAAGATAGCAGGTAATGGCTTAAGCCATATTCGAGATGGCAGCAATGTCAGTCCGGCAACCTTGGTTCAAGCAGTAGAAGGCTCGTTACAACGGCTTAATACCGACTATATCGACCTGTATCAACTGCATTGGCCTAACCGACGTTCGCCACATTTTGGTCGGCATGCTGTTAATCAAATCCCTTTTTCAAACGTTGATGCCAAGCAGCAACAAGATGAGATACTGGCGATTTTGCAAACCTTAGCCAAGCTAGTGCAGCAAGGTAAAATTCGCCATTGCGGTTTATCGAATGAAACGCCTTGGGGGATCAGCCAGTATTTAAAACTCAGTGAGCAGCACAACTTGCCGCGTATGGTGTCTATTCAAAATGAGTTTGGCCCGCTACACACCAAAGATTGGCCCTATTTAATTGAGCAATGCCAGCATGAAAATATTGCCTATCTACCTTGGTCACCACTGGCGGGTGGGGCCCTTACCGGTAAATATCTGGGTGGTGCAAGGCCAGAGGGCAGTCGCTGGAGCCTGGTACAGCGCAATGGTTTGTTTCGTGATACCCCGCAATCCAATGCTGCGATCCGGGCTTTTGTTGATTTGGCAGCAGCACATCAACTAAGCCCAACACAGTTAGCATTGGCGTGGGTGAATCAGGTTGATGGTGTTACCTCAACCATTATTGGTGCTACTTGCGATGAGCAACTTAATGAGAATCTGGCTGCTTTTGATCTTGAACTACATGATGATGTGTTAGAGGAAGTGGGTAGCTTTTTACGGGAGCATCCAGCCCCATTTTAATCTGTTCTCTGTTCTTCGTTGCAAGACACAAGACTTGTGTTCACTTGCAACTGGGGAGTGCGCCATTATGACAGTTTTATGAAGTTTACGTCAACGTCTTGATATATGGATAAACATATATACAATAAAAGGTATATATGTTTAGGCGTAAATCGAGATAAGTATGGCGCTTGCTAAAATTCTGTTTATTTGCACCGAAAATTCAGCGCGTTCTATTATGGCAGAGGCGATAGCTCGCCATAAATACAGTGATCGCTTCGAGGTTTATAGTGCTGGTAGTCACCCTAGCACCGCCGACAGCCGGGCACTGGCAGTGCTTGCCTCGCATAGGATCAACACTGAAGGCTTGTTTTCGAAACCTCTTAGTGCGCACCAACAAACGCAATTTGATTATGCTATTGTGCTCTGTAGCAAAACCGCGGCCGAATGTGCTAATGATATTTCGGCGAAACATTTATTGGCTTGGGATTTCAATGATCCCAAACAAGACGGCACGACTAAAGCGTTTGAAACCACCTTGCATGAATTGGCAGAACGGTTAAGTATGTTCGTACTGCTCTATGATAAACAGCATCAAGTAGAACCACTAACCCCACTCAGTTTATGTAAATTATTGTCTGATGATACCCGTCTTAATACCGTGTTACTGATTCAATCGGAGCAAGAGTTGTGTGTTTGTGAACTCACAACAGCGCTCAATGAAACGCAACCCAAAATATCGCGTCATTTAGCGATGTTACGTAAAGCAGGCTTATTACAAGACCGCCGGCAAGGACAATGGGTGTTCTACCGTTTAGCGGATGATTTGCCCGTCTGGATGAGTGAAAGCTTAAAGCAATTTGCCCAGGCCACTTCGCATAGTATACAGCCATTGTTAGCTAACCTTAACGCAATGGGTGATCGCCCACTACGTGAGCAACTATGTTGTAATTGATTTTCACCAAAGGCGAATGACTTATGGGAATGTTTGAACGTTATTTAACGCTTTGGGTGGCGCTGGCCATGCTAGCCGGTGTACTGGGTGGGCTGGCGGTGCCAGCGTTATTTCAGCACCTTGCTGCGCTGGAGTTTGCGCATGTTAATTTGGTGATCGCGGTTTTTATTTGGGTGATGATTTACCCAATGATGGTACAAATTGATTTTAGTGCAATAAAAGATGTTGGTAAAAAACCAGCAGGTATTGTGCTGACATTGGTGGTTAATTGGCTAATTAAGCCTTTTACGATGGCGTTATTAGGCTGGTTATTTTTTAAAGTCTTGTTTGCTAATTGGGTTGATCCACAAACCGCGACAGAATATATCGCAGGGATGATTTTACTGGGAGTGGCCCCTTGTACGGCGATGGTTTTTATTTGGAGCCAACTGACGAAAGGCGACGCCAACTACACATTGGTGCAGGTGTCAGTAAATGATCTGATCCTTATTTTTGCCTTTGCCCCCCTCACTGCATTTTTACTGGGCGTAAGTGATATTTTTGTCCCATGGCAAACATTATTGCTGTCGGTGGTGTTGTATGTTGTCTTACCACTTATAGCGGGTGTATTAACTCGTCAATTCATGGCAAAAAACCCTGTTCGTCTCACACATTTTTTAGCCCAGATTAAACCGTTTTCGATTGCGGGTTTAATCGCCACGGTTTTGCTGTTATTCGGGCTTCAAGCGCAAACGATTATTCAGCAACCGCTAGCCATTGGGATGATTGCTATACCGCTGTTAATCCAAACCTATGCGATTTTTGCGCTGACCTATTTTGTTGGCTGCAAACTCCGTCTACCGCATCAAATTGCCGCCCCTGCCAGCATGATTGGCGCCAGTAATTTTTTTGAATTAGCTGTCGCCGTTGCCATTGCGTTATTTGGCTTACATTCAGCAGCGGCCTTAGCCACGGTTGTGGGTGTTCTGGTAGAGGTACCGGTTATGTTATCACTGGTGTGGTTTGCCAACCGCACTCGGCATTGGTTTAACGCACGCTAAGCGACATAAAACATTTAAATGGAGCGCTACATGTCACACCCTTATGATGTCCTGCAACTTGATAATGCAGCCTTATTATTTACGCCTTGCCCTGGTACAAAAGAGACCTCAGTCGCCGATGCCTTGGCCACACTTAAGCAAGCAGGGGCTAAAGCGGTGCTAACACTAACACCGCATAGCGAACTTGCCGCCCTTAATGTAACGGATTTAGCGCAGCAATGTGCCTCTGCCGACCTACAGTGGTTCTATTGCCCAATAGAAGACGACTGCGCGCCCGGCGACGCGTTTCAGCAAGCTTGGCACAGTGCTGGCCCCGCGCTTAAGCAGTTACTTGAACAACAACATACTGTAGCCATTCACTGCAAAGGCGGGTCTGGTCGTACGTCATTGGCTGCAGCACAATTGCTAGCTGAGCAAGGTGTCGATAAAGCGCAGATTCTTAGTCTTATTAAACAAATCCGGCCAAAAGCGTTAAGCCTGCCGCCGCATGTTGACTATTTTCAGGCGCTACCCAGCGCATCACAGAAGGATTAATTAATGACCATTAAAGTTGGAATCAACGGCTTCGGTCGTATCGGCCGTTTAGCACTGCGCGCCGCCTTTGACTGGCCAGAATTTGAATTTGTGCAGATTAACGATCCGGCAGCCGATGCTGCCACCTTTGCCCATTTGCTAAATTTTGACTCGGTACATGGCCGTTGGCAGCACGAAGCGCTGGCCGAAGGCGAAACCATGCTGATCAAGGGTAAAAGTATCAAGGTCACGGCCAATAAAGCCATCGTGGATACCGATTGGTCGGGTTGTGATATCGTAATTGAAGCCTCGGGTAAAATGAAAAGCAAAGCGGTGTTACAAGGCTATTTAGATCAGGGCGTAAAACGGGTTGTTGTGAGTGCGCCGGTAAAAGAAGCCGGCGTGCTGAACGTGGTGATGGGCGTTAACCAGCAGCTATTTAACGCCGCTGAGCATCGCATTGTGACGGCGGCCAGTTGCACCACGAATTGTTTAGCACCCGTCGTGAAAGTGATTCACGAACAGCTGGGTATTAAGCACGGCTCTATTACCACTATTCATGATTTAACCAACACGCAATCTATTTTAGATACCCCGCATAAAGACTTACGTCGTGCTCGTGCCTGTGGTGCCAGTTTAATTCCCACCACCACCGGTTCCGCGACGGCAATTACTGAAATTTTCCCAGAGCTTAAAGGCCGCTTAAATGGTCATGCGGTGCGGGTGCCGCTGGCCAATGCGTCGTTAACCGACTGCGTATTTGAAGTGGAACGTGCTACCAGTGCTGAAGAAGTGAATGCCATGCTCAAAGCCGCGGCAGAAGGCGAGTTAGCCGGTATTTTGGGCTATGAAAGCCGGCCATTGGTGTCGGTTGATTATAAAACTGATCCACGCTCTAGCATTATTGATGCCTTATCGACCATGGTTATCAATGGCACACAGGTGAAAATCTATGCGTGGTACGATAACGAGTGGGGCTATGCTAACCGCACCGTGGAATTGGCTAAATTAGTGGGTTTGGCGGACTAAGCCATACAAAGAAAAAACCGGCAGTGCTTGCTTTCGCAGCGCGCTGTCGGTTTGCTTAAGGCAGGAACATCATGGCAAAGACGCCAAAAACTAGCGTGTCAGCACAGTCTGGGCTTTCAACGGCAGAAAAGTCAGGGCAGGCTAAGCCGGGGCCGCAAAAACCGGGCTTGAGTAGCGACGTTAAACAATATCTGGTAGTCACCTTCAATTACTGGGCTTTTACCCTGACCGACGGTGCACTACGGATGTTGATAGTACTGCACTTTTATCAGTTGGGTTACTCGCCACTGGCTATTGCGTCGCTGTTCTTGTTTTATGAGTTTTTTGGCATCGTCACTAACCTGACCGGTGGTTGGCTGGGCGCTCGGCTTGGCTTAAACAAAACCATGAATATCGGGCTGTTTTTACAGATCATCGCCTTAAGTATGTTGCTGGTGCCCTCGGCACAGCTTACGGTGATTTGGGTAATGGCCGCGCAGGCGGTATCGGGTATTGCCAAAGACTTAAATAAAATGAGCGCGAAAAGCGCCATTAAGCTGCTACTACCGGAAGAGGCGCAAGGTGCCTTGTATAAATGGGTGGCCATTTTAACCGGTTCTAAAAATGCGCTAAAAGGCGTGGGCTTTTTCCTAGGCGGTTTGCTATTAACCTTATTGGGGTTTCAGGGGGCCATGGCGGCAATGGCTGGCGCACTGGCGCTGGTGTGGATCCTAAGTTTAGTGCTGCTGAAAAAAGATCTGGGTAAAAAAAGTTTTAAGCCGAAATTTACGGAATTGCTGTCGAAAAGCGCCAGTTTAAATTGGTTGTCGGCCGCACGGTTTTTCTTATTTGCCTCGCGTGATGTTTGGTTTGTGATCGCGTTACCGATTTACCTCTCGACCAGCGCGGGTTGGCCACAAAGTGCCGTGGGCGCTTTTCTGGCGTGTTGGGTGATTGGGTATGGCGCTATGCAGGCCTTTACGCCAGCACTCACACGCAGCAGTAAAAAAGCGCCACCGGCTGCGGGCACTGCGCTTAATTGGGCACTGGTGCTTGGTGTGATGCCTTGGTTAATTGGTTTGGCGATGCTGTTTAGTGGTGAGCCATTATGGTCGTTGTTGCTTGGCTTACTGTTATATGGCGTGGTGTTTGCGATTAACTCTAGCTTGCATAGCTATTTAATTGTGGCCAGTGCCAATCGTGATGGGGTCTCGCTGGATGTGGGCTTTTATTATATGGCGAATGCGGCTGGGCGCTTAGTGGGAACTTTGTTGTCGGGCTGGGCGTTTCAGACTTATGGTTTATTGGCGTGTTTGTGGATCTCTGGCTTGCTGTTATTAGGCGCGGTGTTATGTACTTGGGCGTTAAAGCGTCATCAGCAAATGCTGGCAGTTGGTTAAACCTAACGAGGCTTTCTATCTAATACGGCGCGTTTAGCCACCGGATGCATCAAGACTTAGGCTGACTTGGTTAGCTCGCTTCTATGGGCGAGTTGAAACCGAAACGCTAGGCTGCTTGCAGCCGATATTGCACACAAAGACGCCGTGAACCCTTCCATGGGGGCTCCTCTTTCGCATCCATGCGAAAGACGCTTTGTTTAGCAATATAGGCTCGCTGCCTAGCTTTTTAGGTGTTATTTACTTGCTCGCAATATACTTAATAACAGAGCCTTGCAGCAGACTAGAAGTGCATTTGGGTATGCACAAGAATCGAACAAGGTGGTAAACGCATAGTGCACTTTGCTCGGGGACCTGTTTGGCATGGATGCCAAACAAGAGCGTACAGGGAGGTATTCACAGCGTGTCCCGACAAAGTTGTACGGCGCGTTTAGCCACCGGATGCGCTAATCTCAAACCTGCGTAACTTTAAGTAACAGCGGATTCAAAATCGGCGCAAAGCCCTTGGAGAGTTTTTTCACCTGGTAGACGAGGCGTTCTAATAGATAGGTTAAATCGAAACGCCAGGCTGCTTGCAGCCGATATTGCACACAAAGACGCTGTAAATACGTCCTTGTAAGCTCCTGTCCGGCATCCATGCCGGACACGCTTTGTTTAGCAATATCGGCTCGCTGCCTGGCTGTACAGGTGTTATTTGGTAGCTCGCATTATGCTCAATACTAGAGCATTGCAACAGGCTAGAAGTGCACTTGTGTATGCACAAGAATCGAACGAGGTGGTAAATGCATAGTACACTTTGACCGAGGGCGTGTTTTTCATGGATGAAAAACACAAATTCGTCGGGAACGAATTTGAACAGCGCTTGCGCTGGCCCGCAGGGTAAACTTCAGGATGAAGTTTATAACAGCCCCCATGGATGGGTTCACGGCGTCCCTCGGCAAAGTTGTACGGCGCGTTTAGCCACCGGATGCGCCAATCTTGAACCTGCGTAACTTTAAGTATTAGCAACGAAAAGATAAGCGCAACGGCACTGAGTTGTTAGGTGCGTTTAGCCGCCGGATGCTCAGATCAAGACGATCACAAAGAGCCAACAGTATTAAACGAGAAAATAGCGATTAACCCTATGACCGAGACACCACACAGCAGCTTCTGGAGTTTATTCCGAATATTTTTAGTGCTTGGCCTGACCTCCTTCGGTGGCCCGGTAGCACATCTGGGGTACTTTCGTACCGAGTTTGTGGAAAAACGCAAATGGCTCTCAGAGCGTGATTATGCTGAATTGGTTGCACTGTGCCAATTCTTGCCAGGCCCGGCTAGTAGCCAGGTTGGTTTAGCGATTGGCTTATTGCGTGGCCATTATCGCGGTGCGTTAGCGGCCTGGTTAGGCTTTACTCTGCCATCTGCACTGCTCTTGATTTTGTTTAGCTTAAGCCTACCGTTACTGCAAAGTGCATTAACCCAAGGCGTGTTACATGGCCTAAAGCTGGTGGCGGTTGCGGTGGTAGCGCATGCGGTATGGGGTATGGCCAAAACGCTATGTAATACGCCGGCCAAAGTCAGCATTATGACGCTAAGTGCGGTGCTGATTTTACTGCTGCCGATGGTTTGGCTGCAGCCTACGGTTATTTTGTTAGGAGCGCTGCTGGGGTATCTGTATTTAGCGCCAGAATCTGCATCGAGCGGTAGTCATCTACCCGTTAAATTTTCCTTCACTACCGCTAACATCTTTGGCCTGATATTTTTATTGTTGTTGTTTGGTTTACCCCTGTTCAGCCAGCTTTATCCTGTTGCAGCGCTACAACTCTTTGATACCTTTTATCGTGCTGGCGCCTTGGTATTTGGTGGCGGTCATGTGGTGCTGCCCTTGCTGCAAGCTGAAGTGGTGCCAAGTGGGTTAGTGGATGCTGATACTTTTTTAGCGGGTTATGCTGCAGCGCAAGCTGTGCCAGGACCACTTTTTACCTTTGCTGCGTTTTTAGGGGCTTCTGCCAATGGGTCTATAACGGGTATAACTGGCGGAGTATTAGCGCTTTTAGCTATTTTTCTACCGTCGTTTTTAGTCTTGGCGGCAGTGCTACCGTATTGGCAGAAATTACGCAGTTCAGCCAAGATTAACCGGTTAATGGCTGGGGTCGGGGCCAGTGTTACCGGTATTTTATTGGCGGCACTGTATCAGCCGATTTGGCTAAGCAGTATTTTTGGTCCGGTCGATTTGGCATTAGCGCTTATCGGATTTATCGCGCTGCAATTCTGGCGCCGGCCAGCTTGGCAATTAGTGCTGGCGGGCGCCATGGTGGGTGGCTTATTAACCGTTATTGTTTAATCTGCTTTTAGCATCTCATCCACACTGCCTTGGGCTAACGGATGATAGCCAGGGCGGGCTTGTTGATACACCTTGCGGGCAAACGCCAAGCCTTCTGGGGTGCTGGCTAGCTGGCGATATAATGGCAAGATCAGCTTACGCCGACCAATGCTGATTAAGTACTGTTCCAGCGCCGGTAATACCTGACGATAGCCAGTTTTTAGCGCCAACAAATACCAAGCATGGGCGATTTCGCTATTACTAGAGTGGGTTAAATTAAACGCCTGATCTAACTGCTGTAATTGGGTTGGCGTAATGTTTAACGGCAAGTTGTTAAGAAAAAATAGCCACTCATGTACTGTCCACGCTGTGGTTGGCAGCTCGCTCAGCGTACTTAACCCAGAGAGCCAGGCATTGCTATGTTGCTGCACCCTTAAAAATGCATCTGATTGCGGGTTAGGCGAAGAAGCAGGCAAGCCACGGCCATGGATCCATTCGTTGACTTCTTCGCTGCTGACTTTGCCAGGATGTTGGTCGAGTAAGTTTGCGGCTAAATAGCGCTCAAACTCTGCGGTGGTAATACTTTTAAAGGAATGATCATCGAAGTATTTTTTTACAAAAGGATCAAACACCTCACGGCCAAAGCGTTTTTCCAGAAACATTAAGAATAACTGGCCCTTGGTATAGGGCACACCGCTAAAGGCATCGTCAGGATCGCGGCCTTTTAAATCCAGAAATAAGCGGCTATCATCGGCGTCTATGCTTTGCAGTTCTTGTTTAAGATCTTGTACCGACAACGCTTGCTCCATAATGGCGCGATCCACCCCAAACACCTGCTCCATAATGCGGTTTTCGACATAGGAGGTAAAACCTTCGTTTAACCACAAATCTTGCCAGGTCGCGTTAGTGACTAAATTGCCCGACCAAGAATGGGCTAGCTCGTGGGCAATTAAATTAACCAGGCTGCCATCGCCGGCAATTACTGTGGGCGTAATAAAGGACAATACCGGATTTTCCATACCGCCAAAGGGGAAACTTGGCGGTAAAATCAGTAAATCATAGCGGCCCCAACGATAATCACCATACAGCGGTTCGGTAACATCAATCATTTGCTGGGTACTGGCAAACTCCTTGGCTGCCGCCTCCAAAATATAAGGCTCGGCATAAACACCGGTTTGCGCACTCATTGCTTTAAATTCTAAATCGCCAACGGCAATAGCCAGCAAATAGGGCGGTATCGCGTGCGGCATGGTAAAGCGATAATCACCGGTGCGCGCTGTGCCAGGTTCAGTGGGCGCACTCATTACCGCTAATACGTCTTTATCGGTTTGAATACGGGCACTATACGTAAGGCGGACGGCCGGGCTATCCTGAATTGGGATCCAACTTCTGGCATGAATTGCCTGATTTTGACTAAACATAAAGGGCTGGTTTTTACTGGCAGTTTGTTCTTTAGTCAGCCACTGTAAGCCAGAGGCTTGCGGCTGAGATTGATAGTGAATGCGTAATGTTTGAGTTTGAAAGCCCGGTTTAATGGTCAATTTACTGCCCAGAACTGCATGGCGTTCTGCCAGTTCAAAAGACACCTTTCGCCATTGGCCGTCGACGCGGCGGGCATACACCTGTTTAATGGTTAAATCGCGCGTATCTAACAGTATCGTGTCGGCATCTTGTTGTTGCCAATCTAGGGTTAAGTCTGCAAATCCTGTGAGGGCGTTATTGGCAAAGTCGACAGTAAGATCAAGATAAACATGGCTAACACGCACATCGTGCAAATTGGCGTAAGTATAACTATCGCTAGCGATACTCTTTTTCGCACTACTGGCTGTGCTGTCTTTTTCGCTGCTAGCGATGCTTTCTTTTGCACTGGCAATTGCATTCTCTTTTGCATGGGTAGCGGCACTTGCGCTGTAAAGCAGTGCCAGACTGAGCAGGGCAGCAGTAAGGGGTGGTGTGCGCAAAAACATAAAAATCCTTATTCTTATTCAGCTAATGTAAAGGCGAGTAGCCCTTTAATAGCACTATACCCCACGTATTAGGAATAACCATAATGTTAAGATTAACCACGGCAATAGCATTACTGATTTCAGGGATGGTGGCGGCCAGCCCCTTACCAGACTTTCCGTTTATCAATGTAACGGGGCAAGCGACCATAGACGTTGTACCTGATAAAGCGCAAATTCATTTTCAATTACGCCAAACAGGCGCAACCGCGGAGCAGGCAACACGCGGCGTTTATCAGCAAGGTGCATCGTTACTCACTTTTTTAAAAAGCAAAGGCCTAACCGAGCAAGCTTTGGATGCGGCGCAAATTAACAAAGAAGCTCAATTTAAAGATTATCAGGATAGAACAATTACTGGCTATGAAGCCAGCCAGCCTATTGTTTTAACACTGGATGATCTTGAACATTACGTTGCCATTATGGATTATTTGTTTACCCAACCGCAGATATTCTCCATCCACAGTAGTTTTGATCATAGCCAGCGCGAACAATTTGAAATGACATTGAGTGAAAAAGCGGGTGCTAACGCCAAGCAACGTGCCGCGATGTTGGCGGCTGCGCAAGGCGTGAAACTAAGCACCGTTTATGCCATCACCGAAAGCGGGAGTTTTGCTAGCCTCGCCAGTGACTATGGCTTTACAGGCGGTCAGGTGAGTTTTGGCCGAATGGAAAAGATGTCTGCGGATAGTGGTATGGCCGGTGCATTGTTGGCGCCCAAGCAGATCACCCTGCAAAAAAGTATTAATGTCATTTATAAACTGAACCCATAAGTATTAAATACTGCGGCTTACTTCGCGGCTATTCATTATTGCTGCTATGCTTTTAGTGGATAAATCGCGGAGTGTGCCATGATGATCTTAAACCGCTTTCAAATTTGGTCAGAAAACAATGTTCTCTTAGCCTGTGTAACAGGTAGTTGGGATCACTATGTTGCTGAAGATTACTGTAAGGCATTTAAAGCCGTGGCCGCCGAATTTAAAGGACAACGTTGGGCTCATATTGTTTATTTAGACGATTGGCAGCTGGGTACGCCCGATATAGAACCCATAATACAAAATCTGGTTACTTGGTGCTTGCATAACGGCTTAGTGTTAACCGCGCAAGTGTATTGTCCGCATAGTGTCAAACGCTATCAATTAGACAAAATGATCATCGATAAAACCCTAACGTTTGAGCGGCGTATGTATTCAGAGGAGCAATCGGCATTTAATTGGTTAGCAGAAAAGGGTTTTATGGTAGAAAACACATCTTTAAAACGCTGCTCTTAGTGCGTAATGTGTTTTAAAACATCGTCGTTTAAGTAGTATTAAGTCAACACGCCCTAGTTAGGTTCTTCCGTTTTTTTCTAAACGGCGCTTGTATATTAGTATAATGACTTATTAGCCTACTGCAGTGGCACTAGCAACTTGCTATACTTATCATCTTCATCTTGGTTGTTGCTCCTAGTAAAGGCATTCCTTTGATCTCTGTAATCTCATCTGATCGCCCGCTTCGCGGGATCATTGCTATGGTATTGGCGGTGGCATTTTTTGCGGCTATGGATGCGGGTATGAAAGCGCTAACCCCACACCATAGCCCGATGCAAATAGCGTGTTTACGTGGCGCTTTTGCTTGGCCTTTTGTTGTGTTGTGGTTATGGCGTACGGCACAGTTTACCCATTTGTTGCAGGCGCGTTGGTCGCTACACCTGTTGCGTGCAGTATTGGGCATCACCATGTTATGGGCCTTCGTCTTTAGTTTACAAACCTTGGGCCTAGCAGATGCCTATGCCATCTTTTTTGCTGCACCTTTTATTATAACGCTGCTCTCAGCATGGTTTTTAAAAGAATATGTCGCGCCTAGGCACTATGTTGTATTGGTCATTGGTTTTGCCGCCATACTGTATATGCTAAAACCTGATGCCGAACGCTGGTTTAGTCTTGGTGCGTTGGCGGCTTTATTAGCGGCTTTCTGTTATTCAGTGTCGGCCATTACTGTACGTGTGCTTGCCCGGACCGACAGTGCCGGCAATATGGTCTTTTGGCTAATGACATTGTTAACTTTAGGCGCTGGTGTGTTAGCCTTGCCACAGTGGCAACCTATACAGCAAGCGTTGTGGCCCATTTATCTGATCGTGGGGGTTTGCGGATTTTTGGGGCAAATCACCATTACTGAGGCGTTTCGGATCGCACCGGCTGCCGTTGTTGCGCCGTTTGAATACACGGCACTGCTATGGGGAATTGGCTTTGATATTGTGGTTTGGCAGCAATACCCCGGTAGCAGTGTCATTATCGGCTCCAGTGTTATTATGCTTTGCGGATTATATCTTTTATGGCAGCAACGGCGACTCAGTCATCGCTGATGTGGCTTCATATAACGCAGTATGGCGTTCGTCCTCAGTTAAAATGCCGGTGAGTAAGGTTTTACGTCGCAATCGGCGCATAATGTCGCTGTCTTCTAATAAGGCTTTGCGAAATAAAACAGCGTCATCTAATTGCGTTAACATACTGTACCAGCGTATGTAGCCCCAGTGTTTGATTAAACCGGTTTGATAGCGCAACTCAAGTTTTTCTAATAACGCCGGTACAAGCTGCGGATTAGCCAGTAATTTATCGGCAATACATTGATGTAAACGCAGCAATTGCTCATCCGTTTGTTGTTGTGCATTACTACGAAGACGAGGACGAGAGCGGCGCATTACTTCGGAAGCTCGCAGTGATCATCAGTACAGCGCAGGCGCTTGCGCGCCCAGTACAAATAGGCTTTATTGGCCAGGGTATTAATCAATGGCAAGCTTAATAGCCAAGGTAAAAAACGCATGCCAGCCAAACGCCAATAGTAAAGTGTGGCGGCAAGGCCAATAATAAAACGCGAGCCATCCCACAGATGAATTTGCTCCAGCATCGCCTGTTTGGGTACCCCTTGGTATTCCATAAAGTCTGCTGCGCTTATATCCACCAAAAGCAGTTTGTTTTGCAGTTTAGGCGCCAAGTAATTGATCTCGTGGCGGCATAATTTACAGCTGCCATCATAAAAAAGCTTAATTGCATTAGACATAAGCATACCCTACATAAAACAGAAGATGGCACAAAACCACTACCACGGTGAGATGATTACGTAAACGCTGATAGGGTTTAGCGTAAAGCGCATTAATATCGGAAAGGTATTCATAAGCTCGAAGCGCAACAAACAGCACTGCCAACAGAATCAAGACATAAGCGGGTAATAACGCAATACCGATAATGGCTAATACTGGAAAACTGACAGCCCAGAGCGCACGAACATCAGGCTGCGACGTTTTATAAAGTACCGGCCATAACACGCCGGCCATAAACCCCAGAATTAAGCAGCTATAGAATTGAAATAGCAATAAGGCCTGCGCGGGAGCAAGTAATGGCCAGATTAAACTGCATAACGGCAGTAAAATAAAAGGCAGTAGTCCTGAGTAACCTAAAAGATGCAGCATGCGTAACCTCAATATTTTTGCAACTTACGCATTACTGAGCATAAAGGATCATCGCTAGACAAAACGCTGTTTGCTAACCACGGTTTTGCCAATGGGAGCTATGGCTAATCCGGCCATTTTTAAATGTTGTAATCCAAAAGGAATACCGATGATAGTTAAAAAGCACACTATGGCATGCAATAAATGGCCAATTGCCAGCCAAATACCAAATAACACAAACCAAATAATATTGCCTAACGTGCCGAACGCACCCGTTCCAATATCTGTCTGTTTCGTGACATAACGTCGATTAATGATATCTTGACCAAAGGGCCAAAACGCCAATTCGCCCATCACAAAGCATGCCCGGCCAAACGGGATGCCGATGATGCTCACAAAACAAATAAGTCCAATAACCCACCACGCTAGCCCCATGACAAAGCCGCCCAAAATAAACCAAAACACATTAAAAATTAATCGTAATACGCTCATGCTCGTTCCTTGCTATGGGATGTTTATCACTTACAACTACCTGCATTTCGCGATATTTGTGTTGCGATGTAGCGGTAAGTTTTTTTGTTAAATACGTTTGATGACTTATCTGTAAGTGAAAAGTGTGAAGCGAAAAGTATGCCAAAACGTAAGTATATGTTTTACCGTATTTTTAGGTTTTTAGCAGTAAAGTTTTTTAATACTCTAGTAATAATATGACCACATAATGGTGTATTTGGCTAAAAAACCTATTAGCAATAACACGGTAAACGTAGCTTGTATCCTAACGCATTTTTTCTTCGCGAGCTTGCGTAAGAGAAAAACACTTCTATAATAACTGTACCATCTGGTCGGTACAGTTTTGAGGTTCAACGTTAATCCTAATGATGAAAAAACTACAAATCACCGCGCAGCAGATCATGCAAGCTGCACTGAATATCGCTGCCGAAAAAGGCGCAGGTAAAGTCACGTTGGATGCGGTTGCCAAGGCGAGCGGTTTAAGTAAAGGCGGCCTGTTGTATCATTTTCCGAGCAAAGAGGCGTTAATTAGCGCCATGGTGCAGCATTTGCTTGATGATGCTGAAAAAAATCGCTGTAGCCTTGCAGAATCAGAGTCTTCTGTGCTCGTGTCGTTATTAAAAGCCCGTCGTGTTTTTACGCAAGCCGTCGCAGGGAATACCGCTATGGCGATTCTTGCCGCGGCGGCTGAGCATCCAACCTTGTTACAACCCATTCAACAGCATAATAAAAAAGTACTTGCCGAGGTCCTCTCCGATCCCGCTACTGAATTAGAAACAATGCTGCTTATGCTAGCCAGTGAGGGCTTAATTTTTCAAGAATTACTGTCTATTTCACCGTTTAGTGAAGCGCAAAAAACCACACTGGAACAGTATATGATTAACCGCGCGCAGGAGCTCACGACATGAAGCCTTACTCCATTTTATTTGTTGTAACCTTAACGAGCTTAACGTTAGCCTTAGTGGGATGTTCTGAGCCAGTCGTCACCCAAACGACACCGCCATTAGTGACGGTGAAGTTATATGAAGTCAATGGTGACGAGCATGCCACTAGCCGGCATTTTGTGGGGCGTATTGATGCGGTGAGTACGGTTGATCTTGCGTTTCAGGTAGGCGGCCGCGTCAGTGAGTTACCCGTACAGCAAGGGCAAATTGTGCCGGCAGGTGAGGTGCTTGCCGAACTCGATCCCACCGATTACCAGTTAGCGTTACAACAGGCCGAGGTGCAATTAGAGCAAGCTCGGCGTGATTTAGAGCGGGCGAAACCGTTGCGTGAGCAAGGTATTCTGACACCGTCTGCCTTTGATCAGTTACAAACGAATTATGAGATTGCGCGCGTTGCGATCCAAAATGCACAGCGAAATGCCAATTACACTAAGTTAAACGCGCCTTTTGATGCCTTAGTCACACGTCGTTTAATTGAACGCTACTCCACAGTTGGCTCGGGCACCCCGATTTTACGGGTACAAAATGTTTCAGAGCTGCGTGTACATATTAATGTGCCTGAACAGATTATGCGCCAAGTGCAAGATAGCAGTGATTATGCGGTGTTTGTGCGTTTGGCAACCGACAGTGTTGATCGTTATCCATTAGCCTATCGAGAGCATGCCACTGAAGTGGATCCGTTAACGCAAACCTATCAGGTATCTTTTGCCATGCCTCGGCTACCTGAGGTGAATTTATTGCCAGGTATGACAGTCAATGTGGTCACTGAAAAGCGTGTGGTACAAGACAGTGTGCTGATACCCGTTTCCGCGCTAGATAATTCTGTACCAGAGCAATTTAGTGTGTGGATTTATCGGCCAGAGGGGAGTGTAGTTGAAAAAGTGCCTGTGCAGGTGGGCACCATCAGTGAGCAGCAGATAGAAATTTTGGCCGGATTAACGCGCGGTGACAAGGTGGTATCTGCCGGTATTTATCATTTACAACAAGGGCAGCAAGTGCGGCCTTTTGATAAATACTAGGAGTATCCACCATGAAAATCGCCAGCTATGCGATTGAAAAGCAAGTTAATACTTGGCTGTTAATTTTACTCTGTTTTATTGGTGGGCTTTGGGCACTGGCAACAATAGGCCGGTTAGAAGATCCGGCATTTACCTTAAAAGAAGCGATTGTCGTGACCTATTATCCGGGGGCAACGGCCACGGAGGTTGAAGCAGAAGTCACCGAGTTACTTGAGTCGTCTATCCAGCAACTCTCCCAGTTAAAACGGATTACGTCAAAATCTATGCCGGGCAAATCTGAGATCCGGGTCGAAATTCAAGACAAGTATGATGGCAAGCAGATGCCACAAATTTGGGATGAGCTAAGGCGTAAAGTGAACGATGCTCGACATCGTTTACCTGCTGGCACAATGGCGCCCATTGTTAATGACGATTTTGGTGATGTGTTTGGTATTTTTTATGCGGTAACGGCAGAAGGCTACAGCGATCGTGAGATCCGTGAATTGGCGACGTTTTTACGCCGCGAAATGTTACTCGTACCTGGCGTTGCGAAAGTGCAAACCGCAGGGGAGCCGGAAGAACACATTTATGTAGAAATATCGCACGATCGCTTATTAGGCATTGGTTTGCCATTGGAATTGGTTATTGGCACCTTGCAAGCAGAAAATGCGGTTGCCTCGGCTGGCTCGTTACAGGTAGGCGATAAGCGTGTACGTTTGATCAGCAAGCCCGGGCTGGATTCGATTGCCGCCATTGAAAATTTACGCATTGGTAAAGCCGGCTCAACAGAACAATTAAGTATTTACGATGTGGCTACGGTCAGTCGACAAGAAGCCGAAATCCCGTCGCAGTTGATTCGTTTTAACGGTCAAGCGGCGTTTACGTTAGCCATTTCGGGGTTAACCGATGCCAATATTGTTGATGTTGGCAAGGCCGTTGATGCGCATCTCGCAACACTAAGTAGCCGCATCCCACTTGGCGTTGAGCTGCATCCCATTTACCAGCAACATATTGTGGTTGATACCGCGATAAACGATTTTATCTATAATTTAGCGATCTCGGTAATTATTGTTGTTGCAGTACTGTGTTTAACCATGGGCTGGCGCGTTGGCGTCGTGGTTGGCGGCACCTTATTACTGACGGTATTAGGCACCATATTTTTTATGCGGATCTGGCATATTGAAATGGAGCGGATTTCGTTAGGCGCCTTAATTATTGCGATGGGCATGTTGGTAGACAACGCCATTGTAGTCGCCGAAACCATGCTAATTAACATGCAGCGCGGTATGTCATCGCGTAAAGCCGCGGGCGAAGCGGCAACGCGCACGCAGATCCCGTTATTAGGTGCCACCGTGATAGGGATAATGGCCTTTGCGGGTATAGGATTATCACCTGACAGTACGGGCGAGTTCTTATTTTCATTGTTCGCCGTTATTGCTATCTCGTTAGTCTTAAGTTGGGTATTAGCCATTACCGTTACGCCACTATTCGGGAATTACTTATTTAAGGTTACTGCCAACAGTGCGGCAGAGGATCCTTATGCTGGACGCTTTTACCAGCAGTATGCCGGCTTACTGTTGTTTGTGTTGCGGCATCGTGTGGCGACACTCGGACTGTTATTGGGGCTAACCGTCATCAGTGTGGTAGGGTTTGGACAGGTTAAACAGGTATTTTTCCCCGCCTCTAACACGCCGATTTTTTATCTGAATTACTTCTTACCGCAAGGATCAGACATTCGTGCGACTGCACGGGATATTCAGCAAATTGAACAGCGCATTTTAGCGGATGAATCCGTGGTATCGGTGAGCAGTTTTATTGGTGGGGGGGCCAGTCGTTTTATGTTGACCTATGCGCCTGAGCAACCCAATGCCGCGTATGGCCAGCTAATCATTCGTACCGCGCATCGTGATCAGATCCCGCCGTTAATGCAAAAAATTCGCAATGAGTTACCGCCACAATTTCCTAATGCCGAAATTTATACCCAACAGCTAATGTTTGGGCCGGGCAGTGGGGCAAAATTGCAGGCGCGTATTTCTGGCGCAGATGAGGCCGTTTTACGCCAGTTAGGGCAGCAAGTGGCCGATATTATGCGTAATACTGAAGGGGTTACCGATATCCGGCAAAATTGGCGGCAGCGTGAATTAGTCGTCGTACCTGACTTTAATGAAGATCGGGCGCGGGTAGCCGGTATCAATCGTACCGATTTAGCTCAAACATTGGCGTTTTCCAGTACGGGCGTGCGCAGTGGCGTTTATCGTGAACAAGAACAGCAGATCCCTATTGTCGTCAGGCCACCAGCCAATGAGCGTTTTAATTTGGATAGATTAAACGATCGAATGATTTGGAGTACAACAGATAAAACCTATATTCCGCTGACGCAGGTTATAAATGGGTTTGACACTGAGCATGAAGAGGCAAAAATTCAGCGACGTAATCGGATCCGTACCCTTACGGTGGAAGCTGAACCCTCCACCGCTATTACGGCTGATCAAGCGTTAAAGCGGATCAGAACACAGATAGCGCAGTTACCCATGCCTGAAGGGTACCAATTAAGCTGGGGCGGGGAATTTGAAAGTGCCTCTGATGCGCAAGCGTCTTTAGGGGCGCAATTGCCGCTGAGTTTTATTGTGATGTTAGTGATCAGCATTCTGCTATTTGGATCCCTGAAACAGCCGCTAGTCATCTGGCTGATTGTGCCTATGTCGATTTGTGGGGTAACGGCTGGGCTATTAGCCAGTGGGCTACCTTTTGGTTTTACGGCCTTATTGGGGTTCTTAAGCCTATCAGGCATGTTGATGAAAAATGCCATTGTATTAGTAGAAGAAATTGATCTGCAAATAGCAGACTCCACAAATAAATTGCAGGGGATTATTCAGGCGAGTGTCAGTCGGATCCGCCCCGTGATTTTAGCGGCACTTACCACGATTTTAGGGATGTTACCGCTGATTTGGGATGCGTTTTTTAGTAGTATGGCCGTGACGATTATGGCCGGTTTAGCGTTTGCAACCATCTTAACGCTGGTTGCCGTGCCGGTATTGTATGCCTTAATCTTTAGAATACCGACCAAAGCTTAAGGCTTTATAACCACAAAGCAAACGTCTGTGTTGTCTTTATTATCTGTAGTAAGTAAAAAACCACCTCGCGGTGGTTTTTTACTTACTGCAGATGCCTAAATCAGTCAGCTTTTTGCAGCATTGCGAACAGTTGATCTTTTAATAACAAACGCTGTTTTTTCAGGTTTTCTAAATAGTCATCTGAGCTGACTTCACTGCCTTGTTCAATACGGTGAATTTCATGATCTTTATCGTGATACTCAGTAAAAAGTTTCGCAAAATGCATATTGCTGACCTTGAGATTATGAATCTGATCATGGAACTCAGGAAACTCGTGATGCAAATCATGTTTTTCTACTAACATGGTTTAAGTCCTTATTTAGCACATTGAATACAGAGTTCAGTAAAAGGCACAATATTTAAACGCTCGGCGTTTATTACAGCGCCGCAGTTAGCGCATTTATCATAGGTGCCATGCTCGATGCGTGTTAAAGCGCGATCTATTTGTCGTAACTCTATACGGTCTTTTTCTTCAAGTGCATTTAGCACTTCTTCGTTTTCCCGCTGTTGCGCTTGTTCACTGAAGTTAGCACTTCTGCCTTGCGCAAAATCCCTTGCAATAGCAATAACTTGGTGTTCAAGTTCTAACTTACGGCTAAATAGACGACGTTTTAGTTCTTGCAATGGCATTTTCGATTCCTTCTGCAGCTTAACACCCAAGTAACTTGGGTTTATCTACAATAAAGTTAGCAGATCATAGAAATGCTTTATTGATCTGTCGCAAGAAGTCATTAAAAACGTCTGTTTAGTGTTCATTCTGGTCAGCTTGCTGTTGCCACATTTTGGTATATAAACCATTCATGGCCATCAGTTGCGAATGGGTTCCTTGTTCAGCTACCACGCCCTTTTCTAAAACCAATATTTGGTCGGCATCGGTAATTGTTGAAAGACGATGGGCAATAACCAAGCTAGTATAATGGCGGGAGACATCACGCATGGCATTTAAAATAGCTTGCTCAGAAAAGGAATCCAACGACGATGTAGCTTCATCAAATACCAATATAGGCGCACCTTTTAAGATCGCTCTGGCTATCGCAATACGTTGTTTTTCACCACCCGATACTTTTAGGCCGCGCTCGCCGACCAAAGTAGCATCGCCTTGCGGCAAACTCGTTATAAATTGTCTTAAGTGAGCCATATCTATAGCTTGCTCTATTTCAGCTGTACTTGCGTCAGGCTTAGCGTAGGCAATATTTTCACGGATGCTGCTATTAAATAAGACGGTGTCTTGCGGCACAATGGCGATAGCCTGGCGAAGTGATTGCAAGGTAATACTGCTGATCTCCTGCCCATCAATTAAGATCCTTCCCTGACTAATCTGATAAAAGCGATAGAGTAGGCGGGCAATAGTACTTTTACCGGCACCGGATGCGCCAACAATCGCGACTTTAGTGCCGGGAGCCATATGAAAACTGAGGTTGTTTAAGATTAACCGTTCGCTCTGATAGCCAAAGTTAACCTGTTCAAACCTTACCTCGCCGCCTTTTAATTGAAGCGGTTTGGCATCTGGTGAATCTTTTATGGCGGGTTTGCGGGTAAGCAAACCCAACATATTTTCTAAATCCGTTAAGGCGCGGCGAATTTCACGATACACAAAGCCTAAAAAATTCAGGGGCAAAAACAGCTGGATCATATAGGCGTTTAACATGACTAACTCGCCGATGCTGATCTCCCCACTAACCACCTCTGCGGCAGCAAGCCACATTAACGCCGTGATCGCCAGGGCAATTAATAACGCTTGGCCAGAGTTTAGCAGGAGTAAACTTAAGCGGTTTTTTAAGCGTGCCTGCTCCCAATTGGCCAAAAAGCCATCGTAAATACGGGCTTCGTGTTGCTCATTGTTAAAATATTTTACCGTTTCATAGTTCAACAGGCTGTCAACAGCACGGCTATTGGTTGTGTTATCCGCTTGATTCGCTTCACGAATAAATTTATTACGCCATTCAGTAATATACACTGTAAAAAAGATATACAGGCCAACCGCAAAGACCGTGATCAAGGCATATAAGGGGGAAAACAACAGACTAAAAATAACGGCTACCGCCAGAATTTCAAACAAAGTTGGAACAATGTTAAACATCAAAAAGCGCATTAAAAAGCTAAGGCCGTTAGTACCACGCTCAATATCGCGACTGATCCCACCCGTTTGCCGATCTAAATGAAAAGCTAATTCTAGGCTGTGTAAATGGTTAAACACCTTTAAACCAATTTGACGCATGGCATGTTCAGTGACTCTGCCAAAGAGGGCATCCCGTACTTCACCAAAAAAGACCATACCAAAACGTAGGGCGCCGTAGAGTAAAAGTAATGCGATCGGCACGACAATAAGCTGTTGCCGGTTCGCATCAACGGCATCAATAATTTCTTTCAAGGCCCAAGGCATGAGTAGCGTCGCTGCTTTAGCCGCAATTAATGCTAATAACGCCAGCATAACGCGGCCTTTAAACGCCATCAGATAAGGCCAGAGCGTTTTAATGCTCTGGCTAAGGGGCATGGCATAGTCCTGTTTCACATTATCTGGTTGTTTTGCGGCAGTACGCATGCCTCGCATAGGGTTCTCAGTGGTTTTTGTTACGCATAGGTACAAAGGTACGCGGTATCTTGCTTCACTTGCAACTGAAACTTCGTATTAGCCGCCACTTCGAAGGATTGACCACGAGTAAAGGTTTGCCAAGTTTCGCTGCCTGGCAGTTTAACAATAAGCGCGCCACTAACGATCGTCATGACTTCGTGTTGATTTGTTCCGAATTCATATTCGCCTGGCGCCATTACACCCACCGTTGCGGGCAGCTGTTCACCCTGAAATGCGATAGATGACACCTTACCTTCAAAATAGCTATTGACTTTAAACATCGCTCACTCCTTTAATATTCTGCTGCCTAGTAAAGCGGAAAAAGACGCTTTTGCCTAGCATTATTTGGCTATATAGAAGTCTCGATGTCTTTTTTTGTATGCAGGTGGGAAAACATTATTAAAAACTTAATCAAATTGTCATACGTCAGGCTTACTCTAGTCTTCCTTCAAATCATGACAATCATCTCAGGGAACTAAACGTGAAAAAAACACTGATTGCTAGCGCGCTTGCGCTGGTATTATCGCCTGTTGCGCAAGCCGAAATCTTCATCTCAGAATATGTTGAAGGCTCAGGTAACAATAAGGCATTAGAATTATACAATCCTACAAATCAATCCATTAGTCTTTCAGGCTACCGTATTCGGGTAAGCTATAATGGTGGCACTTCGATACAAACGTATAACCTCTCGGGTCAATTAGACGCCCAAACAGCAATGGTTATTGTTAATCCAAATGCCAGCGAGGCTTTACTTGCTTTGGCATCAGTGACCACTTCTGTAGCGGGTTGGAATGGTAATGACGCTATCCTGCTTGAGAAGAATACGGTACTGATTGACAGCTTTGGTCAATTGGGCACAGACCCTGGCGCGGCTTGGACAGCGAATGGCGTTACAACCGTAGATAAAACCCTACGCCGCAAAGCGGTTTCTTACGATACTCAGCCTTCTGATGCGTTTGATCCGTCTATTGAGTGGTCACAATTTAATATTAACGATTTTTCAGATTTAGGTCGTTTTAATGGTGCTTCGGGTCCAGTGGACCCAGTTGTTCCAGTTGATCCCGTTGATCCGGTTGTGCCACCTGTTGATCAAAGCTTAACGTGTGGAGCCGATTTTACCCGTATTTCAACGATTCAAGGGGCTGGCGCTACCAGTCCATTAGTTGATCAAACGGTGGTCGTTGAAGCTATCGTTACTCACACCCTGCCAGGTTTACGTGGTTATATGATTCAAGCAGCCGACAGTGAGCAAGATAATGATCCACAAACCTCTGAGGGGATTTTTGTTTTCACGAACAATGCTAATTTAACCGTCACCCCAGGACAGCGTGTAAGATTGCGCGCACAAGTAGCGGAAGCCTTCACCAATACGCAATTGCAAAGTATTACCGCAACGGTGGATTGTGGTACGGCTGCAATACCGGCTCCTGTTACAATCAGCTTGCCAGCAGCGAATGCTGACTATTTAGAGCAGTTTGAAGGGATGTTAGTGCAGTTTAATCAAGAACTCACCGTAAATGGAAACATTACGCTGGGTCGATTTGGTGAGCTGGTATTAGCTAAAGGTCGGCGTTATACACCAACTCAAGTGGTTTCACCTGGTGCAGCCGCACAAGCCCTAGCGGCCGAGCAGCGTTTAAATAAAATTGTCTTAGACGATGCGTCATCAGTCTCAAATCCTGCGACAGTACCTTATCCGGCACCCGGTTTATCGGCATTTAATAGTGTACGTGCCGGTGATACCATCAACGGCTTAACCGGTACGTTATTTTATAGTTTTAATGAATATCGTATTAATCCTACTCAGCAAGTTAATATTATTGCAACTAATCCACGTACTGCAGCGCCTGAGTTAACGTCAGACGGTAATGTTAAAGTTGCTAGTTTTAATGTACTGAATTACTTCAATGGTGATGGCCTGGGTGGTGGGTTCCCAACGTCTCGCGGGGCGGACACGCCGCTAGAGTTTGAACGTCAAAGAGCAAAAATCCTGGCAGCATTATCCGCCTTAGATGCTACCGTCATCGGTTTAATGGAAATTGAAAACGACGGCTTTGCGGAAACCTCAGCCATTGCCGACTTAGTTGCTGGCTTACGTGTCGTTTCAGGCATAGCCGATTGGCAATATGTTGCTGTGAATGCACCACAAATTGGTACTGATCAAATTACTGTTGGAATTTTATACCGTGCTGATTTAGTTAGCCCAGTTTCTGCAGCTCAAATTCTAGATGAGCAAAACGCGGCTGTAGATAGTAATGGAGTAACATTATTTGATACGCGTCGTAATAGACCCATGTTAGCGCAACGTTTCCGCTTACTAGACAATAATGCAGAATTTGCGGTAATGGTGAATCATCTTAAATCAAAAGCCTCTGCGTGCGCAGGTGAACCGAATTTAAATGATGGTCAAGGAAACTGTAATATTACCCGTACTCGCGCAGCTGAAGCGATAGGTGTATTTGCGGCGCAACAATATGCTGACATTCCTGCTATCGTTTTAGGTGATTTAAATGCCTACGCTAAAGAAGATCCGCTCACCATGCTTGCCAGTGCAGGGTATGTCAGCGCCTTTGATGTCTTAGGTAAATCACCGACATATGGTTATATTTTTGAGAACTTATCAGGCCAATTGGATCATATGTTGTTAAATGCCAATGCTCAACAGTACTTAGTTGATGCAGTAGAGTGGCACATTAACGCGGATGAACCCTTAGTGCTTGATTACAACACTGAGAACAAAGCCGCTAATTTAGATAATTATTATGCGCCTGATGCTTACCGTTCATCAGATCATGATCCGGTAATCGTGGCGTTGGATTTACCACCAGTTTACCCGCCGCTGGATATTCAACTGCAATTAATTAAAGTTAATCAGGCGAATCCTCGCTCTGGTAGTAAACTTGTGCAGTTACATTGGAGTAGTGAGCAAACGGGTTTAACCTTGTATCGTGATGGCCAAGTGGTGACAACATTAAGCAAGCCTGGTAGATACAACAATCAGTTTAAAACTCAAGCGGAATCTGTGACTTATTTATTATGTTACGATGCCACTAAGCAATGTTCTGCACCGTTAAAAGTAACGTTTTAAACATCAAGCAAATGTTGTGAAAAGAGTCATCATGGTTGATTGCGTTAATCATGATGACTAAAAAAGAGCAGTAGCTCACAATAAAAAGGCCGGTATCAAAACCGGCCTTTTTTATTTCCTTATAGGATTAATTAAACATTAACTATGCTGCGTCTTGCTGTTTTTTACCTTCAGCATTTAACGCGTCAGCCCCATTAGGTTGTTGTGTCAGTGAATTATCTGCAGCTAAGTAGGCTGGATCAAAATCATCTACGTTGATAACAAATAAGCGGCTTTCTTCAGCTGTGCGCAGTACGTCAGCTTCTTGTTTGTTAATCACGCCAAGTTCCAAACCAATTTTTGCCACTTCATGTAAGCGGAAGAAGGGTAAACGTTTGCCTGAGGCTTTGCTCACTTTATCAAACAACGGTTCAGCGGCTAACACATCCAATAAGGCTTGTTCAACACGGCCTAATTGATTACCCGGTTCTACCGTTAAATACAGATGTTTACCTAAACGATTACGCGCTTCGCACGGGGTCATCATAATGCGCGATACTTGATGATCTAGCTTGTCACTTGGTTTGCGTAAGGTACGGCCAAACGGGAATACTATACGTTTTAATACCACGGCAATAACGCGGTTCGGGAAGTTATCAAACAATTCATCTAATGCCAGTTGCGCACGGGCTAAATTGTCTTCACAGGCCCACTGAACCAGTGGTAAATCTTGTACCTGACGCCCCTCATCTTGGTAACGTTTTAATACCGCAGAGGTGATATACAACATACTTAAAATATCACCTAAACGCGCAGAAATACGCTCACGACGTTTTAAATCACCACCCAAGGTTCCCATCGCGACATCCGACATTAACGCTAAGGCGGCACTAAAACGGTTCATTTGCTTGTAATAACGTGCGGTATCATCGTTATACGGACTGTGGCTAAAAGCACCACCGGTTACCGATAACCAGAACGTTCTAAAGAAGTTACTGATCGCAAACCCAATATGACCAAATAATGCTTTATCAAAGGCCGTTACAGCTGCGCCTTCATCATGCAATTGTGCTGCTTGTAACTCAGCCAATACATAAGGATGACAACGAATAGCACCTTGACCATAAATAATCATGCTACGGGTTAAAATATTGGCACCTTCTACCGTGATGGCAACGGGCGCACCCTGATAACCACGCGCTAAATAGTTATTCGGCCCCATACAAATGCCTTTACCGCCATGTACGTCCATCGCATCATTGATGGCGGTGCGCATGCGCTCGGTCATATGGTATTTGGTAATCGCCGATACTACAGAGGGTTTTTCACCTAAATCAATGGCCCCAACTGACATAGTGGTAGAGGCATCAGACATATAGGCATAGCCACCAATTCGCGCCATCGCTTCTTCAACGCCTTCCATCTTACCCACGGGTAATTTGAACTGACGACGGATCCGCGCATAGGCGCCTGTCGCTAAAGCAGCCGCTTTAATACCGCCGGTACTGTTAGACGGTAATGTGATAGCACGGCCAACCGATAAACATTCAACCAGCATACGCCAGCCTTGGCCAGCCATTTTTGGGCCACCAATAATGTAAGATAACGGAACAAATACGCCATCACCTTGGGTAGGACCATTTTGGAACGGCACGTTTAACGGGAAATGACGACGACCAATTTTAACACCTGGGGTATTTGCTGGAATAAGCGCACAGGTGATACCTAAATCGGCTTGATCACCCAGCAATTTATCAGGATCTTGTAATTTAAAGGCTAAGCCTAATACCGTCGCAATCGGGGCTAGGGTGATGTAGCGTTTATTCCATGTTAAACGCATACCCAACACTTCTTCGCCTTGCCACTGGCCTTTGCACACCACACCAAAATCAGGAATGGCGCCCGCATCTGAACCGGCTTCTGGGCTCGTTAACGCAAAGCAAGGAACATCAATACCTTTGGCTAGGCGTGGTAAATAATAATTCTTTTGTTCATCAGTACCATAGTGTTGCAAAAGCTCGCCGGGGCCAAGTGAGTTTGGTACGCCTACAATGCTCGATAACACCATACTTTTACTGGTGAGTTTTTGTAATACGCAAGATTGCGCATATGCTGAAAACTCTAGGCCGCCATATTCTTTTTTAATGATCATGGCGAAGAAACCTTTATCCTTAAGATATTGGTAAACCTCTGGTGCCAAATCTGCACGTTCATGCGTTGTGTGCCAATCATCGGTCATAGCCAGCAACTCTTCCACTGGGCCATCCATAAAGGCTTGTTCTTCAGCACTTAAGCGAGGCTGTGGGAAGTTATGCATTTTGTGCCAATCGGGATTGCCACAAAACAAGTCGCCTTCCCACCACGTGGTTCCGGCATCAATGGCTTCTTTTTCGGTGGTAGACATTTCAGGCATGATCTTACGGTATAGCTTTAATAATGGCTTCGTAAGATGTTGTTGACGGATAGACGCAATGTTCAGGGGCAGTGCAATAATTAAAAACACCAACCAGCCAAACAGGTTAACGACATCAGCAAAAGAGCCGACCAGTAGCACAGCGCCAAGCGCAGCGGTAAACAAGGTTAAGCTGGCACGGTGATAGGCAAGTATCCCCGTGACGGCAAGTAATGCCAAGAAAAGTAGTAACATGCTCATTGTAAACTCCCAGTGTTGTAAGAGGTCTGACCACTAAAGCTCTAGCTTAGAACGCTTTAATCTAAGATGCAAGTACTTCTACACAATGCTTTTATGGCAAACTTGTCAACAAAAGTTGCAAGCACCGTGATATCCGTTTAATCCTAACTTAAGTATAGTGTAATTTTTACCTTATACGGCGTGGAGGCAGTACAGATGTGTGAGTTGTTAGGAATGTCGGCCAATGTGCCAACAGACATTTGTTTTAGCTTTAAAGGTTTAAAAGAACGCGGGGGCCGAACCGGACCACATAAAGATGGTTGGGGCGTGGCGTTTTATGAAAACAAAGGCGTTTGTACCTTTAAAGATGCGCTTCCAAGCTACCAATCTGAGATCGCAAGGTTAGTATCAGATTATCCGATAAAAAGTACCGCAGTGATTGCGCATGTACGCCAAGCCAATCGGGGCAGGGTAGCGCTAGCAAACACTCACCCGTTTACCCGCGAATTATGGGGACGTTATTGGACGTATGCGCATAACGGACAATTATCTGCCTATAAAGGCTTGCCAGTGAATCGCTTTCAGCCGGTGGGTACCACCGACAGCGAGCGGGCATTTTGTTTTATTTTAAGTGAATTAGCAAAACGCTATCCCGATAAGCAACCCGGCCCTAAAGCCGCTTTTCGCTATATCAGTAAGTTATTGCCGCAGTTGCAACAATTAGGCGTATTTAATATGTTGCTGACCGACGGAGAATATTTGTTGGCCTATTGCACCACGAAATTGCAATGGATCACGCGGCGCGCGCCCTTTGGTATGGCCAGATTATCGGATGTTGATGTGGATATTGATTTTAGTAAAGAAACCACACCCAATGACGTGGTTACGATTATCGCCACCGAGCCACTGACAAATAATGAGCAGTGGCATAAAATGCATCCTGGCGAGCAGCAATTATTCCGTTTCGGCGAGCCTGTTAGCTTCTGAAGCATGCGATAACCAGGTGAGTTTGTGCAACTGTACGTCAAATTGTTCAACGTTGTCTTCACCACGCCACAGTCGAACCAACATGTAATCTAAGCTTGGCGCAACCCAGGCAAGAACTTGTTTATCGCTATTTTCTTCTACTCGGGCAATCCGTAAAGCCCGTACCGTACCAAAAGGTAAGGCAAGTGGTTCCTCTGCAACCACGGCATAGTGATAGGTTTTGCTGTTGCCGTCACGATTTAGAACATCGTAAGAGAATTGCGTTTTACCTGCTTTCAGATCTAAAACCAATTGCTGATGATAACTTAAGGGATCGAGCCAGTTATCTTGCCAAGTAATGGCTTTTAACTGCGGTTTTTTGCCGGTAAATAACTGCTGGTTTTGCCAATCTAACGTAAACTCATAATGGCGGTTAGCCCCTGTGCCACTGCGTTTCATCACGTAATGAAGGGGGCGTAATTGGCCGTTGGTAAACGAAAAGGTTGATGTTTCACTGCGTTTATCACTAAACACCAGCCAGCTGATGTCGCTACTGTACCCCATCTCGTAAATATCGTCTTTTTTATGAAGGAAGCGCTTAGCTGAGCCATGGCTTTTGCCGCCACGATACACTAAATACTCGGCGTCGAAGGTGCTAAAAGCCACTGGGGTGGCCGCGGTTTCTACTGATGAAGACGGCGACGGCTGGGCAAAAGCGGCAGCACTAAACAAGACTGAACAAAGGAGTACTTTGCTAACTAATGCTGGGCGAAGGAAAACGTTACGGAAGAATAGTGTGCGTAATAACTGTGGCGCGCTAACGCGCCACGTCTGAGTCATCCTCATCTTGGGCATAACCTTGTACTGAAAGTAAGAGTCCATCTAACCATGCCTCATTCGCGCGTTGTTGTAAACGGTTTTGGCAAAACCAACGCACCACTAACGGGTATATTAAATGTTCTTGTTCATGTACCCGTGCTGCCACCATTGAAGCATCGTCACCTGGGAATATAGGTACTTTAGCTTGCAACACCACCGGGCCACCATCTAATTGCTCGGTAACAAAGTGCACGCTGCAGCCATGTTCGGCATCGCCAGCGTCAATCGCCCGCTGATGCGTATCTAATCCCTGATACTTTGGCAACAAAGAGGGATGAATGTTCAATAATTTTCCCGAAAAAAACTGTACAAATTCGGGGGTTAAAATGCGCATAAAACCGGCCAGAACGATAAGCTCCGCGCCGTATTGCAAAATGGCTTCTTTTAGCACAGCATCATACTGTTGCCGATCTTGATAGTCTTTGTGGCTGATGACTGTAGTAGGGATGTTGGCTGCGACTGCACGCTTCAGACCATACGCGTTTGCTTTATTGGCAATAACCCCGGTTATATAACCGGGGATACTGCCGTTAGCACAGCCGTCGATAATAGTTTGTAAGTTGCTGCCATTACCGGAAATTAAAACGACTATTGCTTTCATGCCGCGTTATTCTCGTAAGTTGTTATCACAAATTTTAAAAGCAAGTTGTGCGGCTTATTCGTTAATAACAACGAGTTGCTCATTTGCGACTGCGGCTTCAATTTCACCCAAATGCCAAGCTGTTTCACCAGCCTGCTGTAATTGCTGCAAGGCGTTTTGTACTTCATTGGCCGGTACGACTAAGATCATACCTACACCACAGTTAAAGGTACGGTACATTTCATGGCGACTGATATTGCCCTGTTGTTGCAGCCAGTTAAAAATAGCAGGCCACTGCCAGCTTTTACCATTAATAACCGCTTTAGTATTTTCAGGTAATACCCGAGGAATATTTTCCCAAAAACCACCACCGGTTACATGGCATAACGCATGTACAGGCGTCGTTTTAAACAGGTTTAGCAGGTTTTTCACATAAATTCGGGTTGGCTCTAGTAAATGATCAGCCAAACTTTTACCGTCAAGCAAGGTGTCTGCAGATTGGCCTGACACTTCTAACACTTTACGAATCAACGAGAAACCATTTGAGTGCGGGCCAGAAGACGCTAACGCAATAAGTTGATCACCAGGTTTTACCTTGCTGCCATCAATAATCTCGGCTTTCTCAACCACGCCAACACAAAAACCAGCAATATCATAGTCTTCGCCGTGGTACATGCCTGGCATTTCAGCCGTTTCACCACCCACAAGTGCACAACCCGATTGCACACAGCCTTCAGCAATGCCGGCAACTACGCGTGATGCTGTGTCAACATCCAATTTGCCGGTAGCATAGTAATCAAGGAAAAATAATGGCTCGGCACCTTGCACGACCAAATCATTTACGCACATGGCGACTAAGTCGATACCCACGCCATCATGACGTTTTAAATCCATTGCTAGCCGTAATTTCGTGCCGACACCATCGGTACCCGATACCAGCACAGGCTCTTTGTAGCCAGCAGGAATTTGGCATAAGGCCCCAAAACCCCCTAAGCCGCCCATCACTTCAGGGCGCGTTGTCCGTTTTACAGCGCCTTTAATACGCTCAACAAGTGCATTACCTGCGTCAATGTCTACTCCGGCGTCTTTGTAACTTAAAGATGAATTGTGCTCGCTCACGGCTTTCCTCGAAATGGCTTAATGGGTTGGCTAAAGTGTTCGCTATTTTACCCGTTAAACGGCGCAGACAAAAGCTTTACTGCATGGCATTCTCTTTAGCTTGGCGCACATAGTCTTGTAAACTGATACTGTCTTCGTTGGTAATTTTATGGTAACACACTGACGCAAAAGGAAATTCACGCTCTCCAAACCCTACTGCCATATAAGGCGCGGTGTTATCGCTATTATTACTTTGCCAGTCTCCTCCCACATTACGAATAAACACCTCGCCAACATAGGCGCCCATAATGTTGCACAAGGTAAACAGCATTTCACCCGAGTGGGGGCGTTGCTGTTGATCGTCATGTAAACGCGATAGCAATTGATCTACAACATGCAGGCTATCTAACGAATAATCTAAGGTTAACTGGTTTTGTTCTGCTGCGTAGGCAATGGCATCTTGTGCTGAGCCTTGCATGAGTTCTTTTAATTCTTGCGAATGCATACATTTTCCTTATGGTTTTTGGTGTGCAGCGAGTAAAAGTTGCCGAAGCTGCCGACTGCCCGGGCCAAGTGTTTCCTCTTGCGGCGCCAAGAGTCCCATGGCAACTAAGCGCTCAGAGCTTTGTTGTAACGGTAAACGACATAAACTGCCTTGTGCCATAAGCTGAGCCACAATAAAGTCGGGCAGCCAACAAAAGCCCAGCCCGAGTAATAAAATATCGACCGCTTCATGAAAGTTATCTACAGTCCAGCGTTGCTCGGCTTTTAACCAACCAACATGTTCTTGTGGCTTTACGGCGGTATCGCGGATCACAATTTGCAGTTGCTGACTTAACTCATTTTGATCCAAGCTGGTCACGTTCGCTAAGGGGTGGGTTGCACCTACCACAGGAATAAAGCGCGTTACATATAAGGGCTCACTTAAATAGCCTCTGGGTACCACTCCGGTTATGACTAAATCAGCCTTTTTCTGCGTGATAATTTCACTGGTGCCGGTAAGCACGGTATCAATAATCTGCACACGACTACCACGACTGAGCGGATAAAATTGCTTGAGTGCTTCATATAAGTACTGTTTAGGATAGGCCAGTTCGGTGGCAATACGGATCTCTGGTTCCCAGCCTTTGTCTAAGTTATCGGCGAGCAGTTCTAAATCTTCAATTTGTTGCGTTAACACGCGAGACCGACGTAACATCACTTCACCCGCTGGGGTTAATTGTGCTTTACGACCAATCACTTCGAGTAACTCTACCCCAAGTTGCGATTGCAATTTAGCTACGGCATGGTTTAACGAAGACTGGCTCTTATTTAGCAAATCAGCAGCTTGGGTATAGCCCCCAGCATCTACTACGGCTTGCAAAATGCGCCATTGTTCAAGTGTCGATTTCGGACGATAGGGCATACTGGCATCAGATCCTTAACAATGGCCCGTTAGGGCATCTTCGCTAAGCGTTAGCGATGATCACGGCGCGTAGCGGTGCAGGGTAACCTTCAATGGTCTTACTATGATCATTTGGATCGAGAAAATCAATCAGACTTTCATTTTCCATCCAAGCTGTCGCGCGCTGTTCTTGTAATGACGTGGGATTGACATCGACTACCCGAATGTCGTTAAAGCCCACCCGTGTTAGCCATTGGCATAATGCCGCAGTACTGGGAATAAACCACACATTGCGCATTTTTGCATAGCGTTCACCGGGCACTAATACCGTTTGCGCATCGCCTTCGACCACCAATGTTTCTAAAATTAACTCGCCGCCTGGCCGCAATTGATTTCTTAACTGCTGCAGAAAGTCGATGGGTGAACGCCGATGATAAAGCACACCCATCGAAAACACCGTATCAAATTGTTTTAACACGGGCATTTCATCAATGCCAATAGGAATTAAGTTAACAGCAGGGTCGGGGTTAAAGTGTTTAACGGCTTGAAATTGTGCATAAAACAATTGCGAAGGATCAATGCCAACCACACAGGCTGCCCCTGCACCACGCATTCGCCACAAATGATAGCCGCTACCACACCCCACATCTAACACATAACGGTGGGTTAAATCACTGATATGTGGCAAGACGCGCTGCCATTTCCAATCTGAGCGCCATTCCGTATCAATATCGATACCTTGTAATTTAAAAGGGCCTTTACGCCAAGGTTTTAATTGCTGCAATAAAAAGCGGATTTGCTGCGCTTCACCCGCACTAATATCTTCAGCACGGCCAAATTCTACCGCATTGGCCAGTTCAATTTGGCTAACTGGGGTGACCGGTAAATTTGCCAGTACTTTTTGCCATTGTTTAAAATCGCCATGTAACGCATGTTTAGACCATATGGCTAATTGAGCGGGTAGGGTTTCTAACCATGGGCTTAAACGGCTTTGGGCTAAAAGCGCATAAAATGCTGAAAAATCTAACATGGTTATGCGTCCTTAATGGCAAACATTGAACAAAAATTAAAGCATTGGAACCACAGATTATGGGCGCTAAATCCCGCTTGCTGTAAACGTGTGGCATGAGTTGCCAAAGTATCGGGGCGCATTACATTTTCTAGGGCAGTGCGTTTTTGGCTTATTTCCAATTCGCTATAGCCATTGGCACGTTTAAAATCATGGTATAAATCAATCAGCAGATCATTCGTAATGTTATCGTCAGTTTTAAATTTTTCCGACAAAATCAAAATGCCGCCTGGTTTTAATCCCTTGTAGATGCGCTGAATTAAGGCATCTCTATCTTCCGGGGGTAAAAATTGTAGCGTAAAGTTAATCACCACCACGGCGGCTTGTTCAATAGGCGTTTGTCGAATATCACCTAATACCGCCTCTACGGGCACGTCAGAGCGAAACGCCAGCAAATGACGCTGACAGCGCTCAATCATGGCTTGGCTATTATCTACCGCGATCACTTTGCTATTGGCTGCACTAATATGCCGGCGCATTGCTAAACTGGCTGCACCTAAGGAGCAACCTAAGTCGTAATAATGACTGTTGTCTTGTTGATAACGGGCGGTGAGTTTACCAATGGTTTGAATAATGGTTTGATAGCCTGGAACCGATCGTTGAATCATGTCAGGAAACACATCAGCTACCGCATCATCAAAGCGGAAATCTTGAATATGGGCCAATGGCTCGGCATATACATGGTCTTTTTGCATCAAAAACTCGAAAATAAACAGCCAATAATAGGCCATAGTTTACCGTAATTTTGCTTCAGGCTGAAAACTTATCGTGTTAGTGCGATTCGAATACAGAGTTTTCCATTGAGGGCAGTGACATTAAAGCGTATTTCGCTATAATTGCCGCCATTAAGAGGTAAGCCTAAGAGCTTTGACAAAGGATAAATTAATGCGTAGTCATTATTGCGGAAAATTAACAACTCAGGAAGTCGGTCAGCAGGTTACGTTAAGTGGCTGGGTCAATCGTCGCCGTGATTTAGGTGGCTTAATTTTTATTGATTTACGCGACCGTGATGGCATTGTGCAAGTGGTATGCGATCCTGATTTAAAAGCCCTATTTGATGTGGCTTATACTTTACGTAACGAATTTTGTATTCAGATTAAAGGCGAAGTGCGCGCCCGTCCTGACACACAAGTTAATAAAGATATGGCGACCGGTGCCGTTGAGGTGTATGCCAGCGAACTGACTATTTTAAACAAATCTGCGCCTTTACCACTGGATTTTAATCACGAAAACAGTGAAGAGCAGCGTCTTAAATACCGCTATCTGGATCTGCGTCGGCCATTAATGAGTGAGCGTTTAAAGTTTCGCGCTAAAGTTACCAGTTTTGTACGTAACTTTATGGATAGCCAAGGCTTTTTAGATGTTGAAACACCTATTCTAACTAAGGCAACTCCAGAAGGCGCACGCGATTATCTGGTGCCAAGCCGTACCCACAAAGGTCAGTTTTTTGCGCTGCCGCAATCACCGCAGTTATTTAAACAATTGCTGATGATGTCTGGCTTAGATCGCTATTATCAAATTGTAAAATGCTTTCGTGACGAAGATTTACGGGCTGATCGCCAACCCGAATTTACCCAAATTGATATCGAAACGTCGTTTATGACGTCAGAACAGGTGATGGCAGTAACTGAACAAATGGTACACCAGATGTTCAACGAGCTGCTGGGCGTTGATTTAGGTACTTTCCCACAAATGCCATACTGGGAAGCCATGCGTTTATACGGTTCAGACAAGCCTGATTTACGTAACCCGATGCAGTTTGTTGATGTTGCCGATCTTTTAAAAGACGTTGAGTTTAAAGTGTTCTCCGGCCCCGCTAACGATCCTAAAGGTCGTGTAGTGGCGCTCAAGGTACCCGGTGCAGCTGAAAAAGTATCGCGCAAAGACATCGATAATTACACCAGTTTTGTTGGTATCTATGGCGCTAAAGGCTTGGCGTGGTTAAAAGTTAACGATATAAGTGCAGGTGCCGACGGCATTCAATCGCCAGTGGCGAAGTTTTTAACCCCCGCAATTATTGTTGACATTTTACAGCGCACTTCAGCGCAGACCGGCGATCTTATTTTCTTTGGTGCCGACAGTTACAAAGTGGTGTGCGAAGCAATGGGTGCGCTGCGTTTAAAACTGGGTGACGATCTCAAGATCACACAACCAGGCTGGAAACCCCTCTGGGTCGTCGATTTCCCTATGTTTGAAGAAAATGATGATGGCAGTTACTCTGCGGTACACCATCCATTTACCTCGCCGTTGGAGCCGCAAGCGTTTTTAGAGACGCCAAACACAGACTTAAAACTGGGTGCGTTATTGTCGAATGCCTACGATATGGTGCTTAACGGCACAGAATTGGGCGGGGGCTCGGTACGTATTCACACGGCAGAGGTTCAAGCAAAAGTATTCACATTGCTGGGGATCAGTGATGAAGAAGCCAATGAGAAATTTGGCTTCCTGTTAGAAGCCTTAAAATATGGTGCGCCGCCACATGCTGGCTTAGCGTTTGGCTTAGATCGCTTAGTGATGTTAATGACGGGAGCAACTTCGATTCGTGATGTGATGGCGTTTCCAAAAACGGCCACTGCCGCCTGCCCATTAACGGATGCACCCGGTGCCGCAAATCCACAGCAATTAGCCGAACTAGGCATTCAGGTGATTACCAAAGCGTAACGATGATCACAGCGGAGGCGATTGTCCTCCGCTGTTTGCTATCCTGCAGGAGTAACAAATGGCTGGACATAGCAAATGGGCAAATATGAAGCATCGCAAAGCCCGTCAAGATGCGAAAAAAAGCAAAATTTGGACCAAAATCATTCGTGAGCTGACGGTTGCAGCCCGAATTAGCCCCGATGCCAATGCAAATCCCAGACTGCGTTTAGCGGTGGATAAAGCGCTCTCTGAAAACATGACCCGAGATACCATTGATCGTGCAATTAAACGCGGTGCGGGTATGCAAGAGGGTGAGAATTACGAAGAACTGGTATACGAAGGCTATGGTCCTGGTGGCGTAGCCGTTATTGTCGAAACCATGACGGATAACAACAAACGTACCGTGGCCGATGTTCGCCATGCCTTTACCAAGTTTGGCGGTAACTTAGGCACCAGTGGCTCGGTAAATTATTTATTCCAACGCAAAGGTGTCTTACTCTTTGCTGCGGGGGTGGATGAAGACACTCTTTTAGAAAGTGCGTTGGAAGCCGGTGCCGATGATGTGCAAACGCACAGCGATGGGAGTTTTGAAGTCATCACCTCTCCCGAAAGTTACAATCAGGTAAAAGACGCTTTACTCAGTGCTGGTTTTCAACCTGAATCGGCTGAAGTCACTTTATTGCCTGATACGCGTGCCGAATTAGATGCTGAAAACGCGGTAAAATTCATCAAAATGCTGGATGCGTTAGAAGATTCAGACGATGTACAAAATGTATTTCATAATGCGGAGATCAGTGAAGCGTTAATGGCTGAACTCGAACTATGATAGCCAATGCTGTGCTTAGGCATGCGTTTATCTTGTGGCGATTCCTTTGGCGTTAAATACTGTGAATATTATTTTAGGGATCGATCCCGGGAGCCGTTTAACAGGCTACGGCGTGATCAAGCAGCACGCGGGTAAGTTTGTGTACATTGCCAGTGGCTGTATTCGTTTGGGGACTGATGAGCTGCCCGAACGGCTTTTGCGCATTTATCAGGGAATATCGGAGATTATTGCGCAAACACAGCCGACAATTTTTGCCATAGAACAAGTGTTTATGGCTCGTAATCCAGATTCTGCGCTAAAATTGGGACAAGCACGTGGGGCCGCTATTGTTGCTGCTAAAGTGGCTGGGCTTGCCGTACACGAATACTCAGCCAGACAAGTTAAGCAGGCAGTTGTTGGCACTGGGGCTGCAGATAAAGCTCAAGTTCAGCATATGGTTAAGCACTTACTTAAACTCCCTGCTAACCCGCAAGCCGATGCCGCCGATGCCCTTGCGGTTGCACTGTGTCATGGGCATACTCAGCAAAGTCTTATTGCCTTGGCGGGGCAAGCCCAAAAAACCGTGCGTGGTCGTTTACGCTAATTATTTAGCCACTTAACCATCAGCCACTTAACCATTTACTTAGAAAGATAAAGCATGATTGGACGATTAAACGGCGTTATTTTAGAAAAACAACCACCCGATTTATTGCTTGATGTCGCAGGCGTAGGGTATGAAGTTCAGTTACCGCTTACCAGTTTTTATGCGTTACCCGACGTGGGCAAAGCGGCAATAATTTATACCCATTTTGTGGTGCGTGAAGATGCGCAATTGCTATATGGGTTTTGCACGCAAACCGAGCGCAGTTTGTTTCGGCAATTAATTAAAGCGAATGGGGTAGGTCCCAAATTAGCGTTAACCATTCTCTCCGGCATGACGGCACAACATTTTGTACGATGTGTACAGTTTGACGATATCAGCACCTTAGTTAAGCTACCGGGTGTTGGTAAAAAAACTGCAGAACGCCTCGTTATTGAAATGCGTGATCGCCTAAAGGAATGGGGCGTTACGTCTACTACACCCATAACCGATAAACTGTTGTTATCTGATGATGAAGCCCTGTTTGCACCGCCTGCGTCGGCGGAACAAGACGCCGTAAGTGCGCTGGTGGGGCTAGGATACTCGCCGTTGCAAGCAGCAAAAGCGGTAAAACAATACGTTACTCCTGGTATCAGCAGTGAGCAATTAATCAAAGCTGCTTTAAAAAGTATGATTTAAGCGGTAATGCAAAAATATAAAGGCCTAGCATGATAGAAGCCGATCGCCTGATCCAATCGGGTGCACTGAAAGAAGATGA
Organism: Alishewanella tabrizica; assembly: GCF_014652375.1. Lineage (GTDB taxonomy): Bacteria > Pseudomonadota > Gammaproteobacteria > Enterobacterales > Alteromonadaceae > Alishewanella > Alishewanella tabrizica. Next base: position 130,860 of record NZ_BMYR01000001.1, on the reverse strand, counting down.
AGCGATAGATCGCGCCATTCGCCCTAAAACCTTAGCCGATTACACAGGGCAAGCGCATGTGCGCGAACAAATGGCCATATTTATTGAAGCAGCCCGTGGTCGTGGTGAACCTCTAGATCATTTACTGATTTTCGGCCCACCGGGTTTAGGTAAAACCACGTTAGCGATGATTGTCGCAAACGAAATGGGCGTAAACATTAAAACCACTTCGGGCCCTGTGTTAGAAAAAGCCGGCGATTTGGCGGCTTTACTGACCAATCTTGAAGAAAATGATGTGCTCTTTATTGATGAAATCCATCGTTTAAGCCCTGTCGTTGAAGAAATTCTGTATCCTGCTATGGAAGATTATCAACTTGATTTGATGATCGGCGAAGGTCCGGCAGCACGTTCCATTAAATTAGACTTGCCACCTTTTACGTTAGTGGGGGCGACGACGCGAGCAGGCGCTTTAACTTCGCCACTTCGGGATCGTTTTGGTATTGTTCAGCGCTTAGAGTTTTATAAGGTTGAGGAACTGAGCCAAATTATTATGCGCTCAGCGCATTTTCTGGCTATGCAATTGGATGAAGACGGTGCCACCGAAATTGCCCGCCGTTCACGCGGAACCCCTCGTATTGCCAATCGGTTATTACGGCGTGTACGTGATTACGCGCAAGTAAAGGCGAATGGTATTGTGACTGTAGAAGTTGCCAGTGCCGCCCTTAAGATGGTGGATGTGGATGCGCAAGGCTTCGACTATATGGATAGAAAGCTATTAGATGCCATTATTGATAAATTTATGGGTGGGCCCGTAGGGTTAGACAATTTAGCCGCGGCAATTGGTGAAGAAAAAGAAACCATTGAAGATGTGATTGAGCCGTTTTTAATTCAGCAAGGCTTTATTCAACGTACGCCACGCGGACGCATCGCGACACCGCGTGCTTATCAGCATTTGGGCTATGATTTACCAGGTAGCGCAAGCGAAAAATAGACACCGAAAAAAACACAAAAAAAAGCCCGCTCAATGAGCGGGCAAGCAACAAGTTGAAGGAGTGCTTCAATAAATCCAGGGAACATGTTTGGAGCAAACAACAACGCTTCTCTCACAAAGCCTCATTGTTATGTGAACTTGACTAAACAGACTAAGCACGTAATCACTACCGCCTAGCTGTGTTTGCGCTAGCTCAGAACACCCGCACATAATAAAGATTTGGAGCTTTTACTTCAAACTAGAAAAAGCACCACTTTGATATTAAAAAAACTAATGCTTTGAAATTGCTCTTCTTCGGTTTCTGAAAAAAAGCATAGTCTCAATCAGGCATTTTTAGTGTATTCATCTGGTGTTCATATAAAGACTTCATCATACGATCAGATTACTTTTTCATTAGCTGATGCAAACTCGCCTTGAAACAGTTTTAATCTAATTTTAACGTGTTTTGGGCTTCTCTTTGCGAACTTAAGCTAAGATAATAAGTCCATAAGGTGTTTTGCAAAAAAACAAGTGGTCAGCGCGAAAAAATATAGTTGCCAATTTAGCATGTAGGCAATTGAGTTCGAGCGCGGGCTTAATTATCATACAGGCGCGAAAGAATACGGATCCAGATGCAGCGAAACAACTTCTCATGGCCAGTGCGTGTGTATTATGAAGATACCGACGCCGGTGGCATTGTTTACTATGCAAACTACCTGAAATACTTTGAGCGAGCGCGCACCGAATGGTTGCGTGCCCTTGGAGTTGAGCAGGATATTTGGTTAGCAAAGAACGTGGCTTTTGTGGTTACTGATGTGCAAATGCTGAACAAACAGCCTGCTAAGTTCAACGAACTGTTGACCGTGTTCTGTGAAATCAGTACCTTAAAGCGGGTTAGCTTGATTTTTAAACAATATATTGCGAATGCAAACCAAGATTTAGTTTGTAGTGCAGAAATAAAAGTCGCTTGTGTAGATCCGTCGCTGTTAAAAGCACGGGCTATTCCAGCAGAAATAATAGAGGTATTAACACGTGTCAGGTGAAATTTCCATTCTGCATCTTTTGCTCGAAGCTAGCATAGTTGTTCAGGCAGTAATGTTAATCCTGGTGGGGATGTCAGTTATCTCTTGGGCCATGATCTTTAAACGCAAAAAGATTTTAAAAGAAGCATTAGACGACGCACGTAAATTTGAAGATCGTTTTTGGTCGGGCATAGATCTTTCAAAACTGTATGCTGAAGTGAGTGCACGCCAACAAGCCAACGGTATGGAATCGTTGTTTAAGGCAGGCTTTAAAGAATTTGCACGCATGCACAAAACCAGTCGCCAATCAGCGGCTGTGATGGATGGCACACACCGAGCAATGCGGGTTGGGTTATCGCGTGAAGTTGAGCGCCTTGAAGCTGATTTACCTTTTTTAGCGACGGTGGGTTCAATTAGTCCGTATATCGGTTTATTTGGTACAGTATGGGGTATTATGAACTCTTTCATCGCCTTAGGTGCTGTGCAACAAGCCACTCTGGCGATGGTAGCGCCTGGTATTGCAGAAGCTCTTATCGCAACAGCGATAGGGTTATTTGCAGCGATACCGGCAGTAATTGCCTACAACAAGTTTTCAACCCAAGTTGAGCAACTTGAAAATAGTTACGTTAATTTTGTAGAAGAGTTTGCCAATATACTACACCGTCAAGCAGTGACTAGCGGAGAGCAAGGCTAATGACCTACACCCGTAAAAGACGTCGCCCTGTTGCTGAAATCAACGTAGTGCCTTATATCGACGTTATGCTGGTGCTACTGGTAATTTTCATGGTAACCACGCCGATTATTACGCAAGGCGTTAAAGTTGAGTTACCCAAGTCTGCTGCTGAGCCATTAGAGCAAATGAAAGATGGCAAAACGCCACTTGTGGCGACGGTAGACGAAGACGGTTTATATTATTTTGAAAAAGATGGCAATAACCAAGGTCCGTTTACTGCTTCACAGTTGCAAGTAGAAGTAGCAAGTTGGTTAACCATTGAACCGGGTACGCAGGTTATTGTAAAAGGTGATGGTCGTGTTGATTATAATTCGATCATCCGGCTTATTAACGTATTGAAAAACGCAGGAGCACCCTCAGTAGGGTTGATGACTGACAATGAAGTCTGACGGCGTGCCAAAGTGGTGGCAAACACCGATATCTAAGTCAGTAGGTTTACACGTTGGTTTAGTTGCGGTGTTGTTTATTAGTGGGTTAAGTTTTTGGCCGAAACCTACGCAGATAACGTTATCGGGTGAAGCCGGCAATAGCACCAGTGCACCACCGCCGCCACCACCGCCAGTTGAAGCGGTGGCTATAGATCGTAAAGAATTAGAGCAGCGTGTTGCTGATATTAAAAAACAACAAGACGATGCACGAAAAGCAGAAGAGCAACGTATACGCGATTTAGAGCGGAGAGCACAACAAGCTGAACGCGCGCGCACCACAGAAGAAGCACGATTAAAGCGTGTTGCTGAAGAAAAACGCAAAGCTGATGAAGCCGCCGTAGCCTCGCGCAAAGCGGCCGCTGAAGCGAAAAAACAGCAAGAGGCCGAAGCAGCAAAAGCGCGTACGGCGGAGCAGCAACGTGTAGCGCGTGAGCAAGAGCGTAAAAAAGCGGAAGAGGCAGCGAAAGCAGCCGAAGCGAAACGTAAGGCAGAACAAGAAGCGCTAGCGAAAGCCCAAGCGGAAAGAGCACGCAAGGAACGTGAAGATCGTGAGCGGGCAGAACAAGAGCGGATGTTGCAAGAACAAATGTCGGCAGAAGCAGACGCGCGTCGTCGGGCACGTTCGCAGCAAGCTGTCACTGAAGTGCAGCGTTTTACGGCGATGATCAGTGACGCCATAGATCGTAATTTAATTAAAGATGAATCGACCATGCGCGGGCGTACCTGCCGGGTCAATATCAGGCTGGCAACCAATGGTTTTGTAACCAGTGTCAATGTGATAAGCGGCGAGCGGGTAGTGTGTGATGCGGCGGTTCGGGCGGTAAATCGTGCCGGAACCTTACCCATGTCACAAGACCCAGATGTGTATAACCAACTCAAAGATATAACGTTAACGGTGGCACCAGAATTTTGATGAATAGATTAATTAAGCGTTTAGTGTGCAGCGTACTGCTGCTGGTAGGCATGCAAGCGCATGCTTCGTTAGAAATTGTGATTACCGGTGGGGTCGATTCTGCTCGCCCGGTTGCTGTACTGCCTTTCACCTTCAGAGGCACTACATTACCTAAAGAAAATATTGCAGAGGTGGTTTCTGCTGATTTAATGCGCAGCGGTAAATTTAATCCTATCCCGTTCATTAAAATGCCTCAGCGCCCGGCTAAGTCTTCAGAGATTAACTTTGCGGCTTGGGCGAAAGAAGGGGTAGAAGCCATCGTTATGGGTGAAGTGGTTGAAGTGGGTATCGACCGCTATGAAGTTGTGTTTGAATTGATTGACGTCCTTAAAGGCAATACGGGCGCTAGTAGCTTATTAAACCAAGGTCAATTGTCTACTACCGCGCATTATTTATTAGATAGCCGTACAACGACGATTAACGGCAGCCAATTCCGTCAGTATGCGCATCGCATCAGCGACATCGTTTATGAAAAACTTACTGGTGAGCGTGGTGCGTTTTTAACAAAAATTGCGTATGTGTTAGTAAGACCTAACAATGAATTTCCATATCAGCTAGTCGTTGCTGATTATGACGGGTATAATGAACAAATATTGTTACGCTCAAAAGAGCCGTTGATGTCGCCAAATTGGTCACCCGATGGCACAAAGTTGGCTTATGTAACCTTTGAGAAGCGTCAAGCACAGATTTTTATCCAGGATATTTACACTGGGCGTCGTACTATCTTAACCGCCTTTCCTGGGATTAACAGCGCACCTAAATGGTCACCAGATGGTCGTAGAATGGCCATGGTGTTATCAAAAGACGGTAACGCAGAGATTTATGTGATGGACATTGCGACCAAAGCGTTAACACGTGTAACCAATCACCGTGCTATCGATACAGAACCGAGCTGGTCTCCTGATGGACAAGAGATTGTTTTTAGCTCAGAACGTGGAGGAAATCCGCAGCTGTATAGTGTAAACTTAGCAACGGGTGATACACGTCGCTTAACGTTTGATGGCGAAATGAACTTAGCAGGAACGTATTCACCGGACGGACAATCCATTGTTATGGTTAACCGTACGGGTGGACGATATCATTTGGCGCGTATGGATCGGCAAAGCCGGTTCATGCAGGTGCTCACCACTACAAATTTGGATGAGTCACCCAGCATTGCACCAAATGGGTCAATGATCATTTACAGCACGATGCATGGTCGTTCGCAGGTGCTGGCACTGGTTTCTATGGATGGGCGTTTTAAAGCAAGGCTACCGGCGGCTGATGGACAGGTGAAATCGCCGGCGTGGTCACCGTTTTTATAAAACAAAAACTTGGTAAAACTTGGTAAATTAATCTAAGGACAATCTTATGAACTTAAACAAAGTATTAAAAGGCTTGTTAATTGCAGTTCCAGTATTAGCACTGGCTGCATGTAGCTCAAAGTCTTCTACTGGTGCTGGCGATGCTGACTCTGCAATGACTAACCAAACTGTTCAAGTAGAGCGCGCTGATCCAGCTGCTCTGGCTGCTGAACAAATGCGTCAGAAAATGGAAGCATTACGTCGTGAAAACACCGTATACTTCGATTTCGACCGTGCAACTATTCGTCCAGAGTTCGCTGAAGTGTTACAAGCACACGGTGAGTTCCTGCGCGCTAACCCAAGCGTACGTGTAACTGTTGAAGGTCACACTGACGAGCGTGGCACGCCAGAGTACAACATTGCACTTGGCGAGCGTCGTGCTTTAGCTGTAGTTCAATACTTACAGAACCTGGGCGTAAGCGCTGGTCAAATCTCTACAGTAAGCTACGGTGAAGAAAAGCCAGCAGTTCGTGAAACGAACGAAGCTGCTTATGCTAAAAACCGTCGCGGTGTATTGGTATATTAATTAATACAAGGTACGAGTGAGGATGACAGTGAAGAAACCTCTGCTTATAGCAATGTCCTTAGTCAGTGTTGGCGTCTGGGCAAATCCGGCGCCAGTTACTGAGATAGGCAGAAGCAGCAGAACAACTTCATCTGCTGCTACTCCTGCCGCAGCGGGCACGCTAGAACAGCGGTTGGCTGCGTTAGAGCGGGTAGTAGAAGCTCGGGCTGAAGGCCAGGTGAGAATGCAACAACAATTGCAGATCCTCTTGGATGAAGTTAGTGAGTTGCGTGGTGTTACCGAAACTCATTCGTATCAGTTGGATGAAGTCGTCCAACGACAGCGTGATATTTACCAGGAAATAGAACGTCGTATGAGTGCTGCGCAGGGTGGGGCATCTAATGCACCAGCCAGCACAGCACCTGCAGCGAGTGGTCCAGCGGTGATAGTTTCGGGGAATGTCTCGGAAAATGAAGCCTATGACAAAGCAGTAAACATGGTGCTGAAAGATCGGCGCTTTGATGCTGCAATTCCTGAATTTGAGACTTTTTTGCGTACCTATCCGAACTCGGTGTATGCGCCAAATGCGCATTACTGGCTAGGTCAGTTATTATTTAATAACAATGATCTGGCTAAGGCCAAAACTCAGTTTGAACGCGTAGTGAATAACTTCGCAGAATCAAACAAAGTTGCGGATGCACTGTTAAAGCTCGGTCAGATAGCAGAGCGTACAAATGATAAGGCCACGGCCTTAACACATTACAACAAACTGGTATCTGCTCATGGCAGCTCAACCGCAGCGCGGTTAGCAAAGGAACGCCTCGAGGCGCTTAAATGATCAACCCGGCCCAGTGCCGGGTTTTTTCTTTTCTAAAATCCCCTTGCTTAGTCAGTACCCAATTTTCGCCTAGTTCCACAGCGCTTCGCTGGCATTTTAAGCAGTTGGCACGGTAAACGGCAAAAAATCACAGTTTTTGGTTGCAGAAATTCCGTAAATCAGTAAGATATGCGTCCGCGGTTAGGGTCATTAGCTCAGCTGGTAGAGCAGCGGACTTTTAATCCGTTGGTCGATGGTTCGAATCCATCATGACCCACCAAACCGCGCAAACATAGTACACCGAAGTGGGTCATTAGCTCAGCTGGTAGAGCAGCGGACTTTTAATCCGTTGGTCGATGGTTCGAATCCATCATGACCCACCACTTCGCGTTACCCTGTTTGGGTCATTAGCTCAGCTGGTAGAGCAGCGGACTTTTAATCCGTTGGTCGATGGTTCGAATCCATCATGACCCACCACTTCTCGCGTTATCCTGTTTGGGTCATTAGCTCAGCTGGTAGAGCAGCGGACTTTTAATCCGTTGGTCGATGGTTCGAATCCATCATGACCCACCAAGCAGCATCAATACTGTCTTTTTCTAATTTTTCTTTTATAATACGCGCCTTTCATTAGTCACTGAGTAAATTCTATGGACCAGCCGTTGTATTTTTCTGAGCAAGACTTTGCCTTCCCGAAAAAGCCTGTGCCATTAAACCAAGACGAGAAGCTCGCCTATAAAGCGCGGATTAAAACCTTATTACAGCAAAAAGATGCGGTATTGGTTGCGCATTACTATACTGATCCCGAAATTCAGGCCTTGGCCGAAGAAACTGGCGGTTGCGTTTCAGACTCGTTAGAAATGGCCCGTTTTGGTAATCAGCATCCGGCTAAAACCTTGTTAGTCGCGGGTGTAAAATTTATGGGCGAGACCGCCAAGATTTTAACACCAGAAAAAACCGTCATTATGCCCACGTTAGATGCTACCTGTTCGCTCGATTTAGGTTGCCCAGCAGCAGAGTTTTCAGCGTTTTGCGATCAGCATCCAGATCGCGTAGTGGTGGTATACGCCAATACCTCTGCAGCCGTTAAAGCCCGCGCTGATTGGGTGGTGACATCCTCTATCGCGCTAGATGTAGTCGACTACTTAGACAGCCAAGGTAAGAAAATCTTATGGGGCCCAGATAAGCATTTAGGTGCCTATGTGCAAAAGCAAACCGGTGCCGATATGCTACTGTGGAATGGCGCCTGTATTGTGCACGACGAGTTTAAAGCTAAAGCGTTAATTGAGCTGAAAAAGCAGCACCCAGAAGCGGCAGTGCTAGTGCACCCGGAATCGCCCGATAGCGTGGTGCAATTAGCCGATGCCGTAGGTTCAACCAGCCAGCTGATTAAAGCCAGCCAAACGCTGCCTAACGAGATGTTTATTGTAGCCACAGATGCAGGCATCTTTTACAAGATGCAGCAGCTAATGCCCAATAAGACCTTTATAGCGGCCCCAACCGGTGGTAACGGCGCAACGTGTCGCAGCTGCGCGCATTGCCCTTGGATGGCGATGAACGGCTTAAAAGCGATTGAAGACGCGCTACTTAACCATGACGGACACGAAATTTTTGTTGATGGTGCTATCCGTGAGCAAGCATTAATACCGCTTGATCGGATGTTAAATTTCGCTAAAGAGCAAAAAATGCAGGTCAAAGGTAACGCCTAAATAAGGTTGTTATTGTCCGCTGCTTAAAATAGCGGCAATAACGCCACAGTGTTGCATATAGTTATTGCTAAGTCGGCGCTTTTTACCTAGTATAGCGGCGCTTGCAGAGCAAGCCCCGGAGAGATGGCTGAGTGGCTGAAGGCGCACGCCTGGAAAGTGTGTTTAGGTTAACCCCTAACGAGGGTTCGAATCCCTCTCTCTCCGCCAGATTAAAACAAAAGGCCCACGCCAAAAGCGTGGGTCTTTTGTTTTAACACGGCAGAGACAGGGGATTTGGTTCGAACCCTGCGGTTCGACAAATTCGCCGGGAGCGAATTTGGACGCACTTTAGTGCGGCCCGAAGGGCCAGAACCAGGGATGGTTCTGGCAATCCCTGACTCTCCGTAACGCCAAAAGCGTGGATTTTTTCATTCATGCGGCAGAGACAGAGGATTTGGTTCGAACCCTGCGGTTCGACAAATTCGCTGGGAGCGAATTTGGACGCACTTTAGTGCGGCCCGAAGGGCCAGAACCAGGGATGGTTCTGGCAATCCCTGACTCTCCGTAATGCCAAAAGCGTGGGTTTTTTCATTAATGCGGCAGAGACAGGGGATTTGGTTCGAACCCTGCGGTTCGACCAACTTGTCAGGAACAAGTTGGGACGCACTTTAGTGCGGCCCCGAAGGGCCAGAACCAGGGATGGTTCTGGCACAAAACGCTGGGAGCGAATTTGGCCGCACTTAAGTGCGGCCCGAAGGGCCAGAATCAGGGATGGTTCTGGCAATCCCTAACTCTCCGCATACGTAAAACCAATAGTTTCCTCATTTATATAACTCACAATAACATCCATAACTTGATGCTAATTAAGTTTAAAAATCGCAACATACAACATTAATGACCAAACACCTGCCACAAAACCATACACACCAAAATAAACCAAACCCAACCAAGCAACGCAAAACTACCCCTTTGTTTCTAAATGCGTTAAATTACCGGCATCTCACTGGCACCTTTGCCAGACAATAACATAGCGCGTGTACCTAACACGACATAAGGACATACCCCAACCATGCTACAAGACATCAAGAAAACCCTGTGGGCCACCGCCGATAAACTGCGTGCTAATGTCGATGCCGCCGAGTACAAGCATATTGTACTGGGGCTGATTTTCTTAAAGTTTATCTCGGACTCTTTTGCTAGCCGCCGCGCCGAACTCTTAAAGCGCCTGGACGATCCCAGCGACGAGCTGTATTTTGCTGATGCCAGCGAGGAAGACTTAGCAGCAGAGCTGGAAGATCGCGATTACTTTAAAATGGTTAACGTATTCTGGGTGCCAGAAAACGCACGCTGGGAAGCACTGCGTGCCAACGCCAAGCAAGCCGATATTGGCAAGCGCATTGATGATGCCTTAGCAGCAATTGAGCAGGAAAACCCGACCTTAAAAGGTATTTTAGATAAGCGCTATGCTCGCTCGCCGTTACCGGATGGTAAGCTAGGCGAACTAGTGGATGTGATCTCAACCATTGGTTTTGGTGAAGATCAAAGCAAGGCGCGCGATATTTTAGGTCAGGTATACGAGTACTTTTTAGGCCAGTTTGCCAGTGCCGAGGGTAAAAAGGGCGGCCAGTTCTATACGCCACGGTCGATTGTAAATACCCTTGTGGCAGTGCTGGACCCGCACCAGGGCAAAGTATATGACCCCTGCTGTGGCAGTGGCGGCATGTTCGTACAGTCCGAAAAGTTTATTGAAGCACACGGCGGAAAGTTGGGCGATGTGTCGATTTACGGTCAGGAGTCTAACCCGACCACTTGGCGCTTAGCGGCAATGAACCTGGCCATTCGCGGTATCGACTTTAATTTGGGCCGCGAGCCTGCTGATACCTTTATTAAAAACCAGCATAGCGATTTACGCGCCGATTATATTCTGGCTAACCCGCCCTTTAATATCAGCGACTGGTGGCACGGTAGTTTGGAAGGGGATCCGCGTTGGGTGTATGGCAACCCGCCACAAGGTAATGCTAACTACGCTTGGCTGCAACATATGCTGTATCACCTAAAACCCAGCGGCCGTGCCGGTATTGTGTTGGCCAATGGCTCTATGAGTTCCAGCCAAAACAGCGAAGGCGACATTCGCCGCGCCATGGTCGATGCCGATGTGGTCGAGGTGATGGTGGCGCTACCGGGCCAGCTATTTTTTAACACCCAAATACCGGCCTGTTTATGGTTTTTAACCAAGCAAAAGCAGCAGCGTAAAGGCGAAGTGCTATTTATCGATGCGCGTAAGCTCGGCAAGATGATCAGCCGTGTGCAAAGCGAGTTAGACCAAGCCGCAATTGACCGTATTGCCAACACTGCCAAGGCGTGGCGCGGCGAAGATATGACTGGTGTGGAAGGTTTTGAGCAAGGTTACCAAGACATTGCGGGTTTCTGCCGCAGCGTGCCACTCAGTGAAATTGCCGAACACGGCCATGTATTAACGCCCGGCCGTTATGTTGGCGCAGAAGAAGTGGAAGATTGCGACGACGCCTTTGCCGATAAGATGACCGCCTTAACCGAAAAGCTCGGCGAGCAAATGGCCAAAGGCGCAGAGCTAGACCAGTTAATCCGCCATAAGTTAGGAGGGCTGGGGTATGAGTTCTGAATGGACAATTTATACGGTTCAAGACATTGCTGAAGAGTTAGCTGATGCGCCATTCGGTAGTTCTCTAAAGAATGTTGATTATACAGACGAAGGTGCATTGGTTGTTCAGGGGAAAAATATTCAAGGCCGCTCATTTGACTGGTCTGATCGTCGCTATGTTAGTTTGGATAAGTACGCGACTCTAACAAGGAATCACTGTAAAGAAGGTGATCTTATATTCCCAAAGGTCGGTACTATCGGTAAGGTTGGGATTCTAACCAAAGCCAGTGGTGTGGAGCACTATGTGCTTTCGACAAACACAATGAGACTCAGAGTCAACGCAAAATTAGCATGTACTGATTTTGTTTATTATTTTTTTGTATGGCCTAAGACCAGTAATTATATCAATGCATTAAATGCAAACTCCGTTCAGCCTGTTTTTAACTTTACCTCATTAAAGAAGTTTCAAATTGCGCTACCGCCTCTCGATGAACAAAAAAGAATAAGCTCTATTTTACGTGCACTTGACGACCGCATAGTCCTTCTACGAGAAACCAATACCACCTTAGAAGCCATCTCCCAGGCGCTGTATAAATCCTGGTTTGTCGATTTTGACCCGGTGCATGCCAACGCAGGCACGCAAGCTCCCAGCCTGCCAGCAGAGATCCAAGCGCTATTTCCCTCCCGCCTGGTCGAATCCCCGCAGGGGTTAATACCGGAAGGGTGGTCTTGGAAGAAGCTTGATGAAGCATATGAGATCAATCCAAAGCGCCAATTGAAAAAGGGAGTTGTCGCGAAATATTTAGATATGGCGAGTGTTCAAACACAGGGTCATGTAACAGCTGATGTTAACGACCGCGAGTTTGGTTCAGGCACAAAATTTTGCAATGGTGATACTTTACTAGCGAGAATTACGCCATGCCTCGAAAATGGCAAAACGGCATTCGTTGATTTTTTAGAAAATGATGAAATTGGTTGGGGCTCTACAGAGTTTGTCGTTTTAAGACCGAGAGCGCCATTGCCAGAGTTTCATGGTTACTTGCTCGCAAGGCAGCCTTTATTTAGAGCGTTCGCAATTCGAAGCATGTCAGGTACTAGTGGTCGGCAGCGTGTTCAGAACGATGTTTTAGGAAGCTTTAGTTTAGCGGCACCAGATAAAGAAGTGTCCGAAGCATTTGATCAGGTAGTCACACCAATTCAACAGAGTATCTCAGCTAATCATAAGAAAGCTCTAACACTGGCTAACCTGCGCGATACCTTACTTCCCCGCCTAATCTCCGGTCAGTTGCGTTTGCCAGAGGCTGAAGCGATATTGGCTTCTTCAGATTAACTAACCAAAAAGGAATTTAGATATATGGGTATCACCATTCAAGAGCGCCAACAATTTTTAAAGCAGTTTAGAGAGACTTGGCCAATAGAAAGACTGAAATCCATGAAATTGCAAAACTATACTTCGGTGGGTGATAACAACTCACTAATCTATTGGTTAGAATTTGGTGCTGGTAAATACCTTGGCTCAATTAAAGGTGGAGATTCATCTAAGTTTGGTATCTATGAGCGAAAAGCTGAGCCAAAAGGAGACAGGAAGAATATTAGCATGGATGAACGTTACTCATGGAAAAACAAATATGGTAGTAATGCTAAACAAGCTTTTTCAGCTATAAAGCAAAACATCTTAAAAGTTATTAAGTCAATCGAAGCGGGTGATGTAGCGGCAATTGAAGCTATGGATTTTGAGTCGGCTTTGAAATGGAAGTTAGCTTTTATTTATCAGAACCATTCAAAGCCTTCTGTCTTACCAATTTATGCATTAAGAAAATTTGAGCCTTTTATGGCTGGTAAACGAAACTTTACTCATTCTGAGGCCTATACCAAACTTATTGCCGACAGAAATGGTAAATCAGCACTTGAGTATGGTTTTGAGCTTTGGCGTAAAGCAGATGTACTTGAAGGTAAAAAAAATAGCGACTTTGATACAGCGGAAATTGAAGATGATAAAAGCGATAGTAATCATAGCAATCATCTAAACCAAATTTTCTTCGGCCCACCAGGAACCGGTAAAACCTATATCACCATCGAAGCCGCGGTAAAAGCAGCAGATACTGGTTTTATCTGGGAATGTCGAGAGCAGCTAAAAGCTCGTTATGATGAGCTAGTTACTGCAGGGCGCATTCGCTTTGTTACTTTCCATCAAAGCTACAGCTATGAAGATTTTGTGGAAGGATTATCTGCCACATCGACCGACGGCAAGATCAGCTACGAGAAAAAACTCGGGGTGTTTCGAAAGTTAGTTAATGCTGCCCGTGAGTACCGCACAACTGAGGTGCGAAAAGCCAGCGATTCTTTTAGCGACTGTTGGCAGGCATTTATTCAGCAACTGGATGAATCACCAGCAGGAGTTTCGATTAAAACCAAGCGCTCACAGTTTGTGATTACCGAGGTGGAAGACAATACCATTCGGTTTGATAAGAACCAGGGGAACTCAGTGCACACGCTGGCGCTTTCAACTCTACAGGCCGTGTTTGATGGCCAGCGTGAGGTACATGGTGGTTTGCAGCCTTACTATGATGCCTTAATTACGCATATTCGTGAGTTAGGCCAGAAGTTGAGTGCCACCGAGGTAGTGCGGCAGAATTATGTACTGGTGATTGATGAGATCAATCGCGGCAATATCTCCCGCATCTTTGGTGAGCTCATTACCTTAATTGAGCCATCCAAGCGCATTGGTGCGCCAGAAGCCTTAGAAGTAACCTTGCCACTGACAGGCGATAAGTTTGGTGTACCGGACAACCTCTACATCATCGGCACAATGAATACGGCGGATAGGTCACTGGCCGGGCTGGATTTAGCCCTGCGCCGCCGTTTTACCTTTGTAGAAGTGCAGCCCCAGCCAGAGCTGTTAGACGATGTGGATGTAGAGGGTGTGAATATCGACGTGATGCTTCGGGTAATGAACCAACGCATCACGGCACTGCTGGATCGTGATCACTGTATTGGTCACGCCTACTTTATGCCTTTGCAGGATAACCCAAGCCTGGAGTTGCTAGCTGATATATTTGCGCAAAACATACTGCCACTACTGCAAGAGTACTTCTTTGAAGACTGGCAGCGTATTGGTTGGGTATTGGCAGACCAGACTAAACCAGACTCTTTAGCCTTTATTGTTAAAGATAAAACTATTGACGCACAGCAGTTATTCCCTGGCGTATCGCAATTTAAGCCGCGTGACTGCTGGCGCATAAATACCGCTGCATTACAGCAGGCTGAAGCCTATCAGCGCATTTACCAAACAGCCGGGCCAGTAACGGAGCAAGAGGCCTAATGCAGCCGGTTGTGGTGCGTGAATATGCGCGTTTAACCACTGCAGCTTTGGCGCATAACACGCTGGATGCCGCGCATATTTCGCCATCAGCCTTTAGCTGGTTGGTAAAGCTGGGCCAGCAATTTAAAGCCAACGGTTTACAATTGCTGCAGCTCGATGATCAAAAGTGGCTGAGGCTAGATAACTATGTTGGCGTGCTGGAATCACCTTGCGGCCAGGTGATTGAAATACTGCCCAAGCACCGGGTTGAGGGCGAGTGCAAACAAAGTGCCCGCAAGTTACTGCGCAAGCTTATCCTTAATGCCATGCAGCTTAAGCAGCGAGAAACTGGGCACACCGATATAGAGCGTTTTGATGCGCCGTTGCCTGAGTGGCTAATGGCACAGTTTTTAACTGAATTAGATAGCTTGGTTAAGCGCGGTATGCGCTTTGATTATCAGCGCATTGAAGAGCCGCAGCGTTTTTTGCGTGGCCAATTGGATGTCGTGAAACAACTGCGTCAGCCAGCTGGGCGTGAGCATATCTTCCATATTCGGCATGATATTTTTACCGCGGATCGGCCTGAAAACCGCTTATTAAAAGCCGCTTTGCTTAAGGTATGCAAAACCACCCAAGATAACGACAACTGGCGGCTGGCGCATGAACTACAAAGCCTGTTACATGAGTTGCCAGCATCGACCGATGTGCAAAGCGATTTTAATGCATGGCGCACCGATCGCTTAATGGCACATTACCAGGGCATAAAGCCTTGGTGCGAATTTGTGCTAAGCCAGCATGTGCCATTGGCCGTGCAAGGGCAGTGGCAGGGCATTAGTATGTTATTTCCGATGGAGCGCTTATTTGAAAGCTATGTTGCAGCAGAGCTAGAGGCTGCAGTGCAGCGCATGGCGGGTATCAAAGGCGAAGTAAATACCCAGCTTGCCAGCAAGTATCTGTGCATCCATCGAGGCAAAGATTTCTTTCAATTAAAGCCAGACTTGCAACTTAAGTTGGGAAGTGAACGCTGGATCCTCGATACCAAGTGGAAGCTGCTTGATGCCAAAGACAGAGAAAATAAGTATGGGCTTAGCCAGCAAGATTTTTATCAGCTATTTGCTTATGGCCAGAATTATCTGGGCGGTGAGGGTACACTGGTGTTGATTTATCCGGCCTGGCAAAAGTACCCTGCCGGTACCGAGCTTGGCGAGTTTCGCTTTAGCGATAAACTAACGCTGCTAGTTATGCCGTTTGATTTAGAAGCACAAGATGCCGCTAAAGACTTGATTTTAAAACTACAACAAGGTATCAAACATAAGTTACAGCAAGTTGGCTGATTTAGGGACGATAAATGACAGAAGACCAATTAGAACAGGAAGTACTCGGCTGGTTAGCCGATATTGGCTACACGCCAGTTAATGGTTATGACATTGCCCCTGATGGCTCAGCTGCCGAACGTGCCGACTATATGCAGCCGCTGCTACTTGAGCGTTTAAAAACCGCGATTGCTCGGCTTAACCCCCATATTCCCTTAGTCGCCCGTGATGATGCCATTGCCCAGTTAAAAGAGCTGGGCATTCCGGCGTTGCTATCGGCCAACCGCCGTTTTCATAATCTACTGCTTGGCGGTGTGCCGGTGCAGTATCAAAAAGACGGTGAAACCCGCGGTGACTTTGTAAAACTGATTGATTGGGAAAATAGCCCCGGCAGTAACGAGTTTTTAGCCGTTAATCAATACACCTTAAAAGGCCCCAAACATAGCCGCCGGCCAGATGTGATTTTGTTTATTAACGGCTTGCCGCTGGTGCTAATTGAGCTGAAAAACCCGGCCGATGTTAACGCCGACATTTGGAAAGCCTTTGATCAGATCCAAACCTACAAAGAGCAAATTCCCGATGTATTTCAGTACAACGAAATACTGGTCATTAGCGATGGCTCGGAAGCGCGCATGGGTTCATTGTCGGCCAATGCCGAACGCTTTATGCAATGGCGCACTATCGATGGTGTAAACCTTGATCCGCTTGGCCAGTTTAACGAGCTGGAAACCATGCTGCGGGGTGTTTTTGCCCCCGAGTACTTACTGGATTACTTGCGCTTCTTTGTGCTGTTTGAAGATGATGGCACCCTAGTGAAAAAGATTGCGGGCTATCACCAGTTTCATGCGGTGCGCTCCGCTATACAGCAGGTAGTGATTGCCTCGCGCCCTGGGGTTGAAGCCAAGCAAAAAGGTAAGGGCGGGGTGGTATGGCATACTCAGGGCAGTGGCAAAAGCATTACCATGACCTGCTTTGCCGCGCGAGTAATGCGCGAAGCGGCGATGGAAAACCCTACCATAGTGGTGATTACCGATCGTAATGACTTAGACGGCCAGCTATTTGGCGTATTCTCGCTGGCGCAAGATCTGCTGCGCGAGCAACCGGTACAAGTCGAAACCCGGCAAGACTTACGTGAAAAACTCAGTAACAGGCCTTCGGGTGGTATTGTATTTGCCACTATTCAAAAGTTTGCGCCGGGGGCGGATGAAGATAAATTCCCAGTACTATCTACTCGTCATAATATTGTGGTAATTGCTGATGAAGCACACCGCACCCAATATGGCTTTGATGCCAAAATCAAAGAGAAGAGCACGCCAAGGTTAGCCGCTGAGGCCGGTGCTGCTTATCAAGTAAAACAAAATGTATTCCAAGTAGGTTACGCGCAGCATCTGCGCGATGCGTTGCCTAATGCCACTTTTGTGGCCTTTACTGGCACGCCGGTATCCAGTGAAGATCGCGATACCCGTGCCGTGTTCGGTGACTATATTCATATCTACGATATGCAGCAGGCGAAAGAAGATGGCGCTACCGTGGCCATTTATTACGAATCGCGCCTGGCTAAACTTAGCCTAAAGCAAGATGAGCTGCCGCAAATTGATGATGATGTTGACGAGCTGGCCGAAGACGAAGAAGAAGCGCAGCAGAGCAAGCTAAAAAGCAAATGGGCGGCCTTGGAGCGGTTAGTCGGTGCAGAGCCACGTATTCAGCAAGTAGCGCAAGATTTAGTGGCGCACTTTGATGAGCGCAACAAAGCACAGCAGGGCAAAGCCATGGTGGTCGCCATGAGTCGTGAGATCTGTGTGCACTTATATGATGCGATTGTGGCACTAAAACCTGAATGGCATGATGAGGACCCCGAAAAGGGCGCAATTAAAATCGTGATGACCGGCTCTGCCAGCGATAAAGCTTTGCTTAGGCCGCATATCTACCCCAAGCAGGTTAAAAAGCGGTTAGAGAAGCGCTTTAAAGATCCGAAAGATCCGCTGCAGTTAGTAATAGTGCGCGATATGTGGCTCACCGGCTTTGATGCGCCCTGTGTGCATACGCTCTATGTTGATAAACCGATGAAAGGCCATAACCTGATGCAGGCCATTGCCCGAGTAAACCGCGTGTTTAAAGATAAGCAAGGCGGCCTGGTGGTCGATTATATTGGCATTGCTAACGAGCTTAAAGCAGCCCTAAAAGAATACACCGCTAGCAATGGCCGTGGTAAGCCAACTGTCGATGCTGCAGAAGCCTGGTCGGTACTGGAAGAAAAGCTGGATGTGCTGCGCGGCATGCTACATGGCTTTGATTACAGTGATTTTGCCACCAGTAGCCATAAGCTGATTGCCGGTGCCGCTAACCATGTGCTCGGTATTCAAGACGGTAAGAAGCGCTTTGCCGATACCGCCCTGGCCATGAGCAAAGCCTTTAGTTTGTGTTGTACTCTGGATGAAGCCAAAGCCGTGCGTGACGAAGTGGCTTTTTTGCAAGCCGTTAAGGTGCTTCTAACCAAACGCGACATCAGCGCCAAAAAACGCAGTGACGAAGAAAAAGAACAAGTCATTCGCCAGATCATAGGCCAAGCGATAGTGTCAGATCAGGTGATCGATATTTTTGATGCGGTGGGTTTAGATAAACCCAATATTGGCCTTTTAGACGATGAGTTTTTAGCGGAAGTGCGCAACCTACCCGAGCGTAACCTGGCAGTTGAATTACTGGAGCGATTATTAGAAGGCGAAATTAAAACCCGCTTTGCCAGTAATGTAATTCAGCAAAAGAAGTTTTCAGAGCTTCTAAGCAACGTAGTAACCCGCTACCAGAACCGCAGTATCGAAACCGCGCAGGTGATGGAAGAGCTGGTCGAAATGGCCAAGAAATTCCGTGAAGCCGCCAAACGCGGTGATGATCTGGGCCTGACTGAAGACGAAATTAAATTCTACGACGCATTAGCCAATAACGAAGCTGCAGTGCTGCAACTGGGTGATGAAACGCTTAAGAAAATCGCGCATGAGCTCACCGACAACCTGCGTAAGAACATCAGCATCGATTGGAGCAAACGCGAAAGCGTCCGCGCCAGCCTGCGCCTGATGGTAAAACGTATTTTACGCAAATACAAATATCCGCCAGATATGGCCGACGATGCCGTGCAGCTGGTGCTGCAGCAGGCAGAGGCATTAGGGGAAGAGTGGGTGTGAACAGTTTTTATAAAGCGCCAAGAAATTCAATTCTAGTGATTAAGGAGAGCAGACATTTGAAAATCGTTGCAAGTTTGAGCGAAAAGTATAATACTGC
Organism: Alishewanella tabrizica; assembly: GCF_014652375.1. Taxonomy (GTDB): domain Bacteria; phylum Pseudomonadota; class Gammaproteobacteria; order Enterobacterales; family Alteromonadaceae; genus Alishewanella; species Alishewanella tabrizica. The sequence goes on along the minus strand of NZ_BMYR01000001.1, from coordinate 111,916 downwards.
GCACCTCGGAACTATGACACTATATATGGTGTCACAATGAGTAGAGAAAGTTTTAAGTCTGTTCTAAGCTTGTTTCAGGGCAGCTCGACTTTGCGTTGTAAAGACGTGGTGCAAGCACTTGAAAGCTTAGGCTTTGAAGTAAAAGACGGAAAACGCGGAGGCCATAAAGTTTTTTTTCATGACCGACTGCAAGACTTTTATTCAGGTTCTTTTAATTGTGATCATGGCAAAAACCCACAAATAAAACCTGCTTATATCAAAAACATAAGAAAAATATTAGAGCAGTATTCTGACGAACTTAGCCAATAGAGTTGGGTACACGAGGAGAACGTCGATGGACGCACAAAATTATAGCATCACTGTCCGTAAAGGAGTCTTCGAAGGTGAAGAGTGCTTCGAAGCAAGAGTGCGTGAGTTTCCGGATCTGACCGAATATGCTGATTCATATGAAGAGGCTTATGCACTTGCTGTCGACTCAATTGAGACGACAATTGCGATTTTCAAAGAGAAAAATAAGCAAATTCCTGCACCTATGGAAGTAGCAGATGATTTTAGTGGCAGAGTCACGCTTAGAATGCCGAAGAGTATGCATAGGGCATATTCACAGTGGGCCGAAGATGAAGATGTTAGTTTAAACCATTTAATTGTGAATTGTTTATCTCATGCGCTCGGGGCATTTAATCATAAACAAGCTACTCCATATCATGCGTTTTCGGCAAAAGTTGTACCGATAGAAACAGGCAACCGTATTGCTTATAACCGTCAAGTGGACTTAAGTACAGTACTTAAAGCAGCTGAGTCGGAAGTCTGTTATGGCTAAAGAAGCATTGCAAAGAGCAATCAAAGGTCTTGCTGTACACGATGTGTATTTGAAGCATTCGGAGTTTTTCACTAAGGACGGCTGGGACCCCAAACGGCCTGACGACACTTCTCTTGTTTATCAGTTCATGACCGGCGTCGAAAAATCAGAAGTATTTGGAATTAGTGAAGAAGCCGAAGCAAGTGTAAAGAACTTCTTCGCTGTATATATTAAAGTCGGTTGTCGTTTAGTTTCTGAAAGTGATGATTTGAAATCTGACAATATATTTGCCCAAATTGAAGCGAGCTTCGTGAGTGAGTATTTGTTAGATAAAGATTTCGATGCTTCGGATGAAGAAGCACTAACAGCTTTTGCTGTCGAAAATGCAAGTTTTCATGTTTGGCCTTATTGGCGAGAATATTTGATGTCAACTTGTACACGTTTAAATCTTCCTAAAGTTGCTTTACCCGTAAGGCAATTCACTTCACGGGAATAAGGCGGATATTTTGGTTGGTAAAGAATCAAAAGCTGAGTTTGGATCTATTTCTGATTTTTTCCGAAACGCGACTGAAGCTCAAAAGCGAGAAGTGTTTCTAGCTGTACTGCAGCAAGCTAACAATGCTCAGCGTAAAGTGATGGAGCAATCAACACAAAGTAAACAGAAAGCCCAGTAAATAGGGGTTCTTCTGGGGGTTACATATTTTTAGTTTGTTTTGTATATCTAACTTTTTCAGTGTGTTAATTTGACTTTTCGAGTGACTCTCTCCCGCCAGATTAAAACAAAAGGCCCACGCCAAAAGCGTGGGTCTTTTGTTTTAACACGGCA
>NZ_BMYR01000001.1:0-110149 GCF_014652375.1 Alishewanella tabrizica | reverse complement strand
GGGACGCACTTTAGTGCGGCCCCGAAGGGGTTGAGGGCAGGATGCCCGAAACAATCCCTTACCCATCGCAACGCCAAAAGCGTGTGCCTTTTGTTTTAACACGGCAGAGATAGAGGATTTGGTTCGAACCCTGCGGTTCGACAAATTCGCCGGGAGCGAATTTGGACGCACTTTAGTGCGGCCCGAAGGGCCAGAACCAGGGATGGTTCTGGCAATCCCTGACTCTCCGTAACGCCAAAAGCGTGGGCTTTTTCATTTATGCGGCAGAATAAGAGGATTTGGTTCGAACCCTGCGGTTCGACCAACTTGTCAGGAACAAGTTGGGACGCACTTTAGTGCGGCCCCGAAGGGGTTGAGGGCAGGATGCCCGAAACAATCCCTTACCCACCGCAACGCCAAAAGCGTGTGCTTTTGTCATTTATGGGTCGAGAAAGAGGATTTGGTTCCGCGCACCTTATTCATATGTGCGGTACAGTCGCTTTCATCACGCAGCTGAAATTCTGATACTGCTAATTGTCAACGGCAATCCAATTTTGACCCACTTACCGCTTAAAACGGTAATCTAAATTTGACCCACCCCTGGCCTTTTATCAACTTAACGTACTCTCTGCTGCCGGTATCACACCCGCTGTTCTTTTACCTTTTAACCTGTAGCTGTTGCCGCTGATCTGTACGATATGGGCATGGTGTAATAATCTGTCCAGCAGTGCCGCAGTTAAGGTTTGATCATCAGCAAACGCCGTTGACCATTGAGAGAATGGCAGGTTACTGGTCACAATAACGCTGCCTTGTTCATAGCGTTTTGCTATCACGTTAAAGAACAGGTTGGCTTCATCCCGGCCAAACGGTAAGTAACCTATTTCATCTATGACCAACAGTTTTGGCGATAATACACTGCGTTTTAAGTATGCCTCCAGGCGGCCCTGTTTCTTTGCAGTGGCCAGTTGCAGCATTAAATCTGCCGCAGTGATAAAGCGCACTTTTATGCCACGCATAATGGCGCTGTACGCCAGTGCTATCGCCAGATGGCTTTTACCTACGCCACTGGGGCCGAGCAGTACAATATTCTCCTGACGCTCAATAAAGGCCAGGCTGGTGAGCTCCAATAGCTGTTTGCGCGGTGCGCCGGTGGCGAAGCGGAAGTCGTAGTCATCGAAGTGCTTTACCGCTGGCAACCCGGCGGTCTTGAGCAACATCTCCCGCGTGCGCTGCAATCTGGCATCCAGTTCTGCTTGCAGCAGGCTTTCGAGGAAGTCGGCGAAGCTTTTACCTTGTGCGGCACTGTGGTCAGCCATGGCTGACCATTCGGTGGCTATTGCCGGCAGTTTCAATACCTCGCAGGCATGCTGTATTCGTTGAAGTTGCAGGTTCATAGCCGCACCTCCAGCAATTGGTCATACACCGATAAGGGGTGTTGTAAGCTTTCACGCGGCATCGCATAGCGCGTGATTTGCCGGATGTCAGACTGGCGCGGTTTAATCCCGCTAGGTAGCGCCTGCAAGCTCAAGCGCTCTTTGGCCAGTAACACCGCAGGCTTCTCGCCAGTCGTGCCATGGATGCGCTGATTGGCCACATCATGCAGCCAGGGGCCGATATGCGCATTCGCTGTGTCGACATCGAGCACAAGGCCAGCCTGTTTTAAGCTGGCAGCCAATGGCGTGATAAAGCTGCCTTTTAAATAGCCATTGAAGCGCTCAACCTTGCCCTTGGTTTTTGCCCGGTAAGGGCGGCAGGCTTTAAGTTTAAAGCCATAGTCTTTGGCCATTTCAAGCAGTTTGGCATTCCAGCGATGAGCACCCTCACCATAAGCATCGCGCTCAATCATGATACATTTGGCGTTATCAAACAGCAGCTCTTTAGGGACGCCAGAGAAGTAATCCAGCGCGGCTTCAATACCCAGCAACCAGTCTTCCTGGCGCTCATATTCACTGAACCGGACATAGGTAGCGCGGCTAAAACCCAGCGTGGCAACAAAGCCTTTTAGCTTATAACGCCCGCGGCGAATGGTCGTAAAGTCGATTTGCAGCTGTTGGCCTGGGGCAGTTTCAAAGCGCCTCACCGGTTCATTCTGCTGCGGTTTAAAAGGCCGGATATAGTTCTTCAGAATGCCTTCTTTGCCGGTAAATCCTTTGGCCTGAATTTCACGGAACAGCACCGTTGCCGGTATCCAATCCGGCTTAGCCGCAGCAATCCGCTCCATCAGATACGTCTTGAAGGGGTCAAGTTTTGAAGCCCGATCAGCACGTTCACTATAGGCTGGCGTTTTAGCAATATCCCGCAGATACTTACGAACAGTATTGCGTGATACATGTAATGTTTTGGCGATAGCACGAATGCTTTGGCCTTGTCGGTGCAACACATGGATTTCCACTAATAACTCCTGAGTCAGCATTAAAATTACACCGCCTTAATTCAATTAATGTCGGCGGTAATTTTGCCTCAGGTGGGTCAATTTTAAATTGTCGTTAGTGGGTCAGTTTTACATTGCCGGTGACAAATAAAGTGTCGATGTGTAAAACGGGTTAAATCTTTACAATAATGTGTCGTAAAACTATAAAAATGACATTGAAACTCGTTTTGCTTACGCAGCGGTGCTACCCCTTTGAAACCAAATACGTTAAATTATCAATTATCTTACAAAACTTGTTTTAAGTGGGCTTATAAACTTAGCTCAATTTTAAATAGGGACATTTAATGAAAGCGTTTCCAGCCTACTTTGTACTTTTGGTTCACTTATTTTTCTCTGGTCATTCCTTTGCCAAAGACAAGGTTGTTGTTCAATCACTCAACCAGCCTGAGATATTTGCCGAATTGAAAGGCGCGCTAGATTATTTTAATGAGTTAGCAACCCTATCAGATGAAAAATGGTTTGGTAGGGACAAACGCAACGCTAATAAAGATCTAGATGGCGCAATTGATGAGGTTATCGCATTACTCAACTCGCCACAAATTGATAAGCATCGGGAGAACTTTCGAGCGCTTGAACAAAAAATAAATGAAGAGGAGCTTGAGATCGCCAAGCTGCAAGAAAAACGTTTATTTGCGCCACTTGGTGAGTCTACCTTTGTTACAAAAAATGTACCGTTTAGATTGATGAAAGAATTTACTGCTAATACAAAAGGCGATTACGACATTTTGATTGAGCTTAGAAAAAACAATATTCAGTCTTACCGTGAGAGTATGTCTGAGATATTGCTTGATATGCAGAAACTTCTTTATGTGATGGGCATTGAACTCGACGCTGAGCAAATCGAGGTGTGGTTGACATCCGTTATAGGCGACTCGGTTATTTCGATGAGCGTTGTATTTAGTAGCATTAAGCAAATTACAGAGCAACTTCAAGCTATTACCGAAAAATCGGGTGAAAATCTCGATACTGCAAAAACGTACTATGGTATGGTCGTTATTCTGCATAAGTTAATGCTGAAGATGCAAAACAGTTTTATCGTAGCGATTGATACCGATTACTTACCGAAGCTAGCCGCATTCAAAAAAGAAGCTGATGCTGTTATCAGTGAATCGAGAAAATTAATGCAAAGTGGTGGTCATTCAGAAACGCTAAAAGCAAATATTCAATCAAATCGGACAACCATTGAAGCGATTGATTTATACACCGCAATCTTAAAAAACCAGCGCGCAAAAGTATACAAAACACTAAAAATTAGTCAGCGCGAGTATGAGGTTGCTAACAATACTTATAAAACCGTTAGCCTTAGCTCTCAGGTTGCTCAACTGATTAAACAAGGACAAAACACTTTTCAGACGTTGTTAAGCCTGCAAATTCCGGATGCCAAACCGTTTCAAAATGAAGAAATGAAAGCACAATTCAAAAAATTGAATCAGCGATTAGGTCAACCTTAAATAGAAGTAATAGAAATGGTGTTGTGCGCGGTGTGATTGATAACAATGTTGAGTTAGTGAGTTAATCCAGCATACTTATGATTTAAAATACCAAAACGGTTCTGTGGACTCATGCCAATAACTGAGTAACCAGCATAAGGTAATGGAACACCCAGCCAAACTAAACGAAAAAGCCCACAAGAAAACGTGGGCTTTTGTCATTAATGCGCCAAGAGATAGAAGTAGATTCGAACCCTGCGGTTTTAACGTTCGACTAGCGTGTTAAAGGCTAGGGCCTTTTTTATATCCTCTGCTCTGACCAAGGCGCTAGTGCTGTTATTGCAACCCAAAGCGCTTTAATACCTTAGCCCGCTCTTCAGTAGATAACGCGGCTAATTTCTGTGCTGTTTTGGTGGGGAGTCGGATCGCAGAGCCGCGTTGTAAATCGCGTAATGGTGCTGCAACGATTTGCTGTGTATTGACGCGAACAGGTTGTAATAGTGCGCGACAGGCGGTTTGATCAGGCACAAAACCTAATTTACGCGCATAGGCTTCAAGTTGACCATCGGCAGCGCCTTGCGATTGCAGTTGGCAATATTCTACATTAGAGTACACATAGGTATTGTTACTTGCTATGACATTGACGCTAAACAGCATGGACAACGCGATACCTGCATTCAATAATTTCATCACAATCTCCGATTAAGTTAGATAAACTTTGCACAGTTTAAAAGGCGTGTGTGACAACGCTGTGGCGGATGCACGAGATTATGTATGACATAAGGATTAGAATTACTTATGCATGATTTACCTTATTTACGCGGCTATCCCGAGGTCATTCGGCAGCAGGTACACCAATTACTGTTAAGTAATACGCTGGCGTTAACCCTACAACAACGTTATCCGCAACAGCAGCATGCGATTCAAACCGATAAGGCTTTGTATGAATATACCCAGCAGATCAAACGGCAATATTTAAAAAGCAGCGATCCTATTAGCAAAGCCGTTTACGATCCGAAAATTCATGTAGTGAAAAACGCCTTGGGAACCCATACGCAAATTAGTCGAGTACAAGGCGCTAAGCTAAAAAGTAAAAATGAGATACGGATAGGGAGTCAATTAAAACAGTTACCCTTGCCGTTGTTGCGTATGTTAGTGGTACACGAGTTAGCCCATCTAAAAGAAAAGGATCACAATAAAGCGTTTTATCAGTTGTGCCAGTATATGGAGCCAAATTACCATCAATTAGAATTAGATTTACGCTTGTTTTTAACCTGTCAGGAACACGCCGCATTATCTGGCACGTCTTAATGTAGTATTTCTTAATGCAGCACCGCTTAATTCAGCATGGATTAATTCAGCATAGCTTAATCTAGCATTGCTGATGATGAAGTGCCGAACGTCACTTAACCCTGTACGTCCTTAAACCACATGTGGTTGTGAAGGGGCAGGCCACCGAATATATCTCTGGTTGCTGATTGCTGCTAGGGGATGCGGTTGCTAAAATATTCAACAATTTATCGCGGTACTCATGTTGAGCCGCGGGCATGCAAAACAGAGGTACCCATGCGTTACGCCCTGATGTTATGTTGCGCTATGTTAGCTTTACCCGTCAGCGCAAAACCGGTTAGTACCGTTTTTAGCAGTGATTTTGAGCAAGCAGGCTTATCACAATGGCGTTTATTGGGTGATTGTCAGTTAACCTCGGAATTGCCGCGTAATGGCCAAGGCGCGGTTCGGTGCGCGAATGGTAATAACAGCTTATTTAGCCGTGAAGCGCTAAGCGAGCAGGGCTTATTAGAACTATGGATCATGCCCGAGTCTGATCTCGTCAGCTATCGTATTCAGGTATTGTTATCCGATCGTAGTACCTTGGACAGTGCTTGGCAGCCCGTAGCGGTCATTGAACATCAAGCTGGAAGCAGTGGCTACAAAGCACATCGTATTTCTATTGATGATCCTGGTCGCAAGTTTTTGCGCCTTGATATAGAAAGCCAACAGGGCTATGTGCAACTAGATGACTTGCAGATTGAACGCATTTTATTAGGCACCGCGTTACATAAAAATGAACAGCGCATCATTAGCGGTATTTTAGACACCTTACGCCGTGATCAAAATTTTGCATTACAAGCAGAGTCCTTCCGCACTCTAGGAACAAACTATGCTGCGCAATTAGATGTGCAACGCCAATACTTAGAATATGCCAATGCGTTGCATTCGGGGATTTCCTTAGTCCTCGCCAGCTCAGAGCGCAACAAAATGTCTAACCCCATGGCGTACGCCAGTTTTCGCGCCATTATCAACGACACCAAGCGGGTGAGTTCGCAAATTCAACAGGCCCGATTAAATTCAATGATTAAACCTTTTGGCGATTTGGTAACCGCTACCTTAAATGTAGTGAGTGCTGGCACCTATTCGGCGTTCGCTGAACCCTTTAAATCGTTTTTAGCCACCAGTTTTGACCGCTCTAGTTATCAAAATGCTGGGTTAAGCCGCTCTGATCGTAAATTCGCCGAAGATAATGGTTTAAAGATTTATCAAGATGCCGAGCGTTTTTTAAGTGAATTAGAACGGGAATTGCAACTGGTGAGTCAATTAGACAACGAGCTAGCCGTGATTCAACGGGCTATTGAAGATTATCGTAAAGACTTGGAAAAGCATCTGCGAGAAACCCTATTACATGCCAGCATCGTGAGCTCAAAAGAAAATATTAGCAAAGTGCTTAGCAAGGATGAAAATGTGCGGCAAAAGCTAATTGCAGCCGCTGCCGGCAATATCAGCTTAAAAGCGGGTACCTATTTAAATGATGGTAATAACACCGAGTTGATTCGGTTTGTCTTAAAGACCTCAGAATTGCTTGATGGTATGCAACGTTACAAAGATGGGTTTAACCAAATAACCTCGGGCATGCTGACCTATTATGAACGTTTTGAGCGCTCTGTCGCCCCGGAGCAGAATCCGTTTACGCTGAAAGCCGATCGCGATGCGTGGGAAAATCATGCGCGTAAAGCGCGTGATTATCTAAAACAATCAAAAGATTCCTTTAATAAAGCCTATTTATGATGGTGTAAACGTATGGGCTTAACTGACGTGACGTGCGTAAAACGTTATAATACAACATCGTTATTATGCTGAGGAACTTATGATTAAACTGTACTTATTACTTTTTATGCTTTTTTCGAGCCAGTCTCTGGCGCAGGCAACCAGCCCGGTAAAATTAGAAAGTACGATGAAAACCATGGGGTTTGCCTTTAAACAAGCTTCTGAAGCGGCTACAACGGCCGAGGCCTTGCCGTTTGTCGAAAAACTGCATCATCTTACTGAGCAAGCAAAACGTGCGCCGCTTCCAACAGATAAAGCTGCGGTGTATTTAGAGGGGTTAGATAAAGTATTAGCTGAGCTGGTATTAGCAAAACAGGCGGTGGCTACAGATGATATGCCCAAGCTACAGCAACATTTGAAACAGGTTGATGCGTTAAAAAAGCAGTATCATAAAGAACGCCGTTTTAGTTTCTGGCAATTGATTTTTGGTAAGTTCTAAAACCCGTTATTCAGGGTAGGCTCAGTTTTTCTACGCTAGGCTATACACGTAGTTCGCGATATCCCGCTTATTACGTTGTTATCGTATGTGTAAATTGAAAAACGGAGTCACCCTATGAAAGCCAATGCAAAAACACTTCGTGCTAGTGCAGAACCTTATCATCAGACCGCGCTGACGCCCTTAGTGAAGTTATCGCAACAAGAGCGCCGTGCCTTAAGTCTGGTGTGGTCAGAAAACGAGGACGAGTCTTTACCACGGCGTGCTCACGATAGTGAGATAGAACATTGTGCTGTGTTAGGATACAACTAAATGCAGTGTGCTAGCGTCAAGCCGCTATAAAGCAGTTAATCTTAGTGCATAGCTCATGATATACAACATAATCATGTACACTGATGTACCAATGCCATTTTGGCGATTACACCAAAGATTAACTGCTTTTTTCGTTTTATGCTAAGCCAACGTATACGTTTTGAACGTCGTCGTCATTGTCGATAGCATCTAAAAACGCTTCCACTTCGGCTTGAGCTGTTTCATCTAACGCCACAGGATTGTTAGCACGATACACTAGCTTGGCGGAATGCACTTCAAAGCCAAATTCAGGCAATGCTTTAGCGACGGCATCAAGATCAGCGCTCTCTGTTAAAAATACCACTTCACCATCATCGCCTTGCTCAAAATCTTGTGCACCGGCTTCAATCGCGGCGACTTCTAAATCTGCATCGGGGCTTGTTGCGACCGCTTCAATTTGGCCTAAATGTTTAAAATCCCAAGACACTGAACCGGAACTACCTAATTGCCCTTTACGAAACAGGATCCGCATACTCATGGCACTACGGTTCTTATTATCAGTTAAACACTCTACGATCACCGGCACCTGGTGCGGCGCAAAACCTTCGTAAACCACGGTTTCATAGTTAACGGGGCCATCGAGTAAGCCGGCACCTTTTTTAATGGCGCGCTCTAACGTCTCTTTGGGCATAGAGGCTTTTTTGGCTACTTCAATGGCTGAACGCAATTTAGCATTCATTGTGGGATCTGCACCATTGCGCGCCGCCACCATGATCTCTTTTGCAAGTTTAGTAAAAACGCGACCGCGAGCATTGGCCGCATCCATTTTATGCTTGTTTTTCCACTGGGCACCCATAATGCAATCCTGTTAAGCTATCTGTTAAAAAATTTGGTGGGCTAGTCTAGCGAATTGCAGGCTTTTATGGCAACCGCTAGGGACATTTTTACGTACAAAATTACTATTTACGCCATATCCAAGGAAATTATTATGAAGTTTGCGCATATTAATGCTGTTGTTTTCGATTTAGACGGTACCTTAGTCGATTCTAGGCTCGATTTTGATGCAATATGTGATGACATCGGTTGGCCCAGAGGTACGCCGCTACTCGAGCATATGGCAGCATTAGGGCCTTGTGAAGAAACATATCGAGCAGAAGCCATTATTCGTCAGCATGAATTAGCGGGGGCCGAGGCTGCAACGTGGATGCCCGGTGCGGAAGCGTGTTTGCAGCAATTACATGCGCGTGGTTACCCGTTAGCTATCTTAACTCGAAATATGCGCGAAGCTACTCAGTTAGTATTACAACGGCTAAACATTCCTATTTCGCTGGTATTAACGCGTGAAGATTGCGCTGCTAAGCCAGATCCTGAAGGTTTGCATTTAATTGCACAACAGATGGCCATTCCCAGTTCGGCAATTCTCTACGTCGGGGATTACTTGTTTGATTTGCAAGTAGCCAGTAACGCTGGGGCGATGTCGTGTTTATATTTGAATGACAGTAATCAACACTTTGTTGAGCAAGCTGATCATGTGATCGCCCATTTTACAGAGTTGTCTGCCGTGTTTGCCTAACGCGCTTTGGGAGCATGTTTCTCGCTATATGACTCGTCAAGGTAATGAGTTGGTATTAAGCACTACCATAGAATAGTTGTCAGAGGTATGGCTTACGTTCTATAGTATCTTTTATAAGAACAACCTGTTTAAAAGGTGTCTGTTTGTTTAATTATGTTCATCTGCTGCATGCGCTGCAAAAACGCCTAAAAGACGATTTTTATCTCGCCATGATTACCTTGGTGGGGATTATGATCACCGTTTTTGTTACGCCTTATGCCGTCTATCGCTTAATTACCGGGAATTGGATCGTTGGTATTGCCGATTTTTGTATTGTGTTTTCTGCGATCATTTCGGTGTTTTTTGCCTGGCGAACAGGTGATACGGTAAAGCCTGGCCAATTTTTGGCGTGTATCTTTTGTGTTGGCGCGGGGATAGTTGCGGTTAATTTAGGGGTAAATGGGCTATTTTGGATTTATCCATTGTTGGTGTTTATCTTTTTCTTAGTTTCAGGGCGCCGTGCCGTTGTGCTTTCCTCTATTTTACTTTTTACCCTTGTGATGGTTGAACTTAGTAAAGCCGGTTCAGTATTTGCCAGCCATTACCAAATGATGTCATTTATTGTTACCGCGTTTATCTGTAGCTTTTTTGCCTATGTTTTTGCATACCGATCGCAATTACAGCGTAAAGAGCTTAAGCAATTGGCCAGTATTGATAGCTTAACCGGTGCAGGAAATCGTCACACATTAAATACCGAGTTAGAATTAGCGGTGCAGCTTAACCAGAAATTACAAAGCCGTTATGGGTTAATTCTATTTGATTTAGATTTTTTTAAGCAAATAAACGATAAATATGGCCACAAAGTAGGGGATGAAACCCTAATCAACTTAGTGCCGCTTATTCAAAGCTTAATTCGCCAAACCGACAAAGTGTTTCGGTTTGGCGGTGAAGAGTTCTTAGTTCTGCTGCGTGATATTGAGCCTGCAACCTTGTTTCCTATCGCCGAGAAAATTCGGCAAGGTGTTGAGCAGCATTTAACCTTACCAGACGGCAAACCAGTAACCTTGTCGGCTGGCGTGGCCATGCTACTGGACAACGAAGAATGGGAACAGTGGCTGCATCGTGCTGATGTGGCGTTGTATCAAGCCAAAAATAATGGCCGCAATCAGGTGGTTGCGGCCTAATCTTAACTTAAAAGCGTTAGCTTCTAAACCTTAACATTTAGGTTTTAGCCTAAGCCTTAACATCTATACCTTAACATCATACCTTAACTTAGACTTAGTCAGTTCAATGCACTAACCGCTATTGCGGGCAGCTGTCTTGCTGTTTTAATAATGGCATGATCAGCGGCGACATCCCATTTAAGACTTGCAAAGGGAGAGCCGAGGTAAAAAAGTAATCGGCGGCGGCATTACCCGGTAAATAAACGCTAATTACCCCAAAGTATTTATCACTAAAATAAAACGCAAAGGTGGCTGTTCTATTTAGCGCCCGTGATTGCACGGTTTCACCTCGGCTATTCACGGTGCTAATACGGTTATCGCCAGTGCCGGTTTTGCCGCCAATTAAGGCTAAATCAGGTAAATTGGGTAAGCTGTATTGGGTTAATAAGCGCCGGCCTGTCCCTTGTTGTACAACACCGCCCAAGTTTTCCCGTAATACTTGCGCCACTTCGGGTGCCATAACACGCTCAATCTGCACATCGGTGCGCGCCAACTGCGCGGCATAAGGGGTGTTAGCCGCAAAGTGTAAGCCTTCTACGCGAAACATCGGTAAGCGACGTCCGCCATTTTGAATGATCCCTAACAATTCAGCTAACGCTGCAGGGCGATCGCCAGAGCTACCCAGTGCGGTTGCCAGTGAGGGAACCAAATAATCAAAAGGATAACCCAATCGTTGCCAGCGTTGATGAATATCCCAAAAGGCTTCAATTTCCAGCATGGTGCGAATACGATTATCCCGAGCGCTACGAGATTGCGTGCGGAATAACCATTGATAGGCTTGCTGACGTACCTCGGCACTTAAACTGATCGCATCGGCCAAAGTAGGAGTAGGCTGTTGCTCCAAATAGGCTAATAGCCAGAGTTCTAACGGATGGCTCCGCGCCAAATACGCCTGATCTGGTAAACTAAATTCGCTGGGTGAGTACTTTTGATACAGTTGACGCCATTGAGCTGCAGTTAATGGGTTATCGGTAAAGCGTTGCTGCATAAACTGCACAAAGTCACTTTCATTTTGGCTCGGGTTAATAAAACGATAGCCCGCACTTAAGCGATCCGGTGTTTGCCGTAACCCATTTAAAAACACCTCTAAGCGCTGATCGGCATTAAGTTTATGGTATTTTCGCCAAAAACGTTGTAAAAAGCTGACCCCTTCATGATCAGCAAAACGGCGCAAATACTGATCACGGCGAGGATCATCATCATTTTTTAACAGCTGATAGCTGCTTGTTTCACCATGATGAATACTGTATTGCACGATCTCTTGTGTCACCCGCACAAAGGGTAAATTGATTGATTCATATAAAGATTGGCGCAACGTTGGATTCATCTGATCTTCTTCGCGCCTAAAGTTACCAAACGTATGTAATCCTCCACCTGTGAAAAAGCTGGTACGCGGATCGGCAGAAAATTCCCGATCAAGTGCCGCATTTAGCATGGTGGTTAAATTTACTCTAGGGTTAGCAATCAAATAATTAATGGCCCATTGCGATAGGCTATCTTGCGGGGCAATATCAAGTAGCGCCAATTGGGCAGCCGATTCTTCGGCATAGGTTTGATGGATCTCGGCAATCATTTCCAAATAGGTGGTAAGCATCCGGAGTTTAGCGGTAGAGCCTAATTCCAGTTTACCCCCTTCATTCAGATCGAACGGTTGTTCAGCATGATTATCGGTTTGTACGCGCAATTTATTGCCAGTAGGCGTGCTTTCATACAGCGTAAAGCTGTACTTAACGCCTTTAATTTGATCTTCGCGTAATAATCGCGGGCCAATAATCCCCGCCTGCGTGGCTTGGGGTAACAGCGCAAGCTGATTTAAATAGCGATTAATTTTTTCTTGTAGGGGTAAATTTAGGGTAGTTTGTACCTGTAAATCTAAACGATCAGTTTGGTACAAGCTGCGATTAAGTAGGGCTGCAACCCGATTGCGTACTAACAGTGCTGTTTTATCAAGCTTACGAGGCGCTTGTCGGCTTTGCGTGCGAAATTGTAAGGTTTGTGCTGCTGCCTCGTCATACCAGGCCGTATTGATAATGCCAAACTGTCGTAATAAGCGTAAGTGACTGGCAACAAGCTGCTCGAGTTCAGCTTTACCTTGTAGCAGATAAAAACTGGGTCTGCGCTGCGCAATAAACAACGCTAACACCTGACGCAACGCCTGCCCATGCTCCGCCGTTGGCGTACTGTCTTGCAACAACTGGTTCACGCGTTTGGCATCGGTGCCAAACCATGCCGCTAGCCCATCCGCAATACCATGTACTTCACCGGTATGGGGCGTAGCCGCTAACGGCACCGTGTTAATATAATCCAACGCGATTTGCTTACGGCGTTCCAAGGTTTCCAATCCGGGCTGATAGGCACGAATACTGGCGGAAACCATTTGCTTAAATTTATCCGCAAAACCTGCCGTTAATCCTTGTGGCGAATGACGATATTTTTCAATTTGCGTGGCGAGGGTACTGCCGCCGGCAGCCGAGGCCTCTTGTCCTAGCATTTTTTGCACTTGTCCCAGCACCGCAGCACCTAAACGCGACCAATCCAATGCCGGATTTGTAAGTGGAGCATGTTGAAAAAGATCGCGGTTTTCTATAAATAACAGCGTTCGTAACATGAGCGGCGCTATATCGTTAAACTGCGCAAACTGTTGCTCGGGTGTGCTAAAACTAAACAAAGATTCTTGCTTACAATCCACAATCTGTAAGCCCCATTGCGTTTTTTCTGCATAAGGGGGGTAAAAACCCCATTCGGCAAATTGTTGTAATGCCGGGGAAAAACGGGTTTGTTGTTGAATAGAAAAGCCTGATTGGCTCAGTTGCGGCAACCAATCAGCTAAATAGCGGTAACCGGCACGCTCATCAAACGGGCCCGCCGTTGGAAAGATAGGATGTTCCTCCTCCGGTGCGGGGCCCGCGCCCAGCTCAAAATGTAAGGTATCAGCGATAAAATGCCAAACCCGTGACTGCACATAACTAGTACGGGCCTCTTGATAGATTAAACCACTCAACAACACCAAGATAAGCAGCCAAAGTAACCACTTCAATGGTTTCCAATTTCGTTCGCGAGGGGCGATAGGGACTTTACGGTTTTCCCGTACATTTTCAAAACGCCGCCGTTGAGCAACTGGTGCTACCGCGATCGGGGCATCACCAATTCGCGGTTCTACTCGATTTTCGTCAGACATAAAATAGGATTACTTCACTTCCTGTGAGTTAATAGATTGTGCGCGTGCTAATCGGTCTGGATCGGCAGAAACTTGCCAGCCCTGCAGGTTATCGGTGATCAATTGACACAATGCATTAATGTGATCCGGCCGATCATTTAAGGCGCTGATATATTCGTAGCGTTTACCACCCGCATGTTCAAAATATTCTTTATTTTCTTCGCCAATTTCTTCAATCGTCTCTAAACAATCAGCAGAAAATCCCGGACAAAATACTTGAATACTGTTAACACCTTGTCCAGGCAAGGCCTTTAAGGTTTCATCTGTATAAGGTTTTAACCACTCTTCTCGGCCAAAGCGCGATTGAAAGCTGGTGAGGTACTCTGCTTTACTAAGGCCCAAACGTTCGGCAATGAGGCGCGAGGTTTTGTAACATTCGCAATGGTAAGGATCGCCGTTTAATAAATAGCGTTTTGGAATGCCATGATAAGAAAATAACAGCTTATCTGCCCGACCATGCATTTCCCAGTGCGCTAAAATACGATTGGCACAAGCTTCAATATAAGCAGGATAATCATGATAATGGCTAACAAAACGTAAATCGGGGATCCAGCGTCGCTGCATAAAATCACGTGCCAATTCATCAAAGCTAGAGGCCGACGTTGAGGCTGAGTATTGTGGATATAAAGGCAGAACCAATAATTTACGCACACCTTGCGCCATTAAGCGCTCAATCGCGCTGGCAAAGCTTGGATTGCCATAACGCATAGCAAAATCTACCACAACATTATCGTGACCAGCGGCACTTAAGGCAGCTTGTACAGCCCGTGTTTGCCGCACGGTATGAAACATTAAAGGTGAGCCTTCGTCAGTAAAAACCGTCGCATAGGCTTTAGCGGAGCGGCGAGGGCGTATATTTAAGATCACGCCATTTAAAATACACCACCACAGTAGCCGCGGTACTTCTACCACTCTGGGATCGGATAAAAATTGCTTTAAATAGCGTTTTAACGCTTTAGGCGTCGGCTCATCTGGCGTGCCTAAGTTAGTTAAAATTACGCCGATTTTGTCGGCTTGAGCGTGGCTAAAATCTTTACTGTTAATAAAACCCATAGTCGTTATTTGCTCTTGTTGCGCTAAAAAGTAGCCTTACGGCAGCGGGTTAGCATTAGATCGAATGTGCTATAATTTTATCAGTTTCGGAGCCTGAAAAGTATTCCTTCAAACAGATAAAGTTGAAGTTAAGGTGACAATACCCTAACGTGTTTTAGCGTCCTTGTCAGCCTGAGATGGCCGATGTTACCTGATCCAGATACACCGTGCTGCGCTAAAAGAGAAAGCAGGCTAAAACGTTACGATGTGTGTTTAGCCAGCATTGTTGTTATAGTTGCGGTTTAACACTGAATAGGAGGGGCATAATTGAAAAAACTGTTGTTGTTTTTGCTGGCCGTAATATTGGCGGCTAGCCTAGGTTCGTTGTTGCAAAGCCTGTTTAATCTTACGGCCATTAGCCAGCTGGCGGGGCCAATAAGCATGGCAGATTGGCTTGCAACCATCCTGCATGATTTAATGCACTTTATGCCAGTTTTAGCCGCCATTTTCTTTCCTATATTGCTGGTAAGTTTAGTGGTAAGTGGCGTTTTAACGCGTTGGTTATCCCTCTCGCGTATCGCTGGTAGTTTTGCTATAGCGGCCTTAGGCACGTGGATTGCTTTAACACTGATTAATGCCTTCGCGCCTATGCCAACGTTAATTGCGTTAAATCGTAGCGTTGTTGGCACGGTGTTACTGCTTTGCTGCTGTGGTATTGCCGCCATATTTTATCGATTTTTTACGGCTGAGCGGAGGCTGTCATGACACGTTTCATCGCATTATGGTGTATGGGTTTTTCCCTGTTTTTGTCAGCAGGC
The DNA here is from genome assembly GCF_014652375.1 of Alishewanella tabrizica. GTDB lineage: Bacteria > Pseudomonadota > Gammaproteobacteria > Enterobacterales > Alteromonadaceae > Alishewanella > Alishewanella tabrizica. Next base: position 94,638 of record NZ_BMYR01000001.1, on the reverse strand, counting down.
GCAACCGCTAACGCGTTTAAGGTTGATGCGCTAACAACCGATTTAGAGAACCCTTGGGGTATGGCATTTTTACCCGATGGCCGTATTTTAGTGACAGAGAAATCCGGTTATTTGCTCACCTTATCTGCCAAAGGGGAACGCCAAAGCCGCAGTTTAGCCAAGCTGCCGAATATATTTACCGCGTCACAAGGAGGCTTGTTAGATATTGCCTTGGCACCCGATTTTGCGCAAAGTAATCAGCTATTTTTGAGTTATGCCTGTGGCGATATCAATGCCAACAGTACGTGTTTAGCCAGTGCCACCTTTAATAACGGTGAGTTAAATGATGTGCAGAGTCTGTTTCATGCCAAACCTGACAGACGCGGAGCGGCCCATTATGGTGGCCGCATTGCCTTATTGCCCGATAATACCCTGCTATTGACCTTAGGTGATGGATTTGATTATCGTGAACAGGCACAAAATAAGGCAAATCATTTAGGTAAAATTGTGCGCCTAACCCTGACGGGTGACGTGCCAACGGATAATCCGTTGGTTAACGAAGCTGGCACTGCGGCTGAGATTTTTACGTACGGTCATCGTAATGTACAAGGCATTGTTTATGATGAGGTCAGTGGAAATATTTACAGCCATGAGCATGGACCAAAGGGCGGTGATGAACTTAATCTTCTTCAAGCGGGTAACAATTATGGTTGGCCGGTTGCTACCTTCGGTATCGATTATACCGGTGCCAGAGTATCACCTTTTACCACCTTTGCTGGTATGCAAGCCCCTTTGCATGTATGGACGCCTTCTATCGCGCCAGCTGGTATGACGCTGTATCGCGGTGAATTGTTTCCAGAATGGCAGGGCAATATTTTTGTCAGTGCCCTAGCGGGCAAGGCGTTACACCGTTTAGCGCTACAGGATAATCAGGTGATTAAAGAAGAGGTATTACTGCAAGAGCGTGATACTCGGATCCGAGACGTTCGAACTGGGCCGGATGGGGCAATTTACCTGCTCACCGACGGCGCACGAGGCCAACTTTTACGCTTAACGCCTCATTCTTAAACATTTATCCACACAACTCCGGTACCGATAATAACTTATCCACACAACTCCGGTACCAAAGTCCCACACAACGTAGTTAAACGGCGTTGTGTGGGTGATCTGATTCAGGCAGTTACCAGCCCAAATAACCCTATTTGGGGTTTAATGATGATGACCGCCTTCGCCATGTGCATGGCCATGCGCAATTTCATCTGCCGACGCTTCGCGGATTTGCATTACTTCAATATCAAATGTAACGGTTTTTCCTGCTAGTGGATGATTAGTATCCACCTCAGCTTTGAACATGCCCACTTTGACAATAGTAACTTGTTGTTCACCTTGAGCTGTACGCAGCCACGCGACCATACCCGGTTTCCACTTTTTTGCACCCGATAAGTTTTTTACCTGCACGCTTTCAATGGCATCACTTTTTACTTCGCCATAGGCATCAACTGGCGCCAACGTAATACTGAGTTTATCGCCGACGGATTTCCCTGTTAACTCGGCTTCTACTTTAGCAAACATTTGATTATGGCCATGTAAATATAACAAAGGCGAACCCTGGCGAGAACTCTCTAACTCATTACCATTTTCACTTAGGGTGTAATGAAACTGCACAACGCTATTTTCTTGAATTTGCATATCAGACATCTTTTTGAGTTTATCGTGGCGCTATTATAGCGAATCGTCGGGCAGAAGGGGTTCAGATATCACAGATATTTTCAGAAGATGCTCAAAGCCTAGCAAGGCTGCAAAGCTTATATGTAAATACTTTTATGTTGTATAAAAGCCCAACTGTGAAAAAAAGCATTACCTTCGCTAATTTAAGCGCATCGTTTTGGAGAGCTATTGTGCGCTAAAAAGCCACTGGCGTTGTTGATAAGCGAAGAAAAGTTATGATTGTATCGGAGTCGTGTGGATAACTGAGTCGTGTTTATAACTTAGCAGAGTTGTTATTGGTACCGGAGTTTTGTGGGTAAGTGGTACCTAAGTTGTGTGGATAAATTAAACAGGTACCGTTTAACGGGTACCTGTAAGAATGCGCTGCGCGAGGAGCGTATTAGGTGGCGGCTTTCATGGCGCTGGCAAATTGTTGCAGAGCCGGTAATAACACAGCGGGCTCATGATAATGTTGCTCAATCAGTTTCACAATGGCTGAGCCACTGATGGCACCCGCGGCACCATTAGCAATAGCATCACGAACTTGATCGGGGCTGGAGATACCAAAACCCAGCAATGGCGGTGCCGGATTATACTGCCGGATACGATTGATAAGTTCGGCTGTTGGCATGGCCGCCTTTGTTTCAGCACCGGTTACGCCCGAGCGGCTAAGTAAATAGGTATAGCCACGGCCATACGAGGCAATAGCGCGTAAATCATCATCATCTACATTTGGTGGCACAATATAGATTGGCGCAATATTCTGTGCCATGGCAGCTTGTCGGAACATTTTGCTTTCATGTAATGGCACATCTGCAATTAATACCGAATCAACCCCCGCTGCGGCAGCAACAGCATAAAACGCTTCGACACCCTTTGCCATCACAATATTAGAGTACAACAACAACCCAATAGGAATGGCATCGTTATATTCGCGGATGCGTTTAATCAGCTCAAAGCTCATCGCTGGGGTTACACCGGCGGCTAATGCCCGAATGTTAGCATTTTGAATAGTTGGCCCATCTGCGATCGGATCGGAGAAGGGGATCCCCAATTCTAAAGCATCGGCACCGCCGTCAATTAACGCTTTAATAATATCAAAAGACAATGCTGGATTAGGATCGCCCAAGGTCACAAAGGGCACAAAGGCGCCGCGCCCTTCAGTGGCTAAGCGGCTAAACATCTGTTGATAACGTTGCATTACACGACTCCCTCGTTTGCTTGCTGTGCGTGCTGTTGTGCCTGCGCCGCTAATACACTGTGCACATGGCTAAGGTCCTTGTCGCCTCGGCCTGATAAGTTAATTAATAATACTTGCGGTGTTGTGGCGGCAGCGGCCAGTTTCAACGCATAAGCTACCGCGTGTGAGCTCTCAAGGGCGGGAATAATTCCCTCAGCTTTTGCCAACAATTGAAAGGCGGCTAAGGCTTCATCATCGTTAATAGCCACATATTCAGCCCGGCCACTTTGTTGTAAATGGGTATGCTGTGGTCCTACTGCAGGATAATCTAAGCCGGCTGAAATAGAATATGATTCTTCAATTTGGCCATCGGTCGTTTGCATGATTGCAGTGTAGGCACCGTGTAAAATACCGTAACTGCCGGTGCTTAAAGCCGCGCCATGTTGATGAGTATTAATGCCCATACCACCAGGTTCTACACCAATTAAACGCACATTGGGTTCTTCAATAAAATCAGCAAACATACCAATTGCGTTAGAGCCACCGCCAACACAGGCGATAACAGCGTCAGGTAGCTTACCTTCGGCTTTCAATATTTGCGCTTTGGACTCTTCGCCAATCATCCGCTGAAAATCGCGCACAATTGTTGGGAAAGGATGGGGGCCAGCAGCCGTACCAAGCATATAGTGGGTTGTCTCATAGGTCGCTGACCAATCCCGCATCGCTTCGTTTACCGCATCTTTTAAGGTACCTGAACCGGCCGTTACTGGGATCACCGTTGCGCCCATCAGTTTCATCCGAAACACATTGGGTTGCTGGCGTTCAATATCTTTCGCCCCCATATAAATACGGCATTTTAAACCCAGTAAGGCACATGCCAGAGCAGTAGCCACACCATGTTGACCGGCACCCGTCTCAGCAATCACTTCTTTTTTGCCCATGCGCTGCGTTAACAGTGCCTGACCCAATACCTGATTGGTTTTGTGCGCGCCGCCATGCAGTAAATCTTCGCGCTTTAAGTAAATTTTTACTAAAGGATTCGGGGATAAATTACGCGTTAAGGTTAATGGCGTAGGGCGACCGGCATACTCGGTTAATAGCTGTTGAAACTCAGCTAAAAAAGCAGGATCTTGCTGGGCATCCACAAATGCCGACTCTAATTGTTTTAGGGCGGGCACTAAGAGTTGCGGTACGAACATACCACCGTACTGACCAAAATACGGATTTAATTTAAGCTCACTCATCTGCGATTCTCTTTAATTAAGTAATACTGCATCAATTGAAAACGGTTAATTCGAATGCGTGCTACTAAGCGCATTATGCTTAGTTAGCACATCAAATTGGCGAATTCGCGTAAACGCCAGAGCCACTTTTTCAGCATCCTTACACCCTGGCGCTTGCTCTAGCCCTGAATTTAAATCAAGCCCTGCCACCGCAAAGCCCAACGCTTGGCTAAGGTTATCGGGCGTTAATCCCCCGGCCAGCATAATAGGTTGCTGGCCTTTGTGATCTTGTAAAATCTGCCAATCAAAGCTCAGGCCACTTCCACCGTGTTGAGTTGGATGAAAGCTGTCGAGTAAGATGCGATCCGCCAAAGGGGTAAACGTAGGCAATTCTGCCTTAACCCGATAGGCTTTCCATATTTCACAGCCTGCGGGCAAAAGCGCTCTAAGCTGCTGTAAATAAGCATCATCTTCATCACCGTGCAATTGAACTGCGTGCAGCGCCAAGGATGAGGCAAGCGCTGCCACCGTGGTAAGGGGGCTATTTACAAATACTCCCACAAAGCGCAGAGGCGCTACCTGCACCAATTGTGCAGCACGTTCGGGGCTAACATAACGCGGCGATGTTTCGGCAAAAATTAACCCACCAAAGTACGCGCCCGCAGCATAGACAGCGTTTACGTCTTCTTCACGTGTTAGGCCACACACTTTATGCTCGCCGATGATTAATTTGCGACAGGCGCCGGCTAAGTCCGGCTCGGCCATTAACGAGCTACCCACCAAAAAGGCATCGGCAACGGGTAACAGTTGTCGTACTTGTTGTGACGTATAAATACCGGATTCTGATACCACGGTGCGATCGGCTGGTATCAAGTCGCGTAGGCGAACGCTAGTCGTTAAATCGGTACTCAGATCGCGTAAATTGCGATTATTGATGCCAATCAGTTCGGCCCCCAATGCCACGGCGCGCTCAGTTTCTTGCACATTACTCACTTCGGTTAATACCGTTAAGTCTAAATCTTTAGCAATGGCGGCCAACAAGCGATATTGCCGATCAGATAAAATAGAAAGCATTAATAGTACGGCATCTGCGCCGGCATCACGCCCGGCATATACCTGATAAGGCTCAATAATAAAATCTTTATGCAACAAAGGTTTGTCAGACAGCTGGCGCATTTCTCTTAAATAATCGTAATGGCCTTGGAAAAACTGGTGATCCGTTAATACTGATATACAATCGGCATAATCGTTGTATACCTGGCTAATTTCGGTTAAATCAAATACCGGACGAATTAATCCTTTCGACGGTGACGCTTTTTTGCATTCTAATATAAAGCGTGCGCCAGGTTGTTGCAGGGCCGCTAAAAAATCACGGCGACTGGCCGTAACGTTTTGAATAAACTCTTCCAACGGTCTAGCCGCCGCCATAGCGGCAACCTCCTGTTGTTTATGCGCCACAATTTTTGCTAACACACCTTCAATCGGCACTTCGGGGTGAAAGGTTAGCGTTTCAATCACATCAGACAAGGCTTAACTCCTTAAAGCGTTCCAGTGTATCCAGCGCTTTACCGCTTTGCAGTTGTTCTAATACAGCGCGGGTATTTACTTTTAAATCGGCGCCTAATCCGGCAATCTTTAACATGGCGGCGACATTGATCGCGACGGCATGTAAATGCGCTGTCGGCGCTGAACCGTTTAAAATAGCCAAGGTAGCGGCGGCATTTTCAGCCGGCTCGCCCCCCTCTAACTGGCTTAACGGTGCAAGTTCTACCCCAAAATCGGCTGGGCTTAAGGTAAACTCTGTCAGTTTACCGTCTTGTAGTTGGCACACATAGGTATTGCCATGCAGGGCGATTTCATCACAGCCACTGCCATGCACGACCCAAGCGGCCTTCGTACCAAGATGGTGTAAAGCTTCTGCCATGACTCGGCACAGTGACGGATCATACACGCCCAAGAGCTGAAAATCTGGACGGGCAGGGTTAATCAAGGGGCCAAGCAAATTAAAAAGCGTACGGCTTTTTAAGGCCGTGCGCACCGGCATGGCATGCTTAACACCGCTATGATAACGGGGGGCAAACAAAAAGCTGCATCCGCTGTGTTCTAATGTGTGTAACGCCTGCTCTGGTGTCAATTGAATATTAACCCCTAACTGCTCGAGTAAATCGGCAGATCCCGAACGAGACGACACACTACGATTGCCGTGTTTGGCAACCGGTAGCCCCATGCTAGCGGCAACAATGGCGGCTGTAGTTGAAATATTAATAGTATTACTACCGTCGCCTCCCGTACCACAGCAATCAATGGCTCCTGGCACCGCTTTGGGAAACGGTGTTGCCGCGGCTAATAAAGCGCTGGCAGCGCCCGTAATTTCAGCTGCTGTTTCGCCCCGAACTTTTAATGCGACTAACAGCGCGGTGAGTAAAATCGGTTCAACGTGGCCTTGTACCACGGCGCTAAAAAATTGCTCGCTTTGTTCACGGCTTAACTGTTTATTATTTAATACATGCTGGACTAACGGCAGTACCAAGGCAGTATGTTCAGAGGTGTCTAGCTGCATGTACGTTAGCTCCTATTCGCTTCAAGCGCCGACGACAACGGCGTCATTGCACGTGATGTGCTCTGCTGATCGTTAGCCTTTTGGCGCGTTAGCAGATAAATAATACTTTGCTTTAACAGCGGTTTACCCAGTGTGGTTAACACCGATTCCGGATGAAATTGAAAGCCTAACATACGATCTTTCTCATGGATCACGGCCATTGGAATATGCCGCTCGCGCGCAATTTCAATCAGCGATGTCGGTAACGTGGTTGCCATAAGTGAATGATAACGCGCCACCGGAAAAGGTCGGGGTAAATTCTCAAACACGGGATGATCATCAAGTTCAATCGCTGAGGTTTTACCATGTACGGTTTCACCGGCGCGTCCGACCACTCCGCCGTAATGTTCTACAATGGCTTGGTGGCCTAAACAAATACCCAATACCGGATAGATACCCGCACAGAGCGTTAATAAAGCGGGCATGGCACCCGCATCCGCTGGTGCACCGGGCCCTGGAGACAATACCAGCAATACTGGGCCGGTTTCTTGCTGCATTTTGGCAAAAATATACTCAGCAGGTACCGTGTTACGATACAGTTTTAACCTTAACCCCAGTTGTGCAAATTCATCCACTAAGTTGTATGTAAACGAATCAATGTTATCCAGTAAATAAACAGTCGTTGTAGCTAGCATGTTTGTGGTCGTGTCCGTGCTAAGCGGCGTTAAGTGAGATGATGTCATGGTTAGTAACCCGCTAATTGAATGGCTTTAATTACGGCTTGAGCTTTATTGCGCGTTTCTTCGGCTTCTAATTTTGCCACCGAATCAAACACCACACCGGCACCGGCTTGTATAAACGCCATGCCGTTTTCAACATAGGCAGAGCGGATCACAATACAACTGTCAAAGTCGCCATTACCGGCTAAATAGCCCACCGCACCGCCATAAGAACCGCGTTTTTGTCCTTCCACTTGCCGAATAAGCTCAGCGGCTTTCACCTTAGGTGCACCAACCAGCGTCCCCATATTCATACACGCTTGATAAGCATGTAACGCGTCTAACTCAGGTTTTAGCGTACCAACAACGCGTGAGACCAAGTGCATTACATAAGAATAGCGATCTACTTTTAACAACTCTTTCACGTAACGACTGCCAGGTACACTGATCCGGGCCACATCATTTCGGGCCAAATCGACCAACATTAAATGTTCCGCTTTTTCTTTTTCGTCTTGGCGCAGTTCTAATTCAATACGGCTGTCTAAATCACGATCGATACTACCATCGGCAGCAAAACCACGGCGTCGAGTGCCCGCAATAGGGTAAATTTCGACTTGCCTATCGGCTGCTGCAAATTTTAATGCCGACTCTGGCGACGCGCCAAATAAACAAAATGCCGGATCATGCAAATAAAACATGTAGGGGCTAGGATTCAGCTGTTTTAATTTGGCATATGCTTGCAAGGGCTTAGGGCAGGGAAGCGAAAAGCAGCGTGAAGGCACCACTTGAAAGATATCGCCCGCCACGATATGCGCTTTTAAGTTCTCAACTTGTTGTTCAAAATCACTGTCACTGATATCCACATGAATGCTTGACGCTGGCGCGGCCTTACCCGCCGTTAATGGCTCACTTTGTGCCAGTAATTGTTTAATTTGTTCTAAACGTTTGCCAATGGCAAAACAGTTAGCTGCGGCATTTTCACCACAAAAGACATTACCGACCAAGCGACTTTGTTGGCGTTGATGATCAATCACTAGCGCAGTTTCGGCTAAGTAAAACAGATAATCTGGGCATTTATTGGCGGTTGCAGGTACGTCTGGCAATTGCTCAATGTTTGCGACCATATCGTAGCCAATGGCACCGCCTAAAAAAATGGCAAAGGGTTCGTCACTTTGTCCGCGTAAGCTTTGTTGAATCACTCTAAGCACACTAAAGGGATTGGGCTGCGTAAGCCGGCTGACTTCATCCAACAAGGCATCGGGGCGCTCAAAGGTGATCTGTAATTGCTCTGCGCCAGCATCAACAGTGGCAATCGGCCGTAACTGTTCAGCGAGAAAAGCTAATAAAGCCAGACCGTTATTGCTTTTAGCATGAATAACCACCTGCTGTTCATTACATTCAATGCGCAACGCCGCATCAATCAGCATTAAGCTGTTCACGCTATTTTTACTGTCAATTTCTGCCGATTCTAGCAATAACGAGCAGCGATCTGCAGAACATACACTTGCATAGGCCGCCAAGGCATCAGCCTGATAGGGAACCGTCAGGGCGATACTGGCCACTTCGCCTGGTGTATCGGTAATATGGCTAAAAATCATCTTTGTTATCCTTACTGCAAAATCACGATTTGTACATGCCAGATTGACCATAAAGCGCGTCTTGTAAGGTTTACCCTTTGCAACAGCGCTACAGAAAAGGGCGCAAAAAAAAACCCGCTTCTGTTGGAAACGGGCTTTGGTAATTAAAGCGAATACAACGCCTACACACGCCCGTTGGGAATGTGCCACCACCAGTTGATCAGGTTAAGTGCGATGGAGTATTGCATTGGCTTTAATCACTTAATTTTTAATGGCTACATAAAACCGCGAAATCGTTTGCACGTCAAGGGTAATTTTAGAATTACCCTAAATTAAACCGTAAAGATGGCTATACGGCTTGGCAGCGCAGGTCGCGACGCCTCAGCGTATAAACCTTATATGCTGTAGTACTCTATGTTGATTCACTCATAACAATGGCCAAGCGTAGACAAATTATAAGCATCAGGTATTATCAAATAAGGTAACTTAACATACCACACTTTCATGCCGCAGCACGCGCCATTATAACAGGGATAGGTTATGGCAAAGATAACGATTTTACAGCGTATTCTACGCACAAGCTGCATAGTTAGTAGCATCGTTGGCTGCGCAGTTGGATCGGCGTATGCTGCCGGCGCCAATCTCCCGTTATGGCAACAACGCTATAAGGCGTTTACCATCGAGCTATCTAATGTGCAAATTTTTCAGTATTTTCAGACGGTGCTTTCCCTCGATGCTTGGCCGGAAAAGCAGCGTTGCACGCCTGAGCATATAACGAGACTGGAAGAGGCCTTAGCACTTAATACGGCCAGTTTGCATTTACGTTATACGCGTTATCAATGTTGGCAAACGCATGAAGATAATGGCTCCCTGCCTGCTGCGGTTTCTGAAAATGGCGAAGCAGGGGCTTTAGCGACTGAAGCTGACAGCTTAAGCGCGATTGCCGAGGTTATTTTAGCGTCTGGTCAAGGTGTTGTGGCGCAAGGTCCTATCATCGTCAGGGAGCTATCTGATGCCACCGCCATATTTGAGTTAGCCGAGTACGATGTGGTTGAGATGGAAATGCTGATGTATCAGCAACAGGTTATGTTACGTTATTATCTTCGCGATCGGCACAGCAACATTTACCAGTATCGTTATGTCAGTGGGTTTGCTTGGTTAGCGGAATTAATGCAGCGCAGCGGCGTAACTGGCTCTGCTAAGGAAGTGAGTGCGGCGGCATATCAGCAATATTTACAAGAAGATTTTGATTTTGCTTTGCTGTATCGCGCTAAACAAGACGTGTTAATAGGCAAGGGTAAGGACGCGGCAAAAACCTTAGCCTCTATGGTTGCACGCAGCTATTTGGCTACCACGGCATTAGCCCAGCTGTATGTATTAGAGCAAGATATGGATGCGTTAGATGCGTTACTGCCTGAACTTATCACAGCGCATGAAGCCGGTGAGCCCTCGGCAAGTGCGATGCTCGCGTTGTTGGTATTATTATTTGACGATTCTGCAGGCGCACCCGAAGAAGCGCAACAGCTATTAGATGCCTATGCCCAAGGGTATGAGAGCGAATTACGCCAAGAAATGTTGCTGGATTTAATGTTATGGCATCCTAATTATCAGGTTATTGTCACGCGCTGGTTAGCCTCGCCTCAGGCTCGTGACATAAAACGTGATGCCTTACAGCGCGTGTTAGCCCTATGGCATGCCGCAGGCCCAGGGCAACAGCAGAAAAGCCTAAGCTTACAGCCGTTGTTATCACAACGCTTACCTTTAAACGCTGTGCCACGCGAGCATGAAACACAGTTTGTTTTCCCCAAGCCTCAGCCTGAATCTCTGCAACTGACCTTCAACGGCGTCAGCCAACACCAGGAGCCATAATGCGTCTATTCGTGCGAGTTTTAGTATTACTCAGTTTTTTGTTGTTAAGTTCGTCGGCGTTATTTGCTAATACGGTACAACAACAAGGGTATCAGTATCAGCAAGCGCCTACACCCGATTGGGTGGCGCCGTTACCGCATGATCTGGGGGCGTTAGAACCGACTAAACAAACCGCAGGGATCAATTACCTGGTGGTCGATGAGCAATTATCCCTGCGCCAAGGCCAGTATTTGGCGTACACGCATATCGCTATGCAAGTGAATACGCCACAAGGATTAGAGCAAGCCTCAACCTTTAATTTTCATTTCTCTCCTGATTACCAGCAACTGCAGGTCCATGCCATTACGCTCACTCGAGATAATCAGCAGTATGATATCTTGGCTGCGGCGGATATTCGATTAGCGCAACGTGAACGCGAAACAGATCAAGGGATTTACAATGGCATTGTTACTGCAATGGTGTTGCTCAGTGATATTCGGGTTGGCGATCGCATTGATTACGCCTATTCAGTTCAGGGCACAAATCCTATTTATCAAGGTAAACGCTCTGCATATTATGCCTTAAACTGGGCAGTCCCCGTACACTATGCCCGCGTGCGAATACTGACTGATCAAACAACAACGCTCTATCATCAGAGTAATCTCCCTACGCTGCATTTAACACCTCATACCACTGATAGTGGCAGCGTGTATGAGTGGCAACAACAGGCGATTGCCGCGGTAATTGATGAGGATGATTATCCGGATTGGCACACGCCCTATGCCTATTTAGAGGTATCCGAATTTGCCAATTGGCAAGAGGTGGTCGAGTGGGCGTTGCCCATGTATCAATTTAGCGAACCGCTGGCGCCAGAGCTAAAATTATTGGCAGACAGTTGGTTAGCACAGGCCAAAAGCTCCGCAGAGTATGCCGCAATGGTAGTGCGGTATGTGCAAAATAATATTCGTTATTTTGGTATTGAGATCGGCTTAAACAGCCATCAACCCCATGCGCCCAACCAAGTTTTTGAGCGTAAATTCGGTGATTGCAAAGACAAAACCACCTTGATGTTAACCTTATTACGTTATGGTGGCTTAGAAGCCTATCCGGCGTTAGTGTCGCATCGTTGGAAAAAAGGGATTGCTACGCGTTTACCTAACCCAGGGGTATTTGATCATGTGATTACTTATCTAAACCTTGATGGGCAAGCATACTGGCTGGATGGTACGCGTTCCCAGCAATATGGTCCGTTAGCGGAGAAAGGCCAGCAGTATTTTCAGCAAGCACTGGTTATAAAGCAAGATAATGGTGTACTAAGCGATATTGACGCGCCACAAAGCAAGCAAAATACCTTTCGAACAGACGAGGTGTTAACGCTCGCGGCCGTTGATGAGCCCGTGTCGCTAAATTTACAACTTGCGTTAACCGGCGAGTCCGCAGAGCGTTTTCGGCGCATGCTCGATACCAAAGGGATCACCGATTACAGTGCAGAATTAGAACAAGCCTATCGACGTCAATATCCCAGCGCCGATTTACAACAACCGATCACGGTATTGGACGATATCGAGCGTAATCGATTACAGATCCATGCCAACTTTGTTATCGCCCAATTTTGGGACCCCGAAAGTGAACGACAAAAATTAATGCTCTATGGCGACAGTATTGATTCTTATGCGCAAATGCCTAGCACGACCCGCAGAAATAGCCCTCTGGCAATCGCGCCGGGCGTGCATTATGAACATAATATTCAGTATAAACTGGCTTCAAATATCAATTGGTCGCTAGACGATCTCGCACTGCATATCGAAAACAAGGCCATAGCGTATCGTCGTACCATTACGGCCGAACCATTATCTATTAAGGTGTTGCACCAGTATCATACCAAAGCCGATCATGTAACGGCGGCAGAGACGGCCTCGTATATTCAACAACTGCGAAAGCTGCGTGAAGCGTTATATTATTCAGTTGAAATTGATAAAAGCAGTAACGCAGACAATAGCACTAATACAGAACAGGCGTTGCGGCAACGGTTTAGGCAATTACTTAACAAAAAAGGTGAGTAATTGCCTTAAGAGGAGTACATGCTTAACTTTCAATGCCTAACTGTTTTTTTAACGCGACCACCTTTTGCCAAATCTCTTCGCTTTCAGCGGTGAGATCGGCAAACAATCGCATATCGCCATTGCGCTGAGCATGCATAGCTTGCTCTAGCTTGGCATTGTATTGCTTAGTCAGTTTTTTCAGTGGATCCGGTTTTAGCCAGCCAAACATGGCAACTCCTTAATTGTTTGTAATTGTTTGAATTCGGTGACGGAATAGATTACGCACATCAGATGATGACAATAACATCATGCCGCAGATACATACACTTTATTACGTCGCAGTGTGGCATCTGGTTTTCAAGCATTGGGCTTTCGCCTGTCCTGTGCGACAATAGCAAGTGAAAACACGATACATTTTACCGGGTGTCTGCCTTAAGCCGCCTGGAAACCAATAGGAAAAGGCATGAAAATTGACTTACACAGCCATACTAACCATTCAGATGGCCTGTTAAGTGTACCTGAACTACTCGGCCGCGCCCTAGAGTTTAAGCTTGATGTGTTAGCCATTACCGATCACGATACCGTGAGTGCACTGGGTGAAGCGCAGCAATGGATTGATACAGAGAAAGCGCCTTTGACGTTGATCTCTGGCGTAGAAATATCTACTGCGTGGTCAGATTTTGAAATTCATATTGTGGGCCTAAATATTAATGCGCAATGCCCTACATTGTTAAATCGTCTCGCCAGCCAGCAGCAGCGCCGTCTTGTTCGCGCAGAAGAAATTGCGCGCCGCTTAGCAAAAGCAAATATTCCAGGTGCCTTAGAGGCGGTATTAGCGGAAACCGGTGAGGGCGCGATTACTCGTACACACTTTGCGCGTTTTTTGGTTAAAACGGGCCGAGCCGCCACCATGAACACTGTATTTAAAAAATATTTGGCGCGCGGTAAAACCGGTTATGTGCCGAATAATTGGGTGGCGATGGCCGAGGCGATACAATGGATCCACGATGCTGGCGGCCAAGCGGTACTTGCGCACCCTTTAAAGTACAAATTAAACGGTAAATACCTAAAGCGCTTAGTGCAAGATTTTGCGCTGGCGGGCGGTGATGCGATGGAGATTATTTCACCGCAGCAAACACTGGTACAGCGGCGAGAGCTCTGGGCGTTGTGTCAAGCGCATCAGTTAACGGCCTCGGTCGGATCGGACTTTCATCAGCCCACAACTTGGAATGAGCTAGGAAAGCATCTATATTTACCTGCAGACGTAACGCCCATTTGGGCGAATTGGGCAAATTTGCCCACCCCCGATGTTAGCACTTTAGCAAGGCAAGACTTATGAGCCAGTTTTTTCATATTCATCCCGAAACGCCTCAACAGCGCTTAATTAAGCAAGCGGTTCAAATTATTCAACAAGGTGGCGTGGTGGTATATCCAACCGACAGTGGCTATGCCTTGGGTTGCCATACCGGTGATAAAAATGCCCTAGAGCGTATTTTACGGATCCGGCAAATTAATGGCGATCATCACTTTACTATGATGGTGCGTGATTTATCGGAATTGTCGGTTTATGCCAAAGTAGAAAACAGCGCCTTTCGTTTAATTAAAAATAATACCCCAGGTGCCTATACCTTTATTTTGCGTGGCACCAAAGAAGTCCCGCGTCGCTTGCTCAACGAAAAGAAAAAAACCATTGGATTGCGTATTCCTGAAAATAAAATTGCCTTAGCCTTATTGGCTGAGTTGGGTGAGCCGTTATTGTCAACCAGCTTAGTATTACCAGGCCAGCAATTTGCGGAGTCTGATCCGGATGATATGCGCCAACAATTAGAAAAGCAGGTCGATCTTATTTTACATGGCGGTGTAATTGGTGAAGATCCCACCACCATTATCGATTTAGCCGATGACACGCCTGTTGTCGTGCGTGAAGGGCGTGGTGATGTTCGCCCCTTCCAATAAGCCCTTGTTGGCCATCGCGTGATCAATGAGTGAGCAGCCTAGCAGCTTAACGATACAGCAACCGTTGCCGTTGGCGTATGTCCGCGGCGAAGCGGTGCTTAATCGTCCTGACGATTTGTATATCCCGCCAGATGCGCTGGAAATACTCCTAGATGCCTTTGAAGGGCCGCTAGACTTTTTATTGTACCTGATCAGAAAACACAAATTCGATTTGGTTGACTTGCCGGTTAATGAAATTACCTTGCAGTATATGGAATACATTAATCTGATGCAGGAGCTAAACTTTGAGCTTGCCGCCGAATATTTAGTGATGGCAGCCATGTTAGCGGAAATTAAATCGCGGTTATTGTTGCCACAGTTGCTTTCAGCGCAAGCCGAAGAGCATGATCCGCGTGCAGAATTAGTACGCCGTTTGCAAGAGTATGAAATTTTTAAACAAGCGGCAACGGATCTGGATCAGTTGCCCAGACAAGAGCGCGATATTATGCCGGCAAAGGCGACGCTTGCAGATAACTTCAGTCCGTTATTAATTTTCCCCGATGTTGATTTTGCAGAGTTATTATCGGCATTAAGCGATATTGTCAAACGGGCTAATGCCTTACAACATCACCAAATTAAACGCGAGCATTTATCAACTCGTGCTAGGATGAGTCGTATTCTCGAATTGCTGCAACAGCATGCAGGTTATCTAGACTTTACCGAATGTTTTGAGATAAATGAGGGGCGAGCAGGCGTTGTGGTGAGCTTTTTGGCTATTTTAGAATTGACCAAAGAAAAATTAGTACGCCTTACACAAGTGGCTCCGTACGCACAAATCCATGTCAAATTGGCAATAAATGAGGCATAATGGCGCGCAAAATAAACGATGTGCAGTTAATGCAATTATTAGAAGCCGCCATTTTTGCGGCAGATAAACCGTTAAGTCGAGCCGAACTTCAGGCATCGGTCTTGGCGGAATTTGCCGTATCCAGCCGAAAACTAACGCAAGCGTTGCAGCAATTACAACACGATTACAGTGCGCGGGGCATTCAATTATTGGAAACCGCCAGTGGTTATCGTTTTTATACGCGCCCAGAATTTAGTGAGCCGTTAGCCAGTTTATGGCCAGAACGTTCACCACGCTATTCGCGGGCAGTGTTAGAAACCTTAGTGTTAATTGCCTATCGTCAGCCGATCACCCGAGGCGAAATTGAAGAAATTCGTGGGGTAACGGTGAGCACACAGATTATTCGTACCCTAACTGAGCGTGGTTGGGTGAAGGTGGTAGGCCATAAAGACGTGCCGGGTCGGCCCGGACTCTATGCGACTACAGCCGCTTTTTTAGATTATTTTGGGTTAACCCATTTAAATGCGTTGCCGCCACTTACCGAGTTTACTGCAATACTGGGTGAGGAGCATGCGCAACAGGTATCCACCGTCGAGATGACAGGAGAGCTTCATTAATGAGTGAAAAATTACAAAAAGTATTAGCGCGTGCGGGTGTGGGTTCACGCCGGGAAATGGAAGAGTGGATCAGTCGTGGTCGCGTCACCGTAGATGGTAAGCCTGCGGTATTAGGCGATCGTGTTGAGTCGGCACAAGCAATTCGTGTAGATGGTCATCCGGTGCAAATTGCTAGTGAAGAACAGCATATCTGCCGAGTATTGGCGTATCACAAACCCGAGGGTGAAATTTGTTCGCGTACCGATCCAGAAGGGCGGCCAACGGTATTTTCGCGGTTACCCAATATCAAAGGTGCCCGTTGGATCGCCATTGGCCGCTTGGATATTAATACCTCAGGTTTGTTGTTATTTACTACCGATGGTGAATTGGCCAATCGGTTAATGCATCCCAAGTTTGAGGTGGAGCGTGAGTACGCAGTACGGGTGTTTGGTGAAATAAACGATGCCATGATCCAGCGCTTACGTACCGGTGTGGAACTTGAAGACGGTAAAGCTAACTTTAAGAAAATTAAAGCGCTTCCAGGCGAAGGCATTAATAGATGGTTCCATGTGGTGCTTACTGAAGGGCGTAACCGTGAAGTTCGCCGTATGTGGGAATCACAAGGTGCCGTCGTGAGCCGCTTAATTCGAGTGCGTTACGGTGATTTGTTATTACCAAAGCATTTGCCCGCTGGCGGTTATGCTGAGTATCCGCTAGATGAAGTTAACTACTTACGTAAGCTGGTGCATTTAAGCGCTGAAACCGAAACCTTGGTAAAAGCCGAAGATCGTACTGAGCGCCGTCGCCGCATGGCCAGCATGAAACGCGCGGTGCGTAAGCATCAAATTGCCGAGAAAACACCAGGCAAAGCAGAAGGTAAACCGGCAAAAACCGAGCGTCCAGCTAAGACCGACCGTAGCAAAAAAACAGAACGTGCACCTAAATCAGAAGAACGTGCTGGTAATAACAGTAATAAACCTGCACGTAAGCCAGGGCATAAACCAAAACAACCTACGCGGCAAAGAAGTTAACGGCACGCGTTAAACTAGCTTCGTTTAAGAACAGCGCCCTTTGCGGCGCTGTTTTTTTAGCGACTGCATTTAACGCACTTTGCTTTTACGGATCATTTTATACAGTAATTCTGGGGCAAAACGCCCAAGTAGCGCGGCCAGCTTTTCTTTAAATCCGCCAATCACGATATAGCTTTTACCTGCTTTTAACGCTTTTACCGTGGCAACAGCAAACTCTGTCGCGGTCATGGCATTCGCTTGCGCATCATCCATCTTACCTAAAGCCTCACCCGAGCCAGTTAACGCATTCATTGACACTGCGGTTTTAACAAACCCCGGGAAAACCACAGCAACACGGATCCCTTGTTCATAAAGCTCGGCACGAGCGCTGTTTGCCCACAAATGTAATGCGGCTTTTGCTGCGGAATAACTGCCACGATACTGAGTTCCCACTAAACCTGCGACACTGGAAATAAACACTAATTGCCCTTGATTGTACTTTAACATACTCGATAGTACTCTGCGGCTCAGGGCCACCTGTGCAAAATAATCAATCTCCATAATTTTGCGATCAGTCTCACCCGTTGTATCCATGATGAGTGCACGTTGGCTGATCCCCGCATTATTAACAAGCATATCAATCTTGCCATAGCGCGCTAACACCGCGGCTAATGCCTGTTCTTGCGCCGTTTCAATACAAATATCGAGTGGCAACGTCATATGTTTGTCGGGATTGGGCAGTGTTAAACGCACCCGCTCTAATTCTGCATGACGTCTGGCGCTTAACACCACAATCGCACCTTCTTGCGCCATGGTTTTAGCTAAGGCTTCACCGATACCCCCTGATGCACCGGTGATCCAGACGATTTTATCGTTTAGCGTTATTGTCATTCTTATAGCCATCTACAGATAAAGAGGATTCGATGGTAGAGGATACAACCGGTCGTTGTCAAAGCGTGTTAGATCAGGTTACAACGCGAAATTTGCGCGCAAAATGGTTTTTAAATAAGGCGATGGCGGCTAACCCTAATGCTGGCGCAGCAATCCAACTGACAATTTGCCAGTGTCCGGTTAATATCTCAGCTAACATGCGACGCCCGCCTGCAGCGAAGAACGCGGTATAAAGCGCAATACCACTGCCAATCATGCTGCTAAAATGCTCAATAATCCATTGCCGAGCGGCAACCTGTTTTTGGAATGAATAGCGAGCAAAGGCGAGCGCGTTTACAAGGCCAACCCCTGCAAAAATCATAAATAGTACCGTGCCGCTTTGCCAACCCAACCAAAACACATAAACACTGCACACAAATAAACAGATAATGGGCAGCACCAGTGACAGGCGTTTTAGTTGTTGCAACTCGGCTTTAGCCTCTAATACCGCATACGCATGGCGGATCGTTACCCACGTTAAGAGACTTAGCAGTAATAAAAAAGCTGAAAAATGACGTCGTTGTTGTTCAAATGCTGCAACCGCTTCGGCCGGTAAAGGTTTACCCGTTACATACACCGCAATAGGATCAATTAATACCATACTAGACATAATCACGCCGGAAGCGGCGATAAACAGCATCATGTAGTAATAAACACGACCACTTAGATTGTGCAGTTTACTGCCTTTCTGACAGATAACGGGCAGCCAAAAAAGCACTAAACAGATAACCCCTAAAATAATATGCAAGTACAGCAACGCTGAATGAATGGTAGACATAGCAACACCTCCGTTAAGTTCAGCCTGCAGTATATGAAATGACAAAATTACCTACAGGTGCCAAAAGTCAGTTTTTTTAAACATGACTTTTGGCCTATTGCAGTCATTGTATAAATGCTGATAATAGCTTGATGAACTTACGTTTTCCGTTAGCCACTTTAGCCGGTGTTGTGACCTGGCTTTTGGTATCGCTTGTTACGCTCGTGATCCTGCAACGTTTGCCGGGAGAGACGCCTGTTGTTGCGATTATTACGTTATTGTCGTTATATGGCATCAGTTTTATCTTTTTGACGCAAGAGCAGCATCCTTTAGGATTGTTAGGGCAATATGGCCGTTATTTAGTGGCAGTGCCACTGCTCTGTGCATTTGCCTTACTGATACTCTTACCCCCCAAACACTTTGATTATCTTGCGATTTTAACCATTATTTGGGTGTGTTTATTACCCCATATGATGTCGCAGCAGCGGGCACTCTTGGTCACCGCGCTGGTGGTCGTGGTGTGGTTTAGCCTTCAAGCGTGGCTAGAACAGCGCAGTTTATGGATCTCGGCGAGCCTATACGGCACCTTTCATCTATTTGCTGTGGTCATGCAAAGTGCTATCACCGCTGAGCAGCAAGCAAAACTTGCATTAGCCGCAAAACATGTCGAGCTGCAAAGTGCCCAGCAATTGCTTTTAGCCGCATCGCGGCAAAGTGAGCGCACCCGTATCGCCCGAAACTTACATGATCTCCTTGGGCATCACCTTACCGCATTGACTATTCAATTACAGGTGGCCAGCTATCACACTGAGGGCGAAGCGAAGCAACAAGTGGACAACAGTTTGCAATTAGCCAGATTGTTACTGTCTGATGTTCGCGAGGCAGTAAGTGCTATGCGTGAGCAAGCTGAGTTAAATTTAAAGCAACTTTTAACGCCCAGTATTGCGAATCTGGCCGACACGTTAAGCGTAAAATTAACCATGGCAGACGATATAATTCTACCGAACGTGCTGCAAGCGCAGCATGTGCTTATGGTGGTACAAGAAGCCATTAGTAATACCTTAAAGCATGCCGCCGCCAGTGAGTTTTATATTGTTGCGCAGCAACAGCCAACGCAGCTTGTCATAACGCTTTCTGATAATGGTCGGGCACAGTATCCCGTGCAATTTGGCAATGGGTTAATTGGCATGCAAGAGCGCCTTGCCGAATGTGGTGGTCAGCTGCAGGTGCAACATGAGGGCGGGGGAGTGCAATTACAGCTTTTGTTACCTTTTGAGTTTCCTTATGAGTCACCTCAGGAGCCAGCCGATGTATAAGGTTATGTTAGTTGATGATCAAAAACTGATCCGCGATGGCATTCGCAGTTTGTTAGCTATTTCTGGGCAAATCGAGGTGATTGCAGAAGCAGCCGACGGTACACACGTGATCGCACTATGCCAAGCACAGCAGCCAGATGTCATTTTATTGGATCTGTCGATGCCGATAATGGACGGCGTACAAACCCTGCAAGCACTGCAACAGGCTAATATTGAGATCCCCGTATTAGTTCTGACGACGTTTGATGAACACGATTTAGTGTTAAACAGCATCCAAGCCGGTGCCAAAGGCTTCTTACTAAAAGACGTATCATTGGATACTTTAGTATCGGCTATTGCTGCCTTAGCTAATGGGCAAAGTTTTTTTCAACCTACAATTACCGAGCGTTTACTCACGCAAGTAAAGAAAAATCCAAAAACCACGTTTAGCAAACCCAGCGCGTTTGAGCCGTTATCAGACAAAGAATTAGAAATTTTACACTTAATGGCCGCAGGGTACAGCAATAAGGAAATTGCAACAGCACTGTATAAATCGGAAGGGACAGTAAAAAATCAATGCTCTACTATTTTAAGTAAACTGGGGGTACGTGATCGTACCCGCGCAGTATTACTCGCACTCGAACTGGGGCTTATCACGTCATAACGCGGTTACGCACCAAGACAAGGGTGCGTAACGACGATTGTGCGATGCAACAATTAGGATAGAAACAATTATGCTAAAAAAATGGTGTTTCGTGCGCTACTGTTTATAGCCATTGGGATTTTGTCGTTGCCAACGCCACGTATCTTGCACCATATCCTGTAATGTTTTTTCGGTTTTCCAGCCTAATAACGTTAAGGCCTTACTGGGTTCGGCATAGCAGGTGGCAATATCACCCGGACGGCGTGGTGAAATTACATACGGAACGGCTACCTGATTTACCTCGCTAAAG
This sequence comes from Alishewanella tabrizica, assembly GCF_014652375.1. GTDB lineage: Bacteria > Pseudomonadota > Gammaproteobacteria > Enterobacterales > Alteromonadaceae > Alishewanella > Alishewanella tabrizica. Next base: position 73,501 of record NZ_BMYR01000001.1, on the reverse strand, counting down.
GCTTTAACCATATCTAATACGCTATACCCAACGCCAGTGCCTAAATTAATGGCTTCTATGCCGGGGTGTTTTTCAATAAATTCTAAGGCTTTTAAATGCCCCATGGCTAAATCAACCACATGGATGTAATCGCGAACGCCCGTTCCATCAGGGGTAGGGTAATCATCACCAAATACACTCAGCTTATCGCGCTTACCTACTGCCACTTGCGAAATAAAAGGCATAAGATTATTGGGGATCCCATTAGGATCTTCACCAATTTGGCCGCTACTGTCGGCGCCTACCGGGTTAAAATAACGCAATAAGGCAATAGACCAGTCGGGTTCTGCCTTAACTAAATCTTCTAAAATAAGCTCAATCATCAGCTTACTTTGTCCATAAGGATTGGTAGCCGAACGTGGCGAACTTTCCGCTATTGGTACGACTTTGGCATCACCATACACCGTTGCAGAAGAGCTAAAGACCAGTTTCTTCACATTAAAATGGCGCATTACTCGGCACAACGTTACGGTGCCCGCAACATTATTATCATAATAATGTAAGGGTAATTGCGTGGACTCGCCTACGGCTTTTAAACCGGCAAAATGCACAACGGCGCTAATGTTGTACTGACTGAATACTGCAGTTAGTGCAGCTTGATCGCGAATATCGCCATTGATGCTAATCAGCTTTTTGCCCGCTAATTGCTCTACCCGTTTTAAGGCTTCATCAGAGCTATTGCTAAAATTATCAAAGCTAATCACCTGGTAACCAGCACGCAGTAAACACAGGGCAGTGTGGCTACCAATATAGCCCGCACCACCGGTTAATAAAACATAAGCGCTCATGTGAACAATCCTTTGAAAAAGAAATTAAGGTAAGACTTTTTTGTAGGGTTTAACCGTGGCATTAACATAAACGCCAGCCTGCCAATACGGATCCGCCGCCGCCCAAGCTTGAGCTTCATCTAACGAGGCAAATTCAGCAATAACCAATGAGCCAGTAAAACCCGCATCGCCCGGCGTCTCAGAATCAATGGCGGGTAGCGGGCCAGCCATGACTAAGCGTTGTTCGTTTTTTAATTGTTCCAGCCGCGCCAAATGCGCTGGACGTGCTGCTAACCGTTTTTCCAGACTGTTGGCCGCATCTTCTGCATAAATCATATATAACATGTTAAAACTCACCCTCGTAAAAGATAGCTGAACATTAGCAGATTTGTCTTACAAATCCAATGACACTGGCGTGAAAGCCCAGTGAGTAAGGCCTCCTGATAACACCTTAGAACGTTGAAACGTAAAGTAGCGCGTGTTTATCGATACAAGCGTTTTTAACAAAAGACCGCGCGAGGGCGGAGGTCGGGCTAGGATTTCTCGGCACAGACTGTTAGCATGCAGCTGACAACAATAAATTATAACTAAAACAATTGCCCAAAATACCCTACTCAGGTTTAGCCACTAAGCCTTGTCAGTATTTCAGGGCAATGCTATCCAGGAGTCACGCACTTATGAAACGTGAACAATTTAGCTCCAGCTTAGGGTTTATCCTTGCTGCGGCAGGTTCAGCGGTTGGTATTGGTAACTTGGTCGCCTTTCCGGTAATGGCCAGTAAAAATGGCGGCGCCGCCTTTCTTATTATGTACGCTATTTTTGTGTTCTTTATTTGTTTGCCAGTGATGCTGGCTGAAATGAGTTTAGGACGCCACACCCGACAAAATCCTTTAGGCGCGTATACTGAAATTGGCCAAAACCGTGCTTGGCGCACAGTGGGCTGGTTGTCGGTACTGACGCCTTTTATGATAGGGGTGTTTTATTTAGTGATCACCGTGTGGATTGCCGGTTATTTGGGTAAGGCGATTCTGGGACAACTTGATCAATTAGCCGATCCTGAAGGCTTTGGTACATTTATCAACAGCAATGAGTTATTTGTATATATGGCGCTGGTTGTTGGCCTAACCTTTTTAATTCTGCAAGGCGGTGTAAAAAAAGGTATTGAAAAAGCCACCACGATCTTAATGCCCACCTTATTTATCATGCTGATTGCGTTAGTGATTTATGTGCTTACGCTAGAAAATGCTATGCTGGGCGTGAAGTTTTTCCTCATTCCTGATTTTACAAAACTGACCGGCGAAGTATTAAATGGCGCTTTAGCGCAAGCATTTTTCTCCTTGTCACTAGCAATGGGTATTTTAATTACCTACGGTTCTTATATTCAAAAACACGACAATATTGTCTCAGCGGGTAAAACCGTGGCGGGTTTGTCATTGCTGGTAGCCTGTTGTTCTGGTTTATTAATTTTACCGGCTGTGTTTTCGTTCAATCCCGATATTGAGATGTCAGAGTTGTCTACCTCAAGCATTGGCATGATTTTTATGTTTTTACCAAAAATCTTCTTAGCCTTACAAGCCGATATCGGCTATTTCGGCGCCTCCTTTATTGCCGCCTTCTTCTTCTTACTGGTGTTTTTTGCCGCGATGACTTCGCTGGTTTCGATTATCGAAGTGCCGGTGGCCAGTGTTATGGATGGTAAAGGCGTTAGCCGGCGCAAAGCGCTGTTCATTCTAGGCAGCGTGATGGTTGTGTTGGCTATTGTGTGTGCGTTATCGTTTGGGCGTATCGACTTTTTAAGCCAATTGCTACATTACGGTGGGGTAGATAAATCCTTCTTTGATGTAATTTACGATATGTTTTATGAAACGATTCTACCGCTGAACGGCTTTTTGCTTTGCTTATTTGTGATTTATCGTTGGAAGAAACATAACTTAGATGCCGAGATCTGTGATGGCAATTCTACGTTTTCCGGTTCGCTGTTACAAAAATACGTTAACTTGTCGCTCGGCACCTTTATTCCTGGCATTTTAGCGATCATTTTTATCAATACCGTTTCAACCATCTACTTCGGCAAAAACCTACTGTTTTAACTATTATCCACACGGCTCTGTTATTCACACGACTCTGGTACCGTACTGGCGTCGTGTGGATAAGTTAAAGGTTAGTACCGGAGATGTTGCTGGAAACGGTACCAGAGGCGGAACCGCAGTTGTGTGGATAAGGTCCGATGGCTCAAGCTTTGGTAGAGATTAAACTGGTTCGGCGCTGCCCAAGCGTATCTGGGATCTTACCTAATTGACATTGCGCCTTACTTACGGTTAATCCCTGGGCGGTACAGCGATCGCTTAACAAGGGTAAAAATTTTTCGGCCTGGCGCAACGCTAACGCATCGTCAGTGTAAAATTGTAATTGCAACTCAGTATCGCGCAATTTAGCCACTGCCATCAATTGCCCATAGCTGCCAAGATCAAACTTCATAGTCAGTTGCCAGTATTTCTGTTTTGCGGCGTTGTCTGCGTGTTCATGTTCCCGTTGTTCAATCACGATTTGGCTTAAGCGGCTTTCTTGCTGTTGCTGCAATGCCAGCGGGATCAACCATTGCTGGCCTATCGTTGCTGTGTCGGCCGTTTGCAGTTGCGCTAATTGCAGGGCACTACTATGGCTACCCAAGGCGCGCAGTAACTGACTACTTTGCTGCGCGTCAAGCTGCCCAATACTTTGCGCCAAACGTTGCGCTGCCGGTTCTTTACTGGTTGCGACAGGCTGCCTGAGCAGATGCCCAAGTAACAGCTGAATTGCGACCGCAAGCGTACCCGCAGACGTTGCCATATTAGGCTGCGTTTGTAAGGGTTGAAACTGCAATGTGGCTTGCAATTGTTCAATGATCTGGGCGCTAGATAATACCTTAGCCCCATCGGGCTGTGCTTGACGCAGCTGACTTAGAAACTGCTGAACCGCAACTGGCATCTCGGGTAATTGACGTAAACTGGCGGGGGTACTTTCCAATAACGGGTATAATTGACGCCAAGCATCAGAGCGAATGTCGCTGCTAACAGCTGATGCCTGAGCCGTGGTAGCCGTTGGCGTTGCCGCAAGTAATAACAAGGGTTTAATAAAATCACTACTGGCTAATTGCAGTTTTTGTTCACCTGCTATGGCTTGGATCTGTAATTGCCATTGCCCACTGGTGTTTCCTGCGCTGCTAGCGGTTGATAAGTTACTCGCTGAAACCTGCGTTGTGCTACCTGCAAGCCCCTTACCAGGTGGCGTAAGAGCTTGATGTAAACTAAGTTGCAGAGCACCTTGTTGTGGCGTTATTTTTAAAGGCTCGCCAGCAAGTTGATTAATGGGTTCACCCTTGGCTAGCCGTTGTTGTAACAGCGCCAAGTACTTTGGATCCTGTAACAGTTGTGCTTGCGCGGCGGTTAAATTTACCGTTTGCGGTAAGGTGGCTAGGATCTTAATGTTGATCTCAACCCCTCCACCTGCGGTTTCGTCAAAACGCAGTTGTAAGGGCACGCCCACCGGTAGCGCGGGGAGGTGTAACAAAGGTAATTTGAGCACGCCTTGTGCTGTGTGTAATACAAATTGTGCGGCAGCTTGCGTTAGTCGCTGCTGTGGATTGCCATTGGTAAGTGAGGCATCGGTAAGGCGTTCTAGTTTACCAAAATAGGCCAACCCCGCTTGCAAAGACGGTGAGGTGCGATCAAGGCTTGCTCCCGTTGCCTGAAACACTTTTTCAAGATTAACGCCTTTCATCATATCCTCTTTTAGCTGACTAAGCTGGCTTAAGGTGTCCTTAAAAAATCGACTTAACACATTAACCGACTTTGCATTATCCGCCTGTGCTGCCGGATTTTCGCCTTGTGTACGCCCCCCCGGCGTATCGCCTGCTTGGGTATCTATGTTTAGTAGCGATGCCCCTTGCAATAACCAAGGTCTGGCAATGTCGTGGTGTGATAACTGTATTGTGGGTAAGGCGCGCAAGGGCTGCATTAGCAATAACGCGGTCATCGTGGCTAACGCTGGCGTATTTTGCGATGGGGCAGCGCCCGCATGTGTGTTCGCGATCGTTTGCATTGCATAGTGATTGACCAGCGGCAGTAACATCGCACTTAACGCCTGACGCTGGGCTGGACTAAAGCTCAGCGCATCGGCTGCCAACTGAATTATGGGCGCTTTAGACAGTATTTGTTGTAGTACAGCAATCTGTTGCGCAGGCTGTAATAGCTGTTGCTGTTGTGTACGACTTAACGTTTGAAATACCTCAGAAGTCTGTAAGGTGTTTATCAGTAACTGTGCTGCGCTAGCCAACTGCGTGGCACCAAATTGCGTGGCAGCTAACACATTTCCTGCTTGTGCTGTTGCCGTAGGGAGTAAGGCTAAGGTTAATTGCACCGTTGCTGGCAATGCTGCAGTTTGGTTTAACGGGGCGGCATTTCCCTGAAACAGCTGCGCTGGCAATTTTATTGGCTCCCCAGCTAAGTGCCGAATGGCTTCTCCTTGGGCAATGTGCTGTGCAAATTGTTGAATATTCGCAGGTGTTTTTAAATATTGCGTTTGTGCAGCCGTTAAGGGCACGGCCTGCGCCGAGCCATGCCATTGCATAACATTAACCGACAATTGCGTTGGCGCTGGTGTGGCAGGCATAACATTAGGCGAACTGGCCGTGGCGCTAAAACTCAGCTGTAGTGGTACGTTTGCCGGCAGCCCCGCGGGTAAGGTGTGCAGCGGCAGGCGTAACGGCCCCTGTGGGCTTTGCAACACCAAAGTAGGCGAGGTGTTTGACGACGTCACCAGCCTAGCCGGATACACATAAGCCGTTTGCAACAGCGCCGGCTTATTTGAATTGTCAGGTTGCGTTACGTTAGTGCTAACTTGGCGCAGTGAAAAGGGATCCATAAAAAGGGTAACGCCTCTGTAAAGTTGCCTTGTCGACAATTTGCCCAAACAGCTGATCTGGATCACGGCAACCAAGCGGTTCTGATTCGTATTCCCCCAGCATTATGCTAATATGCGCGCAATTTTGTCCGTCGTCGATAGTCAGAGGCCTGTGAATATAGCACAACCCACCTTTGCTGTTACTGAACCAATATTGCTAAGCGCCACAGCATTAAGTTGCGTGAAGCAAGATCGGATCTTGTTTGAACAGCTATCGTTACAGCTTAAACCGGGCGAACTTTTGCAAATTAAAGGCAAAAATGGCGCGGGTAAAAGCTCATTATTACGCATTTTAGCCGGGTTAGCGCGGCCAGATGAAGGCGAGTTGCATTATTTGCAACAACCACTGAATCATTTTAATACCGATTATGCTGCTAACTTATGTTTTATCGGCCATCAGAGCGGTATTCATGAGCAATTAACCGCGTTAGAAAACTTACAATTTTGGCGCGCTGCTGCCGATTTACTGCCCACAGATGATTTCGCATTACTCGCCAATTTAGGCTTAGCGGGGCTGGAAGATATTCCATGTAAAATGCTCTCGGCAGGGCAGCAACGGCGGGTATCGTTAGCCCGATTATGGACGACAACCGCGCAGATCTGGATTTTAGACGAACCTTTCACGGCGCTTGATCAAAGTGCCATCGCACAATTACAACAGCATTTTATTCAGCATCTAAACCGCGGCGGCGCTATTATTCTTACTACGCACCAAGCGCTTACGCTGCAGCATCCGGCGCTTTTTGCCTTGGAGATCCACTACCGATGGTAAAATTTGGCGTATTTTTACAACGAGAATTGCGGCTCTTAGCCAGACAAAAATCAGATTGGCTGAATCCAGTGCTGTTTTTCATTATCGTGCTGACGCTTTTCCCATTAGGGGTTGGGCCAGAGCCCAATATGTTACGTATAATGGCACCAGGAATCGTTTGGATTGCGGCCTTGCTCAGTGTGCTATTGGCGGCTGAACGCTTGTTTAAAGATGACTTTCGAAATGGGGTTGTCGAGCAACTCGTGGCAGCTAAGCATGCCTTGTTGCCCTTCGTGCTGGCAAAGATTTTCAGTAATTGGCTTAGCACAGGCTTGCCATTGCTATTGTTGTCGCCGGTTGTCGCGTTATTGTTTAATATGCAGCAACCCGCACTGTATGCCATGGCGTTTACCTTGGCATTAGGTACACCGGTGTTAAGTTTGTTAAGCGTGTTAGGGGCGGCTATTACGGTATCTGCCGATAAAGGCGGCATACTGCTAGCATTACTCATATTACCGCTGTATATCCCCCTGCTAATTTTTGCCAGTGCAGCGATTGAAGCCGCCAGCATGGGATTGGCATATACCGGTCAATTGGCGGTGTTAGTCGCTATTATGTTGTTTTCACTTGCACTGGTACCTATGGCGGTGTGCAGTGCCTTAAAGATAAATGTGAGCTGATATGTTTAAGTGGTTAGATCCTTTAGCAAAACCAGAAACGCTGTATCACTTTTGTGGCAAATTATTGCCTTGGTTAATGGGATCGGCAATCTTTACGTTATTGTTGGGGAATATTTGGGGATTAGGCTTTACACCAACCGATTACCAACAAGGCGACAGCTATCGCATTATTCATATTCATGTACCCTCGGCTATTATGTCGATGGGCGCTTATTTGGCGATGGCCATTGCCGCATTTACCGCACTTGTCTGGCAAATTAAAACCGCGCAATGGGCCGTTTTAGCTATTGCGCCAATTGGCGCGGTGTATACCGCGATTGCCTTGTTAACCGGCATGGCATGGGGTAAGCCAATGTGGGGAACATGGTGGGTATGGGATGCACGCCTTACCTCACAACTTATTTTATTATTCTTATATTTTGGCGTAATGGCGTTACATGGCGCATTTTCTGATCGACAAACCGGCGCCAAAGTGGCCAGCTTGCTTGCGGTTGTTGGGGTGATCAATTTACCAATTATTCACTTCTCAGTAGAGTGGTGGAACACCTTGCACCAAGGCGCCACCATCACTAAGTTTGCGAAACCCTCTATTGATCCCAGCATGCTTTGGCCATTACTTATTAGCTTACTGGCGTTTAAATTGCTGCTTGCCGCCTTAGCCTGTTATCGCTTGCGCACAGCCATTTTAGAAAACGAACAACATCGTCCTTGGGTAAAACAGCGGGTTAGCCAAAAATGAACGGAACAATTTTACAGTTATGCGCAGCAGGGTTATCGCAACTTGACGCTGTTATCAGCGTAAACGTGGATTTACCACAGAAACTTTTTGGGATTTTTACGTTCTACTTTGCCAGTTTCAGTGATTTTTTAGACATGGCCAGCAGTGGCATCAGTTACGGTTTTTTTGTGTGGTTGTCGTATGGTTTAACCTATTTATTATTGGTGGCCCTTCTCGGCTGGAGTCTCTACCAGCATCGACAATTAAAGCACCAGATCGCGGCGAAAGTGGCCCGAGAGCAACGAATCAAGCAGTATCAGGAGCAAAATCATAATGCAACCACGACGTAAAAAACGCCTATTATCAATGGTGTTGGTGTTAGGTCTTATCGCTGGTGCCATTGGCGCTATGCTATTTGCCTTACAGCAAAATATTAATCTTTTTTACACACCGGGCCAGCTTATCCAAGGTTTGGGTGAGGGAAAAATTAAACCCGACGTGGGCCAACGCTTACGTTTAGGTGGCATGGTCGTGCCTGGCTCGGTATCACGCGATGCGACCAGTTTAAAAGTGAGTTTCGATTTAACTGACGACTCAGGAGAGATTGCTACGGTTGAATTTGAAGGGATCTTGCCCGATCTGTTCCGCGAGGGGCAGGGGATCGTAGCGCAAGGGGTATTAAAAAATGCCACCGTATTAGCGGCTACCGAAGTGTTAGCGAAACACGATGAAGAATACATGCCCCCCGAAGTGGCTGAGGCTTTAAAAGGGATCCGTCACGTTCCGCCAAGTCAGTTGCCGGTGCAACCTACCGCTACTAACAGCTACGGAGGCTAAGCATGATCCCTGAATTGGGTCAGTTAGCGCTGACGTTTGCTTTAGCATTTTCGATTATTCTGGGTATTGTGCCCTTGCTGGGCAGTTTTACCGCCAACGAACGGGCGTTATTGGTGGCAAAGCCCTTGGCCAGTGCCATGTTCGTTTTTACCTTGATTGCCTTTTGCGCATTAAGTTGGGCCTTTTATCACGACGATTTTACCGTATTAAATGTCGCGAATAATTCCAGTTCGTTATTGCCATGGTACTTTAAACTGACCGCGGTTTGGGGCTCGCACGAGGGCTCCATGTTAATGTGGGTGATGATCCTTGCCCTCTGGACTGCAGCGGTTGGCTTTTACTCGAAGGGTTTACCCCTATTGATGCAGGGGCGTATTTTAGGGGTGATGGGCTTAATCAATATCGGTTTTATCGCCTTTTCTTTGTTTATGTCTAATCCCTTTGAGCGCACCTTACCTTTCTTCCCAGTTGAGGGCAGTGATCTTAATCCGCTCTTACAAGATTACGGTATGATTATCCATCCGCCCTTGTTATACATGGGCTATGTAGGCTTTGCCGTTTCCTTCGCGTTTGCCATAGCGGCATTAATTGGCGGCAAATTTGACAGCACCTGGGCACGTTGGGCCAGACCCTGGACCTTAGCGGCATGGTTGTTTTTAACACTGGGGATCATGTTGGGCAGTTGGTGGGCCTATAAAGAGCTCGGCTGGGGAGGCTGGTGGTTCTGGGATCCGGTTGAAAACGCCTCCTTTATGCCTTGGTTAGTGGGCACGGCCCTGATCCACAGTTTAGCGGTAACCGAAAAACGCGGCACCTTTAAATCATGGACGGTATTGTTAGCGCTTGGGGCCTTTTCACTCAGTTTGCTGGGAGCGTTTTTAGTTCGCTCTGGCGTCTTGGTTTCGGTGCACTCGTTTGCGGCAGATCCGGAGCGAGGCGTGTTTTTATTGATCTTCTTATTAATTGTGATCGGCGGTTCATTATTGCTTTACGCCAGTCGCATGCACTCTGTGCGTAGCCAAGCCCGTTATGAAATATTCTCACGCGAAGTTATGCTGTGGGGCAATAACGTGTTTTTGCTTACTGCCACCCTTGTCGTGTTGCTAGGCACCTTATTCCCCTTGGTGCATAAAGAGCTGGGTTTAGGATCGATTTCTATTGGAGAGCCCTTCTTTAACCAAATGTTTTACTACTTAAATATTCCGTTTGCCTTGCTGTTGGGGTTAGGGCCTTGGGTGCGCTGGAAGCAGCAAAAAGCGGCGCCTTTACTTAAGCCAATGGCCTTGGTTGCGGTATTTAGTTTAGTGGTGGCGCTGGGGACTATGGCGGCAACGCAAAGTATTACTGCGAATCTTGCGCTATTAGGCCTGTTATTGGGTGCCTGGGTTGGGGTATCAGCTTTAATGGAAGTGTATCAGCGTTTACAACAATTTGGTTCACTGAGCCAAGGCGTGGCAAAACTGCAAGCCTCACATTACGGCATGACCATCGCCCATATTGGTTTTGCGGTCATGATTGTAGGTATCGCCATGACACTGACCTACAGCGAAGAGCGTGATGTACGTATGGAAATTGGTGATCGCGTCGTGTTGGCGGGGTATGAGTTTGAATTACAAGATGTGTATAAACTCAATGGCCCTAATTACGGTGGCGAGGCCGCAGAATTAGACGTACGTCGCATCGATGGCACCTATGTGACGCATTTACACGCTGAAAAGCGCGAATATACCATTCAACGTATGATGATGACTGAAGCGGCTATCCATGCGCGGTTAAGTCGTGATTTATATGTGTCATTGGGCGAGGCCCTGCCGGGTAATGCGTGGGCGATTCGCGTGTATGTGAAGCCGTTTGTGCGCTGGATTTGGTTAGGCGGTTTGCTTATGTCGCTAGGGGCACTTATTGCGCTACTCGACAAGCGCTATCGCCGTAAATCACCAAATGCCGAGGCTGCTCATGCGTAAAGTGCTTTTTTATGTGCCACTGGTATTGTTTTTGGGATTGTCGCTGTTTTTATTAAGCGGATTGTTTTCTGATCCGCGTGAGCGAGATGCCGTGATGGTGGGTAAACCTTTACCCGCCTTCAGTCTGCCAGATTTAATGAATCCGGCGCAAACCTGGACCCCAGACGCCCTAAAAGGGCAACCTTTTCTACTTAATGTGTGGGGGGTATGGTGTCCAACCTGTAATGCCGAACTGGGGTATATGACACAGCTGCGCAACGAGCAAGGCGTGCGCATTATTGGGTTGTACTATGTGTTGCCAGAAGATCCGATGTTCGGTCAGGTGTTTAATTTGCCAGTATTGCAAGCGGAAGTTGCCACCAAATTGCAGCAATTCGGTGATCCGTACCAATTTAATATCTTGGATCAGCAGCGTCGTTTATCGTTAGATTTAGGGGTAAGTGGCGCGCCGGAACACTTTATTGTGGATGCCGAAGGTATTGTGCGGGCGCATCATATTGGCGATATTAATCCTCAGGTGTGGCGTACTAAGCTGGCGGCCGTTTACCAGCAGTTTGCTGGGGGATCGCAACCATGAACCGGTTTTTTACCCCATTTTTAAGATATTGCCGTGGTAGCGCTGTGCCCGGTGTATCAGGTAGCCGAGCAGTCAGTCTAACCAGTCTTTACGCTATATTGCTTGGCTTGTTTATGCTAAGCCAAAGCCAGGCGGTGTTAGCAAGCGAGACTACTGCGACTACCTCGATGAACGTTGAGCAACCCGCTGCGGCGGTCGCGGCCCCTCAGGAATTACAACAGTTCGACAGTGAACAACAACGGCAATTGTATTTAAAGCTCACCGCAGAGTTACGTTGTCCGCAATGTCAAAATCAAAACATTGCCGACTCTAACGCCGTGGTCGCGGTAGATATGCGCGAAAAAACCTATGAGCTTGTTCAGCAAGGCTTAAACCGCAACGATGTATTGGACTATATGATCGATCGTTATGGTGATTTTGTGCATTATCAGCCCCCGGTAAACCGCGTCACCATTTGGTTATGGTTAGCACCTGTCTTGTTATTGATCAGTCTATTCCTTTTGCAACTTAAGCGCCGAGCTAATCAAATCACGCCAAAAGAGACCTATCCACACGACTCTGCTACCCAAAAAATGGATACAGATCGTGATGAAGCGAATAAGATGACAGAATCGAAGATCCAGCTTAACAAAGAGCTTGATCAGATCATTGAACACTATCGGAGTAAGAAATCATGATGTGGCAACTTGCCATTGGCGTTTTAGTCATGTTGGTGTTAAGTGCCATCTTTATTGTATGGCCACGCAAAGCGAATGCGCGGAATAATCAAACTCCAGCACAATTATTTGAAGAGCGCTTACAGTTATTGGTTTTGGCCCGTGATGCGGGTGAACTGGCCGAGCAAGATTTCGTTGCCGCGGCGTCTGAGTTAAAACAACAATTTTTAGAGCAAGAGCAGCAAATTGTACGCTATCAGCAGCCTAAGCAAAAAATGCTGTTTCATCTAACATTATTTGTTTTTGTAGCTGCAATAGTAGGGGTAGTGTACAGCCAAAATGGGCATTATCGGCAATTAACCGATTGGGAGCTAGCGCAGCAAAATTTGGCCAGTTATGGACAGCGCGCCTTGTTAGGTGAAGGCGAAGCCATGAACGAAAAAGACATGCAGTTGTTTTCGTTAGCGCTGCGCACCAAGCTTGCGAACGAAGGCGACGACGCGGTAGCCTGGATGTTGCTGGGCCGAGTGTGGATGACACTGGGGATGTTAGAAGAATCGGTTGAATCCTTTGAACGGGCATTAACGTTGATGCCAGAACGGATCCCTTTGTTAATCAGCTATAGCCAAGCACTTATTATGCTAGGTGATGACTACAATTTAGCAAAGGCAGGCCAAAGTGTGGCCAAAGTATTAATACAAGAGCCTGAAAATATTGATGCAGTCTCACTGATGGCATTGATTGCGTCAGAGCGTGGCGATGACGAGCAAGCCATGGCGTCTTGGCAAATTTTGGCACAGCGGTTAGAGCAAGGCGATCCGCGTCTTGAAGTTGTGAATGCGCGTTTAGCTGAGTTAGCTGCAAAACAGCAATCAGCTGTAGATGCCGGCGCGAGTACGGCGTTATCTCCAGCGGAGTCAGTCGCATCAGACGCTTCTGGCTCCATGACTTTAGAAGATAATGCAGATGTAAAAGCGCAACGTACAATAACCATCAGCTTATCGGTCGCCGAACAGCTTGCGCAAACCTATCCTAATGCTTCGTTGTTTGTGTTTGCTCGTGCGGTTGATGGCCCGCCAATCCCGATGGCTGCTAAGCGTTTACCTTTATCTGCAGGGCAACTCAGCATTAGTCTAACAACGGCAGATGCGATGCAAGCCGGTTGGGATTTAACTCAAGCTGATACCGTCGAAGTGGTTGCGCGGATGTCGGTTTCAGGTACAGTAGAACGTTCAGCACAAGATGTCGAAGTGGTGTCAACACCACAACGTTTCGACCAACCGCATCTTACTATTCAGTTAATTTTGGAACCTTAAGACTATGGCGTCATTGTTATTACGAACCGTTATTGTGGCGGCGGTGTTGAGTTTAACCGCGTGCGCTAGCTCGGATGCAGCTAAACAACAAGGTGAGGCCGTTACCACTAACCAAGCGCCAGTTTATGATGATCCGCGTGATCCTTTTGAGCGAGTTAACCGGCCATTATGGGATTTTAACTACGACATTCTCGATGCCTACATACTGCGGCCCGCTACCGTGGGCTATATGACGGTGGTACCCAAGCCAGCGCGCAAAGGCTTAATCAATGTCGTTGATAACCTGGGCGAGCCAGCCAGCTTTTTAAACAGTGTGTTGCAAGCCAAACCGCAAAAAGCTGCAGTAAGTGTGGGACGTTTTTTAGTTAACAGCACCGTAGGTGTGCTTGGCTTATTTGATGTTGCTACCGACATAGGATTGGAGCGCGCTGATGAAGACTTTAACCAAACGTTGGCCGTTTGGGGGGTAGGTGATGGCGCCTATTTAATGGTCCCTGGTCGTGGTCCTACTACTGTGCGTGGTACTGCAGGCGGCATCGTCGACAATTTATATTTCCCTCTGGGTTTATTAAATACGCCGTTAACCTTAACCCGTGCCGCCATAATGGCGTTGGATAGTCGCGAGCAGTTAATGCAAGTAGAAAACATGCTTGATAACTCTTTAGATCCCTATTCTTTTGTCAAAGAGAGTTATTACCAGCGGCAACTGTTTAAGGTGTATGACGGCAATCCGCCAGCGCCTGAAGAAAGTTTAGATGATGATATTCTCGACTTTCTTGATGAAGTCGAATAATGCTATAAAGCACGGCATCCAAGCAGAGTTATCCACACAACTCCGGTACCGACAAGGGAGTTTATCCACACAACTCCGGTACCGGTTAAAAATAGGCAAGGTTATCCACATAACTCCGGTACCAACTGGCGTGACAGGTTTCATTATATTTAATAACGAGGGACAGCATGATTAAAGTACTAAGTGTATTTGGTACCCGACCAGAGGCCATTAAAATGGCACCACTGGTTAATCAATTAAAGCAGGACGCAGCGTTTGACAGTCGCGTTTGTGTAACGGGTCAGCATCGTGAAATGCTCGATCAAGTACTCAGATTGTTCGACATTCAACCTGAATATGATTTGGCCATAATGAAAGCAGGCCAAGATTTATACGACGTTACCACCAGCATACTGCTCAATATCAAACCGGTATTACGCGAGTTTCAACCCGATATCGTGTTGGTGCACGGTGATACCAGTACCACTTTTGCGGCAGCATTAGCCTGTTATTACGAAAAAATAGCAGTAGGACACGTTGAAGCTGGGTTACGTACGGGCAATATTTATAGCCCTTGGCCTGAAGAAGCCAATCGTAAACTGACGGGTGCACTTACCCGATTGCATTTTGCGCCTACGCAAACGTCGGCAGACAATTTAGTCGCTGAAAACATGGCTGCGGCTAACATCGTTATCACCGGTAATACGGTGATTGATGCGTTATTGCAAGTAGTCGCTAAGATTGAAAACGACACCGTTCTTACCCAACAATTTGCTGCGCAATTTCCGTTTATTCATGCGGATCGACGCATTATTTTGGTAACAGGACACCGCCGAGAAAGTTTTGGTGACGGTTTTGAGCAAATTTGTGCTGCTTTAGCTGATATTGCAACACGCTACCCAGATTGTGACATTGTGTACCCAGTGCATTTAAACCCGAATGTGAAAGAGCCCGTTTACCGGCTACTCAGTCATGTAACAAACGTACACCTGATTGCGCCGCAAGATTACTTACCCTTTGTTTACTTAATGAGTCGCAGCTATTTAGTGTTAACCGATTCGGGCGGTATTCAAGAAGAGGCCCCGTCATTAGGGAAGCCCGTTCTGGTCATGCGTGATACTACTGAGCGCCCCGAAGCCGTTAGTGCGGGTACGGTCAAGCTGGTAGGAACCAACAGAGAAAAGATCGTAAGTGAAGTCAGTAAATTATTTGACGACAAAGAGTATTACGACAGCATGAGTTTCGCCCACAACCCCTACGGCGATGGTCAAGCTTGCCAGCGGATCTTGGCTGCTTTAAAAAACACCTTCTAAGCGCCATTCCTACAGCATTATAAAAACGATCTCCACACGTCTTCGGTACCGTATCAAAGACGGGTGGAGACGTGTTCTAGCCGCCTAGATGGAAATATCTTATTCCAAAACAACATTATGCTTTTTAATCGCTTCTGGTAAGCTGGCGATAATATCATTATGTTATTGGAGTGAATATGGCCTCGCCCATTCAAAGCCATTTAAAAGCCCTCGAAAACGAATCCATTCATATATTTCGCGAAGTGGTTGCCGAGTTCGAAAACCCAGTGATGCTGTATTCGGTTGGCAAAGATTCTTCTGTTTTATTACACCTTGCCCG
This sequence comes from Alishewanella tabrizica, assembly GCF_014652375.1. Lineage (GTDB taxonomy): Bacteria > Pseudomonadota > Gammaproteobacteria > Enterobacterales > Alteromonadaceae > Alishewanella > Alishewanella tabrizica. The sequence goes on along the minus strand of NZ_BMYR01000001.1, from coordinate 57,851 downwards.
AAAAGCGTTTTACCCTGGCAAAATTCCCTTTCCATTACTACACGTTGATACCACGTGGAAATTCAAAGAGATGATCGCCTTTCGCGATCAGATGGCCAAGACACATGATTTTGAATTATTGGTACATCAAAATCCCGATGGATTAGCCATGAATGTAGGCCCCTTTAGTCATGGCAGTGCTAAGCATACCGATATAATGAAAACCCAAGCGTTAAAGCAGGCTTTGGACAAGTATAAATTTGATGCTGCTTTTGGTGGCGCCCGCCGCGACGAAGAAAAATCGCGTGCCAAAGAGCGTGTTTATTCCTTTCGTGATCGGCATCATCGCTGGGATCCCAAAAACCAACGGCCTGAGCTGTGGAATATTTACAATGGTCGAGTAGATAAAGGCGAGAGTATTCGGGTTTTTCCTTTGTCAAATTGGACAGAGCTAGATATTTGGCAATATATCTACTTAGAAAATATCGACATTCCGCAACTCTATTTTGCTAAACCGCGGCCAGTTGTCGAGCGTGATGGCACCCTTATTATGGTAGACGATCAGCGGATGCCGTTAAAAGAGGGTGAAGTACCGCAAATGAAAAATGTGCGGTTTAGAACCCTAGGCTGCTACCCGTTAACGGGCGCGGTGGAATCTGATGCCACAACGTTGCCCGATATTATTCAAGAGATGTTGTTAACCAAAACCTCTGAACGGCAAGGGCGGGTGATTGATCACGACAGCAGCGGTTCGATGGAAAAGAAAAAAATGGAAGGATATTTTTAATGAGCCACGCATCAGCATTAATTGAAAACGATATTCTGGCCTATTTAAAACAGCACGAAAACAAGCAATTGCTGCGCTTTATCACCTGTGGCAGTGTTGACGATGGTAAAAGTACCCTAATTGGTCGTTTGCTGCACGACAGTAAAATGATTTTTGAAGATCAATTGGCCGCTATTACCGAAGACAGTAAAAAAGTGGGCACCCAAGGTAACAATATTGATTTAGCGCTGCTAGTGGATGGTTTGCAATCGGAACGCGAGCAGGGCATAACCATTGATGTTGCGTATCGGTATTTTTCCACCGACAAGCGTAAATTTATTATTGCGGATACCCCAGGGCACGAGCAATACACCCGTAATATGGCCACGGGGGCATCAACCTGTGATTTAGCCATTATTCTTATTGACGCACGTCGAGGGGTTCAAACGCAAACCCGTCGCCACAGTTTTATCTGCTCATTATTGGGCATTAAGCATGTCATCGTTGCCATTAACAAAATGGACTTAGTCGATTACTCGCAAACCCGCTACAAAGAAATTCAAGAAGAGTACCTAAAACTGGCTGGCGCGTTAGATATCCCAGATATTCGGTTTGTGCCTATTTCAGCGTTAGAAGGCGATAATGTGGTAAACGCCAGTGAAAAGCTGAATTGGTTCCGTGGCTCAACCTTAATGCAGTATTTAGAAAATATTGATATTAGTACGGTAGCCAATGAAGACTTTCGTTTTCCGGTACAGTTAGTTAGCCGCCCCAACTCCGAGTTTCGTGGTTTTCAGGGCACCATCGTCTCTGGCAGCGTAGCGGTAGGGGATACGGTGCGGGTATTACCCTCTGGCACCGTTTCTACAGTGAAAGAGATCGTTACCTTTGACGGCCAGCTGACACAGGCGTATGCGCAGCAAGCTGTTACTATCACGTTGAACGATGAAGTTGATGTAAGCCGCGGCAATATGTTGGTAAAGAAAGATGCACTGCCTCAGTTGTCAACGCGCTTGCGCGCACGGCTAATTTGGATGCACGACAATCCACTTCACATTGCGCGCCAATACTATTTTAAATTTAATTGTAAAACACTCTCTGGCGAAGTTGAAAAACTGCATCATCGAATTGATGTAAACACCTTAGCTGAAAAAGAAGCCGACACCTTGGCTATGAATGAAATTGGTTTAGTCGATGTTAAACTGACCGAGCCGATGGCCTTTGATAGCTATCAAAAAAATAAACAAACTGGCGGCTTTATTATCATCGATCGGCTTACCAATTTAACGGTTGGTGCCGGTATGATTGATAATGCGCTGGTGGCCGACAATGACAATAAGGAACCTGAAATTAGCGGTTTATCAGCATTTGAGCATGAGCTGATATTACTGTTACGTAAGCATTTCCCACAATTGAGTCAGCGTTAACATGCCCAGCAGTGTGCTATTCATGGTGCTGCTACTGATCGTACTGCTGATAGCGTTAATTCGCTTTCAGCAGCACGCAACAGAAGTGTTTGGTGCCGCAATTCTGGTTATGCTCGTAGCAGGGTTTATTGGTACCCCCGATGTATTGCGTAATGCTGCGAATTCAGGCTTAGCAACCTTAGTCTTATTGGTACTTATTTCTTATGCATTAGAAAAAACCAGTTTATTACGGCGTATATCCGCTTATTTGTTTACCACATCAGTGCAAGGTTCTGTCTTGCGTACTGTGGGTTTCTCAGCATTAGCGTCATCGGTACTGAATAATACGGCAGTCGTTGCAGCTATGCTAAATGCGGTGCTGTCGAATAATAAAGTACCGGCTTCAAAATTACTGATCCCCTTATCCTACGCAGCCATTATGGGCGGCACCTTAACCCTGATTGGTACATCAACAAATCTTATTGTACATTCAATGCTCACTGAGAAGGGCCATCCAGGTTTTGCCTTTTTTGATTTCACGTTAGTCGGTTTAGGGGTGGTGCTGGCAGGCGGTACGGTGTTACTGGTGTTTAGTCGTTTACTGCCAACGGCGGAATTAAAGCAGGAAAAAAGCACCGAATACTTATTAGAAGCTAAGTTATTAGCTGATTCGCCCTTGGTAGGTAAAACCGTAGAAGAGGCCGGATTACGCAATTTAGATGAATTATTTCTGGTAGAAATTTATCGGGGCGATAAGCTACTTCGCCCTGTGGCGCGCTACGATGTGTTAGAAGCTGCAGATAAATTGGTCTTTACGGGCAATGTACAAAAGGTGTTAAGTTTAAAGCAGTTTCCAGGACTGCAACTCTTTGCCGAAGCCAATGGCCTAGCCACTCAACAATTGACTGAAGTTATCATAAAAGAAGAATCGGCGATCATTGGAAAAAGCTTGAAACAAAGCGGTTTTCGAGCGCGATTTGATGCTGCTGTGGTAGCAATTCGCCGTGATGGCGGCCGAGTTAATGGCAAATTAGGCGACATTGTGTTAAAAGCCGGCGATTTTTTACTGTTGGCAACGGGGCCTGATTTTGCTAGCCGCCAAAATTTAAGTAAAAACTTTTATGTCGTATCCGGTATTAAACCCGATCACATGCTAAGCGGATGGCGCGAAAAACTGACGTGGTGGGGATTTGTCGGTTTAATCAGCGTGAGTGTGCTTACGGGCGTATCATTATTAACCGGCGGTATTTTTTTGCTGGCTATTCTCCTGTTTACAGGCTGTTTATCGGTAAATGAAATTAAACGTCGGTTCCCAATAGAAATTTGGTTAATTGTCTGTGGCGCGCTTTGTATCGCGTCGGCGATGAACACCACGGGATTGTCTGAAGCCATCAGTCGTTTAGCCGGTTCTGTCTTGGATGGGCAATCGCCGATTATCGCGTTGGTTGGCATTATGTTGCTTACCTACGCCTTAACAGAGTTAATTACCAATAATGCCGCTGCTGCCTTAATGTTTCCTATTGCTTTTAGTTTGGCTGAAGGTTTAGGCATTAACGTGATGCCAATGGTCATAGCTGTTGCGTTTGCAGCGTCAGCCAGTTTTATTACGCCCTATGGTTATCAAACCAATCTAATGGTGTTTAACGCGGGTAACTACACTTTAATACACTTTGTAAAAGTAGGGTTGCCGGTTGCTATCACCTACTTAGCCGTGTGTATACTTCTTATTCCTATAGTATTTCCTTTTTAAACGGCGGCGGTTATATTCCGCCGCTGTTTTAGCGGGTTATCCCAATAAATAGCTTGCTGCTAACGCGAATAAAATATTGCTCATTCAGTAACATATCGCTATGCTAAATCATAATAAAAATTAAGGTTACGTAACTGATGTTGCAGCGAATTTGGCAAAAACTGTCAAAACCAGCCGGGGCTTCTAAAGCGTTTAGGGTGTTTTATCTGGTAGGTAATAAAGTGATCCTATTATCAGCCAGTTTTAAAGCAGGCCAGTTGCACTGTACCTGTACAGAACACTTATTGGCTGATAACGCCTTCCCCGATAATCTGTTGCCCTTGCTGGCAACCCAGCCTGCTGGCAGTGATGTTGCTGTAGTGTTGGATGCGCAGCGCTATCAATTACTGCCCTTAGATAAACCCAAATTGCCTGCTGAAGAAGTTATTCAAGCCTTGCCGTGGCTGATCAAAGATTTATGCAGCTTAGCACCCGATGATATGCAGCTAGATTATTTAGATATTCCGGGTACCCCAGCGAATCCGCGTATAAATATTGTGGTCACGTCAAAGTCTGCGCTGCAACAGCTTTGCAAAGAGCTACTTAAGTATAAGCTGAACCCGCAACTGATTGCCCCACAAGAATGGCTAACGATGGAATTGATGCCAACCGATGCGCTTACGCGATTGTTATTGATCCAGCAGGCGGGACAGCCGATGCAAGTGCAAGTGATCCGTGAAGGGCAACTCTGTTTTAGTCGTCAATTACGCGGTTTTGATCAATTCAGTGATACCCCGATCGAGCAGTTACAATATGGTTTGTTAGACAATTTATTGCTAGAAATGCAGCGTTCGATGGACTTTGTTGAGTCACAGTTAAAACTGCCCCCAGTGCGTGAAATGCTGCTGATGCTGGCCCATCCGCAATTAGATGACGTGGTAGCATTATTTAAAAAAACCGGGTTTAATCAGGCCAAAGCCTTACAATTGCCTGTAGCGTTGGAATGGGCCGCCTCACTTAATGCCATAACATGCTGGCCAGCCATTGCGGCCATGCAGCAACTCGCGTTTGCCAAGGAGCCCAAGCATGAAGCTGCGGGTTAACTTATTTTCAGCGGCGTTATTACCGCCCAAGCAAACGCTGTCATTAAAGCACCTAGGGATAAGTTTAGGCAGTATTGCTGCGCTAATTTTTGTTTTGAGTGCTGTGCTTTGGTTTCTTCAGCAACAGCAACAGCAGCAATTACAGGTACTCAGTCAGCAAAAACAACAGCAACAAACGCAGGCTGATTTAATGCAACAAGCGATACTGCAGCGCCAACCCGACACACAATTACAGCAGCAAGTCGCGTTGGCACAAACGCAATGGCAACGTCGCCAAGCATTACTGCAATTTTTGCAACAGCAGCAACAGCAAATTACTTTTTTTAGCCCTGTGTTTGCACACCTTGTGAAAATTGATCGCCCCGAACTCTGGTTGCAGCAGTTTGTGTTAACACCTCATAGCAGCAGCTGGCAAGGTATTACCCAACAGCCGCAAAGCGTGGCAGTATGGCTGCAACAGCTAGCCAGCTTAGCGCAATTGCAAGGACAGCAATTTCAGCAAATACAGCTACAACAACAAGAAGATGCCCCATTAATTGAATTTACGTTGCAATCGACAGGGGGCACACCATGAGTCAATGGCAGCAATTGCAACAGCGCTACAATGGCTTACAAATCCGTGAGAAACGTCTGATTTTCTTTGGTAGCCTAGCGTTAGGCTGCTGGTTAATGCTTATTCTGATCCTTGAACCGGTGTATTTACGTTTTCAGCAAAGTCAAACGCAGGTGCAACAAGTACAGCAGCAATTACAGGCGTTGCAAGAACAAGCCAGCCTATTGCAACAACAATTATCTTTAGATATCAACCAACCCCTGCATGAGCAGTTGGCCCAGCAACAGCAATTAATGCAAAGCCAAAATGCACAATTGCAGCCATATCGGCAGCAATTTATGACAGGGCAACAAACGGTACTGTTGCTGCAAGATCTTTTAGGCTCGTTACAGCCGTTGCAATTAGTATCGCTGACTACCGCGCCAGCGCAACCGCTGTTATTGCCGGGGCAGCAGCCAGACGAAACGCCTGCGTTATATCGTCATGTTACAACCTTGGTGGTCAGTGGCGAGTATGGGCAATTACAACAGATGTTGTTAAAACTCGAAGCACTACCTTGGTTGCTGCAATGGCAGCAAGTTGAATATCAGGTACAGCAACACCCCAAAGCACAATTAATGTTACAACTGGCTACGGTGAGTGAACATGAAAGCTATATTCGTTTTTAGTTTGGTGTTACTGGTGTTACCCGTGCTGGCGGATCCGACACGTCCAGCAACAAGCGTGACGTTAGCTAATGAGGCAAGTGTCAGTAGCCCAATTGGTGCGCCCAAATTACAAATTATTCTGCAGACAGAGCAGGGCTATCAGGCTATGCTCAATGGGTCTATGGTAAAGGTTGGCGATACCTTTCAACAATATCGGGTTCACAGTATTAATGCCGAGCAGGTAATTTTGCGCAGCGATCAAGGCGAAATGCCATTGTTTATCCACAATAATAACGTTAAAGATAACAAGAAATTACACTATGAACCTTAAACAGATCAGTTTGTATGCAGTTGCAAGCTCAGCATTACTTTTACAGGGGTGTAAAATAACGGCTACTGAGCAAAGTACTCAACAAGCACGAGAGGCGCTTTCGCAAGCCGTGCAAACCCCGCCAAGTGCTGCCCCAAGTGCACCCGTTATTCCTTTAGCGGTGCAACAAGAATTGCTGGCTGACTCGCTTAAACCCTTACAGCAAAACGAACCTCGCTTTAACGTCAATGCCAATGCCGTGCCGTTAGGTGACTTTTTACGCTCGTTGGTATCGGATACCCCTTACAGTATGGTGGTGCATCCTGCGATCAGTGGCGAGGTGAGTTTGCAATTAAAGCAGGTGACCTTGGCTGAAACATTGATGCAGATCCAACAGCTATTTGGTGTCGATATTCGCCGCAGTGGCACTATCTATCAGGTATTTCCTGCTGCACTACGTACCGAAACGATCGCAGTCAATTATTTAATGTTACAACGCCAAGGGCTCTCCTCAATTACCGTAAACTCAGGTGGTGTATCGCAAAATGGCAATAGCCAAAATGGTCAAAATGGCCGTGGTACACAAAGCACAAACAATTTGGGCAGTAGCAATAGTTCAAATAGTCTAGGCGGCCAGGGTAATCAGCAGCAATTTAGCGGCAGCAGTATTCAAACTGAAAACCGGACGGATTTTTGGAAAGATTTAGAACAAACACTCACGTCGTTTTTGGCAGCTACCCCCGATAGAATGGTGATTGTTAGCCCACAAGCGGGCTTAGTGACTGTGCGCGGAATGCCTGATGAATTGGCCGCAATTAAACAATTTTTAGGGCAAACCGAGCAGCATTTGCAACGGCAAGTGGTGCTAGAAGCACGCATTATCGAAGTCACCCTTAATGACGATTATCAGCAAGGGATTAACTGGCAAAGTGCCTTAACCAATCTGCGCAATACCGAGTTTAATCTTACTACCTCTGGGAGTGTGCCAGCCAATGCCGTGAGTGCAGGCTTAGGCGGCGTTACGGCCATTAGCTTTGCCAACGCCGACTTTAATGGGGTGATCAATCTGTTGCAAACCCAGGGCAATGCCCAAGTGCTGTCAAGCCCGCGTGTCACGGCAATGAACAACCAAAAAGCCGTGATTAAAGTTGGGCAAGATGAATATTTTGTTACCGACGTTACCAGCAATACAACCATCGCCGGCACTGGGGCGACAACAAGCTCACCCAATATCAGTTTGCAGCCCTTTTTCTCAGGTATTGCGTTAGACGTTACACCGCAAATTGATCAAAATGGCACGGTGATCTTGCACGTAAATCCTTCGGTAACCGAAACGTCTGAACAAAGTAAAACCATTCGTTTTAGTGACGAAACGGTGGTACTGCCGTTGGCACAAAGCAATATCCGGCAATCGGATACCTTAATTCGAGCGCGCAGTGGCGAAATTGTGGTGATTGGCGGTTTAATGCAAACGGTGGTATCAGATTCAGTCTCACGCACGCCAGTGTTGGGAGCCATACCTGGGTTAGGCCAGTTGTTTACCAGCAAGCGTCAAATTGAGCAGAAAAAAGAATTAGTGATCTTATTAAGGCCAATCGTCGTCGAATCCGGTGTGTGGCCAGAGCAAATTGGTCAATCGGTAGAGCAATTACAACGCTGGTCGCAGGGGCAGTAGGCCATGTACACCGGCTTTTTTCAGCTGGCACAGGTCCCTTTTAGCTTAACGCCAGATACGTCTTTTTATTTGGGGTTACCGCAGCACGAAGCAGCATTAAATGTGCTTCATACCGCCATAAACAGTGGCGAAGGTTTTATTAAAGTGACCGGCGAAGTAGGTACAGGCAAAACCTTGTTATGTCGGCTGTTTTTAAAACAAGCACCGACAAACTGGCAAATGGCTTATTTGCCGGATCCGGCCTTAACACCGCTAGAGCTACGCTGGGCTCTGGCACAAGAATTAGGTCTAAAATTTTCAGCAAATATCGACACACCGCAATTATTGCAATTATTGCAACGGCAATTAATTTTGTTGGTTAGCCAACAAAAGCGCGTAATTTTGGTGATTGATGAAGCGCAAGCGTTACCCAATGACACCTTAGAAACCTTACGCTTGCTGACAAATTTAGAAACTGAACAGCAAAAGCTCTTGCAAGTGGTCTTATTTGCGCAGCCAGAGCTGGATCAGCGTTTATCCAGTACCGCCTTTCGGCAATTACAACAGCGCATTACCTTTTCACACCAATTAACGGTGATGAACACCTTACAAATTCGGCACTATATTGCGCATCGCTTAGCCATTGCAGGGTGCTTCACGCCATTATTTTCTGACACTGCTTTACGCTTATTACACCATTACAGCCGAGGTATTCCACGTTTGGTGAATATCTTAGCGCACAAATGTTTAATGCTAGCTTATGGCGAAGGGCGGACGCAGGTGACTTGGCAGCATATGCGCTATGCCGCTGCAGATACGCCTGCGGTTAAGGCGACAGGTCATCATTTACCGATCGTTGGCCCGCTTTTAATGTGGTTAGCCGCGTGGCGGGTGGCAAGATGAGCGTTATAAATAAAATGCTACACGATTTAGCCAAACGGCAAGCCGAGCAGCAAACTGATCAGCAAGTTGTGCGTAAAGACGTGCTGCAAACACAGCTACAATTACAGCAGCAGGCACAATTGCAAGTACAGCAGCAAGCACAGCAGCAAGCCGCGCCATTTACGCCATCGTCATTAACGAGTGCGCTTAAGCCGCAGCCGTTTAAAAAAACACGAAAACTGCTGTTAGCACTCAGTGTACTGCTCATCATATTGTTGGGTTACCGCGCTTTACAGGGTGTTGCTGATAAGTCGCTGCTTTTAGCACCTGGCACAACAACGTCGTTTGAGAATGCCGCGCCAATAACCGCTGAGCCCGTTATCACAGCGCCTGAGAATGCAGCAACAATTACCGCTGCGCCAATGACTGCAACGCCTGAAACCTCAGTACCAATTACTGCTATACCGGTTAGCGCAGAACCCGTTACCGTGGCACCTGAAACGGCCACATCTTTTTCTGCAGTGGCTTCAGCAGCAATAACTGCTGCACCAACAACTGTACCCGCTACAGAACCCACTACAGAACTTAAGACGGCATCAACTGCAGCACCCAAAACAGAACCCACTACAGAATTAAACACAGCATTAACCGCAGCCCCAATAGCAACGCAGCCAGAAACAACAGCACAAGAAAATACAGCGCCAGAAACAGCATCTGAAGTAGTAACAGCTGCAGTGGTCCCCCCTACACAGAGCAATGGCGTTGTAGCCTCTTCTGCTGCAAGCAGCGATTTGTCAGATTCGGTTACATCTTCCACTAACACAACCATGACGTCGGCGGATCTTGGCAAGGCTATTGGCAAAGATCCCGCGCAATTACAGATTGAAGCATTGCCGCAGCAAAAATTGGCGCAACAAATGGAGCAAGCGGCAAGCGCCATCGCCCAGCAGCGCTGGGAAGAGGCGCTATACTTATTAGAAACCGATGCTGCCGTAGCCGATTATCCGCCGCTATTTGCCTTAAAAGCAGCCGTACTGCAACAATTGCAGCAATGGTCGGCAGCACTAGCGCTGTATCAACAGTTATTATTACAAGAGCCACAGCACGCCAGCTGGAATTTATCGGCCGGTATCGCGGCGCAGCAATTACAGCAAACCGGGCTGGCTAACCAGTATTTTCAGGTTGCATGGTTAGGTCGACAAAATTTGTCGCAAGCCAGCCAGCAATTTTTACAACAACAATTGAACCCAATGAATTAGAACGCTATGCAAAAACCAAAACTTAAAATGCGACTGGGTGATTTACTGGTTCACGAACACATTATTAGTGAGGCGCAATTAACGGCGGCCTTAAAGCAGCAACAAGACACCGGTCGAAAACTGGGCGCAACTCTAATTGAAATGCAGGTGCTATCTGAGCAACAACTGCTACAGTTTTTGGCGCAGCAATTACAACTGCCGTTTTTAGATATTGCGCAAAAGCGTATCGACAGCCAAGTCGCGCAATTATTATCTGAAGTACAAGCTCGCCGTTTTCGGGCGCTCGTGCTTGAAGCCGACGCGCAATCAGTATTGCTTGGCATGAGCGATCCGGCCGATCTCACCGCACTAGATCAATTAGCCCAATTTTTAGCACCACGTGAAATTCGCTTAGCAGTAGTGCGCGAAACCCAATTGATGCAGGCCTTTGATACGCTGTATCGCCGCACTAAAGATATCGAAAGCTTTGCCACACAGTTAAAACAAGAATATGGCGTAACGCCTGAGCAAGAATTTAATTTATCGGAGCAATCTGAAGCCGACAATACTATTTCGCGCCTGTTGCAATCCATTTTTGAAGATGCCGTGCAAGTTCGCGCCTCAGATATACATATCGAACCCGATGAAAAAGTGCTGCGTATTCGTCAGCGTATCGATGGCGTGCTGCAAGAAAACATCTTAAACGAAGTGAGTATTGCCGCCGCTTTGGTATTGCGTTTAAAGCTGATGGCGAGCTTAGATATTTCGGAAAAACGTTTACCACAAGACGGCCGTTTTCAAATTACAGTAAAGCAGCATAAAATTGATGTGCGGATGTCGACTATGCCAGTGCAATACGGTGAGTCGGTGGTAATGCGTTTGCTGGATCAATCGGCTGGGGTATTAACGCTGGATGATACGGGGATCCCGCCACATATGCTGACGCGGCTGCGGCGGATTATGCAAACGCCACATGGGATGGTACTGGTTACTGGTCCCACGGGTTCGGGCAAAACCACCACCTTATACGGCATGCTCAGTGAGCTTAACCAAGCCGGCACGAAAATTATCACGGTAGAAGATCCGGTCGAATATCGCCTGCCGCGCATTAACCAAGTACAAGTAAACACTAAGATCGATCTGACCTTTAGTAAAGTACTGCGTACCACTTTACGCCAAGATCCCGACATCATTATGGTGGGGGAAATGCGCGATCAAGAAACCGCAGAAATGGGGTTACGTGGCGCTTTAACCGGCCACTTGGTATTGTCTACGTTACACACTAACGATGCGGTAACCAGTACACTACGTTTAATTGATATGGGTGCTGCGCCTTACTTAGTGGCCAGTGCGCTGCGGGCTATTATTGCTCAGCGACTGGTACGGCGATTATGTGAATACTGTAAACAGCCCTATCAGCCCGACGAGCTTGAGCAAAACTGGCTACGGCATCATAAGATTGCAGAACACACCGTGTTTTATCAAGGCCGCGGCTGTCAATCATGCAATAACACTGGCTATAAAGGGCGCTTAGGCGTGTTTGAATTGTTGGTTATGAACAAACCGCTGGCTGATGCGCTGCGTCGTGATGATACCGAGGCCTTTACTCATTTAGCCTATCATAACGAAGGCTTTGTCAGTTTGGGACTGATGGCATTAGAATACGCCAAACAAGGGATCACATCCTTAGACGAAGTGATGAAGGTCTCTGAATACCTCGAGTCAGATCCACAAAGTGCCTTTACCGCTCAGGTGGAGGAAAGCTAATGCCGGGTTTTCAGTATCAAGCGCGTGATCTGAGTGGCAAAGCCGTATCAGGACAAATCGAGGCAGCTGATGCGTCCAGTGCGGCCGGCACCTTGCGTGAACGGGGCTTAATTTTACTGAGTTTAACTGCGCAAAAAAGTACAACGGCAAACAGTGGGCGCTGGCAATTTGGTGCAAAAGTCGATCTCCCAGAGCTTATTATCTTCGCCCGACAAATGTACTCACTGATCAAAGCGGGTATCCCCATTATTCGTGCTATCAGTAGTTTGCAAGAAAGTACCCGTTCGCCTGCGATGAAACAGGTACTGCACGATTTATTAGATCAATTACAAAATGGCCGTAATTTATCCACTGCCCTCGCGGCCCATCCGCAGATATTTAATCGATTAATTGTGAGTATGGTACACGTTGGCGAAAACACCGGTCGCCTCGACGAAGCCTTTTTGCAATTAAGTTTATACTTTGAACAAGAGCAAGAAACGCGCAAACAAATTAAGCAGGCCAGCCGTTATCCCACCATGGTGTTAATTGCCTTATCGGTGGCGCTGTTTGTGATGAACCTGTTTGTTATTCCGCAATTTGCCAATATGTTTAGCCGTTTTAATGCCGAATTGCCTTGGGCCACCAAAGTGTTGTTGGCCACTTCAGAGTTTTTTACACAGTACTGGCTGTTGATAATTGTGGTTGTTATTGCACTTATTTTCAGTTGGAAGCATTACATAAAAACACCGGCGGGCAAAGTAAAGTGGGGGCGCTGGAAACTGGGATTGCCCCTGGTTGGCGATATTATAAACCGCGCGACCTTAGGTCGATTTGCCCGTAGTTTTAGTATGATGTTAAATGCCGGCGTTCCTATTACAACTGCGCTAAATTTAGTGGCCGAAGCGGTTGATAATGATTATCTCGCTGAAATTATTAGAGAGATGCGCCGCAATATCGAACGTGGTGAAAGCTTGTACCGGGTTTCGCAGCAAAGCGGTATTTTTACTCCCTTGGTATTACAAATGTTGGCGGTAGGCGAAGAAACGGGGCAGATGGACGAAATGCTCACCGAGGTGGCTGGTTTTTATGAACGTGAAGTGGCGTTCGATTTAAAAAGTCTCACCAGTAAAATTGAACCCATCTTGATCACGATTGTTGCTGTAATGGTACTTATTTTGGCATTGGGAATTTTTACGCCGATGTGGGATATGTTAGACGCCTACAAAGGGCGTTAAAAAAAATACATATTTTTTGCGTTTTGTGTCATTACAACCTAGCGAACAATATGTTTCTCATACATAATAATTTATAAAACAATAATAGAGTCAAATATGTATAAAGCCGTATACAAACATCGAGACAGCGTTTTATCGCCTAAACAACAAGGCTTTACCCTAATTGAAATCGTTATTGTGATTATCATTTTGGGTGTATTAGCAGCGGTTGCGTTACCGCGGTTTATCAGTGCAACGCGCGATGCCGAAGATGTGTCAATTGAAGCCGTTGCAGGTGCTTTTGCCTCGGCGGTGAGTTTAGCTCGCAGTCAATGGGAATTAAACGGTCGGCCCTTTGGGCAAGTTGAGCTTGAAGGCACCGTAATCGCCATTGGAGCCAATGGTTATCCTTCTGGCGGCGGTTTGCCGCAAGCGATGACAGCACAACAATGTTTACTGGTACTTGATGGCATAATGCAAAGCCCACCGCGTGCCACGACGTCAACAAATATGGATGATATCCGTCGCGCCCGCTTATTTGTGCGGGTCGACACCCAGTTGTTTGCTCCCGATCATGCCTGTACGTTTTATCAAACGTCTGGTTTAACGGTAGCACCTAATAGCCAAAACAATGTTAATGGCTTTGTTTATGTCCCGGCCACTGGCCGTGTTAATACTTTTATAAATAAAAACTGAGGGTTGCTATGAAACGTCAACAGAGTGGTTTTACGTTAATTGAACTGATTATCGTAATTGTAATATTAGGTATTTTGGCTATTACTGCAGCGCCAAGGTTTTTTGATTTTGGGAGTGATGCCAGAGCTTCAACTTTAAACGGTGTAAAGGGCGCCTTAGAATCTGCATCAGCCTTGGTATATGGTAAAGCCATTATTGCTGGGCGTCAGGTTGGACCTGCTTGTTTAACTGCCGGTGGAGAGGTTCAAGCACAAACTGACGGTAGTTGTCTTGCTGGTCAATTTCTGTTGTCTAATGGTTATCCTGCTGCAGAAGAAGAAGTATTAAGGAATATTGCAGAATTATCTGATGCAGAATGGGCTTTAACAGAAGACGGGGCAACTATTGTCATCCGGCCTGAAGGATTTGAACCTGCAAATGCGAATGATTGTCGTGTCACTTATACCGCTTCGGCTGGTCAGGGTATCAAACCAGTTATAGCAATTAATCCTGAAGGTTGTTAATTAAGTAATATGAAAATAAAACCACGCGGCTTTACCTTAGTTGAGCTAATTGTGGTTATTATTTTAATCGGGGTACTGGCGATAAGCTTAGTGCCCCGTTTTTTTACCAGCTCGGGCAGCAGCGAAGTATTTGCTCGTGCACAAGCGCTGGCGCTGTTACAGCGGGTGCAGCAACAAGCCATGCAATGCACCTCAAGCGATCCGGCTATTTGCCCTAATGTAGTGCTAAGCCTTGCTGCAGATCGCTTAGGCACGAGTTCCGCCTGCCTAAACGACGCCAGTCATCTATGTTTAAGCGGTACTGATGTCAGTTTACAAACACAACCCGCTGCGTTAACCACGTTAACCTTCGATAGCTGGGGCAGGGCGCCACAATGTGCGGCCAGCGGCTGCGTCCTAATTTTGCAAGGTCAGCAAAGCTTACCGCTTTGCTTAGAGAGCGAAGGGTATATTCATCCATGTTAGCGGCCAATAAGTTGTCAGTGCGCTCGCGTGTTCCCATGGTCAGTTTTTTACGGCAACGTGGCGTATCGTTGGTCGAGTTAGTGGTGGGGATCACCGTGCTTGCCATTGCGTTAAGCCTAATCACATCTATTTTAGCGCCGTTATTTATTAAAAGTACGGATCCGTGGCATCAAGTGCGAGCAACTGAGCTTGGCCATAGCTTAATGAATGAAATTTTAGCCCGCAGCTATGACGAAAATAGTGATCGTTCCGGCGGAATGCTGCGCTGCGGTGAAACGGGCGCGCCGCCATGTACCGATGCCGCCCAGTTTGGTCCGGATGGCAGTGAAACGCGTGAAACCTATAATGATGTTGACGATTTCCAAGGCTTTGTTGGCAGTGCAGCCGAGCTAACCAATTTATTAGGGAGCTCGCTGGCAGACCAGTATCTTAATTACCAAGTGGCGGTTAATGTGACTTATGCCGCGCCCACACAGGTCACCGGCATAAATTTAGCGGCATCGCAGGCCAAAAAAATTGAAATTACCATTACCACGCCAACAGGCGCCAATCTGCAGTTTGCGGCCTATCGGGGGAATTGGTAATGAACAAAGGGTTTACCTTAATAGAATTAGTGGTCGTTATGGTGGTGCTAGCCATTTTAGCCATAGGGGCCAGCAGTTATTTAGGCATTGGCGCCACCATGTTCAGCGAAGCCAGTCAGCGCGAACAAATACTAGCCGATGGTCGTTTTGCCGCCGAACGACTCGTACGCGAATTACGCTCTGCCGCACCCAACAGTGTGCGCATCAGCAATACGGCCGGCGTGCAATGCATCGAATTTGTGCCGGTGGTCTCCAGTGGTTTATATCAATCATTACCCATAGCGCCTGAAAGTGGTACACAATTACAGCTTATTCATATGAACTGGCAGAATGCGTTTTTGGGATTGCCGTTTAGTGTTTATCCGCGTCAACCTGCTGATATCTATCAGTTCGGTGCATCTACCCTATTGCTACAAGCCACCGAGCAAGCCGATAGTGATGGTCTAGCGGCAACGATAACCTTAGCGCTAAATACGGCACATAGTTTTCCAGCGGGGTCACCTGAGCAGCGCTTTTATCTTTTAAGTGCCAGCCCAGTCAGTTTTTGTTACAACGCCCTTACGCAACAACTGCGGCGTTACACCAATTACGCCTATCAAATTGCTCAGCCTTTGCCACCGCTGAGCAACGGAGTGTTAATGGCTAATAAACTTGCAGAGGTCAGTTTTAACAGTTTACCGTCGATGCTGGCGCGCAATAATGTTGTAAATGTACTCTTGCGATTTGCCGGCACAGACAATGCCGACTTATTTTTTAATTACGAGGTACATCTCAATAATGTGCCCTAATTTCGCTAGGCAGCAGCGCGGCAGTGCTTTAGTCATTGCTATTTTTATAATTGTGGTAATGCTAGCGCTTGTGGTCAGTTTATCTCGCTTGTTACTGAGCTCATCTGAATCATTGGTCTATGAAGTACAAGGCACGCGCGCCTTTTTTGCTGCACAAAGTGGTCTAGAATTAGCCTTAACCGAAGTGTTCCCCCGAGCGGGAAGTAGTGTCTGCAATAACAATGTGTTTACTTTTGATGACCCAGGCTTACGTGGTTGCGAAGTACGTATAAGCTGTCAACAACAAACGTTGCCGGCTAATAGCGTGGCAAACAATATGTATCAACTTACTAGTCTTGGGCGTTGTGAAGCCGATGGTTTTATTACCAGCCGTACGATAAGTATGGAGGTACGCGAGTGAAATTTTTTCTGCTAATTGTATTTAGCCTATTTCTTTGTGTGGACGCATTAGCGGCAACCTATGCGTTTCGTTCAACCAATTACGAATGGGAAAGCGCAAATACCGATGTTATTTGGGATAGAACGCAAACAGGGTTTCCCGCCGATGATGATAAGCAAGTCGTTAATCTCGGTTTTACCTTTAATTTTGGCGGTGTTAACTACACTCAAGTCAGAATATTAGCAAATGGCAGCTTACAGTTTGGTGCTGATACCCAGTTTCATCGACAATTCAATAATACAAATTTACCAGTAAATACTTTACCGCCAAGTTGTACAAATTGTACTGCAGGCACTCAAGCAGATCGTTTAATTTTGGTGTATTGGGACGACATCAACCCAGCACTTGGTGGCACTGTACGTTACCAAACTAAAGGTACAGGACCAAATCGTCGATTTGTTGTGTCCTGGGAGAATGTGCCACATTTCAGTTTACCTGGCCAATACAGTTTTCAAGTCATTTTATTTGAAAATGGCGAGTTTGTTTTTCAATATGGAACCGGAAACGCCAGCGGTTTTAGCGCAACGATTGGCGTTGAAGTGAATAATTCAGATTTTACACTTTACGCGTTTAATAACAGTTTTAGTTATGCAGGTACCGCCATAAGATGGTTTAAACCAAGTGGCGATCCGATACGCTTAGCCGATTACTGGCTAGAAGAGCAAAGCTGGTCGGGTCGACCAAACGAGGTAGTTGATTGGACTGGAAATGGTTATGCCGGAAATATGCTCGGTGTAGTGCAATCTGTTGCAAATGGACGTGTTTGCCGTGCAGCAAATGTCCCACTTAATACAAATACAACTGTTTCAGGTATTAACACTAATATCGATGTGGATTCTGCCATTGGCAATAGGGGCAGTATTACGTTCTGGTATCGCGGAAACACAACGTGGACTACCCGAGACAATCAATTATTTGATGCAACATCAGTTGGAAATGCCTGGTTCCATCTTACCAAGCGCATTAACGGTAGCTTACAGTTTAGAGTTAGTGATACTCAGGGCACAACAGTTGCAGCAGAGACTGGTAATTACAATTTTGCGGCAAACACGTGGAAACATATCGCTGTGTCATGGCGATTTGCGCCAGGAAACAATCAAACTATCCTGCGGATTTACCTTGATGGCGTATTAGTGCAAAGCCAGCAAAGAACCACAAACGGCCAACTTCCTGCCAGTTTAACCACCTTATTTTTGGGTGACAACCCTAATAATATTAGCCAGCTTGGTGCCAGTACAATTAATTCTGCAGACGGTTATTTTGATGAGATTAAGGTCTATAACTACGAAATTAGCAGCAGTGATGTGATTGCTGATCGTGATTCAACACATGCCTGTGTCAATATCGATCATTTAAGAATTGAACACGATGGTGAGGGGCTTACCTGCGATGCTGAATCGGTTGTGATAAAAGCCTGCATCAACGCTGACTGCACGGCATTATTTCCAGGTTATGTGCCGGTAGATTTTTTATTAAATACCAGTTTAAACGGTTCTTCCTTATTAACTGCGGGTTTAGGAAGCTACACTTTTAATCGTGGCATATCGGGCAACGTTTCTTTGGCGGCCACAACGAGTTTTAGTACAACTACGGCAAGCCGTTGTTTTATTGGGGCTGCAGAAAACTGTGTTATGCAGTTTTCTGATGTTGGGATAATTTTTAATAATCCCCAAAACGGTAGTAACTTACTAGACAACGGCCATGCAGGCGTAAGCTACAACGCGAAGATAAGGGTTGTAAGAACTAATCCACAAACTATGGCCTGCGAAGCGCGTTTAACTGAACCTCGCACGGTGCAATTCGGTGTAGAGTGTTTAAATCCCGGCAGTTGCGTCAGTGATCAACAGTTCTTAATCAATAATATCAACATCAACAAAAATAATGCGGGCGCAAGTGGGAGTCGCACCCCTATAAATCTTGCTTTTGATACCCAGGGTTCAGCAGATTTTACTTATCAATATACCGACGTGGGCAGTGTGCGTTTGCATGCATCATTAGCCCTGCCAGAAGAACAAGCTGGGCCAGCCGTTACACTTAATGGCACTTCAAATAATGTGATCATGCGGCCTCATACCTTGCAATGGCTTGAAGCCTCGAGTTTGCCGTATCAAGCTAATGCTAATCCTGGCAGTACAAATTCAGGTGCAGGCTTTTGGCCTGCAGGGCGACCATTTAGGTTAATTGGAGAGGCCCGCAACGCCCAAGGCCAAGTAACCCCCAATTTTGGAAATGAAACGCCATCACAACGTTTAACGGCTGAATTTGCCCAATTAGTCTATCCAGCAACAGGGGTTGGTAATGCTGGATTATTTACCGCAGGGAGTTTTGAACCTGTTAGCAATGCGGCTCAATTTCCGGGGCGACAAGGCAGTTCAGGTGCTATTTGGCAAGAAGCCGGTACGATACGGCTTCGCATGGGATTACTTAATAACAGTTATTTAGGAACCGGCGACGCGCTGAATAAACCGCTTAGCGGAAATATTGGGCGTTTTTACCCAGCTGAGTTGGCACTTAGCACCGCAACTGTTCAAGATGCATGTAACAACAGCTTTACCTATATGGCACAGCCGGGTATTCAAGTAAGTTACGACCTGCTAGCGAGGGGCGATGCGGTAAGCGGCAGTAGAACGCTGCAAAACTACGACAGTGCGCTTTATACCGGTACCGCGCAATTTAGTGTTGTTGCTAAAAATACCCTTACCGGCAACGAAAGTATCAACTTGGGCAATCGCTTGGCAGTAACAACCGCTAATTGGGTGGCGGGGCGTTATCAAATAGCACAAAACGATGTTCGATTTAATCGTCAAGTTAATCAGCAGCCTGATGGCCCCTTCGCTGCGCTACAATTGGGTTTGCAAATTGCTAGCGAAATAGACAACAGACCGTTAGCCAATCCCAACTTTAATGCCAATCTTACCGGCAGTTGTGTTGGTAATTGCAATGCGGTAACGCTTGGTGATCCGCTGCATTTACGTTATGGCCGTGCTGTGCTGGATAATGCCTTTGGTCCTGAGTTTGATCGTTTACCCTTAACATTGCGTGCAGAATATTGGAATGGCAGCCTTTTTGCCGAAAATACCCTAGACAACTGCACCCTCGTTGAACCCAGTAATTTAGTGAAATTAACCGGTACAATCACGCCGGCTATTAGTGGTAGCGGCGCAACAATGCAAGCAGGTAAAAGCTCGCCTTTATCCTTGTTATTGGCCGCGCCAGGTACTACAGCGCAACTTACCTATCAATATATTGCACCACCGTGGTTAACCTACAGCTGGGATGGCAGTGCCGATTACACACAACAGCCCCAAAATGAGGTTATTTTTGGCCGTTATCGCGGTAATCCGCGCTTGATCTTTTGGCGAGAGCAATAAAGTAGGGTGGTCTTTTACCCCGTACTGGAGTTGGTACCGGAGTTGGTATAGGAGACGTGTG
The DNA here is from genome assembly GCF_014652375.1 of Alishewanella tabrizica. Taxonomy (GTDB): domain Bacteria; phylum Pseudomonadota; class Gammaproteobacteria; order Enterobacterales; family Alteromonadaceae; genus Alishewanella; species Alishewanella tabrizica. The sequence goes on along the minus strand of NZ_BMYR01000001.1, from coordinate 37,714 downwards.
GATAAAACATCGTTATAACGCTTACCTTCGAAATGCCGCAACATAAAATGGCAGAAAATGCTTAACTTGCTGTTTGTATTTATATTATCTCATAGGTTTCAAAGGGTGAGCTGGGGGTGTTTTGCCGTAATCTATTGCTTATTACGTAAGATGATTTAAAGTAGCTAGCATAATTAACATCACTAAGAATCAAGGATCGAGCATGCTCTTACCTATCATTATGGCAGGCGGAACCGGTAGCCGTTTATGGCCATTATCTCGGGAATTAATGCCCAAGCAATTTTTAACGCTGTGTGGTCAATCTACCATGCTGCAAGCCACCCTAGAACGCTTGCAAGGCTTAGACGCAGTGCAACCCTTAGTGATTTGTAACGAAGATCATCGCTTTATTGCCGCCGAGCAATTGCGGCAAATTAATCAGTTACAGCACAATATTATTTTAGAGCCCGTAGGCCGTAATACTGCACCAGCCATTGCATTAGCAGCATTATCAGCACAGCGTAAAGGGCAAGATCCTTTGCTGTTAGTGTTGGCAGCCGATCATGTTATTCAAGATGTACCTGCTTTTCATCAGGCCATTGCCACTGCCACTGAATTAGCCAAAGCCAACAAGCTAGTGACCTTTGGTATTGTGCCAACTGCACCGGAAACGGGATACGGCTATATTCGCCGAGGCACGAAAACCACGGACAGTACTGAAGAACACACCTTATCAACGACCGCTTTTACCGTAGCCGAATTTGTAGAAAAACCCTCAAAAACGATTGCCGAGCAGTATTTAGCCAGTGGTGAATACTACTGGAACAGTGGCATGTTTTTGTTTAAAGCCAGCGTGTACTTAGCCAAATTGCAACACTATCGCCCCGATATTCTTGCTGCGTGCGAACAAGCGATAGACAGCCCAGAGCCTGATTTAGATTTTATTCGGGTAAACAAAGCGGCGTTTGCCGCCTGCCCAGCAGACTCTATCGATTATGCCGTAATGGAGAAAACGCAGGATGCCGTGGTAGTCCCGTTAGATGCAGGATGGAGTGATGTTGGCGCCTGGTCATCGTTATGGGATATAAGCAGCAAAGATGCGCAAAATAACGTACTGCACGGCGATGTATTTCAGCATAATTCATCACACAATTATGTTTACTCTGAAACCGGCATTGTCACCACGGTAGGGCTGCATAATACGGTAATTATTCAAACCAAAGATGCCATTCTTGTAGCCGCCAAAGATCAGGTACAAGATGTTAAGCACATTGTTCAACAATTAAAAAACAGTGGGCGCACCGAGCATCATATTCATCGTGAGGTATATCGGCCTTGGGGTAAGTACGACAGTATCGATAATGGGCATCGTTATCAGGTTAAGCGTATTACCGTGAAACCAGGCGAAAAACTGTCGATCCAAATGCATCATCATCGGGCAGAACACTGGATCGTCGTGCATGGCACGGCCAAAGTGACCATAAATGAGCAAGAGCAATTACTGACCGAAAATCAATCGGTGTATATCCCAATAGGGGCAGTACACTCGCTAGAAAACCCAGGCAAAATTCCGCTTGAGCTGATTGAAGTGCAATCGGGCGCCTATCTTGGTGAAGATGATATCGTGCGCTTTTCTGATCGCTATGGTCGCAACTAAGCCATTATTGAAATCAGGCTATTGTTTTTAGATAAGTTATTGTTTTTAATAAACTATTTTTTCAGTAAGGCTATGATTGCCGTCAAAGCGTGCAGAACATAAAACCGGAATAACGCAGTAATAGCGTAATGATAAAAGGAACATATTGGCGTGATGGCAGAGCAAATTAACAGGGTTATTGCTAATAGCGGTATTGCCTTTGGCACCAGTGGCGCGCGTGGTTTAGTCACGCAATTTACACCGCACGTTTGTGCTGCGTTTACGCAAAGCTTTATCCACGTTATGCTGCGTGCTTTCCAGTTTAACGCGGTTGCCATCGCTATCGATAATCGGCCAAGTAGTGCGGGTATGGCACAACACTGCGCTGCCATAGCGCAAGCCATGGGGCTTACTGTGCATTACTATGGTGTGCTTCCTACGCCTGCACTGGCGTTAAAAGCGATGGCAGACGGGATCCCCGCTATTATGATCACCGGTAGTCATATTCCTTTTGATCGCAATGGCATAAAGTTTTATCGCCCAGATGGTGAAATTAGCAAACAAGATGAGTTGCAAATACTTGAATGCGATGCCGTTTTTAAAACAGATGCGCTACCTTCATCCGTTGCTGAACCTACGGCGGTAAATGATTTAGCAGCAACCACAATTGCAAGCTCAAATACCACGCCTATGGCGTTAACACCCAGCCATACTGCTGCTCATTTTTACCTAAAACGTTACCTTGATATGTGCTCTCCCAATGTATTAAAGGGTAAACATATTGGTATTTACGAACACTCCAGTGCTGGGCGTGATCTATACCATCAGCTATTAACACAACTGGGTGCGAAAGTAACACGGCTGGAGCGTACAGATCATTTTGTCCCTATTGATACCGAAGCGGTAAGTGATGCCGATCAACTAAAAGCGCAGCAATGGGCCGTACAATACGGTTTTGATGCAATTTTCTCTACCGACGGTGATGGTGACCGACCCTTAATTGCCGATGAAACCGGCACCTGGCTACGCGGCGATACGGTGGGGTTACTCACTGCGCAAGCCCTGGGGATTACAGCATTAGCGGTACCGGTAAATGCCAACAGTGCTATCGATTTATGTGGTGCCTTTACTACCGTATTACGAACCCGCATTGGCTCGCCTTATGTAATAGCAGGCATGCAGCAATTACTTGATACGTCTGGTACAGCTGCCTCACCTGAAGCAGACAATAAGCATAGCAAAGTTGCTGGTTTTGAGGCTAACGGCGGTTTCTTATTAGCATCCTCATTAACAATTAACGGCACAGTGCTTAACGCATTACCAACTCGTGATGCCTTATTACCGCTCATTGCCATTTTGCACCACGCTGCGCATAAGCCTATTTCCTCGCTGATAAAAGCCTTACCACAGCGTTTTACCGCCAGTCAGCGCTTACAAAATGTTGCACCAGCACAAAGCCAGCCATTGCTGCAACATGCGATGAACAACACAGTGGCTTTTTTAGCCGATCTTGGACTTAAGCAAACTCAGATTGTAGCGGTAAACACAATTGATGGAGTAAGGATAACCTTGGATATTGGCGATGATCTGGGGCAAATCATACATTTAAGGGCATCGGGCAATGCGCCGGAGCTGCGCATTTATACCGAAAGTGATACGCAGGTTAAAGCGGAACAACTGGCTAATAGCATACAACAACAGCTATTAGCTCAGTTTTAAAATACAGGCTGCGTTATAAAGGCTTAGCCAAAAATACCACGGGTATCAATAACCACCTTGGTAGCCACATCGTTAACATGCAATGCTTTGAATTGGCGATGGTCTACCAACACCACTAACACATTGGCACGCTCTAAGGCTTTTGGTAGGGTGGTTAGCTTGTCATTGTGCTGGCTTAACCGCTTAGGTAATGATTGAATATTGGGTTCAACCAATAAAATCTCGCCCACATTGTCGTTAATCAAATGCTCAGCAATATCCAAGGCCGGGCTTTCACGTAAATCGTCAATGTCTGCTTTAAAGGCTAAGCCTAAGCAAGCAATAATCGGGCGTTTAAATTGGTCCGCTGCTTCTTTCACTTTATCGATAACATAATGTGGTTTGGCATCGTTAATTTCACGCGCTGAACGGATCAACTTCGCAAGCTCTGGCGCAGAATCCACAATAAACCAAGGATCAACCGCGATACAATGGCCACCGACACCTGGGCCTGGGCTTAAAATATTTACGCGCGGGTGGCGATTAGATAACTTAATTAAGTCCCATACGTTTATTTTTAGCTTGTCACAAATCAATGAGAGTTCGTTTGCAAAGGCAATATTCACATCGCGAAAGGCGTTTTCGGTCAGTTTAGCCATTTCTGCGGTACGGGCATTGGTGCGTAAACACTCACCGCGCACAAACAATTGATACAACGAAGTGGCCTTATCAGCACAGCGCTCGGTAATACCACCAATGATCCGATCGTTACTAACCAGCTCTTGTAATACACGGCCAGGCAATACGCGCTCAGGACAATGTGCAATAAACACATCGGCCACATCAGATTGGTCTAGCGGCACTTTTAAATCGGGGCGCAGCTCACGCAGCCATTCTGCAATTTGCTCGGTAGTGCCAACAGGCGAGGTAGACTCTAAAACAATTAAATTACCTTTCTCAATCACTGGCGCAATGTTTTCAAGCGCAGCGCGAATATAGCTTAAATCAGGCGCTTTATTTTCTTTAAACGGCGTAGGCACGGCAATCATAAAAGCTTGCGCTGGCTCTGGCGTTAACGATGCACGTAGCTTACCGGTGGTCACTGCTGCTTGCACCAACATATCTAAGTCGGGCTCAACAATATGAATTTTACCCTGGTTAATGGTGTTAACCGCGTGCTCGGATACATCCACACCCACCACTTCAACACCACGAGAGGCGATAACCGCTGCAGTGGGTAAACCAATGTAGCCTAAACCAATAACAGACACTTTTGAAAATTGAGAAAGCATTATGGAATCCTTATAACGCTAATAGAAGCTGAGTTAACAGAGTATGGCAGCCATCTTAAAGGCAGCAATATGAATATACAATTTACAATGCATAAAAAACTTATTGTTATACCGATGTCACACACAGTTACGCCAACAACCAGGGCAAATTGGCATAGTAAATAAGGCGTTTAATAACGGCTGAAGCTCTCTTAAATAACTGAAAATGCAGTTAAGTTAATGGTATTAGATTATATTTAAATAACGCTAAAGTAGAATTGCGAAATGCTAAATATCTAAGCATGATGATTAAGGCTTTTATGTCTTATTTATAGCCTAAATTACTTGGTTCCTATTTTGACTTTTGAAAGTGGATTTTAATATGCAAAAAACGGCTCTGACCTTAATTACTTCTGCAAGTTTACTGTTATTAACGTTAACGGGGTGTTCTGACAAGCCCGCCGAACAAAGCAACACGCCTGCAGCTGAAGTTCCACAAGAACAAGCAGCGGCAGTGACATCGGAAGCGCCAACGGTAGCTAAATTATCGGTTGGTGATGCGGCCAAGCCCTTAGCTGAATACGCGGAATGGCAGGGTAACAATCACGTGATGTTCACCTATTATGCCTTATCTAAAATCCCCGTTGATTACGATAAAGTCCTAGAAAATTATTCACAGGAATACCGTGATTCCAATGACAATTTTAGAAAGAACGACTTAAAAAATGCTCTGAAAGAGCAAATTGATGCTGAGATCGCCGCTGCAGCTAACGTAAAGTATTTAAAGACTTCTTGGAATTATTTCATTCTAGAAGCTTATGACTTTACCTCCTTATCCTTTCCGCAATCGAAACTAACCAATAACAGCATTTTCTATTGGCAGGAAAATCATCGTTACCATCCTTATCAAATAAGTTTTACCAATGGTGATGATTTTAAAAACCTAGTGGTAAAGGATGAAGCGACAGCGAGACGGATTGAAGAGCTGAGAAGTAAGTTTCAGCAACTCAATTTAAACCTTTATACTTTTGTGCAAGCGACCGATCCGGCGCAAAATGCGGTTAAAGTGCAGGTTGTTGCAGTTGAGTTGGTCGATGGTCAGGGTAATGTGCTGTTAACCCAATACAGTAAATAATGTGTTAAATGGCTCCCGGCAATGCGTTGCCGGAAGCCTTTCTAGCGCTTAACGCGCATTATAAACCAGATTGCCAACAACGCTAACTGATACGTGTGGATAAATCGAGGCTGATTAAGGCGTTGTCGTAATTTGTACACTCACCGTGCTGTAATTAGCCCATTTACCGGTAAGGCGTGCGGCAAAGGGCAAGTCGCCTCGTTCTGATAAGTCTAGCAAATACTGCCTATAGGTTTGGTTATCACCATAGCGAATCACACTAGCATTTATCGTGGCACTGGCGTTTTCATCCAATCTGCTGTCTATGTTGTAATCTGCGGGGACGATCTCATCGGGGTAAGTGCCTTGCAATGGCCCAATAAAGCTTTGGAAATAATTTGTACCATCGGTAAGCCTAGTTTGGGCATACAAATAAAAGGTATTAAACCCTTGCACACTGCTTAGGTTGTAATTGTTATTATTTGATGGTAAGTCACGAACCAAAAAAGATTCCAACGCCTGCTGTGCATCGGTATTGGGCACATTAAACACCGGCATATTGTTTAACGGCACCGTAAAGTTTTGGCGTTGGGTGGCAGAGCGGAAAATAAAGCCGCCATCAGTCGATTCAACTTGGTTAGTTGCAGCACGCAACGAAATAACCTCGACACCTTCCAGCTGATTAAAGATAAATACATCGTTAGTACCAAAGCGCGAGCGGAAGCCAAATCCACCTGTAGTCGTGTAATGGGTCTCAGATAACGATACATCAAAGGTATTTAAGCTAACTGGCAATACGGTGGCATTTTGGTTAAGCGTTAAATTAACTGGATTCGCAATATTGTACTGTCTAACACTACCTGCTATCGCCCGAGCAGTGCCATTATTGGCTACTGCGGTAAGTAGCGGCCATGCACCGTTTGGCACACGGCATACACCAACTTGTTCAAATTGCACTTCATTAAAAGATAATTGCGAACGACGCTGTTCACTGGTAGTAAAACCGGTTAATTGCACATCTGCAGTCGACAGCGAGCCAAAGGCAGATGACACCACAACATTTACATTTTGACAGTCACAGCCTTGCTGGCTAGTACCAGGAACATAAAAGCTACCTAAGTCTGTTACTGGATGTTGCGCATACGACGTAACTGAAAATTCTGCATTTTGCCCAGTGCTGTAAGTTATAGTGCTGATATTAGCAACATTTCCACCAGAAAAATTAGCCGAAACATTACCATTGCTATCGGGGCGATGCCGACTAATCACCCGCCAGTTTTGATCATGAATAACCAATTCACCGTTTGTCGAGGCTTGGGTAGTTCCGCAAGCCGATGCCGACATAAATTTAGCTGTAAAGGTTGTTGGTGTAATTATCCCGCCGCCACTACCACCACCGCCTGTACCGGAATTTCCTGAGTCGCCACCACCACATGCGCTTAGTGCGCTGCCAGCAACTAAAGCAGCTAACAACCGTGTTTTTAACATATCCCCATCCTAAAGTAAGATTACGCAATGATTATATTTATGATTAAACGCAGAAAACCTGATTTTTAAGGCATTACGTTATATCACAAGCATGAAAATGAACTGACTAAACGCTGGCAAACACATATTGCTTTAGTATCGTCACAAGTTGAGTTAACAATTTTATCAACTTAAATGTGAAAAACCTATCACTGATTAACAACTGTACCGGAGACATGTTGATAACTAATTCGGTACCGGAGTTGGTACCGGAGTTGTGTGAATAAGATATGCACATAACGCGTTGCGTACCGGAGTTGTGTGGATAAATGGTACTGGAGCTGTGTGGATAAGTGTTGGTTTTATGTGCAGTTGGGCAGGGATGAGGAATTTATTTTTGTCATTGTTGGTCAATGTGGTAGATTATATCGCTATTTTAAAAGATTCTCGTTTAGATGGAATTAACCATGCCAAATTTTAAGCCACGTTCTTTATGGCGTGTTGCCGCTGTTGTTGGTGTAACCCTGTTTGTTTCAGGCTGTGTTACAACGCAGCAGATTACACCTTCGCCCTACCATGATTACTCTAATCTAAATTATTTACCGGCTGAAATAAGCAATCAGTTGCAAAATGCCAATGTCGGCCAGCAATTTGTGGCCGCATCTTCTCCTTGGGGCAATAACGCCACCGTATACGTGCAAGAACGCTATTTTTCAGCGAGCGGCCGCACCTGCTTAAAACTTAGCATCGCCGCCAGCAACGTATCAGCAGATAACAGCGCCGCAGCAAACAACGCGGTTGCCTGCCAGTATCAACAACTATGGGTATTGAACCCCAATATTCTGCTTTCAGCGTCGCAAGGGTAAGTCAATGACCACAACGTTAATGAAAACCGCCTATGCCTGTTTGGCATTGTCCTTCGCCATCAGTGTTTTACAGCCACTGCAAGCTCAAAGCTTTGGCGATTTAGCCGCAGAGTTACAAGCGCGCCAAGTAGCGCCTCCGGCCAATGAAACCCCCAGTAATACCAATTGGCAGCAAGGCACATATGGCCCTGTTATGCCAAACAAGCCAATGCTAAACCCTGCTGATATCAAACCGTTTGGCTCAGAGCTTTTTAGTGGTGGCTTCCGGGGTATTCGTGCCGACGGCTTAAACCCAGAATATAAAATTTTACCAGGCGATCAAATTACCCTACGCGTTTGGGGCGCCGTGGATATCGATCGCATTATGCCGGTAGATGCACAAGGCAATATCTTTATTCCCACTATTGGCCCCGTACAGGTGATGGGGGCCAGCCATAGCCAATTAGATGGCATCGTGCGCGGTGCAGTACGCAAAGTGTATTCCGACAACGTCAGCGTTTACACCAATTTGCAAGGTGTACAACCGGTTGCTGTGTTTGTAACGGGCTTTGTGAATAAACCGGGCCGTTACGCCGGGGTACCCAGCGACTCCGTGCTGTATTTTATCGATCAAGCCTCTGGCGTGGATGATCAGCTAGGCAGTTATCGGCGCATTCGCTTAATTCGGCAAAACCAAACCATTGCCGAACTAGATTTATACCAGTTTATTTTACATGGCCAATTGCTGCATGATCAGCTACAAAATGGCGACACCATTATTGTCGAAAATCGCGGCCCCGTGGTTACTGTTCAAGGCGATGTAGGGCGGCCATATCATTACGAGCTGCATCCACAACAACTTTCCAGCAATGCGCTAAGTGGCGCTGCCATTACCGAGCTGACCCAATTAAACGCTGGTGTATCGCATGCGCTGGTGCGTGGCACCCGAGCCAGCGGCCCCTTTGCTAATTACCTAGCGTTAACGGATTTTGCCACAACCCCCCTAAATAACGGCGACGAAGTGCTGTTTATTGCTGATCAGCATGAAAACCACATTGTAGTGCAGTTAGAAGGTGAGTTTTTAGGACAATCGCATTTTGTCTTACCCCGTAACGTAACCTTACAGCAATTGTTGAATATTATTCCTATTGAGCCAATGCTTACCGATTTTGAGAATATTTCACTGCGTCGTAACAGTGTTGCCGAGCGGCAAAAGCAATCACTCGACGATAGCTTACGCCGTTTAGAAACGACCTACCTAGGGGCACCATCCTCTACGGCTGAAGAGTCCGCCATTCGTATTCGTGAAGCGGAGTTAATCAGTCAGTTTGTCGCCAAAGCACGCCAAGTTGAACCCAACGGCCGTTTAGTGGTGGCGCACGAGGGGGAGATTGTTGATATTCGCTTACAAGATGGCGACATTATTACCATTCCACCGCGTACCGATGCCATTTTAATTAGCGGTGAGGTTTATATTCCGCAATCGGTGGTGTTTGTGCCAGGTAAAACCGCCATGGACTATATTCAAGGCGCGGGTGGTTTTAGCCAACATGCCGATAAGAAACGGGTACTAGTGGTGCGGCAAAATGGCGAAGTACGCAATGCCAGCGACGTTACCTTACGCCCCGGCGATGAAATTTTAATTCTGCCAGCAGTAAGCACCAAAAACCTGCAACTGGCTAGCACCATGACACAAATACTGTATCAAATTGCGGTAGCCACTAAAGTAGCGTTGGATCTGTAATGCACAGTGCGCGTTCGCCCTACAAGGTAACCTTACATGTCTGGCATGCGCTGTTTATGCGCGAAGCCAGTGCACGTATCACTGGTGACCGCTTAGGCTGGACCTGGATTTTTATTGAACCGCTGGTGCATATTTTACTCTTTGTCGCTATTCGGCAATTAATGGGGCGAGTGAGGCATATTGCCGGTGCGGAGTTTATACCCTGGTTTATCACTGGTATGGTTATTTACTTAATGTTTAGTACCGTAATGAACCGCAGTATGGGAGCCATCAGTGCCAGCCGCGCCTTATTTGCTTATAGACAAGTGCATCCAGTTGATACAATTGTTGTGCGTGCCATATTAGAAGTATTGATAAAAGTAATTGTATTATTATTACTGGTTGGCGGAGCCGCTTTTTTGGAATACGACATCTTACCTGCTAATGCACTGGCAGCGGCTAGTGTATGGTGCACCATGTGGATATTTGCGCTTGGAGTAGGTTTAGTTTTTTCAGTTATCGTTACAACGATTCAAGAAATGGCAAAGTTTATTGGTATGGTTACCTTTCCTTTATACTTTTTATCCGGTGTCATGATACCAGTTCAAGTATTACCTCATAGCTTACAAACAGTACTGTTATTTAATCCTATTTTGCACATCGTTGAATCTTTCCGTTTAGCATTTTTTACAAATTATCAAAGTATTTATGGCATTAATATGCAATATGTAATGTTTTGGACCCTGTCGTTAGTAGTGTTTGGTCTTATGCTACAAATACGCTTTAAGAATCGGTTAATGTCTGAATGATTGAAGTAAAAAATCTTTACAAACGCTATCACGGCCCCTTTGGCGGTGATTGGGTACTAAAAGATGTTAGTTTTAGTATTCCGCGCGGCATTAGTGTGGGCTTAGTTGGCAGAAATGGTGCCGGTAAATCCACCTTATTACGTTTGCTCGGTGGTATGGATATGCCCGATAAGGGCAGTATTACCCAAAATTGTCGGGTATCATGGCCTATCGGTTTAGGCGTTGGTTTTCAAGGCAGCATGACGGGTAGACAGAATGTAAAATTTGTAGCACGCATTCACGGCGGCAACAGCAATATCAATCAGATCATTAATTTTGTCCAAGACTTTGCAGAAATTGGCAAAGCCTTTGATCAGCCAGTAAAAACCTATTCAAGTGGTATGCGCAGCCGATTAGCCTTTGGCTTGTCGTTAGCCTTTGATTTTGATGTGTACTTATCAGATGAGGCTACTTCGGTTGGTGATGCCGCTTTTAGGGCTAAAGCGACACAAGCATTTAAAGATCGTATTGGTGATTCGAGTATTATCATGGTCTCGCATAGCACAGGCATTCTAAAAGATTTATGCCAAGCCGGCATTTGGTTACATCAAGGCCAAGCCATTTGGTACGACAAACTCGACGATGCCATTAACGATTATCACAACAGTATAGGTAAACTCCCAACATGAACACCCTAGCGCGCACCCGCAGCCGTTTAAAAAAACAGCCTCATTGGGCGCTTTGCCTTATTGCCATTTTTTTCGCGGTGATTTACTGGAGCCTTATTGCCACCAATCGCTATGTGTCTGAAACGCATATTGTATTGCAAAGCCCCGAAATTAATCCTACTGGCTTTAATATCTCGTCATTGTTGTCGGGCACGCAAGGCTCGGGCGATCTCCTGTTATTAAAAGATCATTTAGAATCGGTGGATATGCTGCAAAAGCTGCAGCAAAATCTCAATATTCGCGCGCACTATGCCAGTGGCGATATTGATTTTTTAAGCCGTTTAAGCCAAGAAGATGTTGCGCTTGAAAAGCTTTATAGCTATATGCAGAAGCGCATTGATATTGTGTTTGACGACTACGCTGCCGTTTTACGTATTCGGGTACAAGCCTATACACCTGAAATGGCGAAAGCCATTGCGCAAACGCTGTTAGACGAAGGCGAGCGCCATATGAACTTAATGGGGCAGCGCTTAGCCGAAGAACAAGTAGCCTTTATTGAGCAACAAGTAAAAAAACTCGAAACTCGATTATATAGCGTGAGAGAAGAGCTTCTTGCCTTCCAGAATAAAGAAGGGCTAGTATCTCCCACTGGTGCTGTTCAAACGACTTTGGTGGTCATTGGCCAGTTACAAGGGCAATTAGCAGTGTTAGAGGCTCGTAAAAAATCGGCCAGTAGTTTTCAAAGTGCAGCATCGCCAGAAGTGGTGCGCTTAAATAGCGAAATTAGTGCCCTAAGGCAGCAAATTGATATTGAAAAGCAAAAGCTGGCCGCCAGCAGCGGTGATTCATTAAACCGCGTTTCAGCCGATTATCAAACCTTAGAATTGCGTGCGCAGTTTGCACTAGAGCTGTATTCCAACTCCTTAATGGCATTAGAAAGCACGCGGGTAGAAGCCGCACGTAAACTTAAGCAGGTCTCGGTATTGCAATATCCAACCCAAGCTGAGTTTTCTACCGAGCCACGCCGTAGCTACAATATTGCGGTTTTCGTATTTTTTGCTATATTTATCACAGCGATAGCTCATTTAGCACGAGCTATAATTCGTGATCATAGAGACTAAATGAAATAGAAGTAACCTAGTATTTTGTTAAATTTATTTTTAATTCAGTTATTCAGCAAGGACGCTGCATGCACAATAAACTAAAAAACTTATCTTCCAACCAAGTTGTTTTTTGGTGCCCACCTTTGGCAGGTAAAACGCAAGCACTCGCTTTCTTTTGGCAAGAAATGCCACTGAGTACTAATGATGCCGAACGTTTGCGTTTTTTTGAAGAGTTCAATAGACCTTTAGCTGAAAATGAACAAAAGCGCGTAACCCAATTTTTATCACAATGGTCACAATGGCAAATATCGCGGCATAACAACGCTAGGCCAGCTAAACTAAACACCCACAATTATCTGCTTGTCGTTATTGAAGAGGCTAAAAAATCGATAACAGATTTTATGCTAGAACAGGCCATAAAATACTGTCAGCAACAGCATATAGTAGATATTTTGATAATTTCAGATGAACCTGATGCCACCTGTAAGCCAAATTTTACAAGTAAAGTGGTGATACCGCATGAGCTTAACGTGCAATGGCTAACGCAGCCTTCGCATCATGCCAGTTTAATCGCTGCAGCACATAGTGTAATGGTTTTAAATAGTCCTCTCGGATTTGAAGCCTTGCTGTGGCAAAAGCCGGTTATCGTTTTAGGCCAACCGTTTTACGCTAGATTAGGGTTAACGCAAGATCTTCTGCCAGCGCTAGCAACTCTTAGCTTAAATCAGCTTATTTATGGCATTTTATTTGAGCTTACCGCTAGTTATTGCCCCGAAACGCAGCAGGAAGTGTCGCTAGAACAGGCGTTACAGTGGCTACATGAACAAAATGTACAACGCTGGCGCTTTGCTGAGCACATATACGCCATCGGCTTTAGTATTTTTTGGCGCCCGGTGGTAGCGGCTTTTTTTCAAGGTAGCCACGTTCACTTTGTCAAACAGCCACGGCAAGTTCCTGCTGGCAGTACTGCAGTCATTTGGGGGCGCAAAGCCGTATCGGCTCTGTCCAAAAATGTAACACTGTATCGGCTAGAGGATGGCTTTTTACGTTCAGTAGGCTTAGGTATTTTATTTACTAAACCCTTGTCGTGGGTGGTAGACAGCCGCGGGCTTTACTTTGATGCTACCTGCCCAAGTGATCTTGAAGTGCTATTAAGTCAGCAGCGGTTCAGCTTAAATCAGTTAGAACAGGCACAGGCATTACGGCAGTGTTTACTGCAGCACCATATTTCAAAATACAATACGGGTGTAGCACAATGGCAACGGCCTGTTACCGGTAAAAGGGTACTTTTGGTTGTAGGGCAAGTTGAACGCGATGCGTCTCTTGCCTTTGGTGCGCCAGGTTTAAAAAAGAATATCGAATTGTTACAACACGTAAGATTAAATAATCCAAATGCTTACCTTATTTACAAACCGCACCCCGATGTCCTAGCCGGTGGGCGGGCCCAAGGTGAAAATGAGCAAAAAGCTCATAATATTTGTGATGAAATAGCGGAAAATGTGGATATTTCAACTATGCTTGAGCAAGTTGACGAAGTTCACGTGCTTACCTCATTAGCGGGGTTTGAAGCGCTGTTACGGGGTACTAAGGTGTTTTGTTACGGCTTACCTTTTTACGCCGGATGGGGCTTAACCCAGGATACCGAGCTCTGCCCCAGGCGGCAACGTCGGCTTACGCTAGACGAGTTAGTTGCGGGTACGTTAATCAGTTACCCGCTGTATTTAAGTAAACATAGCGGGTATTACAGTAATGCCCTTGCCACTGCCAAGGCGCTAGCACAATGGCGGGCAAACCCAAAACAACAAACCACCTTATGGCACAGGATGTTGCGTAAGTGCATTAATTTAGTTCGCGGTAAGCAATAAACTATGCCACTAAAACCTCAAAGTATTGCCGTCGTTGGCAGTATTGCTAGCACTATTTTGGGCTTTAGGGCCGATTTAATAAGCGATTTTGTGGCAGCGGGCCATACCGTATTTGCCTTTGCTACTGATTACACCGAGCAAACCAAAGCCGCGGTTCGTAAGTTGGGCGCTATCCCTGTTGACTATCAGTTGAGCCGTTTTGGTTTAAACCCGTTTGCTGAGCTTAAAACCACCTGGCAACTTTATCGGCTGTTTAAACAGCACTGCATAAGCCTGAGTTTTTGCTATTTTGCTAAACCGGTTATTTACGGCACCTTAGCCGCTTGGCTCGCAAAAGTGCCGATACGCGTAGCCAAAATAGAAGGGCTAGGCCGCGCTTTCACCGAACCCGCTTCGGGCATGCGCCGTAGAGCCAAGTTAGTGCGTGCCTTTCAAGTACTTTTGTATAAGTTAAGCTTACCCAAGGCGCATTTGGTGTTTTTTTTAAATCCTGAAGATCAAGCCGATTTACTTATCCATAATCGTATTCCGGTAGGTAATAGCCATGTGCTTGGTGGTATCGGGGTTAATTTACAGCGTTATCCGCAGGTGCCCCCTGTTACTGAGCCTATCCGCTTTATTTTTGTGGGACGTTTATTAAACGAAAAAGGGATCCGCTATTTTCTTACTGCCGCGCAGGCCTTAAAAAAACGCTACCCATACGTAGAGTTTGTAGTATTAGGCGAACCAGATAGCGGTAGTTATGCGTTGTCTCGGCAAGAACTGCAGTTCTATGTGCAACAAGATATTATTTATTATCCTGGCAGGGTACAAAATGTTATCCCTTTTTTAACGCAAAGCAGTGTATTTGTGTTGCCAACCTATTATAGAGAAGGTGTACCCCGCAGCACTCAAGAAGCCATGGCGGTAGGCCGCGCCATTATTACCACCGATATGCCAGGCTGTCGGCAAACGGTGATAGATGGTGAAAATGGCTTTTTAGTAATGCCTCATAACCAAGAGGCCTTAGAGCAGGCTATGCTGCAGTTTATTCAACAGCCAGCGCTGATTAACGCTATGGGGCAAAAAAGCCGTGAAATGGCAGAAAAACACTTTAATGTACAACAAATTAATACCACTATTATTAAGTTATTAGCTACGCTGCAGTAACAGACTTTGGTGTTAAACAGTATTTTTGGCTGCAATAAGATAGGTTAAATGCTACCATTTGCAACAAATGAACAGGTAACCCCTTAACTAAAGCGAAACCTTGTTTTAGCTACACTAAAGATTTACATAATTGCTGAAAAAGCGTGATTAATTTTAAGGATAAAACTATCGTGAAAGTCACTAAAGCTGTTATTCCGGTTGCCGGCCTCGGCACACGTATGTTACCTGCTACTAAAGCGATACCAAAAGAAATGTTACCTGTGGTCGACCGGCCGCTTATTCAGTATGTTGTGCAAGAATGTATAGCTGCCGGCATCAAAGAAATTGTCTTAGTCACGCATTCCTCAAAAAACAGCATAGAAAACCATTTTGATAAAAGCTTTGAGCTCGAATCTATGCTGGAAAAACGGGTAAAACGCCAATTACTCGAAGAAGTACAAAATATTTGCCCCAAAGACGTAACTATTATGCATGTGCGCCAAGGCGAAGCCAAAGGCTTAGGCCATGCGGTGCTTTGCGCCAGGCCACTGATTGGCAATGTGCCGTTTGCGGTTGTGCTGCCCGATGTATTAATTGATCATGTTGATAGCAATTTAAAAATCGACAACTTGGCGCATATGAACACCTTGTTCGAAAAAACTGGCATAAGCCAAATTATGGTTGAGCCGGTGCCAATGGAAAACGTAAGCAGCTATGGTGTAGCCGACGTAGAAGGCAAACAGCTACAACAAGCTGAAAGCGTAAAAATGACCGCCATAGTTGAAAAACCGCCAGTAGACGAGGCGCCTTCTAATCTTTCTGTAGTAGGCCGTTACGTTTTTACCCCTGAAATTTGGGAAGCGTTGGAGTACACGCCGCTTGGTGCTGGCGACGAAATACAACTTACCGATGCTATTGCTATTTTAATGAAAGAGCAGCAAGTAAACGCCTACCACATTAAAGGCCGCAGCCACGATTGCGGCAACAAATTAGGCTACATCACCACCTTTGCCGAATACGGTATTCGCGATAAGCATTTAGGCAAAGACTTTTTAGCCAACTTACAAAAGCTGGTAACACAGTATACCAGCTAAGCAGTCAAGTTTTTTTTTGGAGTCAAGCATGACCGTGGTGTTAACCCTTAAGAACGAGCCTATGTGGTTGCAAGCCTTGGAGCAAAACGTGTTACCCATAGTAGCAACGCTAGCAGAGCTGACACAGTCTCAAACACCGGTATTAGTTAATACTCCGGTTACCCTAGAGCAGTTAACAGACTTAGTTGTGCAATACCCTAAAGTCTTGTTGGCGTATGCTGCACCTGAGCAAACAATAGCTGAGCTGTTAGCTGAGGGGATACCGTTAACTGACGCCGCAGAGCAGTGGCAACATCACGTTCAGGCATTACTTGCGTTACACCGTCAATCGCGACGGAAGTTAAAATTGCTTAATTTAAGCCAGCTCGTATCTTGCCAATTAGATGATTTAAGTATCATAGCTGAACTGGGCTGGCCGCTAACAAAGCCATTACTCGCCCCACTTACTCAGCTTTATACAGTAATAGCGTCACAATTATTACAGCAAGATCCTAAGCTTAGTAAGTTATGTCAGTTACTTAAGGCTAGTAGTATTGTTATTAGTGATCAAGTGCAACCTGCTAACCTTGATGTTATTTTACTGCAATATCAGACTCTTTTATCGGAGCAAAAGCAAAATAACCTACAAGCTAGCGCTTTAGAGCGAAAGCTAATAACGCTAAATGCTGATATTGTAGATTTACAAACTCAATTGCATTTCGCACAAAACTCGCTAGATCAAACGGTGACTGCATGCCAAGAGCATAAGAACGAACATAAGTTCTTAGAATCTGAACACGCGCACCTACTATCATACTTAATGAAAACTCAGGAAGAACTTGAACAACAGTTTCTAACAGTACAGCAATTAGAAAAACAACTGCAGCAAAGCCAGCAACAATACAACAACTTGCATCAGCATTTTAATGCTGAGCAACAAAAACATAATCAACTTAAAGAGTTATTGCAATCTGAGGTCAAAACGAATCAGCAGTTTGAATTACAATTAAATCAATCTGAAGAGCAGCTGCGTTTATGGCAAATTAAGTATTCTGAAAGCCAGCAAGATAATACTGAGATCATCTCTGAGTTAATGTTTTTACAAGAAAAACTTGAATCCTACTACTTACTGTTAGATAAAAACAAACATGATGCAATAAGCCGTGATAAACAACAAAAGCGTGAACTAAAGCGTTTACAAAGTCAATTAAGGAAATCGACAGCTAGAGCTGATGAAGCTGAATTTAAATTCAACAACCTCCAGCAAGATCTTACATCCATACAAAACTCTAAGGCGTGGAAAGTAACTGGCCCAGTTAGAATGCTTGGCCGTTTAATACATAAAGAAGACAAGTTCAAAAAACAGATACAACGCGATGTTGCATTAATTATTACCAGCGAGCTTTTTGACACTGAATGGTATCTAAAAGCTTATCCTGACGTGGATAATGAGAGTATTAACCCCGCTGAACATTATTTGCGCTTTGGTGCCTCAGAAGGACGCAGACCTGGTCCTGATTTTGATGGAGTTTGGTATTTACAACGCTATCCTGACGTTGCTCAAACAGGTATTAATCCTTTACTGCATTTCGTAAAATTTGGTCGTAGTGAAGGGCGCACTGCGTCGCCTAAATTATTAGAGGACCATACTGAGCAAGGAGAGGACTAAGCATGACAACAAATAGGAATTTAATTTGGCTAGGTGCGGGTAATGTTGAACAGCCTCAAGTTGATTTTGATGATTACCAACATATTTTATTGGTGGACGCGAGAGAATCTGCTATCAGCGCTTTAGCCAAGCGGTATGGTGCATCTAATATTCAAATTGAACACACCATTATTGCGGTTGAAACAGGAAAAGCCAATTTTACAACTTATAACTTAGCAGAATTTTCAGCAATTAAACCTGCTACAGGTTTAAAGACAATTTTTCCTGGTCTAAAAGTCAATCAAGAAGATATAGTTACAACGAAGGCCATCGGCGAGATAGTACTGAGCCTTAATCTTGACAACTCAGCGAACACTCTAATCATTGATGTTCCTGACTTAGCTTCAGATTTTATTCTTGAATTACAAAAATTAGATTTACTAAAGCATTTCGTGACAATCATAATTTTAAGCAGCGAGCATGTCCTATACAAAGATATGCAGTCAAGAGATAAAACCGAAGAAGCACTTAAAGCGCAGTTTTATCAGATCACTGCAGAAGATAACACGGATCCAGACCTACCTTATTTAACATTTACGAAAAACTTTATAGCTCAAGAAATTTCAACGTTAACGCTAAGCAACGCCATGCTTTCTGAGCAACTTGAAAGTGTTACGAAAGAGTTAGATATAAATAAGCAACAGGCTGAGCAGCAAAAAATAGAATTAACTAAACAACTTGAGCTAGCAAATCAATTAGTCGCTTTGATGAAGCAACAGACTGAGCAGCAAAACGAAGAATTAACTAAACAACTTGAGTTAGCAAATCAACAAGTTGCTTTGATGAAGCAACAGGCTGAGCAGCAAAAAGTAGAACTCTTGAAACAGCTTGATGCTGCGAAAACTCAGCAAGAAAATTTGAAAGAAGAATTGGCGCAAGTTAAAAAGGATTTTTCTAGTCAATTAGTTAGAATCACCGAATTAGAAAAAACCAATTGCGAGCTTTTACAAGTAAATACGGATCTAAGCAAACGGCAACAGGCTTTAGAGCATGAGATACAAAAAGCTGAAGTGCAAATAGACATAATAAAAGAACTACTGTTAAAACCTTAATAAATTAATGTGAGGACGACCCCGTGTCAGCAAAAACCTTTTTAGTCACCGGTGGTGCCGGATTTATCGGCTCAGCCGTGGTACGGCATTTAATTAGCGATACGCCGCATACCGTGGTTAATGTTGATAAGCTTACCTATGCAGGTAATCTTAGCTCGGTAACTAGTGTTGCTAACGCTGAACGTTATCATTTTGAGCAAGCGGATATTTGTGATGCCGCTGCCATGGCGGCCTTGTTTGCTAAATATCAGCCCGATGTTGTTATGCATTTGGCCGCAGAAAGCCATGTTGATCGCTCTATTAATGGCCCAGGCGAATTTATTCAAACCAACATCGTCGGTACGTACACGCTACTTGAAGCGGCGCGGGCTTACTGGAGCGCATTAGCTGCCGAAAAAAAAGCGGCGTTTCGGTTTCATCATATTTCAACTGACGAAGTGTATGGTGATTTACATGGCACCGATGATTTGTTTACTGAAACCACACCTTATGCGCCTAGTAGCCCATACTCTGCCAGTAAAGCGGGCTCTGATCATTTAGTACGTGCTTGGTTACGTACTTTTGGTTTACCGACCGTAGTAACGAACTGTTCTAATAACTACGGCCCGTTTCATTTCCCAGAAAAGCTGATCCCGTTAATGATTTTAAATGCCTTAGCCGGTAAAGCCTTACCGGTATATGGTGATGGTAAACAAATCCGCGATTGGTTATTTGTAGAAGATCATGCCCGTGCCTTGGTATGTGTAGCTACCACTGGTGCTATCGGCGAAACGTACAATATTGGCGGCCATAACGAAAAGCAAAATATTGAAGTGGTGCACACCTTGTGTGCTTTGCTTGAAGAGCTGGCGCCAACCAAACCCGCAGGTATAAAGCAATACAGCGATTTAATTACCTATGTAACTGACCGCCCGGGCCATGATGTGCGCTATGCCATTGATGCCAGCAAAATTGAACGTGAACTAGGTTGGGTGCCACAAGAAACGTTTGAAACGGGCCTGCGCAAAACCGTGCAGTGGTATTTAAACAATACCGCATGGTGGCAAGCTATTTTAGATGGCAGCTATCAGCATGTTGCGCGCTAAGGAATAACATAATGCAAACTATAGTATTGCTCGCTCCCACGGGGCAGGTTGGTTTTGAAGTGGCGCGTGCTGTGGCCCCGTTGGGCACGCTACACACACTTAGCCGCAGCGAGGTAGATTTTGCCGACACCCAAGCTGTTATTAGCCAAGTCGCTGCATTAAACCCAACGTTAATTATTAATGCTGCTGCGTGGACAGCCGTGGATAAAGCAGAAACTGAGCAAGCCGCCTGCAACCTAATTAACGTTGTATTGCCTGCGGCCTTGGCTACTTTAGCCAAGCAACGCAATGCGTGGTTGGTGCATTACTCAAGTGATTATGTGTATCCGGGGGAGGGCAGCACGCCTTGGCAAGAAAGCGATGAGACTGGACCGCTGTCTGTATATGGTCAAAGCAAACTAGACGGTGATAACGCTGTGATGCAAAACACCGATCAATACCTGATCTTTCGCACCAGTTGGGTATATGCCGCGCGCGGTAATAACTTTATGCGTACCATGCTAAAATTGGCACAAAGCCGTGAAGCCCTAAAGGTGGTTGCTGATCAAATTGGCGCACCTACGCCGGCGCGCTTAATTGCGCAGGTAACGGTTTTGGCTATTCAGCAAGTATGGTTATCGCAAGCCGCGGGCGAGAATACTGGGCGTTATTCTGGTGTATATCATTTAGCACCTCAAGGCTATTGCAGTTGGTATGAATTTGCCGCAGAAATTTTTAGCTTAGCGCGCAGTCAAGGTATTACATTAGCGCTTAAACCTGAACAGTTTATGCCAATTACTACCGCCGAATATCCTACGCCAGCCAAACGGCCAGCTAATTCGCGTTTAAACATAACAAAGTTAGAACACACATTTAATTTGCAACTGCCCAGTTGGCAGCAGCAAGTCGCACTTACATTCACTGAGCTAACCGCTCAGTAACATAAGGGATTATTACTATTATGCGTAAAGGTATTGTACTAGCCGGTGGTTCAGGTACGCGGTTACACCCCATCACCTTAGGGGTGTCGAAGCAGCAATTACCAATTTATGATAAACCGATGATTTACTACCCGATCTCGGTATTAATGTTGGCAGGCATTAAAGATATTCTGATTATTTCTACCCCTGAAGATTTGCCCGGTTTTAAAAAGTTACTGGGCACTGGCGAGCAGTTTGGTGTGGCGTTTCAGTATGCCGAGCAGCCATCGCCCGATGGCTTAGCGCAAGCCTTTATTATTGGCGAAGAGTTTATTGGCCATGATCCAGTATGTTTAGTACTGGGCGATAACATTTTCCATGGTCAGCATTTCTCGGTGCAGTTAAAGCGCGCCGCTGAAAAACAGAGCGGTGCCACCGTATTCGGCTATATGGTAAATGATCCTGATCGCTTTGGGGTGGTGGAGTTTGACCAAACCGGTAAAGCGATTTCGATTGAAGAAAAACCCAAACAGCCAAGATCGAATTACGCGGTAACGGGTTTATATTTTTACGATAACGATGTAGTACAAATTGCCAAAGCAGTAAAACTCTCTGAGCGCGGTGAGTTAGAAATTACTAGTGTGAATAACGCCTATTTAGAGCGTGGTGATTTAACGGTTGAGAAATTAGGCCGCGGTTTTGCTTGGTTAGATACGGGCACACACGACAGCTTGCTCGAAGCCAGTAGCTATGTCCAAACCATTGAGCATCGCCAAGGGCTAAAAGTGGCGAGCTTAGAGGAAATAGCATGGCGCAATGGTTGGATTGATGATGTCCAGCTGCAGAAACAAGGCACAATTTTTAGTAAAACCCAGTACGGTCAATATTTGCTCAACTTATTAAAGTACGGTAAGTAAAACAAAGGGAGCAACAAAATGGAATATCAACCGCTAGCAATTCCGGATGTAGTATTGTTAACGCCTAAAGTATTTGGTGATGAACGTGGTTTTTTTATGGAAACCTTTCGCCATGAAGAATTTATTAAGCACTGTGGTAATTACCAATTTGTTCAAGATAACCACTCAAGTTCAAAGCAAGGAATTCTTCGCGGTTTGCACTTTCAACATCAAAAACCACAAGGCAAGCTAGTCCGAGTAACCAAAGGTGAGGTATTTGATGTCGCGGTGGATATGCGCCAGAACTCCCCAACCTTTGGCCAGTGGGTAGGTGTATTACTAAGCGAATCAAACAAACAAATGCTTTGGGTACCACCGGGCTTTGCGCATGGCTTTTATGTCACAAGCGAAATGGCAGAGTTTCAATATAAATGCACTGATTATTACAATCCCGGAGATGAATACTCATTGCTATGGAACGATCCGGAAATTGGTATTAAATGGCCTTTAACCGAAATTGCGCCCACTTTATCTGCAAAAGATAAAGAAGGGACACTATTCGCAGATATTGTTAAATTCTAAGCTTAGAAGGGATGTGGTGTTAGAGTGAGTGATTATTTAGTTGTGAAGGCGAATAAAGCCTTAAATAATAAAAATTACACAGCAGCAGTAAATTATTATCTTGATGCTGCAGTTGCTGTGCCTGTATTGCAAGATAGCCTAAAATTTAATATGCGTTTTATTGCAAAGCAGGCCGGGCTTCCACAGGCGTTGCCGTTAATTGAAAAACTTTATGATCAGCAAGCGGTAGCTGAACTTAAGGCATTATTTCAAAATACAACGTGTCCTGAATTGCCAGAACAGTCATTAGATATTCCATCTTTCACAGCTCAAGCTAACATCCATAACTCTATCGAACAGTCTAATGTGCTTGAACACGCAAACGCCGAGCGGCCAGCTCAGTTAATACAGAATAGTAATTTAATATTAAACAAACCTGAAAATTTAGACGATTATTTTTTTGAAAAGATCCAAGAGTCTAAAACGTTTGATTTAACATTTTATATAAAACACTACCAATCTTTTATTCCCGATGGAGAAAACCCGTTAGCCTATTATCTTAATACGGGTATCAAATTGGGCCATAACCCGTCGGAAAACTTTAACACTGAGCATTATTTAAAATGTAATCCTGATGTGGCTGCTGCAGGCATAAATCCTTATATTCATTATGTATGTAATGGTATTAATGAAGGTCGTGAAGCCGTACCCAAACCTTATAAATCTAGATATGAAGTTGCACCGGTTGAATATGTTCCTCGAGTAAGTAACGATGTTAGTCCTGTAACCAAAGCAGTGAGAACTATCTGTTTCTATCTACCTCAATTTCACGCCATTCCTGAAAATGACAAATGGTGGGGTAAAGGCTTTACAGAATGGACTAATGTTAAGCCTGCAATACCGCGATTTGAAGGTCATTACCAGCCGCATGTTCCACATGCTGATATTGGTTATTACAATCTGCTAGAGCGCGATGCGCAAGCTAAGCAAATTGAACTGGCAAAGCAATATGGTATAGAAGGCTTTTGTTATTACCTATACTGGTTCTCTGGCCAACGTTTATTAGAGCAACCGCTGGATAAAATGCTTGCCGATCCCACCTTAGATTTTCCATTCTGTGTGTGTTGGGCCAATGAAAATTGGAGCCGCCGTTGGGATGGTTTAGAAAATGACCTGTTAATGATACAAAACTATTCTCCCGAAGATGATCTGGCTTTTATTGCTAATATTTCAAAGTATTTAAGAGATGAGCGTTATATTCGGGTAAACGGTAAGCCATTGCTGCTTGTTTACCGCCCAAATTTATTCCCGGATATGAAGGCAACAACTAAACGCTGGCGTGATTGGTGCCGGAAAAATGGTATTGGTGAAATTTATCTAGCTTACCCGCAATCCTTTGAAACCGTTGATCCAGCAGCTTATGATTTTGATGCGGCAATAGAATTCCCGCCTAACAACAGTAAGCCGCCGCGTATCACGGATGAACAAAAAGCAGTGGTTGATGACTTTCAAACCACGGTTTACGATTGGCGCATATTTGTTGAACGCAGCGATGAATATATTGACCCCGGATACAAGCTGTTCCGCAGTGCAACACCCTCTTGGGACAATACGGCACGTAAAAAGAATAAAGGTACTGTATTTCATAATAGCTGTCCGAAATTATTTGAACGTTATCTCACTAACGCCTTTAAAGAAACGTTGTTAAAACGTGAAAACCCAGATGAACGTTTTGTGTTTATAAATGCCTGGAATGAATGGGCAGAGGGCGCTCACCTTGAGCCTGACGAACGCTATGGCTATGCATGGTTACAGGCTGTAAGAAATGCCCATGAAACAGTGAATACTGAAAAAAAAAGTATTTTGATTGTGAGCCATGATGCACACCCACATGGCGCACAAATCTTATGCTTAAATTTTGCTAAATATTTTGCTGAGCAATTACATTTTGACGTGCAAATGATTGTGCTGGGTGAGGGCGTTATGTTGGATAAGTATCGCCGCTATGCCACAGTGCAGCAGCTAAACTTACAATTCGCTACTGCCGCGGAGATCACCAATACCATTAACAAAGTGAAAGCCGCTGGAGTAACTGCAGCTTTGGTAAATACCACGGTTTCTGGTTTGTTTGTGCCTCACTTAAAGCAAGCGGGAATAACCGTGGTATCCCTCATACATGAATTGCCAAGTATTTTGCAAGGTTACAAGTTGCAGCAGCATGCAACAGCTATAGCACAATACGCTGACAAAATAGTCTTTCCTGCCAAGCAAGTTCAGCAAGGGTTTGAGGGGTTTATTAATAAGGAATTGACTCAAGCCGTTATTAAACCTCAGGGCGTCTATTTACCGAGTTTATTGCGCCAGGGAGCGGATAAAATAGCCGTTCGTAATGAAGTACGGGCTAACCTTGGTCTGGCCCCTAACGCCAAAATCATCATGTGCGCCGGTTATGCTGACCACCGTAAGGGCTTTGATTATTTTGTACAGGCGTGTTCTAACCTAATTGCGAAAGATCCTACAATTTATGCGCTTTGGGTCGGGCATTTAGATAAACCCTTTGTCGATGCCAGTATGCAAAACGCAATACAAGCAGGCACAGAGCGCCATTTTATCTTTACCGGCTTAGTTGAGGACCCTAGAAAGTACTACATTGCCGCTGATGTTTATGCATTAACCTCACGCGAAGATCCTTTCCCGTCAGTGGTAATGGAAGCCTTGGATGCACTGACGCCAGTAGTGGCCTTTAAAGACTGCGGTGGTTTTGAAAATCTGTTACAGCGTGATTGTGGCCTGTTAGTACCGAAAGATAACGTAGCGGCGTATGCCGAAGCGATGAGTTCCTTATTACAAAACCCGCAACAAGCAGCTAAACTTGCACAAACCGGACAACATATTGTGCAAACCGAGTTAAGCTTTTATCACTATTTATTTGATTTACTTGATTATGCAAAGCAGCCACTACCTCGTGTTTCTGTAGCTGTACCAAACTATAACTATGCCAAATATATCGTTAGTCGCTTAGATTCTATTGTAAAGCAAACCTTTCCATTGTATGAGTTGATCGTGCTGGATGATGTTTCTTCAGATAATAGTGTTGAAGTGATAACTGAGTACCTGCAAAGCTGCCAAATTCCTTACCGTTTGGTAGTAAATGAGCAAAATTCAGGTTCGGTTTTTAAACAATGGCAAAAAGGTGCAGAGCTGGCTAAAGGCGAATATCTATGGATTGCTGAAGCCGACGATTTAGCCGAGCCAAAATTTGTTGAAACGCTAATTAAGTTTTTTGCCGACCCCGAGGTTGTTTTAGCGTATAGCCAGTCAAAGCAAATTGACCAAGATGGTAATTTGTTGGCAAATGACTACCTAGCTTATACCGATGATATTGGTGATTACTGGCGGGAGGATTATGTTATTTCGGGTGAAGAAGAAATAAAAAGAGCACTTTGTATTAAAAATACGATTCCTAATGTGAGTTCTGTTTTACTAAAAAGAGACGTTTTTTGTAGTGTGCTTGTAAATAATAAAGACAAGATTAATTCATTTAAAGTCGCAGGTGATTGGTTTATCTATTCTAAAGTTATTTTTGAATCTAAGATTGCCTTTTGTAGTGAAAGCTTTAACAAACATAGGCGTCATTTAAATAGTGTAACCAAAAGTTCTAATCACTTGAATGAAATTGTTTTTATCCAAAATAGTCTTGCTACTTCTTGTAAGATAGGTAATGACGAGGTGGTTGCCGAAAAAATTTCAAGATGGAATAGTCACTTAGTTGACTATTTTGGTTGAAATATAAATCTTAATTTTTTTCTTTATCAAGTTATTGTAAGAGTAGAAAAAAAATTATTTTTACGTGTATATAATAATATAATACATTTTTTTGAAATTAAGAGGTTTTGATGTTAAGTTGGTTTTCAGATAAAGCTGAAATAGTTAATTCCATAAAGTCCACAAAATGTAAGATAAAGATCATACTCAAAACCTTCAATGATCCGTACTTCCTTGAAGATTGGATTATACATCATGGGAACTTTTTTGGTTTTAACAGCCTCATAATTGCTGATAATGGGTCTGATGATGATATGGTTAAATTAATCTATGATAAATATCCTCAGATTATTAAATTCACATTTAGTGAACATCATAATAGAATTCATGACTCATCAATTTTCCCTGAGCTATATGATTCACTTGAGTCTTCTTGCGAACACAGAATAATAATAGATACAGACGAATTTTTGTATTTTTATGACGGTGTTCTGCGCAGTAAATACGAAGAATCTAGAGAAGTTTTAGAGATACCGCATGGTTTTTCAACACCATGTGTTTGGATTGAGAATCGGCCTGGTTGCAAAGATCAATTTTATATAGGTAACGATAGAACCAAATTGGTTTGGGGTGGCCGCTGGGGAAAACCAATAGTTTCATCTTCGCACAAATCAACTAAAAGCCTTATTCATAGCGAAGAATTTCCTAAGGACATTAAATGGTTTTCACACAGCAAAGGGGCATTTATACTTTTTCATTATAATCAACTTTCTTATGAGCAAAGAATAAAAGCTAATATTAGAAAGCTTGAGAGGGGAATGGTTTTTCCTGAAGGTATTACTCTCGAAGAAATATTGGAAAGAGGATCTGATGGAATAGAAAATGACACTATGTCAAGATTTGTTGAGGAGATAATTGAAGCTAATAAGAAAAAGTTCAATGAAGGAAGCTGTCTGGATTTAGCTGATGGCTATTTTAAAATTAATTCCAATAATGAACTGATTTTTTATAACGAGCACTCTGAGTTAGAGTTTTCCGAATTCTTTAAGAATTTTAATAGTTTCTTATTTTCAGATTTTGGGGTTATTAAGAGTTAAATTAACCAACTTAAATGGTTGTTAGTATTTAATTCAATAAAACTTCAGTTCAAAGTATATATTTTGGATGCAGACTAACATTTAACCATTATTTAGAAAGTTAAAAAATTTTAATCTAACTTACCTGGTGCAGCATGAAAGATAACATTGAAGTTACTAACAAAACCACTACCACTTCGGAAGTAACCGAAGCGAGCAAAATAGCAAAAGTTACGAAGGCGCAAGCGTTGTTTAAATGTAATGTTGAGAATGCAACTTTTGGTAATCTCGCAGGCTGGGTAGCGGCAGAAGCCAGCGATGAGCCTATTGAGCTATCTATTTATGGTAATGGGCAGTTATTAGCTACAGTGACAGCTGATTTATATCGTGCTGATCTTGAAAAAGCAGGTATTCATAAAGGTTTGCACGGTTTTGCTGTACCTTTACAAGCATATAATACAAAAGCAGATACCCAAATAGAACTCCGTACTGCTGCCGGTCAAAGAATTAAACACAGTAAGTTTGTTATCCCAGCACTAGATTACGACGTTACATTAAGCGCTCCTGTATATCAGGACGGACATGTTTCTACTGCGGTATTATCAACGGCTAGCCTCAAGGGTGTAAAAGTTCAGGCTATGGTAAATGGCGAGGTCATTGGTACTGTTGCTTTTGAGACAGAGGCTAAATCTGAAAAAGCCTACTTTTTACTACCCACTAAATTTATCACGGGTAAGCAACTTGAAGTTACTTTTGCGTTAGAGCAAATGGCAAGTCCGCTCGGGTTTGGTTATATTACCGCTACGCCAATACTAACGCCTTGGCAGTATCTTAGCAGTAGTTCTCAAGAACCGGGGATGTCGCTATTACCTAAACAAGCGGATCATCGTTACGAAACCTTACAATATCAGCTTGCAGCAATAGCAAAAGGCGAGAGTAACATTGCCCCGGTAACGCTAATGCAACTTCATAAAGTGTTGTGTGAAGGTTACGAGGGTAGAAAGAAATTTCCTTCTTTTGAGTTGCCGGTATTTGAAAAGCCAAAAGTCTCTATTATTGTTCCGGCGTATAATAAATTTGAGTTAACCTATACCTGTATTGCATCTATTGCTTTTGCTTATAACAAAACTTCATATGAAGTCATTCTGGCTGATGACTGCTCAGACGATTTTACCAGTGAAGCTGAGTTTATTATTAAAAACATTGTGGTATCCAGAAACCCTGAAAATATGCGGTTTTTACGCAGTTGTAATCGCGCAGCCAAACTTGCACAGGGTGAATATATTGTTTTCCTAAACAACGATACGGAAGTGACGTCATTCTGGTTAGACACGTTGATTGCTGAGTTTGAAACAAAAGCCAATATTGGCATGACAGGTTCCATGCTAATTAATGAAGATGGCTCAATGCAGGAAGCCGGCGGTATTGTGTGGGAAGATGGTTTACCGTGGAATGTAGGGCGGGGTTATAGCCCTTATGCACCCGAATTTAACTATGTGCGCGATGTTGACTACCTCACCGGCGCCGCTATGTGTTTACCTAGCAAAGTTTGGCAAGAAGTTGGCGGCTTCTCAGAAGAGTTGGCCCCCTGTTATTTTGAAGATACTGATATCGCCTTTAAAGTCCGCGATAAAGGCTACCGAACTGTGTTCACGCCCTTTTCCAAGGTTATTCATTTCGAAGGCAAGAGCCATGGCAAGGATGTCACTAAAGGTTTAAAACGTTATCAGGTCATCAACCAAAAAACCTTTGCATCAAAATGGTATAAAGCTTTTCGCAATAATGGCAAAGCCAGTCTAGAGAACATGATGATCGAAAAAGATCGCAATGTTGGTGCTAGGGTTCTGGTTATCGACTATGCTACGCCGCAGCCGAATAAGGATGCTGGTAGTTATGCTGCTGTACAGGAAATGAAGTTACTTTTGGCGTTAGGCTTTAAGGTAACCTTTATACCCGAGAACCTGGCTTTTTTCGGTAGTTATACGCTTGAATTACAAAAAATGGGGATTGAGGTGTTGTATGCACCGTTTTATGCCAGTGTATTTGATGTGATTAACAAACGCTTACATGAAATGGATGCGGTTTACATTACCCGCTATAACGTGGCAGAAAAGTATCTTGATGCCATTAAGAATGTTAAACCCAGTATAAAGGTTGTATTTAACAATGCCGATCTGCATTTCTTGCGTGAGCTTAGAACTGCATTAAAAGTAAGCCGTTCGCAAGAGGCGCTAAATTCGGCACTTAAAACGCGCGAAAACGAGTTAGCCGTCTGTCGTAAAGTGGATGCCATTTTATGCTACAACAGCACAGAACATGCAGTAATTACCTCGCATATCTTAGAAACTGATAAGCTGCATTTAACGCCATGGGTTTTAGAAGACAAAGGCGAAGCGCCTGCCTTTAAAGCACGTGAAGGTATTGCGTTTTTGGGGGGATTTAATCATTACCCTAATAAAGAGGCGGTTGATTATCTAGTAGCTGAAATTATGCCATTACTGGAAAAAGTGCGGCCTGATATTAAGCTTTACGTTTACGGCAGTGCCATGCCAGAAGAATACAAAGCACTGGAAACACCCAATATTGAGATGGTGGGATTTGCCGAAAATCTTGATGATGTTTTTTATGCACATCGGGTTTTTGTGGCGCCATTGCTCTCTGGCGCGGGTATTAAAGGTAAAGTATTGGAGGCGATGGCATATCAAACACCAACAGTACTTACTGAAACAGCAGCAGAAGGCACCGGGTTAACCCATGCTATTTCAACGCTTATTGCTGATACACCTGAAGAGTGGGTAGCCAATATTATCAAACTGTACGATGATCAGAAACTGTGGAAAAAATTTGCCGATGCTTCCGCTATTCTGGTTAAAGAGCGTTACTCTGCAGAATATGGCTACAAAGTGTTCAAAAAAATAATGGCAAGCGTGGGGCTATACGCCTACCGCTAATAAGACTTTAAATATTGAGCTTAATTATGCAAAAAGCGAAAAGTAAATTACCTGCGGCTAAAGCTGCTGGTAACGTTAAACACGCTAATGACGTTTTTAATCAAGTTAGCCTGCTCTGGCAATTAGGTGATTGGCAAGCGCTGTCAGCTTTTGATCAAGCTGACTTTGATGCAAGTAGTAATGCAGGTTATTGTTACTTGTATGTGGCGATAGCCAATTTTCAGCTAAGTGATAGTGCAGCGGGCAAAGTACTTATTAGCAAAGCCATAGCTGCAGGCGTTGAACCAACGACTGCGACGAAAATGTTATTAAGCAGTGTTTATAACAATTTCGGCAATATGGCTTTTTTAAACCAAAATGAGCCTGCAGCGATGGCGAATTACCAACATGCGCTGCAGTTGCTAAATGGCTTTGAACCATCGAAAAGTCATTTAAACACCCGGGTTAAAAACCAATTAGAGCTCATTGCACAAGGCACAGATGCAGCTTTTAAACGCCGCTTAGTCAATCAGTCTTACTATTTTAATGCGCTAGACTATCGTAATTTAGTATTTGATACGTTATATCTTACGCCTAAATATTATGATTCACCGGTCAGTACCTTTCTATTACCTGTAGCGTATTGGTTGGTAGCTGCATTAAAGCCTAATTCGGTAATAAGCTTAGCTACAGATAGCGCTGCATTTCATTTTGCTATCTGTCAAGCATTAGTAAACAGCAGCGAAGAGTTGGAATATAAAAAGCTCTACTTAGATACATCTCTTTTAGATAATGAGACGTTGAGCCAAGCAGAGGGACACCAGAAAAAATGGTATAGCGGGTTATCAAGTTTTTTAAGCCGTACCGAATTAAGTGAGTTTAGTGAAGCGGTTGCAAACACAATTGATCTGTTAACC
The DNA here is from genome assembly GCF_014652375.1 of Alishewanella tabrizica. GTDB lineage: Bacteria > Pseudomonadota > Gammaproteobacteria > Enterobacterales > Alteromonadaceae > Alishewanella > Alishewanella tabrizica. The sequence goes on along the minus strand of NZ_BMYR01000001.1, from coordinate 6,467 downwards.
ATAGATTGTTGTCAAACTATGCAGCAACTTATCAGTACTATTGCAAAATATCGAACTCATTTTTCCGATAAAGCTTGTGTACTGGTAGCAACACAGTATTTTCACTTTGATGAAGCCTTATTAAGTGATGTTGAACTGAACGGATGGTTCAGTTTTGACTTAGATAAGAAGCTTGTGTTGCTCGATTTTAGCAAAGGTTGTATGGGGCCAATTCAGCAGCTTTGTGCCTTACAGCAGAATTATGCGCAAAAATTTGAGTTTTTGCGGATAGTTAAATATTTTTCAAATTACGCTATAAAAAGTTATAGTGATTTTACTGGTTATGCAATATCACCAGAAGCTAAAACAACCGAGTTACAACTTTTTTTGCCTCACGAAGAAACAGGCGCATATTCTGAAATTAATTCAATAAAAACGAGAGTAGAACTAGATCAGTGGCAAACTATCTCTATACCTTTCCAATGTTCTAAAAAACATAAATTACGCTTTGATCCATGTTCAGCAATCTCTATCGTAAACTTCGAATACTTTTTTATTAAAAATGCATTCACAGATAACATAATATTTGAATTATTACATGATAATGAATTTTCTGGCATTGCTGTTTCAGGAACTTGCGTGAGGCTTAGTAATATAGATAATAACTACACGCTTTTCTCATTTGGAAATGATCCTATAATGATAATTGAAAAGCTTGCTGCTGAAAACGACGTTGAAAGTTATTACTTAGAAACAAAAATTCTGATTCAGAGTAATATATCGTCTGTAGTTAATTTACTTTAAATTTGTTTTTCTATATCAAAGTATCAAAAGAGATAAATATAAATAATGAAATTAAATAAAAAACCTCTTTGACATGACAGAGAGTCTGCTATGGTAGGTGTAAATTATAATGCCAGAAACATTTTAGGTTTATTTGAAGCAACGGGTTTAAAAGTTTCTTACATTGTAGACTTTATAGATTCAAGGTCAAAATTTATCGTTTAGAAATTATTTTTATTAGATTTAGTTGAGCTAAAAAGGGTTTTGATGGATATAGCAATTTTAGGTGCCGGAATTACTGGTTGTTGCTTGGCACTTCGCTTAGCCAAGCTTGGTGTTAAAGTGCATCTTTATGACAAAGCCCCCTTGCCTATGCAAGGTGCCAGTTTATATAACGAGGGTAAGTTACACCTAGGTTATGTTTATGCTGCAGATCCTACACGGCAAACTCACCATTTGATGGTAGAGGGATCTCAATCTTTTATTCGCGAGCTTGCAACATTAACCGATTTACCTGAAAGCTGGTTTATGCGCTCCAAAGCGTTTATCTATGCAGTCCCAAAAGATTCACAGCTTAGTTTTACTGAAATTTGTCAGCATGCACAACAGGTTGATGAGTTAGCAAAAAGACATTCGGTTGTGCATCACACTAGTTCAGCTTTACAGCTACTTGGGTTAAATTCGCAAGAACTGCTAGGTGCAATTAGTACGCAAGAGATTTGTGTTGATCCTGCTCAGGTTGCTAGTGCACTGATTGCTGTTGTAATGTCGGAACCATTGATTGTTAAAAAGCTAGGTTGTACGCTTAAAGACGTATCAAAGCTTGATGCTGGTTTTAACCTTACCTATCATGACCAGGCTGGAGCAATACAGCAGGAGAGATACTCTCTGGTGGTTAATTGTTTATGGGAACAGCGCCTGCATTTTGATAAGCAGCTTGGTTTTTTAAATAATAAGCCTACGCTTAACCGATTTAAACTTTCGGTTCAATTTGCCACGAACAGTCAGAAGACAATACCTTCTACGACCCTTATTACCGGCCCTTATGGTGATGTTGTAAATCATGGTCAAGGTCGTTTTTACTTGTCTTGGTACCCTATCTGCAAAATAGGAGAAACGCAAAGTACTGAACCAAATGAATTAGCCAACTTAGAAAATTTGCAGTGCTTTTGTGATAAGCAGCAAATAATTCAAGATACAGTAAAACACCTTAGTCGTTTTGTCCCTGCTTTAGCAGAGCTTAACTTTAGTAAGCCCCCCTTTGTTGCTGGTGGTTTTATTTGTAGTTGGGGGAAAACTGATATTGATGACCCGCAAAGTGAACTTCATCAACGTCATCATATAGGTTTACACTGTTATGGTAACTGGCTAAGTATTGATACAGGTAAATATTGCACAGGCCCATTGTTTGCCAAACAGGCTTTTGATTACATAAAAAACATTTTAGGGAGCGCTATTTGAATCTTTTTTCGACAGCATCACCACCGAAATTGTCGATATTAATTCCTTTATATCGTTCTGCACGTTTTGAAACGATTCTGATTGAAAATATCAGATCTCATTTGTCCGATGGTGTAGAAATTTTAATTTCCGATCAGCACTGCGAAGATTCTATGTTAGCCGAGTTGCAGGCGCTTTTTGAAGGCGAATCATCTATACGTTATTTTAGTAGTCGTAGTGCTTTAAACTGGGTAGAAAACATCAATTTACTGCTTAATGCTGCCCGAGGTGAATATGTTAGAATTTTACCTCACGATGATTCTAGTAATGTTGAGGCCTCATTAGCTTTGTGTCATACATTAGATCAATACCCTATGGCAAACTTAGCATTCGGGCATGTTACTGGGTGGGATTTAAAAGGCAATATTTTACCTGACAAGAACTCCCAGCCCAGATTATTAAAACAACTTACTGCAGACGTGAAACATGATACTGACGCTGCAATCGATTTATTTTGGCTTGGTTCTTATGAGGGAGCATTTAAAGGCGTAATTAGGTGTAAAGTAATACATCAACTTAATTTATTTATAATAGCTACCCCAGAGTTAATTCACTCTGAACGCCTGTGGTTGGCAGCGCTAAGACTAACTGGATCATTTATCTATGTTGATATAGAGATGCTACAAAAGCGGTATTACTCTGACAGCACGCATAGCCAATGGCGTATACATTTACAACAACGGATTGCTTCGGCGAATGTTATGGCAAAATATTGCAAGCAAATACTGTCTAACGATAAAGCTAAACAGGCTGTAAATCGTAACTGGTTTTACTGTGCAAAAGATTACATATATAGCGAAAGAGGCATAACGCCAATTTGGATAAATCCTTTTAATAATAATTAAGTCTTTGAAATTAATATCGTTATGCTGTTTAATTTTTTAAAAATATAATAATGAACATAAAGTTAATGCTTTATGTTCATTTTTTAGAGCCTGTCCTTGGGGGATAGTTATTCTAATAATTTCCAGTGCTTAACACATCTTGAAATAAAATCGTTTTCTGCAGAAGCAATATTTAATTGATTACCAACTTTAGCCAACCAGATTAATTTATCTTTATCTTTAATTTTTTCTCTTGTAATTTCATTATAATCGGCGATGCCATTTTGATACTGAGTTTGCAATTTAAGCCTGGCTAAAAATGCTACGCCTCTGTTATCGCCAGTATTTTTTAGTTTTTCCAGCGCGTCAATCGCTTCTGGAAGCCTGTTTTCTTTTTCGAGTAGCTCACATAAAGCGATTATATTATTAGGCTGCTGGCCGCAGACTTCAAAAGATTGGTTAATAATAGCTATTGCTCGAGTATTCTCGCTGTTTTGGGATAAAAAACGTGCAAAATGTATATAGAAACTCACATTTTTGGGGTTTGCTTTTAATGCTTTATTGTAAAAGAATTCAGCTTCTAGCCGGTGCCCAGGCAGCGCCTGATAGCACTGTGCTATCATCATATCAACGTAGGGAAAGTAGACACCTAAGGATAGAGCGGTTTTAAAACGCGCTAATGCCAGAGAATAAGCTTCAAGTTTGAGTAGTAATTTCGCGGCTGAGAGCTGAACTACTGCACTAGTAGGAAATTTAGTATCTATGATACTCAGCAATGTTAAATGTTTATCGGTAGCGATATCTTTTTTTGTAGCCGCATCTAAATAAACCACCAATTCAGTATCTACTTTAATTGTATTTAATACATCTAGCCACACTTCACTCTCGTTGATAGTAGTCTGCTCAGTTAACGACGTAGTTGTAACTTTTACAGTGCTAAGAGCGGTTTGGTACTCTTTAAACAGGCTGGACTCCAAGGGAGGATGAAAATAAATTTTAGGATGCTCATCCTCCGCTGAAAAATCAGCAAGTGCCAACAACTCAAGCCAAACTGCATCAAGCTGCGATTTAAGAGAAATTGACAGCGTTTCAAATATTTCTTGGTTGCTTTCATCTCTTAAAAGAGTTAAATCAAAAGGTGACTTAACCTCATTGTTTAAAGTTAAACCAAATTTATTGTTGATCTTTTCAATTATTGGCGCGCCATTAAATAATGCGCGTTGACTGACAATAATAACTTTTTGCGGGTTTTTCTTGGTAAAAGATAAAATTCTTTTGTTATAACTTAACCACATTTTTGCTGCTAAGGTAGGATCACGCCAAAAATCGAGTAAGTTAGAACTTACCGCCTTGTTATCTAAGTCATAAGCAAATTCTCGACTATGGCGGTGTAATAAAGACTCTATACAACTGCTCCAATGCCGTATTACGAACAAGTAAGAACCATTTTCACCCAGTGCCTTATCCCATTCATCAAGAAATAAACAGGCTCTTGGATCTTTTACTCCCCAAATACGATCTGCTTCGAAACGTCTTTTAACGTAATTTTCAAGAAAGTTAGGCTCAGTTTTTAGTAATACCTCATCATGGTATTGCCAGTTAGTACCTGAGAACTTTAGCTGACTATCATGTAGTGAGACTAAGTCGATATCTTCAAAATGGCCTTTGGGATTGCTAATACCTCCCGGCATTAAATTAGAGCCTATGCGCAAACCTGCATTATATAAATAATTTGTGGTGACTGATGTGGCGCTACGATGAAAACCAGTACATAAAAGAGCGTTATCCATATCTTATATTTCGCTTAAGGTTCGTATTTATAATTACAAAATAGATTATTCGGAAGATTTTATGCAGCCATAACTATAAATTGCTTCTGCCTAATTTCTTCTTTGAGTAATTTTTAAATAAACGATTTATGAAATCTAGTTAAATTTCAAATATTTTTGTAAGTTTCATTATGCTTTTTTCTTCAATGTTAGATGTAGCTGAAAAAAGTAAATCTAAATTCTCACTGTATTCTAAATATCTAATGTCACCATAATCTTTTGCCATCGCATATGAATTTTTAATCTCTTTTACATTGCCTTTTCCAAGATTGGCTATACTATAGCCTGATTCATGCTCCATGCCTATATCTATAGCTCTAGCGACAATAGGGAATATTGTTTTTTGAGAATGCTTTTTATAATAGCTGTTCAGGCTCTCTGGACCGCGTGGAAAACTTCTAATCTTGTTATATGATTGCCAAATCTTGCTTGTAGTAATGAAAGATGTCGAAGGTACGAAACTAAGTTTACAATAATACTTACTAAGCTTCTTTGAGATTTCAATTAGTTCTTCAATCTTTGACTCAGTGGGTTTTTCTTTTTTACCATAGTCAAAAAAAACTGATTCGCATGTTGCAAAGTGTGCGCCATACTCAGATATAGCACTGCTAACACAGAAGTTAATCCAATTTAGACAATCATCAGCTAGTACGCAATCGTCTTCAAAAAAAGCAAACGCGTCATATTTACTAGAAACATAATCTAATAATTTTCTGCAAGTAGTTGCTGTGCCGAGATTTTTTTTATTTTTTATGATTTCTACATTGTGAAAACACTCACTCAGTGTTGAGACATGTCTAGATATAACAGCTGTAACTTCATCGAAACCAATTTTATATTTTGATTCATTTTTTGAACCTATCCAAGAATCTTGAATTATTATTATTGAAAAGTTTTCTGTATCTTTGCATTTTACAATTGAATCAAGAAGTTTTTCCAGTGTGTCGGCTTTATTAAATGATTGAATACAAATGCATATTTTTTTCTCAACTTTATCTTTGAAAACATCTCTTTTTTCATTTATATTTACAGCACTATCGAAATCATCTTTTTCGATTAAATCTTTTATTAGATCAGATGTGAGAGAGTAATTATCTATATTGCTTTCAAATATTTTTTTACTTGCAAATGAAATAGCTTCATCAATTCTATTTAATTTTTTTAATGTTTGATATTTAAGAATTATTCCCCAGCTGCTGTTAGGTTGTTGTGTTAGCCCTTCCTCAACATTTTCTAAACTCAATTCAAAATTAGAAAGTTCTTTGTAAGCATTAGCCACAAAGAATTTCGTATTGGCGTCAATTGTTGCCAACCCATTAGTTAAGTTTAGAATTTCTTGCCAGTTTTTTTCTTCAGTAAGCTTTTTTAACTCTGAATTTGTTGATAAGTTGCTCTCTGTTTGTTTCATGAAAATATCTCCGAGTAGAGAAGAGTGTTAAGGCCGCTTTTTAGGTATTCAATTTCTTGCTGGTCAAAAACTTTACTATGGACTTCCCAGCTTTTACTAGACAGTCTGTTGTTCCAAAAAATACGTTTCTTCAAATTTGGCAGG